>CALRQJ020000003.1:0-304744 GCA_943370285.1 Methylophilus rhizosphaerae | reverse complement strand
AATGGGGTGTTCACTTATTGCATTTTAGAAGAAATGAAAAAAAACATACCTACGACTATCAGTCAACTCAAAAAGATAGTTGGCGAACAAGTAGAAAAAATGACCAATGGATTGCAAAAACCAACTAGTAGAAATGAGAATGTGGCGGTAGACTGGCATGTATGGTAATATTCCCCTGTCCTATTTTTAAAACTATCTACTGTTTCGCCAAAATGAATACTCGCAATGATTTTGAGCTCCAGGATATTCTCATTTTATAAGGTGTAAAATGTCAAAATAGAGGGAATATTTATTCATACTAGGTTTCAAGCAATCTTGCAGTACTATAGATGCGTATTTTTATTCTGAAACGATTGCATTATGCCCTTCATTGCTTGCTTTTTAGAATTGTGTGCAACTAACCGTCGCACTTATTCGATGAATTTTGCTTACCCTACGCTTTATCGGGCAAACTTTACATGCAACTATTTAATCAATTAAATTATAACCAATGAAACTACGTTTATTACAAACTGTTTTTACATTGCTGCTGTTTGTTGCAATGGCTTGTAAAAAATCATCCCCATCAGGTGGCGGTGGTGGAACAGGCGGGGGTGGCGGTGGCGGCGGAACTACCCAACTGCCATTTACCGGTACAAGCTCAAAACTTGTCATCTCTACTGCACTAAACTTGGGTGCATCATGGACACAAGTAGGTGCCGATACCATGTTTACATCTATCAATCTTGGCATTGGTTTGGTAAAAGCCATCCCTACCGGATTTGAAAACAAAATTCTTTCATTCTATCTACCAAAAGGTTATATGGTGGTGTTTGCAGCCAATGAGGATGGAACAGGTGAGTCTGCTTGTTTTGTAGCAGTGGATACTGATGTCAAAGCCAACTTGCCGGTGAGATTAAGAAACAACATTTCATATATTCGTTATATTACATACAACAATCCCGATAAAAAAGGAACTTGCTCGGTTAATGATGCTACCGTACAAGCATTTGCTTCACAGTGGTACTACGGTTGGAGCTTGAATAAAATGTCTTACCCAGGTATTCAATACGTACCTATGACATGGGGCAAAGGTTCTGCCATTGATGCCAACGTTGCTGCCTTAGCCGTGAGAAAAGATGTAGATCATTTATTATCCTTTAATGAACCCGATGGTGTTGATCAATCAAATGTACCTGTTGATACAGCTGTTGTACGTTACCGTGTAATGATGAAATCTGGTTTAAGATTAGGCAGCCCTGTTACTACACAAGGCGAGGCATTTGGTGCAGGCAGATGGCTTACCGATTTTATGAACAAGGCACAAACCTTCAATCTAAGAACAGATTACATTTGTGTGCATTGGTATGATTGGGGTAGTGAAACCAATAATGCAGCAACAGATTCTTTAACTGCCGAAAGAGTATTAACTCGTTTTCAAACCTATATTCAAAATGTAAGAAATGCTTATCCGAATCGTCCAATTTGGGTAACAGAATACAATGCCAACAGAAATAGAACTTCTACCGTTGTGCATCGTTATTTCATGAAGCTTTCAAGCGATTGGATGAATAACAATCCGGCTATTGAGCGGTATTCTTATTTCTTCCCACCTTCTGTACCTGATGTAACATCAACCGGTGCTTTAACAACCGAAGGTTTATATTGGAAGAGTTTGAGCAGCACCAAGGCATTTTCTGCCAATATTATAGGGGACGCAACATTGATACCATAATCGTTAACACTTATTTTTTACAACAGGATTGAAAGTTACTTCAATCCTGTTTTTGTTTAGCCATCAAATCATTTCTGCATAATCTCAATCCACTTAGAACCATCAGCTATAAAACAAATCAAGAACCCAAATTGCCTACAGTAATTAATTTTCAAAATTGAGGTACATTTTATTCAACCTTGATATTACGCTATGTTATAGTGATGCTGTGCATTATTTTTAAAGTCGAACGATTGCACTATGACTCCTGAATGTAGTTTTTATCATAACATTTTCCGCTTACCCGGTACACACAAATTGGGTGTTACTGTTGCAATGCTTCGATATATAAATAATCATCATTATTAAACTGTACAAAAAATAAGCACAATGAAAATGAGACTTTTACAAGTTGTTATGGTAGCGTTGCTTTTTGCAACCATATCATGTAAAAAATCTTCTTCCGGTGGCAGTGGTGGCGGAACCGGTGGAGGTGGCGGCACTACAACTGTTGGATTAAACAACGGTACCTATTCCGGCAATAAACTGGTTGTATCTACTGCTTTAGGAGCATCAAGTTCATGGCTAGAGTTGGGATTTGATACCTTATTTACAGAGGTAGTCATTCCCTCAGGTTTATTTAAAAACTTACCTACCGTTGTAGATAACAAAATCGTTTCATTCTACTTGCCCAAAGGCTATATGGTTGTTTTTGCAGCCAATGGCGACGGCAGTGGAGAGTCAGGAACTTTTATTGCTATAGACAATGCCATCAAGGCAAACTTACCGGTAAGACTTCGCAATAATATTTCTTATGTACGTTGCATTAAAGTGAATAATCCAGATAAAAAAGGTACTTGCAGCACAACAGAAACCACTGTAAGGGCTTTAGCCGGTCAATGGTATTATGGTTGGAGTATTGACAAAAATTCTTGGCCCAACGAGCAATTTGTACCCATGACTTGGGGCAAAGGAACAGCTACTGATGCACAAATGGCCTATTTAGCAGGCAGAAATGATATAGACCATTTGTTATCTTTTAACGAACCCGATAACAGCAGCCAATCTAATGTACCTGTTGATACTGCCATTGTCAGATACAGAAATATGATAAGAAGCGGATTAAGATTGGGAAGCCCTGCTTGTAAAGAAGAAAATGCGTTTGGTGCCGGTAAATGGTTAACCAGTTTTATGGCACAGGCCGCCTCACTTAACATGAGAGTAGATTACGTAGCTATTCACTGGTACGATTGGGGCAACCCAACGGCTACCGGCGCTAACGACTCTCTAACTGCTGTAGGTGCATTTAACAGATTTAGAACCTATGTACAAAATGTACGTACTGCTTATCCTACAAAACCAATTTGGATTACCGAATTCAATGCCAATGTGGGTCGCAATTCAACTGCAGTACAAAAACATTTCATGAAAATGTCAACGGAGTGGCTGAACACAGTTGATTATGTAGAACGCTATTCATTCTTCTTTGAAACAAATTATTCAGCTGTCTCATCACCCGGTGTACTTTCAGATATTGGAAACTACTGGAAGAGCCTACCTAGCACTAAATCATTTAGTGGTAATGTAATTGGCGACTGTACTATTGTTCCATAATTCCACCCCCATGCAAATACAAAAAATCGGGACAATGTTCCCGATTTTTTTATGCCTATTAAGTACATCAACATGGTGTTTTAACCAGCAGAATAGATTCAAAAAAAATAAAATTATCTCAACAGATAATTGAGGTGGCGCTATTGCTGTTACCTTTGCGCTTTAATAATACTGAATATGCGTTCATTATCTATAGCGATAGCTTTTTGTATAGCCATTGTTTTTTCTGCTTGCAGCCCAAACAATGTAACTGTCGACAATAGTCTGGAAAAACATTTCACCGATAACAAATTGCAAGGTTGTTTTGCCTTGTATAACAATAACAGCAATCAGTTTACCATTTTTAACTTGAGTAGATATAAAGATTCAGCTTACAGTCCTGCTTCTACATTTAAAATAGTAAACTCATTAATTGCCATTCATACCGGAAGGGCTTTTAATGAAAAAATGGTCATCAAATGGGATGGCGTTACTCGTTGGAATGCCGATTGGAATAAAGACCTAGATATGGAAGAGGCATTTAAAGTTTCGGCTGTTCCTTATTACCAAGAATTGGCAAGGCGAATTGGTAAAGACACCATGAAATTATGGTTAGATAGTTTGAATTATGGCAACAGAACCATTGGTAATCATGTAGATAGTTTTTGGCTAAATAATACTTTAACCATTACTGCCGACGAACAATTGGGCTTGGTTAAACGCCTATATTTCGACCAACTACCTATCGATAAAAGAGCTCAACGCATTGTTCGCCAAATGATGTTGAGAGAGAAAAATGCCAACTACTTACTATCGTATAAAACCGGCACAGGCACTACCCCTTCAGGTAAAACATTAGGTTGGGTTGTGGGTTGGATTGAAGAAAACCGACACCCTTATTTCTTTGTATTGAATGTTGAAGGAGATAGCGAAATAGACATGACAACCGCTAGAATGAATGCATTAAAAGGCATACTCAAGCAATTAGGATTTTTAGAAGGCAAGATGTAATACAAATAGTGCCGCTTCTGCCATTTAACGCTTTTGCAATTCTTTTTGATTTTTCACCACAGGCATGTGCTACATTTGATTGTGCCACAATTTGAACATATCGGTTATTTAGGCGGAATACTATTACTGATTCCTTTGATGTTGCTGTTTATCTATGTGCTGCATACCAAACAACAGATAAAAAAAGCATTAGGCGATCAGAATTTGATTGAAAGATTAACCGCCAACTACTCACCCAATAAATACCGTTTGAAATTTTATGCCGTAATCGTGGCATTGTTGCTGCTTATTTTATCGGCAGCCAATTTGCGAATGCCATTAAAAGGGGATAATATAAAAAGAGCAGGCATTGATGTACTGCTTGTTTTAGATGTAAGTAAAAGTATGTTGAGTCAGGACATCAAACCAAACCGACTTGACAAGAGCAAACAATTGGTCAATTTACTTATTGATAAGATTGGAAACAACAGAATGGGCTTAGTACTATTTGCCGGACAGGCCTATTTACAAATGCCATTAACCAATGATGCATCAGCAGCAAAAATGTATGTATCCAATGCAACGCCTGATGCAGTACCGGTGCAAGGAACAGCCATTGGCGATGCATTGCAATTGGCCGATGTAGCGTTGAATACCAAAGAAAAAAAATACAAAGCTGTTATTCTTATTACTGACGGCGAAGACCATGACAGTAAAGCCATAGACCAAGCCAAATTATTAGCCGAACATGGTGCTGTAATATTTACCGTTGGTGCAGGCACTTCACAAGGCAGCCCTATTATGGAAGAAGGTACCAATGAGTTTAAAAAAGACAATGAAGGAAGAACTATAATTACCAAACTCAATGAACCAATATTACAAGATATTGCAACTGTTACCAGTGGCGAATTTTACTTGATGAATAACACCAATCAAATTGCTACGAGTATAATGGCCAAGATTGATAATATGGAAAAGAAAAATACCGGAGCCGGTGGGTTTAAACAATACCAATCTTTGTACATGATTTTTGTATTGCTAGCGTTAGGATTATTAGTGGCGGAATATTTTATAACAGAAAGAAAGACTAAACAATTATTGTGGTAAAACAATCATTGACCATAAAACATCTATTGTATTATTTGCCTTCGGCGATGATGGTATTTATATGCTACTCAACAACTGCACAAACTACAAATAGTACTATCAAAGAAGGGAATGATTTGTATAGAAAACAACAATTTGGCGAAGCTTTAAAAAAGTATAAAGCCGCTCAACAACAAGATTCAAAAAACACAACCGCTATTTTTAATCAGGGTAATGCGTATTATCGTTCAGGAAAATTTTCAGAAGCTGCGACGGCTTTTGAGCAAAGTGCAACCACAATAACCGATAAACAACAAGCAGCAAAAGCTTGGTATAATAAAGGTGTAAGTTTGGCAAAAGCACAACAACTAGAACCTGCTATTACAGCTTTCAAACAAGCCATTAAAAAAAATCCACAGGATGTGGAAGCCAGAGAAAATTTACAAAAAGCCATCAACGAACTAAAGCAAAAGCAGCAAAGCAAACAACAGCCCAACAACAAACCGCAAGACAAAAAAGACAAACCAAAAGATTCTCAAAACAATTCAAAGCTCAACAAACAACAAGCCGAACAACTCTTACGAACATTGAATCAAGAAGAAAAAAACTTGCAACAAAATCTGCAGAAAAAGAAAAATCAACCTACCACAAAAGATAAAGATTGGTAAAAAAATAAGCCCCGATTGCTCGGGGCTATTGTATTATCTCAAAAACACATGATTAAAATTTAGTCCAACCTTTCCACCAAGTTTGGTCATCGCCGGCAGGTGCAATACCACCACGGAAGGTAACCGGCTTAAAGAAAGCGTTATTCAATTTAACATCACTAAAGCTAGCACCATTCAATATTTTTTGATTACCTGCACTACCACCAAAAGGTGTAGGATCCGGTGCATTGTAGTTAAACGGCTGAATTAATCTAGCATCAGAAGCATTGGTTAAAATGTCGTTATTGAAAAATGCAGTATTAAACCAAGTTGTTAAACTAGAAGCAGAAGCTCCTGTTGGTGCACTTGCACTTGCGGCATAGTTGATGTTAACATTATTTCCTGCCAATGTTGTATTACGAATACGTAATGTACTATCGTTAATGTTAAGGTCTGTTGGTGTACCGGTTGTTGCATCAATCAAAATACCTTGATTCCAACCCATGATAATAGAGTTGAAAATAGAAATAGAAGTATTTCTTCTGATATGAGCACCACCACGATAAAACGTGTTACCAATATTTGTCAAAGTAGCTCTAGGACCAATTGCTGTGATGTTACTAAATACTGCACTTGTTTTAGGAGAAGCAGTAGTACCACCTGGATTATTATCACTTTCAAAAGCTTCTGAAGTAGAAATATCAGCAATCAGAGAATCTCTTAATACTAAACCAAACTGAACGTTACCACTATAGCCATTATCGGTATCAAAATCATCATCTTGTGTTTTGTAGGCAATTAAGTATTTGCAATCTACATTACCACCAAACCACTCATAAGCATCATCTTTTGCATAAGTAACTTGAATATGGTCAATCACAGTACCTCTACCAACACCGGCCATTGTTAAGCTGTTAATTTCTTTATCAGGCTGAAATGCATAACCGGCATATTCAATACGTACATAACTTAATTTACCTGAGTTATCGTTATTGTTAACAGTTGGAAAAGCCATATCACCTGCACCGGCTAAACCATCGCCTTGTGCATTGTCTATACCACCCTCTACCTGTAACAAACCATTGATACCTGTAAAGCTGCTATTGATAGCTGCAGTACCTAAGATTACTATTCCACCCCAATCACCACTAGCCGGATTGGCAGAAGCTGAAGTAAATACGATAGGCTCTGTAGCTGTACCTTCGGCAATGATTTTACCACCACGGCAAATAACCAAAGCTGCCACATCTGCACCGGAGAAAGCACCTTTAACTTTAGCCCCTTTTTGAATCGTTAATGTTACACCTCTAGTTACATAAACAATACCTTTTAAGTTATTGTCATCAACAGCCAATAAAGTGGTGTCTTTTGTTAAACGACCAGATAAGGTTACGTTTTTACCTGTAGTACCGGCACCACCGCCGTTTACTACAACTACCTGTACTTGACCATCCATTTCAATTTTGCGGCAACTTGTTACTGCAAGGGCAGTGAAAGCGGCTAAATAAGCAATGTACTTTTTCATTGTATGTTCTTTTTGAGCTTTTTTAATTTTATAGTATTGCGTAGTTAAATGTTAAACCGAATGTGGTACCAAACCTTCTGGTAAAGCGATAGGCATCGCTTCTTTTTTGAAAGGTGGTAGTGCTATTTGCATTTTGATAGAAATACTGTGTCTGATTTAAGATATCAGAAATATTTAATTTCAATTCACCTTTACGTTTCAATATTTTTTGACTGATTTGGAAGTCTAATAATGGTCTTGCAGCTTCATAAATATCCGGCGAACCGGCACCTGATGTTAAATCACCAACGAGATAAATTCTTTCACCCACTTGATTGAATAATAGTGTGGCGTTAAATCCTTTCTCTTCCACATCATACAACAAACCAACATTTAGCACATAAGGCGATTGGCCTTGTAGTGGTCTGTCAATTTGGAATTGTGCATCTTTAATTCTACTGTTAATATATGAGGCATTAGCCTGTAGCGTAAAACGTTTAAGAGCAGTGATAAAATCTAATTTTTTTCGCAAATCAACCTCTACCCCATAAGCTCTTGCTTGTTTAGCATTGCGGAACGTAAAGGTGCTAGAACCACCAATTCCTTCACTAAAAATTTGCTCAATTGGATTTTCAAAGTCTTTATAAAATGCACCGATAGAGAATGTTTCACCGGCTCTTGGATAAACTTCGTAACGTAAATCAAAGTTGCTGATTTTAGTTCTCAACAAACCCGGGAAACCTTGTACAGATGCATTCAATTCAAAGTCGTATAAATTAAGTGCAGACAATTCTCTCAACTCCGGACGAATAACAGTTTGAGAAGCAGATAAACGAAGGTTTGTTTTGTTATTGACTTTGTAAGTAGCATTTACACCGGGCAAATAATCGGTTACTTTAGAATAAGTATGTCTTGGGTCCCATGCTTTTACACTACCTACTAATTGATCGTAATTCTCCACTCTTAAACCCCAAACTACTCTTAGCTTATTGGTAAACTGATTATCGAATTGTATAAATCCTGCATTTAAAATAGTATTGGCCAAATAACGGAAGGTATTTCCTTTAATAGCGTCAAATCCAAATTTTGTTCCTGTACCATCACCAAAGTTCTCCGGTGCAAATACTTTATCCTCCGGTAATAATCTTAGTGTTGGATTATCTAATGGTAAGAAGTTGGCAAACAATTGTGCATCATACAATCTATCTTTTACTTGGAACATATAACCACCTTTTAAGGTTTGTTTCTGTCCAAATAAATTGAAATTATAACTAGCATCTCCACCAGCTGTATAGATATAATCACTTAAGGTTTGATAAATCCTACTGCCACTTTGTTGAGATAACGTATTAGACAATGCTAATACATATGGATTGTTTGTACCCGTTGTTCTAGAATAAAAAATTCTGCGTTGGTCAGGTACATAACCATCTAAAATATTAAATGCACCGTACCATTTTAATTTCAATGGTTTTGAGATACTATGCTCACCTGTTAATTGTGTGGTGAAGAAAGTATTTTGCTTGAAGTTGATTTCTGTTCCTCTGATATCTTCATCACGGTTAAAATCAACTCCACCTCTTTTGGTAACTATGTTACCGGCATTTACATTAACAATAGATTTTAAAGAAATCTTATTTAAACCATTCAATTGCATGGTTAAGCTACCTAAGGCTCCCCAAGAAATATCTTGTGCAAATCGAGTATCACCAAAATCTGAATTCACACTAAACACAGTGCCTGATAAAGTATTTTGTCTGTTGATTAAGTCTTGAATTCTGTTGGTTTTGTTGTACAAAATACCAACAGTACCACCAATCTTTTTGCCAAACAATGTTCCGGCAAAACCACCATTAAACTGTACCGAAGTATTTAGTGGTGCAGCAATTTTTGTTGGTGCCCAACTATTGGCCATTTGTTTACCAATAGCTGTTTTTTCGGCAGGTGATAATAAATCGAATTGAGATTTGGTTTTGTAACCCGATGGTAAGGTACGAGTGCCATCATCTAATCCTAACCAATCTGTTTTACCACCTTTATCGGTATAAAAATCTTTACCAATAGTTTGGGTATTAAAACCAGTTCCTAATTGGATATTGAAGAAATTTTTTGTCGGAATATCTTTTGTATTTACTTGAATTAAGCCCCCTGCCCACTCACCCGGCAATTCCGGTACAAATGCTTTGTTGATGATGATATTATCAATCATCGCAGCAGGAATTAAATCGAAAGAAAATGTTTTACGGTCAGGTTCGGTGCTACTTAATAATACACCGTTTAACATAGCTTGGTTATAACGATCGGCTAAACCACGAACTACAATAAATCTACCTTCTTGTATACTAGCTCCCGGTGTACGTTTTAATACTTCGCCGGTATTACGGTCCGGACTTCTTTTAATAGATTCAGCAGAAATAACTGATGCAACTGTATTGGTATTTCTTTGGTAAGATAAAATAGCATTTACAGTTTCGCCACGACCCGAGCCTTTTGAAGAAGTTTTTACCACCACATTATCTAGAGCCTTCCCTCCTTCCACCATTACTACATCAATGGTTTCAACTTCCCCGGCTTTTGCAATGGTTACGTTATCAATATTTTTGGTTTCATAACCGATGTAAGTGAACTCTAGTGTTATTTTTTTGCCTATTTCAACAGAGAAATTGTAACGACCTTCTACATCTGTTCTAACAAATCCCGCAACATCGCCTGAAAATTTTACGGTTACACCAATTAAAGGTTCATTTTTACCGTTGGTTACTTTTCCTGAAATTTTACCCTTCTGGCTAAATGCTGTAGAAGCGGTAATTAGTGTAAGAAGTAATACTATAATGTGCTTCACTTTTGCAATTATTTTGATGCTGCGAAAGTAGAAGGGCTGTGTTACGGAATTGTTACGGCTACATTAACTGGATGTTAACAATGGCTTTTTGTTTAACCAAAACCTAGAATCTAAACTGTAATCTGCATGTAAATACGTCATCACTGATGTCGGATGTGTAGCCGGTCAGTTGCGTTTTTTCATTCCATACTCTGGCGTAGTATAAAACCAGTTTCACATTGTCTGACAAATAATTAATGTAGCCGAGTCCCAGTGTTGAATATTTAATATTTGCTGCCGCTAAATTTGAACTGGCTGCACCAATCTCTTTGGCTGACACATTTCGGTTGGGGTCAAACCAATCGTACTTCAGTAATAATTGATGCTGTGTTGAAAAGATATGCTGTAAAAAATAAAAGTAGGCGCCGTTAAAACTACGAATATGATAACCGTCTCTTCCGCTTAATAAAGCAGTTGGTGTTTCGTTGCTGTTAGCGGTAACGGAATGTTCGCCGGTAATGACCTCAGCCCTAAATTCTGTAAAGCCTACTTTATTTTTGATCTTTAGTTGTGCATCTGCACCGTAATAATGTCTTGGTGCATTTTTACCTGCATTAGCAGTGGTTGAATCTACCAAAGTAGTCATAACCCCACCTGACTTAGCATAATAATATTGATACTTTGTATTTTGAAATAAAGCTCCATACAACATTGAAGTGCCGGCAGATAATGTAATGTGTTTGTTCAGTTTGGTTGGTTTTAATGCAATTCTACCAATCAAATCTTTGCTGTTGTCAAAATCCCCATTGGCATTAATGCCTTGGCCGTTAAATAAACCAACATCTGCTTTTATGTAGCGCAAAAAGTTATGGAGTTTTTTACGTGGGTCAAATGTAATCATGGCACCAAGGTCCCGTTCACTTTTCATCAATAACTGATTCATCCTTCCTCTTTCAGGAGATTCACGGTCACTACTACTTAAGTTGGTTTCAAAACCAAATGGTCGGGCAAACATTCCGGTAGTTAAGGAAAAAAGTTTATGTTTATTATCAAATACCCTACCCCATACATCTCTCAATGTAAAACCTCGTTCATTAGCGTCGAACTGAAATACTATTTGAACACCTACTTTTTCTGGTTCGGCAAAATGTACATAATCAATTCTAACCCGACTTCTCCTTAGCATAAAACGATTACTCACTTGTGGACCAAAATCTGTTCCTTCAAAATTTTTAATGCCTTTGGCAGAAGCAACTTGAAATTGCGGTTGTATATAAGCTCCAATCCGTAAGTGGTCAAACTTTCTGTATAGATTAAGTAGGCCTTTCCCTGTTTCTTTGGTGGTATCTACCATATCCATTAGAAACTGGGCTCTTACTGAAGCGACAGATTGGAAAAAAATGAATAAAAGTAAAAACTGTCGCCAAGTTTTCATATGGGTTTTTTTGGGAGTGCAAATGTAGAAATCGTTACAATGCAAAAATTCAAAGCCCAATGTTAACAAATTATTACCTTTTTAAGGTCTTTATTGATAATCGCAAATCATTTTCACCTTTGCAGACTAAAAATATAAGGTTATGGGACTCAACAACATCGGCAATTTGTTTATGCCAAAGAACAAAGTATTTTATGAATTATTTGAAGACGTGGCTGAAAGAGTAGAAGTAATGAGCAAAGTGCTTATTCAAATGGTGAGTGAGCCAGATGCCGACAAAAGAGCTGCCCATTTAGCCAATATTGAAGACTTAGAACACAAAAACGATGATAGCACCCATCAAATTTTTACCGAATTGGGTCGCAACTTCATCACACCATTTGATAGAGAAGATATTCACTACTTAGCTTCTGCTTTAGATGATATTGCAGATTATATCTACGCTTCTTCTAAGAAGATTAATTTCTACAAAGTTAATCCTAACGATACCGGCATTCAGAAAATGGCAACGCTGATTCAACAAGGTGCTGCACAAATTAAAGTGGCGGTGTATGGTTTGAGAGACATGAAAAATCTTCGTCAAATGACGGAAGCTTTGGTAAAAGTAAACAGCATTGAAAACCAAGCTGATGATGTGTTTGACATGAGTATTGAAATGCTCTTCAACCAAGAAAACGATTTTAAAGAAGTGATTAAGAAAAGAGAAATTTATCAGGTGTTAGAAATAGCTACTGATAAATGCGAAGATGCGGCTAATGTAATTGAGTCTATTATCATTAAATACTCTTAGTACCATAGCATTGCTACTGGCCAACTACTATTTACTGTTTAAATCAACTACATGTTTACGCTTCTAATTGTTATCATCATATTGGCATTTATCTTCGATTACATCAATGGTTTTCATGATGCTGCCAACTCTATCGCTACTATCGTTTCTACTAAAGTACTAACGCCTTTTCAAGCCGTACTTTGGGCGGCAGTATTCAACTTTGCTGCCTTTTTTATCTCTAAATACATGATTGGAGAATTTAAAATTGGTAATACCGTAGCAAAGTGGGTGAATGCAGAGTTCATTACATTAGAAGTAATTTTTGCAGGTATTTTAGCCGCTATTGCCTGGAACTTATTGACTTGGTGGTTCGGCATTCCTTCCTCCTCTTCGCATACTTTGATGGGCGGTTTCATCGGTGCTGCACTTGCACATGCCGGTGGTTTAAGCGATAATGGCGCAGATGTCATTAACTATGTAAAGGTAATTCCGACCGTTTTGTTCATCTTCTTGGCACCATTGATTGGTATGTTCATCGCCTTTTTCATCACCATACTTATTGTACATATCTGTAAACGGGCCAATCCGTACAAAGCCGAAACTTGGTTTAAACGTTTGCAGTTGGCTTCTTCTGCCGCTTTTAGTTTAGGACACGGCGGTAACGATGCTCAGAAAGTGATGGGTTTGATTGGTGCTGCAGTTATATATTACGAAGTTCAAATGGGCAATCCAACGTATACTACACTCGATTCTGCACACCGCTTTAGTCATTTTGTAGAAGATTATTGGTGGGTGCCATTCAGTAGCTTTTTAGCCATTGGCTTAGGCACATTAAGCGGAGGTTGGAAGATTGTAAAAACGATGGGTACTCGTATTACCAAAGTAACACCTTTAGAAGGCGTAAGTGCTGAAACTGCCGGTGCTGCTACCTTATACATCAGTGAGCATTTTGGTATTCCGGTAAGTACTACACACACTATCACCGGTTCTATCATTGGTGTAGGTGCTACTAAGCGTTTGAGTGCGGTACGTTGGGGGGTAACCATCAACTTGCTTTGGGCATGGATTTTAACCATTCCGGTAAGTGCTGCAGTAGCTGCTATTTTCTATTATATTATAAAGTTGTTTATGTAAGTTGAAGTGCATTTAGTTACTTTGCAGCACTACAATTTATAATATGGCTAAAATATTGGTTACCGGAGGCTGTGGCTATATTGGCTCACACACCATCGTAGACTTAATAGCAAATGGGTTTGAAGTTATTTCTATCGACGACAATTCTCGTTCTACCAATTACTTGCTCAACGGTATTGAAAAAATTACCGGCAAAAAAATCAAAAACTACAAAGTAGATTTAAAGGATTATAACGATACGTTAGCGGTATTTCAAGAGAATGAAGATATTACAGGTGTTATTCATTTTGCAGCGTATAAAGCAGTTGGCGAATCGGTTGAAAACCCGATGTTGTATTATCAAAACAACTTGTTTTCATTGATCAATTTGTTGCAATGCGTTAGAGATTTTCATGTACCGCATTTTGTATTTTCTTCATCTTGTACGGTGTATGGTAATCCCGATGTGATACCTGTAACGGAACAATCTCCTATTAAGAAAGCTGAATCGCCATATGGCGCTACTAAGCAAATGGGAGAAACCATTGTACAAGATTTTGCATCTATCAACGATACTACTTGCATACTGCTGCGCTATTTTAATCCCGTTGGGGCTCACCCATCTGCATTCATTGGCGAATTACCATTGGGCAAACCGCAAAACTTAGTACCGGCCATCACCCAAACAGCCATTGGAAAATTACCGCAGGTGACTGTTTTTGGTACCGATTATGATACCCGTGACGGTAGTTGTATCCGTGATTATATTCATGTTTGTGATATTGCCCATGCTCACACCTTAGCCTTGCAATATTTAATGGCAGCAAAAAACACAACTCCTTGCGATGTATTTAATTTAGGTACGGGCAATGGTGTTACTGTATTAGAAGCCATCAAAGCGTTTGAAGTAGTGAGCGGCCAAAAACTCAATTATGTGTTGGGTGAAAGAAGACCCGGCGATGTTGTTGCTATCTATGCCAATAATAACTTTGCGGTTGCAGCTTTAGGCTGGGAAATTAAACATGGCATTGAAGACATGATGTCAACCGCCTGGGCTTGGGAGCAACGCATAAAACTTGATGAAGAATTGATGCAAAAACAGCATCCACTGCTCAATTAGCAACTCGTTTATTCACAAATAACCATCTTTAGCGTTAATATTGCTTAAACCCCGTAAAACAGGGGCTTACTGCTTTGTTAATTCGGATTATTTCACTCAACTTTGTCGCCATTCAATAACAATAGGAATCTAAACACATAAATGGGACTTTTTAACTGGTTTACACAAGAAATAGCAATCGATTTGGGTACTGCAAATACCCTCATTATACATAACGATGAAGTAGTGGTGAATGAACCCTCGATCATCGCATTAAACAGAAATAACCCTAAAGAGGTGCTAGCTGTGGGCAAAAGAGCATTGATGATGCATGAAAAAACCCACGAAAGCATCCGTACAGTTCGTCCGTTAAGAGATGGTGTAATTGCCGACTTCAACGCCGCCGAACTAATGATTAGAGAATTAATCAAATTAGTTTACCCCAAAAAACCATTGTTCCCACCCAGTTGGAGAATGATGATTTGTATTCCATCTTCTATAACCGAGGTTGAAAAAAGAGCGGTTAGAGATAGCGCCGAACAAGCCGGTGCCAAAGAGGTTTACTTATTACACGAACCTATGGCTGCGGCTTTGGGTATTGGTATTGATGTAGAAGAGCCTGTTGGTAATATGATTATTGATATTGGAGGTGGAACAACAGGTATTACCGTTATTGCTTTAGCCGGAATTGTTTGCGATCAATCTATTCGTATTGCCGGTGATGAATTTACGGCCGATATTATGGAAGCCCTTCGTCGTTACCACAGTTTATTGATTGGTGAACGTACTGCAGAACAAATTAAAATACAAGTAGGTGCAGCCATGAAGGATTTAGACAATCCACCGGATGATATTCCCGTTAATGGCCGTGACTTGGTTACCGGTATTCCAAAACAAGTAATGGTAAGCTATCAAGAAATTGCCGAAGCTTTGGATAAAAGCATTTTTAAAATTGAAGAGGCGATTTTAAAAGCATTAGAAACAACTCCGCCAGAATTGGCATCCGATATTTATCGTCGTGGTTTATACATTACCGGTGGTGGTGCATTACTCCGAGGTTTAGATAAACGTTTGAGTCAAAAAATTAAATTGCCCGTGCATGTTGCCGATGATCCACTAAGAAGTGTGGTGAGAGGTACAGGCATTGCTTTAAAAAACTATCAGCGTTTTCCTTTTATCATGCGTTAAAACCGCCGTTCGCCAACAGCCCTTAAGCCGTGAAGAATATATTCCTATTCATACGCAGTTACTTCAACTTCATAGTCTTTGTTATACTGCAAGGGCTTAGCATTGCTATTTTGGTGAACTATAATAAAACCCATCAGGCTGTTTTTGCCGGCACCGCCAATGAGGTTTCGGGCAAGCTGAATGAGAAGTACAGTAATGTTGAAGATTACTTCAGCCTAAAAACTAATAACAAATTATTGATGGAAGAAAATGCCAGATTGAAAAATATGCTGGCACAAAACTTTCAAGGACCGGATACTTCCGTACTCAAATTCACAGACAGCCTTTACAGCGATACTATTGGTAAAGTGAGAAAATTTACTTGGCTGCCTGCTAAAGTAGTAGGCAATTCTGTTTCGTTGCAAAACAATTATGTAATGCTTGAAAGAGGAAGTTTACAAGGCGTTAAACCTGAAATGGCAGTTACCGGACCAAATGGTATTGTGGGTACAGTGGTACAAGTCAGTGAGAATTATAGCAAAGTAATGAGCTTACTCCATCGTAACAGCAAAGTAAGCTGCATGCTTAAAAAAACGAATATGGCTGGCAGTTTAGAATGGGATGGCAAAAACCCCTATTACTTAACGTTAAAGAATATTCCAAAAAGTGCTCAGATTACAAAAGGCGATACGGTTTTAACGAGTACGTATTCATCGATTTTTCCCAGTCATTTGATGGTCGGTACTGTTGCCGAAGTAATGGCAGACCCAAGTAGCAACTTTTTTACTTTAAAAGTAAAATCGTCTACTAATTTTTTCAGTTTACAATATGCCTATCTTGTTAGTAATGCCTTATGGGAAGAACAACGCAGCTTAGCCACTAAACCGGTAAAAAATCAATGAGTGAACTGCTGAGAAATATTATCCGTTTTATATTGTTCCTTTTGGTACAGGCTTTTGTGCTGAATAAAATTCCGCCGTTGCACCAATTTATTGTTCCTTATCTCTATTTCATTTTTATTCTGTGGTTGCCTTTCAGCATTAACCGTTTCTTTTTAATGTTGGTTGCATTTATTTTTGGGTTAAGCCTAGATTTTCTTACCGGCACCCCCGGCTTGCATGCTGCACCCTGCGTACTCATCGCCTATCTAAGACCATTTTTAGTGAATTTACTGCTACCGCAGGAGTCTGTAGAGTTAAGTTATATTGAACCAAGTATTAAAAGTATGGGTTGGGCACCTTACAGTATTTATGTGTTGCTGCTTACATTTATCCATCATTTTTATTTGGTATTTATAGAGTGGCTTCAGTTTGATGATATGTTGTATTTATTGGGTAAAGTAACCGGTACTACAGCTGTTAGCATGCTCTTAATATTTCTTACCGAAATGCTTTTCTTCCGTAAAGGAAAATATAGAACCAATGCTGCTTAGCGTCGTTCACAACTGTTAACAAATTTTAATTTGCCTGTTTGATTTTATTTCGCCACACATCATGCAATTTTGCTATTGCAACACATCTTCACGCTACACATTCATAACCAATTATGCCGGTCTACAATCAAAGCAGGAGCAGAATTATACAAATCATTTTTGCAGCCGTTTTTATCATCATCGTTGGTCAATTGATTAACCTGCAAGTCTTTTCTAGCAAGTATGCTAAACTAGCGGAAGACAATGCCATATTTAAGAAAGTAGTTTACCCAAGCCGTGGCATTATTTTCGACCGTAAACGCAGAGCCATACTCGATAATATAGCCATGTTCGATTTGATGGTTACTCCCTTTCAAATCAAAAATGTAGATACATTTAGCATTTGTCGCATTTTAAATATTGATACAGCTGAATTTAAAAAACGAGTAATTGGCGCTATCATTCGAAACGGCCGTTTTAGACCTTCCGTTTTTCAGGGCTTGATTACACCGCAAGTGTATGCCCAATTAGATGAAAACATGTACAAGTTTCCGGGGTTTGACCTGGCAGAAAGACCTGTAAGGGCTTATCCCTTCAAAGCCGCAGCACATATTTTGGGTTATGTAGGAGAAGCCGATAGTGCCATCATTCGCAAATCAAACTACTTCTACCAAATGGGTGACTATGTAGGAAGAAATGGTTTAGAAGCTTCGTACGAAAAAGTATTAATGGGCCAACGTGGTATTAAGTTTCAATTGAGAGATAACAAAAACAGAATTCAAGGTTCGTTTGAAAAAGGTCTGTATGATACTGCGGCTGTGGCCGGAAGAAATTTGTATACTAGTATTGATATCGAATTACAGCAATTGGCCGAAAAATTATTACAAAACAAAATTGGTAGTGCGGTAGCCATCAATCCAAAAACCGGTGGCATTTTAGCCATGGCATCTGCACCGGGTTACGACCCCAATATGTTAACCGGCTCGGATCGTAGAAAAAACTTTAGTCGTATGTTTTTAGATACGGCAAAACCTATGTACAACAGGGCAATCAAGGGTCAATATCCACCCGGTTCTACCTTTAAACCAATTGGTGCATTGGTTGCTTTAGACGAAGGCTTGATTACGCCAAGTACCGGTTTTCCTTGTGGTGGTGCATACTATTATTGCGGCAGACCTGTAAAATGTACCCATGCAGGTGGTGGTCATGCTGCTAACTTAAGATTATCGATTGCTAATTCTTGTAATGCCTACTATTGCCATGTGTTTCGCTTAGCGTTAGACAATAAAAATTATGCTAACACTCAAGCCGGCTATATTAAATGGAAAGAATACATGAATGCCTTTAGCTTAGGCGTTAAAGTTCAAGTTGATTTACCATCAGAGGATAGAGGAAGCATACCCGATACAGCCCGTTATAACAAAGACTTTGGTGGTTTTGCCCGTTGGAATAGTTGCAATTTGGTAACCTTAGGTATTGGTCAAGATCGTATGACAGCAACACCACTGCAGTTGGCCAATTCAATGTGTATTATTGCCAATAAAGGCTATTACTTTACACCGCATTTTGTAGATAGCATAGAGAATGAAACCATAGCTGATACGGTGTTTGTCGCTAAATATCGCAAAAAACACACCCCACTGCATATACCCGATAGTAGCTACGAAGCCGTACATGCAGGTATGCAAGATGTAACAGATTACGGTACAGCCACCCGTGCTAAAGTAGCCGGTATAAATATGTGTGCTAAAACCGGTACCGCACAAAACCCTCACGGAAAAAACCACGGTTTATTTGTGGCATTTGCACCGAGAGAAAATCCCACCATTGCCATAGCTGTTGTGGTAGAGAATGCCGGTTATGGTGGTGTAGTAGCTGCGCCAATTGCTTCACTGATGATTGAAAAATACATTTACGATACCTTATCTGCCGCAAGTGAGAAAAAAGCAGAAGAATTTGCGAAGCTAGATTATATACCTGCTGCAATTAAGCGTTGGTATTATATGAAAGATTCTATTCGCCAAGCCAAAGAAGTATTAGATGATACGGCACAAATCATTGATTTAAATACCGAACGTAAAACCACTTTCGACCCTGAAGCAGAGCCAGACAGAAAAGATAATGATCCGATTGATAGTAGCAAAACCGGACTCAATCCTATGCTGAAACCCAACGATCCTAAAATTAAAAGAGACAATAAAAGGCCATGAGTAACCGTAAACAAAATACCATTTCTAAAGGGGTAGACTGGACGGTAATATGGCTCTATGCGATATTAGTAGTCATTGGTATTCTGTGTATTTTTATGGTAGAATATAACACAGATACTTCTGCGGTTAGCACTTTTTTTGACGGCAAAACAAATTACAGCAAACAACTATATTTTACAGGTGTTTGTGTGATTGCGGCTACATTTATTTTGCTAACTGATAGCAAGTTGTACACCACGTTTGCCAATTTATTATACGGATTTGGCATATTATTGATGATAGCAACATTTGCCATTGGTAAAAATATCAACGGTTCAAAAAGTTGGATTCCCCTCGGTGGCGGCTTTAATTTACAACCGGCAGAACTTTGTAAAATTTTTGTTGCATTAGCATTGGCCAAATTCTTATCCAGACAAGAAACCGATTTCTCAAAAGTAAAATCACAAATTGTTGCAGGAGCTATTGCTTTAACACCGGCAGTTTTATCCGTGCTACAAAATGAAACGGGATTAGCACTTGTGTACTTCTCCTTTTTTATTGTGATGTACAGAGAAGGCTTATCGCCATGGATATTAATCATCGGCTCGTCGATTGCAGCGCTAGTGATTGCATCACTTATTTTTGAACCTAATACATTGGCGATTATACTTACCGTAATAGCAGTATTACTGATTTATGCGTTACGCAGACAATTCAAAAGACATAAAAACTTGCTCACCATCATTATCGTTGTTTGGGCCGCCTGTGTAAGTTTTCAACGCTTCGCTGTGCCATATATGTTCGATAATGTGCTGCAATGCTATCAAAGCCAAAGGGTGTATAGCATGGTGGGTAAAGATTACGATTGCAGTCGCAACAAAAGTGCCATGGCTAAAAAAGATTCTGAAAAACCGGCCCGCAAACCCGATGATTATAATGTACGCCAAAGTAAAATTGCTATTGGTTCAGGCGGCATTATTGGCAAAGGATTTTTGAAAGGAACACAAACCCGTGGTAAATATGTTCCGGAACAAAGAACAGATTTCATTTTTACTTCACTAGCCGAGGCGTTTGGCTTTATTGGAAGTATTGTTTTTTTGGGTATCTATCTTTTCTTGCTCTTTAGAATTGTGCAAATGGCCGAAAGACAACGCAGTACTTTTAGCCGAGTGTATGCCTACAGTGTTGCGAGTATTATGTTTATTCATATTGCCATTAATGTATGTATGACTATTGGATTGTTTCCTATCATTGGTATCCCACTACCGTTGATTAGTTATGGTGGTTCATCCCTACTTACGTTTACGGTATTGATTTTTATTTTGGTTCGCTTAGATGCCGATAGGCAAATGGTATTGCGTTAATACCTACAAGCAATAAAGCAAGTATTATGGCTCAAATTATTCCCTTATCGGAAGGTTCATTTACGATAGATAAAACAAAGATTTTTGTTCCGTTTGATACAGATAAAGACGATTTACAACAGCGGTCCATTGGTAGTTTATTGGTAGAAGTTCAGCCATTTGTCATTATAACCTCAAAAGATGTGTTGTTGATTGATGCCGGACTTGGGTTTTCTCAACAAGGGCAGTTGCAGTTGTATCATAATCTACAAGCTAATGGTATTCGTCCGGAACAAGTTACCAAAGTATTAATGAGTCATTTGCATAAAGACCATGCAGGTGGCATTAGTAAAAGAGATCAACTAGGTAATTACAGTTTGGCATTTCCTAATGCGGTATATTATGTACAAGAAAAAGAATTGGCTTTTGCATTAGAAACAGGTTTTCCATCTTATATGGCCGAAGAATTAGCAGTACTAGAAGGTCATAGTAATGTAGTAGTGTTGAATGGAGATGGGCTGATTGATCATTACATCGAATACCAAGTAACATCGGCACATAGTCCGCATCACCAAGTATTTTGGATAAGAGACGAAAACGAAACATTATTTTTTGGCGGCGATGATGCCCCACAACTGCAACAGATGAAAAGTAAGTTTGTAGCTAAGTATGATTTTGATGGAAAAAAATGCATGCAATTAAGACAAGCCTGGTGGGAACAAGGGCAAACCGAAGGTTGGACTTTTCTTTTTTACCACGACATCAAAACGCCGATATTTAAGCAAGAAATTTAGCACACTAACTTAGTAGCTGTATCTTCTCAAAAGAATCTTATAAATATGTGGAGACGAATTATCGCATACTTTTTAATCGGACTTGGTCTATTAACAATTATCTTTTTTAGAAAGTATTCAGGTGAGTTAATTCCTTACCCATTCTTATTTTGGCTGATTGGCTTAGCTTTGTTTTGGGGAGGATTTTTATTTCTACGGTATACACCTTCTACAAAAGACATTAGCGTTCAAAAACAAATAACAACACTAATTGAAGACCTAAAAGAAAATGGTGAAAAGATACAAGTTAACTTAACAGAATGTGAACTACGAGAAAACAACTATATAGAAGAGAAAGAAAAATATGGGCATAAAAATGAACTGTTGACACTTGATATCGAAAGAGAAATACAAGGTTTGAATGCACTCGCTGGTGGCTCGATGCGTAATGTTGAACAGGTTCAGATTAAGCAAACGGTTATTATCTTTTCTAAACTAAATATCCGTAGCGGGAAGACAGAAAAATTTATAAGCAGGGTTATTCCAAAAGACAAAATCACTTTGGCTTTTTACTTGGAGAAACAAAAACAAACAACACTTTACGTTGACAAATCAAATAGAGAACGCTACTATTTTGACCTTGACTTTTTAACAACATAAGCCCTAGTTCGTTACTGGCAAGCTATTCAAATATGCTATTACTTTAATAAAATCTGCTTCCTTCTCTAGTTTCAATTTTTCTTTTTGCAAATAATCTTCAATGGCTGTTTTTTGGTTGGGGAACAGTTTTAATAAAGCGGCTTTTCCTTTCTCTAGCTTTTTCATATTACCATCGGCCGAGTACACAAAATAAATGGGTTTCTTCACCAATTCTTTGGTAACGCCGGCATAACCGTATTGCGTTTTTTCATCAATACTTATAGCAAAGCATTTTAATAATTTATGGTTACCCGTATCTAACAGTTGGTAATAAGTGGCAGCAGTTTTCGAACCCACAGCCGGAAAACCATTTGCCAACACAGCCCCCTTCATAGGGCCAGTAGTATCTGAGAAAGCAATCTTTCTAACTTCGGTGGTAACTTCCATATCTGTGCCGTCGGCACCTTTAAACAACACCATATTAGAGAGCAAATTAACCTTCACCATAACACCTTGGTAGCGGCTTCCATTTTTAACGGTAAGTTGTGCTACATGATATTCCTCGGGCCAAAAAGGAGAACCGGTAAAATTAAATTCTGTTTTGAGGTAAAGCGGTCTGCCCCAACCGTCTTGCATCAACTCTAACGAATTATTTACCGAACCCGGAAAACTATTGATACTACGTTGTGCAGTTGACTCAAACCCTAGTATTATAGCTATGCTGATAAAAAGTATTGCTTTCATAAGTTGTTTTCAGATGACTAATCTACAAATTTCAAGTTTCTACGGCGTATTTTATGTTACTTTGCTCCGCAAAATACAGCTATGCTTAAAGATATACAGGTACTAAACGAACAAGAAACCCGTGGTGGTTTTGGAGATGGTATTTACGAAGCGGCAAAAGCCAACCACAATATCATTGCCCTTACAGCCGATTTAGCCGGTTCTCTAAAACTCAATAAATTCATCAAAGAATTTCCAGACCGTTTTGTACAGTGTGGTATTGCCGAAGCCAACATGATTGGCGTTGCTGCCGGCTTAACCATTGGTGGAAAAATTCCGTACACTACCACTTTTGCTAATTTTAGCACAGGCCGTGTGTATGACCAAATCCGTCAGAGTGTAGCTTACAGCGGCAAAAATGTAAAAATTTGTGCTAGCCATGCCGGCTTAACCCTTGGCGAAGATGGGGCAACTCACCAAATATTAGAAGACATCGGATTAATGAAAATGCTGCCCGGCATGACCGTTATTGTGCCTTGCGACTATAATCAAACTAAGGCAGCCACTATTGCCATTGCCGATTATGAAGGACCGGTGTATTTGCGTTTTGGTCGTCCTAAATGGCCAAATTTTACACAAGAAAGTGACTTTGTTATTGGCAAAGCCCAACAATTTAGCGAAGGTACAGATGTAACAATTTTTGCTTGTGGGCATTTGGTATGGAAGGCCATTGAAGCCGGTATTATTTTAGAAGAAAAAGGGATTAGTGTTGAAGTAATAAATATTCATACCATTAAACCTTTAGATGAAGCTGCGGTATTGGCATCTATCAAAAAAACCAAATGTGCCGTTACTTGCGAAGAGCATAATATTATTGGTGGATTGGGTGATAGCATTGCACAGGTTGCGGCAAAACATTGTCCTATACCTATCGAATATATCGGCACCAACGATACATTTGGAGAAAGTGGTAAACCATTAGATCTACTAAAAAAATATGGTTTAGATACACCGTTTATTGTAGCTGCTGCCGAAAAAGCCATCAGTAGAAAAGGATAGCGTAACACGTCAAATTTTTTATACCAGACCGCTGTCAATAACTGATAGCGGTTTTTCTTTTTATGCTGAAAATGTAGTTTGTTTGTTGAATAAAGATGTACTTCAACCTAGCACATATCGAGCAAAAAATTAAGCAATCCCAGTGGTGGCAAAAAGCATCTGTTACAGTTGATAGCCATTTTAGCAATACCAACCATGTAATGCTAACACACCATTTAGAAGCTGTTTATGAGAATGTTGACAGTTTGTTTCACCAACCTCAAACTACATTTTTAGAAACGCTTTTTGCCTTATTCCCTCAACTCCACTTAGATAGTAGAATAGTTGAGCAAGAATTAAAAATTGTTTCGCTGTTACATGATATTGGCAAAACGGAAGAAGATAAATCTTTAGTGATTCCACATCCTTTAACCGGAAAACCTGCTCATAAAAGGCACGGTTTAGTAAGCTTGATTGCTGCTATGGAAATAATGGATAATGACTTAGCCCATATTCCACCAATCAAAAATAGATTGTACCGTTTGGTAGAATTACATGATATGTCTTATGGATTATATCGTCAATATGAGAGCATCGGCGATATCCCACAAACAGATCATTGGCAATATATCTCCAACAAAATATTCCCTCAACCCGGTGTGGGTTTAATGTACTTGTTGGTATTTAAATTAGCCGACATCCACGGCCATGCCAATATTGGAGATGTGATTTGGTTTTATGAAAATGCCAAGCACAAATACTTTAATCAGTTAGGTATTGACCTACCCGTTCCAACCGAACAAGACATTCGTTGATTTTAAACAAATAACAGCACTAATAATTGTGCGGCCATAATTCTAAGAAACATGGTTAATGGATAAACACCGGCATAAGCCACAGCAGGAGCATCTGTTCCGCTTGATTGAATAGCAAAGGACAATGCCGGAGGGTCGGTAGAAGCACCTGCTAACAATCCAAATATTTCTAACATATTCATCTTATACATTAACCTGCCAATCAGCATGGTTATCAATAAAGGTATGATGGTAATACAAGCTGCTAATAGCACTAATACCAAGCCTTGCATTGACATAATGGTAGCTACAAAAGTTGGCCCTGCTTTTAATCCAACACTCGACAAAAACAGCACAATGCCAATTTCTCTCACCATATAATTAGCACTTTGTGTAACATAAGAAGTGATGGGAACAACGCTACCATAGCGACTAATGATGATGGCTACAATCAACGGACCACCTGCCAATCCTAATTTTACCGGCACAGGAATACCGGGTAAAGACCAAGGAATAATACCCAACAAAACACCTAATGCAATACCAATGAATAATCCCGCTACATTGGGCTCTTTCAGCCTTTTTTCAGAATTACCAAACACTTTTGCTACAGTATTAATATGCTGTTCGTCGCCAATAACGGTAACCACATCACCAAATTGCAAATGTGTATGACCATAAGGAATAAACTCAATACCTGACCGAAGTACTCTTGTGATAGTTACGCTGTATTGATGAATAACATCTAAACCCGACAATGCTTTATTACAAACCTCTTTTTGTGTAACACGTATTTTTTTAGCTGTGATAGAACCAGGCGTAAGCGATAAATCCATTTCACTATCTACTCCAATCAAAGTACGAAGTCGATCAAAATCAGCCGGATTGGCTACAATAAGAATAATATCGTCTTCATGTAATACGGTTTCTTTAGTAGCAGGTTTGGTTTTTTTGTTATGATAGATTCTAGATACCACAAACTTCATTTGTAAAGTATCAAAAATGGCTTTTACTTTCTTACCAACTAAAGAAGGATTTTTTACCTGTAAGGTTAAAGTAGCAGGTTGTGGTGTATCTAATTTACTTTTTAATAAATGAGCTTCTTTCTCCTTATCCATATTAATCTTTAACACCCACTTGCCCAATATCATAACAAAAATAATTCCGATAACTCCGCCGGGATAAGCCAATGCATAGTTGGTACCCAATGGAGGTAGTTGATTAAGTTCAGGATGTAAAGCAGATAAATCCTTAATGGTTTGTTGTGCTGCACCCAGACCCGGTGTATTGGTTACCGCACCAGACATCAGCCCTACTAAAGATGGCATTGGAATATCGGTAACGTAAAACATCACCACAACAGTAGCAACACTCAACAACACACAAATCAATGCCAACATATTCAGGCGCAAACCTTGGTTTCTTAACGAAGCAAAAAAGCCCGGACCTACTTGCAAACCCATAGTATAGACAAATAAAATAAGTCCGAATTCTTTAATAAAATCAAGTACATGCTCATCTATGGCAAAGCCCCAATACCCCATGGCAATACCGGTAAATAACACAAAGGCAATACCGAACTTTACGCCTTTAAAAGACACTTTTCCTAATGCTACTCCAGCGGCTATTACTATAGCATATATCAAAATGATATAGGCAGCAGATACCGGGTTATTGAAAAAATCAGTTAACCATTTCATACTGTAAATGTATAAGTAGCAAGCAATCGAAAGACCATCAGCTAATTTAATGCATTAGCTGATGGTGTTATAAGAAGGATTATATTTTTTCTGCCTGTTGGCCCCAATGTTCAGGAGAGCGCCACAGTGAAGACAATAATAATTCTCTGATGAAGAAGAATTCTTTTGGTAACTTATCGTAGAATTGAGAGAACAATTCTTCGTGTGACAGCAACTCTTTTTTCCAAGGTTCTCTGTCAATGGTCATTACATTATTGAATTTATCTTTTGTATAATCTTCTAAGCCTTTCCAATACATATCTTCATAACGTGGTACCCAACCAATTGGACATTCTACAGCAGATGCTTTACCATTCACTCTTTGGAATATCCATTTCAGCACTCTTGTATTTTCGCCAAAGCCCGGCCATTCAAATTTACCCTCGGCATTTTTGCGGAACCAGTTAACACCAAATATTCTTGGTGCATTGGGTAAGTCTCTACCAAACTGTAACCAATGGTTAATATAATCGCCAATGTTATAACCCATAAATGGCAACATTGCAAATGGATCTCTACGCACTTTACCTACTTCGCCAAAGGCAGCAGCAGTAGTTTCGCTACCCATAGTAGCAGCTAAATACACACCAAAATTCCAATTGAACGATTGATAAACCAATGGTACAACACTGCTTCTTCTACCACCAAAAATAAAGGCCGCAATAGGTACACCTTGAGGGTCATCCCATTTCTCGTCTATCGCAGGATTTTGATACGATGGTGCAGTAAATCTTGAGTTAGGATGTGCTGCAGGTTTACCACTAGCAGGATCCCAAGGTTTACCATGCCAATCGGTTAAATTAGCAGGCGGTTCTGGTGTTAAGCCTTCCCACCAAACATCTTTATCAGGCGTAATAGCTACATTAGTAAAGATAGTATTTGCCCGGATAGATTCCATAGCATTGGGATTGGTTTTGAAGTTGGTGCCCGGTGCTACACCAAAGTAACCAGATTCGGGATTGATGGCGAATAACTGCCCACCCTCACCTTTATGCACCCAAGCAATATCATCACCAATGGTAGTTACTTTCCAACCTTCCATTGATTCCGGTGGAATCATCATGGCGAAATTGGTTTTACCACAAGCACTTGGGAAAGCTGCTGCAACATAATTTTTCTCTTTTTCAGGAGATTCAATACCCATAATTAACATGTGCTCAGCTAACCAACCTTCTTCTCTTGCTAGTGCCGATGCAATACGCAATGCAAAACATTTTTTACCCATCAACGCATTACCACCATAACCACTACCATAAGAAATCACTAATCTTTCTTCAGGAAAATGAGAGATGTATTTTGTTTCTGGATTACATGGCCATGGCACATCTTTTTGACCGGGATTAAGTGGTGCACCAACGGTATGCAAACATTTTACATACTCATTTTTATGAATATAAGGCAACACCTTTTCTCCCATACGAGTCATGATATGCATATTCACCACTACATACTCAGAGTCGGTAATTTGTACACCATAACGGGCATAGGGTGATCCTAACGGACCCATACAGAAAGGTATAACATACAAGGTTCTACCTTGCATACTATCCTGCATCAGATCATTCAAAATAATTTTCATTTTTTTCGGTTCCATCCAATTATTGGTTGGTCCTGCATCTTCTTTTCTGCGGCTGCAGATAAAAGTTTTGTCTTCTACTCGGGCAACATCACTGGGATCGCTGAAACAGGCAAAACTATTTGGCCTTTTTTCAGGGTTAAGTGCAATAAATGTACCCTTCTCTACTAATTCTTTACAAAAGGCTTGATATTCTTCTGTTGAGCCATTGCACCAATATGTTTTGGAAGCTTTGGTATAAGCTGCAATGGTATCTACCCATTGTTGTAATTCTGCTTTTGCCGGAAAGGCCTCCCCTATGGGGAATGTGTTTCTGTTCATAAAATTGATTTGAATTTATTTGAAAGTACATTGAATATTAGTTGGTCGTGATAGCAAGATATCTTTTTGTATCAACTTTTGGTAATCAAAACTAAACTAGAATGAATTTTTATTTGCTGATATATATCATTCTAAAAAACTTGAATATTTTTGTTTTTATTCTAATTATTGTGTAAATAATACACGTTTAATCAACTTTGTTTCACGGTGGCTTTAAACTTTGCCGCCTTACAAACATCTATGGGTTGACTATTGTATTTTTAATACAAAATTTCTCTGCATGCATTTTGATGACAAAGACTTGTTGAACCAGTTTAAGCGACCGGACCAAAAAGAATTGGCCTTTACTGCCATTATTAAAAAATATCAGGAAAAGTTGTATTGGCATATTCGCCGTTTAGTGATAGAACATGAAGATGCCAACGATGTGTTGCAGAATATGTTTATAAAAGTTTGGAAAGGATTAGAAAACTTTAGAGAAGATAGCCAGCTCTACACTTGGCTGTATCGCATTGCAACCAATGAAAGCCTTACTTTTTTAGAACAACAAAAAAAACGAAGCACTTTAAGTTTAAGTGATGATGAAAATGGGCTGGAACATAAAATTGTGGCCGATAAGGGGTTTGATGCCAACAAGTTAGAATGGAAATTGCAATTAGCCATTCAACAGTTGCCCGAAAAACAACGGGCAGTGTTTCTGCTTCGCTACTACGATGAAATGCCGTATGAGCAAATGAGCCGAGTACTTGAAACCAGTGAAGGTGCTTTAAAAGCCAGTTATCACCATGCCGCCAAAAAAATTGAAGATTACATCTTAAACCGTTAAACCTAGTACTTAAAAAAAGGTCTTATCAACGTTAAAATGAACAAACACAACACCATATTAGAAGAATTAAGCCAAATAAGTTCGGCCGTTGCTAACATTGAACACCGTGAGGTTTATTCCGTACCCAATGATTATTTTGAAGGGCTTGCAACCTGTATTCTGCAACAAATAAGGGCCGAAGCATTGCTGTCTAAGGCAACTTCGGCCACTTATACTGCCCCAATCGGCTATTTTGACCAATTACCTTCTTCCATTTTAAATAAGGTAAAAGCCGATACCATTAGCGAAGAATTAATGGCTACTGCCCCTGTTCTAGCCGGAATAAACCGCCATAATGTATATGAAGTTCCGGAAGGGTACTTTGAGGCGTTTGATGTTGCCGTTACTGCTACACCTACTGCTAAAGTGGTGAAAATGACCGTTGTTCGCCGTTGGGTAAGTTATGCAGCAGCTGCGGTTGTAGTTGGTGTTTTGGTTACCGGTGCTGTACTGCTGATGCAATCATCAGGCAATAATCAACCCACCGTTGCCGAAGTAGAAAAAGCTCGGCAAATCAATGTACCGCAAGCTGTAAATAGCATTCCCGAAGAAACCATTACTGCATTTTTAGACACCCATGCTAATACTGCGGATTATACTGATAATGAACCCAATAGCAGCCAAGATGAGTTAGACGTTAACTTGTTTATTGAGTCTGCAACAGATGAAGAAATACTCAACTATCTCAATGAGCATGAGGTAATGGATGAAAATATTGGAAAAGGCATTTAAATTTGTACAGATTATGAAAAAATATTTACTTTTAGTCCTCATTTTTGCCGGCACAGCCCTTATAAGCTATGCCCAGCCTGCTGAACAGCTCAAAAAGCTAGAGGCTATTCAAATAGCTTTTTTGACAAAAGAATTGAACCTAACTACCGATGAAGCACAAAAATTTTGGCCGGTGTACAATAATTACCGCTCAGAATTATTGAAAGTGGTTAAAGACAATAGAGACGCAGATGTATTAGAAAAAGATGAGTTAGTACTCAACATCAGAAAAAAATACAAACCTGAATTTAAGAAAGTGTTGAGTTCTGATGATCGGGTAAACAAAATATTTAAGGTAGAAATGGCGTTTAAACAAATGTTGAAGAAGGAATTGCAGAATAGGCAACAAAACCGAAGATTTGGACCACAGGGTGGTGGCAGACAAAGACAATAGATTATTACACCTTATTTAACTCGGTGTTTTTCATAGGTTAGCAACGGCCGGCTCTTTTTAGGGCGGGCCTTCTTTTTTGGGGCAAGTTGGGTGTGGACGTAGCTAATTGATGGTTTGTGCGGACACAAACCATGGGACAGAAAATTATAGCCTACAACTTATCTAAGAACTCAACCTATTGATTCCCTGAATAAAGTTGCTTAGACAGACAAAAATCATATTCCAAACAAAAAGGGCCGCAACAAGCAGCCCTTTGTTTTTTAAAATTTGTAGTAGTTGTTATAACATGGCTATTATCGCATCTACCAATTCTGATTTGGTAATGGGAATACCCATCATTTTATTGTGCCCTTTGGCATCTACCAAATATTGGTCACGGATGATTTTAATCAACTGTCCGTTGTTAATCTCAGGTATCAACACTTTATCAAATTTGCTGATAATATCGCCTAAATTTTTTGGGAATGGTCGCATGTAACGAATATGTGCATGACTCACCGCATGACCCTGTGCCTGCAACGCTAAACAAGCACTTTTAATAGCACCATAGGTAGAACCCCAACCCAATACCAACACTTTACCACTTTCAGGGCCGCTGTCTAATTGTTGTAACGGAATGTAATCGGCAATCTTATCCACCTTTGCTTGACGGGTGTAAATCATGTGTTGGTGATTATCAGGGTCGTAGCTTACATTACCGGTAATGTCTTGTTTTTCTAATCCACCAATGCGGTGTTCTAATCCGGCGGTGCCGGGCACTGCCCAAGGACGAACCAATTTTTCGTCACGGCGATAAGGCTGAAACTTAGGTTCATCATCCGCCAGCCCTTCTTTAAATTTAACGGTAATGGGCTGCAAATCGGCAGTTTTCGGAAACCTCCAAGGCTCTGCACCATTCGCAATATAACCATCACTCAATAAAATAACCGGTGTCATGTGTTGTATGGCAATACGTACGGCTTCATACGCTACATCAAAACAATCGCTTGGTGTAGACGCAGAAATAATCGGCATCGGACATTCGCCATTTCTGCCATAATAGGCCTGCATCAAATCGCTTTGTTCGGTTTTGGTTGGTAAACCGGTAGATGGTCCGCCACGCTGAATGTTCACTATCACCAACGGAATTTCTAACATCACCGCTAAACCCATCGCCTCTGTTTTCAACGCCATACCCGGACCCGATGTGGTTGTAATACCAATACTTCCGCCGTAGGCTGCACCTATGGCCGCAGAAATACCGGCAATTTCATCTTCAGCCTGAAAAGTGCGGATATTGAATGTTTTGTATTTACTCAGTTCATGCAAAATATCTGAAGCCGGCGTAATGGGATAAGTACCTAAGAAAATCGGCAATCCACTTACATCGCCTGCTGCTATCAAACCATAAGATAAAGCCTGATTACCCATAATGCTGCGGTATTCACCGGCAGGTAATTTGGCTTTTTCTACCACATAACGGGTGGTAAAGGTTTCGGTTGTATCGCCATAGTTATACCCTGCTTGCAAAACTTTGATATTGCTTTGCAAGATGTCATCTTTCTTACCAAATTTTTCGGTTAAAAAGCCGATGGTATTTTCTAAACTGCGGCTATACATCCAATACAAAAAGCCCAAGACAAACATGTTTTTTGCCCGGTCTTTTTCCTTCATACCCAAGGTAAAGTCTTTGAGTGCTTCACGGGTAAGTTTGGTTACATCTACTTTGATTAATTCATAACTGTCTAAGCTGCCATCTTCTAAAGGATTTACACCTTCGGGATAATTGGCTAAACGCAGATTTTTGCCATCAAAACCATCAATGTTAGCAATGATTTTTCCACCGGGTTTCAAACCTTTTAGGTTTACTTTCAGCGCAGCGGCATTCATGGCTACAAGCACATCGCAACTATCGCCGGGGGTAAACACTTTATCGCTAGAGAAACGCAGCTGATAACCACTCACCCCGGGTAAAGTACCTTGAGGGGCTCTGATTTCGGCCGGAAAATCGGGGAAAGTTGCCAAATCAATACCCAATAAGGCGGTATTGTTGGTAAACTGCTGACCGGTTAATTGCATTCCATCACCACTATCGCCGGCAAATTTTATCACTACGTCTTGCAAACGTTCTTCAATTCTACTCATTGTATTCGATTATAGCATCAATAATTAGAATGCCGAAGTTAAGGTAAGTATGGCGGTAAATAAAGCTGATTTTTATCACCCTATTTCGTTAAATAACTACAAATACCAACCGGTACTGATACAGCCTTCGTAAACACTACAATATATTTGCAATCATAAACCCAGCCTTTGTAGAAAATGGATGATGCAATGAGTAGTACCCTATTGAGTTTTATTATTGTTGGATTGATTGGCACTTCGTGCAATAGTGGCACTACCGCTACTCAACAGGATACGAGTCAAACAAAGACAACAGACACTACAGCTTCTGCAACAAGTGCCAACAAGTTTGACCGACAGCCATTCGTTTACGATACCACCAAACAATATATTTATTTATCGTTTGACGATGGTCCGCAACCCGGCACTACGCACTGTATGGAAGTGTGTCAAAAAAACGGTGTAAAAGCCACATTTTTTATGGTTGGCGTACACGGAAAAGATAAGTGGGGCAAGGCTTTGGTTACAAAAGTGAGAGACAGTTATCCGGAATTTTTATTGGCCAACCACAGTAATACCCATGCGTTTTACAATAAGTTTAAAACGTTTTACGGACAACCTACTTTGGCATTGGTTGACTTTCAAAAAGCACAAGATTCGTTGCATGTGCCGTATAAAATTGCACGGCTTCCGGGTAATAATGGTTGGGGAACAAAGAAGGAATTTTATGGTACCAAATTGGTTAAGCCCACCATCAAAATATTAGACAGTGCAGGTTACGATGTAGTGGGTTGGGATATTGAATGGCATTTTAGGTATGACGGGAGTAATCGCCCCGTACAATCGGCACAAACCATTGTTAAGCAAATTACTAGTGCCTTAAACCGCAAAGAAACCCGTACCAAAAACCATGTGGTATTATTGGCTCATGACCGTATGTTTAAGCATCAAGAAGATGCCGATTCGTTGAACTATGTGATTAGTGAATTGAAAAAGAACCCTAATTATGTATTTGAAACCGTTGATCATTATCCTCACCTAAAAATGAAACAATAACAAACGCTTCATCTTTTCTTTTCTATATTTGAAATACTAAAAACACAATTATGGCATTTTTTAAATCAGGAAACCCAACACTTACTGAAAAAATCTTTAACAAGTCAATGGCCACCAATTTAGATGGTGCAATGACCGTTCGTGGTACACTCAATAAATTTGGATTTCTATTTATCATGGTGCTTGCATCGGCAGCATTTACTTGGTATCGTTTTTATAATGGTCAAGACATTAATGTGTTGATGATTGGCGGTGCTATTGGCGGATTAGTAGTTGCTATTGTATTAGCATTTAAACCCAACTTATCGGGTTATTTAGCGCCATTGTATGCTTTGTTAGAAGGCTTTTTCATTGGCGGCATTTCTGCGGTAATCAATTTTGCCATGGCAGAAAGTTATCCCGGCATTATTATGCAAGCAGTGGGCTTAACTTTTGGTGTTGCCATCTCTATGTTCTTGTTATATAACTTTAGAGTAATCAAAGCCACCGAACGTTTTAAAAGCGTGGTGATTACAGCAACAATGGGTATCGCTTTCTTTTACTTGATTGCTTTTGGATTGAGTTTCTTCAATATTGATATTCCATTTTTACACGAAGGTGGTTGGTTAGGCATTGGTTTCTCGTTGTTTGTTGTAACCATTGCTGCATTGAATTTAATTATGGATTTTGATATGATTGAACAAGGCGCCGAAATGGGAGCCCCTAAGTTTATGGAATGGTATGGTGCTTTTGGTTTGATGGTTACCATTGTTTGGTTGTACATTGAAATTTTACGTTTGCTGAGCAAAATTGCTAGCAGAGATTAATAGTGAACACTTTTTTCTAGGCCGGATATTTTTGATATCCGGCTTTTTTATTGCCGGGTTGAACCATTTTTATTTCTTATCCTTATTAATGCACTATGACACATTTTACAACTGACCGTATACAATCGATGGAACGATTTTATCGGGCTAATTTCATTAATACTTTAAGTGGATTTAAAAGCGTTTCGCTGATTGGCACTATCAATGAACAACAGCAAACTAATTTGGCTATTTTTAGTAATATCATTCATTTGGGTGCCGACCCTGCATTGATTGCATTTCAAAACAGACCAAGGGCCGCCGCACCACATACTTTAGCCAATATTGAAGCTACTGGTGTATACACCATCAATCATATACATGCCAATATAGTGGCTGCCGCACACCAAACAAGTGCCAAATACCCTAGCGACATAAGTGAATTTGATGCTACCGGTTTAACCCCACAATTTATTGATGGTATTGCTGCACCATTTGTGTTAGAAAGTACTATTAAATATGCGTTGAAACTGGTAGAAGTTGTACCTATCACCCATAATGGTACTTTCTTAGTGATTGGGGAAATTACCGATGTTTTGGTAGATGAAAAGCTGCTTACCGCAGATGGATTTATACCATTAGAACAAGCCGGAAGTATTTGTTCTTTGGGTATTGATGGCTATTATACTACGCAACCGATTGCTCGATTTGCGTATGCTAAGCCGGAAGTACCTGCTACTATTCTTTAAGCAGCTAAGTTTTATTCCAGTTTTGTCTTGACACAAAAGTGGAGAAAAAAGTCAAGGCTCCATGAAAAATATTTCCCAAGTATTGTATATCCGAGATCATTTTTCATGAGTACATTTTGGATTACAACATTATTTCTTCGAGATCCCTTGCGAAGACCCTCGATAAGAAAGAAAAAAAAATCGATGAAACGCCAATTGTTAAATAAGCAGTTGAACAAAGTCTTCTATTTTTTTATTTGCTTCAATTATTTTGTGATAGGCTGTACAAATTTTGAACCCAAATGCAAAAGTGAAAACTTGATTAATACATCCTTTCATAAAGAAAAGATTTTAATATCTATACCAAATAATTTAGTGTATAACGAATATAGCATATTCAGTCAAGCTATTATGTCAAACACGATGCTAATAAGTAAAGATAGTCTTGATTGTTTTCAATTGACTATTTTTAAACGTCGTCAATCAATCAATAATTATTTAGTTGAGCCATATTTAAACGCCCTGTATTCAGAATTTAAAATGAATGAGTCCAGTGCAAAAACCAGCAAAATCAAAAGAATTAGCAATAGAGATGTTGCTTTTTTTCTTGCGGATACAAAATTTGGAAAGCACAATCGTACATATTGTTGTATAACTTTTTTTCTTAAAAATGGATGTCGAGTTGAAATTAACTGCTGGTTGCTCGGACAAAAAAGAGATGAGTTTTCGTGTATTTTTAATTCACTTCAAATTAATGATAACTAAGAAAAATCACAAAATTCTGAATTACTTATAATTTTTATCTTACATAGTCCTCCATACTAAGCCAAATCATAAGCCAGACGAACCCTATGTGTGCTGACTAGGTATATCATCCAACTCTATTTAATTAGCTTTACTAAAATTACTTGTATGGAATTTGGCCGTGTTGCAACAGATTTATTAGATAAAATTGACTTTAGTTTACCCGTAGAACCGGTATTCAATAAGCAGGTTTTGTCTGGACAAAAAACAATTAACCCTACTGTATATATTGGTTGCGCCAAATGGGGTAGAACCGAATGGGTTGGAAAGATTTATCCACCTAAAACAAAAGAAAAAGATTTTTTACAACATTACGTAACACATTACAATTGTATTGAATTAAACGCCACACATTATAAGGTATATGGTCCGGCAGGCATTGCTAAATGGGCAGAAAAAGCGGAGGGCAAGCAGTTTAAGTTTTGCCCTAAAATGTACCAAGGTATTACACATCGGGGTAATCTTAATCACAACAAACGATTTATTACTGATGAGTTTTTAAAGGGTATTATGGCATTTGAACAATACCTTGGCCCTGTGTTTATACAGTTGAGTGAAAGCTTCTCCCCCAACCGATCTCTCTTTTTTTGTTGAAGTAAGGCACCCAGATTGGTTTGGTAAACCGGCTATACGGTCTGCTTTGTTTTCTTTTTTAAAAGACCATAATATGGGTGCTGTAATTACAGATACTGCTGGCAGAAGAGATTGTGCTCATATGCACCTCACTATTCCCAAAGCATTTATACGCTATGTAGGCAATAGTTTACATGCGTCTGATTATACAAGAACAGATGCATGGATTGAGCGAATGCAATTTTGGATAGCGAATGGCATAAAAGAAATTTATTTTTTTATGCATATGCATGATGAAACGTATTCGCCGGAGTTAACGGTTTATTTGATAGATAAAATAAATACCGCCTGCGGATTAGAGTTACAGAAACCCACATTCTATAGCGCAGCTAATCATCAAGGCAACTTGTTTAGTTGACTATTTAACTAGGCATAAATCTTCCCAACGGCTGGTGTATCGTGGGCTGTGAAAGTTTTGTTGCATCTTCCAATTGCGGGTAGTACCGCTAGCTGCAAATTTTAAAATATCATTTCTTTGACTAGCATTGATATTGTCTATCATATCCATCAATAATTTTCTTCTATTATTGGTATCAGACAGAAATAAATTACCCTGTATAGCCGTATCGGGTACAATATGACTAAGTGTAACACCGGCCTTTTTGTACACAGTGCCATTCTCAAATAAGCGTTCTGCTAATACCAATGCCGGCTTAATGAGTTCGTTAGTGGCCGATGTTGCCATAGGCAAAGTGATATAGCTACTATTGGCAATACCTCTATTGAATGTAGCTGTATCGTTAACTGCTTTTGCCACTAGAAATACACTGATGGTTTTAGCGGCACCATATTGTCGCCGAAGTTTTTCTGCTGCTCGAGATACATAAGTAGCAACAGCCTCTTTGATACTTTTTAAATCGGTTACCGGTTCGCCAAACATTCGGGTGGTAGCAATCATTTTTTTCTCGGTCAGTTGTTCTTCCATGGCAGAACTAAGTTCGCCTCTTAATTCTCTTACCAACCTTGCTCCTACTACACCACCAAGGTTTTTACTTGCCCAAGCAGTGGTTTTCAGGCTTAGGTCGTAAGCGGTATAAAATTGAAAGCGTTTTAGTTTTTCGGCATACTGATAACCTATTCCCCACACATCATCTACCATTGTTTTTTTTAATGCATCTTGAATAGCAGCTTTATCATGCAGCACCATTACACAATTAGTATCTACTTTATTTTTCTTTGCCAAACGGTTGGCTACTTTAGCCAATACTTTTGTTGATGCAACACCTACCGATACTTTAATACCCGTCCATGTTTCAACAGTTTCTCTAATGTGCAGCGCAAAATCATGCAGATTGGTTTTTGCGATGAAATCAAGATCGAGAAAAGCTTCGTCTACACTATACACTTCTACATTTTCTTCGCCTACTAACTGTCGTAGGGTTTCCATTACCCGCCAACTTAAATCGCCATATAAATTATAATTGCTAGAGAATACGGTTACGTTATGTTTTTCAATAATGGGTTTTGCTTTAAAATACGGACCAGCCATACCAACGCCTAATGCTTTGGCTTCATCGCTACGGGCAATGATACAGCCATCATTGTTACTGAGTACTACAACGGGTTTACCTTCTAGCTCGGGCCGAAATAACCTTTCACAGGAACAATAAAAACTATTACAATCTACTATCGCTTTCATACCCCTAACCCCCACCCCTATCCCCGCCCTTAATCCCTAAAGTGAGAGGCGGCGTTAGAAAGATTTTAATCGTTAAGATAAACAGTTATATTAAATTATTTACTACTTGTTTCAATCTTCGCTTTTAGTAAAACTGGTTCGCTTTTTATTAAACGCTACCAATGCCGGTTCAAGCATATGGATGACACAGGTTACTACGCCCCAACTAATAAATTGTGCAAACTCATTTACTTCTATGTCGGCATATTTTTTATTGTCGGCACTCAGTGTTGCTTTATTAAAATACTGTTGAAACCGACGCACAAATAGTTCACCGTTAAGGGCGGCTACAATAATTTTTCCGTTAGTGGCTTTAATGCTTCGGTCTACAATAAGCACATCGCCGGCAAAAATGCCTGCACCGGTCATGGCTTCGCTGTTCATTCTAAAAAAATAAGTAGCCGGATTGTTCATCACCAAACATTCGTTGAGGTCAATGCCTCGTTCCATAAAATCATCAGCAGCGGCTCCAAAGCCGGTGGCATTAGCCGATTTTACTTGTTGCTGCGTAAATTTTTTTGTGCCGCTGTAGGCACTTCGGTGTATTATTTCGTTATCCATAAATTTTAATTTTGAAATGCTAAATTAGTTAGTATTTTTATACCACAAAATTTAGTTTATCAAAAAGTAACTTATGACAGTACAATCGTTCAACTGTGGCAAAAACCACCAACAATACCGCATTATAGCAGCTTGTAAGGGATCGGGCAGAACCGTTGCTTTAGCCGGTTTTTGTGCCGAAGAGCAGGCAGAAAATATCTTGTTTAGGCATTTGCAGCATTTGTGTGTGCAGAGCGATGGTAGTTTAAGCCAAACCCATGCTATGTTGTGCCAAACCTTTTACCAATGGCGTAGTCATTTTGATATTCCGGCTGCACAGTTATTACAATTGGTAAGTACGGCACATGCTACCGAACAATTGTCTTCTATTTGTTTGTACAAGACTATAGTGGGTGAACAAGAGGCATTGATTAATCGGATAATAATGTGAGCATGCAACATCCTTTTAGCAATAGTGAACCGGTCACTAGTACTACTATGCCGAGTACATTAGGTATGAACGAATACTTGCTGGTGATTCAGCCAGACGAATCAGTGTATCAAAAAATAATGGCTATTAAGCAGTCCTTTGCCGCTACTTATGATTGTCCTTCAGCATTATACAGTAAGCCTCATATTACACTTATTAATTTTTTACAATGGAATATACTAGAGAAAAAAGTTATTCCTATGCTACAACGATTAACAGCTACCGTTGCTCCATTTTCTGTACGAATTGAAAAATTTGGCAGTTTTCCTACGCATACAATTTATGCTGCAGTGCAAACAAAAAACGATATAGTTCAGTTGGTAAAAACATTGAAACCTGCTCAGTCTTTATTAACTCCAAACAAAGAGAATAAACCGCATTTTATTACTGAACCACACCTTACTATTGCCAGAAAATTATTGCCTTGGCAATTTGAAAAAGCATGGCAGGAGTATAGTAATATTCCATTTTCAGCCGGTTTCATGGTACATCAAGTTGTATTATTAAAAAGAAAAATAGGAACTAAAAAATATCAGGTAGCGGCTAGTTTTCCTTTATTAAATAAACCCTCTAACAAAGCTTTACAAATAGCATTATTTTAATCCTTTATTCGTTTTATCTGCTACTATATGAAAAACATGAACGATAATCCTAATGCTAAACCCAAACCAAGAAATGCGTTAGAGTATGCTAGGTATCTTAAAGGTAGAGGAGCGCAGCTTAATACACAAAATCGTTTTTTGTCGCACCAATCTGTACAAGAACATGTAGAAGGTATAGATGAATGGACAGTAAGTAATAAAGCTACCACCTATATAGAAGCCCAAGCTAAAAGTATTGTAAACAAAGTAGATAGTCCGGATGTGGGTATGTGGTACAGCATGAATCCTTATCAGGGTTGTGAGCATGGTTGTATTTATTGCTATGCCCGTAATACCCATGAATACTGGGGTTACAGTGCAGGAGTAGATTTTGAGCAACAAATTATTGTCAAGAAAAATGCACCTGCGCTACTGCGTCAATTTTTAATGCACCCTAAGTGGAACTGTATGCCCATCAGCATTAGTGGCAATACAGATTGTTATCAACCGGCAGAACAACAATTTAAATTAACGAGACAGTTATTAGAAGTGTGTAACGAGTTTAATCAACCTGTAGGCATGATTACCAAGAATGCCGGTATGTTACGAGATAAGGATATAATACAAGCATTAGCCAAGAAAAAATTGATTAGTATACTGGTAAGCATTACTAGTTTTAATGAGGATTTACGACGGGTGATGGAACCCAGAACTACTACTGCCCAACAACGTTTACGGCTTATTAAAACATTAAGCGATTCAGGTGTACGTATGGGGGTAATGTTGGGACCCATGATACCGGGATTAAACGAACATGAGATGCCCCAGATTATGGAGGCTGCGGCCGCTAATGGAGCAAGCTTCTCGGCATATACTTTTATTCGCTTAAATGGTAGTATAAAACTGTTGTTTCATGATTGGTTGTATAAAAATTTTCCGGACCGTGCAGATAAGGTTTGGCATTTAATAGAACACGGACATGGCGGCAAAGTAAACGATAGCAGGTATGGCATAAGAATGCGTGGCGAAGGTCCCATTAGCGAGTTGGTGCGACAACAATTTACAGCCTGTAATAAACGCTATGGTTTAAACGCCGAAAGATGGGATTTAGATACTACTCAATTTCGCAGACCAGGGCAACAAGGAAGATTATTTTAGGTGTAAGAAAATGGTAAGTCGGAAAAGAAAGAAAGATAGAAGTTACACTATGCTGTGATTTTGCTTGGTTACTTGTAAAATAACAAAAAAATTGAAAAGATATTTACAGTAAAATAGTATCAAAAAAAGATTGATTAAGTACAATTTTTAATTATTCAACATCAAATCGTTTGAAACGCTTTATTTGTAGGCACTTTAAACATTTCAACAACACTGTTGCAAAAATAATTGACAAAATATTTTTGGTGAATTGAAAAAATAAACTACAACTTTGCAACAGCAAATTATATCATACATGCGTCTAACAACATCAAACATAAAACAAGCCAACAGCTTTAATCCTTTAGTGGATGTACTGTTTAGCAGGGCATGGTATGCTGTCTCAACGTTTAACTAATCATTGAAACAACTTATAACGAAGCCCTGCAAATAGCGGGGCTTTTTTATGCTTGATTGGCAGAAAAAAAAATAAAAAAGCTTTTATGTAATTCGTCACAAAATGAATCTTAAGGCAGACAAAAAATAAAAACATTCATCAAATAAACAACAGTATGCGATTATTTCAAATTAATAACCTATCCACCAAAGCCTTTACCAGCTTAAGTTTGGATAATAATACCGTTGTAAAAATGTTTGGCGACTTTCAGTCAAAACATATCAAAAAACGACCGTGGTGTCTTAAACAGCTTCGTTGACGTGTCAATCAACAAGGTGGTATCAACCCGGTCGAGTGTAATAACTGACCGGGTTTTTTTATGCAACAAAAAAAAATAAAAGGAGGAAAACATGATGAACAATCATTTTTTAGTGAAGACGCTGGTAAAATATTTCGGCGAAACACAAACCATTAAAATGCTTAATCAATTGCAAAAGAGAAAAGTGAGCAAAAAAGCGAAACGTTATAAAGCAAAACTTAAGCTAGAAAAAGAAACATTGAATTAGTGAAAGCTATATACCAATCATGCTATAACTATTTCAATAACGGAAACATAGTTCAAGGGTAGAACGGGTGGTTGTTAACCATTTAATGCATGTTCGAATCATGCTGTTTCCGCAAAACAATTAATACTAACAAAGGTGCTTTGGCAGATATGGTTCATGCACTGGTCTGAAAAGCCAGACAGCGGGGTTCGATTCCCCGGGGCACCACAAAAAAGAAAATTATGCAAATACTATTCATTTTCATCATCGCATTATGTGCCATTCATACATTGTTTCCCAATGGCTGGAATTGGCTACAGCAACTGTTTCGACAACAAACAGATACACAAGTGTTTTATGGCAACTATGTAGATACAAAAGCTTTTTACCTTAAAAAGTTTGGCAAATTGCCCTGCATTAGTTTCGTTAACAATGTAGACAATAGTATACTGTTTGAACGCATTCAACAAGGCGTTTATGGCGAGGTAAAATCAACCTATCAACGCAATTATTACAACTGGCAAGCACAACGACAAGAGTATGATAAAACGATATTCTGTTTGCCTAAAAAAATGTTGATTGAGTTGGGCGACGAGTATGCTGAAATATATTTTGACCAAGAAGATTATGCCACAGCAAATGCCATGATTGCGGAGTTCACCGATTATAAAGCAGCAGCTAAAGAAAGAGAATACGAAATCAACATCATTAGTATTGGCAGCCTTGGCTTAGAATTGAAATCATTAAACATCAAACCAACCGACTTAGCGATTGACCTGTATTACAATGATGATTTTATTGCAATTGATGCATTAATCAAACAACGGTTAGCACAAGAAAATGACAAAGGTATTATTCTGTTACACGGTTTACCGGGAACAGGAAAAACAACCTATCTGCGTCACTTGATTGGCTGTACAACTAAAAAGATTCTATTTGTATCTCCGGCTGTAGCTGGGAATTTGATGAATCCAGAGTTTATCGATTTGTTGATTGATAATCCAAATTCCATCTTGGTGATTGAGGATGCAGAAAACATCATCATGGACAGAAAATACAGCGCCAACAGCAGCGTAAGTAATCTGCTCAATTTGAGCGATGGCTTAATGAGTGATTGTTTGAACGTTCAAATCATCTGTACTTTCAACAGTGCACTTGAATTGGTAGATAGTGCATTGATGCGTAAAGGAAGGTTGATTGCAAAATACGAGTTTGGAAAATTGAGTATTGCAAAAGCACAACAATTGAGTAATCATTTAGGCTATGATGCAGCCATTAACAAACCCATGACATTAGCAGAAATCACCAATCAACAAGAGATGGTGTTTGAAACCAAACAAGTACAAATTATTGGTTTTAGACAACTAGCCACCATGCAAGAAAATTAAATTAACGATCAACCGTTTGCTGCTGTGCCAACAAACGGTTGATACAATAACAAGATCATGAACAAATTAACAATAACAGCAAAAGAATTAAGGGCTATTGGTTATCCGGAAAGTCCGGTAATACCCGTAGCAAAACAGGTGATGGAGAAAGCATTTAAGCATCATTCCAAAGCTGCAGCTATTACTATACTGCAAGCAGTATTGGCTGCTCCGGCAGATTATTACAACGATGCTGTATTGGGTAAGATTGCAGAAAAATTGTTACCCAAAGACTTTGGCCATGAAGCTGAAACTTCATTAAACACAACAGGAGTACACTTCAATACATTTGGTGCCGAGCATATTGAACAAGGTGCATTTCATCAAATGTATACTGCAGTAAAATTACCTGTTGCCGTAGCAGGTGCTTTAATGCCCGATGCACACCATGGATACGGCTTGCCTATTGGTGGTGTGTTGGCAACAGCGAACGCAGTGATACCTTATGGCGTAGGCGTTGATATTGGATGTAGGATGTGTTTGAGTGTATTTGATATTAAGCCCAATGAAATGATTGCTAAAGCAGATTTCTTTGCAAGGGCAATTGAAGAAGCTACTTTATTTGGCAGCGGTGCACAATTTAAACAAGCCGAAGATCATGAGATCATGGAGGATGCATTATTCCACGATTTGCCTTTACTTAAAAGCTTACATGGCAAAGCTTGGAAGCAGTTAGGATCTTCGGGTAGTGGTAATCATTTTGTTGAATTTGGAATAGTAAATATTACCGAAAACGACGAAGTGTTAGGTATTGAGCCGGGTGAATACATTGGACTACTTAGCCACTCCGGATCGAGGGCTTTAGGTGCCAATATTGCTCAGCATTATACCAAAATTGCAATGGCTAAAAGAAAGTTACCGCAAGAGGCAAAAAATTTGGCTTGGTTGTATTTGCATGAACAAGAAGGACATGAGTATTGGTTAGCGATGAATGTAGCAGGTGATTATGCAGCTGCATGTCATCAAATTATTCATGCCAAAATAGCCAAGCAGTTGGGCAGAAAACCAATGACAATGGTGGCCAACCATCACAATTTTGCCTGGAAAGAATTGCATGAAGGTCAAGAAGTGATTGTACATAGAAAAGGGGCAACACCGGCAGGTAAAAATGTATTGGGCATCATTCCGGGTTCGATGACGGCAGATGGTTTTATTGTAAAGGGGAAGGGAGAAGCGACGGCTCTCAATTCTGCATCACATGGCGCAGGACGGCAAATGAGTAGAACCCATGCTTTAAATCAAATTACTACTCATGCTTTAAAAGAAGCATTATTGTCACATGGTGTAACCTTATTAGGTGGTGGATTAGATGAAGCCCTTTTGCTTACAAGGATATACATCAAGTAATGGCTGCACAAACAGCATTGGTGGATGTAGTAGGAAAATTCACACCTAAAATTGTAAAAATGTGTGGCGATGCACCTCGGTTTTCAAAAAACAAAACAAAAACCCTTGAAGGTGAATAAACAGGACCATTCAAAAGCCCGACCATTTTTGGTCGGGCTTTTTTCACATAAAGATGCGATAGGAAATACCAAAAAAATAATCAATGTTTGCAATTGAATCCTTGCTATATGTCAACTGAGCTGTCTGCAATTACCAGTCAAAAATTTAAATTTTGGTCATTCATATCCATGGTCTTATTAGTGTTTGTACATGGCTATTGTTTGAATGATCGATACATGCAACCTTGGACAGTGGTTGATGAGCCGCTGGGTGTAAATACTTTTCTACAATATTTTTTAGCCAATGGCATTTTCCGGTTTCGTATTCCAATGCTATTTCTGATTTCGGGTTATCTCTATGCCATGCATGATGATAAACCTTATGGCGAAAGAACGAAGAAGCGGTTTCGCAGTTTGTTTGTACCCTATTTATTATGGAGTTTGATTGGATTAGCTTTTACCTATTTATTAGAATTAACAGTACTAGGAAAATCAGTAATTGCTTCTACCCATTTAATGCAAGTAGACGAACACCGCATGTTTTTACATGATTATACTTGGTACGAATGGTTAGGAAGATGGATACTAGTTCCGGTACCTTTTCAATTGTGGTTTTTACGAGTACTTTTTTTCTATAATATTATTTATCCTTTTTTACTTTGGTGTGTAACAAGAAAATGGGGTAAATGGCTATTTTTTGGTCTAGCCATATTACTCTGGTTGAGCACAGGTGGTTTATTCTTATTTGAAGGTGAGGGCTTGCTGTTTTTTTCCTTGGGAATTTGGATGCAGAAAAATAAATTCAATATAGAAACACCATACAAGTGGCTTCGCCCTGCTTTTTGGGGTATTGTTTTTGTTACAGCAGCAGCTATAAAATCTTGGTTGGCATTTAAAGGACAGAAAACTATTGGGGAATCAAGTTTTTTGCTAATGACCATCTTATACAAGTTGGTGATTTTTTCCGGACTGATTACAGCCTGGTTTGGAGGTAATCAATTGGTAAAATGGTGTATGCAACGGCAGTGGTTTATTTGGCTATCGGCGTTCTCCTTTTTTATTTATGCGATGCATGTTCCGTTAATTACGTATGCCATTGATGTAGTGTACGGTTATATCAATCATATTCCGCATTACAGATTACTCACTTTTATTTTTCTTCCGTTATCTATCATCCTACTCAGTATTGGCTGTGGTGTGGTTATTAGAAAGCTTTTTCCCACATGCTATAGTTTACTTACCGGTGGCAGAGGTATTTGAAGCATTCGGTTGTATAAAATAGCAAGTGAGAATAATTTCACAATGTTGCTCAAAAAAAGCGCTCAATGCTCTCCTAAGAGATGAATTGCTTGATTTATCTAGTTATTCACTTTGGCTTACAAAATATAAAGAATAACATCATGCCTTCTTTTAGTTCAAATTGTCGCTTAACTGTAAACTTTAAAAAATAAAAGTGAATCATAATAAACAACTCAATACACCGTCAACTACCTGAAAAACAAACAGTTAATTAATGATATGAGTTTTTAGTCAAACAATGTTTTGATCTGCATCTTAATGCATTTAAAATTGAGTCCATATTTTTCAGACAATTAGCTTCAATCATCGATTCAAGATTAAATACAAATCCACATAAATATTTTTCAATTGTTAAATTTTTGTTACCCGTTTAACGAATACCTTGAAATTAAATAAGAGATATTAAACATGGGATATTTCAAGTAAACAATTTAAAAAACCTGCTGTTTCATGTCAAAAATTAATTGATATGAAAACAATTATTAAAAGAATTAGTGCTATTACTATCGCCTCTTTATTTGGAGCTATTATTTTGTCCGGTTGTGAAAAAGATGATGAAGCTCCGGCTCAAGCAAGAGTATTGGTTACACATGCCTCACCTGATGCACCCGGTGTAGATTTGTTAGTAGATGATCAAAAAGTAAATTCTGCAGCGCTTACATTTCCTTCTAACACCGGTTATTTGGCTGTAAATAGTGGCACCAGAAATATCAAAGTTAATGCAGCTGGCACTAGTACATCGGTTATTAATGCCAATCTAACATTAGAAGCCAATAAAAATTATTCAGTTTTTGCTGTCAATAGATTAGCTACCATTGAAGCTGTTGTTTTAGAAGACAACTTGGCCACTCCTGCTGCCGGCAAAGCTCATATTAGAGTAGTACATTTAAGTCCGGATGCACCAGCTGTAAATATTGGCATTGCAGGCAGTTCAGCTAATGTATTCACCAATTTAGCATTTAAAGGTGCTACTGCTTTTACTCCAGTAGATGCAGGCACTTACAATTTTGAAATAAGATTAGCATCGAATAATGCAGTAGCTTTAGCTATACCTTCTACTGTGTTAACTGCAGGAAAAATTTATACCATTTTTGCAAGAGGTTTTGTAGCCCCACCAACCGGCAATACAAATACCTTAAATGTATCTATCATCAACAATAACTAATTGTTTCAATAACACTATACCTAAAAAGAGGATTCGAATGAGTCCTCTTTTTATTTTCTTTCAAGTTTTGAAGAGCCTGTTTAAACTACCCTTTTATTTTTTTCTTGTATGCTATATTTTTAAATGCTGTTTGATAGCGTTTAATTTTTTCTTTTAATTCGTTTATTGCTGTGTCTGCATTATCGGGATATAACGATTGTAATAAATGCATAGCCTTTGTAAGTGCATCTGTAGCTTCAACCGTTTTATTATTTTCAAATGCATACGCCATTTTCAACAAACAGCTATTGGCAAAAGCTACAGCATACATTTTACGTTGTTCTTCATCTAACAGCAATACATTTGGTGTACTAGTATTACTCCATTGTAATGTTGTTTGCTGAATGATGGTTTCTTTTTGTCCGCTTAAAGTATTGGTATAACTAATCTTTACTGTAACCGGCTCTGCGGTAACGGCTTTGGGGTTCGTAAATTCAAATTGAGCCAACAAGGGTTCCTCAGCCTGTGTATACAAATCAGCGATTGTGCCGGTTGCTTTTCCTGCGGTTATTTTCATCTGATTAAATCCATACAATGCAGAACAACGAATAGTATTGTCATACAATATTTCAACACTGATATCTTTTGCTACAGGAGCCGCTAATGTGATAAGCTGATGAGCAAATAAATCAATCAATTCTTTTCCCTCTCCGGCAAAATTAAACAGACCGGTACCTTTGGTTACCAATTGTTGCAACAAAGTATAATTGTAATCGTTGCCAACACCGATACCGGTGCAAGTAATTTTTCCATTGTATAGTTGTTGTGCTTGCAACAAAGTATCGGCCTCATTAGTGTCATAGCCATCAGTTAATAACACAACCATATTAGTTGCTTCTTTTCGCCAATATTTTATTACCTGCTCATATCCTGCTTTCATAGCAGCAAGCATGTTAGTACCACCTTGCGGTTGAATGGATTGAATCAATGCAATGATCTGTTGTTTATTGTTTCCTAATCGCTGTGCAGACAATAAGACTTCCATCTCATCACTAAATAAAATGATGGAAACAATATCATTGGGTTGTAGTTTTTCTATCAATTGTATAAATCCGACTTTCAAACTTTCTATTCTTTCATACCCGGCCATCGAACCGCTTTTATCAATCACAAAACTGGCATTCAATGGTAAACGATGAACACCAGTAATGAACTTTGTTGTTAGCCCTAATTCCAAAATAGCTGTCTTTGTTTTAGCTGTAACAGTTGGATTACCCCAACGTAACAAAAGGCCTAATTTATTTTTATCGATTGGGTTGGGATAAGGCGTAGTATGGTAATAATCAAAATCGGTAAGAAATAATTTTGCAGTCGTAGGAATAAATGTTTCGGGATGTTCTAAAGCGGGGTCGGGTGTGTAAACTAATTCCAACAAACCTTCTGCCTTTCCTCTTGCTTCTGATAAATCAATTACGTCTACATCTCTTTGGTAATTGAAGTGTATTAAAAACTTTTTCCCAAAAGGAAGAATGAAAATTGCTTCTCCATTTTCATCGGTCATTGCTTTGTACACCGTATTGCTTTCAATATCATCTAAAAAAACATTTTCATTGGCTAAGTCACCTTCATGTTTATTAAGTTTAATGCTGTAGTAGGCTCTTGAATTTTTCTTTTCTACCGGCAAATTGATACGTTGAATGATGGTATCATTTTGGTTGATTTCCACCATGTCGTAAGTATCATACACAATGCTTTTATAGTTGGTGGTATTTTCACTATTACCAACATCCATAAATGCTGCATTCAAATGTTCTTCAACATCAATGTCATATGTTTTGTTATTTGGTAAATGAAAAACGGCTATTCCATTACTATTGGTTACAGCAGTATACATTCGTTTTTGAGCCAACTGAACTACATTAATTTTTTTGCCGGAAAGTTTTTGACCTGCACTATTGGCTACGGTGAGTTGCGCTAAAAAAAATCCTGCTGCCGGTTGTTTTGGTATTATAACTGAAGCCATTTGAATTAGCTCAAATTGTTTTCTATTGAAAGATTGTTGCTTTAGTCTGTTGTTTAATACCGGACTATGCGTTATAAAAAATTGTTGGGTACTACTTTCGTTTTCACGAAGGTAAATGACATGCGTTTCATACCAATATCCGGCTACATATATATTCCATCTTCTTCCGGATGTAATGGTAAAATGAACTTTTCCCGCTGCATTGGTTTTTGCTTTCATGGTTGCTTGTGACGTACTTTCCTTAATCACAACTTCAATATTTGCAAAAGCATTAAGATTGCCATCTACAATTTCAATATCAACAACTGCTTGTGCTTTTGATAATATACAGCATCCTAAAAAACAAATTAGCAACAGGTAATATTTCATGTGCGGTGCATTTAGCAATCAAGTTAATCAACCACATCATACAAGCACCATTTAAGTGCCATTCTTAAGGTTGTATTAACGATTAGTAGCTGATTTTGATGTAAGATTCAACAAAGCAAAATTTTATACCTTTTTTTCAAAGTAAGAAAACCTTAATACTACTTCAAGCGTATTTGAGATACCAATTTAAAAAAACAGGTACTGCCCAAACGCTTTGTGTTACTGATGCATCAACAGGTTAACCGCACAAAAAATTTGATTCAGCGCCACTAAAAATCAAACAATGAAAACAATAGTAAAATCATTTAGCCTTTTTATCGCTTCGTTTATGATGGCAAGTGCATCATTTGCACAAGAAAAAACAGTTGAAGTTGGTGGTGCACCTATGTACCCTAGCAAAAACATTGTTGAGAATGCTGTCAACAGTAAAGAACATACTACGTTAGTAGCTGCTGTAACAGCTGCAGGCTTGGTAGAAACTTTACAATCAGCAGGACCATTTACTGTATTTGCTCCAACTAATGCTGCATTTGCAAAATTACCTGCAGGCACTGTAGAAACTTTAGTAAAGCCAGAGAACAAAGCTACTTTAACTGCTATTCTTACCTACCATGTGGTAGCTGGAAAAATAGATAGCAAAACCTTAGTTGATTTGATTAAGAAAAATGGTGGTAAGTACACTGCAAAAACAGTACAAGGTGGTGAGTTAACTTTCTCTATTGTAAGCGGAAAAGTACAGTTGAAGGATGAAAAGGGTGGTACTGCACTTGTAACTATAAAAGATGTTTTTCAAAACAACGGTGTTATACATGTAATTGACAGCGTTGTATTGCCAAAAAGCTAAATAGCACAGGGTTTATATCAGGTGGTTAAAAAGGGGCCGGGGGTGGCCCCTTTTCTTATTCTATTATTTGATAGCTTTTGGTATTATTGCCAAAAGTTTTTTGTTTTGAACAAGCAACTGCAATTATATAGTATTGCGACCATCTGGTTTTTGATTAGCCTTGTATTATTAGTATTGCCGGGTTCACAGTTTCCTACATCAGACTGGCTAGATGGTTTACATGCCGATAAATTCATTCACATCTTTCTTTTTTTTGTGCTAGTGTTTTTATACGCCAAAGCATTGGCTACACACACAACAGATTATAACAAATTAAACATCAGAATAGCAGTACTTTTTTTGTTGACTTTCTGCTACGGCATTGTTATGGAGTTTGTCCAAAAAAACTGGGTGGCGAACCGTTCGTTTGATATGTTGGATATTGTAGCTGACGGAATTGGCAGTTTGTTGGCAGCAGTATGGCAAATAAGAAAAAACAAGAAGTAGGTACAAAAAAGAAGCCCCTGTGGAAACAGGGGCCGCAACCAAAACTAACTGCTTATGAGAAAATTAAAAATTTCGTTGTTTGTATATTAATAACGCAAATTGAGTGCCATTAGTATATTGAGTCTTGTTAAAATTTTCTAAACACTTTCTAAGACCTCATTTTTGCTTTGTTATTACAAAACTCAAGCTTTAGAACTTAATAAAATGTCAAGGGTTTAATAAGCATTTGTTAATACCTGCCAACACCTAGCGCTCCTGTATTTAATGACATGATGCCGCAGTACCGGCTGTATCTTGAATGAAGGGACTTATAAATGGAATATTTAGGTTCATACCTCTTAAAATGAGCAGAATACCCATGCAGGCAATAAAATAAGGAATGGACTTTTTGATTTTATTCCTGATATCTAGACCTATCATAAATCCGAAATAAGAGAGTAAAAACATAGCCGGCAGGGTTCCACTGCCAAAGCCTGCCATAAATAACATGCCGCCTTCTACAGTTCCGGCAGCTAACGCACCTGCAATGGCAACATAAACCATTCCGCAGGGTAGCAATCCATTAGCAGCACCCAATAAAAACATACCATACAACTGTTTACGCTGAATGTAAACAGCGATAAACTGTTGAATACGACTATTAAACCGATCGAAAAAAGAGAAATGCAGTAATTTTTTATTCAAGGCGGATTGTAACAAAATTAATAACATCAGCACACCCAAAATAATAGAGAACCATTGTTGAAATCCGCCGATATAAACACCTCTACCCATTAGGCCAAAAACGAGACCTAACAAAGTATAAGTAGTTATTCTGCCTGTGTTGTATAATAAAATACCTAAGGCTTTTTGTGGCGGAGGTAGAAAATGAGTTGGTAAGGCAAAAGCTATCGGGCCACACATACCAATACAATGAAAGGAGCCAACAGCCCCAATCACTAATCCTGATATATAAAGTTGCCACATCATTATTACTTGGTAATGGTTATTTCCTTATCGGCTGCATATAAAGTAGCACCTGCTTTCCAGCTGACTTTTACCAGATAGTTGGAAGGTTGTAATTCCTTTTTAGGAATAATCTGTAATGCACTATCGTTTACTTGTAAGTTGAATTTTTTGTCTTTTGCGGCATCAGTAATACAGTAAAACCAAATTTCACCCTCTAGTTTTAGTGCTTGCATTTCTGATGGAAGTTGAACATAAATATTAGCAGCATCTTGCGTTAACGCAACTGCCTTCAACTTAGCCGCATTGTTAAGTCCATCAATTTTATCTTGATACCGTAATTCATCTTTATAATATTCCTTAGATACTAAATGATATTCTGTTTTTACAGATTTATACACTAAAATGCCCATTAGTACTACAAAGGATACGTAAGCAATGACTATTTTATTTCCCCAACTCATTTCGTGTATTTTTATTTATTCAGCAATTGGACCTAAAAAGTTAGTTGTTACAGCTACTAGTTTTTTATCGCCATTGTATAAGCCTAATCTAAGTTCTGTTTTTCTATCCTTGATCATTTTCTTAGGTAAGATGATGAAAAAAGATCCGCTTCCTTGTCCCTCTTTTGCCACTTCAATAAATGGTTTACCGGCCATTTGAATGGTTCCAGATGCATCTTCAAGCTTTACCGTTAACGCTATTTCTTTAACCGTTTTATTAGCCAACTTTATGTTGTACAAATTAGAAACACTATCAGCCCCTCTTTCCTGGTATAAAATACCGGGTGTACGCATTACCGTGGCTGTGATATCTTTTCTACTGATTAAAAATCCTGATAATATTATTAATAACAAAGTACATAAGGCGGTGTACATTTTCATTCGAGTAGTGTACTTGAGCGGCGTACCTTGAGATATGGTATTTTCAGAGGCATAACGTATCAAACCTTTAGGCTTGCCTATTTTATCCATGATATTATCGCAAGCATCAATACAAGCCGTACAGCCTACACACTCCATTTGAACCCCATTACGTATATCAATACCTGTGGGACAAACTTTCACACACTGGTGACAATCAATACAATCACCTAAGTTAGTTACTTCACCTTTTTTGGCATGTCCTCTTGGTTCTCCACGTTTGTAATCATAGGCAACAATCATAGAGTTCTTATCAAGTAACACACTTTGCAATCTGCCATAAGGACAAACTACAATACAAGCCTGCTCTCTAAAAAAAGCATACACTGCATAGAATACAGCACTAAACAAAAGGATGGAAGAGAATCCAACAATATGCTCAGAAACCGGTTCAACCATTATTTTTTCCAATTCTTTTATACCGATGATATAAGCAAGAAAGAAATTGGCAATAATGAATGATAAGAGATAAAACAGCAGGTGTTTTAGGCCCACTTTGAAAATTTTCTTCCCCGTCCAAGGCATTGTTTTTAACTGTCGTTGAGCAGGACCATCTCCCAACACCCAAAATTCAACTTTACGAAACATCATCTCCATAAAGTTGGTTTGCGGACAAGCCCAACCACAAAACAATCTTCCAAAAGCCGCTGTAAACAAGATGATGAATACAATGAATGTGATCATTGTTAATCCAAAAATGAAAAAATCTTGCGGCCAAAATACTTTACTAAAGATGATAAACTTTGCCTCGGGTACATTGAAAAGAAACAATGGTCTTCCATCAATTAATACGAAGGGCAAACCAAAGAACAACAAAAAATATATAATACTTAGATAAGTTCGAATATTATAAAATCGACCATGAGGTTTATGAGCATAGATCCATTTACGATGCCCGGATTCATCTACCGTTGCTATTCTATCCCGAAAATTCTCGGTTAGCGGTTCGTTGATATGTTCTATTGGCTTGCTCATACTTTAACTTATTCTTTACCTTACTTACCTACTGCCACTTTTGATGTATCGGCATTTACTTTAGTTGAATCGGCACCGGCTGCCTGTTCTTGAAATATTACCCCTTGCGGCTCTTTAGCAACCGCAGGTTTAGTTCCTTTTAACGACTTTATATAACTAGCTAATTGTGCCATTTGCGATGGAGAATAATCATCTTTCCAACTCTTCATTCCCTTTTCTGCTACTCCATACTTAATGGTTTTGAAAATGGATTTAATGTCACCACCATGTATCCAATAATCATCGGTTAAATTAGGGCCGACTAATCCACCACCATCGGCAGCATGACATGCAGCACACATAGCAGTAAATAATTTTTTACCTTCTGCCAAAGCATTGGCATCAGCCAAATAAGTGACGTTAGTTTCATCTACTTTATTAGCAGATTTTTTTAAATATGCTTCTTTTTCAACTTCTGCTTTTGCCATTGCTATGCTCAATTCTTCACGACTTAAAGGTGCAGTATGAGCCACATGATAACGGTAGAGATAAATACCGGCAAAAACAATGCACAAATAAAAACCATATAACCACCATGGTGGAAGCCTGTTATCCAATTCTCTAATACCATCATAATTATGGCCTAAATCGATATTGGATTCTTCATGCACAGGTCTAAACTTATTAATCTTATCCCACCACTTAATCCAACTAGACTCTTCGGCTTCTACCTCAACTTCGGCTACCGCAGCAACAGCCGCAGTTTCTTTTTTCAGTAATAATTTTAAGTTGAATAACAGCAATAAAATAACGAGCAACTCTAAACCAATTACCGATACCAAAGTATAGAACGATGTTTTAGAAATGCCGCCAATAGTATTGCTAACTACTTGCTCTGCAGCTTGACCATCGGCTGCCAACAAACTTGTACTAATTAAACAAAGAGTTAAAATAGCTACTATTTTACTACCGATATTTTCGTCTTTAGCTTCTTTGTTTTCTTTTTGTTTTTCCATGTACAGTTGTGCAGCACCAACCACAACGTTTGCCAATAAGCCAATAGCCAATAACAAAGCAACAATAACGATTACTAAAGTAATTGCTAATGCATTTGACATTTCCGAAGGCACAGGTGGACCAGCTGCAAACAGTGGTGCAGCGGAAGACAAGCCTACTGTTGCAACAGTAGTTGTCAAATATTTCAACCAATTGTATTTTTTATGTAGCTTTTGCATAGCTCCTATTTTTTCAGGTTAATTATTGTCTTTATCTAAGGGTAAACTGCTTAATTCTTCAATGAGTTTTTTATCGGCTTTAAAAGCCCAAAAAGTCATGAGTAGAAAAAAGATGAAGAAGATGCCGAACGATATCATAGCGTAGATATCTACACCGCTAATCTTCTCTAAATAGTTTATAAATTTCATGTTGTGATTTTTAAGATTGATACATTAAGGTTGCTGTGCAGTTGCGGCTGTATTGGCTTTGATATCTGTACCAATTCTTTGTAAATAAGCAATCAGTGCTACGATTTCTTTATTACTCTTGGTTTCAGCTTTATCAATTTTTAAACTGATTCTAATTCTGTTTGCCTGAGCCATTAAATCTGCATTTGCCACTTTATCAAACCCTTCGGGATATGGAACACCTAAGGTTTGCATAGCTCGGATTTTTGCACCGGTGATAGCAGTATCAATATCGTTATCAAACAACCAAGGATAAGATGGCATAATTGAACCCGGGCTCATACTCTGTGGCTCTAACATGTGATTGTAATGCCAACTATCGGGATATTTTCCGCCAACCCTTGCTAAGTCCGGACCGGTACGCTTACTTCCCCACTGGAATGGATGATCATATACAAATTCTCCTGCCTTACTATATTCTCCATACCTAGCTACTTCATCTCTAAATGGACGAACCATTTGTGAGTGGCAGGTATAACAACCTTCTTTCACATAAATATCTCTTCCATGTAATTCTAATGGAGTATATGGTTTTACTGAAGTAATCGTCGGAATATTGCTCTTGATTAAAAAGGTAGGTACCAACTCAAGAATACCGCCAATAGCAACAGCTATTAAACTCAATACTAACATTTGCACCGGCTTACGCTCAATCCAACGGTGCCAATATTCTTTACCATGTGTTTCTACATGCTTGCTCAATGGCGCAGCTTCTGCAGCTTCGTTGCTAACCAAATTGCCGGCCGCCACTGTTTTCCAGATATTATACACCATGATGAAAACACCAACCAAATAAAATAGCCCACCCAAACTACGGGTTATGTACATAGGTATGATATTGGTAACTGTTTCAAGGAATTGAAATTTCAACTGACCTTCTTCAGTAAATTGTTTCCACATTTCTGCTTGAGCAAAACCAGCCCAATACATAGGTACCGCATATAAAATGATACCGATGGTGCCAATCCAGAAGTGTGCAGTAGCTAATTTTTTAGAGTATAAATTAGTATTAAATATTTTTGGAATAATCCAATACAATACTCCAAAAGTTAAGAAACCATTCCAACCCAATGCACCTACGTGTACGTGGGCTATAGTCCAGTCTGTAAAGTGAGAAATTGCATTAACGTTTTTCAAACTTAAAATTGGACCTTCGAATGTGGACATACCATAACAAGTAACAGCCACTACCATAAACTTAAGAATAGGATCTTCTCTTACTTTATCCCATGCACCACGCAAAGTGAACAAGCCATTTAACATACCACCCCAACTTGGTGCAATCAACATAATACTAAAAACTGTACCTAAGCTTTGTGCCCAATCTGGTAATGCAGTATATAATAAGTGGTGCGGGCCAGCCCAGATATATATAAATATCAATGCCCAAAAGTGAATAATAGAAAGGCGATAACTATAAACCGGACGGTTTGCTGCTTTTGGCAAGAAATAATACATGATACCCAAATATGGCGTAGTCAGAAAGAATGCCACCGCATTGTGACCATACCACCACTGAACTAATGCATCTTGCACACCTGCATAAAAACTGTAACTCTTAAAGAAAGAAAAAGGTATTTCAAAGGAATTGACAATATGTAACATCGCTACTGTAACCCAAGTGGCGATATAAAACCAAATGGCAACATATAGATGCTGTTCTCTACGTTTAAGAATGGTACCAAACATATTAATACCGAAGATTACCCAAACCAAAGTGATAACAATATCAATTGGCCATTCTAATTCGGCATATTCTTTACCCGTCGTATATCCCGCCAATAAAGTAACTGCAGCTGCAACGATGATTAACTGCCATACCCAAAAATGGATATTGCTTAGTTTGTCGCTAAACATACGAGCCTTACACAATCGTTGTAGCGAGTAGTAAACACCCATAAAAATACCATTACCAACAAATGCAAAAATTACTGCATTAGTGTGTACAGGCCTTACCCGGCCAAATGTGGTAAAAGAGTAGCCAAAATTGGCAGCCGGCAGATATATCTGCACTGCAATAAGTAAACCTAGTAGCATACCCACCGCACCCCAAAGTATGGTTGCGTATGCAAACAATTTTACAATCTTGTTGTCGTAATAGAATTTTTCTACCTGCATGATTCTTGAATTTCAGTTTATGATTAGGGTTGAACTGCTTTGGTTTCTATTAATGGTTGCTGTTTGTTTGAAGTGGAACTGTCGAATAACATTCGGATAGAAGGACTAGCATCATCATCGTATTGGCCGCTTTTTACACTCCATAGAAAGGCAACTAAAAAAAGAGCAGCGACTGAAATACTGGCAATTAGCAAAATGACAATTACACTCATTGGTATGTGTTAAGGTTTCAAAAGTATTATGGAGACTTCGCTGAGATTATGACTTTACTCAAGGTAGGAACTGACATTTGTCATGTTTTTGTCAGCATTACACACTACCGCCACCTACATAGCAAAAACTGCTTAGTATTCCATTACTTTAGTCTTAATCGCATAGCGATCAGGTTACTCAATCCAAATGTGATGATCAATATGCTGATACTACTTGCCGGCATTAAAATAGCAGCAATCATCGGTGATAAAACACCTTGTACTGCAAAAAATAATCCAACCAAATTGTAGAATACCGAAACAACAAAGGCACTCATCACAATGGTTTTATTGGCTTTACACAAACGAATAAATCGATGTAAATAAGGTAATTGTTCGGCAGCAATAATGGCATCACTAGCCGGTGTAAAATTGTTATTGCTTTCTGAAACTGCTATACCAACATTAGCTTGTTTTAATGCACCGGCATCGTTTAATCCATCACCAATCATCATTACTTTATACCCTTGATGCTGCCATTTTTGAATAGCATTTAACTTGTCTTCAGGCTTTTGATTAAAAAGAATATTGGCGGTAAATCCTAGTAAGTTTTGTAATACTGTTCTTTCGCCGGCATTATCGCCGCTCAGCACTGCTAAAGGATAACGGTTACGTAATTTTTTGAGCAAGGAAGGAATATTATCTCTATAATGATTCGTGAAATTGAACACTCCCATCAATTGATTTTCGATGGCTACATACACAGCAGATTGCTGGGTACTGTCAGTTATTGCACCTGTTACAAATGCTTGAGAGCCCATCGTAATCAAATCGCCATCAACAATACCTTCAATACCTTTACCCGGCATTTCAGTAAATCCATTTACTGTTTCATGCGAATATCCTCCTACCCAATGTAATACTGCTTTACTCATTGGGTGTGTTGATTGAGACGCTAAAGCTGCAATTTTACTTTTTTGAATGTTGGTTAAGGGCTTGCCGTTATACACAATATCATGGTACTGTCCGGTTGTTAGTGTTCCTGTTTTATCAAAAACAAGATGGTCGCATTGGGCAATATCTTCAATGGTTTGTGCATTACGTAAATAAAAATGATTTTGACCTAAAATGCGTAACACATTTCCATTTGTAAACGTATTACTCAACAATAAAGCACATGGGCATGCTATAATCAAAACGGCAGTTAACGCATCCCACACTTTGGCAGTATTATTAAATTGCCAATAAATAGCTGCAGCAATTGCAACCCCAAATACCACCCAGGTAAATAAGCGACTGATTAAATGCACAAAAGATCGTTCATCATCTTTTTGCTGCTGCTTAAACTCCTCTTTGTTCCATAACTTAGTAAGATAACTTTGAGCCACCTCTTTAATCACTAGTATTTCTATATTACTCCCCATTTGTTTACCCCCGGCATAAACAATTTCGCCCATTTCTTTTTGTACTGGTAAACTTTCGCCGGTTACAAAACTGTAGTCGATTAAAGCCTTGCCTCTTGTAAGAATGCCATCAGCAGGAATAAGCTCTTCGTTATGAATTAATAAAGTATCGTTGAGTTGAATATCGGGCAACGCCACCGTTTCTTCTTTATTGTTTTTTAACCGGGCAACCGCAACCGGAAAATAGGAAGTATAATCTCTGTCAAAGCTAAGCTGCTCGTAGGTTTTATCTTGCAATACCCTACCAACAAGCATGAAGAAAACGATGCCGCTCATGCTATCAAAATAGCCGCCACCTTCACCGGCCCATACTTCATAAATACTTCGTACAAACGTTACAATTACAGCTAATACAATTGGCGCATCGATATTGAGAAACTTATGTTTTAAGCTTTTCCAAGCGCTGATGTAAAACTCAGATGCACTGTAAAAAAACACCGGTAAACTCAGTAAAAAATTAATCCATCTAAATACTGTGGTTAAATTTTGTTCTTTGGCATCAATACCTAAATATTCCGGAAAACTTAGCAGCATGATGTTAGCAAAACAAAATCCGGCAACGCCTAATTTATAAATTTTAGACCGGGCAATTTTGGGTTTGGCTCCCGATAAATGATGCAAACTAATATAAGGCTCATAGCCAATACTAGTTAGCAATTCGGCTACTTGACGAAGCGATATACTGTGATGATTAAACACAATATCAGCTTCTTTTCTTGTAAAATTTACTTTACTGCTGATGATATCATCATTGATTTGATGCAGGTTTTCGAGCAGCCACAAACAGCTACTGCAGTGCATTTGGGGCAAATAAAAACAAATATGCGTTTGGGTATTGTTTGTAAAACTGGTAAGTGAATGTTTTATCTTTTCATCATCTAAAAATGCAAATTTATCTTTTCGATTGGGGGTACGCTGACTAGTTCCGGGATTTTTGCTGATGGTATAGTAATCACACATTCCGGTTTGATGAAGTATTTCATACACCATTTTACAACCATCGCAACAAAAACTGTGTTGATTGCTGATTATAGGATGAGTGCCACAATTTTCACCACAATGGAAACAATGTACAGTAGCCGCTATTACTTTATTTGCCATAAGCCCTTATTATTGCTTGCAAAATAATATCGTCTACTATGGCAGTAAATGACAGATGTCATATTTGATACCTGTAAAAACACTTTTTAATCAGCCAATAATTTTAACTTTAGCCCGATGATGGAAAATATATCTCAGCATGAAGCACAGTTTAGTGCCCTCTTTCAATATGCCAGTGAGGGTATTTTGGTAGCTGATAAAGCTGGCACTATCCTTATGGCTAATCCTGCCGCCGGAAAACTTTTTGGCTATATGCCCGAAGAATTACAAGGCAATAAAGTAGAAATATTACTGCCGCAACGCATTGCTAAACATCATACCCAACTAAGAGATGGTTTTAATGAATCGCCCCATGCCCGGTCGATGGGTACCGGTAGAGATTTATTTGGCATCACTAAAGAAGGGAGAGAATTTCCGGTTGAAGTGAGCCTTAGCCCATTCTCTAACGAAGAAGGTAGTTTTGTGATAGCTTTTGTAATAGACATTACCATTAGAAAAAAACAAGAAGCCGCAATTACAAAACAAAAAAATGAGCTAGAAAAGCTTACGTTAGAACTTGAAAAAAGGGTTAAAGATCGAACCATGATTTTGGAAGAAGCGCTGCAGCAACTAGAAGAATCGAGAGAAGAATTAAGGCAAACCTTAGAAAAAGAAAAAGAATTAAACGAAATGAAATCTAGGTTTGTTTCTATGGCTTCACATGAGTTTAGAACCCCACTTGCTACCATTTTATCATCGCTTACATTAGTGAGCAAGTATGGCGAGATGAATGAAAAAGAAAATCAACAACGCCATATACAAAGAATTAAAACCTCTATTAGCCATTTAACCGATTTATTGAATGATGTTTTATCAATTAGCAAACTTGAGGAAGGTAAAATAATGCCTAGCCCTGAATTATTTGATATAAAACAATTTACCGAACAAGTCATTCAAGAATTACATCCGGTATTAAAAAAAGGCCAAACCATTCAATTTAGTCACAATGGCTTATTAGATGTTTTTGTAGACCCCAAGTTTTTACGAGTTATTCTGTTTAATTTAATTTCCAATGCCATTAAGTTTTCGCCGGAAAACAAACCCATTACCGTGAGTTGTTCAGTATCTGAGACATTGATTGAACTGAATGTAACCGATAACGGCATTGGCATCAATGATGAGGATAAAGAACATTTGTTTGAACGTTTTTTTAGAGGTCATAATGTTACCAATATACAAGGCACCGGTTTAGGACTTAATATTGTATCCCGTTATCTTGAATTAATGCAAGGAGACATTCAAGTTGACAGTAAAATAAACGAAGGCACTACATTTGCCGTAACAATACCTAATAGTATTTCACATGAATAAAAAAATTTTATTGATTGAAGATAATGCCGACATGAGAGAGAATACTTCTGAAATTCTCTCTTTAGCAGGATTTAATGTAATTGCTGCTGCCAATGGAAAAGAAGGGGTTGAATTAGCACAGAAAGAACTACCCGACCTTATCATTTGCGATATTATGATGCCGGTATTAGATGGATATGGCGTACTGCATATGCTATCCAGACAAGACGTAACCGCTAGCATTCCCTTTATTTTTTTAACAGCAAAAGCAGAAAGAAGCGATCTAAGAAAAGGAATGGAAATGGGTGCCGACGACTATCTAACCAAACCTTTTGACGATATTGAATTATTGAATGCCATAGAAAGCAGGCTCAAAAAATCAGATATTTTACGCAAAGAATTCAGCAAAAATATTGATGGTTTAACCGAGTTTATTAGTGAAGTAAAAGGAATAGACGCACTAAAAAAACTATCTGAAGAGAAAGAACTTAAAATATATAGGAAGAAAGAAGAAATTTATAAAGAAGCCAATTATCCAAGAGGTATTTACTTTTTAAATAAAGGGAAAGTAAAGACAAGTAAAATTGGTGAAAATGGAAAAGAGTTTATTACCGGATTATATAAAGACGGCGATTTTTTTGGCTACCTTGCTTTGCTAGAAGAGAGTACTTACAGCGATTCTGCAACAACATTGGAAGAATGTGAAATCTACCTTTTACCAAAAGAAGATTTTTATACATTGGTATATAAAAATGCTGAAGTTTCAAAACGATTCATCAAAATGCTCAGTGATGATTTAAGGGAAAAAGAAGAGCAATTGGTTAAACTAGCTTATAATTCAGTTCGTAAAAAAGTGGCCGATGCTTTAGTAACGTTATATGACAGGTTTAAAAATGAAGGTGAGCAAACTTTTACGATCAATATATCTCGAGAAGATTTAGCCAACATCGCCGGTACTGCTACAGAGAGTACGATTCGTACACTAAGCGATTTAAAAGATGAAAAATTAGTGGAAGTACAAGCCGGAAAAATAACGGTACTGAATTACGAGAAACTTAGTACAATCAATAATTAAAAGAGAAGGCCGGTTTACCGGCCTTCATTCATTTGCGCTGTTATCAATTCTCCTTGATGGTTTTGTTGCTCTAAACTCCAACCATCCGTAATTGTAGTTTCTAACCACACATTACCCGATTTTCGAAAGATATGTGTATTTAGTTTATACAAATCACTAAACAATCTTTCCAATTCACTGACACTCATACTCGGGTCAATGCTAAATTCATCGGCCAGCACATTCATTCGTTTATAATCAGCAAGTTTACGATCAACATTTCTCAGGCGTCTACGCACAGCATAAACACCGCCAGATTTTATTTCCGGTTCAAAAAATTCGATTTTCAGAAAAGGAAATAAATCATTAAACAGCTTTTGAACTGTTGCCAAACTCATATTGTCGTTAATATCCACGTACATAAAATACTGCTAGTAAAAACAAAAGTATTAGTGTAGGGAAACATAATAAATGACAAATGTCAGTCACATATATGATAATGATTAGTTGACAAAAGACAATAAAAAAGAGGCTTAAGCCCCTTCATCATTTGTTTCGTCAAAAGAAATTAGCTAAAAAAGCCCTTTTACGGCATCCATTATACCGCCACCATTTGTTCCGCCACCGTTAAATAATTTCATGGCATCTTGTAAGTCAGTATCACCATCGCCATCTTGGTCAAAGGCACCACTTTTATATTTATCAACCAATCCTTGAACGTTTAAACCACCGGCTGCACCACCGCTTAAATTATTCATGATGCTTTGTAAGTCAAAACTATTATCGTTGGGATCATTTGTTTTAGAAACGAAATTTTGCAATACTGCAGGAATCAAATTACCAGCCACACCACTAGCAGCCCCTTGATCTAACCCAAATTTGTCCATCAAGTTTTGAGCAAACCCACCTTGAATATTTTGGGCAACCGGCGAAGCTGCAGCATCGCCACCGCTAAACATTCCAATCACATCTTTTAAGCCACCATTGCTAATCGTTTGTTGCAAGCCACTGAAAATACTATTAGAAGCTTCTTGTACAGCTTCCTCATTTTTTTCGTTTGGAATAGCCGGATTGTTGATGATAGCATCACCGGAATATTGCTTTACCAGATTTAATAAATTGTCTAACATATCTTATTATTTTAGAAAAACAAATTAAGCAGAAATTATGACAATTAATTCTGATTCGTCATTTTCTCGGCATTTTCTGCCATTTGTAGCTGCTCAATAAAATCTTCGATATCACCATTAATAACCGCATCTAAATTGTAAGAAGTATAACCAATACGGTGATCTGTAACCCTACCCTGTGGCCAGTTGTAAGTACGAATTTTAGCACTTCTATCTCCAGTACTTACCAATGTTTTACGGTGTTTGGCAATTTCATCTTCTTGTTTACGAACTTGTTCTTCGTACAATTTAGTACGCATCATATTCATGGCTTTTTCTCTATTACCCAACTGACTACGTTCCGTTTGGCAGATAATCACAGTACCGGTAGGAATATGCGTTAACATCACTTTAGTTTCCACCTTATTTACATTCTGTCCGCCGGCTCCACCACTTCGAGAAGTTTCCATTTTTACATCGCTTTCCCGCAATTCAAAATCTATTTCCTCGGCCTCAGGCATTACAGCCACTGTTGCTGCCGAAGTATGCACCCTTCCTTGCGTTTCGGTATTGGGTACTCGCTGCACCCGATGTACACCACTTTCGAATTTTAAAGTGCCGTACACATCTTCACCAGTAATCTCAACCATAACCTCTTTATAGCCGCCTACGGTACCCTCACTTTCACTTACAATAGCCGTCTTCCAACCTTTTTTAGAACAATAACGCAAGTACATGCCTAATAAATCGCCTGCAAATAAACTAGCTTCATCACCACCGGTGCCGGCTCTGATTTCGAGTACGGCATTTTTATCGTCTTGCGGATCTTTAGGAATCAACAGTTTTGTAAGCAGTTTCTCTAATTCATCTTTTTTAACTTCTAGTTCAGGCAATTCCATTTTGGCCAACTCCTTCATGTCTTCATCAGAACTATTGAGGCTTTCTTTAGCAAAATCATAATCTACCAACACTTTGCGGTATTCCTCGTAAGGCTGTACAATCTTTTCTAAGTCACGGTATTCCTTACTCAGCTTACCAAATTCCTTTTGGTTATTGATGATTTCGGGATTGGTAAGTGCTATACCCACTTGTTCAAACCTAGCTTTTATACCGTCTAATTTATCTAACATGATATGATGATTTAAGCCGATTGTTTGGTGCGATGCTATTTTCAGCACCTGCTAATTCGACTTTTGATGGCGGCAAATTTACAAGATTCAATCATCAACTGCTAATTGTTTACTTTCGACTCTAGAATGAGCTACAAGAAATTTATAGCAACACAGTTGTTTACCGGCCATGGCATGTTAGATGCCAACCATGTATTGATTGCTAAACAAGATGGCACTATTGATGCTATTGTGCCGTTGGCAGATGCCGGTGATGGCATTCAACAGTTGGATGGCATTCTTTCTCCGGGTTTGATAAACTGTCATTGCCACTTGGAGCTAAGCCATATGAAAGGGCTTATTCCTGAACATACCGGATTGGTAGATTTTATATGGAAGATTGTTACGCAACGCCATTTTCCGCAGGAAGAAATATTGGCTGCGATTGCAGCAGCAGAGGAAAAGATGCTGAATAATGGCATTATTGCCGTTGGTGATATTGCTAACAATGACAGTACCGTAGTTCAAAAACAAAAAGGGAATTTACACTACTATAATTTTATTGAATTAAGTGGATGGCATCCCGATATTGCAAATGATAGATTCCAAAAAGGACTTTCCTATAAACAATCCTTTCAACAAGCTGTACCACATCAATCCATCAATTTTACGCCACATGCTCCTTATTCAGTTTCACCGGAATTATGGCAAATGATGCAACCCGATTTTAGCGGCAACACCGTTAGTATTCACAATCAAGAAACTGCTTTTGAAGATGACTATTTAGCTCATGGCACAGGTGATTTTACCAGAATGTATCAGATGATGCATATTGAAAATCCATTTTTTACTCCTACCGGAAAAAGCAGTTTGATTTCTTATTTAGATAGAATGAATACCGCAAAAAATGCTTTGTTGGTACACAATACATTTACTAACGAATCAGATATTCAGTTTGCACAATCCAAGTTCATAAACGATCATTTATTTTTCTGCTTATGCATTAATGCTAATCAATATATTGAAAACAGTATTCCACCGGTAGATTCACTCCGAAACAACAATTGTAACATCGTATTAGGAACAGATAGTTTAGCCAGTAATCATAGTCTAAGTATTGTTGATGAAATGAAAACGGTACAACATTTTTTCCCGAAAATTAATATTGCTGAAATGTTAGGTTGGGCTACTTTAAATGGCGCTAAAGCTTTACAATTAGATACTATTTTAGGTAGTTTTGAAAAAGGTAAAAAACCAGGTATTGTATTGCTTGAAAATTGGGATAGCACTGCTACTACCATCAAAAGACTGTTGTAACTAGCTCAATACCTCTTGCAAAACAGCCAATGCTTTTAAATCGCCAAAATCGTTGATGTGCAAGGCAAAGTAAGTTTGATAAACTTGCAGTAACTGTTGCCGCACTTGTCGGTTCAGTTGAATTTGCTCTAAATCGTTGTAAAAATTGATGTGCAGTAAATTAGAGGTTATTTCGGCCAATTGACCATCGATGTAATAAGGATGCAATGGACTTGTTGCTACAAAGTTTCCATCTTGTAAATCCAGCACCGGCGTAGCTTCGCTATAATCACCTTGCATACTAAATCCCAACTCTCCTGACAAGTGCAAAGCAAAATATAATGGCAAATTTGCAGCAAGGGTTGGTGTAGATTGATCTAATTGCTTGAGTGAATCTTCTATCAGATAAAACAATTCAGGATTGGCTTCAGGTTGTTTGAGACTGTGTTGTAATAATTCAATCATAAACAAAGCCACTGAATTTTTTACGACATCAAAAAAAACAGTTTGATATAAATGACCCCATTGGTAGTCTTTTACAAACTGCAATGTTTTTAATTCATTATGGTAAACTTCCATGTCTAAAATAGCACCAGACTGAAAGTATCCTGCTTTGCCAGCTGATTTTTTAGATGTTTGTCTTACTCCTTTTACAATATAAGATTGAATACCAAACAGCTCGGTATATATCGTTGTTATAATGCTGGTTTCGCCATATATAACGGTACGTAAGACAATGCCCTTGGTATGATGAATTTGCATGAAATACTTTATGAATCAATATCAACTTAACAACACAGTTTTTGATATAACCGATAATTGTATACTTAACTTACCAAATTATCCGGTGTTACCGGTAGTTTACGAATACGTTTACCTGTGGCATTGAATACTGCATTTAGAATTGCAGGTGCAACTCCTACTAATGCAATTTCGCCAATACCTTTTGCACCGGTTGGACTGATGATATTATCGGGCTTATTTACAAATAATATATCCATCGGCGGCGCATCGGCATGAACCGGTACATGGTAATCAACAAAGTTACTGTTGATATAACGGCCATAACGATGATCAATTAATGTTTCTTCTGTCATAGCCATACCAATTCCACCAACAGCACCACCCACCATTTGGCTTCGGGCAGTTTTTTCACTAATGATTTTTCCGGCATCGGCTACTGCTACCATATGCTTTAGTTGAATGACTCCGGTAACCGGATTAACATGCAGCTTTACAAAGTGTACCGAAAAGGAATGGGCTTCGTATTTACTACGTTCACTAAATCCACCGGAACTTTTGGTAACTTCTACATCTTTATTTTGCTGTTTTAAAATGTCTGTGTAATGTATAGCAGTAGATTTATTACTGGCAGCATACAACATGCCGTTTTCGTAAACAATCGCTTCTGGTTTTAGTGAACTGAATGCAGGAACTGTTGCAATCGCTAATTGCTTTAATTGCAATTTTAATTCATCACAAATTAAAATCACTGCACTACCTATAGCAGTTAAAGAACCTGAACCACCCTGAGTTGGGCCATTTGGAAAATCGGTATTGCCTAATTCGAATGTAATTTTATTGGCATCAATACCCATTTGTTCTTTTCCAATTGCTACCATGCCCGATGAAGTACCCGGCCCCATATCACTAACGGCACATTGTAAAACCAATCTACCATCTTGTTTTAAGATTCCTTTAGCAGTGGCTGCACCACGACCTGCCCAAAACCAACCTACTGCCATTCCATAACCCACCAACATTCCATTTTCTTTTAAAGTACCTGGTATACTCGGTCTGTTTTGCCAACCTATTTTTGCTGAACCCAATGCATAACATTCTTTTAAATACTTGGTCGTCCAAGGTAATTTGCTTTGCGGATGAATGCTGGTATCATTTTTTATTCGCAATTGAATGGGATCGATGTTTAGCAAATAACTTAATTCATCCATGGCTGATTCTAAACCAAAACATCCACTTGCCGGTCCGGGACCTCTCATCCAAATGGGTGTATTGATATCGAGTGGCAACATTCTGTAACTCGTATTTACATTGGGGCATTCGTATAAAAACTGAGAACCCGTAACAATGCCTTCTCTAAAATCTTCATAGCTCGAAGTATTACTTACTGCATGATGTGATATACCAACTAGTTTACCGTCTTTATCAGCCCCAATGCCAATTTTTTGCCAACTCTGCGGCCGATAACCAACCATGGTAAACATCTGCTCTCTATTCAATGTAACTTTTACAGGGCGCTGTAATTTTTTTGCTGCAATAACAGCCGCATAAGCATGTGGCCAAGTTCTTAATGCATTGCCAAAAGCTCCACCAACAAACTCGGTAATGACTTGTACATTTTTTTCTGACAAACCAAACATTCTGGCTAATTCCGCTTGTACACTTTTAGGACCTTGCGATTTTTCATACAATGTCAACTTTGCATCACCTTCCCATATAGCGATGGTGGCATGCATCTCCATAGGATTATGCGTTTCTATAGGCGTACTGTATTCTGCTTCTAACTTCACTGCTGCGTTTTTCCATGCATCTTTTTCGTTGCGACTATAATTATCGTTTCCTTTTAATAGTGCAGTATTGTTTTTATGTTGTTCAAAATCAGTTACCGATTGTGTCACATCATACTGCACTCGAACCAATGAAGCAGCATGTACAGCTCTTTCATATGTATCAGCAACAACTAATCCAATAGGCTGACCATTACTAAATATAAGATTATTATAAAATATTTTCAAGCCGGTATAATCTCTGGCATTAGGGTTTTTTGATTTATCGGCCGGCTTATAACCCGGAACAGCGGGACAATTCAAGTGATAAATAATATCTATAACACCGGGTGCTTTTTTAGCGTCGCTAAGAATCATATTGCGGATACTCCCTTTGGCTATGGTACTGCACACCAAAGCACCATACAACAAGCCTTCGGGATTTTGTTCGGCTGTAAAAGTAGCTTTGCCGGTTACTTTTGCCCATCCATCTGCACGGTCGTCATCTGCCGGTGTAGCAATTTTATTTAAAATGATATTTTCCATGATTGATTAATATAATGTATTAAGATGATGTTATTAACCGATGGCTTTTGTCAAAGCTTCAACAATAGCAGCTTTACCTAGTTTAATTTTGTAAGCATTATGTTCAAAGGTTTTTGCCCCTTGCATGGCTACTGTTGCCGCTTCTTGAAACAATGGCTGTGATGCAACTTTGCCTTGTAACAATTGTTCAACGGCAAATAAGCGCCAAGGTTTGTGTGCTACACCACCCATAGCAATACTAGCATTTTGAATAACGCCATCTTTTACTTCAAGTGCTGCAGCTACAGATACCAAAGCAAACGCATAAGATAACCGATCTCTTATTTTTAAATAATATACTTTGTTGAATCGATTGGCTGGAATGGAAACAGCAGTAATCAATTCGCCGGATTTTAAATTATTATCGATAGCAGGAGTTTCTCCCGGTAACCGATGAAAATCGGTAAACAATATTTTTCTGTCGCTTTTTTGTCCGGCAACATGAACGGTTGCATTTAATGCAGCGAGTGCCACACACATATCACTAGGATGCACAGCAATGCAATTGTCACTAGCACCAAATATGGCATGCATACGGTTGTAGCCTTCTTTAGCACCACAACCACTACCTGGACTGCGTTTATTACAGGGCATGGTGATATCGTAAAAATAACTACACCGAGTACGTTGCATCATATTACCACCAACAGTGGCCATATTGCGTAATTGTGCAGAGGCTCCTGCATTAATAGCCATTGCCAATAAAGCATAATTTTTCAGTACTTCTTCATGTTCTGCAACCACACTGTTGGGTACTAATGCACCAATGGTTATGTCATTAGTGTTGGTAATGATTTCTTTTAGCGGCAATCCATTGATATCGATTAAACGTTCCGGTGCTGTGATGCCTTTTTTCATCAAGTCGACCAAATTAGTACCACCTGCAATAAACTGCGAAGCTATATTTTTAGCACGGGCATCAACTGCCGACTTTGTACTACCTGCTTTTACATATTCAAAGTTTATCATACTTTTTGACCTCCATTTTTAACTTCAACAATAGCATCGATAATGTTGGGATAAGCGCCACAACGGCAAATATTACCACTCATATACTCTCGGATTTGTTCGGGAGAATTGGCATGTCCTTCTCTTATACAACAAATGGCACTCATAATTTGCCCAGGTGTGCAATAGCCGCACTGAAAACCATCATGCTTCATAAATGCCTGTTGCATGGGGTGCAAATTGTCGCCATGAGCAAGCCCTTCAATCGTAGTAATTTTTTTATTGTGATTCATTACGGCTAATGACAGACAAGCATTAATTCGCCGACCATCAACATGTACCGTACAGCAACCGCATTGCCCATGATCACAGCCTTTTTTGGTGCCGGTTAAACCTAGTTGTTCTCTTAATAAATCCAACAAGGTTACACGGGGTTCAACTAGCAATGAAAACTGCTGACCATTGATTTCTAACTGCAAGGGAATCTTATCAAAAAGATTAGCCAGTTGCTCCTCTTTTTCTCCTGCTTTTGCAATTAAAGGTGGCAATGCAGCCAAAGCTGCTATAGCAGCAGATTTTTTGAAAAAACTACGGCGACTATTTTGCAAGCTATCGCTTGATTGGTTGATATCCATAATTAAAAATGTAGACCTTAAAATTAGTTGTTGTGATTGAAAACAGCTGCATAAAAATATGCAGCACAAGTGTCATGACGCTAAAGGTCATGATGACGAATGTAAACTTCGTCATGCGACGCAACTATTGCTAAAACATATTCGACCGCTAACTACATTATACTATTTTATCACTCCTACCAGCACCGGCAACAAGAAATAGCTAAATAATGTGATAAGAATGGTAGCAATGATGTTCATTACAAAACCAGTTTTAACCATATCATTGAGCTTTAATCTACCACTTGCAAAAACAATAGCATTTGGTGGTGTACCCATCGGCAACATACTGGCACAGCTTGCAGCAAGCGTCATTGGAACACCTAATAATAAAGGATTGATGTGTAAGGCATCTGCCATACCCGCAACTACAGGTGCAAAAACAATTACTTGTGCCACATTACTCATTACTTCACTGATGAAAATAGAAATGATGGTAATGGCAAAAATGAGCAGCAATAAATTATTGCCAGCATAGCCTGCAATCCAAGTACCGAGTTGTTGAATTAATCCGGCTTTCTCGAGTTGATTAGCTAATGTAATTCCACCGCCAAATAACAGCAAAATTCCCCAAGCCATTTTTTGCGTATCGTGCCATTCTAATAATTGCTTGGTTTCCGGCAAAGCCGAATTACTTGGCACTATAAACAATAGCAATGCACCAAAAATAGCAATCATCGTATCATCAAGCTTGAATAATACTTCACCCGACGCATGAAAAATATCTACCAGATATTGTTGTACAATAGCCGCATTAATTAAGTCTTTAGTTATCCATAAAAAAGCAGTGAGGGCAAAAATCCACAATACTCTTTTTTCGGGTACCGATATTTTTCCCATTTGCAACAACTGCTGTTTAATCATATCAGCGGTAGCTGCATCATTTCCAATATTGTTTTTAAACAACCATTTGGTCATGATGATGTACAAACTAAACATCAACAATAAAGCAATGGGCAAGCAAAGCAACATCCAATCTATAAACTGAAAAGTGTAATTATATTTCTTCTCTAAAAATCCTACGAAAGCCACATTGGGCGGAGTTCCTATAATAGTAGCAATGCCACCAAAATTACTGGCATAAGCAATAGCGAGTAGCAGGCAAATGGCCATATTATTCAACTTACCTTGGCCTTTATGGTTTTGTTCCATAACTGTTACTACACTCATGGCGATGGGGTACATCATCATAGTTGTAGCGGTATTGCTTAACCACATACTCAAAAATCCGGTAGCTAATATAAACCCGAGAATAATTCTATCGCCACTTGTACCGGTAAATCGAACGATACTGAGGGCAATTCTTTTGTGCAGGTTCCATTTTTCAATAGCCAAGCCAATCATAAAACCGCCCATGAATAAAAAAATAACAGGATTAGCATATGGGGCAGCGGCTTCATCTAATTTACTGATACCCATTAATGGAAATACAATGATAGGAATGAGAGCTACCACCGGCATTGGCAATGCTTCTGTAACCCAAAGCGTTATCATCAATACCGCAACGGCCAATACTTTTACGGCACCCGGATTAACACCAAGTGGATTCAACAAAAGCATGGCTAAAAAAAGTACTGCTGCTATATACAACCCAATCTGTCGACGACTCCATGGTTTCATGGCATCAAGATAGAAGAAGTAATGTAATTATACAAATGCAATCGAATTTCCATCCATCAATGTGATACTATACATCTAATTGTCAAAATAAATAGGCCGCAAATAAATGATTTAATAAATAAAGCATAATTTACTCGGGATTAAAACAATGTATAAATACACAAGCAGCGTCCTCCTCTTATACAGGATATTTTAGTCAATCAAACTACGTCTTAACTAGAACCGAATTATGATGAAAAAATTACTGCTATTAATAATGGCATTTAGTTGTGCCATTAACCTAACTTTTGCCCAACCAGTTGAACGACAACACTACTATTATGATGGCAAGAAAGTATTTTTCCCTGTTTCTTACGAGCAAGTAGTAATTGCCCTAAAAGACAATCAACCTGTAGAAGAGCGACGAGCAGAAATCGCTATTTTAACAGGCAATAGCAAAGACTCCATTTTGTTAACCGCAACTAAACATGAGTTGACAATCAGATATTCGTCAGCTAATAGGGCTGCAGCAATAAGTGCTATTCAATTACTTTTAAAAAAATCATATGTAAAATATGCAAGAGGAGGTTTACTAAGTACATCAGGTAAAACAAATACATATGGGGATGAATTTGTGGTAAAACTTAAACCTGGAATTACGGTTGCAGCAATGCAGCAATTGATAGATAATAAGCGGTGCAAATTTTTGAAACAATATGCTTTTGACAATCGCACTTTCATTATTTCTGCTGATGTCTTTAATGGCTATGATGCACTAAAAATGGCTAATCTGTTTTTTGAATCCGGTTTGTTTGAATATGCCGAACCTGACTTCACCTTGCACAATGGTTTACACGTAGTACCTACAGATCCATTGTACAACCTACAATGGGCTTTAAAAAATACCGGTTCGGTAGCACAGTATAGTGGTACCGTTGGTGCAGATATGAACTTAGAAGCCGCATGGGATATTACAATGGGTAGCCCGAGTATTACGGTTGCTGTTATTGATGAAGGTGTAGAGTTAGCTCACCCCGATTTAGCGGCGAACATGATTCAAGGATACGATTGTACCACATTATCTTCTGGTGTTGGTGACGGCGCTCCCAAAAGTACTGCAAGGGCACATGGTACTAATTGTGCAGGTATCATTGCTGCTAGAACCGATACAACAACCGGAGCAACAAATATTGGTATTGCCGGCATTGCTCCATTTTGTAAAATAATGCCCATTAATTTAGCAGTTTCAGGTGGCAGTTTTGCTTCAAATGCTAATATCGCAACAGGGTTTGATTATGCATGGCAAAATGGAGCACATGTCATTTCTAATTCTTGGGGAGGCGGTACACCAAGTAGTGTAATGAGAGATGCTATTAATAGAGCCTATACTTTGGGCAGAGGTGGTAAAGGTTGTGTCATTTTATTCTCAAGTGGAAATGCAAATAGTGGTGTTAGTTCTCCTGCTACGCTAGAACAAGTGATTGCTGTAGGTGGTGTTTCTATGTGCAATCAAAGAAAGTCAAGTACTAGTTGTGATGGTGAAACATTTTGGGGTGCATCTTATGGCACTACATTAGATGTAATTGCACCTGCAGTAAAAATTGCCACTACGGATATTACAGGAACTGGAGGTTACAACACTACTGCCGGCGCAGCCGGTGATTATAATAATACCTTCAATGGCACCTCTTCAGCATGCCCAAATGCAGCCGGTGTTGTAGCGCTGATTCTTTCGCTGGATAACAATTATACGGCCATTGAAGTAAAAAATATTTTAGAGTCAAGTTGCACTAAACTTTCAGGTTATGCCTACGCTATGACTCCATATCAACCAAATGGAACATGGAATGTAGAAACTGGTCATGGCAGAGTTAATGCTTTAGCAGCATTGCAACTAACACAATCCGGCATTTTTTGTAATGTAACTATTTCAGCAGTTGGCTCAACAAGACTTTGTCCTGGAGGAACGGTTACACTAGAAGTAACTAATCCTGTTGGTGGCACTACTTACCAATGGAAAAAAGATGGCATAGATGTTAGCATCGGAACAAGTTTAGTGGCTACAACAAGTGGTACGTACACCGTTACTGCTACAGCAATTAATAGTTGTGTTGCGAATTCTTTAGCTATAGCTGTTACCGTATTAAATAATACACCATCGCTAGTTGCTAACGCTGGGGCCGACAGAGCTATATGCCCAAGTACTTCTACAAAGCTTGGTGGAACTTTTGCAGCAACAGGAGGTAGTCCAGATTTGAAAGACAAAAGGGTTTTTGGTTTTGATTGGTTTACAAACGCTTTAGTTAAATTTAATCTTACCAATCCCGACAAGTTTGATACTGTTGCTACCAGCATCGTTTCCAGCGGCGACTTCTCGTCAAACTTTGTACCAACTGGCGGAACATTTACACCTTACGGTTATTACATCATCACTCAAGGAACCAACAAATTAATAAAGATTGATACCGCTACCGGCACACAAACGCTTATAGGTACGGCTACACCTTCAAATGGATCTTGGAGTGGATTAAGTTGGGATAAAACAACGCAAAATCTCTATGCGGTATCTTCATTTGGAACCAACAGCAGGCTTAGTATTATTAATCCATTAACTGCTGCAGTAATTTCTACTATTACGATTTCTTTATCAAATATTTATTCTCTTTCCTGTGATAACTCAGGCAACTTATTTGTAAGTAGATCAGATGCTGTAAGTAGTACGTTTGATTATATTTATCAAATCAACAAAACAACAGGCGCCGCTACAGCTTTACCTTCTACCACCGGTTTTTCTATCAATTTTTCACAAGATGCCGATGTAGATCCGGTTACCAACAAACTTTACTTGACTGCATTTACCAATTTTGGCAGAAATGCTTCTGGATTAATTGAGGTTAACACTACTACTGGTGCAGGAACTTTGATCGGTCCATTGGGCGGCTATTCCGAAATAGATGCAGCCGCTATTGCAGGCAATCAATATACCTATGCTTGGTCACCGGCAACAGGGTTAAGTCACACTAATGTTGCAGTTCCGGTTGCTTCTCCAACTACCACCACAACTTACACATTAACCGTAACAGATATGTGCGGAAATATAGCTACCGATGATGTTGTAGTAACGGTAAACACCAATGGCACATGGATTGGTAGTAATAATGCTTGGACCTCAGCTAGTAACTGGTGCGGTGGTACACCAATAAGTACTACAGATGTGGTAATCAAATCTGATGCAAGTGTGATGCCTGAAATTAGTAGCGGATCGATTACCATTAAAAATCTTACTATCGAAACAGGTAGTAGTTTAAATTTGGCAGGTGGCACTTTGAATATTAATGGAGCAATTGATGGTAACGGCACAATCAGCACAGCTGCCACTAGTTACATTTCAATTGGTGGTACAAATGGCGGCAGTGCAGGTACTTTAAAACTTACTCCAGGTTCCAATACACTTAGAAGCCTTACATTAATCAGAACTGGTGCGTCTCCATCATTAACATTGGGCAATGCTATAAACCTCACCGAAACATTAGATGTTTCAAATGGCACACTCAATACCAATGGGCACCTCACTTTAAAAAGTAACGCTATTCAAACAGCAATCGTTGCTCCTGTTGGGGCTACAGCAAGCATTAGTGGTAATGTAAATATTGAAAGATATTTAAGCAATAAAAGAGCATGGCGTTTTTTAACGACACCGCTTAGTAATACCGGCACTGTATTCGCAAACTGGCAAAACAATGGAGCCGTAAGTGCTGGCCAAGGTGTTGAAATTTGGGGCCCGGGAGGTACAGGCAGCGGCGGTAATGGACTAGTAACAGCACCAAATTATTCGCTAAAAATGTTCAACGAAACATCCGGCAATTTTGACAATATCACTAACACAATTTCGCTTCCCTTATCAACCAATAATGCTAGTGCAGCGAATAAAGCATTTGTGCTTTTTTCAAGTGGAGGTTATGGTAGTAACAATATTGCGACCGGAAGTTCGGCTACAACATTGACTGCTTCAGGAGCTTTACAAACCGGTAATCAAATCTTTAATGTAGCCAATGGCACATTGGAAAACATTAGCCTGATTGGTAATCCATATGCCTCTCCTGTTGACTTCGGATTAATAAATAGAAATAATGTGAACAATAAATTTTGGGTATGGGACGCTGCTTTAACAGGTAGTTATGGTTTGGGCAATTATGCAACAGGAACATGGGATGGTGTAAGCGCTTATGTATATGCTCCTTCTAATGGCAAAGTGTATCAATATATACAAAGTGGGGAAGCCATCTTTGTTGAAAGCAACGCCGGGGGTGCCAGTATTACGTTCGAAGAAACAGATAAAGTTACCAATGACTTAACCTCTATTTTTAGAACAGGAAATGGAAGTGTTGAACAATTGGCGATTAATTTGAATGTACTTACCAATGGATCTTCTACATTGCTAGACGGCACAACAGCCATATATCACAACAACTACAGTGCAGGACCTGATGCTGTTGACGCAATTAAATTTGAAGGCAGTGGAGAAAATATTTCGTTATTGAGAGGAAGTAGAAATTTAGCCATAGAAGCTAGACCGCTAATTGATTATGCGGATACTCTTTTTATCAAAGTAAAAAATTTACAAGTAAAAGATTATCACTTAATCATTAATGCCAGCAACTTCGCAACTGACGCAAATTTGCTTGCATTTCTTAAAGATGCATTTCTTGGTACCGAAACGGCCATCAGCTTAACCGCTACTACTACTATAAATTTTACAGTCACTTCAAATACAGCATCAGCAGCTAACCAAAGATTTATGATTGTGTTCCGCACTGCTTCTACTTTGCCGGTAACATTAACTACTGTTAAGGCATATGTACAACAAGGTGGAATAAATGTAGAGTGGAATACAGCCAATGAAACAGATATGAAACAATTTGAAGTGGAAAAATCTGCAAATGGAAGAAACTTCAGTTCGTCAACAATTGTACTAGCTAAAAACGCTGTTAACAATAGTTATGTTTGGTTTGATGCTTCTCCATTTAAAGACAAGAATTATTACCGCATTAAAGCTATTGGGAATAATGGTGAAATCAAATACAGTAGTATAGTACTAGTAAAAATATCAGCTCAAAATGCGCCACTCATTGTATATCCAAACCCTATAAAAAATGGTATGTTGTATGTTGATTTTGGAGAGCCAGTACACGAACCAAAAGCGTATACGATTAGTACAGCAGATGGAAAAATTGTTCAGCAAGGTTTTATCATGGCTCGTAAGCAAACGTTTCTCCTACATCACTTAGCGGCTGGAGTTTACAGCTTAAAGGCAGGAAACAAAAAGCCAATATTAATTGTAAAAGAATAGACTTATCATAACAAAAAAGGATGCTTAACGCATCCTTTTTTGTTATGATATAATTATCAGATTATCCCTCAAACGTACTGTAAAAATAAGGCGTTTTAGCCTCAAATTCAGCAGCACAGGTATCTACCATTTTATACACTCGGGTAATGCCTAATGCTTTACGTTTTTGATAAATCTGCTCTTCGGTACAATTACGCATGATACGAGCCATTTGCTCATCGCTAAAGCCGTTTTTCTTGGCTTCTTTCAACAAATCGGTTGGCAAAGTATCAATGGTATATTCAGCAATTTGTTTTTCGATGTCGCAAATCTTTTGAATTTGATATAAAAACCAACGGTCAATCAATGTTGCTTGTGCTACTGTTTTTACCGTTACGCCTTGCATCAACGCATCTTTGATTCTAAAAATTCTATCCCACTTTGGTGTTTTAATGTATTCGATTAACTCATCGGTCTTCATCAAACTTTTACCGTAATAACCCAAGCCCACTGCTTCATTTTCTAAACTCTGACAAGCTTTTTGAATGGCTTCAGTAAAACTTCGGCCTATGGCCATTACTTCACCCACACTTTTCATTTGCAAGCCTAATGTATCGTTAGCACCTTTGAATTTATCAAAATTCCAACGAGGCACTTTTACAATAACATAGTCTAAAGCAGGCTCAAAATAGGCACTGGTAGTTTGCGTAATTTGATTTTTTAATTCATCTAACGTATAACCTAAAGCAAGCTTTGCCGCAATTTTTGCAATTGGATAACCGGTTGCTTTGCTGGCCAAGGCCGATGAACGACTCACTCTGGGATTGATTTCGATGGCAATGATTTCTTCGGTCACTGGATTTAGGGCAAACTGTACGTTACAACCACCGGCAAAATTGCCCAAGTCTCTCATCATATTGATAGCGGTATTCCGCATCAACTGAAAAGCAGTATCACTCAAGGTCATAGCAGGAGCTACGGTGATAGAATCTCCGGTATGTACACCCATTGGGTCAAAATTCTCTACCGTACAAATAATCACCACATTATCGGCTGCATCTCGCAATAATTCTAATTCAAATTCCTTCCAGCCCAACACTGCTTTTTCTACCAACACTTCATGTATGGGAGATGCCGTTAAACCACGGTTTAGGGCTTCATCCAATTCACTTTTATCATGTACAAAACCGCCGCCGGTTCCACCTAGTGTAAAAGATGGACGAATCACCAACGGAAAACCAACTTCTTGTGCAAATTCTTTTCCTTCTAAAAAGCTATTTGCAGTTCGGGCAGGGGCAACCGGCACACCCATTTGTATCATCCACTGTCTAAACTTCTCCCTATCTTCTGCCTTTTCAATGGCTTTGATATCAACACCAATTAAACGGACATTGTATTTCTCCCAAACGCCCAATTCTTCTGCTTCTTTGGCTAGGTTCAATGCCGTTTGGCCACCCATGGTAGGCAGTACTGCATCAACCTGTACTTCTTCTAAAATTTGCTCAATACTTTCTACCGTTAATGGCAGCAAATACACTTTATCCGCCATCATCGGGTCGGTCATGATGGTGGCCGGATTACTATTAATCAGGTACACTTTTACACCTTCTTCTCTTAAAGAACGGGCAGCTTGGGTACCGCTGTAATCAAACTCGCAAGCCTGACCAATAACGATGGGTCCGCTACCAATAATGAGCACCGATTGAATGGAATTGTCTTTTGGCATAGTATTTTTTGGTTACGGGCTGCAGTGCATGATTCAACATCGTTGTGTCACTCACTTCAACCGCAGTACAGGTTTGAAAAAAAACAAATTGTGCAAACCTACATGAAAATGCCAAACTTCAAAATGAAAATTAGATATTAACGTCTCAAATACAGCATTAGCCTAAGTCTTACATTTGTAATATGCGGCTATGGTGTTTATTCAGTTGTCTTTTTTTGTTGTGGGTTCAGCTTACCCAAGCACAAGAATTGGGAAGCCGGGTGTATCCCAAAAACTATTTTCGCAATCCTTTAGGCATACCCATGCAGTTGAGTGGCAATTTTGGCGAACTGCGTAAAGACCACTACCACATGGGTTTAGATTTACGCACCAATCGCAAAGAAAATCTACCAGTATACGCTGCTGCAGAAGGATACATCAGCAGAGTTTCAATTCAAACTTATGGTTATGGAAGGGCCATTTATATTACGCATCCCAACGGTTACACCACAGTTTATGGTCACCTCAATCAATTTTATGACACCCTGCAAAAATTTCTGACCGCCAAACAATACGAGGAAGAGCAGTGGGAGCAAGATTTTCAATTACAGCCCCATCAATTTCCGGTAAAAAAAGGACAATTCATTGCGTATAGCGGCAACACAGGTAGTAGTCAAGGGCCACATTTACATTTTGAAATTAGAGATAGCGAAACAGGAGATAATTATAACCCATTGCATTTTGGCTTGCCCGTAGCCGATACGTATGCCCCGGTCTTGTTTAATTTGTATGTAGCTGATGGTGGGTTTTCATCGTATCGGTCGCCGTATTTTCCCATTCCCATCAAAAAGAAAAAAACGGGATATACCACAGCCGACACCTTAATACAATTGCCTTTTCGACGCATTAGATTTGGCATTAATGCTGAAGATAGAACCAATACATCGTCATTTTATTTTGGTGTGTATAGGATTGAATTATGGTTAGATGCAGTACTGCAAAGCGGTTTTCAGTTCGAAGATTTTTCTTACAACGATAGCCGATACATCAATGCAGGTATTGATTATCCGTTCAAACAACAAACCGGTACCTATATCATGCACCTCAATAAATTGCCCGGCAATAAACTCAACATCTTTGAAACGGAAGCAAAAAATGAGGTCATAGAATTGAAGGACACTTTACCACATGTATTACAAATTATTTTAAAAGACATCAAAGGCAACAGCAGCAGTTTTGCTACAATGATTCAATACAAGGATAGCGCCACAAACGGATTGCTTGATGTTACAGATATTAACGCTGCTGAATTGTTGCCGACTTTGGCTAAAACCGTTGGCGACAGTAGTTTTCAAATCTATTTTCCGGCAAATACGATATATGACACGGCACAATTTATAGCTACGGCTGAAACTAAATCGGAGTTTGCACTATCGCCCTATTTTCGCTTAACTTATCCTTTTACGCCGTTGCATAGAAAAGCAACCGTAAAAATTAAACCATCACTTACGGTACCGGATTCATTAAAAGAAAAAGTGGTGATTCGAATTACAAGAAATAAACAATTTAGAACACAAAAAGTAAGTTGGCAGCAACAATGGGCTTATGCTAGTTTTAATGAATTAGGCGATGCTGAATTACTGTACGACACCGTTGGGCCGGCCATTAATCCCATCAGCTTTAAAGACAGCGGAAATATTACAAGAGATAAAACATTAGTGCTTACTGTAACCGATAGACTAAACAGCTATGTAAGTTTTAGGGCAATGCTAGATGGAAACTGGCTACTATTTCGCAGAAAAGACAATACCATATTGTATGATTTTGATGAGCATTGTCCCAATGGTTCACATAATTTGCAGATTGTGGCGACTGATGAATGTGGCAATACCACTGAACAAAACTTTTATTTTACTGTAAATGATAAGCCTAAGAAAGTGATTAGAAAGACAAGTAAAAAAACAGTAAAAAAGAAACGAAAATGACCACATTAGCAGAAGGAATGAAAGCACCTGCCTTTACAGGATTAAACCAGAACGGCGAAAAGATTGCACTCAGTTCATTCAAAGGAAAAAAAATAGTGCTTTATTTTTATCCGCAAGATGATACACCAACCTGCACCATACAAGCTTGTAATTTAAGAGACAACTATGCATTGTTGCAAAAAAATGGTTTTGAGATTATTGGCATTAGTCCTGATGAAGTAGCCAAACATAAAAAATTTGAAACCAAGCACAGCTTGCCTTTTAACATCATTGCCGACCCCAAATTGGCAATTATTGAAAAATATGGCGTGTGGGGCGAAAAGCAATTATACGGCAGAAAATACATGGGTTTACACCGCACCACTTTTGTAATTGATGAAAAAGGCATTATCAAAAAAATATTTTTAAAGCCTAAAAGCAAACAACATGCCGAAGAAATTATAGGGGCTTTGCAAAGTTGATGACAAGTATATACCTACATTATTTTCTGTTTAATCCAATGCAACATAAACTGGTTCACTGCATTTCCGGATACAGATAGTGTGCACTCCTGTAGCTGTTGGTATAATTGCTCTAATGCCGCTTGCCTAGCTTTTGTACTTTGTTTAGATGTGATATTTAATAAGGCGCTAACGAACAATTGTTCAGGCTTATGCCACATGGCAATCTGTTTTAAAAATGATTGTGCCTGTTTGGCTAAGTAATCAAGAATATTGGTATTGTCTTCTTCATAATGGAGCATCATCAAATACAGTCTTACTGCGCCCTGTGAACGAAGTTCAACCTGCGATTGAGGTGAGTTCAAAATAGAATTCCACCAATTAATGGCCTCTTTGAAACGCTGTTTAAAAAAGCAAACCAATCCGCAAGCCGCTTCAATATATATTTTAAAATCTTTCCTAAACTGTATATTGTTGTCAACAAAAAAAGCTTTGTATTCATTCACTACTGCATATGCTTTATCATATTGTTGTAAATGCAAATAATACATCAATCCACACCAACAATAATTGTGCATTCTTCTAATATTAACTTCAATAGTGGCAGCCTCGTAAGCTTTAATTTTATCTAAGTAATGTTCAAACTGCTCCCATCGATTGGCTTTTTCGCATGCAATCAAAAAATTATAATAACTGGCAAGCGGATCCATATTCTGTAATGGCTGCTTTTCAATTTGTTCTTCTCTAATCAATATACACTGTCGGCAACATTCATAATTCTGTTGTTGATTATCAATTAAATTGTAGTACAAAGACCACGTGGCAAAATACCTAAACCTTGTATTGTAAGAACCTATTGGTTCCTGTTTCATACAATTCACATTCACACAGGCTTCTGCTCTTTTCTTGATCGTATCAACCGGCAATACACCAATCTCTAATTCTAGTAAAGTAAGATAATGCCACACATGACCAAGCTGCTGTAAAGATTGTGCCATTGCAAAGGAGTGATTATCCTCATTAACAATAGCAGCGAAATTTTCTTCCGTTGGTTCGTAAATTCTGAAATTACCAAAGAGATATTTTTCAATATGCAGTACATCCATTATCACATGATGATATTCATATTGCCAGGCTAATTCTTTTGTTTTTTTAATGAGTTTTCCTGCATCAGAATCTAGCCCTTTACTGGCAAGAATTTTCACTTGCAAAAACATGTTACGTATTTTCCATTCTATAAAGTTTTGCTCATTGTACTCCTGCATACGCTTCAAAATCATATGGAAGAGATAATTTTTAGCAACAGCAAACTGCTTTACAAAATTTTCTCTACGAAACTTTTTGAGCAACGCTTCCTCATCGTACTGTTCTTGATTGTTAATAGCTTCAAAAATCTTGAAATAGTTGGTATTTCTGCTCTGCACTTGCCGCTGAGCATAGAGTCTAATATACCTTTTTTCAGAAGGATTTAAGGAGTGAATCAAAGCAAATAGACTATTTGAACTCATTACACAACTATTTGATAATCATAAATTTAAATATACAAAATGTGGCTTTGAAACTTAAGTTTTTACAAAAACAACATTTGCTTTTTTAAGTACGTATCGTTACTTCATCACATAAATCATTATTGCATCTACAAGAAAAACTTTAGCCAACCCTGAAATAAAAATTTATGAACATCTTGAAAATTACACAGAAAGGAGTATCAGTTGCTTTTTTCCTATTATTTTTTTTAAGCCTACATGCTCAACAAAAAATAATTGGCTTTGCCAATAGAGGTGCTTTAGATGGTAATGGAACTGCATTCAGCATCAATACTAATGGATCAGGCTATCAAAAAAATGTGCAATTCCCCTATGCTCCGGGGCAAGGCGTAGATATGACAGATGGCAATGATGGCTATTTTTATGGTAGTACTACAGGCAATGGTTATGGTGATGCCGGTTGTGTATTTAAAATCAAACCAGATGGTACAGATTATACTGTACTAAAAAAATTCACTAGAACCACAGATGGCGGTTCTATCCGTTGGCGTCCGGTAGTTGCACCTGATGGTTTTTTATATGGTGTTTGCGAAGATGGTGCACAGTTCAGTAATGGCACCATCTGGAAATTAAAAAAAGATGGCACTTCATTCACTGTTTTAAAAGTATTGAACAACAGCGCCGAAAGTACGAGTGGTTTTTACGGCAGCTTAGTTTTGGGATTAGATGGAAAGTTATATGGAACTGTATCAGGTAGTAATGGTCATATTATACGTATCAATACGAATGGAACCGGCTTTACAAAATTGGTTTCTTTTACCAATACAAGTGGAGGATTTGTAGGTTCGGGGCCAAGGTCTCCGTTACTACTTGCCAGTGATGGTAATTTTTATGGCGTTTGTGTTGGAGGCGGGACAACAGGAAAAGGAGTAGCGTTTAAATACAATGCATCTACCAACACATATACATTATTAAAAACATTTACAGATAATGATGGTACCTATCCTGCAACTACACCGGTAGAAGGTATCGGGGGCTATATTTTTGGGGGATGCCCCAATTATGGCACACTCAATGGCGGTACTTTATGGCGTATCAAAAAAGATGGTTCCGGTTTTGCGGTTTTACAACAAATAGATTTGGCCACCATGGGAAACAGACCTGGCAGAAAACTATACATCCATACCGATGGGCTTGTGTATGGCACCATGTGTGGTTATGGTCCATTGAATGCAGGAACCTTTTTTAGAATGGCGCAAGATGGTAGTGGCTTCACTGTTTTACGTAGCAACTTTGAAGGTGGAGAACAACCATGGGCATTGATATATAAAGAAACTGATGGTAGATTTTATATTCCTTTTAATTATGGCGGACAAGGAAGTGGCGGCATATTGGCTTCTCTAAACCCTGATGGAAGTGATTATCGAAGACATTATAGCTTTGCTTATCAAACAGAAGGTTACGGACCTGTTGTGGCACCAACGGTTATTACCAATACGGCATCTCCTCAATATGGCAAAGCATTTGGAGTAAGTACAAGTGGTGGCTTATTCTCAAATGGGGTATTGTTTTCCTACTATACTGGCCATACTGTTCAAAGACATACCATACTTCGGCATTTTAAGGGTACAGATGGCTATTCTGCTGCAGGCAGAAGTGGTGCTTTTTTAGCAAGTGATGGATGGCTGTATGGCATTATGGGTTATGGCGGACCAATCAGCGGTAATGCTGGAACTGCCTACAAAATCAACCCTACAGATACAAGTACATTTACAGTCATCAAGAGCTTTGGTGCATTTGGCAGTGCCCCAACAGGGTGTTCTAATCCTGGAGATATGATAGAAGCTGCAGATGGGTATCTCTACGGCAGTACTGCTCAACGAGGAGATAATAACAGAGGCACCATGTTTAAAATGCAAAAAGATGGAAGCAACTTCAGCAATATTTATCAATATGGTGGAAGCAATACCTTGTATAGTGCAGCAGGCTTTATTCAAGACCCCATAACACAACAAATAATAGGTACAGGCACATTAAGCAATGGCGATGAAGTAATATTTGCCATCAATACCAATGGTTCAGGTCTTACGCTTATTAAAACATTTACTTATGCAGATGCTGCAACCAATGGCCGCAACATTACTGCACCACTGAGATTAGAGGGAGACACTCTCTATGGCTCATGTCATTTAGGAGGCAGCAACGGATTGGGGAATATATATAAAATGCATAAAAACGGAACAGGATTTACTGTCATCAAAAATTTCACTGTTTCAGATGGAGGCAATCCCTATGGTAATCTGCAATTGAGCGATGATGGCTATATCTATGGAACTTGTGCAAGTAGTTATAACCCTACCCCAGCCCCTACTATTTATAAAATTCGAAAAGATGGTAGCGATTTTCAAATCCTCAAAAACTTTGGCATCGACCAAAACAATATCGAAGGCAATTCGCCAGGGCCGGTGATATTGTTGCCTTGCACAACACCTCAAAATGCATCAGAAATTGTATTTGGAAATGTAACAACTAGCAGCATTACCCTTACAGGATTTACACCTCCTGCATCGGGCGGAGTAACAGGTTATGTTATCATTATGAATACAACCAATTCATTTACACCGCCAATTAATGGCAGCATTCCATCCGCTAATACAAGTTACAGTGGCAGTGGCGAGCAAGTGGTATATGCAGGCAATACCATTCAACCGTTAAACATTACCGGTTTATTACCCAATACCAAATATTGGTTTAAAGTATTTGCATACGGCTGTAATGGCATTTTGTACAGCAATACTAATACTACAAATAATCCCAATGCACAACGCACTATGCCAACAGGTGTAGTAAGACCGGCTAATTTAATGGCAAGATTAGATGGGGTAAATGACTATACAAATGCCGGAGATGTAAATGCACTAGAAGGCAATAATGCCATCAGTTTTGGTGGCTGGGTAAAACCTACCAGTTTCCCAACTGCCAACTTCAAAGTAAAAAGTTTTGTAGGCAAGGGAGATGGTGTAAATGCAGCCGCTACAGCTTTTCAAGCCGGGTTGTATAGAAACGACGGTTCACAACTGCTGGTGATGGCGCAAATAGGAATTGGTGTAGCGATGGCTAAAGTTGAAATTGTGGTTGATAGTAGCATGTTTCGTATCAATCAATGGAGCCATTTCTTTGTTACTTGGGCAAGTGGCGATAAAGTAAAATTGTATATTAATGGAAGATTGGTGGTTCAAAGCCTAGTCAACTATTCTGGTACTATTAATAATACTACAGCCGGATTAAAATTGGGCAGTAGTGATAATGGTGCTAACGAAGAACATTTTCATGGCGACATGGAAGAATTTCAATTCTACAACACAGCTATCAGCCAATGTAATATTCGCCAAAGAAAACATATAACATTGAATGGTACAGAAGCTGGATTAGTAGCATATTATCAATTCAACGAACCGGATGGAATAGCAACATTTAACGATTACATTAATCTTCATCATGCTGCTAAACAAAACGGTGCATTAGCACTCGTATCAGATCTTTCTGCGGGTGGTGGAACGAGTGAATGTATCTCGGTACAAAGTACAGATAACGTATATCAATTTAGTGCTGCTGATTTTTCCAATAGATTGGAGTTAAGTTTTCCTGCACTATCACCAAACGGCCTTATGAATGGTTCGTATGTAGAAGCAATGCCTGTTGGCGGTAATCCAAATCCCGGTTCGAATATGCTTCCCGGTTATTGGATCATTGATAACTATGGCAGCAACCAATCCAACTTACAGGCCACACTAACATTCCGGTTTCCCGGAGGCACATTAACCGACCCTGTAGCTACTAACTACCAGTTGTACAAAAGACCATCTAATGGCAGTGGTGCATGGGACGCATTTCCAATCAGCGGCATAAGCCTAGAAGCAGGTAATCATACGATTACGGTTACCGGAATACCAAGCTTTAGTCAGTTTGTAATTACCTCCAATGTATCGGTATTGCCCTTACAATTAATCTCATTTGAAGGTACCATGCAGGGTGAAGATGCCCTATTGAGATGGCATACGACGAATGAAGTAAATATTGCTCGTTTTGAAATAGAAAGAAAGCTGCCAAAAGAAAATGGATTTAGTGTATTTGCTGCTGTTAAAGCAAAAAACAATCTAGTTAATTATTATAACATAACGGATTACAAACTATTAACCGGAATTACATGGTATAGATTAAAAATTACAGACAAAGATGGCAAAATCACTTACAGTAATATCGTCTCAGTAGCCAACAAAAAGCCGAATACCATAACAATCTTTCCAAATCCGGCGAAAGAAATAATAACATTAAGATTTGAAAGCAGACGCAATGGCAAGGCATCTATTGTATCTGTGGATGGAAAAATTATTCAAACAAACATTAATATAACACAACAAGTAAACAGCATTAATGTGTCTTCCATTTTGCCAGGTATGTACTTTCTACAATTAGAAACAAAAGAAGGCATAGAGACGATTCAATTTATCAAACAATAGTGTTTATTCAGGGGGACTCAAGGTAACCACGGTCTGTCTAGACTGTGGTTTTTTTTATGCCCCTTGAAGATATACCCAATAAACTGTATTGTCAATACTAAATTAAGCCCCTAATTTGGCTATCTAAATTCATAAGGCATGAAAAGGATAGCTTTTTTTGTGGTGTTACTATTTATGGCAACTTCTGTATTTGGGAAGTTTGGTGTATCTATTGAAGCTAAATGGGCTGTAATAACAATTCATGCTAATAATTATAATTTTTATCTCGGCAATTTTAAACCCGATTATGCAGAAGCTAGCTTTATAAATAACTTTAGCTATCGATTTGTAATTGATTCAATCAACAGAAATCAAAGAGTTGAAGAAAAAGAATATGGCTTTATCTATTTTATTAATATCGACAAATCCGATATCAATAAATCAGCACAACTCAATAAACTGGTTTTAGATAAATTGTTATCCTTAAAAAAGATTGCTTCATTTAATGCATCCTACTATAAAATAGACAATAACTACGGCAAAATTTGTTACCGATTTATACAGCTACAACCAAATAGTATTGTAAAAAAGGATATGCTTTTAATTAATGTTGATAGTATTAGATTAACCATAGAAAATCAAGAATATTACAAGAATGGAACACTACTTAAAAAAAGTAGTTTTAATTATTTTGTCTCCAAACAGTTTTTCCCGACAGCAATCGTAACGGATGATTATTTCAAGTCTGGTAAAGCAAGTAAAGATTCTCTATTTATTTGGTTTACTATTCCACTTTCAAAATGGAAAAAAGAGGGTACATACCAAACTTACTATCCATCCGGAGAAACAAGATTGGCTGAATTTTATACAAATGGCAAACTGATTGATACTAATTATGCCGAGCTTCACCCTAATGGTGCAATAAAAAAAACCTATAGTACAATTGCGGGTAAATTAAACGGGGTAGTACAACAATTCGATGCGAAGGGAAAGCTAATATATACGGCTAATTACAAAGCCGGGGCACTAATTGATCAAACATATTTGACTGGTTCTAAAGCAACTGCTAAAAAAGCATTACTTATTGGTGTTGGTAATTTCGAAAATGAACAACTACCAAAAATCAACACGGATAATGATATTGATTTGCTACAGAACGCATTAGTAAATCGTGGCTTTACTGCCAAAAATATCATCGCTATAAAAGGATTGCAAGGCAATAAGAAAACAATTACAGCAGCTTTCGAAAAATTGCAAACGGAAGCCAAACAAGGTGATATTCTTTTTATTCACTTTTCTACTATGGGCTTTATTTTAAGAGAAGAATTTACTACAGAACCAGCAATGATTGGTTATGTAATACCTACTACGCAAGGTGTAAGGCCGGAAAAAATAAAAGCATTAGGTGCTAGTGCCAAAGATTTGTTTATACTGCAATCAGATATTGAAGCATTCATTATTGGTGTAAAGAAAAAGTTAGGCTCAAACGGTCAGCTCATACTATCTTTTGACACCGGATCAGAAGGCGTATTCTTAGACACTAAAAATACAGGTAAAGAAAAATCAAAAGGTGATAGTATTGCTACAAGAGGTGAATCGAATAACTTATTATTGAATATCGTTTCAGGAAACAGTTGCAATTCAGCTATTTTCACAGCTACATCAAGTGCTAATGAATTAGCTTATGAAATACCAACAGGAGATGGTAAAAGCTACGGCGCTTACTCCTATTACTTAGCCCAAAGCATCATGGATATCACCAAAATTTATCCGGTTGATATTCATTACAACATTGTCAATAATTTGGCAGAAAAAAATCAACAACAAAATCCTGGATTTCTCTCCAATGACAACTTTGAACTCTTCGAAACCGCCGCAATCGACAGTACAAGCTATGTATCTTTACCCATCATCAAACCAACGGGTAATGCCTATGTGGTGGCGGTTGGTATTAGCCAATACAATACCACAGGCAGTAGCGGTAAATTAAACTTTACCAATTGCGCTAACGATGCATCGGGATATGCCGATTTTTTTCAAAGCCAGTTTACCAACTTTAAAGGCGATAGCGCAAGATTTCAACAAAAAAGCATTGTACTGCTCAATCAAAAAGCTACCAAAGACAGTATCATCAATGCCATCAATTTTGTCATCAGCAATAGCAAACCCGATGATTATTTTGTGTTTAATTTCTCCGGATATTGTAAACCTCTAAAAGATGCAGCAGGTAAACAGGTTACGTATTTTGTGCCTTACGGTTTGCAAAATTTAACCGATAGTAGTATTAAAAAATATGGCATTCCGTTAACGCAGTTGAAAGATTTATTACAATTTATTCCAGCCAATAACCAACTCTTTATTACAGAAGCCGGTACTACAACCGACTTTCAACGAGAGTTTATTCAAGCATTGATTGAAACGAGCCCAACCATTGCTGCATTATCGAACAAAAACCGCATTTTCATTGTACCCAAAGGCAGCGGCTTAGATAATTTTAGATGTAGAAATAACACAATTAGTCACGGCCCCCTCAATTACTACATCACTAACTTAAGCGAAGACCTTAATGTATTTGGTTTGTTTAATGGTGGTGTTTATGCTGATGCTGTTAAATACGCCATCAACAAAACAGAATCGGATTGCGATTTCTTCCGTACCGGATATTTCGACATTTTCTTTGAAAAAGAATTTGTGAAAGACCTCAAATTTTTCTTGCCCGAAAATGTGATGCAAAGTCGTGGCGCCAAATTATTAGAGTTGGATAGAAAAGTGGTGAGCAGTGCTATCAGTAAAAAATATGCGTTGGTGATTGGCACGGATAAATATTCAGGTAAACCCAATTGGACCGATTTAAACAATCCCGTTTTTGATGCCACCGATCTTGAAAAACAATTGAGACTGAATTATGGCTATCAAACCAAATTATTAATCGATAAACCGGCCGATAGTATTTACGAAAGTATTGTTCAGCTAAACAAAATTTTACAACCAACCGATCAGCTTGTAATTTTTATTGCCGGCCATGGCGATTTTGATGAAAAATTATTTGATGATGGTTTTATTGTTTGTACCAATTCTAGCCCTGTTGGACAAGACCCGTATAGAAACACTTATATCCAATATTCTAAATTGTCTCGAATGATTAATAAACTGCCGGCACAACAAATATTAATGGTGTTAGATGTTTGCTTTGGTGGCACTTTTGATGAACGAGTGGCTAGGAACGGTTCTCGGTCGGATAATGCCGTTTATAAGGATTTAGGTAAAGAGGTTTATTTTACCGAAAAGATGAAGAAAAAAACAAGGCTATATCTTACATCAGGTGGTAAAAAAGAAGTGCCGGATGGTTACAAAGGGCAACACTCTCCATTTGCATTACGCTTATTAGAAGCCTTACAAGGCCGTGGTGGAGCAGCGGGTATATTAACGGCATCCGATTTGTATCAGTTTGTGTACAAACTACCCTCCGGTCCGTTATTAGGCAGTTTTGGTGATGACGATACGGGCAGCGAATTTGTGTTATTAGCAAAATAGTTTTTGAAAAAAATATCATATCAACAATAAAACACACCCATCATCAGTTTTAGAAAAGAATTTAGTACCCTTATCATTTCAACATGCACATCAGAATAAAAGAAAACTCATGGTTGGCCAAATTGGCTTCTAAAAAATTGAAGACAAAAAAAGTAGCCATGGTGTTAGGACAAACCATTCACCTCTATAATGCCAGTAAAGAAGATTTTTTACGCAATACCAAATGGGTACGTCATGAAGTGGCACATGTAAAACAGTTTCAGCAATTAGGCTGGTTTACCTTTACGGTGATGTATTTACTAGAAAGTTTTAACAAAGGCTATTATTACAACAAATTTGAAGTGGAGGCCCGCAGCAAAGAAAACGATGCTTCTATTCTTTCGGGTGTTGTGCTTAATTAATCATCCATTGTACTTCGCCAAATTCAAACGAGGTATACGTCGAGCCGGAAACCATCAATTTCCCTTGGTTAGACACCGATTCTACCACACAATCAAAGGCTATATTTTGTTTTTTGAGTCTTACTGTTTGCTGTCTTTTATACAATACATCATTATAAGCGGTTAGCAAATCAGCTCCATCAATAAAATTAACCCATCTTTTTTCTAATGCTTGGCATAATTGAACTGCCATGGCCGGCACATCATAAGTTTTGCCGGTAATTTGTTTCAGCGAAACCGCATTCATAGCAGCTGAAAACTGTGTTTGGTTGATATTCATACCAATTCCCACCACAGCCCAAGTCCAATCATTTCCTTGAAATACATTTTCAATCAATATTCCTGCTGCCTTTCTGTCACGCCAATAAATGTCATTCGGCCATTTAATCTTGGTATCATCAGGCAATGCAAACCCACTAAAAAAATCATAACACCCTAATGCCATTGCCATACTAAATTCAAACTGTTGACTGGTATTGAGTTGTTTTGTATCTACCGCTATTGAAATAATGATATTTTGCCCTTGTTCGGTAAACCAAGTTTTACCTCTTTGCCCCTTTCCGGCAGTTTGTTCATGGGCAAACCAAGCCGTGCCATGTTGTACTAAACCGGCTTTAATTTGTTGCATGGCATAGTTGTTGGAACTATCTACAACAGTCAATTCTATAAACGGTGTGCCCAATGGGTGTAAGACTGACAAAGAATTACTATTTTTGACGAAGATAGCGTCTGATTGATGTTCAGTAATTATTATTGTAAAACAAAGTCGAGCAGCCGATATCTACATACATTATTCATTAAAATTGATTCAATTATTGGCACCTGTTACTACTACCGCAACTAAACCCACCGGCGGCATTACCCGACTTACAAAAAGTTCAAGGCTTTTCAAAACGATTATCAAAGCTATCCAAGATAAAAAAGGAGAGAATATTGTATCGCTGGATTTGCGAAAAATTCATGAAGCTGTTGCTGATTTCTTCATCATCTGCGAAGCAAACAACTCACAACAAGTGAGGGCTATTGCCGATGAAATAGAATTTCAAGTAAAAAACGCATGTGAAGAACTGCCTTATAAACAAGAAGGTCGTCAGCACTTACAATGGGTGTTGGTAGATTATGTAAATATTGTGGTGCATGTAATGCATAGCGAAAGCAGAAAGTTTTACCGGTTAGAAGATATGTGGAGCGATGCTCCGTCACAGGATCATAACCTGTAAACAAATTTGTTAATACTGAACAGGCCACGAACTTTTTAGCCTGTTTGTTTTTTATATACTGAGCAGAAGCGATTAAACATCATTATGGCACAAGACGACAAAAACACAAAACCAGATTTTAAGATACCAGGTTTGGGAGAAGATGGAAAATCACCTAAAAAGGGACCAAAATTCAGCATTTACTGGGTATATGCTGTAATTGCAGCTACTTTGATTGGTTATAATATTTGGGGAGTTCCAACTCCGGATGCTCAGCGCACTACCGAAAAAGAGTTTAAACAAACCATGCTTGCAGCAGGCGATGTTGACAAGTTAGAAGTAATCACCAACAAAAAAATTGTTCGGGTTTACATCAAGGCCGATAGTGTTGCAAAAAAAGAATTCTATAAAAAGAAATTCACCAATCAGGTACCTGCAAAAATGAAAGGGCCTCATTTTGAATTTAAAGTAACCGATTGGGAAAGTTTTAATAGCTCACTCGAAACCTTTTATAAAGACCGCAATATTGCCGATGACCAAAGACCAGCCCAAATTGTAACAGAAGAAGGCGATTGGTACAGTAGTCCTTTAGTTAGTACACTGATTACTATTTTGATGTTTGTTGGTTTATGGATTTTATTGATGCGTAAAATGGGCGGCGGCGGCAGTGCCGGAGGCCCTGGCGGTATATTTAATATTGGCAAATCAAAAGCTACTTTGTTTGATAAAGGAACAAGAGTGAACATCAACTTTGGAGATGTTGCCGGTTTAGATGAAGCCAAAGTAGAAGTAATGGAAATTGTTGATTTCCTTAAAAATCCTAAAAAATACACCAACCTTGGTGGTAAAATACCAAAAGGTGCATTGCTGATCGGACCTCCCGGTACAGGTAAAACCTTATTGGCAAAAGCCGTAGCCGGAGAAGCACAAGTGCCATTCTTTAGCTTGAGCGGTAGCGATTTCGTAGAAATGTTTGTGGGTGTGGGTGCTAGCCGTGTAAGAGATTTGTTTAAGCAAGCCCGTGAAAAAGCACCTTGTATCATTTTCATTGATGAGATTGACGCCATTGGCCGTGCCAGAGGAAAGAACGTAATGATGAGCAATGATGAAAGAGAAAACACACTTAATCAGTTGCTCGTAGAAATGGATGGCTTTGGCACCGATTTAGGTATCATCATTTTGGCTGCAACTAACCGACCAGATGTGTTGGATAGTGCATTGCTTAGACCGGGTCGTTTTGACCGTCAAATTTCTATTGACAGGCCCGATGTAAAAGGTAGAGAAGCCATTTTTAAAGTGCATTTAGGACCAATCAAAACTTCAGAAACCTTAGACGTTCATAAACTAGCTGAACAAACACCAGGTTTTGCAGGTGCAGATATTGCTAATGTTTGTAACGAAGCTGCTTTGATAGCTGCTCGTAAAAATAAAGAAGCAGTAGAGATGAGTGATTTTCAAGATGCCATTGACCGTGTGATTGGCGGATTGGAGAAAAAGAACAAAATCATTTTACCCGAAGAAAAAGAAATCATTGCTTATCACGAAGCTGGTCATGCCGTTTGTGGTTGGTTCTTAGAGCATGCTTATCCTTTACTAAAAGTAACTATTGTACCAAGAGGTACAGCAGCTTTAGGTTATGCTCAATACACTCCTAAAGAACAGTACTTGTACAATATCGACCAATTGATGGATCAAATTTGTATGACCTTGGGCGGTCGAGCAGCAGAAGAAATATTCTTCAACAAAATCTCTACCGGTGCATCAAACGATTTACAACAAATTACTCGTACCGCTTATGCTATGATTACCGTGTATGGTATGAATGATAAGATTGGTAATGTAAGTTATTACGATCCCAATCAAGACCAAACATTTACCAAACCTTTTAGCGAAGAAACCGGTAAAATGATTGATCATGAAGTGAGAAAACTAATTGATGAAGCTTACCAAAAAACCAAAATTCTCTTAACCGAGAAAAAAGAAGCAGTAGAAATTTTGGCTAAAGCGTTATTGCATAAAGAGGTACTCTTCCAAAGCGATGTAGAAGCATTAATTGGCAAAAGACCTTACGAAGAAAAGAAGTTGTTGAATGAAGATGCCGTTGAACCACATCATGCTCATCAAGCATCTGAAATTGCTGATGCACCAACAGATGCTGCAACAAATGATTCTTCTGAAAACCCAGTAGTATAAACAATGAACATTTCACCTGCAAGGGAAAATATTCTAAAAAAAATAAGACAGGCACTGTCTCAACCGGTGCCTGTCCCTTTTCCTCAAAGCGAAGGAAACAACAGTGTGTTTCAGCCATCTACACAAGAACTTGAACTTGAGTTTGCTGAAAATTTTTCCAAATTACAAGGCCGCTTTTCTTATTGTGCCGACGAAAAAGAATTGGCAGATCAATTAACTATTTTAGCAGAGAAACGAGGTTTTGAAAAAGTATATTGCAAAGAGCCGGATTTTAAATATAAACTCAGCATTAACGGGTACAGCAATTTTGAATGGCCACATTTAGACAGTTGCGATGCTTCAATTACCGGCTGCGAAGCACTCATTGCCCGTACCGGAAGTATTGTGATGAGTACCGGACAAAACAGCGGCAGAACCACTAGTGTATATGCCCCCATCCACATTTGCATTGCGTATACTTCACAGTTGGTGTATGATATAAAAGATGGTTTGCAAATCATTAAAGACAAATACAAACAAAACATTCCATCTCTCATAACTTTCGCTACCGGACCAAGCCGTACTGCCGATATTGAAAAAACATTGGTAGTGGGTGTTCACGGACCAAAAGAAGTGTTTGTTTTCTTAGTAGAAGGTTAATCATTGTTCCACTTTAAATGATTGCCATTTTCAATATTCAATCTCGTATTATCTTTACGCTACTATGCCACAACTAACTTACCATCTTTTTGTGTACGGCTCTTTGCGTAGCGGATTTAAAAGTCCGGCATATGCATACATTAGCCGCTATTTTCATTTGATTGGCCCTGCTAAAGTAAAAGGCAGATTGTATGATATGGGAGATTATCCCGCAGCAATACCAAGCACAGATGAACATTACATTGTTGGCGAATTGTATGTTCTTAATCATGAAAGTGAATTTAATTGGGCTATTGAACAATTAGATGATTATGAAGGAGTGCATGTTGAAGAAGGCGAAGCACCATTATACATTCGCAAAACCGAAGAAGTGATAACAGATTCAGGCAATACACTAGCATGGATGTATTGGTTAAACGGCAGCATTACCAATCAACCTTTGATTGAAAGTGGTGATGTGTTAGCATATATCAAAAGCAAATTGTAATTACTTCATGAACGCTTCGCCACAACAAAAAATATACTTCCTGTCCGATTTCCATCTCGGTGCTCCCAACTATGCAAGCAGCTTAGAAAGAGAAAAAAAAATTGTTGCTTTTTTACACAGCATTCAATCAACAGCTGCGGCTATTTTTATTGTTGGAGATATGTTTGATTTTTGGTATGAGTACAAAAAAGTAGTTCCAAAAGGCTACACAAGATTATTCGGAAAACTGGCTGAAATTACCGATGGCGGTGTTCCCGTATATTTTTTTGTTGGTAATCATGATATGTGGATGAGTGGCTATTTTGAACAAGAACTCAACATTAAAGTGTTTTACGAACCTCAGGAATACCAATGGAACGGAAAGCAGTTTTTAATTGGCCATGGCGACGGTTTAGGCCCGGGAGATTATGGTTACAAATTCTTGAAAAAAGTATTTAGAAATCCTATTTGCCAATGGTTGTTTGGTGTACTACACCCAAGTTGGGGAATTGGATTGGCTAATTATTTCAGCCGCAAAAGCAGAGAAAAAACAGGCACTAGTGATGAGCATTTTATGGGTGAAGACAAAGAGTGGCTTGTTATGTATTGTAGAACGATATTAAGCCAAAAGTCTGTTGACTATTTTATTTTTGGGCACCGCCACTATCCTATCGATTATATTTTAAATGAGACAAGTCATTATATCAATCTAGGCGATTGGATCAACAATTTTACCTATGCCGAATTTGATGGCAACACTGTTCAACTAAAAAAATGGGAAGACTAATTATATTAATCTGCTGCTTGTACGGTTCCGTTGCTTTTTCGCAACAGGATAGTACACTTCATTTTACTTTATTAAAAACCCTTCCGGAAACGATTGCCGATTTTAGTATAGATAATTTAGGCAATGTTTTTATTGTAACCCCAAGTAATCAAATCAAAAAAAGAAATATCAATGGCGATAGTGTTGGGGTGTTTAATGATGTAAGAAGAAATGGTAAAATATTTTCGATTGATGCTTCTAACCCTTTAAAAGTATTGGTGTTTTATAAAGATTTTGGCACCATTGTCATTCTCGATCGCTTTTTAAATGTTCGCAATACCATCGACTTAAGGCAACAAGGCATGTTGCAAGTAACGGCCATTTGCCAGAGTTATGATAATGACATTTGGTTGTATGATGAACTAGATAACACCATCAAAAAAATTGATGACCAAGGAAAATTATTAGCAACTTCCGCAGACTTTAGAATATTGTTTGATGCGGTGCCACACCCAAACACCATGTATGATAGAGATGGCTTGCTGTATTTGTACGACAATAAAAGCGGCTTACTCATTTTTGACTATTATGGCGGTTTAAAAAATAATATCACTTTACCGGGCATAATTGATTTTCAAGTATTAGATAAAAAAGCAGTAGCAGGTAGAGATAGTAGCCATATCATTTTTTATCGTCCGGCACAATTACAACTATTCAAACTAGTTCCTACTATCAATATTGCAAACATCAACAAAATAAGATTTAACGGCACAGCAGCATATATTCATACTAAAGAGAACAAACTACAGTTCTATCAAACTTATTAAAGTATAAGTAGGCTTTTTTCAATTCAAAAAAAATAGGTTCTTTGCACCATGGAATCACTGCTACAACAAGTATATTGGGATAATACAGTAAAAAGTTACCTATTAGTGTTAGGTGCAATCATCGTAGCACTCATTATTAAACGATTAATTTCAAAATACTTTGCTTCCCTCTTATTTAAACTCGTTTCCAGAGCAGGAAAAGGAATAAAAAAGCAAACCTTTCTTGACCTTGTTATTCAGCCGGTAGAAGTTTTCTTAATGCTCTTAGTAACCATTATTGCAATTGATAATCTCCACTTTCCGCAAGCATTACAATTTAGTATTTATAAAGTAAAGGCACAAGATGTAATAGAAGCCATTGCAAATGGCACATTGGTTTATACATTCATTTGGTTACTGCTACGCATTATAGATTTTGCAGCAATGGTTTTAGAAGAGCGGGCCAACCTTACTAAAGACCAAACCGATAACCAACTCATTGTTTTCTTTAAAGATTTCTTTAAAGTTATTTTGGTTTTGATTGGTTTACTATTGATTTTGCGTTTCTCTTTTCATCAAAACATTGGAAATCTATTAACAGGCTTAAGTTTAGTTGGTGCTGCTATTGCTTTGGCCACAAGAGAAAGTTTAGAAAATTTGATCGCTTCATTTATCATTTTTTTCGACCACCCTTTTTCTACCGGAGACTTGGTAAAAGTAAATGGCTTTACCGGTACAGTAGAAAAAATAGGTTTAAGAAGTACCCGAATAAGAACCGATAGTAAAACATATATCACTGTGCCCAATAAACAAATGGTAGATACCATTTTAGATAATATTTCAATGCGTTCTCAACGCAGGGTAGAAATGAAATTGGAACTAAGCTTGTCTTGTACCAGTGCACAAATTAAACAAACAGTAGCGGCAGTTCAACAGATCATGCAACAGCATGCTGCTATTACAGATCATACTATTTATTTTATGGAGACTGGTAAAAATGCTCATATCATATCCATAGATTATTTCACCACCATGGAACAAAGCATAGATGAATTTATCCAAGTAAAAGAAGCGGTAAACTATGCCATTATCGATTTTATAGCAGCCAACAATATTGAAATTGCAGCATCAGAAACCGATATTGCTATTAGGCAACGATAGAATATTATAAAGCAGCTACTATTTCACCCAGCTCTTTATCAATAGCACCTTTAGTTCCGTATTCTACCACACGGCCAACTTCTTTGCCATCTTTAAATACAATAAAAGTGGGTACGTTTTTAATATTGTATTTGAGGTGTAAGTCGTTTGGTGCTGTTTTGGCACGGTCAACACCTATCAGTGTAATATTTTTATCGGGATAGCCACTTTTATCGACCAACCGATAAAAAATAGGTAATAAGTTCTGGGTATCATGACACCAAGTGCCACCAAAAACCACCATGGTAAATTTGTCTTTGTTTTTGCTAAAAGCCGCTACAGCAGCAGCATCGGCCTTACCCCATTTCATGTTTTCTTTAAACCAGCCATAAGCCGAATCATTCTCAATGATTGCACGGCTAATGGTTCCCTTGAGAATTTTTTCGCTACCGTTTTGAATAACGGTATAAGTGCTGGCTTTTTTAGCAGTGCCACAAGAAGCTAGGATTATGCTGAACACAAAAGCTGAAATAAATATTTTCATGCCTCTAAGGTAGCCCTCATCTCTAATAAAAAGGTCTTAAATTTTTGTAAAGTTTGGCCAATATGCATCTGCACATCAGCTTGTTTTTTATGAGCTTTGATATATTCTTTTGCCCCTTCTACGGTGTACTTTTTATGTCGTAACAATTGATAAATCAATTGAATATTCTTTACATCCTCAGGCCTAAACAACCGATCCCCTTTTCTGTTTTTTCTCGGCTTTAAAATATCAAATTCATTATCCCATGCCCGCAGCAAAGAAGTGTTTAGTCTGAACCATTTTGCCACAATGCTGATAGAATAATATTGTTTTTGGAATAAAATCTCATCATCGGGCACTTCAACCAAACCTAATTCAGCATCAATTTCTTTAAACGATTTTCTTCCTCTTTTCTGTGGTGTTTTTTTTACTTTCTCTTTCTTTTCCTTAACCACTTTGGCCATTGGTGTTGTGATAGGTACAATCACCTCTTGTGCCATTGTTGGCGCTGCAACAACGCTTGATGTGGTAACTTCAACAGCAGCGGGAATAGGCACAGTTGGCTGCTCTTTCACTTTTATTTTAACGCCAATCTTTCCATCGTTAAATACAATGCCGTTATCGGTAGCAGGAGTTGCTGCTTCAACAGGCTTTGCCTCAACAACCGGAGCCGCTTTTTGAATCACTTGTTTTTTGGGTGAAGGCTTTGGGGCTTCTTCGCCAAACATTCCGCCAAATAAATCTAATTGCACCATAATGCCCTAAAAGTAAGCATTGCTAGTAGCGAAAAACAATACCAACCAATAGCGTGGAAAAATCGACTAGATACGTTAACAACCTACTAATCAAAGCTTTGGTTGCTGGCAGCCGCTAATTTTAAAATACGATCGAATTGTTCCGGCGTAAGATCGTTGTAGAAGAAATAAATAGGGTTGATGGGCTGACCATTCTTATGTACTTCGTAATGACAGTGCGGACCGGTACTTTTACCCGTGTTACCAACCCAACCAATCACTTCGCCACGCTTTACAGATTGACCCTGACGGGCTTTAATGCGATACATATGACCATATAACGACTCATAACCGTAGCCATGATTAATGATGATGTGATTACCAAAACCATTTTGCAAATTGCCCGACACTTTCACCGTTCCATCTGCCGTAGCATAAATAGGTGTACCCTGTGGCGCCGTAAAATCTAGCCCGGCATGAAATTTTGTTACTTTATATACCGGATCTATTCGATAACCAAAACCCGATGCCACTCGAGTAAGATTTTTATTACTTACAGGCTGAATGGCGGGAATAGCAGACAATAACTTTTCCTTGTTCTTGATCATATCATCGATCTGCTCGTAACTTTTGTTCTGCACACCAACCCGTGCACTCAATACATTCAACTGTTCAATCATGCCAACAATCAATTGCTCATCGCTCAGGCGTTGCACTAATTTTATCTCTGCATTCAGTTCAATTTGCTTGGCCCTTGCACTATCAGGTATTGGATTAGCTTCAAAAATGGCTCGGTAAACCTGATTGTCTCGTTTCTCTAATTCGGCCATTTGCTGCTGCAATTGTTTCACTCTGCTATTGATGATGCCGTAATTCTCTTTGTAATCATCTAATTGCTGTTTAAGCACTAATTCTTCCGGAGAATCTAAATACTGAAAAGCAAAAGCAACAATAATGATGGCACTAACAATGGCAGTAGCTATAAAACCAAAAATACGCAACAGCTTTACCCGTAAGGGGGTTTCCAGCTTTTCGTAGCGCAGGGTATGGGTATTATAGTAGTACTTTATTTTAGCCATTGATGAGGGTTAGTTGCTAAAAACAATCTTGGGGCAAACTAATCCATCCATCACAAAACCGTACATTTGCCCACCTTAAAAGCCCTGCAAGTTAACTGTATAAAGGCTAAATGTTTACTTAAATTTTGAATTGCCGTTATGATGACGAGTGCCGAAATAAGAAAAATGTTTCTTGACTTTTTTGCCAGCAAAGGTCACCAAATTGTACCCTCAGCCCCAATTGTGGTAAAGAACGACCCTACCTTGTTGTTTACCAATGCAGGTATGAACCAGTTTAAAGATTTTTTTCTAGGCAATAAAAAGCCCGATTTTTCTAGAATTGCTGACACCCAAAAATGTTTACGGGTTAGCGGTAAACACAACGATTTAGAAGAAGTGGGTGTAGATACCTATCACCACACCATGTTTGAAATGTTGGGCAATTGGAGCTTTGGCGATTATTTTAAAGCAGAAGCCATTGCATGGAGTTGGGAATTGCTGACTGAAGTGTACAAAATTGACAAAAGCAGGTTATACGTTACTGTTTTTGAAGGAGATGAAAAGGAAGGTATACCTGCTTCTACCATTGCCTTGGCAGAATGGCAAAAAATTGTTGCCCCAGATCATATTGTGTATGGCAATAAGAAAGATAATTTTTGGGAAATGGGTGATACCGGACCTTGCGGACCCTGCAGTGAAATTCATGTAGACTTAAGACCGGATGCAGAAAGAGCTGAAATACCCGGTAGAGATTTAGTGAACAAAGACCATCCTCAAGTAATAGAAATATGGAATAATGTATTCATTCAATACAATCGAAAAAAAGATGGCAGTTTAGAAGCATTACCTTCTAAGCATGTTGATACCGGAATGGGTTTTGAACGTTTGGTACGAGTGATTCAAAACAAAACATCCAACTACGATACGGATGTGTTTACCGGCACTATTGCTGCAACAGAAAAAATTACCGGTAAACAATATGATTTCAGCGACAGCAAACAGGCTGTAGCATTTAGGGTATTGGCCGATCATATCAGAGCTATTGCATTTACCATTGCCGACGGACAATTACCCAGCAATACCGGCGCAGGTTATGTGATTCGTAGAATTTTAAGAAGAGCTGTTCGTTACTACTATTCTTATCTCGATTACAAACAGCCTTTGTTGTTTCAATTGATGCCCATTTTAGCAGCACAGTTCAAAGATGTGTTTCCGGAGTTACACCAACAATTAGACTTTGTAAGTAAAGTAGTAAAGGAAGAAGAAGATGCGTTTTTGAGAACACTAGGTAAAGGCATTGAAAGATTTAATGCTTATGCGACTAAGTTGAATGCTTTCTTTGCAGATGCAGAAAATGACAATGAAAATGAAATTATTGTAAAAGATTTAATTAAAATGAGAGATAAATATCACTCATTCATTAATAAAAAAATAGTTGCTGGAGAGTTTGCATTTGAATTAAGTGATACTTATGGTTTTCCAATTGACCTAACCGAGTTGCTTGCAAGAGAAGTTAACTGGACAGTTGATGTTGAAGGATTTGAAGAAGCATTAAAAAAACAAAAAGACCGTAGCCGTGCTGCCGGCACTGTAGACACAGCCGATTGGGTAATTGTGAATGAACATGATTTTTCTGAATTTATTGGCTATGATTCTTTAGAAGCTAAAACGCAAATTTTACGTTATCGTCAGGTAAAAGCCAAGGGTAAAGAAGGTTATCAATTGGTGCTGAGCGCTACACCTTTCTATGCCGAAAGTGGTGGTCAGGTTGGCGATACCGGTACTTTAACTGCTGCCAATTGGCAAATCAATATCACCGATACCAAAAAAGAAAATAATCTTATTATTCATTTTGCCGATGCATTACCTGCCGATTTAACCGGCGAAGTAATTGCCAAAGTAGACCATACCAAAAGAGTGGCAACTGCAGCTAACCACTCTGCCACTCACTTACTACATGCAGCTTTACGTAAGGTGTTGGGCAATCATGTTGCCCAAAAAGGAAGTTTGGTGAATGAAGAACATTTGCGTTTCGACTTTTCCCACTTCGCCAAAGTAACCGATGAAGAAATTACGGCGATTGAAACCATCGTCAACGAAAAAATAAGACAAAACATTCCGGTCATCATCAAAGAAATGCCTAAAGAAGAAGCACTGAAACTTGGTGCTATGGCTTTGTTTGGCGAAAAATATGGCGATACTGTAAGGGTAGTGATGATGGACCCGAATTACTCGGTTGAATTATGTGGCGGAACACATGTGGGCTCAACCGGTGAGTTGGGTTTCTTCAAAATAAAACATGAAAGTGCAGTTGCGGCCGGTATTCGTCGTATAGAAGCAGTAAGTGGACATGCTGCGGCTGATTATCTCAACGAACAATTACAACAACTACATGCCGTAAAATCGGCATTGAAAAATCCGAAAGATGTGTTGAAAGCCATTGAGGCGTTGAACGAAGAAAATACTAACTATAAAAAACGAATCGAAAGTTTAGAAGCTCGTCAGTTGGTTATCATCAAAAATGAATTGTTGCAACAAGTGCAAACCATAAACGCTGTTTCATTTATTGGTGCTATTGTTGAAGTCAGCAATGCAGATGCCTTAAAGAAACTCTGCTTCGATCTTAAATATGAATTGACCAATTATGTGGTGGTATTGGCTGCCAATATTGATGGCAAGGCCAATATTGCGGTTTTGTTGGAGGATGGTTTGAGTGCAGCAAAAAATCTGGAAGCACCAAAAATCATCAAAGAGCATATTGCCCCACTGATTAAAGGCGGCGGCGGCGGACAAAAAACATTGGCTACTGCCGGCGGACAAGATGCTAGTAATCTTAAACAAGTGATTGAAAAAGTGAAAGCACTACTTTAAAATAAAAATCCTGCCGAGGCAGGGTTTTTTATTTCTAACCTACAGTTTAACATTTCCGAAACTTTTCGTAATTCAAAAAATCCCCTACATTTGTTCTACTAAAGTTTTCGTACAACATAAAAAAAATCTATGAACAAGTTAAGGATAACTCCATTTTTGATGCTTGCAGCCGCTATTTGCATTACCAATATCAGCGTAGCGCAACAAAGCAAAACCACTACTGCCCCCAAAGAAGATATCATCATCCGTAAAAAATCTTCCGCCAACGAAAAAATTACCATCATCATCGATGGCGATAAAGTAACCGTTAACGGCAAACCGGTAGATGATTTTAGTAGCGATGTGGTTGAAGTCACCAAACGCAAATCACCGGTTAGGGTAACTGCCCCACGTATGACAAAGGGTTTCCGCATTTTTGAAGATGATGACAATGTAGTTTTTAATGGTGGCAACAAAGCCATGTTAGGGGTGTACACCGAAAAAGTATCGGATGGAGTGAAAATCACCGACGTCAGTAAAAACAGTGCTGCTGAAAAAGCCGGATTGAAAAAAGATGATGTCATTACCAAAGTAGGAGATAAAAAAATTGACAGTCCTGAAACCCTAGCCGATGTTATTGGCGATAAAAAAGTAGACGATAAAGTAGAACTGACTTATAAAAGAGATGGCAAAGAAGCCAAAACCACCGCCACTTTACAAAAGGGAACGGGTTACAGTTTCAACTTCAACAACGATGATTTTATGAAAGACTTCAATATCGAGATTCCAACCCCACCAAGTATTGCAGGCTATTCATGGGGTCGTAAACCCAAATTAGGCTTACAAGTAGAAGATGTAGAAGAAGGCAAAGGTGTAAAAGTAAAAACAGTCGATGATAATACACCAGCTGCAAAAGCAGGCTTAAAGGCAGGAGATATCATCACTGCCATTAACGATAAAACCATCGATGGCGTAGATGATGTAAAAGAAGAAACAGGCGAAGCCAAAGAAGGCGATACATTAAAAATTAAGTTTACTCGAGATGGCAGTAAACAATCAGTTGATCTAAAAATTCCTAAGAAAATAAAAACAGCAACCCTATAATACTTTTGTGTAGCTATTTTATCAACCAACATGACCGCCTCTCAACGAGGCGGTTTTTTATTTTATCAGCCGCCAAGCCTTTCCTATTTTTAACCCAAACCATTACAAATGAAACAGTTTCAACTGCTATTGGCATTATTGATAGCTACCCCAAGTATGGCACAGGTGTACAAAAAAGAGCAACCTTTGGCACATACTTATTCTATTGTTGCCAGAGATTCTATCACCGGCGAAATGGCCGTTGGAGTGCAAAGTCATTGGTTTAGCGTTGGTACAGCTGTTACTTGGGCCGAAAGTGGTGTAGGCGTTGTTGCCACACAATCTTTTGTAGATAAAAGTTACGGGCCAAAAGCGCTAGCCTTAATCAAACAAGGTTTTACTGCCAATCAAGCATTAGAAACTTTAACCAAACAAGACTCCGGTCAAGCCGTTCGGCAAGTAGCTATTATCGATTTCAAAGGGAATGTAGCATCACATACTGGAAGTAATTGTATTCAATTTGCATCGCATATTAATGGCAGTAATTTTAGTGTGCAAAGCAATATGATGTTTGGCAATAAAGTATGTGAAAATATGGCTGCAGCATTTCTGCAATCTGCCGGAAAGCCTTTGGCAGAAAGGGTTTTAGCTGCGCTAGATGCTGCTGAAAAAGCCGGTGGCGATATTAGAGGTAAACAAAGTGCTGCACTATTAATGGTTCATGGTACAACCAAACCAAGTTGGAATGATAAAGCCATTGACTTAAGAGTAGATGACCATCAACTACCGCTGAAAGAATTGAGAAGATTATACAATATCCAACAAGCATACGAACACATGAACAATGGCGATTTGGCAGTTGAAAGAAATGATATGAACCTGGCCATGAAAGAATATAATGCTGCCATGAAAATGTTTCCCAATAACTTAGAAATGCAATATTGGACAGCGATTGCCCTTGCCAACAAAGGCGATATGAAAAAAGCTTTGCCACTCTTCAAAAAGATTTTTACAGCAGACAAAAACTGGAAAGCACTCACCAAAAGATTAAAACCGGTGGGCTTACTCACCCTTACCGATGCTCAACTACAACAAATATTAGCACTTTAACGGCTTTGTAATGCAAGTCACCGTTGTTTTTCAGCACAAACAAATACCTTTGCCCACCTGCAAAACAGCAGTGCATATTGAATGAGTTATTCAGATAAATACGAGGCCGTCATTGGTTTAGAAGTACATGCCCAATTACAAACCGCAACAAAACTATTTTGTGGCGACAGTACTGCATTTGGTGCTGCACCCAATACACATGTTAGTCCAATAACATTGGGTCATCCTGGCACATTACCAAAGACCAATAAAAAAGCCGTGGAGTATGCCGTTAAAATGGGCTTGGCTTGCAATTGCGAAATAGAGCAATACAACTACTTTGCCCGTAAAAATTATTTCTATCCCGACTTACCAAAAGGCTATCAAGTATCTCAACATACAACCCCAATTTGCAAGGGTGGATATGTAACTATAAAAACCGAGCAAGGCGAAAGAAACATCCAACTCAATCGCATTCACATGGAAGAAGATGCCGGTAAAAGCATACATGATTTGGAGGATGATTTTACTTGCGTTGATTTAAACCGAGCCGGCACTCCATTAATTGAAATTGTAACGGAGCCCGACTTACATACAGCAGAAGAAGCGTATCAATACATCACCAATGTTAGAAAATTAGTACGTTGGATTGGCGTTTGTGATGGCAATATGGAAGAAGGTAGTTTGCGTTGCGATGCCAATGTATCTATCCGCCTGAAAGGCGAAACAACATTAGGCACTAAAGTGGAAGTTAAAAACCTTAACTCTATACGCAATGTAAAAAAAGCCATAGAATACGAAATTGAACGAATGATTAAACTGGTTGAAAACGGTGAAAAAATCACCCAACAAACCAGAAGTTTCGATGCTTCAAACGATACCACTTTTGCTATTAGAGATAAAGAAGAAGCTAATGATTACCGTTATTTTCCCGAACCTGATTTAGCGCCATTTCAACTCAGCGATGCTTATATCAATGCTATAAAAACAGGATTACCTAAATTACCGCAGCAATTAAAAATTGAATGGATTCAACAATATGGCTTGAGTGATTATGATGCCACACAACTTTGTGATGATAAAGCAACCGCTGCATTTTTTGAAGCAGTCATTCCACATACCAACAATTACAAAGCTGTTGCCAATTGGATATTAGGCCCCATTAGGCAATACCTCAATGAGCATCAACTCGACTTTGATAGCCTCACATTAGAACCTACTTTACTGGCAGAATTAATTCAGTTGATTGAAGCGGGTAAGGTTAACTTCTCTGTTGCGTCTTCTAAAATTTTACCGGTACTTATTACAGAAAATAAATCGGCATTAGCCATTGCCGAAGCTTTAAACCTGCTACAGGTAAGCGATAGCAACGAATTAGAAAAATGGGTAGACCAAGCTTTAGCCAATATGCCCGATAAAGTAGCTGAATATAAAAAAGGCAAAAAAGGCTTGATTGGCTTGTTTGTTGGCGAAGTAAAAAAACTGAGCAAAGGCAAAGCCGACCCAAAAGCCGTAACCGATTGCTTACAACAAAAATTAAACTAAATCGCAGTACAACTGCACACTTTAAATACAAATCAGATACATGAAGAAAATCCTCATCGTTGTTGCCATTGCTTCTTTGGCAGCTTGTTCCCAAAAAAAGTATGGCGCTTTTGTGGTGGACGGAACGGTAAAAAATGCCACCGGTAAAAAAGTTTACTTACAAGAAATTCCTTTTCAAGGCAGTAACCCTGTGTTATTAGACTCTGCTGAGTTAGATAAAAAAGGTGGATTTACCTTAAGAGCAATGGGTAAAGAAGAAGGCATTTATCGCTTTATTATGGAAAACGGCCCAGCCGTTTTCGTCGTGAACGACAGTAAACATATCTCTTTAGATATTGATGTTAAAAATTTCAGGGCATATAAAACCAAGGGGTCAGATGCTACAGAAAGCTTACATACCTTGTTTGAAGATTACAGTAAAAAATACGCTGAATTGATGATGGTTTTTCAGCAAATGGATACGTTGATGAAATCGGCAACTCCGGGTAATGATAGTCTTAAAACGGTGTTGATGTTGCAGAGAGACCAATACATCAACAATTTGAATGATGTAGTTCGCAATTTCATCAAAAAATCAAAAAGTCCGGCTGCTACTTTCTATGCCATCGAAATGGCTTCGCAAGGTTTACAACCCGAAGAAATCAAGCAAATGGTAGTTACTGCCGCCAACAAATACAAAGACCACAATGGCTTAGCTAAATTGAAAGCACAGTTTACTACACAGCAAAAGCCACAGGAACAACAAACTGCTCCAACCTATGCATTAACCAACAAACCTGCACCCAATCTTACCATGAATGATGTAAATGGCAAAGCCGTTTCAATCAGCAGTTTTAAGGGTAAATATGTATTGGTAGATTTTTGGGCAAGCTGGTGTAAGCCTTGCCGTCAAGAAAATCCGAATGTAGTAGCAGCATACAATAAATTCAAAACAAAGAATTTTACCATTCTTGGTGTTTCGTTAGATGAAGACAAACAAAGTTGGATAGATGCCATTAAAGCCGATGGTTTAAATTGGCCACAAATGAGTGATTTGAAACAATGGGAAAGTGCAGCTGTACCTGCTTATGGTATTGAAGGTATTCCTTTCAATGTATTGATTGACCCTACTGGAACAATTGTGGCAAGTAATTTAAGAGGTGCTGATTTAGAAAAGAAGTTAGCAGAACTGTTGAAATAAACAAAAATTTTATCAATTAAAAACGGCTTGGCAATCAAAATGTCAAGCCGTTTTTTGCTTTGCTTACGGTACCCAAAATCGAAGTTTCTCCCTTGTGTCCATACTGATTTGATGGTAAAATATTTCACTCCTACAGTCGCTCCAAAAGTATATATGACATGCCGTACCTACTGCAATCTAGCAGCACTTGCTCCTATTTGTTATTAACATGCCATCCCTTCGGGATTGACTATGGCGATTTTTATCTTCAGAAATGTACAAAACCAAAGTATCATCAACCATTTCAAATGTTTTGTAAAACGAAGTTTTTTCTTCGTGTTATTCGTGCCTTGGTGGCAAAAAATATTCGATTATTAATTGTCTTGAACAGCGTAACCTACAACTCAAAGATCAACACTCTAAAAGCCAAAAAGAAATTCTAGTTTGCCACCAAGTCACAAAATTCTCTAAGATTAAAACCGTAGTTTTTTCGTCGTGTCCTTCGTGCCTTAGTGGTAAAACTATATTTGTTTATTAATTGTCTTGAATAGCGTGAGGTAAAATCTAATGCAGCAATTAAGCAACTGCCATAAAAAAAGCGACTACCAAAGGGCAGTCGCTTTTAAAGTTTATGCTTAACAGCGATTAACGAGCTAATCTAAACTCATAAGCTGAAGCTATAACAGTAGAACCGTTAACTAAGTCTACAAAAAAGTTAAAGGTATTATCGCAAGAAGAGAAAGTATTTACTCTACCGGCAGTTGTTCTAACGCTTGTAGCACCGCCAGCATAACTTCTACCAGTTGCCTGAAGTGGAATAGTAGCAGTAAAAGTAGTTGGAGTTGCAAAACTTAAATTTACAGTAATATCACTCCATCCATCATCATACAAATTTTGGATTTGAACGGTTGCAGTCGTAGCACCGGTTGAGGTGAAATTCTTTACAATGGTTGTGTAAGGACCATAAGAAAATGCACCGCCGGAATACTCATTCGTACGAGTATAGTTACCATTTAAAGCATTCGTTACAGGGCAAGATTTGGTAACCACCAAACGATAAACACTACCAAACTTACTAGGCGTAACATCTCCACCGGTAATAGTGAAAAGGATAGTATCTACTCTGTTTCCTGGGTAACCTGCAGCAATACCATTTACAACGATAGTACCTAAAGATTGACCGGCAGGAATAGTGATAGTACCAGCTTGAGAGCCGGTTGTACCAACTGGTGTAATACCGGCAACTGTGTACTGTGTATTAGCAGCGGCACCGGTTGTTGAACTGATGGTGAAATTAATTTTTCTATCCACTTTGGCTGTAGTTGTTACACCAACAGGTACATTGAATGGCGTTACTGCACCAGGTACAATAAAATAAGTACCGGTAGCAGGAGAACCACCCAAAGCAGCTGGAGCAGCAAAATGCGATTCTGAAGAAGGAACAGTAAGATTATCAGTGTATTTCTTACAACCTACTCCTACAACTGCTAATACTGCTAAGCAAGCAGTAAGCAGTGATATGGATTTGTTTGTTTGCATAAAAAACATTTATTGCGTTAAGTTAAGAGGTAAAGCCTATAGCCTTTCGGCTATAGGCAATTGTTTTAGTATCCAGGATTTTGAACCATTTGCGGATTTGCTAACAATTCAGCCTGTGGAATTGGGAAAGTGAAACGGAAGTTGCTAGCTGGTAATGTTTGCCAGTTAGGACTATCCACATCACTAGCCAAACGGCTAACATCCATACCACGACGCTTAAGGTCGAAGAAACGGAAGCCTTCAAAAGCTAATTCCAAATATCTTTCATTCATCACAGCACTGATTACAGCAGCTTGATCAGCAAAAGTTTGGTTTACATATCCTGTAATACGCTGAGCTCTTAAAGCATTAATATCAGCAGCTGCAGCAGTTAAACTTGCAGTAGTATTCAATTCAGCATTTGCTTCTGCTCTAATCAAATACATTTCAGCCATACGAATAGCTTTAATATCTACTACACGACCACCTTTAGCACTTTGAAAGAATTTATTTACGAAATACTTACCGCCGGATAAACCAACAGTTGCAGCATTACGAATATCACCTGTTCCATAAGCAGCTCTTAACTTATTAGATGGGGCAAAATAAACCGCACCACCCGCTGTTGTCCACAAACCACCAACAGAACCATCGGTTTCGTAACGAATACGGAACAAGATTTCATTTTGATTGGCATCTGTCCAGATACCGCTATAAGCAGTACCGGTAACCAAAGGCTTAATACCTGAGTTAATAACGGTAGTGGCAAAAGCAGCAGCAGCAGCCCAATCTCTCTTATACAAAGCAACACGAGCCTGAATAGCTGTGATGCTTAGTTGGTTTAACACTGTATCGCTGAAATTACCGGCAGTAGTAGCTGGTAATAAAGCTTTTGCAGCAGACAAATCAGCTTCTATAGCACTCATTACTTGTGCAACAGTGTTTCTTGCCGGACGGGCAAAAAAGTTTGTTGCAGTAACTACAGGTACGCCTAATGGATCAGCAGCATCATAACGCTTAGCATACCAATTTAATAATTCAAAATGACCCAAAGCTCTCATAGCCAACATTTGACCTTTAATGATAGGTCTTCTGCTTTCTTCAAAAGCGTTTTCAGCAATTACACGGTCAGCATTTTCTAACACACGGTTAGCTTGGTCAATCATGGAGTAAGCACTACCAAACATGGCAATCACATCACCGCCTGATGTACCATCAGATCCGTATTGAAAACGGTAAGGGAACTGTCCCTGACCGGCATTATCTGCACCAAAACGGGCTTCGTCAGAAGCAATAGCAGCTACATACATGCTGTTTAAACGACCGCCATAACGACCATAAACGGCATTAGAACCTCTTTGCAAATCTGTCATATTCAGAAAGGCCTTTGTTTCGTCAACTGTGTCAGTTGGCAACAATTCAAGGTCTTTTTTACAACTGGCAAAGCTTGCAGCTAAAGCCAGTATTAAAGAGAAATTAATTATTTTTTTCATTATACGTTTGTTTTAGAGATTAGAAGGTGATTTGAACACCGGCAGTGTAAGAACGTGGGTTTGGATATTCTGACAATGAGATATTGTTATCATCTTCAGGATCGTAACCTTTCCACTTGGTCCAAGTTGCTAAGTTTTGTCCTAATACATAGAATCTAACATTAGATACATACTTCAACTTAGCAATTGTTGCTTGTGGCAATGTGTAAGATAAAGTGATGTTTCTTAAACGTAAGAAAGAAGCATCTTGTAAATACTTAGATGAAAAGTTATTTTGGAATAACGGACTCTGTGTAGAAGCCACATCACCCGGCTTTTGCCAGAAATTCAAAGAGGTAGCTTGGTTAAATCCTTGTTGTAAGAAAGCAGGATTTTCAACAAAGAACTCCAAGTTATTCAAACGTACAGATTCTTTCTGCCAGTTAAACAATGCAGATACATCAAAACCACCAACTCTTAAGCTAGAACCAAAACCACCGGTCCAAGGCGCCTGCCAGGTACCCCAATTGTTTCTACGGAAAGCTGCAGAAAACACATCGGTTACATTACCATTTAAGTCAAGGTATAATGGTTTACCGGTTGCTTGGTCAACACCAGCCCAACCTTGATAATAATGAGAACCTAAAGGCTTACCAACCTCAACTAACTCTGTACCTCTTTCAAAAGCACTTGTACTTCCTAAGCTCAATACACGGTTACGGTTGTAAGCACCATTTACATTTACTGACCATGTGATATCAGTGTTCTTAACGATATCGTAGTTCAGGTTGTATTCAAAACCTTTGTTCTGTAATTCACCAGCGTTAACATCTTGGAAAGAACCAATACCTAAACCACTTGTAGCAGACAAGGTGTTACGGGCATATAAGTTTACCGTTCTTCTATCATACAATTGGATATCACCATAGAATCTGTTGTTGAAGAAACCAAAGTCAATACCAATATTTAGCGTATTAGTATATTCCCACAAAGCTGCTTGGTTACCAACACCTGCAACTACTACAGTTGGTAAACCTTGGTATGCACCTTGACCATAAGTTGGCAAGTAACCAAAATCACCTAATGCAAAGTTGTCGTTGTTAGCAGATTGACCATAAGAAGCTTTTACACGTAAAGTGTTGATATTCTTTTTGCCGGCCAAGAAGTTTTCTTTAGTCGCATCCCAAGTAACACCAAAAGAATAGAAACCTTGGAATCTGTTATCTTCTGCTAAGTTAGAAGCACCATCATAACGGTAAGAAGCATTCAAAGTATATTTCTTCTTGAAAGTGTAACGACCTGTACCAAACAATGAAGACAATGCTCTTTCAGATTTACCACCACCAACGATGGCAAATAAGGCATTACCTGCATTACCTTGAGTGGTTGCTGCAGGGGTGTTAGGACGCTTTTCATCCACACCAAAACCTTGCATGTTGAAAGTCTTTTGTTTGGTTTTCAAGAATTCAGCGTAAGCTGTAACTTCTACATCATGTACATTATCGAAGTTTTTAGCCCAGCCCAATGAACCACGCATGTTGTACTGCCAAAAACGGCCTAAAGATTCTGTAATCCAGCCACTTCTTGTTCTGATATCAGTTGAAGAGCTAGAGAACCATGATCTTGGATTACGGTAAACAGTACCTTGTGTTTCACGGAAGTCAGCACCGGCAAAAAAACCGGCTGTTACATTCTTCATTAACTTGTAAGAGGCATCAAAACCCAAAGTCATTTTAAGTTGGTCGTTGTAGTTTTCATTCAACAACATACCATTTAACAAGTTTGGACCTGCAAAACTTAAAGCAGCACCATTGTTCCAAGAACCATCAGCTTTATAGGGTACAACGTAACCCGGTGTAATTCTTGAAGCTAGGAATGGATTTGCAGTACTGTTAGTTACAGTACTTTCTTGGAAATTACGAAGCGTATAACCAATATTGGAAGACAAACTCATTTTGAATTTATCGTCAGCATAATCTACGTTATTTCTAAAAGTGTAGCGTTTTAAATCTGAACGGGTAATCAAACCTTGCTCATCATAAATACCCAAACTGGTAAAAAAACGAGTACGACCAGTACCACCGGAGATATTTACCTCTTGGTTACTGAAAGTACCGGTACGGAAAAACTGCTCATCCCAATTCGTACCTTGTGTTCTTAAACTATCTAAAATTCTATCGTAACCGGCTAGAGTTGCAGCAGGCAATGAACCGTTGGCCGGATTGTTTCTTGAATAAAACCAACCTGGCAAAGCAGCGGCAGAAGCAGGCAAAATTCTACCTAAAGTTTCTTGAGCTGCTAATAACTGCGTAGAGTTCATGATTTCATAGTTGAAAGTTGGTTTACTTTTAGTACCAAACTGACCACTATAAGTTACTTTAATTTTACCACTAGAACCACGACGAGTAGTAACTACGATAACACCTGCAGCACCACGAGAACCGTATATTGCCGCAGAAGACGCATCTTTCAATACTTCGATATTTTCAATATCGTTAGGGTTGATACCCTGGAAAACAGATGCTTCTACGGGCATACCATCAACAACATACAATGGCGTTGCACCACTTGTAATAGATAACTGACCACGAATAGTTACGTTAGCAGGGTTACCCGGCTGACCACTACCGTTTAGTACGGTAACACCGGCAGCCTTACCTTGTAACATTTGTTCGAAGGTTGCAATAGGCACATTGCGAATTTCAGCACCGGATACACGGGCAACAGCACCTGAGTACTCTGCTTTTTTCTGCTTGCCTAAACCGGTAACAACTACTTCATCTAATTCAGAAGTTGCTGTAGCCAATTTAACTTCTACAGAAGATTTACCGGCAATGCTAACTGTTGTAGCTTTAAAACCGGTAGAGGTAACCTCGATAGATCTTGCCGAGTTTGGCACAGATACAGAGAAACTACCTTTTTCATCTGCCACTACATTAATCTTAGTACCTACTACAGACACTGTAGCGCCAGGTACCGGATTTCCTTTGTCATCTGTAATTTTTCCGCTTACAGTACGGTTCTGTGCATATAGTTGGCTGATGGCCAAGCTAAAGCACATAAGAAGCAGGACTAATTTTCTCATAATAATTAGCGTTTTTGTTTTTGAGGTTCGCAAAATAAAGAACAATGTGAAGAAATGTGTAAAAAAATGACAGTATTCTAAGATTATTTGCTGCTTTCGCAAACAGATAATTCTAAACATCTATTCCGATACGGTTAATTGCAAGGAACAGTTAAACAATCCTAAACTTCAGATAATCAATGAATTACTAACTGTTTTGTAAACTTTGAGGCGGCAAGCTACAACCTAAATTTGATTAATAGTCCAATTAACCAACTGACAATTATATGACAAACGGCAAGACAAAAAAAAGCCTTACCGATTTGGTAAGGCCTTTTTGACACTTTATTAAGAGGATTTTGCTTATTGGTTTTGTGTCATTAGTGAATTGTACAACAGTTCACTAGCAGGAATTGGCCAAACATACGCTACTGAACTAGTAGGTACTGCCTGAACAGAACCCTTTGCAGGGAATGGCGAATTTGTACGCATAATATCCAAAGACCTAACTCCTTCACCTAAGAATTCAATTCTTCTTTCATTACGAATCAAATTAATTAAATCGGCTTTAGTTACCGGAGCAAATGTTGTGGTAGCATCTGATCTTTGACGTACAGCATTTAATAAAGCCAATGCTCTAGCATCAACACCGGTAGCTGTTTCAGCAAGTGCTTCTGCGAGATTCAACATTACTTCTGCATATCTAATAATAGGAACGTAGTTGTTTAAATCGTCATTAAACTTACTATATCTGAAAGGAGCGGCAGAACCAACAATAAGAGATCTTCTAGCATCAGCAGTTTTCCAAGCTGCATCTGCCATAATTCCGGATGGATTTAATGCAAATTCTGCATTGTGATAAAATGATAACCCATTTTGAGTGCCAGGAGCATTATTGTTGCTCATTGGGAAACTGAAAATGGACTCAGTTAAAGTATAAGGGCTTCTAAAAACATTGGTGAAATTAGCATTCAATCTATGTTGGATACCAGTTGGAGCTTGAAAAGGCGCAACAGATGGAACCAATTTGTTGGCTTCAGTAATTACATCTGCATTACGACCCATACTAAGATATACCCTTGTTTTGAAAGCAATTGCAGCATTTCTATGTGCCCTTGCTACAACACTATCACCACCACCATAGGTAAGTGGCAAATTTGACTCGGCAAAATTTAAGTCGGTTAAAATTTGATTATACACTTCTGCAACCGTACTTCTAGCTAAAGCCGAACCAGCAGATCCGGTACTAGCCGTTAATCTGAGCGGCACTCCCGGACTTGCACCATTATCCGCAGTAAATGGTTTTCTTCCATAAAAGTGTAGTAAATAATAGTAGCTTAAAGCACGGCAAAATCTTGCTTCACCTCTATATTGATTGGCCACTGTTGTTGGCACAACGGTAGGATTTGCATCTAACCCTTGTAACAAAACATTTGCTCTGTTAATAGCAGCATATGCAGCAGACCATTGGTTTTCAACTTGGTTATCGGATGAAACCAATGAAAAATTCCAAACACTTAAAGCTGTAACGCCATTGCCGGTGATATTTAACCAATCTTCACCCCTTACATCGTTGTAAACAATTGTTCTACCGCCTAAAAAGTTACCGCTTTTAGTAGCAGCATATATACCAAAAATTTGTTGTTGAATTCTATCTGCCGATGCAAATGCACTTGCGTCGGAAATGGCTGTTTGTGGTACTGGGCTAAGTTTATCTTTATTGCAACTTGCAAAAGAGAAAAGCACACAAGCCGGTACTACAAATTTTTTTGAGATATTAAAAAGTAGTTTCATTTTTTAATTTTTAATTGTTAGAAGCTAACATTTAAACCAAAGGTTACTGATCTTGCTTGACCAACGGTATTTCTATCAACACCTGGGGTCAATGGTGAATTACCATTTACAGACACCTCAGGGTCAACACCTGGATAATTTGTTATTACAAATGGATTTAATAATTGGCTGTAAATTCTTACACTACCAATCTTTGCCTTGTCAAGTACTTTTTTAGGTAAAGTATAGCCAATCATTATTGACCTTACTTTTACAAAATTACCATTGAACAAGTTTGCATCAATTGGGAATGCAGAACCATTAGAGAAATTATCATTATATACAACACGTGGAATATCAGTGATATCTCCAGGCTTTTGCCAACGATTTAAAACTTCTGTTGTGTTATTCCAAAAACGTTGATCTAACATACCAGCTCTAGAACCAAAATATACTTTATTTCCAAAGCTATAAAATGCATCAACAGTTAAATCGAAATCTTTATAGTAGAAATTATTGGTAAAACCACCATAAACAGTTGGCAATGCGTTGCCTGCAATATATCCGTCTCTAGCTAAGTCAATCGGTGGGGCATTTGTACCATCTCTAAACTTCCAACGATTTGCTGGTGCTTGAGAAAAATCAAACAATACTTCTTGACCAGCTGCATTTACAAAAATTCTTCTACCTGTTGCAGCATCTACACCATTCGTTCTTACTACAAAGAAACTACCTTGAGAATAACCCACTTTGGTAATGTTTGTACGCTCAAGCTGCGTTGTTCCAACAATCTCTCCTACGCCAGGTGCTAATTTGGTTACTTTATTTGTTTGAGTAGTTAAATTCAAATTAATACTCCAACCAAAATTTTCTTTTTGAATTGCTTTGGCGTTAATATTAAATTCAAAACCTCTATTATAACTTTCTGCTGCGTTAGCTGCGATTGTATTGCCCGGTATACCCATTGAAGATGGAGTAGGCACATCAATAATCAAATCACTTAAATTAACATTATAATAAGTGATTTCTGCAGTAACTCTATTATTTAGTACACTGAAGTCTAAACCAATATCAGTTTTGCGACTGCTTTCCCATCTTAAATCTGCATTACCTGCTTGGGAAAAGAATAGAGTTGGATATCCTAAACCATACTGACCTGCACCAAAAGTAGATAAAGATGCAAAATTACCAACGCTAGAAATATTACCTACCTGACCATAACTACCTCTCAATTTCAAAGAGTTGAACACTTTAGTGATTCCACCTTTCCAGAAATTTTCATTTGAAATGGTCCATCCGGCAGAAGCTCCTGCAAATGTACCCCACTTCTTACCCTCAGAGAATGCAGAATATCCGTCTCTCCTCACATTAGCAGATAAGAAATATTTGTTATCATAACTGTAGTTTAATCTACCAAAAAATGATAACAAATAATTTTCTGTCAACGCATTGGCATTTGGATTATCATTTATAGTGAAGTTTCCTTGAAATTCATTAAAGAAATTATCACTAAGTCCAGAACGCTTTGCACTCCATCTATCAGAAGTTGTTCTTTGTTCTTCAGAACCAACCAAAACATTGAAATTATGCTTATCATTTACTTTAAAGTCATAATTCAAAGTGTTTTGATAGTTAATAATATTGTATTTTCCTATAGCATTAAATGCTGTACCATCATCAGTTGTAGCTACTGTTTGTAAACCATCGCCGTGGATTGCATTATAAAAAGTTCTATCATCAACTAATTGGTAATTAACGCCATATTGTGTTCTAAAAGTTAAATTTTTGATTGGTTTAATTTCTGCAAAAACATTGCCTTGTAGTTGGTCAATTTGAGAAGAGATGATATTCAAATCTCTAACCATCACAGGATTGTAAAAACCTGATCTGTCTAAATTTCTATTTCTTCCAATCTGATTAAAACTATTGCGTTGTGCAGCATTATTTAAACCCATAATATTATATTCTCCTGTTGTAGTAAATGGAGAAACGTTAGGTGCAGTTACAAAAGCCAATCTTGCTGAACCGGCAGTACTAAATGGAGTACCGGGTAAAGAACCAGAATTAGGGCTGTAAGTTGTACCTCTGCTAAAGTTGAAATTACCACCCACTTTGAACCAATCGTTTACTTTATGTTCAATATTCATTCTCATTTGCTTACGATCAAAAGTATTGGTCTGAATCATCCCTTCTTGTTTGGTCCAGTTAGCACTAAAATAATATTTAGTAAACTGATTGGCGCCAGAAACACTTAGTGAATGATTTTGTTGATTACCGGTTTGATACAAATAGTCAGCCCAATTAGTATTCACAGGAACTCCATTTAACGTATCTAAGAAAAATAAAGGAGCTCCAGCAGGAACTCCGGTTACTACAACTTGGTTTAAATTTCTTAAACCTTCATTTTTCATTTCAACGTATTGCTGAGCGTTAAGCACATCAAAAAGGTTAAATGGCTTAGTTGTTCCAAATGATACATCATATTGTACTTTGGCTTTACCTTGTTTACCTCTTTTTGTTGTGATTAACATTACGCCATTTGCAGCACGGCTACCATAAATAGCAGCCGCAGAAGCATCTTTCAATATTTGGATATCTTCGATATCTGCTGGATTGATTGAACTAAGTGCATTGTTGGCTGATAAGTTTGTTGAAAAGTCACCGCTGTAAGTGGGAACACCATCAATCACAATTAGTGGAAATGTAGAACCGGTAATAGAATTTGCACCTCTAATTCTGATAACAGGAGGGTTGTTCAAAACACCATTTGGCATAGATACATTAACACCTGCTGCCTTACCGGATAAAGCTTGATCAAAGCTTTGCACTGGAATGTTTCTGATACTTTCACCAGAAACAGTTGCAATAGAAGATGTAACATCTTTCCTTTTTTGTGTACCATAACCTACTACTACTACTTCTGCCAAAGTTTTGTCTTCTGGGACCAACTTTACATCAATTGTCGTTTTGTTACCTAACGCAACAGTTACGTCTGTGTAGTTAACAGAACTGAACTGCAAACTTCTTGCATTGCTAGGAACAGAAATTGAAAATTTTCCTTTGTCATTGGTTACAGTACCACTGCCGGATGGCTTTAATACTACCGATACATTGGCTAGGGGTTGTCCCTTGTCATCGGTCACAGTACCTGTTACAGTACGGTTTTGGGCGTAGAGCTGCGTAATTAATAGCATCACTCCACCCAGGAGGGTTAAGATTTTTCTCATGTGCTTAAAAGTTTAGGTTTACTAAAGTGCAATATAATGACAAAACTTTGTTAAAAACCGCTGTTTAGCACCGAGAAATTTTTCTAACTGATTGATTGTCTACAACCTGTAGCTATTTTTTTCTTCGAGAAAGATGACTAATCAGCACAGGCAATAGCACCAAATTGGTGATAGTACCTACGACCAAAGTGAGTGAAGTAAGCCAACCCAAGGCTTTAGTACCACCAAAACTGCTCAAACAGAAGATGATAAACCCGGCAATCAGCACCAAAGAAGTATAAATGATACTGATACCGGTATGCCGAATGGTTTGAATTAAAGTTTGGGCAATATTGTAATTATAATGCGGAAGTTCTTGTTTGTAGTTGATTAAAAAACGGATGGTTACATCTATTGCAATACCCAAAGCCACGCTAAACACCAATACAGTAGAAGGTTTAATAGGTACACCTGCCCAACCCATCACACCTGCCGTTATGAACAATGGAATAATATTAGGAATAAGTGAACAAATTAAAATGGGGAAAGAACGAAACAAATACAACATACAAATGGCAATGAGTAAAAAAGCCCAAAACACACTTTCTTTTAATCCATTGATGATAAATTTTGAGCCTTCTAAAAAAGTAACCGAAGCCCCTGTAAACTGTACTGTGGCATCTTTTGCATCAAAAATGGCATTGGCTTTCTGTTGTAAGGAATCTATCAGCTTGGGTAATACTTCGGTACCCACATCTTTCATGTTTACACTGATTCGGGCATACCGTCCGGTACTATCAATAAAGTTACTCATTACCCCGGCCAAGCCTTGTTTGCCGCCGCTTGGTTTAGCTTTTAATGCGTTAGACAAAGTAGCCGGCACTTGCATGGGTAGCATGTAACTCAAACTATCGTTATCGTAAAATGCTTGATTGGCAAATTTTAAACCTTCAGCTAAACTCAATGGCCTTGCCGTTTGTGGCATTGTTGTAATAAAGGCTGACAATTCATCTATGTCTAACAAAGCCTCCATATCGGCTGCTACTACACCATTCTTTTTCTTTGTATCTACGACAATTTCCAAAGGCATAATGCCATTAAAATGTTGTTCAAACCATTTTAAATCGGTGTAGATTTTATCTGTCTTTGGCAAGTCGTCTACAATAAATCCTTCGGTCTTTAATTTGAATGTTCCTGTCAGTGCTACCAAACAAGCAAGGATAGTTACCCCATATACCACTTTCTTATTATTAACTGTCCAACGCTCAACATATTCTAATAGTTTAACCAATAATTTATTATCTAAATAACGAATATGTCTTGGCTTAGGCGGTGGCAAGAAACTCAACACCGGCGGAATGAAAACTAAGGAGATAAAAAACAAGGCCATGATATTGATACCCGCTACAACACCAAACTCTTTCAACAATACACTTTTGGTTAAAGCAAACACCGCAAAGCCAATAGCAGCAGCTATATTACAGAACAAGGTAACAATACCCATTTTGCCCACCATATTGATGAGTGCCTGATTTTTATCGCCGGATTCTTTATACACCAAATGGTATTTATTCAAAAAATAAATGCAATTTGGAATACCAATTACCACCACCAAAGGTGGAATCAATGCATTGAGCAATGTGATTTTGTAACCAAACAACACCATCGTTCCTAAACTCCATATCACTCCCATAATTACTACCAACAAACTCATCACCGTTGCACTAACTGAACGGAAAAACAACATCAATGTAATGGCAGAAAGTAATAATGAACCAAGCAACAACCATTGCATTTCTTTTGATATACGATTGGCTACCGTGGTACGAATAAATGGCAAACCGCTTATATGAACATCCAACCCTGTTGCCTTTTCAAATGCAGCAATTTTATCTTGAATTTGATTAACCAAGGCCGTTCTAGCCTTGCTGTTAACACTGTCTTTATTTAAAGTTAATCCTAACACATATGCTTTTGATGTTGGATTGTACAACATGCCTTTGTAAAAAGGCAAATTTTCAAATGCAGCCCTGCTGCTATCTAAAACTGCTTGAGTAGTAATTTCAGCAGGAAAAACATTTACAACACCCAACTTGCCGGAAGTATCATTCTTCACTAACATCACGGCATCGGCAGCGCCTAATACATTTTCAACCCCTTTTACTGTTTTTATAGCCTTGGTTAATTGAATAACTTGTTGAAATACCGGCAACCGGTAAAATGAATCGGTTTGAATACCTAAGACCATCATATTGCCATCATCGCCAAAACGATTTTTGAAATCGAGATAAGCCTGGTATTTAGGATTATCGGTAGGTATTGCCCTATTCAGTTCATAACTCAACTCAATTTTAGCAGCATGATAACCCATAAATATGGTGATGCCCAACAAAAGAGACAATAATAAAATTCTGTATTTAAGCACTGCTTTACCTAATCGAAACCACATAATGCCGTAGTTTTAAATTGAGCCGCAAAGAAACGAATAAACGCATTGCAGCCACAGCGTTTCTTTTATCTTTGAAACACTGGTGCCGTTAAAAACGATAATCTGGGGATTAAAGATGAAAATAAAATACATTTTATGGTGTTGTTGGATTTGCATTTGCCAATTTACAATGGCACAACCCCCCCTGCCGCCCATTGGTAATTGGCGGGAACATTTACCCTATCAACAAACCATTCAAGTGGTTAAAGGCAATAAATTGTATTGTGCAACCACCAATAATGTCTTTGCCATAGATGGCGATGAAATTAACCGATTTAGCAAAGTAACCGGCTTGAATGATATTGGTGTAAATGCCATTGGTTGGGATGAAGCTTCGCAACAATTGGTTACCGTTTACAACAATAGCAACATCGATGTCATCAAAGGAAGTATTGTAAAAAATATTGGCGATGTAAAACGTAGTACTATCAGCGGCAACAAAAATATTGCTTCTATTTTTTGTCAGAACAAACTGGCTTATCTATGTAGTGGCTTAGGAATTATTATTGCTGATTTAAGTAAATACGATATTAAAGACACTTGGATTATTGGCAACAACGGAGCACAAGTAAATATCAATGGATTCACCGCCAACAACAATTTTTTTTATGCCGCAACAGATGAAGGTTTGAAAAGAATTACCGCCAATTCTCCCAATCCATCCGATTTTAGAAACTGGCAAAACCTCAGTGGTAGTAATGGTTTAAGTACAGGAAAAGTAAGGGCAGCTGTTTCTTTGTCTAATCAAATCATCGTATTAAAAAACGATAGTTTATTTCTATCAAGTGGTAATAATTTTTCACTTTTTTATGCCGATAATAATTGGCCAATTGTAAGCATCAACACCAACGAAAATAAATTAACGATTTGCCAAAGAACCAACAGCGGCGCAAGTAGGGTAATGCAATTATCTGCCACAGGCAACATTGAAAAAATACTTCAACAGAGTGGTGTTATTTCATTTCCTAAATGGGCTTTGGCAGATGGCAATAGCGTTTGGATAGCTGATTTTTTTGGTGGCTTGTCAAATTTTGGCTCAACGGTTCAACGCTATATTCCTAACGGACCATTGGGTATAGCAAGTGGCGAAATGATATTCAGCAAAAACCGCTTATTTGCTGCTGCCGGTGCTGTTAATGAATCGTGGAATTACCAATACAATAGAGATGGCGTTTTTAATTTGATTGATGGACAATGGAATTACAAAGGCTATTTCAACACACCTGTTTTAGATTCGGTACTCGACTTTATTGCTTTAACAGAAGACCCAATAGACAACAGTATTTGGGCCGGTAGTTACGGTGGCGGATTGGTGTATTTCGGCAAAAGCCAAACTACTATTTACAAACAACACAATGCCACCCTACAAGCTGCTATTGGCGACCCAACAAGTTTTCGGGTAAGTGGTGTAGCTTTTGATCAAAACAATCATTTATGGGTGGCCAATTATGGTGCTCCGCAAAATTTACATGTAAGAAAAGCAGATGGCAATTGGAAAGCATTTAGCATTCCCTTCTTTCATTTTGAAAATGCCATTAGTCAATTGTTGGTGGATGATGCTAATCAAATTTGGATGGTTAGCCCGAGAGGCAACGGTGTTTTCTGCTTTAATTATGGTAATAGTATCGACAACTTGAATGATGATAAATGGAAATATTTTAGAATAGGTTCCGGAGCAGGCAATTTACCTTCTAACGAAGTATATTGTTTAGCAAAAGATAAAAATGGATTCATTTGGATTGGCACTAACAAAGGCATTGGTATTGTACAATGCCCTGCCGAAGTATTTGATGCACAAGGTTGCGAAGCCATTTTACCCATAGTTCAACAAGATCGTTTTGCAGGCTATTTATTTCAGAACGAAGAAGTGAATTGCATTGCGGTTGATGCTGCTAATCGCAAATGGATAGGCACTAGAAACGGTGTTTGGTTAATTTCCGCCGAAGGCGATAAAATACTATATCGTTTTACAACAGATAATAGTCCTTTATTAGCCAATGAAGTGAAAAAAATTGCCATAGACCCTGCAACAGGAGAAGTGTTTTTTGCCACTTTCAAAGGTATTTGCAGTTTTAGAAGTACAGCTACTGCTGCTGCAGAAGAGATGAACAATGTGTTGGTGTTTCCCAATCCTGTTCCACCGGGATTTAGCGGAACCATTGCCATTAAAGGATTAGCCGATAATGCCTTGGTCAAAATTGCCGAAGCAGATGGCAGATTGGTGTTTCAAACTCGTTCATTAGGTGGACAAGCCGTCTGGAATGGAAGAAATTACAAAGGTGAACGAATTGCCCCTGGCGTGTATTTGGTACTCATTAGAACAGATGAAGGCAAAGAAAAAGCAGTTACCAAGATTGTCATTACCGGTAAATAAGGCTTATTTAGACCAATTTAAGTACTACAAAAAATCAATTGTTATTTCCTTTGGCTGCAATGGGCTACGGTGTTACATTTGCACAATTTTGTACTACCATGAGCTACAGCACCCTCTCTTCCAACGAGTCTATACCATCAGCAAAGAAAAAAGTAATTGTTTTAGGTAGTGGCCCCAATCGAATTGGTCAGGGCATTGAATTTGACTATTGCTGTGTACATGGTTTGTTAGCGATTAAAGAAAGTGGTTTTGAAGCCATCATGATCAATTGCAATCCCGAAACGGTGAGTACCGATTTTGATATTGCTGATAAACTCTACTTCGAACCTGTATTTTGGGAGCATTTGTGGGAAATCATTGAACTAGAACAACCCGAAGGTGTAATTGTACAATTGGGCGGACAAACCGCTTTAAAATTGGCCAAAAAATTACACGAAAGAGGCATTAAAATTATTGGCACCAGTTACGATAGCATGGATATTGCAGAAGACAGAGGCCGCTTTAGTGATTTGTTGAAAGAGCTTAGTATTCCTTACCCACAATATGGTACAGCATACGATGCTGATGAAGCCATTAAAGTGGCGAATGAAGTAGGCTATCCTGTATTGGTGAGGCCAAGTTATGTATTGGGCGGTCAAAGAATGCGAATTGTGATTAATGATGATGAGGTTGAAAGTGCGGTAGTGAGTTTATTGAAACATATTCCCGGTAATAAAATTCTGATTGACCATTTTCTTGACCGTTGTCAAGAAGCGGAGGTTGATGCCATTTTTGATGGCGAAAACTTTCATGTAATGGGTGTGATGGAACACATTGAACCTGCAGGTATTCACAGTGGCGATAGTAATGCCGTATTACCTGCGTTTAACCTTACACCTTTGGTAGTAGAAACGATGGAGTTTTACAGCGAAAAAATTGCCCGTTCTCTCAATATAAAAGGTTTGATCAATATTCAGTTTGCTATTAAAGATAGCAAAGTATATGTGATTGAAGCCAATCCCAGAGCAAGCCGTACCACCCCATTTATTGCAAAAGCTTATGGTATTCCATATTTAAATATTGCAACCAAAATTATGTTGGGTGTGGCTAAGCTTACCGACTTTACGATGGAAAACAAATTAGATGGTTATGCCATTAAAGAACCAGTGTTTAGCTTCGATAAATTTCCCGGTGTAAACAAAGAATTAGGCCCCGAAATGAAAAGCACCGGCGAAGCCATTCGTTTCATTAAAGATTTAAGAGATCCTTACTTCAGAACATTGTACAAAGAAAGAAGTATGCACCTCAGTAAATAATCAAACACAAATACTTTATGGCCAGGCTTTATCAGTCTGGCTTTTTTTATGTAAAAAATTTGCCTTGTATTTTTCAATTGTATAATTTCAATTATACAATTTCTCGCTATATCGCTGCTAATAAGGTTTTATGCCTAACCAATACACCATACCCATTTGGACTAAAATTCCGCTATTGCGGATATTATTTCCATTCATTATTGGCGTTGCAGTACAATGGTATTGGCCAATATCAACAATATTACTTTCGTTCATTACCCTCGTTGGTGTAGTTATATTTTTAGGATATTATTTTCTGACATTAGAACAAAAATACCAATGGCGATGGTTGAATGGCATTAGCATAACCGCTATCATTTTTTGCTTAGGTAGCATCACTGTACAGGTAAAAGATATTCGTAACAATCCTTATTGGATTGGCAGTAGTTATAAAGATAGCAGCACCATTTTGGTTACGTTACAAGAACCGCTAGTTGAGAAAACGAAATCGTACAAAGCCCTTGCAACCATCAATGCAGTTTACATCGATAAAGAGTGGAAGCCGGTAAAAGGTAATATGCTATTGTATTTTAGAAAAGATAGCACTAAACCCAATCTCGATTACGGCAGTCAAATCATTTTTAATAAATCATTGCAAACCATCAATAATTCGGGTAATCCTGCGGCATTTAATTATCAACGATTTTGTGCTTTTCAAGATATTTATCACCAAGTATTTTTAAAGGCCGGAGATTATACTATCGGGAATGAAAAGGAAGAAAATAGTTTCTGGAAATGGTTATTTGCAGTTCGACATTACGTCATCAATACTTTAAGAACACATATAGAAGGTGATAATGAAGAAGCTGTTGCAGAGGCTTTGTTGATTGGCTATAGAGACGATCTCGATAAAGACTTAGTTCAAGCATATAGCAATACAGGTGTGGTACATATTATTGCTATTAGTGGTTTGCATTTGGGGTTAATTTATGCCACTTTGGTTTGGCTACTCCAACCACTGCGTAATACTAGATTAAACCTTTGGTTGAAGCCAATCATCATACTTACAGTGCTATGGTTATTCAGTTTAATTGCCGGAGCAGCGCCTTCTATTTTACGCTCTGCAGTAATGTTTACATTTATAGTATTGGGCGAAAGTTTCAGCCGAAAAACTTCTATCTATAATACTTTGGCGGCATCGGCATTTGTAATGTTATTGTATAATCCATTCTTTTTGTGGGATGTTGGCTTTCAACTCTCTTACGCTGCGGTAATCAGCATCATCACTTTTATGAAACCGGTGTACAATTGGCTACATTTCGACAATAAAGGCATCGACTTTTTTTGGAAACTCAATGCCGTGACTATATCGGCACAAACATTTACCCTGCCCATTGTTTTGTATCATTTTCATCAATTCCCTAATCTATTCTTAGTCAGTAATTTCATTGCCGTTCCACTCTCTAGCATTATTTTATATGGCGAATTGTTGATACTTGTTTTTTCTGCTGTTGCCATTGTTGCAGGATGGTTTGGTTGGGCATGTAGTAAAATGTTATGGTTTATGAATCAGTTCATAGCCATGATTGATAGCATCAGCTTCTCAGTCACAGATGGCATTCAAATCAGTAGCTTGCAAGCCTATCTATTATTCGGGGTTTTAATCACTGCAGGTTATTGGTTAATGCGGCGCAGCAACATTGCTTTTAAACTAAGTATCCTTTTTTTGTTTGCATTTTGTTGTGTACAAACGATTGATATTATTCAAAGAAATACGCAACAAAAATTAGTAGTGTATAATGTACCACAACATACTGCTATAGATGTTATTGAAGGCCGTACATTCCGTTTTATTGGCGATGTGGTACTATTAGAAGATGGCTTTTTACAAAATTTTCATTTAAAGCCTGCCAGAATTTTACATCGTACTACACTGGCAAACAAGACCAATCAAATACAAATCATAGATAGCCATTTTATCGCAAAAAACAAGTCTGTACTCATTATCAACAGTAATCTATACTACAAGCCAATCGATAATAAAATAAAGGTAGATGCCATTGTCATCACTAAAAATCCCCGCATCTATATCTCTCAGTTAGCCAATACTTTCGACTGCAAACAGTATGTATTTGATGCTAGTAATCCACTGTGGAAAATCAACAAATGGAAAAAAGATTGCGACAGCCTACATTTGCGGCACCATTCTATACCCGAAAAAGGGGCATTTGAAATGGATTTATAACCGAAGATCGCTTATATTGTTATTACAACATAGGCTAGTCTAAGAACCCCTCCTGCTATGCAAAAGAAAATTCAGTCCGCACTTATTTCTGTTTTTTACAAAGATGGTTTAACGCCTTTGGCCCAACAATTACATAAAGCCGGCGTTACCATATATTCTACCGGTGGCACACAGCAGTTTTTAGAAGATGCAGGCATTCCATGTGTAGCGGTAGAAAGCTTAACTACCTATCCTTCTATTTTAGGCGGCAGAGTAAAAACATTACACCCGGTTGTTTTTGGTGGCATTTTAGGCAAAAGAGATGATGCACAGCATATTGCTGAAATGAAGGAATACAATATACCCGATATTGATTTGGTGATTGTTGATTTATATCCTTTTGAAGAAACCTTACGCAACACGACCGATGAAAAATTAATTATCGAAAAGATAGATATTGGCGGTCCATCCATGATTAGAGCAGCGGCAAAAAATTATGCAGCGGTAACCGTCATTGCTGCAAAAGATGATTATGCTGTGTTATTGGATATCTTAGAAAAACAAGACAATACTACAGCTATAGAACAGCGCAAATCCTTTGCTGCAAAAGCTTTTCAAGTAGTCATGAACTACGACATCGCTATCAATAACTATTTCAATCCGGATAATACGGCTATTCAAACCACTGCAGCTAAGCAAGTGCTGAGATACGGTGAAAACCCACACCAACAAGCTGTGTTTTATGGCGATTTAACCGAACGCTTTACACAACTTAATGGCAAAGAATTATCGTACAATAATTTAGTAGATGTGGATGCTGCCATTCAACTCATTCAAGAATTTAATGGCGAAAAGAGTGATGCGGTATTCGCCATCATCAAACATACCAATGTATGTGGTGCAGCCAAACGCAGTACTGTCAAAGAAAGTTGGGATGCTGCTTTAGCCGGTGATCCTGAAAGTGCTTTTGGTGGTGTTTTGGTTTGTAATCAAACTATAGACAACATAACCGCTGAAGCGATTAATGAAATTTTCTTTGAAGTGCTCATTGCCCCTGATTTTGACGCAACAGCTTTGGAAGTATTGAAAAGCAAAAAAAATAGAATCTTACTATCATTACATGCATCTACAACAATAGCCTCAAACCAAAGTAAATCTTTATTGAACGGCATATTGACACAACAATCGGATAAAGGCAATTTCAGCGAATGGAATGAAGTTGGCGGCAGAACTACTACAGCAGCAGAAAAAGAAGCCCTAAGCTTTGCTAATATCATCTGCAAACATTTAAAAAGTAATGCGATTGCTTTAGTAAAAGACAATCAGTTGATTGGCAAGGGCTGCGGACAAACCTCAAGAATCGACGCTTTACGCCACGCTATTGAAAAAGCACATCAATTCAAATTTGATTTAACCAATGCAGTTCTAGCAAGTGATGCATTTTTCCCATTTAATGATTGTGTGCAAATTGCTCATGAAGCTGGCATTACTGCATTTATTCAGCCCGGTGGGTCTATAAGAGATAAAGACAGTATTGAGTATTGTGTAACGCAGCAATTAGCAATGGTAATGACCGGTATGCGACATTTTAAACATTAACTTGAATTGTCTGCAAAAGACAACATTTGTATATGAGCACCAAACAAAAAGCCTATATCGCCCTAGCTGCTACTTCCATTATTTGGGGTACCACCTGGGTGGCTATGAAGTTTGGTGTTACCACTATGCCACCCCTACAATTGGCCGCTATTCGTCAATTGATAGGTGGCAGTACCATTCTCTTATTCTTTTTGCTGAAGCGACAAGCTTTGCCGTCTAAAAAACAATTTGGTCAGTTATTCTTTCTGTCCATTTTCACTTTTGTATTGGCGAATGGTTTTAGTACCTGGAGTTTGAAATTTATTCCAAGTGGTTTGGGGGCCTTGATTGGTGCTTTATATCCACTGAGTGTGGTATTGATAGAGTATTTTTTCTTCCACAATAAGAACATCAATTCATCGGCCATTTTTGGCATTTTACTCGGCATTGGCGGAATTGTATTGGTATTTTATGAAAATGCTTTTCATGTTCACCCCGAAGGCTATGCATTCGGAATTATTCTTGCTGTTATTGCAATGTTATCTTGGAGTTATAGCAGCATTACCATCTCCCGACAAAAAGTAAAAGTGAATCCTTATTATGCCATGGGATGGCAAATGTTGTTTGGCTCTGTGATGATGTATGTATTATCTATTTTCAGCGGCAATAATATTCCAATTGCAGCCATTCCTTTTACCTCTTGGTTATCTATTGCTTATTTAGTTGTTTTAGGTTCCATCATTGCTATGATCGCCTTTATTTATTCGATGAAACATTTGCCTACTTCTGTAGCATCTTTATACGCTTATATCAATCCTATTGTAGCTATGATAATCGGTTCTTTTCTGCTAGATGAAAAGATCACACTAAACCTCATCATCGGCTCTATCATTACGTTGAGTGGTGTGTACTTGGTAAACAGAGCCATGAAGAAAAGTACGGTTACAGTTGATTTGCCTACAGATACCGATGCGGTATAATTTAAAAATTGGCTTTCAAAAAATCAGCATACATATTTCTCCAAGCCAACCATTGCGGCTGTTCGGTAATAAAATGATTATGAAAAATGGTAATCAACTGACCATCTACCGATTTTACGATATCATGATAATGTTGTAATTCAGCTCTTGCCTGATCCGCAGTATATCCTTGTTCAAAAAAAGAATTGGCTTCCATATAACAGAATGGGTGAAGCAATAAAGCAGTTTGTTCTTCCTTCATTACATCATACCAATAAAACGAATTGGTATACGAAGCTCTAAAACCATTGATACTGCCATAACCCATAGAATAATCATTGGTAATTCCTGCAGCAAGCAAACAACGAAAAGTGTACGGCAATGTAAACTGAATATAATGCTGTCGTGATGTAGATATGGTCTGTTGAGCAATAGCTGCTAATTTAAGTTTCTCCCATTGTAACATTGTTTCATCATTATGACTTTGCCAAGATGGATGAATACCAATTTTGTATTGCTGTTGAATAGATTGTATTAGTTTTTTTACCAGCTTATTATTAGGCGCTATATTTTTATCATATTTTGCCCTAGCTTTCGCCAACAGAAAAAAATAGATGGGCTGAAGTTGGTACCGTTGATGATATTCTGTTAACCAATCATATACATCAAATGGATCTTTTGTTATTCCACGTAATACAGCAAATCGTTCCTTTATCGTATTGAATCTTTGCTTGACAACATCCATTCCTATTGCAGCAATTTGCCGCCACACTCCTTTGCCTTTGTAAGCGTAGGCAATATCAATATCGTAAGTTGGAACATATGAAAACTGATGTTTGGGTATGGTATAATTTGGATAAACTGATTGAATCAGAACATGGAAATGTTGCATCCAAAGATCCACTAAAGGCTGATACAAAAATTGGTGTTTGTATGCTAAAGATTCGGTATGTGCGAACCTGCCATAGCTATCTTTTGCATGTGGCAAATATTCTTCATACCGAGTAATAAGATAAAAAGCAGCAGCAAAAAAATCAAAGGGAATTGTACCACCCGATTTAAAAAAAGCGACTAAGCCATTCCATTCAAACGTAGTGATGGCTTGCTTTTTAATCCCTTCTTCAAACAATAATCCTTGTGGTTCAATCCTTATTTCTGTAGGATGAATGGGCTCCGTCGAATAATTAATTTTGACTCCTTCGTGATGATAAAACAGAGTTTTATCGGAAGTAAATTCAACAGCATTTCCCCATAATACTTCAACGATATATTGAAGTCTATTTGTATTATGTAAACTGTAAATTAACAACGATGAGCAGTATAATAATGAAGGTTTACTTATAACTCGGTTCTAAAATCTTCCCACATTTCGTTAAATGTTTTGGGACTAAATTCAAGCTCAGAACGATGAGCTGTCCAACCTTTAAATACTTTATTCACCATCCAGTTTTTTACTTTACTACTTCCACGATTCATCGTTTTCCTATTCAAGCTTGCCGTACGCCACACTTTCCAAGCAATACGTTCTGCCAATGTACTTTGTCCATCAAGAATAGCCGTTCTTCTATTATCTAACAACAGCTCATGTAAATTAATTCTTACCGGACAAACCTCAGTACAATTACCACACAATGAAGAAGCATAACTTAAATGTTTATAATCTTCCATGCCACGTAAATGCGGCGTAATTACTTTGCCAATCGGACCACTGTAAGTAGTTTCATAACTATGTCCGCCAATATTTTTGTACACCGGACAAGCATTTAAACAAGCACCGCAACGTATACAATACAATGCTTCTCTTGTGGTTGGATTTTTTAACAAATTCGTTCTGCCATTATCCAACAAAATCACATACATATCTTCGGGACCATCACTCTCATTGGCTTGTCTCGGGCCATTAACAATCGTGTTGTAAACCGTTATTTTTTGTCCTGTGCCATAGGTAGATAATAACGGCCAAAACAAAGACAGATCATTGATAGATGGAATCACTTTTTCAATGCCCACCACCACAATATGTGTTTTAGGAAAAGCACAACTCAATCTGGCATTACCTTCATTTTCAGTTACCGCTATACCACCAACATCGGCAATAATAAAATTGGCACCGGTAACACCAACTTCGGCTTGCACATATTTTTCTCTCAATTTTTGCCTTGCAACTAAGGTTAATTCTGTTGGCGACAGTGTAAGTGGTGTACCTAATTTATTGGCAAATAATTTTGCTACATCTTCCTTGCTTTTGTGCATAGCCGGCGTAACAATATGGTACGGAGCTTCTCCATCTAACTGCTGAATGTATTCTCCTAAATCAGTTTCTACACTTTCAATTCCATTTTCTTCTAAGTAATGGTTTAAATGAATTTCTTCTGTCACCATACTTTTGCTTTTCACCAAAGTTTTGCAAGCTTTTTCTTTGCAAATATTTCCAATAGCTTCTAAAGCTTGTGTGGCATCTTCGGCCCAAATAACTTTTGCACCACGTTGTGTTATTTGTTTTTCAAATTCTTCTAAATAACTATCTAAATTTTCTATAGCCCGCCATTTAGCATTTTTAGCCCTTTCACGGGCCGTCATCAATTCGGTAAATTGTTCTTTGCCCTGAGGCACTACCGCATTGTATTTTCCAATGTTGAAATTAATTTTTCGACGATGTTCTAAATCGGCAGCTTTAATGGTGCTTTTTGCAATAAAAGATGCGGCGGTATTACTCATACTAATTTAGTGTTTATGGGCGGCATCACTTTCAGCAACATCCTTGCGATGCTCCGTTCATCTGTAGTGCTACTAGCAACACCCATTTGCACAAAAATAGCTGTAATAGCCACGCTAAACACAAAAATTGCTGGCAAATCACCTGTTTGGCTCAATTAAGTTAAACAGGTTGAAAAAATGGGGTATGTCTTGTTTGGGCATATTTCAAACATCCAAATTTGAATACAAGCGTCTGCTTACAGCAGATCAGCTATTTTTACCAGATGCAGCAAGATTCAACAATATTGCTTACCACACTCAACGCCAGGTACATCCATCTGAACCTGGCCATACGTTTGTTGTATGAACTCAACAAGACCGATGAACGGCTTCAATGGAAAGAATTCACCATCAAACAAAAAAAAGAGGAGATAGCACAGGAGTGTAGCAGGTATGATATCGTTGCATTCAGTTGTTATATCTGGAATATTACGCAAACATTGAAAGTAGCTCGGCAGATAAAAGACATCAAGCCGAATACAAAAATTTTATTGGGCGGACCCGAAGTGAGTTATGAGTGGGAAGAGATGATAAAAGAAGATTGTGTAGACTACATTATTACCGGTGAAGGAGAAATTCCATTTCATGAATTCATAAATTCCTATCCCAATGTTTCAATGGTACCCAATTTAGCATGGAAGAAAGATGGCGAAGTAAAATATATGGAACGGGATACCATGTATGATATGAGCAACTTCATTGGTGTGAATCCTTATATCAATGAACCGGCAGAAGATCTGTACAACAAAGTAAGTTATATTGAAACAAGTAGGGGTTGTCCGTACAAATGCGAATTCTGTTTGGCAAGCCTAGATAACAAGGTGCGGTATTTGCCAATGGCTGATATCAAAACTAATTTATTGTACCTGATGCAGCATGGCCGTGTGATCAAGTTCCTAGATCGTACGTTCAATATGAAACGGGATTTTACATTGGAAGTGTTTCAATTTATTTTGGACCATCACCAACCGGGCAATGTATTTCAATTTGAGATAACGGCTGATATTCTCCATCCCGATATTATTCAATTCATCAATGAAAAAGTACCAAAGGGTTTGTTTCGTTTTGAAATTGGAATACAAACCGTAAATCAAAAAGCAAATCTTAAAGTTAGCCGCAAACAAAACTTTGACAAAACAAAAAGCATTATTGCACAAGTGCGGGATAAAGTAGAACTGCACCTGGATTTGATTGTAGGTTTACCATTGGAATATTATGATGACATCAAATACAGTTTTGAAGAAGTGTTTAAATTGTTTGCGCCTGAATTACAACTGGGTTTTTTAAAGTTTTTAAAAGGAACACCTGTACGTTATAAAACAGAACAGCATGGTTATAAATATAACCCCATAGCGCCATATCAAATTATTGAAAGCAAGTATCTCAGTAAAAAGGCATTGGCTAATATTACTTTGGTAGAAGAGGCATTGGAAATATATTGGAACAAGCCAAGAGCCATCAATACATTAAAATATGTTACAGCGTATTACAGTGTATTTGATTTTATGCTGGGCCTGGGTGCTTATTTTGAAAAATACGCCAATTTCCATAAACATGATTTGAAAGATGTATATCAACTATTATATAATTTTGCAAAAGCACAATATGCAGGTGATGAAATACTGCTGCAACTGATTACTGTTGACTATTACCATTATCATAAAATAAAACCGGTGATTCAGTTTTATCCTGAAGTAAATGCAGCTGTCAAATCAAAACTCATCGAAACCAACAAACTCAATCATCATAAATTCCGCCATGTGGTTTTGCCTGTACATTTTAACTGGCAGGAGTTTGTACAGTTTAATCATATCATAAAAGATGAAGCTGTGTTGGTGATTGAGTACAATGGCAAGGATGCTCCGGTTATAATGGCAGATTTGGCTGTTATTATTTAATGATGAGATGGCAGAATTTCCGTTCATCCAACGACCGAAAATCCTATTAGTGCTTTTTCTTCTTTTGTATAGTTTTAGGTGGGTTTAAATAACGATGTATTGCTGCTCAGTGATTTGGTTTTATCCAATAACACTCATAATTACCATCCCACTCAAGTGATATATTTATATCATAAAGCCTACTCATTAGTTCAAATACATAACTATAGTATTTAAGCTTTAGTTGATAATTGTTATCAAAGTATGTTTTTAGAAAAACATCTAATGGCAAATCTTCAATTAGTTTATAATAATCCTCTCTTATTAGAACTATACCATCGGCATAATTGTATAAAGAGTCCTTTACGAGGGGTGCATCATAAAGCAACGCATCTTTAATTATGGCTCGAAACACTTTTTCACTTGCCCCAATCCTTGTACGATAAGAATCTCGCAAATTTGTTACTGCAATCAATCCAGTTGATATTTTGCCTGATGAATCTATCAATTTCACCCTCACTATTGAACGGTAAGGCATGAAATCTGCAATTTTCATGTCAATAAATTTTTCTTTACAACTATCTGTTGTACAGAATGGTATAGCATCAGAAAAAAACATATTAACTGATAATAACAATAGTTTAATCATATCTAATGTTTTCAAAATTGATTTTTTGTTTTTGCAGATGTGCTCCATCCTTTGCAAAGCAGCCTAGCCGAGGCTGGTAAAAACCCCCCTCTTCAATTCAAAGTCATAAACAATTGCTTTTACCTGCTACTTCTTAGCATATGCAGCCGCCGCTTCTAAAGCTTCATAAAACTCAGTTCCGTATTTCCTAATAATGGGTTCTTTCAAAAACTGGTATACCGGTATTTTTAATTTATCACCCAATTTACATGCTGCGCTACACAGGTCTTCACGGGGTTCGTAGTTCACATATTCCATATCCGGGTCTAATTTACTTTGCTTTGTTTTGATGGGAAACAAATGACAACTCAACGGTTTCTTCCAACCCAATTTGCCATCATTGTATGCTTGTTCAATACCACATTTTACAATGCCTTTTTCATCTCTAAAACCATATGCACACATTTGGCCGCCAATAGTTGGTGTAACCCAACCAAACTCTACATCATACAAATACTTTCCTTGTCGTTCAATTTCATGCAACCCTTCAGCTGTTAAGTAAGGCTTGATTACTTCGATATTATTAACGATTTCATCCAATTCCCAAGGCTCTAATGGAGCACCGGCATCGCCATCTTCGCAACAACCACCTTTACATTTATTGAGGTCGCAAACAAAATGTGATTCAATCACTTGGTCGCTAACTAGTTTGTTGTCAATTGCAATCATAAAAAATTACACCTTAATAATGCGGTGCAGTTTGCAAAGATAGCAAACCGACCCGAGCCATATTTACTTGCTTTAACAAACAAGTAACAAAACTTACTATGGAGATATTTTGTTGGCTGCATCCTATACGCCAAACCAACAGTATGAATTCCCGATACATCACCCTGCAAAAAACAAAAACGCTATTTGTAGCGGTTTTTTTTTGGCTACCGGTAACTTTTTTCAGCTTGCTCATTATTTATAATACCATTCCATATTTCAACTTTAGTAAAGACTTTGAGTTTATACAAGAAAGAGCAGTGCTATTTCTTAAACCGATGTATCAATACAGTTTTTACATTCATCTTTTTGCAGGTATGTTTTGTATTGGCGCTGCGCTACTTCAATTCTCATCTTATATACTTAAAAAAAGGAAATTAATTCATGTATATGCAGGTAGAATTTACGTAGCTGTTGTATTACTACTTGGTGCACCAACCGGCATGTACATGAGTTTTTTTGCTAAAGGTAGTGGCGCAGAAAAAGGGTTGTTTATGTTCATGGCTATCAGTTGGTTTTACTTTACCCTTAAAGGCTTTACAACCATTTTAGCAAAAAATGTGTTGGCACATAAAATATGGATGATTCGGAGTTATACCATGGCATTAACAGCAGTTACCTTTCGAATTTACTATCTTATACTTTATATGCTTGATGTTCCATTAACCTTAAACTATGAAGTGAGTTTATGGATAAGTGTAGTGGGCAATCTAGCTGTTGCAGAATGGATTATTTACAGAAAAACAAAACATTATCTCAAAAGTTTCACCCTTTAAACCACATGAAATATGAAAGCAACAAGAATCATTGTGTACACCTGCGGCGGCCTAATGATTACAGCTACCGTTGTAGGTGCAATAGATTACAACAAAGCTGATAAAAAAGGCATTTTTAATCAGTTGTACAAAGAACCAGAAAAAGAAAAAGTAGTACAATTAGGAAAAGATATTGATGTGGATGATTACAGCAGAAAGGCAATAGCATATGAAGAAAATGATAGTGTACCTCCTCCGCCGCCGCCGCCGCCACGGCCATCAAAAAAGCCTAAACAACCTAAAAAGCCAACTATTGAAGTAGTTGAACAAAAAGAAACAGCTATACTAGATGTACCCAAACCACCGGTTGTTACACAGTCTAAGAAAAAAATTACACTAAAAAAATTTGGCCGAGGCCCACTGCGTGAAGTTGAGGAAGAAGAACCAACAGCAGCAGTAGATTCTGTTTGGAATTATCGTTAAAATAAAGCAAAGCTGTAACAAACAACCATTTGTTACGTTTCAACATAACTATGACTCCTGTCGGGGTGTCACAGTGTTTGCCTTGTAGAAGCCCTGTTGTTAGCAGGGCTTCCTTGTTTATTCTCCAGGATGGTATTGTCGTTCTACATGTTGTAAAACATCAGCCTTATAAAACAACACTTTTTTGAATGTTCCCTTAGTGTACATCTCCAATTGATCGTTAAAATGAGGCGATCCCAAATTGCCACTATTGCCTCCTGCTAACAAAGATTTGGCCGTAATTTTTTTGCCAAACTCAACCGCACAAACAAAACTATTACCCTTTTCGCCATAACGCTTTTTGGTACCTGAAAAATAACGACTACTATAAGCAGGTAAAGTTCCCCATAAAGCGGAAGCAAAGGGGACAGCAACGCTTGGCTTACTATCGTCATATTGCTGATTAATATCCGATGAAATGCGTTGATAACGGTTAATTGCTCCCCATGGAATTGTCCACTGACCAAATCGTTGTTCTAGATTATTTACTACTTGCAATAAAGGTTGTAATAAAGTTGTAGCAGATGCAGTGTCGGCAAAATAGATGGTATTCTGTACTTGGTCTTTCTCTCCTTGTTCTACATAAATTTTTCGAATGATTGGATGCAACAATTCTGCCCATTCTATGGCCAAAGTTGTTGGTACAGAGTTTTCATCGGCATAATAATTCCATCCACGCAATAGATTTATCGGCTCTTCTAATTTGGGGTAAGCAACAGCATTAGCATCGTATGCTTTAATTAAACTAGGCACTAAAACTGCAAATGCAGCCATATAAGTATCATAACCCGCAGCAATAGTTTTATCAATATCGAAAGCGGCTTGTTTACTCAATACTTTGATTGCATTGATACCTCTAAAGCTTTCTCCATCCGGTGCCATATATTGCGGATAATTTGCTTTTAAAGGACTGCTTTTCCCTGACACACTGAAAGGTGTTGAGTTACAATTCTGAATCCAACCTGTTGCAGGATTATAAACATGAACTGTTTCATCCACCCTGTGCAAACCTTTCCAATCTGTTTTAGATGTAGTACCATCAACAACTTTACCCCAATCAAAAGAGGCATCTCGTTTTGGGATATGATTACCATGCCAATAAGCGATGTTCCCTTTATTGTCTGCAAATACGGTATTGTTAGAAGTGTTGGATTTTAAGTCCATCGTTTTTTTATAGTCAGCAAAACCCTTTGCCTTAGTGCGTTGCCAACTTTGAATCAAACTCGTTAAAGAGCGATTAAAGCTTTGTACCGCAATAAATCGATTGCCTCGTTTTGCCATTACCGGACCGTGATGGGTGAATTGGGCCGTAACGGTTTTAGTTAGCATTTTATCGCCATCCTTATAATTTACAGTGATGTTTTTTTGTTGTACCGGTTTCCATTTATTGTCGAATTGATACACATTTTTTTTATTTAAATTTTTAATATTTACTGCATACATATCAGACACATCTACATTGTTGGAAGTGTGCATCCAACCACAGTATTCATTAAATCCTTGATAGATAAAAAACTGCCCCCAAGTAACTGCACCATATACATTTAAACCTTCTTCACTAACCATATGTACTTCTGGTCTAAAATAGAAAGTCACATGCGGATTGATATAGAGAATAGCATTACCGCTACTGGTTTTAGAAGGCCCAATTGCAAAACCATTGGAACCGGTGCTAATTTCTTCAAACTGTTTTGGGTTTACTGCTACAGATTGATTGCTGTTGGTGTACATGGCTTTTACATCGGCAGCGGTAATATCTCCCGTGCTTATGGCGCCGATGCTTCCATCTGTCCATAACAATGGATACCATGGTTGAAAACGATGAAGCAACAGTGGTTTTACGTTGGGATTTTTATAGAGAAAATAGTTAATGCCATCAGCATAAGCCTGTAACAGTTTTTTTAACCAAACCGGACTCTTTTTATAATCTGCTACAGCTTCGGCTGAATCAATAATCAACCTCAAATAGATATCATCATACAATTTTTCTACTCCCTGCACTTCTGCTAAACGGCCAAGTTTTTCGATATAATTCATCTCCACCCGTTTAAAATCATCTTCGCATTGTGCATACAATAATCCAAATACTGCATCGGCATCAGTTTTGCCGTAAATATGTGGTATGCCCCAATTGTCTCTAATAATATTTACTTGTTTGGCTTGTTGTTGCCAACGACTAATTTCTGCTGCCGTAAATGACTGACTAAAAAGTTGCAATGGTAGCAACAAACAGAAAAGTAAATATTTCATGGCTGAGCAAATTAAGTATTACTGATTCTTCCACTTAAAACTATTAATCAAATGTTTCATGTCTTCGACTAAGAAACGATTTACTACAGCAAGTGAATCTTCGTTAGGTGTGGCATCAAAGTATAATGCTCCTCTTAAAAAATGTCGGGTAGAATCTGTCAGAAAAAACTGATTAGCGGTAGCAACATTTCCTTCAACACTAAAAAACATACCATGTACATTATTTGGTGTAGCCATCATAGAATCGTTGATATAACTAGCTTTAACATTGTGCTTACTAGTCATGGCAAAAGCATCATTAACCAGTTTATCAAATTTGTTTGCGCCAATTTGTTTGTAACTCAAATACATTCTACCGCCAAACTGCTGAAAATCTACATTAACCCACCAATCATTTTCAGCTTTTTGATCAAAAAATAAACTGTCTTTTATAACACTAGCATATACAGGATATTCAAAACTGTAGGGATAGCCCGGCTTATCAAATAGCTGGTATTTTTTTTCGGGGAAATTTATTTTGAAATATCCTGCCGGTTTTGGCGTGAAGTCGCTATTACAAGCGATTAGCACTATCAGAAAGAATGATAAAAAAATAAACGAGGGAGAATTTTTCATAATTCAATATGCCAATTATTCTGGCAACTGTGGTTTTATAGTAACCTTAATTTTTTTAACTCTATTTTTCTCTAATTCCATGACGGTAAAATCAAAATCACCACATGGAATTACTTGCAATGCTTGCGGAATTTCACCTGCAATTTCTAACACTAAACCGGCTAAAGAATCGCTATCGCCTTTTACAGCATCAAAAGTGTCAACGGGCAATTCCATAATCTTGCATACATCATTAATCATGGTTTTACCTTCAAATAAATAATTGTTGTCGTCTATTTTTTTGTGACCGGTTTCATCTTCATCAAATTCATCTTTTATTTCTCCAATCACTTCTTCTAAAATATCTTCTAGTGTTACTATACCACTTGTGCCACCAAACTCATCTACCACTACAGCAAAATGAAAATGTTTGGTCTGAAATTCTTTGAGCAAATCTTCAATCAGTTTTTGCTCATGCACAAAATAAGGTTGACGTAAATGCTGCTGCCAATTATAACCTTCGGGCTGTTCTAAAAAAGGTAGTAAATCTTTGGTATGAATAATGCCAACAATTTTATCTAAGTCATCTTCATAAACAGGCAATCGACTATAGTGTAATTCTTCAACTTGTTTAATTAGTGTATGAAAGCTGGTATTTTTCTCAATGCCATGTACATCAAGTCTAGTTTTCATAATTTGCTTAACGGTGATGTTGCTAAACTTGGCAATACCTTTAAGCATATTTTTTTCATTATCACTTTCTGCACTATCCCCCGTTGTTATATCTATGGCATGATACAACTCTTCTAAGCTGTATGAACCATTATTCTTCTTTGCCAATCTTCTATCAATAATATCAGAATAGTTGACCAATCTTCTGCTCAACGCACCAAACATCAACTTTAATACTTCTACCACCGGACCGGCATCTTTTGCAAAACGAATATTATTTTGTGTGGCCAATACCTTCGGCATAATCTCTCCAAACAACAATAAAACAAAAGTTACTGCGACTACTTTTATCAAAAACTCTACCCAAACCAAACTTTGGTTTAATGGTATTAACTCATCAATAATAAAATTGGCAATGATGATGATAGAAATATTAATAAAACTATTGGCAATGAGTAAAGAAGCTAGTAGCAGTTTTGGTGTTTCTAACAAATCAACAATGCGTTTATAACCGGGCTGTTGTTTTGTTTTTAAAGTATTAATGTCTTTGTAGGTCAGTGAGAAAAAAGCAATTTCGGCACCGGATATCCAGAACGATAGAAACAACAACAAAATAAATAGTACTGATAAAACAGTAGCAGCTTGTGTGTTGATTGCAGCAATAGTAAAAAATGAATCTATCTGGAGATAATCCAAAGCAAAATGTTTTAGTGAACAAACAGCCTGCATAACAGGCTAGGCAATATTAACATCAATTCATGGTTTTAAAAAGGTAAACCTTCTGAAGGGTCTCCTAGTGGCGGAACATCAGGTCCGCCGTAACCTTCCATTCCTTCTGTAGGGTAAGGTCCGCCGCCTTGTCCATCATGGCGTTTGTCCAGCATAATCAAGTTATCGCCAACCACTTCGGTAGCAAATTTTTTGTTTCCTTCTTTGTCCTCCCAACTACGAGTACGCAATCTTCCTTCAATATAAACTAAGCTACCGCGGTGTAAATATTTTTGAGCCAGTTCCGCCAACCCACGCCAAAGTACCACTGTATGCCACTCTGTTTGAGAAATCAATTTTCCAGACCTGTCTTTGTAGGTTTCGGTGGTGGCCAACGAAAATTTGGCTACGCCGATGTTTCCTTCTAGATATTGCATGTCTGGATCTTTTCCTAAATTTCCGATAAGCATGACTCTGTTTACGCCTCTCATAATGGATAAGTTTAATTGCTGTTGTTAATGACCTATAGCTCCATTACAATTGTAATTAGCTGTCTTAAAATTAGATTTTTTTGAAAACTTTATCAACTGTTTTCAAAAAAATGATCAAAACAAGCTAATCTGTTTGTTTTGATCGGCTAAATACCGGGTGATAAATCTTGGAAAAGCTAAGTCGGACAATGCTTTTTGCGTTACCCATTTTTTAGTTTTCAAATGAGCTGGTATGCTTTTTAAACTAACATGAATAAATCTACCATGCAAAGTTTGATGTGTAAGTTGTTGAGTTTGATCGGCTGAAATAAAACTTATGATTGGATTTTTTATTTGGAACTGTTCATGCAAAATAGTCGAAATCATTTCAGTAGATAAATCAATTGATTGCTGAGCTTCAAACAGCAGAAATTCAAACAAGTTTTGCCAAATATCTTTTTCTACTCTCTCTTGCACCAAACATTGCTGTTGACTTTCTATGATGAAATAATACAACCAACGAATTTTTTTAACGAGTTTTTTTTCTTTTACCGGCAATTCAGCAACCAAATTATTGTTGAATGCAATACAATGTGTAGCCAACGGACAGCTTGCACATTGGGGCTGTTTAGGTGTACAAACGGTAGCTCCAAAATCCATGATAGCTTGGTTATATGCCGCCGAATCTTTTGTATACAATAATTCCTCCGCTAAAGTCCCAAACTGCTTTTTGCCGGCTGTGGTATCGATGGCAATTGACATTCCAAAATAACGAGATAGCACCCTAAACACATTACCATCTACCACCGCATGGGGTAATCCGTAGGCAAACGAAGCAATTGCGGATGCTGTATATGGACCAATACCTTTTAAAGCTAAAATACCTTCGTAGCTTGTCGGGAACTTTCCTTTATGCTCCGTATTAATAATTCTTGCAGTAGCGAGTAAGTTTCTGCAGCGGCTGTAATAGCCCAATCCTTCCCATAACTTAAACACTTGTTCATCATTAGCCTTTGCTAATTGCTTAACCGTTGGGTAATGCTTTACAAAAGCTTCATAGTAAGGTAAGCCTTGTTCAACCCTTGTTTGTTGTAAAATGATTTCACTTAACCATATTTTGTAGGGATCTTTTTCGCCTTTCCATGGCATCAATCGTTTATTTACATGCTTATGCCAATGCAACAACAAACGAGAAAATTCTTTTTTTGGGGTGCTCATTTCGAATTCTATACCATTTTTGTGGGGTAAACACTTGAATAAGGCAAAAAGTTATGCTTACAAAAGCTTAAAAATCAGCCAATAATGTCATTTTAATACCATTTATCCATTTTTTACATAAAAATAATGCTGTTATATTGTAAAAAACATTTATTTTGTTTTGTAATAGATGCAACTTTATTGCTGATTATAAATACTCCCTCTATGAGAAAATCAGACCTTATCAATCAAATTTCAGAAAAAACAGGGATTCCTAAGGTTGATGTTTTAGTCACTTTAGAAACCATGTTCAAAGAAATAAAATCCAGTCTTTCAAAAGGAGAGAACATATACATTCGTGGATTTGGCAGTTTTGTTACCAAGAAAAGAGCTGCAAAGATTGGTCGCAACATTAAGAAAAATATTGCCGTTGAAATTCCTGAACATTTTATCCCGGCGTTTAAACCTGCGAAAGAATTTGTATCAGAAGTAAAGAGTAACAGAAAGTAGCATTAATTTCGCTGCCTAATTTATTGTGACGTGAAAAAACAACAGTTAATAGTTGTTGGCGGCGGGTTTCTGTTGCTGATTGCCCTCTTCTTTTTTGGTTCAACCGTATCTCCTGAAAGGAAACAAAAAGCCCAACAACCGGCTGCTCATGATGACCATTCTGCATCATTTGACTTCCAAGATTTACTAAAACATGCCAAAGAACGGCTTACTCCCCAACAATTACAACAACTAATTTCGTTAGAAAATAGTGTGAGTAGAGGCGATGTAAGAACGCAGAAACTATTGGCTACCAAAGCGTTAGCTTCATTTTGGGGAGACACTGCCCGTATCTTTGAACCCTATGCTTTTTATACTGCCGAAGCAGCTAAATTGGAAAATTCTGAAAAAAGCCTCACTTTTGCAGCCCATTTGTTTTTAAACAGTATGCGGGGAGAAGATAATCCCGCTGTAGTTAACTGGATGGCAACAAATGCAAAAGATCTTTTTGAGAAAGCTTTAGCTATAAATCCAGCCAACGATTCTAGTCAAATCGGGCTTGGTGCCTGTTACTTGTTTGGTAATATTTCAGATAACCCAATGGAGGGTATTTTGAAAATTAGAACGGTAGCTGAAAAAGATTCTACCAACGCTTACGCACAATTGATGCTCGGTTTAGGTGGAATGAAAAGTGGACAGTATGATAAAGCTATTGAGCGATTTATAAAAGTAATGGCCTTAGAACCAACTAACTTAGAGGCTGCTATTAATTTAGCAGAAGCTTACGATAGGTTGAGCAATAAGGTAAAAGCAGTGGAATGGTACCGCTTTGTAAAAGACAAAGTAGCTAACCCACAAGCGAAAAAGGCCATTGAAGACAGAATTAAAGCATTACAATAAACCCTATTTAATCACTAAAATTCTTTAGAATATGCCTTGCGGTAAAAAAAGAAAGCGTCATAAAATTGCGACGCACAAGCGTAAGAAAAGATTAAGAAAAAATCGTCATAAGAAGAGGAAATAACCTTTCTTCTTTACCGTTTTTACGTAAATGCCAGCATTCACTTTGTGTTTGCTGGCATTAGCTTTCTGCCGGTTTCACCACTTAGCTGAATTTTTTGCAACTTTTACCTTTTCCTTATCTCATCTTTCGAAAGTGGCAGAATAACCAATGTAAGGGTAACAATGGAGACGTTATTGGTATGCCCATAACCCTGGGCAGTGTGAACATTTAAAGTTGCAGTTTTGTGAATAAAGAACTTATTATCAATGCTGCCCCGCTTGGGGTAGAAATTGCTTTACTAGAGGATAAAAAACTGGTAGAGCTACATAACGAAAAGATTGATGCCAGTTTTGGTGTTGGCGACTTATATCTTGGTAAAGTAAAAAAACTAATTCCGGGCCTTAACGCTGCATTTGTAGATGTGGGCTTTGAAAAAGACGCATTTTTACACTACACAGATTTAAGCCCTTATGCTAAATCTATACTCAGCTTTACGCAAGCCGCTATTAATGACAAGTCGGAAACAGGCTTCGACTTTAGCAAGTTTCCTGTAGAACCCGAGATTATCAAAACAGGTAAAATCAATGAAGTACTAGCAGGTAAGCCTAATGTATTGGTTCAAATTTTAAAAGAACCTATTGCAGCAAAAGGACCTCGATTAAGCTGCGAAATTTCGTTACCGGGTCGATTTGTAGTACTAACACCGTTCAATGATATCATTGCCGTTTCTAAAAAAATTCATTCCGGCGAAGAAAGAAAACGCCTTCAAAGAATTGTAGAAGCCATTAAACCCAAAAACTTTGGCGTTATTGTTCGAACTGCGGCAGAGGGAAAAAATACGGCTGAACTACATGATGATTTATTAGCCCTTATTGAAACCTGGAAAACCCTACAACGTAACTTAAAAGGAAGTGTAGCACCAGCCAAAATACTCAGTGAACAAACCAAAACCACTAGTATTTTAAGAGACCTGCTCAACGAAGATTTTAATAAAATCGTTACCAATGATAGAAACATTTTTAACGATACACAAAGCTATATTCAAAAGATAGCACCGCATAAAGCCGACATTGTTACATACCACCAAAATGGTGTTTCGATTTTCGATCAGTTTGGTATTACCAAACAAGTTAAAGCCTCATTTGGCAAAACTGTAAACCTGCCGAGTGGTGCTTATTTAATTATTGAACATACAGAAGCGCTTCATGTAATTGATGTAAATAGTGGCTATAAAAGCGTAAGTAATAATCAGGAAGAAAATGCCCTGCAAACTAATTTAGAAGCGGCTGAAGAAATTGCCAGACAATTGAGATTGAGAGATATTGGCGGCATTATTGTCGTTGATTTCATTGATATGAAATTGCCAGATAATAAAAAGAAGCTGCAAGATGCTATGGAAGGGTTTATGTTGCACGACAGGGCTAAACATGCGGTACTGCCTATCTCAAGATTTGGTTTGATGCAGATTACAAGGCAGCGAATGAGACCCGAAATGAACATCAATACTTCGGAGATTTGTCCAACTTGTAGTGGTAGTGGTAAAGTAACAGCCACTTTATTAATGGAGGATGAAATGGAAAAGAAAATTCATTACCTCATAACACATCAACACAAGAATTTAACGATTGCTGTACATCCTATTGTACACTCTCATCTTACTAAAGGATGGTTCTTTAATTCCATCAAAGCCAAATGGAATCGTAAGTATAAAACATCCATCAAGATTGAAGCAAATAACAATTATCACTTAACCGAGTTCCACTTCTTTGACCAAAATTTAGAAGAAATAAAAATGTAATGCTATTTGCATTTTTAGGCAATAATAGAAAGCCCCGTTCAAAAATGAACAGGGCTTTTTCACATGTGCTTTAATTTGAACCAAAAGCTATTTTAGTAGCCGGGATTTTGAACCAATGAGGCATTGGCATCAATATCTCGCTGAGGAATAGGAAATACTAAGGCATTATCATTCCACTGTCTTGCGCCTACAGTACCTTTTAATCTGCGTATATCATGAATACGCAATCCTTCGAAAGCTAATTCTAATCTTCTTTCTTGTAATACATCTGCCAATACAGGTACTGCAGGAGCAGTTGTACCGGTACGTACGGTATTTACTACTTGAGCAAAATCGGCAGCAGGTGTAGCACCAACAGCAGAACTTAATCTTAAGTTACACTCTGCTCTTACCAAATACATTTCACTCAATCTAATTATAGGTAAGTTTTGGCTGAAAGACTTCCATTTGCCGCAATAAGTGTTACCTGGTCTTGCACCGGTACCAACATAGTACCACTCAGATCTACGTAAATCACTTGTTGGGTATAAGCCAACAAAACCGGTTGTAACCCTTACATCGGCACGGCCAATACCAGGCAAGCTAGCAAAGAAAGTAGCCATACCATCGTTAGCTATACCAGCATTGTTTTGATCATTCTGTTGAATTTCAAAAATAGATTCATCAGAATTTCTATTGCTGAAAGTAGCAATAACAGATGCATTCATTTTGTATTTGTTGCTGGCAATAACTTGATTAGCAGCAGCCAATGCGTTAACATAATCGCCTTTTTGCAAATACACACGGGCTAAAAATGCTAGGGCAGTGAATTTATCTGCACGGGTGCTATTATCGTTTGGCAATTTTGCAACTGCGCTATTCAAATCAGCAATCACTGCATCGTACACTTGTTGTACAGTGTTACGAGCAGGATATTTAAATGCATCTGCTTCGGTTTTAGTAGGTGTAGTCATAATAGGTACACCTAACTGTGTATTATTAGCAACAGCCGCATCGTAAGGCAGTGCAAAAAAACGAACCAATTCAAAATGCATGGCGGCTCTTACCCAAAGGGCTTCACCCTCAATTCTATTCTTTTGTGCAGCATCGGTAACCACACCTAAAGATGAAATAACGGTGTTAGCCATATTAATAGCACGGTAAGCTGCAATCCAAGTACGGGCTGCTTCGCTATTGTCACGGGTCATGTTTTTGTTGTACACCTGACGAGGACCGGTAAAAGTTCCCGCCCATGTGCAATATCTATCTGAAGAGGTAGCCCCTGCACTAGGATTAGCGGCCAATACATCGGGCAACATAAGCAAGTTAGTACCATACAATGCTCCACCACCTAATATAGAGTAGCAACCTATTACAGCACTTTCAACATCGGCTGGGGTAGTTAAGGCTGTAGCAGCATCAATACTTTGCTGCGGTTGCTGGTCTAGCTTTTTATCGCAACCTACTACAGTAGCTGCGGCAAAAAGACCAGCAAAAATTTTATGTGTCAATTTCATGATTACAATTTTTTGAGTTAGAAATTAGAAAATCAGATTAATACCAACAGTAATGGTTTTAGCCTGAGGTGGTGTGTAGAAGTCGTGACCAAGATTCAAACTTCCGGCGAAGCCAGAGTTTAATTCAGGATCGTAACCATCGTAGCTAGTCAACGTAATCAAGTTGGTTGCAGCCATGTAAATACGGGCACTTTCAAACTTGAAACGGCTGGTTACACTTCTAGGTACATTGTAACCAAAGTTTACACTCCTTAACCTGAAATAAGAACCATCTTGTACCCAACGGCTGCTCTTACCTGCTCCATTACCACTGTACAAACGGGCTTCTGGAATGCTGGTAACGTCACCTGGTTTTTTCCAATGGTTTAATTGATCTACTGTTTGGTTATCAAAATAATCACCATTCACACTTTGGAAGAAACCTGCCATATTGTAAACATCATTACCGCTTACAAACTGGCACTGAATATCTAAATCAAAACCTTTATAAGAGAATTTGTTGTTCAAACCACCGTAGTAATCAGGGTTTGGATCACCAATTACTTGATCTGGTGCACCAGAGTAGCTGTTGGTAGCTGTACCATTAGCTTGATAATACAAAGCATCACCATTAGCTGCATCAACACCGGCATATTTTCTACCGAAGAACTGGCCAAAAGGTTGACCCACTGCTAAGCGGCCTAAGGTACGCTGACCCGGAGGTACAGGAACTACTAAACGTGTTACTTTATTTTTATAGGTTGAAATATTGAATGAAGAAGTCCACGTAAAATTTCTATTTTGAATATTTGTTGTATTTAATACAAACTCAAAACCTCTATTTTCCATATCACCCACATTCTTTACTACAGAAGTTAGACCAGATGTTGCCGGAGTACTAACACTTAATAATAAATCAGTTGTTTTTTTGTAGAAATAATCTACTTCACCGGTGATTCTATTGTTCAAGAAACCAAAATCAAGACCTAAGTCAAACTGATTGGTAGATTCCCAAGACAAATTACCATCACCAATTTGGCTTAATAAAACACCTGCGATATCGGCATAAGCAGTTCCACCAAATAGGCTCAAACTGCTAAAGTTTCCAATTTCAGCATTACCGGTTTTACCATAGCTACTTCTTAATTTCAAGAAGCTTAATGATTTAGAATTTTTCAACCAGTTTTCTTCAGACATAATCCAACCCAAAGAAGCGGCGGGGAAAATACCATAGCGGTTGTCTTTACCAAAACGAGAAGATCCATCAACCCTAAAGCTACCACCTACCAAATAACGGTCTTTGTATTTGTAGTTAGCTTTTGAGAAATAAGAAACAAAAGTATAAGCAGTTTGCGTAGAAGAACCACCTGCTATAATTGCTGCAGAGGCAATTTTGGTAAACTTATCATTAGGAAAACCACGGCCGGTTACATTAGCACCTGTTACACTACCATACTGGTATTCGATACCAGCTAAGGCATCAAAATCGCTGTTTTCACTAAACTTCTTTCTATAGCTTAAAGTATTAGTATTAGTGATAATGGTAGCAGTAACTTGATTATTAAAACCTTCGCCAGTTGGAGCACCATCTAAAGTTTCTTTACCTAAGTAAGATTCTTCTTGTAGGTTATTCCAATCTATACCAATTTGAGAACGGAAGGTCAAGTAAGGGTTGATGGTATACTCGCCAAAAGCACTACTAATAGTACGATAGGTAGTAGCATTTTTAAACGAACCTTCTTGGTCTACTAGATTATTATAATATAAAGTAGCGGTGTTATAACTACCGTCAGATGCTCTTAATGGCTGTAATGGCGGTAAGGCATTTAACTGTAATGGATTAGAAAATTCATTATCGGCAGATACACGGAAGTTTTTGGTACGATTCATAGAAATGTTAGCACCCACCTTAAATTTAGAATTGATGGTGTGGTCTATGTTGAAACGTCCGGTAACTCTTTGTAATCTGTTGCCAATGATGATACCTTTTTGATCGTTCAATGAACTACTGATCAAAAACTTGGTTTTGGCATCGCCACCATTAATGGAGAAATTCATTTGATGAATGGCACCATCTTGAAATGCTTGATCTGCCCAGTTAACATCGTTAGTGCTATTCCAATCGTTGGTACCGGTTTCTGCCTGAAATTCATCAGCAGCGTCTAAAGCACCAAAATCTGAATTAGTAGCAGCATAGGTAAACAATTCTTTATACTGCGCTGCATTTAAAAATTGTTGCTTTTTAGTAGGTGTACTTACACCACCAAAATAACCTACCGTAACTTTTGTTTTGCCTACTTTACCACTCTTAGTAGTAATTAACAATACACCATTAGAGGCTCTTGATCCGTAAATGGCAGCAGCCGCAGCATCTTTTAAAACTTCGATAGATTCAATATCATCTGGGTTAATAGTTGCCAAGGGATTGTCTGGCTCACCTGCACTACCTAATGAAGCTGATTGTACAGGCACACCATCAATTACTACAAATGGCTGTTGCGCTGCAGAAATAGATGAAATACCACGAACTCTGATCAATAAACCTTGTCCTAGCTTTCCGCTACCTTGGTTAATGTAAACACCCGAAGCACGGCCTTGTAAAGCACCTTCGAATGAGTTAAGCGGTTGGTTTTGAAAATCTTTAGAACTTACTCTGGCAATGGAACTTGTTACATCTCTTTTAATTTTTGTTCCATAACCTACTACTACAACTTCTGCTAAATTTTTATCAGCAGCAGTTAATTTAATGTCTAAAGCGCCGCTGCCAATAGCCACTTCCACTTCTTTATAGCCAGTATAGCTAATTTCTAATGTGGTGGCTTTTGCAGGTGCCGCTAATTTAAAGGAACCATCACCCAAAGAAACCGTTGCGGTGGTTGAACCTTTTACTTTAACAGTGGCTCCTGCTAATGGGGAGCCATCTTTAGCATCGGTAATTTTACCCGACACCTCTTTAGTCTGTGCAACTACAACTTGTATAGAAAACAATAGTGTTGCAGCACATAAAGAAATTGATTTTCTCATAAATGCATGTTTGGTTTAAAAGGCTAAAATAATTGTTAAAAAAAACTTAACAAAGAAAAGACAGCAAAGTTTATGGTTTTTGCTGCATGACACATAATAATAAATGAAATAAGCATTAATTTCTGTCTCTGTTACCTAAAAACACAAAAATATACTGAATTAATGTAACTAATGACGCTATAGCAGCCACTAAATAGGTTCGGGCAGCCCAATTTAATGCATCTTTTGCTTGTTCATGTTCTACGCCGTTGGTTATTTTAGCGGTATTTAACCAAGCTAAAGCTCTGTTACTGGCATCAAATTCTACCGGTAGTGTTATTAAAGCAAAAACGGTTGTGAGGGCAAATAATACAATGCCGGCTAGTAACAACATTGGAAAAACGTTGATTAACAGAATTCCTGCCAATAAAACCCATTGAATGATATTGCTGCTAAACTGCACTACAGGCACTAATTTGCTTCGCATGGTAAGCCATTGATAAGCTGTGGCATGTTGTACCGCATGGCCGCATTCATGGGCGGCTACGGCAGCAGCAGCTACATTTATTCCTTGATATACATCGGGACTTAAGTTAACGGTTTTGTCGAGGGGATTGTAGTGATCACTCAAAAACCCTTCTACAGAAACTACTTTAACGTCATAAATTCCACTATCTCTCAACATTTTCTCAGCCACCTCCTTTCCGGATAAATGACTAGATAACGGCATTTTACTGTACGCCGCAAATTTGTTTTTCAACTGCATGGATACCAAATAACTGATACCTACAAACAATAAAGAAATCAACATAATACCATTCATAACTTTCAATTTATTGATTTAACCTATCAAATTAAAACCCAATCAGTTTTTTGCCTTTGTTCTGCCTTTTCAAACTGCCAAAAAGTCGCTCATTCGTCAAAAATCATTACTTGGCTTTTATGACAGAAAAATATAAGTAGCTGATAATCAAAGAAAAAGAAAGAAAATAGCAAAAAAAATCTTGTTCTGACAGTGTTTGCTAAAACCGCTGAAAAGCAGTGCCTAATTGCGTTCAAGTTATTCACAGGAGCAAAAAATAATTTTGTAATGTGCCCCATTATTGTAATTTAGTGTCAGAATTTAATGGGTTAGTAAGTAAACAGGGTCAGCAGTAATGTTGACCCTTTTGCTTTATTTTCTTTCCTCAATTCTTCACTTTGTTTCACTCAACATTTACCCCAATCGACAAATTTTTTTGTAGCAAATGTTGACAAAAAACGTTGGCTTTTTTCATCAACTATCTTTACAACATGAGCAAAATCAAAACAGCTTTTTTTTGTAGCAAATGTGGATACGAAAGTGCAAAGTGGGCAGGCAAATGTCCGAGTTGTAATGAGTGGAATACTTTTATTGAAGAAGTACTTTCTAAAGGCAATGATAAAACAGATGCCGGATGGAAAGATTATCATGCAGATAAAAAAACAAGTAAAGTAGTAGCACTCAATCAAGTAAGTAGTACAGAAGAAACAAGAATACCAACAACCGATCCTGAATTGAATAGAGTATTAGGCGGTGGCATTGTTCCCGGCAGTCTTGTTTTAGTAGCTGGAGAACCAGGTATTGGTAAGAGTACTTTGTTTTTACAAAATGCTTTACAACTTAAAGCTATTACTACACTTTACATTAGTGGAGAAGAGAGTGACTTGCAAATAAAAATGAGGGCCGACCGTCTTAAAATTCAGAATGATAATTTTTACTTACTCACCGAAACCGGCACCCAGCTTATCTTTCAAGAGATTAAAAAACTTAGACCTGATTTGGTGATTGTAGATTCTATTCAAACATTGCAGTCATCATTTATTGAATCAGCCGCAGGCAGTGTATCACAAATAAGAGAATGTGCTGCAGAGTTTCAACGCTTTGCCAAAGAAACCAACACACCTGTTTTTTTAATTGGCCACATTACTAAAGATGGCACCATAGCTGGACCAAAAATCTTGGAGCACATGGTAGATACCGTGTTGCAGTTTGAAGGCGATAGGCATTATACGTATCGCATTTTACGAACACTCAAAAACAGATTTGGTAGTACTGCCGAATTAGGTATTTATGAAATGAGTGGAGAAGGTATGAGAGCTGTTACTAATCCATCAGAAATTTTATTGACACAAAAAGAAGAACAACTAAGCGGTAGTGCAATTGCAGCAACGTTAGAAGGTATGCGACCATTGTTAATTGAAGTACAAGCATTGGTTACACAAAGTGTGTATGGTACACCGCAACGTACCGTTACCGGCTTTGATTTAAGACGCTTACAATTGCTCTTAGCCGTACTTGAAAAAAGAGGTGGTTTTCACTTTGGCGTAAAGGATGTTTTTGTGAATATAGCAGGTGGAATTAAGGTAGAAGACCCATCCATAGATTTAGCAGTAATATGTGCTTTATTGAGCAGTTATGAAGATGTTCCACTACCCCAACAAATGTGTTTTGCCGGCGAAGTTGGCCTAAATGGCGAAATTAGGGCCGTTAACAGGATAGAACAACGCATTGCCGAAGCCGAAAAACTTGGTTTTGAAAAAATTATCGTTAGCCGCTACAACAAAAAGGGATTCGATAACAATCAATTCAAAATTGAAGTGATTGCTTTAGGTCAGGTACATGAAGTATACCAATACTTATTTTGATGGCATCTGTACAACTTCATGTTACATAAAATTGGTATTTTAGAGGCATGGCAATCAGTTCAGCAGCATACCTCAAAGATTTTAGCCACCTTTTCTTTCCGCATAATTGTGAAGGATGTGGCACGGATGTGATGGAAAAAAACCAGTTCTTATGTGCCCAATGTTTTTCAGCATTACCGGAAACCGGTTTTCTGTCCGCTGCCGAAAATCCAATTGAACGCAACTTTTACGGCCGAATACCTATACAACAAGCCGGTGCAGCCTATTACTTTACCAAAGAATCGCTGTTACAAACATTGTTGTTTCAACTAAAATACCGTAACAATCAAGCCGTCGGTATTTATTTGGGTAATTTGCTTGGTCAGTTTTTGGCTGTCTCTGAATTATATACGGATGTTGACGCTTTAGTTCCACTACCACTCAACCCCAAGAAAGAAAGAAAAAGAGGATACAATCAAGCTAAACTAATTTGCGACGGTATTGCAGCAATTTGGAATAAACCCATATTGGATAAAGCCGTTATTCGCAAAGTATTTACCAAAACACAAACCCACGAAAACCGCATCAATCGTTGGCAAAATATGGATGGTGTGTTTGCGGTTGCACAGCCTGAATCCATCATGGGTAAACATATTTTGTTGGTAGATGATGTAGTTACAACCGGTGCAACCTTAGAAGCCTGCGGCACGCCAATTCTTGAACAAGAAAATACCAAACTAAGTATTGCAACTGTTGCTTACACCATTTAAAGCTTTTCGCCTACATTTGAAATAATGAAAATTGTACCATTTCTTTTCGCTGCGGTGATAACAGCCGTACTTTTTCTTTCTTGCAAAAAAGAAGGATTTATTACAAGTACAGATGCGTTATTACGAACCTCAGTAGATACGTTGCATTTTGACACCGTATTCACAACCACAGGTTCAATTACACAATTGTTTAAAATTTTTAATGGAAATGATAAAAAACTCAACCTTAGTAGCGTCAAATTAATGGGTGGCAATAGTTCTGCTTTTAAGATGAATGTTGATGGTTTGCCCGGCACATCATTCAGTAATATTGAAATTGCACCTAATGATAGTGTATATGTTTTTGTTTCGGTTTCTATCAACCAAAGCACCGCTAGTCTTCCTTTCATTGTTCAAGACAGTGTGCAAATAAATTATAACGGTAATACCCGTTGGGTACAACTAGATGCGTTTGGTCGTAACGCCAATTTTTATCGTAACCGAAGAATTACAACCGATAGTATATGGAACAATGATAAGCCTTTTGTTATATTAGGAAGTTTATTGGTAGATAGTAATGTGGTATTGACTATCAACAAGGGTTGTAAAATTTATAGTCATGCCGATGCGCCAATCATTGTAAATGGAACATTACGAGTATTGGGCGAAAAATACGATAGCACAAGAGTAACATTTAAAGGCGATAGATTAGATTATCCTTACAACGAATTTCCGGGTAGTTGGCCGGGCATTTATTTTAACCGCAGCAGCAGAAATAATGTATTGAATTATGCTACCATACAACATGCATACCAAGGTGTAGTAGCAATTAACCCTAATAGTTTGCCCGGCACTAAACTTACCTTAAACGAATGTATTATTGACAACATATATGATGGCGGCATTATTGGCAGCAATAGCAGCATCATGGCTACTAATTGCTTAATCAGTAATTGTGGTTACAATGTATTTATTACTGCCGGTGGAAATTATAATTTCAACCATTGTACTATTAGCAGCTATGGTAATAGTTACCTGAGTCATAAAAATCCTGTGCTCACCGTTGGCAATAGTGTTAGCCAAACCACTACCAATCCTTTAACCGCTATTTTCAGAAATAGTATTTTTTATGGTGAAGGTGGTACGGTAGATGATGAAGTGTTGATTGATAAAAAAGGTAGCACGGCATTTTCAGTTACATTCGATAATGTGCTGTACAAAGTAAAAACCGACCCCGTCAATGCTACATTTAATAACAGTTTAAAAAATCAAGTGCCACAGTTTGATAGCATTGATATTGGCCGCCGTTATTTCAACTTCAGATTAAAATCATCCTCCCCTGCTATAAATAAAGGAATCGCTACGGGAGTTTTATTTGATTTGGATAGAAATCCTCGTATCGGACTGCCGGATATCGGTTGTTTTGAAAAACAGTAAACATTTCTTCCGTAATCTTGTTACAACCACATAATCATTAGCCATGAAAAAATTTCTTTTCGCTTGTATGACATTAATAGCTTGCACAGCAGCCACTTCTAAGCAACACAGTGGCGACGGCACTTTGCCTGCCGGAAAATCAATTTATGACTTCTCTATCAAAGCATTAGACGGTAGTACCATTGATTTTTCTAGTTTTAAAGGCAAGAAAATTCTGATTGTGAATACTGCATCTATGTGTGGTTATACCCGACAGTACAAAAGCTTGGAGACCTTATACAAAGCTCACAAAGACAAATTGGTAATTGTTGGATTTCCATCAGACAATTTTGGCAAACAAGAGTATGAGAAAGATGAAGACATCAAAGACTTTTGTGAAAAGAACTTTGGTGTAACTTTTCCTCTAACAACAAGGGTGAATGTAAAGGGAGATGATACACATCCTATTTTTAAGTTCTTATGCAATAAAGACCAAAACGGCGTTCTAGATGCTTCTATTGGTTGGAACTTTGGTAAATTTTTAATTGATGAAAATGGAAACCTTGTTAAATACTTCCCCAGCAAAACAGAACCTGATAGCGAAGAACTAGCAGGTTATTTGAAATAAATAATTGAAATTGAAAAGCCCTTTTGAAGGGCTTTTTTAATATATACTCGTTTGCATTATCCTGTGCATTAATTTCATTTTTTAGATGACGGCAAATAGTATCAACTTCCCCGCCATCTTATTATCTTCGTCCTCCCATGTTATTTAGCGATGTTATAGGCATTACCGATACGAAACAGCATTTGGCTGAATTGGTACAACACAACCGTTTGAGCCATGCTTTATTGTTTATTGGCAAAGAAGGCAGCGGGGCTTTACCTATGGCATTGGCTTTTGCACAGTTTGTGGTCAGTCAGCCTGCACCGGCTCCTTTGGTAGAAGATTTATTTGGCGGCATGACTGCCCTTAGCAGCGGACCCACCTTTATTGCACCGGAAGACATCAGCACCCAACCGGCCTTTCAACGAGCAACACAACTCATTCACCCCGATTTGCATTTTTCATTTCCTGTCATTCCAAAAAAACCGGGAGATAAACCCAAAAGTGCCGATTACAGCACCGAATGGCGGGAGTTTATGTCACAAATGCCCTACGGTAATGTGTACGATTGGCTGCAGTTTATCAATGCCGAAAACAAACAAGGTAATATAACGGCCGAAGAATGTAATGACATCATTCACAAACTAAGCCTTAAAAGCTTTGAGAGTGAAACCAAAGTATTGTTGATGTGGATGCCTGAATACTTGGGCAAAGAAGGCAATAAACTGCTGAAATTAATAGAAGAACCGCCGCCCAATACCTTATTTATTTTGGTGGCCGAAAACGATGAAAAAATTCTGCCTACTATTCTCAGTCGATGTCAGTTAATACGTATACCTAGTCCATCAACCGCCGAAATTGAAGCGGCATTGATTACCCGTAATCAAACCCCACCCGAAACTGCAAGGCAAGTGGCCGGCATTTGCGAAGGCAATTACAGAGAGGCGTTGTTACTGTTACAACATGCTCAAGAAGATTGGCAAGGTTTATTGGCAGATTGGCTAAAATTTACCTTACGCCAAATGTTGCCCGAACAATTAAAATGGATTGACGAGATGGCTAAACTAGGTCGAGAAAAACAAAAACAGTTTCTCCGCTATTTCAACCATTTGTTAGAACAGGCCATCCGCATTCGAGTTATGGGTATCGAAAACCTGCAACTGCCCGACAATGAAAGAGACTTTGCCCAACGGCTGAATAAAATTGCCGGGGTTAGTCAGCAGCAGGCCATTGTTGCCGAATTAGACAAAGCCAGTTATTACGTAGAACGCAATGCCAATGGCAAAATGCTGTTTCATGCACTCACCATCAAGCTGTTTCATATTATTCAACGCAAGGTTGTGGTGGAGGTATAAACCGTTTACGGTTAAAATTCCCTATTTTTGGTTTTGAAGAAAATGTTTTGTGATTTGGGCTAAAGTGCGGCCTTCAACATTTGTTGCGTCGCACACTTGTACTGTATATCCTTGTTCGTCCATATAAAGATGCACCATTTGAAGACTTCAAATCTGCATCGGGTTATTGTTGCATAGCGTACCAACTGCACAAGAGTGCGACGCAACGGAGGCATAATAGTAGTACTAAAGCCAAGTTCACACATTTCTTTACTGTAACAATTTTTACTCATTAATCAATTGAGATACAATGGGATGTGGATCTTGTGGAACCGGTAAACCCAACGGCTGTAAAAGCAATGGCGGATGCAGCACCGGCGGATGTAACCGTATGAACGTTCACGACTGGCTGATGAACCTGCCTTTTGGCGACCCCGAAAGCAGTTGCAAAATCATAGAAGTTAGTTTTAACAACGGCAGCAGAAAAGAATTTTTTAGAAACACCACGCAACAATACTTTGAAAAAGGCGAATACGTAACGGTTGAAGGTGTTAGTGGTTTTGATGTTGGCGAAGTGAGTTTGACCGGCGAATTGGTTCGTATTCAAATGAAGAAAAGAGGTGTGGATGAAAACAACCAAGACATTAAAAAAGTATTACGCCGTAGCGGAGAGAGAGATATTGAACAGTTTAAGCAACAAAAAGCTAGAGAAAAAGAAGCATTAATCCGTAGCCGTGCTATTGCCCGCCAAATGAAATTAGAAATGAAATTGGCCGAGGTTGAGTTTCAGGCAGATGGTAAAAAAGCTACTTTCTTCTACACTGCCGATGACCGAGTTGACTTTAGAGAGATGATTAAAATTTATGCATCGGACTTTAAGGTGAAGGTTGAAATGCGTCAGATTGGAGCAAGGCAAGAAGCCGGTAAAGTGGGTGGCATTGGTAGCTGCGGCAGAGAACTGTGTTGTAGTACTTGGTTGACCGATTTTAAAAGTGTTAATACTACAGCAGCTCGTTATCAAAACTTATCGATCAATCAAACCAAGTTGAGTGGGCAATGTGGTAGATTGAAATGTTGTCTCAATTATGAATTAGACACTTATTTAGATGCACTTCAATTTTTTCCGGATAATGCCGACCAGTTACAAATGGCTAAAAGTCCGGCTTACTTAGTGAAAAAAGATATTTTCAAAAATTTGATGTGGTATGTGTTGCCAGATAGCAACAAACAATATCCGTTAACCATTGCTCGGGTAAAAGAAATTCAGAAGTTGAATGCCCAAGGCATTAGACCCGATGAATTACAGCCTGTAGAAGTAGTAAACAGCAAAATAAAAGAAACAGAAAAAGAACCAGAATTTGTTGATGTGGTTGGCCAAATTAGTTTACGTAGCTTGGAAAGAAACAGCAAACGCCGTAGCGACCGTGACAGAAGCCAACAACGCAATCAGCAACAAGGTGGAGACAGAAGAGAAAACCGTGGTAATGCACCTGGTGGTCCCGGCCCCGAGAACAAACAACAACGACCACCGCAGCAACGTCCGCCGCAACAACAAAGACCAAGTGGACAAGGCAATCAGCAACGGCATCAAAGACCACCACAACAACAGCGACCACCACAGCCGCCGCAGCAAAATCAAAATCCAGGTAATCAACGGCAGTTGAACATCAAATCGCCACAACAAAAACCACCGGAAGAAAAGAAAGATTAAACCTAACATAAACAGCCCTCGATATGTATCGAGGGCTGTTCTTTTATAATCACTTTTTTCTTTACATCATTCCTAATCGAGAAGGAATATCTAAGAGTTGGGCTTCGTTTACTTTGATAACACCATTATCGATAGATGTGATAGATACAAAGCCGGTAATCATTTGAAGCAAGGTGACCAAACTATTTTCTTTGTCATTCTTCAACCTAACTTCAAACCGGCCTTTGACAGTATTGCCTTTAATATTATTCACGGTGCCCATGATATCTTTAAATACAGCACTTGCCTTTGCTAATCCACTTGTTTGAGCGGTGTCTGATTGCTGTGGCTGGGCTAATATTTTTGCCAAATCCAAATAGAAAAATCCTGATTTGCCTTGTGCTTGTTGCAACACATCTGTTGTAAGATTTGACTTACCCGTTCCAGCCCTAAACTGTGCTGCTATTGAACTATCGTTATACAACATCGTGTATTTATCATCATATAAAATTTGAAAACCCATGGCATCACCTATTTTACCTACACCGTATGTATTGCCGGTCTTTGTCATGGGTTTGCCTTTAAACCATTTAGCCAACAAACTATCCATGGACGTTTTATTAGCAACTGTTGCACTAAACAAAAACTTAGCCGATGGCAATAGTTTACCTATACTGTCTTTGGCATTTTTAATGGTTGTTTTGTTAATGATAGGCAAGGTAAAATCTGAAAGAAAAACATGAATATCTCCACCCAAAGCACCGGAGATATCTTTAATAGACAGAGTACTGTCTGCTTGTTTGAGTAAGGCTTCTGCTTGATTTTCCAAATCCAATTCTTTAATTAATCCATCTATTATAGTTGGATCAAATTTAAACGCATTGATTAAGTTAATATCAGTTGACGGATAAGCTAACAAGGAAGCAGAATCGATGCCTTTACCACCATATTTTTCTAAGAAATCGGCTAGCTGATCATTGACTAATAGATTGGTTTCGAAAGCCACGGCACCTTGATCAAAATTAAAAGTTGAGGTAAGATATACATCAGCAAACAATGCATCTGCTTTAGCAGAAAGCATCACCAATGGCGCAATTCTTTTTGCTAAGTTGTACCACAATGTACCATCGGTTTCTGTTTGCATTAAGTTACGGTATTCCTTAATGCTTGCAACAGACTGACTTTCTTTCAACCCAAAATATGCTGTTACTTCTTCTAATACTTTAATACTGTCATTAGTGGTAGTATCGGCCGGTGGATAAACAACGGTACTAGTAGCAGTATCAAAATAAGGTAGGCTGCTGTCTTTACTGCTATAACTTACAAGCATAGCTACTTCGGCATTCCAGGCCAATAATTGATTGCTATCTGCATTGATATATTCAAAATCGCTTGCCTTAATAATAGCTTTTCCCTTTGCTTTTGCTTGTAATGTTTTGGCAAACAATTTAGCATCATTTAATGCAACTACAAATCCATTTATAGTACCAGTATTGGTATCAGTCAAATTTCCTTTTTCGTAGTTGTAAGCAAATAATCCACCGTCTATATTTATGCCCGATTGTTTGATATCGGCCCAGGTTGATTTGGCTTGATTGATAGCACTATCGGCTGTGCCTTCTTGCTTCATAAAATTCCAAATAGTAGCAGGTGTAAAGTTGGCTTTGAGTAATTTACTTTTTACCACACCTGTATTTAACGATGCTACAATATTGGCTTGTTTAGGAATGTATTTTGCCTGAATAGGTACTTTTTGTTTGCAGGAAGCAAATAACATAACTGCCAATAAAGGCAATACAGAAAGGCGATACATTGTTCTCATAGCATCTATTTTACTATGCAGAATTACGCCATATTTTGTTATTTGCTATGCCGCTTGTCATTTATCGCCAATAGCGCTGTAAATCACTTCTTGAATTCTTGGGCGAATGTTGAGCCTACCCAATTTACCATTATTGCCACCCTGAGGATGTACTCTATTGCTCAAGAAAATATACAACAAGTCATGCTGAGGATCGGCCCAAACACAAGTACCTGTAAAGCCGGTATGCCCAAACGTAAGTGGCGAAACACTTAATGATGGATAGGGCTCTTTGCGGGTAGCATTGTCTTTTTCGGGTTTATCAAAACCTAAACCACGTCGGCTAATAGTACTACTGTATGCAGTGAAAGTGTTGATGGTTTCTTTCTTCAATAAACGAATGCCGTTTAGTTCGCCGCCATTTAACAAAAGCTGGTACAACTGTGCTAGGTCATAGGCATTACTAAACAATCCGGCATGGCCGGCAACGCCACCAAACATAGCAGCACCCGGGTCATGTACATCGCCACGCAATAACTGCTGTCGAAACGCTTTTTCTTGCTCAGTAGGTGCTATGGTATTTAATGCTACATGTTCTCTTGGCTTGAACAAAGTAGTCATCATGTTCAAGGGTAAATAAAATGTTTGTCTTACGTATTCGTCTAGGGTTTTTCCGCTGATGGCCTCCACGATATTCCCTAATAAAATGAAGTCGTTATCACTGTACACATATTTATCAGCCGGCCCCAACTTACTGCTGATGATACGGCTACGCATGGTATCTACCCAATCGTTACGCATAAATAAATCTTCTGCTACACGATATTGATGTTGTTCATCAGATTCTGATGTGTAAATTGAAGGGTAAGCTTTACCTGTGGCTGTATCAAAAGTGGTTCTATAAAATGGAATCCAAGCCACTAACCCTGCTTGATGCAATAAAACATTTTCAATCGTAAGTGGAGCTTTATCGGTTCCTTTCACCCATGGCAAATAGTCACCAAGTGTTTTTTTCAAATCCAGTTTTCCTTCTTCATACAATTTCATTACCGAAACCGTAGTAGCTGAAATTTTGGTAACCGATGCTAAATCGTACACTGATTCTGTGGTTACCGCTTCGGTGCTATCATAACTTAGGTAGCCATACGCTTTGTGAAATGCAATTTTTCCTTTTTTAGCTACCAACACCACACAACCGGGAGTGGCACCATTAGCGATTGCTTCATTGGCGATGGCATCAATATCATTTAGTTTTTTTTTATTTAACCCAACTGCTTCAGGCTCTGTGATTGGGAAATAGGGATTGTAAGTAATGCCCGTCCCATAAGGCAAGTTTTCACAAACTGTTACCGGAAGTTTACCTTTAGCTACCAATTTTCCTGCTAACACATCTGCAGCTGCATGCTGCGTAGCGGCATCATCTTCATAACAAACTAATAAGTTGTCGGCGTTACAACTGTTTTTAATGGCATACGGATTCCCAAAAACAAATGTTACTGCCGGCATGGCTTGTTGTAAATCATTCATAAAACGAATAGCAGGTGCAGACAAACCGAAATTATTAGCAGGCCTACGACTAAAAGCATGTAAGCCAATGACTACAGCATCATATTTTTGTTGTAATGTGTACACCAACATTGGCACGGTTCCTAAATCTCGATTGAAATCGAAGTAATATGCATCGGCATTATAATCTTGCTTCATTCTTGCCGCAAAACTGTTTTCCTTATTAATGCCAATACCTACAAAAGCAATTTTCTTTCCGGCTTTCATCGGTAATAGATCTGCATTTTTTTGTTGCAATAAAGTAATAGCAGATACTGATAATGCTTTACTAATGGCTTGTGTATGTTGGTTGATATCTTCAACTATACCTGCTGTTTGTATTGGTTCTATTTTATTTAATCCTAGATGATATTTTGATAACAACACTTTTTTAACCCGAGCATCCATATCTGCCCAAGTCAATTTTCCTTGTTTTATGGCTTGAAGAATTTTTCTAATACTTCCTTCAATATCTCCGGGTAAGCATAACATATCGTTACCGGCAATAAGTGATTGTACCGAAGCTTCACCGGCAGGATAAAACTTTGCCACTCCCTTCATCTCCAATGCATCGGTAAAGGTTAATCCTTTGTAGCCTAATTCATTTCTCAGTAAACCGGTAACATTTTTCTTAGACAATGAAGTGGCCTGGTTGGCAGTATTATCAATGGAAGGAATATACAAATGGGCTACCATTACACTTCCTACACCTGCTTTAAACATGGCTTTAAACGGATACAATTCTAAACTATCCAATTGTGCCCTGTTTTTATTGATGATGGGTAAATCGTAATGAGAGTCTACGTCTACATCGCCATGACCCGGAAAATGTTTAGCGCAAGCCATAACCCCAACATCTTGCATACCTTTCATATACTGCACACCAAATAAGGCTACCTTATATTTATCTTCGCCAAAGCTGCGGTCGTTAATTACCGGATTATTAGGATTGTTATTGACATCAACATCTGGTGCAAAATTGACATGAATGCCTAAGCGTTTACACTGCTCTCCTACAGCTTTACCAAATTGATAAATCAATGCTGCATCAGGCACAGCACCCATCATTAATTGGCGAGGAAAATTTATCACACTATCTAATCGCATTCCTAAACCCCACTCCCCATCAATAGAAATCATCAATGGAGTTTTGGCAATGCCTTGATAGTAATTAGTTAGATTGGCCTGTCTTACCGGACCGCCTTGAAAAAAACATAACCCTCCAACATTATATTTATTAATCAGTCCTGCAACTTCATCCACATGTTTTTTTCCCAAATTGCTATGTGCCCTAATAATCATTAATTGAGCAATCTTTTGTTCTTTACTCAGCGTAGCAAAAACACTATCTACCCAACGTATGGCTTCGGGTGTTTGTTGGTAAAAGTTTTTTTGTGCAGTAGCAGAAGTACTTAACAGCACTATAAAAGCAAAGAGAGAGAGTGACTTTTTCATATTGCAAACTTGAGTGGCACAAGTTAAATACAAATCACCAATCTGTTGAACGGTTCTTAGCGAGGATTAACAGGAAAGTTAACAGGTGTTATTTTGTTTCTTTGATCTTTATGACCACTTGATGCGGTGCAGGTTCGTCGCCTCCAAAAAAAGGATATAATTTGTAGCCTGCCCCTTTTGGTGTAATACTAGCACGGTCCATTGTTGTAGCAACCCCATTCAATGTAAAAATATATGTATCGCCTGCCACTTTAATGCTGCATTGGTGGGGCATACCTAAACTAACAGCACCTAATAACTTGTTGGTTTGAATACCATTATTATATACATAAGCCAGTAATTCTAACCGATTATTAAACCAACGCCATCCAAACCTTGCACTAAATTCGAAATGTAACCTGTTATTGTCGGCAAAGCCATATAGTTTATTAACATCGGCTTGATTAGCCGGGTCTATTGTAGTGTATATGGCAGAACTATCAAATTGTACTTGAAATTTTTGTTCGGTATAATTAACAGCAACATTAGGTGCTTGGTCGCTATAATGGAATCCTTGGGCAATGGTATAAGTTACAAACGTATCTGCTACAGGTCTAACTATTGGGCTTGTTGGTAAATCGGCAATGTTTTTTTGACAAGCCATGGCTAGTAAGCCTATCATCAGCAACCAAATAGATACTTGTTTCATGGGCTAAATTTACAACAGATACGGCAAAACAACCGCAAAGGCTTGCTAGAACAATCGATTTAGTAATTGGGCTTTAAATTGAACGTAGATATGCTATTTTTGCCGGCTACATACAAACGAAGGACAAGTGCAGGATATCATTCAATTATTGCCCGATAATATAGCCAATCAAATTGCAGCAGGTGAAGTAATTCAGCGACCTGCAAGTGCCGTTAAGGAATTATTAGAGAATGCCGTAGATGCAGAAGCCACTCATATTCAACTGATTGTTACCGATGCAGGTAAAAGTTTGATACAAGTAATTGACAATGGCAAAGGCATGAGTGAAACCGATGCCCGAATGAGTTTTGAACGCCATGCTACTTCTAAAATTGCTCAAATTGATGATTTATTCCGCATAAAAACCATGGGCTTTAGAGGCGAAGCATTGGCATCTATTGCAGCTGTTGCTCAAGTTGAATTAAAAAGCCGCCGTGCCGAAGATGAATTGGGTACTTATTTGGAGATAGAAAATAGTGTAGTACTCAAACAAGAATTGTGTGCTGCACTTATTGGCACAAGCATTAGCATGAAAAATTTATTTTTCAATGTGCCTGCCCGACGAAATTTTTTAAAGAGCAACGCCGCCGAAATGCGGCATATTGTTGATGAGTTTATTAGGGTGGCGATGGCTTTTCCCGGCGTATTTTTTTCTTTAACCAGTAATGGCCAACAAGTTTTTCATTTAGAAGCCGGTAATCTTAAACAACGTATTTTACAAGTATTGGGCAATAATTATGCTGCTAAATTGGTGCAGGTAAAAGAAGAAACCGATTACATGAATATTTACGGTTTTGTCGGCAAACCCGATACTGCCAAAAAAACCCGTGGTGATCAATATTTCTTTGTAAATAATCGCTTTATTAAAAGTGCTTATTTGAACCATGCGGTAATGAATGCATTTGATGGCATTATTGCTAAAGATAGTTTTCCGGCGTACGTCTTATACATAGATTTGGAGCCTTCGTATGTTGATATCAATGTACACCCCACCAAACAAGAAATAAAGTTTGAGGATGAAAAATTAGTCTATGCTTTTGTACAAGCTGCTATTAAACATGCATTAGCACAATTTAGCGTAGCACCATCATTAGATTTTTCGTTGAATGCCGACATACAATCTTTAGATGCCGTAAATAAACCATTTACAGCCGATAGAAAAGAAGCGGTTCAAACTTCTTCTTTGTACAAAACATTTACTCAAAAGCATCAAGCACATGCTATTGAACCATCTGCTAAAGCGGAATTAAAAAGTTGGAAAACATTTTACCAGCCCGCTGAAACTGTATTACCCTACAGTACAGAAGTTGAAAAAGTGTTGCAGCAACCAACAGCACAGCCGCAACAAAATTTGTTGCAACAACAAAGCGGATTACAATTAATTGCAGATACACCATTACTACAATTACATCACACTTTTATTATTGCTTCTACCAATAGCGGTTTTATTTTAGTGCACCAGCAATTGGCTCATGAACGTATTTTGTACGAACGTTACAGCCTCGCTGCACACCATCAACAAATGGCAACACAACAAAGTTTGTTTCCGGTAAGTGTAGAATTATCTGCATCAGATACTGCTTTGTTACAAGATTTATTACCCGATTTACAAGTGTTGGGCTATCAAGTAGAACCCTTTGGCAACAACGCTTTTGTAATTCAAGGTACACCTGCCGATGTATTGCCGGGGAACGAAAAACACTCCATTGAATTATTGATTGAACAGTTCAAACATTTTAGCAGCGATATAAAATTCAGCAAAAGAGAAAAGTTAGTACGCTGTATGGCAAGGCAACAAGCCATAAAAGCCGGGCAAGCATTAACACAAAAAGAAATGCATACGTTGATTGAAGAATTATTTGCTTGTACCACACCTAACATTACTACCAATGGCACCCCAACTTATTTAGAGTTTAAAGAAGATTATTTAGATAGGATGTTTGGAAAATAAGTTTGCTCACAACCCTAATACTTCTCGTATAAATTAGTAATGAAAGCCTCCACAGCTCTGCGTACAGCAGTGGCACTTGTTTGATGGTTATTGACGAGTACTGAGAAAATAAGTGTTTTATTTTTTTTGGTGATGAGATAACCACTTAATGCAACTTGTCCGCTAAGTGTACCTGTCTTTGCATAAATTTTGCCTTGTAAGTTTTTGTAATAACTACTGATTGTTCCTTCGCCACCGGTTTGGAAAATAGTGGTGATGCGGTTCCAATCAAATTCGGTTTTCATTTTTTGTAAAATGTAAACAAAATCTTGTGGCGTAAAAAGATTGTATCGGCTTAAGCCGCTACCATCTACCCATCTTGGTTGTTGGGGCAGATTAGCGAAATCTGTTTTCAGTAAGGTATCAATAATCTTATCATCATCCATCACACCTAACATTTTATCACTGACCATGAGTAAAGATTGTTCGGCATAAAAATTATCGCTGCGATGCATCATAGGTTTCAACATCGAATCTGTTGGTTGAGACTTGACGGTTTTCCATGGATAGGCTTTGCTGTCTTTATTCAACGTTACACTAATCTCTTTTCCCGTAGCATCCATCAATAATACCGATGGCAACATAATTTTTCCGGTGCTTAACGGTGTTTCTTGCGATACAAATCTTGCAGCAGTTTTTTCTATGCTGAAAGTATTACTCCACTGATTACGCTTTAAATAAAACCGACCATTTAAACTGCTGTCAATGGTTAATCCTTCTACTACATTATTTAAAGCGGCAGGATTTGTTTTGAACCCTTTGGCTGTTTTTGAAATGATGACGGTATTGCCATAAATAGGCAACTCATTTCTTTCAGGCATGTAGGCAGCATCGTAGTCGTTCCATGTCCAACCACTGCCATATAGCTCTGCTTTCCAATCGTTAGATGCAGTAAGAATAATTTGTTTTGGTTGTTGTTTCAAAAAATCAACTACTGCATGTTGTTTGTATTCTCTTGCTAATAAAGTGGGGTCGCCAACACCTTTTACCAAAACTGTTGAGTCGTTGATATCAGCATATTTCAAACCCACCAAACTATCTCCCAAATACTTCATGGCAGCATAACAAGTAGGTATTTTGGTATTACTTGCAGGCACAAAATATTTATCGCCTTGGTAGTTGTACAAATGCTTTCCACTTCCAGCATCCATAATACTGATGCCTATGTGTGCAGATGTTAATTCCTGCTTTTGTAGGATATCTTTTTTTGCTAGTTTACCCATTTTTTTTTCTGCAGTACAAGAAAACAGAAATAGCAACAAAAGATTGGTACAGCTAATTTGAAGTAGTTTCATGGGTATATGCTAATAGTTTAACTGCGTTCTACTGCTCTCATCCACCGTTCTGGAATATCGTTACTTGCCGCAGTAATATAATCAAACTGCGTACAAGCGATGTAACGACCGTCAGGTATTTGCATCCACCACCTACCTGTTTTTTTACTTTGTAAAAAAGTAGTTTCAATTTCGGCAAAGGCTAATACAAATTCGTTGAATTGGGTTTTATCTTCTATTAATGCTTCATGTTTACCTTTGTACATACCATCCATCAAATACCATAACATATGGCTGATTTGTTTGGCCGTTAAATCATGTACATCTTGCTCAGGTAAATAGCCGTAAATACCAATACTGCTGATGTTGCGGCTCATGCCTGCATATTGCATCAACATACATGCTTCTTCTCCATTAAAGCCGTTTGGTGTTAAATGATTAGCCGGTGCATGACTATTTTGAATGGCGGCAATATCAAAACTCATTAAATGACTGTTTCGAATTACCGGCTCCATTTCTTCCATATTTTCTTTCACCCTACCAACACGATAACAATCAAAATGTAATTTATCAATGGTTTCTAACATGTGTGGATGGACAAAATAACTTTGGAAACCAATATGATTATAGTGGCGAATGAAGTTGGGCTCGCCGGTTAGCATCTCCATTAAAAAATGATCTGCCGGTAAGACACTATCCATGTTTAAATCTATTCGGGCATCAATACATACGGCTTCAATAATTTTATCGATGGCACCATATGCTTTGTACTGACCCATTGTAACATCGTGACTGCCTCCCAAGATGACCACTTTTTTATTTAACTGCACCAATTCGCCAACAACAGATTTTAAAGCAGCATACGTATCTTGTAAGGTAGCGCCATTTTTTATATTGCCAAGATCTGCAATTTGTACATCTTTATGCCAATGGTATAAACTATAGAACGCTTTACGAATGGCATCGGGAGCTGCGGTATTTCCAAATTGCAATCCGGCACCACGATTCTCGGTACAGCCAATAAATACTAAATCAGCGGTTGTTATATCCGGCATTTCGCCTTCGTTAACTAAAATATGATTGCCCAGTTGCGTTTCTTTATAGCCTTGATCATCGGATAATTCAAAAATATTAATCGGCTCTAAAAAGTCAACAATAGTTTCTATATGAGACATGTAAAATAGTTTTGGTGGAAGTATAAGACCACAACAACGCTTCAAACTTAATAAAAAGCTGTACAATCTTTACTAATGGGAATAAGATTAGCACTCAGTTCTAGTTTTTAACCCATCCTTAACCGATTTGTTGATACTGAACTTTAGTGCAGCCCTTACATTTGTTAATTATGACCAAACGGCTGTTATATTATTTAATCCTTTTGTTGTTAAGTACAACAGTAAATGCACAGCTTGAATATGATGATTTTAAAGACACACAATATTTTTTGAAAGCGGGGGATAATCCGGAAAAAATCATCAACAGTAATATATTTATCAAAGCAGTTAGCAACAAATCTGTTTGTTATGTTAATGAACCCATTTTAGTAAATTACAAGTTATACACTCGTTTGAGGTCGCAGTCAAGGGTAGTAAAACAACCATCGTTTACCGGTGGCAGCATATCAGAATTAACACCACAAGAACAAGTTTCGACTGTTGAAAAAGTGGATGGAAAATTGTACAAAGTATATTTGATAAGAAGTATTCAGTTTATTCCGTTGCAAGAAGGCCAAATAAAATTAGGCGATGTGGAAGTGGAAAATAAAATAAACTTGATGAAACCAGGTCTTAACAATCCGTATGATGGCGAAGTGATCGAACGGATAGTTACACTTCGAAATACCGACATAACAATCACAGCAAAACCTTTGCCTAAAGCCAATAAGCCTACAAACTTTACAAATGTAATTGGTCAATTTACTTTACATACCTACACAGATACGAACACTATCGGAAAACAGGAAGTAGCTGTTTTTAACATCGCTATCAAAGGAGAAGGAAATATTAAAAATATTACAATACCAACAATTCAATGGCCAAATGGAATAGAATATTTTGAAAGCAAAACCAAGGAAATAATCACCGGTGGTGTATTTCCGCCGCAGGGTGAAAAAGTATTTTCAATTCCCTTTCAATCTTCAAAAACAGGCAATATAAGTTTGCCTATAGTCGAATTTACTTATTTTGATGCCACAACCAAGCGCTACGAAACATTTGTCAGTAAGCCTTTAACTATAAATGTAGTAGAAGGAAATACAAAACCCATCATTGACAATGACAATACAGCAGTAGATTTAAGTAATAGAAAGTATTTGTGGATTGTATTGGGCATTGCATTAGTAGCTATTGGAACTTGGTGGTGGAATGGCAGAAAAGAAAAGCAACCTAAAGATACTGTTATAATAGAACCAACTATCGAAGCAAATATTCCGCCGCCTGTTCAAATCAATTATGGAAGCAAGATTAATGAGTTGATAAAAAGGGAAGACCATCAATTTATCGAGCAACTAATGTTATATTTTAAGGCTTATTTATTACAACGATTGATGCTGCCTTATAATCCTTCAGTTTCTTCTTCTGAATTGATAGTTGCATTACAAGCAGCAGCTATTGATAAGCCTATCGTTGCTGCTATTCAATCTATTTTTGATGATTGTTATTTAGCGGCATACACACCTGTTGGTGAACAAGCCACAAACTTCAAATTAAAAGACAGGGTACAAGAAGTAATGAAACAACTAGAAAGCTGATACTCCTATTCAGAATATTTATAGCCCACTCCTCTTACTGAATGGAAGTAAGTTGGATTACGACTATCTTCTTCAAAATATTTTCTAAAACTTAATATGAAATTATCAATCGTACGAGTAGTAGGATAAACATTATAACCCCAAACAACTTGAAGAATTTTTTCACGGGTTACTACTTCATTTTTATTTTCAATCAACAGTTTCAATAACATTGCTTCTTTCTTACTGAGTTGAATTTGTTCACCCTTGTAGGAGACAGCATCTTGTGCTTTAAAATCTATTCTGTTGTTACCAAATTCATACACATCGCCAACCGTTTCTTTATCTTGTAATTTCTTGTTTTTTTGAATTAGCTTTTCAACCCGTAACAACAACTCCTCTAAATTAAACGGTTTAGTAAGATAATCATCAGCGCCTTTTTTTAAACCCAACACCCTATCTGCACTTGTATTTTTTGCACTCAACATTAAAATAGGCACTTCATTATTGTTCACTCTAATGGTTTCTGTAACGCTGATACCGTCCATCTCAGGTAACATCACATCCATAATAATCAAGTCAAAATATTCATTGGCTACTGCTTTTATAGCTTCATTGCCATCAAAAGCAGAGCTTACTTCGTAGCCATCCATTTCTAAGTTTAACTTTAATGCTTCGTGTAGGTTTTCTTCATCCTCCACCAGCAAAATGCTGCCCTTTGTATTATCGAAAGCCATGATTACGATTTAAATGTTACTGCAAAAATACAGCCTTGAGGTTGGTTATTTGTCACCATAATGTTTGCATTATGATCGCTAGCTATTTTTTTACAGAGGTATAAGCCTAAGCCGGTGCCTTTTGTTTTTCGTACATTTTCGCTACCAATACGATAAAATTTATCAAACACTTTCGTCTTTTCTTCATCACTAATACCCGGACCATTATCTTTTACTTTCAGTATTACCTCTTTTGGGCTGGCTGTTAACTCAACTACAACTGCCGTTTCTTTTGGAGCATACTTTAAAGCATTTTCTAGCAGATTATTAACAAGCATTTGTAGCAATAATTCTTCGCCATACACTTCAACATTATCCATTATAGCAGCAGAGATTGGACGATTGGGAAAGCGTTGTTTGAAATCTGATACACAGCCTTCAACTACATCAGAAAAATTAACGGTGTTTTTAGTAAATGTATAGGCACCGGCATCTAACTGCGAAGCAAATAAAATATTACTACATAATAAATTCAGCCTATTGGCTTCATGCAGGGTATTTTGAATCAGTTTCTGTTGTTGACTTTCTTCTAGTTTTCTTTTTTGAAGTGTTTCTAAATTTAGTTTGGTGATGGCGATAGGCGTTTTAAGTTCATGGGTAATGGCCATCATAAAATTTTGCTGCTGACCCGATAGATGAATTTGTTTTCTAGTTGCTCTGTAAACGAACACAGCTCCAATTACAATTAAAATAAAAAAAGTTACCCCTTCGCCGATATACTGTGTTGTTTTACGCTGTTCAATAGCAAGGATTTTATCTACTTGAATAGCATAAGTTGGATCATCTTGTTTTAACTCCAAAAGTCGAGTAATAGTAAGTGCATGATTTTGTTGATTCAGTGCAACAAACCACCATACTAAAGCTGCAATGATATATAACAATAACACCCAATAAACAATGGTAATGGTAAGTAGTTTGCGTTTTTGAATATCATCTGGCATGGCAATCAATATTATTTCGCCTTTTCTACTCTTATGCCTGCATGCAAAATAAATTGCAGTGGCTCTTCTCTCATGATATGCTGCAAAGTAAAAGTGTAGTTCCCTTTGTGCAGTTTTGATGGGCCGGCTATTTTAATTCGATGCTCATAAATATCATCCATGCCTGTACCCAGCCATCCATTTTTATTGTCGGCCAATTGCAAATTTAATTGTTGCGGGCCGGTACTATCAAGCGGTGTTTTTGTAGTTAAATTCAACCAGATATTATTGAAATGATAAGCATCGGTATGCCTCAATACTACAAAAATATTATACAGCGATGTAGTATCTGAAATGGCAAATGTAAAACTTGGTGTATGTTTTTCTTTCCACTCATGCTTGGGCATAGCGGCAGTTTTCTCGTATACATCTATAGTAGTGCAGCTATTGATTAAGAGTCCTACAATAAGCAATAATAATAAATAGCTATAATTGAACTTCATGTTTTTCAACAATGTTTTTTACAAAGATAAGTGTACCGCCATTGAAATTTTCTTACAACACATTTAGTACTTGTTCTTTGGCTTTTTCTAATTCATCTTTCATCTGTACTACACATTTTTGAATAGATGAATCGTAAGCTTTAGAACCGGTTGTATTGATTTCTCTGCCAATTTCTTGTAAGATAAAAGAGAGTTTTTTTCCCTTACTGATTTCTTTTTCTTGAAGAATATCTCTAAAATATTTGCAATGATTTTGCAGTCTAACTTGTTCTTCGCTGATGTCTATTTTTTCGATGTAGTAAATTAACTCCTGTTCTAAACGATTGGGATCATAATTTTCTTTGCCTACATTATCTTCCAACACCTTAACCAATCCTTCTCTGATTTTAGAACGGCGGCTAGGCTCCATTTCCATAACATGAGCTTGTTGCTCTAAAATATTATCTATACGTAATAACAAATCGGCTTCTAATGATTTACCTTCTTCGGCTCTATGACCATTCAACAAATTGATGGCACCCTTTAGTACTTGTTGAAATTCTACCCACTCCTCGGGTGATAGCATTTCGTTAGTTGGAGCAATGACATCGGGTAATTTGAGCAAAGTACTCAATATCTGACCGGCATCTAAATTCAGCTCTTTTGCCAATGCTTCAACCGGTTTGTAATATGCTTTTGCTAGTTCTGTATTAATGGAAACTGGTTTTGCCGAACCATTTTGTTTTAGATTAATAGAACATTCTACACTACCTCTCATAATATGCTCGGTAAGTATATTTCGAATATCAATCTCGTACGGTTTCAACAGCTGGGGCATGTTTAATCTGATATCCATTTGCTTGCCGTTCAATGCCCTAATTTCTACCAGAAAATTCTTATCGCCAACGGCTTGTTCAAACCTTCCAAAACCTGTCATGGAGTATAACATAGTGAATAGTGAATGGTGAATAGTGAATCTAAAATTCACTTAAATTAATTATTTATGTAGGTAAAAGTAACTGAAAAGGCGTTGTTGTAAAAAGAAAACCGGCCCTTGTTGAGGAGCCGGTTAGTTTCTTAGCTATAAAAAGCAAATATTAGTTCTTCTTAATGGTGTAGTTATAGTTACCGGCTCTACCAATATTTAATTTGATGGTGTAGTTACCGGCAGATGCTACTTGAATATTAGCACCACCGTAATCAGGTTCACCATTAGCGGGAGCATTATCACCAAAGTCAATTACCCAATCGTTATTAGCTCTGAATTTGATTTCACCAGCATTTAAATTGGTTGTAATTGAATAGTTTCCGTCTGTTCCCATAGTCATAGCAACACTTGAGTTCCAACCGGTAACAGGAATTGCACTACCAATAATACCCCAAGTATTGATTTTATCAGCACTCCAAGTTGTTCTTGCAGCGTTAACTCTCATGCGGTAAACACCGGCACCGTTGGTTAACATTAAGTTTGGTCCGCCATTAGCAGTTAAAGTACCACCGCCGCCATCACCATGGTCACCGGCACCCCAGTTGTTACCTCTAACAACTTTGAATTCTGGTGTAGGATTAGCAAAGTTGATATAGCCTTCGTATCCGGCATAACCACCATTTTTAGTGTTTACGATTTGTGGAGCACTTCCTGGATCCCAACCTTGAAAATTACCGGCAATATTCATTGCAGCAGGAAAATCATAGAAAATGATATCACGGTAAGGTCTAATCGTTAATTTAACCGGAGAAGAATAAGTAATGGCAATACTGTTAGGTATTTCAGTCTTTACCCTTACCCAAACATCTACTGTTACATCCGGATCAAGGAATTTCACCATTTCTTTATTGAAATCGCCAACTGTATACTTCTTTGTTAGCAATTCAGACATGCTTACTTCTAAGCCTGGCGTATTCCAGTTGCCACCATCTTTAATAAACTGTAAAGAATAATTTACAGATGCAGTGTTTACACCCCAAAATTGTTTTGACCAGCTAAAAGTAACTGCATCGTTATTTTGTTCTGCCTGCAATAGATTAAGCGTAGTGGCTGAGGCCGTAAGTAAAGGTGTAGTACCTTGTTTGGCTACCAACTTCACTTCATCTTTTTTGCAAGAAGTGAATAACACCACTGCACTTAAAGCGAGGGTTAGATAGTTTTTGAATATTTTTTTCATTGTGCTACGTTTTTACGTGTTATAAAGCAGGGTGTATAAGGCTATACACCCTTTTAAAATTAGTATCCTGTATTTTGAGTCAGGTTTGGATTAGCGTTGATTTCTGGTGCAGGAATAGGATAGGTATTTCTAAAATCCTCTACTGCACGGCCACCGGCTACACCACCTTTCCAAGGCCAAACATAAGTGGCAGTGGTAAAGCGATTATAACGGATAAGGTCAGTTCTACGTTTTCCTTCCCAATACAATTCTCTAGCTCTTTCGTCTAAGATAAAATCTAAAGTAAGCTGACCAGCATTGATATTTCCTGTTGCATTACCATAAGCCCTCTGACGTAAAGCATTGATATAACCTAATGCTGTTGCAGCATCGCCACCGGCACCGCCACGTAAAACAGCTTCAGCATAAATCAGATACGCTTCAGCTAAACGGAACATAGGAAAATCTGTATCTACCCAAGTAGGATTGCTACCCGGAGTATTTGTTTTGGTTACATTCTTCCATTTGCGGATTGCATAGCCATCTCTAAACTCTCCAATATCGTTGATATTTAAGTTTTGTCCATTGGTTTGGAACATGGCTCTTTTATCGGTATTACCACTAGGATCAGAGAATTTATTTACAAATGCACTTGTTGTACGAATACCGCCCCATCCACCATCAATTCCAAAATCGGCAATATTCATATCTCCACCTACAGATGCATGTACTAAGAAAGTAGTTCCTCCCCAAGTACGGCTTTTGTTACCATCAAAGGCAACAGAAAAGATAGATTCCGGAGAAGTATGATTATCGGCCAAGAAATTCCAAGCATAGTTGGTATTCAAAGTATAACCACCAGCAATTACTTTTTTAGCATAAGTTACTGCTTCGGTATTTTTAGCAGTACCTGTGTACACTTGAGCATTCAAGTAAAGGTTAGCTAAGGTCATCCAAACAGCAGCTCGGTCTGCACGGCCATATTCGTTTGCTTTAGGAGCAGGTAGAATATTTTCTAAAGCCAATAATTCAGTTTCAATGTATGTGAATAATTGAGCTTTAGTAGCTTGTGTAGGTAAGAATGCACCAATTGGGTTAGCATCGGTTACAAAAGTTGGTTTGCCATAAAAATCTAAAGCATGCATATAGCTTAATGCTCTTAAAAAACGAGCCTCAGCCCTGTATGCCCTTACTTTATCGGCATCAGCACCACTAATACCACGGTCTGCTAATTTTGAATCGGCAGACTCAATAATAAAGTTATTAGCTAATGTAATTTGGAAGAACAAACGGCTGTACATACCGGCAATAAATTCGTCGGCAGCGTTCCAATCCATTTCGTGAAAATCTTTAATGGTTTTGTCGTTCCAGCCAATTACGGCTTCATCTGTAGGCAACTCCTGCATTTTCCAGTAAATACGGATATAAGAAGAGAAACCTTCGTCAGAAATAGAAGAGATATCGCCAGATCCGGCAGGACCGCTATTACCCGTTAGGGCTAAGCCGCCATAAATTTTAGCCAAGGCGCTTCTGTAACCCGCTTCGGTCTTGAACAGCACTTCTGAAGTGAAGGCTTGTTCTGGAACCCTGTCCAGGTCTTTGGTACATGAGGTCAGCGCAATAGTTGCTGCCAGTACCGATGATAAAATTTTTATTCTCATTGTTCAGGTTTTATAATTAATGAATTAAAAATCAAGATTGAAGCCTACTGCATACATACGAGGTCTTGGATAAATAGTATTATCAACACCACCATTAATTTCAGGATCTAAACCTGAGTATTTAGTAACAACAAATACGTTCTGACAGTTCACATTCATTCTTAAACGAACGTCTTTATTCTTAAATGGCGTACCAAAATCATAATTGAAATAAAGGTTATCCATTCTCAAGAAAGAAGCATTCTCTAAATAGTAATCAGAAAATACTTGACGCTGTCTGAAGTTAGTTTCTAAAATATTTACGTGGGCATTGTTCAGATAGTTTTGACCTGAGCTAATGTTTTGGTAAATAGCTGAGTTAGAATGTACACCATTGTAGATGTAGTTACCAAAGTTGGCACGTAGTACAAAGCCTGCAGATAATTTCTTATAAGTAGCATTTGCAGTAAAGCCCATAAATACGGTTGGATCTGGATTTTTAACCCACTGCTTATCAAAATCGTTAATGATACCATCACCGTTAATGTCTTCATATACACCTTCCATTGGTCTGCCGGCAGCATTGTATACTTGACGGTGTAAGAAGAAAGTAGATGGTCTGTAACCTACAGAGTGAATTTGAACGTTATTAAAACCAGCACCACCACCTGTTGGTGTACCTAAGTAGGCCGGATCGTTTACTAACTGTAATTTGGTGATTTCATTTTGGATAATCCAGGTTAAGTTATAACCCAAATCAAGTGTGAAATCTTTTTTATCTATAACAGTTGTATTGATAACTGTTTCTAAACCACGATTCTTAATAGAACCTACGTTAGTTGTAATTTTATCAGAGAAGTTAGTACCGGCAGGTGCAGGCACAACAGCTAATAAATCTCTGGTATCTTTTTCGTAGTAATCAACAGTTACGTTTAATTTACCGCCGAAAAAGCCCATATCTAACCCAATGTTACGGCTTTCAGTTTCTTCCCATTTCAAATTCGCATCGTATGCGTTTGGACGAACAACAGGTACATATCCGTTACCGAATTGGTATTGTGCAGCGCTATCACCATAGAAATAGTTTGGTTGATAAGCGTACTCATAAATACCATCTTGCTGACCAATTTTACCCCAACCGGCACGAAGTTTTAAGTTAGAAAATACTTTCTGACCTTTCATAAAATCTTCATCACTGATATTCCAACCTAAAGCAGCTGATGGGAAATTACCCCAACGATTGTCTTTGCTAAATCTTGATGAACCATCTCTTCTGAAGTTAACAGTTAACAAGTATTTGTTCATCAATGCATAGTTCAATCTTCCATAGAAAGATACCAAAGTTTTTTGTGCTTGATAAGGCTGACCTTTTGGTGTAACAACCGTTACTTTATCTGCTCTTAAATCAGCAAATGAAGGACTTCTAGTTTCCCAATCTTGATAGCTATGACCAGCCATTACATCAATACGACTCTTAATAGAAGGGATATTTTTTACGTAGTTGAAATAAAATTCAAATAACTTATTTGTATTCTTTTGTTCATACTGATTGAACCGACCACCACGAGCCGAATCTTGTGCTGCTGAAGCTGGAACAAAAGTTGTACCACCGCCTGTACTATTATCAACACCCACATTCAAGTTAGCTCTTAACTCTGGTAAGAAATGGAATTTATAATCCAATTGCACATTACCAATAAAACGATCAACATCACTTACACTCTCCGTTTGGTTTAATAAACCCAAAGGATTTTTTGGAGCCAATGTATTGATGGCATTATTAAACGTCCATTCATAATAACCACCATATTTGCTATTATTACCACTCATTACAGGTTTAGTAGGATCGAAATAAACAGCAGAACCAATAGCGCCTTGATTAGCAAAGAAATTCTCATTATGAGTGTATTTCGCATTTGCATTTACATTCAGGTGATTGTTGAAGAAACTTGGAGATAAGTTAGCAGTTACGTTATAACGTTTTAAGTTACTACGCTTTAAGATACCGTCTTGGTTCATAAATCCTAAAGACAAACGATAAGGCAATTGCTTCAAGCCACCACTCAAACTGATGTTATTATCAGTAGTAAAAGCAGAACGATAAATTTGTTCTTGCCAATCGGTATTAGCAGTACCTAATAAAGCTTTATCAGAAGCTGAACCATTTGCATTTACATAAGCCCTATACTCAGATGCGTTCATTACATCAACAGTGCCGGTTTTAGTAGCAATAGTATTTAAAGTAGAAAAGCTAACATTCAACTTGCTGCCTCTTCTTCCTTTTTTAGTGGTAATGATGATTACACCATTCGCAGCCCTTGAACCGTAGATAGCAGCAGCAGAAGCATCTTTTAAGATGTTGAAGCTTTCGATATCATTTGGGTTGATTAAAGCCAAAGCGTTAGGAGCACCGGAGATGCCATTGTTATCTAAAGGCACACCGTCAATAACAATCAGTGGATCGTTACTAGCATTTAAAGATGTACCGCCACGAATACGGATACGGCTACCTACACCCGGCTGACCGCTGTTGGTGCTGATTTGAACACCGGCTACTTTACCTGCAATTAATTGCTCGGGAGTAGTAACAGGTCCTTTTACGAAATCTTTTGACGTTACAGCTACAACAGTACCGGTAAGATCTTTCTTACGCTGCGTACCATAACCAACTACTATTACTTCGTTAAGGTTTGCTGAAGTAGCAGCAATTGTTGCATCAACAACACTACCACTAATAGCAACTTCTACACGGCCAAAGCCTACAGAAGTAAATACTAAAGCAGTTGCAGTGCCTGCGGCTTTAATTTTGTACGTACCGTCTGTAGCAGTTTGAGTGCTGCTTGTGGTACCTTTTACTGTAACAGTAACATTTGCTACAGGTGAACCGTCTTTAGCGTCGGTTACTTTACCTGTAATCATTTTGTCTTGAGCCAATGCCTGAGAACATATCAGGAGACTTGGCAGGACAATCGCTAGAAGCAATCGTTTTAAGGTCATAATTAATGGTTTACAATTTAAAAAACAGAACAGATATTTGAATTAAGGGTCAATCGTTTTTTGAAGTAAATACAGCAGTGCTATGTTCTATTAACCTTATCTTTTTAGGACTACAATCGTTATCCATTCAAGACAAAATTTACATGCGGTTTGATGCTTTACTTTTTAAATTATTTTTTAAATATTAGTGTTGAATTACAAATTGTTCAACTCTCTTGGTGCCATTCACTTCAATTTGTAAAACATAATTTCCATTCGCTAATTTTTGGGTGTTGAACGATGCCGAATTTAATGGCAATCGCTGTGCTCCTCTTGGCTTGAAACCATTGAAAAGTACTCCCAGTCTTTGTCCCATCATATTATACACTGACACATTTACATTGCCACTTTCGGGTAAATCGTACTCAATTGTAGCAAAATAATTTACCGGGTTTGGATAAATAGACACCCTCATATTTCGGATGGCGCTGTTTACATTTCTTACCGGAGTAGCAATCAAATTAGCTACATCTCTATTGAGATAAACATAGTATTCACCAGGCTGTAAAGTAATGTTCTCTTGTGCACCGGTTGCCGTTTTAGTTCCGCCGGATAAATAATTATACCAAGTGCCAGCTGTTGGGAAAGTGACATTGCCGGACTGTGCCACCACATCAAAGTTTCCTATCACCATTAACTTCAAAGAATCGGTATTTACTTGAAGCCATTTGAAAGCACCGGATAAATTATAGGTAATTTGATTGGATGTAAATGTGCTTAAGAAATTAGGCACTTTACGTAGTGCTAATAGTTTAGCATAAACATCGTACAATGCTTTTCTATTGGGGTTGGTGTAATAATTCCAAGTAATAGGCTTTGGATCTGTACGGCAGTTATTGTTGATGGTTCCGTTTTGGCAATAGTTGATGGAATAATCGTAGCCCAATTCTTCAAACTGCCACATCATTTTTGGACCAGGAATAGTAGCCCAAAATGCAGTGGTTAATTCCATCCGCTTTAAAGCAGTATTCAAATCTCTAGTATTATGTACCGGATTAGAGTTATTGCCGAAATTGAGGTTTCGGTACATATTACGTTCTTCATCATGGCTTTCTTTGTACGTAATCAAGTGTGGCTGTGTCCAAGAACGAGCCGTAAAAATACCGGATGCTAAATTTGAATTAGCTACCCATCCCATTCCGGCTTCGCCGTAATTGTGATTCAAATTGCCCCACAACATCATACCGCGGTTAGACAAGTCTATCTCTTCGGAATTGTCTGCAAAGTGTTCGAGAATACAATACGAATTTGGAGCAGCAGCCTGCATTTTATTGTAAATTCTTTGCCAAATGGCAACACGGCTTGCGTCGTAAGAACCCCAAGTGCCTACATTACAGTTGCCACCATTGGCATCGCAAGTTTGTACTTGTGTAAATCCTTTAGATAAGTCGAAACGATAACCATCAATTTTATATTTCACCAACCAATGTTCTACCACACGGTCAACTAAGTCTTTGGTGGCTTGAGATTCGTGATTGAAATCGAATCCAACATTAAAAGCATGTTTAGGTACTTCGTTATACCATGGACTGTTGGCGGCAGGGCGGTTTAAAGCCGAGTTCCAATACATTTGTACAGTTGGCCCTTGGCCAAAAGTGTGGTTCAATGCAATATCCATCACTACGGCAATACCTTGTTTGTGGCATTCATCTATAAACTGACGTAATGCATTTTCGGTGCCATAAATTTTATCCGGTGCAAAGTAGAAGCTTGGATTATAGCCCCAACTAATATTGCCTTCAAATTCATTGAATGGCATTAACTCAATGGCATTTACACCCAATCTTTTTAAGTAGGTCAAAGTGTCTTTTAAAGTTTGCCAGTTTTGAGTAGCAATGAAATCTCTTACCAATAATTCATACACCACTAAATTCCTTTTATCTGGTCGAGAAAAGTTAGGAACCTGCCATGTGTAAGCCGGCTTAGCAGTTTGTAAGACACTTACAATACCTGTAGTTTTACCGGTTGGATAAGGTTTAAGATTAGGATAAGTGGTGGAAGGAATAAATGGATCGTTATTAGGATCTAATACTTTTTCAGCATTGTAATCAGCAACTTTTAAAACCCCATCAATCAAATATTGATAAGCATATTCTACACCCGGAGTTAGGCCGGTAATTCTTAACCAAAAACGATTACCATCAGATGTTCTATTCATTTGATGTTGCACGGATTCTGTCCAGTTATTGAAATCACCCAATACCGCAATTCTGGTCTTGAGTGGCGCAAATAAAACTAAGGTTACAGAAGTGTCGCCGGGTTCGTAATTAATACCATCCACTACACCTGTTGGTAATGGTGCAACATTTACTGTGCCGGCTACAAAAAAACGAAGGGTATCGGTTTTCGTAACCGATCCAGCAACCGCTTCAGCCACTATTGTTTGTTGACCACCCGCTGCGATCATTGGGTTGGCAGAAATAGTTGTAGCATTGGTTTGTGACGCAATTTGATTGCCGTTGAAATAGAGCTTTAACGCCGCTGTCTGACTTGCTTTTGCAGTGATAGCAATATTATCGCCAACAGTTTTGGTAATTGTCTCAGCTAATGGAATAAATGTTGGCTGACGAGAAGGCTCAGTCAATCTTGTTTCTAATCCTGCTTCATAAACAGGTATGTACATATCGCTACCATCTGTATTACGCTGCACTTTTGTACCATCGCCACTTCTAAATAAAATAGCAATTTTTAATATTTTTTCTGTAGGATTACTGATTCCAAAATAAGCTCTCAATCCACCTGTAATAGTGTACTTCCATTTATTAGCACTAACAAAACTACATTGACCAGCAGGTGGCGTTGTAGCCCAAGTAAATTTTGAATATTTCCAATCGCTAGAACCTGTACTAAGAGAAGTGATGGCACCAATGTGTACATATACATCAGAGGTACTGGTATAGTCTTTTAACCCTTGATTTCCTTTTGTAGCATCAACCGTTATTTCAATAGGTGTTGATGATTCTTGAATGAAATCCGGCGACCAAGAAAGCAATTGAGATTGCACTGTAGCAGAAGCCGCCAACAGCAACATTAAGAGGTAGATTTTTCTCATAAAGGCAATCTTTTGAATAAGAGTTATCCCACCGTTAGAGATAACATAGTTTACAATCGTTTCTTTTTGCTCTACAAAGATGTGTAAGTTTTACACAATTAAGAAATGTTTTTTTCTGCCCGTAAAAAATTGTTAAAATTTTTTGACGTTTTTGACCCCTAAGAATGAACAACCTTTAGTGTAAATACTTAAAAATCAATGCCAACCCACTTTCTTTTATTTTTTTCGTACTTATCGTAATCGAACTTGTAGAGCTTTCCGGGACGGTGCGGAACATCTTGCTCCATCTCGCCAACATCAATCAATAAGTCCATGCTAGCAAACTTTTTTCTGAAGTTTCGTCTATCTAGGGTTACGCCAAGTATAACCTCATACAAGTTTTGCAGTTCTCTCAACGAAAATTTATCGGGCAGTAATGTAAAACCAAGAGGATGTTCTTGCACTCTTTTTTGTAGCCATTGATAACAAGTGTCTAAAATTTCTTTATGGTCAAATGCCATTTCTTTGATGGAAGAAAAGCTATGCCAATGCAATTCATTGGCATGAATTTTTAATTGATGGTGCTGGATATTGAGTAGCGAACAGTAAGTTACCGTAATTACCCTGCCGCCAGGATGTCTATCAGGACGACTGAAAGCCCTTACCTGATCAAGGTATACGTCATCCATACCGGTTCTTTCTTTAAGTACCCGATAAGCCGCTTCGTCTAACTGTTCGTTATCTTTAACAATGTCTCCCAATAAAGACCAAAGTCCTTTGTACACTTCAAGGTCACTGCGAATCAGCAACACTTTGAGCTCATTTTCTTCAAACCCAAAAATCACACAGTCAACCGTCAAAGGCACACGAGGGTAAGATTGTACCAGACTTGATGGGTCTTTTATGAGTACTTGGTTGTGGAAACCGTTTAGTTCAGTTTTTTTCATGATGGCAAAAGAATAATTTTGGCGTTCCGAAAGGGTTAGCGGAACAAAAAACAAGTACAAAATAACAGAATTATACCGACTGTGTAGTTTTTACATGATAAATTCTGCCTTAAAATCAATCTTTTGTTTATCAACTAATTGAATCCATATGTTTTCGAACAATAGTGCAATAGAACAACTTAGATACGCTACAAAAGATTGGCTTACGAGTCTAAATGCCTCAAATGCCATTGAAATTGCAATTTCAAATATTGAAAATCTTAGGGCTATACTTCGTTTTCATGAACACCGATATTATGTTTTGAACGAACCATTAATCAGTGATTTTGAATACGATCAGCTGTATAAATTATTAGAAAAAACGGAACAGGCCCATCCCGAATTAATCACCCCAGACTCTCCAACACAAAGAGTGGGCAGCAGCTTACAATTAAATGATGGCTTTGCAACTGTTCAGCATTTGGTACCCATGTTGAGTTTAGACAATAGTTACAATGCTGATGATTTACAAGACTTTGACCGCAAAGCAAAAGAAGCCAGCGGTTTGACTGATATTGAATATTGTGTGGAACCAAAATTTGATGGGGCAAGCATTAGTTTGATATATGAAAACGATCAATTGGTTAGAGCAACTACCCGTGGAGATGGTGTTGCAGGAGATGATATTACCAATAATGTGAAACAGATTAAGTCTATACCGCTTACTGCACCCTTTAGTAAATATGGTATTCAGCAAATTGAAATTAGGGGTGAAATTATCATGACAAAAAAAGCATTTGATGCATACAATGAACGATTAATACAACAAGGATTAGCACCTGTTGCCAATCCTAGAAATACCGCTGCCGGCAGTTTACGCATTAAAGACCCAAAAGAAGTTGCAAAAAGAAATTTAGATGCTTTCTTATATCATGTGGGATATATGGCTACAACTACCGCAGATTCCGGAGGCGGCACCCATGCTAATCAACTAAAAATGTTGTGGGATTGTGGTTTCCGTTCTCCTGAAAATGAAAAAAAAGTAGTGCAAGGCATTCAAGGTGTGATTGATTATGTGCAAGCTTTTGAAGCCGGCAGAGACAACTTGCCTTACGAAATTGATGGTATGGTTGTGAAGGTGAATGATATTGCTTTGCAAGACAAGTTGGGCATGACAAGCCATCACCCAAGATGGGCAATTGCGTTTAAATTTAAAGCCAGACAAGCCACTACAAAATTGTTGAGTGTAGAATACCAAGTAGGGCGAACCGGTGCTGTTACTCCGGTTGCTAAACTACAGCCGGTTGCCATTGGCGGCGTTACAGTGTCAAGTATTTCGATACATAATGAAGAATACATTAAAGAGAAAGATTTAAAAATTGGTGATACGGTATTGATTGAAAGAGCAGGTGATGTAATACCGCAGATTGTAAAATCTATACCTGAATTCAGACAAGGAACAGAAACAACAATCGTATTTCCAACCTATTGCCCCGTGTGTAATAGTGAATTGTTTAAGGAAGAAGGTGAAGCCGTATGGCGTTGCATTAATATAGAATGTGAGGCACAAGTAGTAGAAAAAATAATACACTTTGTGAGTAAAGATGCCATGGACATTAAAAGCTTTGGCGATGCTAATGTTCGCAAGTTTTACGAGTTGGGTTTATTGAAAGATATTCCGGGTATTTATACTATCAACTTTGAGGCTATAGGCACATTAGAAGGTTTTGGAAAAAAATCTATTGACAATTTGAACGCTGCTATTGCTGCTAGCAAACAACAACCACTTCACCGATTGATTTATGGCTTAGGCATTCGTTTTGTGGGTGAAACCACAGCTAAAACTTTAGCTAATGCAGTGGAACATTTGTTAGATTATAAAAATAAATCAGAAGAAGATTTACAACAGCTTGAAGATGTTGGTGTAAAAGTGGCCAAGAGTATTTTTCATTTCTTTAGCAACGAACAAAATATACTGATGTTGCAAAACTTAGAAAGCTTGGGTTTGCAATTGACCAACACCAAAAAAGCAGTGGTAGCTAGCGGAGAATTGGCCGGACAAACATTTCTCTTTACCGGAACCCTTACCAGACTTAAACGTAGTGAAGCGGAAGCATTAGCAGAACAACAAGGCGGAATAATTGTTAGTGGCGTTAGCGCTAAACTTAATTACTTGGTGGTAGGAGAAGATGCCGGAAGTAAGTTGGAAAAAGCAAAAAAAATCAACTCCATAAAAATCATTAGCGAAGAGGAGTTTTTAAACTTGGTACAACCTTAATGACAGTTGAAAAAACATATCAAAACGTAGCTGTATTTTATCCAAAAACGCAACAAGAATGGCGGAATTGGCTAGAAAAAAATCATGTTACTGCGAAAAATGTTTGGGTAATATTATTCAGAAAAAATGCAACAAAAACGGGTATTAATTATCTGCAAGCACTAGATGAAGCCCTTTGTTATGGATGGATTGATAGTAAACCGAATAAAAGAGACGAAGAAAGTTTTTACCAGTTTTTCAGCAAAAGAAATCCGAAAAGCAAATGGAGCAATGTGAACAAAATAAAAGTAGCAGCATTGATTGAAAAAGGATTAATGACACCTGCCGGACAAGCTATGATTGACCATGCAAAACAAATCGGCACATGGGATGCATTAAACGAAGTGGATGCTCTTATTACACCGCCAGATTTAACCGCTGCATTACAAATGTTTGAATTAGCCGAAATGCATTGGAATGCATTTCCACCTTCGGTAAAGAGAGGCATTTTAGAGTGGATCAGCAATGCCAAACAACCCGCTACAAGAGATAAGCGAATTAAAACAACAGCAACATTAGCACAAGATAATCTGAGAGCCAATCAATATATTTCCAAAAAATAATTTATGCTACATTCATCTACCATACAATTTCTAACCAACCTTAAGCAACACAATAACAAAGAATGGTTTGAACAAAATAGAAAAGCCTATGAAGCTGCTAAAGCCGATTATCAAGCTTTTGTAACCAAGGTGTTGCAAGAACTACAACAAATAGACAGCACATTAGCCGGCTTAGAACCCAAACAATGTGTATTTAGAATCAACAGAGACGTGAGGTTTAGTAAAGATAAAAGTCCGTATAAAACCAATATGGGTGCCAGTTTTAGCGAAGGTGGAAAAAAAGTAATGTTAGCCGGTTACTATTTTCATTGCGAACCCGGACAATCTTTTATTGGCGGTGGATTATGGATGCCCATGGCTCCGGAATTGAAAAAAGTAAGGCAAGAAATAGATTATTGTTTTGATGAATTCAATGCCATTGTAAAAGCCAAGCCTTTTCAAAAATTATTCGGCGGTTTAGATCAATCAAAAGAATATATACTCAGCCGTCCGCCAAAAGGATATGAGATTGACAACCCTGCTATTGACTATTTAAAATTGAAAAGTTTTATTGCTTCAGCACCTATTAGCGATGCCCATTTAACCGATAAGCAGTTGGTAAAAAAAGTAATGACCCATTTTGAAACTATGATGCCACTGATTCATTTTTTAAACCGAGCATTAGCCGGGTAATTGATGCAATTGTGTCAACTCTTTGCAAACTCGTTCAATAGATTGTTCAAGCGGAGTATAAGAAAAATTAGGTAAGTGTTTTTTCAGTTTACTATTATCAAACTGTACTTTGGCTTGAGCAGTTTTGGCCGTTTCTTTCGTAAGCATGGGTTGCTTACCGGTTAACCATCCTTTTATTGCTTCTAATCGCCATACGATAGCTGCTATTAATGGCGTAACTTGTTTGTGTGGCGGTTTTTTATTGAAATATTTGGCAATGGTGGAAAAAACTTTTCGATAAGGCCAGTTATCGCCGCTGATAATAAATCGTTGTGCAAATACATTATTATCCATTAATTGCACCATAGCATTCACAACATCTTGTACATCAACAAAACCACTAGTTCCTTGGGTGTACCAAGGAAATTCGTTGTAAACAGATTTAAAAATTTCGGAAGAGCCTTTGTTCCAATCGCCGGCACCCAAAATAATCACCGGGTTCACTATCACAGCATTCAAACCTTCGCCAATGCCTCGCCACACTTCGATTTCGGCCAAGTATTTGCTTTTGCCGTAATTGCTATTGCTAGTTGCTTCTGACCAGTTCATGGTTTCATCAATGGGTTTATCTTCTCGTATTCTACCCAAAGCAGCTACCGAACTCACAAAACATAATTTGGCAACACCGGCTTCAATACAAGCATTCACCACATTAGCAGTGCCTTCTATATTGGTTTTAAATAATTGTTGTTTTGTTTTGGGAGAAAAGGAAACAATAGCTGCACAATGGTACACTTCAGTAACGCCTTGCATAGCTGCTTCTAATGCAGGAATATCTAATATATCGCCCTGAACCCAATCAACCCCATTTACTGAAGGTGGTTCAGTGCGATACAAAGCCCTGACATTCCTGCCTTGGCTGACCAAGTACTGTATTAAATGAGCACCCACCAAACCAGTGGCTCCGGTAACTAGAATCATGCAGATAAGTTTAAATTCCTTTTATAGCGCAAAATAAGCTGGGTGATGTAATGATGGTTTTATAAAACTCGGTTAATGTAAAATCAAAAAATCTTCTAAAATTAATCATTTACAATTTTATAAGAATGGCACTTTGTAGATATGTGGTAGGAAAAAAATATTGGTATTAATTACAAGCCGCTTTGTCTTCTTTCAACATATTAAAAATCTCTGTTTCAGATAAGTCTTCCAATCCATCTGATTGTGCAAGTTTTGCCAACAATGCTCTTTTTGATCTGATGGCTTGCATTTTCCATTTTTGCTTCAATTCATCAAAAGAAATTTCATCCTGCGTTATTTGCATGTCATTCAAATCGACTTCACTAATATTTACAACAATTGATTTCATGCATTTGCAAGGCTAAAAATACAACATTTACTATGTCTGAACTATGTTTTAGCTGAATAATCATAAAACCCCTTACCTGTTTTTTTACCCAAATCTCCGGCTTCTACTTTTTGTTGTTGTAGCATAGATGGTGTTAACCTTTCGGGTTTACCCAATGCTTCCCATACAATATTACTGACGCCAAAGTTGATATCCATACCTATCAAGTCCATCAACTTAAACGGACCCATTTTAAAACCTGCCGATTCCATCACAGCATCAACAGTAGCAATATCTGCAAGCCCTAATTCAACAAGCTTCATTGCTTCGAGGTAATAATGACGAGCTACCCGATTCACAATAAAACCGGGAGCATCATTACACAGCACCGGTGTTTTGCCCATTTGTACACACAAATCATAAATAGTTTGCGCCACTTCGGCATTAGTTTGCACACCTTTTACTACTTCAACCAATTTCATTAATGGCGCAGGATTGAAAAAGTGCATGCCTACTACTCTTGCGGGATTCATTACACCGGCAGCGATATCGCTAACCGCAATCGAAGATGTATTGGTGGCAAAAATGGTTTCGCTATGATTGATTTCTGCCAATTGGTTGAACAGACCAATCTTGGCTTCTTTTTTTTCAATGATGGCTTCGATGATGAGATCGGCAATGCAATCGTTGATATCACTGACAAAACGAACACGACTGATGATGTCAGCTTTATCGGCTGATGTTAACTTGCCTTTATTGATTTGGAAATCGAGGTTCTTTTCAATCTGTTGCCGACTTTTTTCGAGCATGTTGGTGTTAACATCAAACTGCAAAGTATAAAAGCCATATTGAGCAGCTACTTGTGCAATACCACTGCCCATTGTTCCTGCACCGCAAACGCAAATGGTTTGAATCATATTCCTCAATTATGCCGTAAAAATACAGGTTGTAACACTTGAAAATCAAGGACTACATGTTTTTTCTATAAAGTTGAATTTTGTTTTTTAAATTCGATAGAAATTAGCATGATGGAGCAACTTATCATACATATTGAATCAGCCGAGACTACAGCAGCCATTAAATCGTTTATTCAACAATTTGATGATGCTACAATCGCTGATGTTGCTACAGAACAACCTGAAGCCTATTTTATTGAAAAATATGGATTGAGTAAGTCAGCATTTGAACACAGACTGAACATCGGGATTGCTGAAGCATTATTAAACAATACTTCAGACTGGGATGCTGTGAAAAAAGAATTAATGACTAAGATTGAAAGTCATGAAGACAATTAAATTGTCGAATCAAGCAATATCAAGACTAACTGAGATTGCAGACTATTATCGCTCTAAAGAAAAAAGCCCTCAAAGGGCTATAAAAGTGATTCAATCTTTTGATACTTCTTTTCAACAAATAGCAAATGACCCATATCGGTACAGAAAGTTCTTGTCAAATAAATTTAAAACACTTGACATTAGACAATACCTGCACTTCAAAACATATCATATTTATTACCTCATTACAGTAGATAATATCATCATTCTAGAGATATTCCATCTAAAGCAAAATGCAACAAAAATAAATTTAGCGCTAAGCGAAATATAACCTTACACCGCCCCTGTAAACTGCTGTAAAAACCTTGTATCGTTTTCGCTAAACAATCGTAAATCTTTGATTTGATATTTGAGCATCGTAATACGTTCTATGCCCATACCAAATGCAAAACCGGTGTATTTGTTTGAATCTACGCCGCAATTCTCTAATACTTTGGGATGCACCATACCACAACCTAAGATTTCTACCCAACCCGTTTGTTTGCAGACATTACAGCCGCTGCCACCGCAGATAAAACAACTTACATCCATCTCAGCACTTGGCTCAGTAAATGGAAAATAACTGGGCCTAAAACGAACTTTTACATCTTGCCCAAACATCTCCTTCACAAAAAAGTAAAGGGTTTGTTTTAAGTCGGCAAAGCTCACATGCTCATCTACATACAAACCTTCTACCTGATGAAAAAAACAATGTGCCCTGGCACTGATGGTTTCGTTGCGGTACACCCTACCCGGACAAATTACCCTTACCGGAGGCTTTTGCGTTTCCATCACCCGTGCTTGTACATTGCTTGTATGGGTACGCAATAACCAAGATGGATTTTCGCTCAGGTAAAACGTATCCTGCATATCTCTGGCCGGATGATCTTCGGGCAAGTTCATAGCACCGAAATTGTGCCAATCGTCTTCAATCTCCGGACCCTCAGCTACAGCAAAACCCAACCGTTTAAATATGGAAATGATTTGATTGCGAACTAAACTGATGGGGTGCCTAGAACCAACAGGAAAAGCATCGCCGGGCAATGACCAATCAATACCCGAACCTGCACTATCTGCTGCATCTGTTGTTGCGGCTTTTAGTGCTTCATATTTGTCTTCGGCAAATAATTTAAATTCATTCAACAACTGACCAAACTCCTTTTTACGGTCGTTGGGCACTTGTTTCATTTCACCCATAATGGCTTTTACCAAACCCTTTGTACCCAAATATTTGATACGAAAAGTTTCGGCTGCATCAGGCACTGTACCATCAAATGCCGTAATCTCTGTTTTAAGTTGCGCTATTTGTGCTAACAATTGCTCCATGCGGTAAAGATAAGATGATATTACTTATGGGATTAAGCGTTGGTTAACTCCTCCATCTGCGTATTTACAAAAGCCATCAATGTTTTGATATGATTGGGCGATAAATCAAATTTCAAACCTGCTGCTTCATACAAGGCAGGCAAAGTTTTAGTACCGCCCAAGCTTAATGCATTGATATAATTTTGAATGGCAGCTTGCGGATGTTGCTGGTATTGCATCCACATGCCTATGGCACCCAATTGAGCAATACCATATTCAATATAATAAAAGGGCACTTCAAACAGGTGCAATTGACGCTGCCAAGCTGTTTGACGATACATATCTAACCCCGTAAAATCTATGCTGCTGGTAGAAAACTCAGTGAGTATCTCCATCCATTTATCTGTTCTTTCTTGAATAGAATGGGTTGGGTTTTCATATACCCAATGTTGAAATTTATCGATAATAGCAATCCAAGGAAAGATGGTGATGGTTCTTTCGAGTTGATGTTCTTTGGCTCTTTTTAAATCGTCGGCATTGTCAAAAAAACTTTCCCAATGGTGCATGCTGAATAATTCCATCGCCATACTCGCTACTTCGGCAATTTCCATCGGGTATTCTTTAAATGCACTCAACTCTAATGGATGACTTAAGAAAGAATGTATGGCATGACCACCTTCGTGAACCATAGTGGTAACATCACTCATTTGTCCGGCAGCATTCATAAAAATAAAGGGGGCTCCACTTTCTGCTAACGGACAATTATAACCTCCGGGTGCTTTACCTTTTCTACTCTCTAAATCAAAATGTTTCAACTCATCCATCTTACGCAAACAATTGGCAAAGAATGGATTCAGTTGTTCAAAACATTGAACTGTTTTTTCATACAATTCTTTACCGTTGGTAAATGGCTTTAAAGGTTGAATGCCTTCGGGTTCGGCTTCGGTATCCCAAGGTTTCAACGTATCTAATCCAAGCTTTGCTTTTTTACGCTGATAAATTTTTTCAATTAATGGCAGCACATGTAATTTAACGGCTTCATGAAATTGAAAACAATCGGCTGCGGTATAATCGAATCGGCCTAACTCGGCAAACTTATAATCTCTATAATTAGCAAAGCCTGCATTTAAAGCTACTTGGTGACGCTTTGCAATCAGCGTGGAATACAATTCATGCAGCTGGTCTTTATCTACTTGTCTTCTATCCTGAATTTTACGATACACGGCTTCTCTCAAACTTCTATCATGACTTTCTAAAAATTTAGAAGCTTGTTGTAGTGTATATTCCTGACCATTTACCTCCACCGTCATTTTACCGGAGATAGCGCCATACTGTTGTTGCATGACACTGAGTTCGGCTTGCAGTGGAATATTTTCGGCTCTGTACAATTCAATGTTTTTCTTAACGCTGCGGATATACGTATAAAATTTTTCTTGATCCAATTCAGCTAAGAAAGGTGAAGCCAACAGCTTACGGTTCAACCTGTCGGCATAGGGCTGAATATGGGGCTGAATGTCCATGCAGAAATAGGTAAACGCTTCTTCCAATGCTTTATCGGTAGTATCGCAAGTCATTTTAATTTGACGCCAACAAGCGTCTTCGCTAATCACGGCTTCTAGTTCACTACTGTCTTTTAACCATTGTTCTAAATCGGCTAAAGTGTTTATTTCACGTTGTTCCAAATTATCGAAAAAAGGTTGGAGAGCCTCCCAATTGGTTACAGTAAAATCGGCAGGAATAAAATGACGCGGTGTTTTTTGTATATCGGCTGAATAATTGGTCATGATGATGCAATTCAAAATAGCGGCCTATGGCCGGTGAACAAAAAGGGCTTAAAAAAAGAAAGAGGAAATTATTCCTCTGATTTCTTTTTACGTGTAGCTTTTTTCTTGGGTGCTTCTTCCGCTGGTTCGGCTACTGCAGCAGGAGCTTCCTCTACTGCCTCTACTTCTTCTTCGGGCATATCGGTTAATACCAGTTCAACATTATTGGCTTTTAGTACACTGTACCATTTTACCATTTTCTTCATGTCGCTGGTATATACTCGGTCGAAATCCATATCGGGATATACCTGCTGAAAATAGGCTTTAATGGCAGCATTGTCTTTCTCTGATGGTAATGCCGAACCTGCTTTATCCATCGCTTGAAAAACATCTACTAAATTCACATTATCTCTAACGGTATATACTTCAATACTTTCTAAATGAGAGAAATTATGGATGCGGCTGCTGATAAATTTGGTAGTACCATCTTCTAAAGAACGTACAATGCCACCATCTTTCTTGCTACCTACCAGTTCAAACAGGCCACTCATGCCGGTTACCGATACTAATTTACTGTATTCCATACCTAAATTGCTTTTTTGTGGCGTGCAAGATAGGCTTGTATCACCAATTATAAAAACGAGGATTAAATTTTAAGAATTGGTTAGTACAATGAGGGGTTGATGGTTTAGTTCTGCCGGGGTCTCCTTACCAAGCCCCGTGCCTAAGCCAAGGGAATACAGCCAGCCGCATTACGTATATTTGATGGGTACTATTGCTTACAAACAACTTTGCCACAACTATAAATAACTTATTTATGACCTTAACATTAAACAAGTGATAAAGAAGCATTTAGTTTTGATATGTATGGCTACTTCAGTGCTATTAATAATGAAAGCAACCTTGGTTTATCCAGGCGGCTCATTGCTGGATAAAAATTCTATTGGGTTTGATTGGTCAAAAAATTTCCTAAGCAATTTGTTTACACCAAAAGCAATCAATGGTTTGGAAAACACGGGCCGGATTTGGGCAATGATTGGGATGGCATTCCACTCAATAGCTTATGGTGTTTTTTTTATCAATATGTCGAAAAAAATAGCTTCCTCACCCTGGACTAATATTTTGAAATATATAGGTGCTGCCAACATAATTTTTATTTTCTTAATTGCTACACCATTGCATGATATAGGAACAATATCGATTGTTTTAACATTGGCCGGCTTATTTATTATTACTGTATGTATCCTGAAGTCAAAACTTCATTTCCTCAAATTCTGCTGTATTTTTTGCTTGTTGACGTATTACTGCTTTTTTTCCTTTTATGGTTTAGGTTATTTGGGTTTAACAGCCATTATGCAGAAAGTATACGTCATAAGTTCGATGCTATTAGTTGTAGGACTAACGTATTTTACCCAATTTGAAGACTTTGTACAAATTAAATCGGGTCGTTAATTAGGGCAGTATTATTAAATATGGTTATAGGGGTTTTGTATATTTAATCTTTATCAGCAGCTTTATGAGAATACTTTTACTTTTAACGACTTTCTTTTTCAGTCCGTTTTTTTGCTCCGCTCAAGACACTTTACAAACAAAAGAAAAAAATATCCGCAGTACTAATTTTACTGATGTACAGTGTTTGCTATTAATCAATTATTCACCAAAATTAAGTTCAGGAGTATACTTTTATCCTAAGTATTCTATTCAACGAAGGAAAAATGATTTTTTAATTAAAGCTACTTCTAAAAGTAGAAATATTTATTCTTGGACTGTGCCCTTGTCTAGTATTGAAAAAAGAAAAAATATTGATACCACAAAAAAGGCTCAAAAAGTAAAATTGTTGACGCTCTCTACAAATGACCGCTATATATCAGCACTACAAACTTATAAAGTAGGAGATTCATCATACTTGATTTACAAGCACATTAACTACAACTGTTACGACCCTTTATGTGGCACAAAGCATAATCACATAACATCTGTTGATGGAGAAACATATTTTAGTCCTGATTATGGCATACTTGTTACGGTAGACAATCAAAATATGCAGTATAATTTAATGGCTAAAATTAAAGGAAAACAAATTCCATATGATTTGATCATCCAAATACTTAAAAGCAGAAAAACAGACAACAAAATTATTCAGGAGTACATAAGAAAAACAAGATAAGCATAACTTAATCCAAGCTTATTTGTCGGCCAACGGTTTTTAAATCACCAAACAAAGTCAAGCTGTTGCCGTTTCCTCTAATTTTATTATACAGTGTTCTGCCGGGTCCCATGGCTAAGCTACAAGGGCAATACTTGGAGACCCCAGCAAGACAAGGCCTACCCTGCTAGTACAAAAAAAGAAGACCCCATGAGTACAAACAAACTAAAGCATATAAAACCTACAACTCCAACAACCCATTTTTAATCGCATAAATCACCAAGCCAATTCTTGTTTTAACGCCGGTCTTTTGATAGAGGTTATCGCAATAACCTTCTACTGTACGTTGGCTAATGCCCATCTCTTCGGCAATTTCTCGATAGGGTTTTTCGGTGCAGGCCAATAATAATAATTCCATTTCTCTATCTGTAAAAACAACGGTTGGTTTTGCGGCAGCATTTACACCACCACCGTTTTGCATCGATTGCATGATTTTACCACTCACCAATTCGCTATGATAAAATCCTTTATTGGCTACTGCCGAAATGGCCAATTGCAATTCTATCGGCTCACAATCTTTGAGAATAAAACCCTTGGCCCCATGATGTAACATTCTAATGATGGCCTGTTCATCATCTAACATACTCAATGCCAACACTTTTACGGTGGGGTGATTAACAGACAACCACTTGGTAGCGGCATAGCCATCCATCACCGGCATGGTAATATCCATCAACACCACATCGGGTGGCGACTTTGGCTTCAGCTTCTGCATCAACTCTTTACCATTACCGGCCTCAAATACTACTTTACAACCCGGAAAAGAATTGACCAATGCCGCCAATCCATTACGCAGTAACACATGATCATCTACAAGACCTATACATATCATATTAAAGCGGTGTATTTAGGGTGATGGTAACCGTTGTGCCTTCATTAACTACACTATCAATAGTAGCTGTGGCTTGTATAACAGCAGCACGATTAATAATATTTTGAAGACCTAACCCATGCCGAGCAGCAGACCGATCAAATCCTTTTCCATTATCATTAATTGTAATCATTAACTGCTGTTTAGCTGAAGTAATCGCAACGGCAATATGGGTTGCCTCAGCATGTTTCATGATATTATTCAACGTCTCCTGAATTATTCTAAATAATATCACCGTTTGAGCATCTGACAGAAAAGTAATATCTGCCTCATGGGTAAAACTAGTAGTAAACTGACCGGTTTTTTCGAGCTGATGTAACTCATGTTGTATAGCAGCTACTAAACCGGTATCTCTAATTCTATCGGCATTCAAGCTTTTGCTCAAATCTCTTAAATCGGTAATGGCTTTACTTACTAAATCTCGGGTAGCCGTTAAACGTTCTTGACCCTTATCTATACCCGTGATAGCAGCTAAATTTAATTTGGCTAAGCTCAACACCTGACCAATATTATCATGAATCTCCTGACTAATGGTACGCAAGGTTTGTTCTTGAATTTCTAACTGCGTTTGCAGCAGCGTTTGTTCGTAATTGGCTTTGAGCATCGCTTTTTCTTTTAAGAGGTCTCGTTTCTTTTTAACAAAAGAAACCACGGTTAATAATATAAACCCCGCCATAACTACCAGCACTAAACTGGCTACAATTACTTTAAATACCTGCTGGTTGACTTCTTCTGTTTCCATACGATAAGTGAAATGGTAAGGCAACTATACAGAATAATACTTAAATACCTAGGAATAATAACGTATAACTTTTCGCCAAACATTTTTAGCTGATTAGCCAATATATAATCATATAAAGCGAAGCAATAGGCAATGCCGGCATAAAAAATCATTACCCCAACACAGAGCCAAATAGCTGCCGTCCAATTACGGTAAATCGAATAATCTTCGCTATTCAAATATTCATAAAACAATAAACAAGCAATAATAACCATAAGTATACTGCTTGTACTAATAATCATGGGACTAAAATCATCGAACCCGGTAATAAATATCAAATAACAAAAAACCCCGATAGTAAATATGGTAATACTATAAAAAATAAATTTTTTGTATAGGGGCTTACCAACAAATTGATAGATGATATAGGCATAGAAACAATTTTCTAACGGGGTAACAATATTATATATCCAACCCGTTTTACCATCCAAAACAAACTTAATATATAATGTAGTTAATTCGATACCAATAATGAAAGCCATATATGGAATAAATAATGCCATATAGGTACGACCATATTTTCGGCAATGCCATATAGCTGCCAGCAGGGTCAAAAACATAAAATAATAATAAGGTTGCAGTTTCATTATGGATTAGTATTGCCGTTATTAAAAAAATAATCTTCTGTTCTTGGGCCATCAGAAGGGTTAACGATGCGATTATAATCTGCCCATATAAAGATGCTGATTTTACCTATACGATCTTTCGGCAAATTGTATTTGTTTACAAAGTCTTCGGTATACACACCCGAATAAAAACGAATGGTAGTACTGTTGTCTAGTACGGCATTTTCTTCTAACCAAGCTTTTAATTGGGCAGGGTGAAAACCGGTGTAAGTAGTGTAGGCCTGTGCAATAGCATTGGGGTTTGCATTGGGCGACATTAATGCGGCGTATGCCTGAATGCAAGGTAGGGCATCTGACGCCGGAATGGGTTGATTTTTGGTCATGGTACAAATAAGATTAGGGGTTAAAAAACAATCTTCCAATTTAGTAGTGCGGCAAAAGCGATTCCAAAATTATTTTTTTGAAAAGGGGTTAATGCATTGATAATCAACCAGAATTATTTTTCAACCCCGTGATTTCACGGGGTAAGCATACCCGTGAAATCACGGGGAAAAATACGTGGAAACTACGGGTTGACTAGTGTATGGTTAGCCGCCATATTTGTGTCATTAAATGATTTTCCATAGTAGCGTTTTCAATTGGGGGATTGAAAAATAAGAGTGCAGCCTCCTCATAAAGGCTGCCTCTTTGCTTTAAGACTGTGCTGCCTTCCATTGACCGCAACTATATACTTCCAATTCCATTTTTTAACTATCAGATACTATAAACCCGGATTGCCGAAAACGGGAATTATAAATAGAGTAGGCGAAAAACACTCATTGTTTATGAAACAAATGTTATGGTTGTTAGTAAGCTTCATTTCCATTCAAGGCATTAGTCAAACAACTTTAGACAGTTCTGATATTGATGCCAGCAATCAAAAACAATTTATTATTCAATTTGATGTAGCCAATGGCAATATTACATTGCCTACTAAAAAGCACATTAAATCTCAAGACTCAAAAATTAACTTCTACCGAAAGACATTAATTAAACCCGTATATAAAGATGTTAATATAACAAAAGACACCATTATTAATGGGAATAAATATACCATACAGTTAAAAGAAAGAAAATTAGTTTACCCAGGAGATGATATTAAAAAACCAAAATATTTAGTGGCTGGCAGATACTACAAACCTGCAGTGGGCTCTTTTATTAGGTTGATGTTTACGAATGTGCCTAAAAATGAAGATATAAGAGCCGCAGTTGATTTTGTAAATCAAAACCAAGAAGCTGCCGCCAATTTTAATAATGTGTTGAATAGTTATGGTGGGGCTTTTAATGAAACAGTAAAAGTTGATACAGCAAGAATCATTAGAGAAGCAAATGAAAGAGATGAAAAAATTAAAGCAAAAGCAAAAGCAAATATTGATTCAAGTGAAACGTTGAAAGAGGTAGATAAAAAATTTGATGATGGAATTGATGAAGTAAAAGACAAAGCAAAAGATTTTGCGAAAAAACTGAAAGAGTTAAACGAAAATTATATTAACATTCAAAACAAAAGTAATCCGTCTTCAAAGAATGAAATTAGCCTTAAAGACTATAAGAAGAGCTTAGCAGATTTGGCAGATAGTATTAAACTAGAGCTAGAGGAATTAAAAGTAAAAGTTATTGCAGATACAACCCATAAGTTTGATGTAACAGCCATTAATGTATTAATTCAAAAATCAGAAAAAATTAAATCCGCTATAGAAGATGAGTTTAAAAAAATCGATGTTAAAATAGTTCAAAGTCTTGGCAATGAAATTTCGAAGCTCAATCAACAAATCAATACTGTCAATGAAGATTTTAAAGCCCAATTAGAAAAGTTTGTTCAAATACATCACGAAATCGATTCTATCTATAAAAAACAACTTGTTGATTCAAGTGTAAGAATTACGCACCTAAAAGATTCATTAATCAAAGTGTACGATTCTATCTACAACAGACGTACCATTTATATTCAACCCTTTCAAGTAGCCAATACCGATTTAACCAATATCAATTTGAGTTATACCAAAGATGGTCAGGTATATGCTACCCGAGAAATCGTATTAAAAAACAAAAACGGATTTAAGCTTGATTTTAGCACCGGCTTTTTAGGTACGGGTTTAAAAGATGAAAACTATAGGCTTTATACCCGAACAGGCGATAGTTCTATCATTGTAGAAGACAATAAAGGAAAATTTAATATTGGCTTTGCCTTATTGGCACATGCTTACTTTAGAACAGGCAGCCGCATCAACTTTGCCATTACCTCGGGCTTTTCTTTAAATGGCAGTAACCAAACCGTAAATTATGTGCTTGGTCTTGGTGTACCACTAGGCATTGAAGAACGCTTTATTGTAAGTGCAGGCATGAATTTTGGAAAAGTAAAACGCCTCTCCAATGGTTATTTGCCCACCTATCAAACAGACAGTTTAAGCACCCCATCAGCAGGTATCAACAATTACAATTGGTATAGAAATATAGCCAATACCGGTGTGCCTTTAACCGAGAAATGGAGCAATAGCTATTTCCTTGCTATCACCTATAATATTGGTAGCGTTATTGGCAACTCCAGAAAATCTTATGTATTAAAACAATAACCCTCGTCCAGCCAAGGTCTCCTTACCAAGCCTAGCGCTATAGCCAAGGGACCCCGGCACACAACCGATAACCGTTTTATTTCTTAACCACAAAAACACAAAAAACCATGGCACAACAAAACACCATTGCCGTGCAAATTCCGGCAGACAAGTTAAAAGACTTGATGGACAAACTAACCGCTATTCAAGCAGAACTGCAACCCTATGTGGTATCGCTAACGGCAGAGGAAAGACAAACCCTGCCTAAAATGAGTGACAAAACCACCGCTTTTGTAAGCAAAGTGCAGGAGTACACCAAAACCAATGACCAATTTGTACCCGGTTTTATGAGTACAGCCGATTTTGATACCGATATTAAAGCGGTAAACGACCTTACCCCACTCTTAAAACTAGCCGAACAAATTAGCGATAACATTAGCGACACCGTTATGCTGAGCGGTAGCGAAGCTTATGTAGCAGCACTGATGTACTATAACGCCATTAAGCTAGCCGACAAAAACGGCATACCCGATGCCCGTACCATTTATGCCGATTTGCAACAGCGTTTTCCAGGAAGGCCAAGTAGAAAAACAGAAGAAAAAGAGGCCTAAAAACCCCAAAAAACACCCTTTTAAGTATTAAAAACACACTAAAAGGGTGTTTTTAATACCTCAGAGAGTGTAATTACACTCTAAACGGGTGTTTTTAATACCTCTGAGAGTGTAATTACACTCTAAAAGAGTGTTTTAAGTACCTCGGAGAGTGTAATTACACTCTAAAAGGGTGTTTTTGATACCTCAGAGAGTGTTATTACACTCTAAAAGGGTGTTTTTGATACCTTACATAGAATAAGCTAAGCATGTATTGAGACTTATACATAGTACTAACCGGTTATAAATGCTTGATTACCAATACGATAAATTTTATATAGGTATTGATTTGTAGAGTATATTTGAGTGTTAGGCGTAAAACTTATAGACACATCAAAATGATATGTAAATGAAAAAAGAATTTTTTGGTTTTTATGAACCGACTCAAGAAGAGATAGACAAATCTTGGAATGAAGGGGTTTTTGTCTTTGACGCTAATGCATTACTTAACTTATATCGTTATTCAGAACCTACAAGAAAGGATTTTTTACTTGCATTGACAAAGTTGAAAGACAAGGTATTTATGCCTTATCAAGTTGGCTTTGAATACCATAATAATAGATATGGAGTAATTGAATCCCTTAATAATTCATATATTATACTTTCTCAATCAATCAAAGAAGTTTATGAGAAGACAATTACAAATTTGCTAAACCAATATTTGAGACACCCATCAATCCAAATAGAGACTCTCAAGAAATTACAAAACGATTTCATAAAGAAAATAGATTCAGAACTAGATAAACAAAAAAAATCTCATCCAGATTTTACTACCAAAGACGAAGTTTTATTAAAGTTGACCGAACTGTATGAAAATAAAGTTGGGATTGCATTTTCTAAAGATGCTTTAAAAAAAATCTACTTAGAAGGCAAAGAAAGATATGAGCAACAAATTCCACCTGGATATAAAGATGAAGCAACGAAGCGAAAAAAAGGAGAGCATAATGTTTACGGTGACCTTATAATTTGGAAAGAGATAATAGCCTTTACAAATAAAGAAAAAAAGCCGATTGTGTTTGTTACTGACGACAGAAAAGAAGATTGGTGGACAATCGAAAACGGAAAAACCTTAAGACCAAGAGAAGAATTAGTTAAGGAGTTTTATGATTTAACTGGAATAAGAATTTTGATTTATAATACAGATACTTTCTTGCATTTTGCAAAAGATCGAAAACTTGTGTCACAAATAAAAGATGCATCAATTAATGAAGTCAAGGAAGTAAGAAAAGCAGATGAAACTTATAACACAATTTCAGATATTTTGAATTCAGCTGCCTACAAATCTGCAACGCAGTTTTACAATCCTACAACTTCATCATTTGCAGACCTTATTAAAACAACAGATACTTTTAAATCTGCAACGCAGTTTTACAATCCTGCAACTTCATCATTTGCAGACCTAATTAAAACAACCGATTCTTTTAAATCTGCAACACAGTTTTACAATCCTGCAACTTCATCATTTGTAGACCTAATGGAAACAACTGATGGTTTTAAGTCTGCAAAGCAGTTTTTTAATCCTGTTAGTTCATCATTCGAAGAAGCTACGAATTTGACTGAAACCAATATTGCCTCAACACCAATTATTTCAAATCCAAATATTTCAAAATCAAAAAATACTGAGAATGATAATTCAAAATCAACTATTGTTGAAGAAGTTAGCACAAACAAATTGGAAGAAAATAGTGATGACACACAGACTTAGTTCTACGCCTAAAAAGTGGTTTGGCAATATTGGGGCAGACATAATAAACATCAGCTTTTGTAATGCTATTTTCTTTTCGTCATGGGCTCGACAGAACTAACCCAACATAGCCTAGCCCTGAAAGTTGACAGAAATTTGAATCCTAAATTTGTAAGACACAGATAAGTATGGAATTTAAAAATTTACAGAGTGACCACACTTGCGATTGCATAGAAAACACCAGCGGGGATACAACAAATTTATTTGCCCTAAAAACAATGAAAAATGAATTAAGACAACAAGACTTTAACTCTTATTGGGAAAAAGGAAGAAAACCTGAAAATGCGAACTGTTCAGATATCTGTTCACACAAGGGGGTTTCTATTTCAATTTTTACAGATGAAACTAAAGACGAAGTGACAGAAATATATAAATCTTTATTCCCTCTTGCACCTAAATATAAACCCTACTTAAGCATAATAAGATTTTACGATTCAGCAGGTGTAGTGAAGCATACTCCAAATGACATAAACAAGCATCACCATGACCTGTATAAATGTGATACTTTTGATTTCACGAAGGTTAATTTAATAACCGTAAATGAGCTACACTAATGTTTACTCTTAAAAATAGACAACTCTTCATTGGTGGTTTATATGACATTGTTGACAACCATTGCAGTTTGTTAAACGATGGAGACAACGACTTGTTATACACTGGGACTAACAAATTTGGTTCAAAAATATTAGGCTCAATTTTGTTTGAGGATGACGAAAACCTTTACTTACGTTATATTCATACACTCGTTTCTGACGAACTACTTTTTGATTTTTTCAATAAAAAAACAACTTTACGAGACATAATTGTCAATTGTAATTCTGTCTTTATTGTTGACAAAAACTATAACAATGAAATTCTAGATAATGCTTTAATTCCTATTGAAGATTTTCCAAATGATTTTCTTCCTTTAGAAAATTCGTTTTGCCCAAGCTTTGCAAAGCGTAATACTTTAGAATACACCTTTAGCTTAAAAGGCGAGTTAGCAGACTTGCATAAAGCAGAACCCTTAATAATGAGTAATACTAATAGCAAGGTTTATTCATTGCTAAACTCTGCGACAACTTTCCTACAGGAATTGAATATTACTCCAAAAATATATTCAGAGGTCGCCTTAGCTGGAAGTTTTAAACTCAATTTTGAAATCGAACTGCTTGAAACAGCAAACTTATTTACAAAGCCATCAGACGACATTAAGAAGTTTATCTATGATTTCTTAAAGTACATTTTTGATAAGTTACCCAATGAGCCTTCAAACACTCTTAAGAGTATGGAAGATTCAACAGAAGACTTTCGACTTTTATTCACAGAATTGCAAAATATTTACAACAACCGTAGTTTGAATACTTCAATAGCAACGTCCGAACAAAAAGCTATTGATTTAATTACTTATTCGGTAGACGCAATAAAGGATTTAGAATACAAGGGGTTTAATAGAATTGAAGTAAGCAATAAATCAAAAACTGGCGAAAATGTCCCTGTTGCACTTATAAAAAACAACTATTATACTTCTGTTGCAGATAAAGTGTTCAAGCCAGAACAGATTGAGAAGCCAGACATCATTGTATTGGATGATACACCTAAGGATTATAAAATTCAAGTTTATTCTCTGCATAAAGAGACAGGAAATGGTGGTGCTTACTTTATTAAAGAAGACAGCATCATTAAAATAGCATTACACCTAAGAGGTAAAAACGATTATCACGGGACATTGTACACAAAAAGCCTGGACGAAAATTTAGCAATTGACATTAAAGGAATTGGCAAATGGGTTAACAATATTTTGAAAGAGATTACTATTGTATTATAAAACTTCTGCCAACAAAAGAATTTAGTCCTGCTGGGGGTCTCCTTACCTAGCCAAGTGCGTTAGCCAAGGGACCCCGGCATAGTAAGCATAAACTTAAATGGTGTACCTTAATGTCAGTACAATAATCCATGGCAACAAGAACAATACATAGCAATCAACCGGCATTGTATTATATCACATTTACCTGTCGCAAATGGTTGCCACTATTTCAACTTTGTAACGCTTACGATATAGTTTACCAATGGTTTGATTATCTATGCCATACACATGGCATCAAAACAACGGCTTATACCATTATGCCCAATCATGTGCATGTCATACTATTTTTTCCAACAGATGCATATCAACTCAATACCATAATAGGCAATGGAAAAAGATTTATGGCCTATGCATTAGTAAAACGGTTAAAAGAAAAAGCACTTACATCAATAGTATTACAACTTAAAGATGGATTAACCACAACAGCAATTAAAAAAGGGCAACAGCATCAAGTATTTGAAACTAGTTTTGATGCTAAGCCAATCTATCACCGACAATTTTTGATACAAAAAATAAATTACATTCATTTAAATTGTGTTCGAGGTAAATGGAAACTGGCATCACATTGGCAAGATTATGAACACAGTAGTGCTATGTTTTATGAGAAAAACCAAGTGCAACATTTTGCACCTGTTCATTATGATGAATTGAGTTAATGCAGTACACATGCCGGGGTCCCATGGCTAGGCTGCAAGAGCAATACATGGAGACCCCAGCAGGACAAAAGGAGACACCGGCAGCACAAACAATTACCTTACATCATAAACACTTGTCATCTACCTTTAATGATGCCTCTAAATTTTTAAAGGTATTCTCAGTTACTTCTATCAACCCAACATAACCATTAAAAGCCTTGGCCACGGAGTTAAATTTAATATAGTAAGTCTTTCCTTCTTCTAGCGTAATTACTATATCGCCTCTTTTGTCTTTATTGGGTTTTTTGCCGCCCCATTGGGCGTGGAAAGTATATGTACCCGGTGCAATATCATGAATAGAATAACGTTTGTTATTCAGCTTACACAACAATGAATCTGCTATAAAAATAGAACTGGCTGCTGCAGAACCCTCATGCATACCTTCTCGAATGAGATAGACTTTGGCAGTGCCCGATTGTGCCAAACCTACAGCGCTAAACCCTAGGAAAAATAGTATTCCAATAAAATGTTTCATAACAAATAATTAAGCTTCAAAAATAACACTATTGGTGATAAAATGTTCGACTTAGCAAGCATGGTTTCCCTGCAATTAAGTGCAATAGCTTTGTTCAGTCCTGCTGAGATATCTTCTACCATATCACTGCATCAGCCAAGGGACCCCGGCATAGCAAACCACAACAAATGGCTAAAACCATTGGAGCAAAATAGATTACACCCATAGCCCACGGTTTAAACCGTGGGCTATGTAAAATATCAACCTTGGTAATAGTAGAAACAAATTGCAACAACAACTAACGCTTTGAATAGATAAAACATTAAAAAAAGAATCCGAAGGATTCAAATCTTTATAGCAAGGATTCATCAATACGATATACGATACCTTCGGGGTCGAACACCACCGCACACAATGCTTGCTATACACATGCCATCCCTTTGGGATGACTATGCTGCAACAGCAATACATAGAGACACCGGCAGCACACGAAGAAAAAAACGAAGTTTTCCCTTCGAGCCCTTTATTGCTTCGTGGTAAAAAAATATAGATTGGTATAGTAATACAATTGGTTTGTGACGACACAAACCATGGTAGCAGAAAACGAAGTTTTCTTTCGTGTTCTTCGTGTCTTTGTGGCAAAAACATTTTGCACCAGTTCATTAGGTTGAATAGAGCTAATGCAGTACGCATGCCGGGGTGCCATAGCTAAACTGCAACAACAATACATGGAGACACAGCAGGGTAAATGAATAGGCCTGATTTATTCATTTAAGCTATACTTTAATTCATGTATATATTTTTCAACCCAGTAATTTAGCAAGTGTTAATCACCAAACTCATTTTTATGAAATTACTATTTACACTTCTATTTTCCACTTTTGTCCTTCAGGGCTTTTGCCAAATTGATACTGTAGTTGTTCGAGTTGATTCTATGTTTGAAAGTAAGTTTCACCGAAAACTCTACGATAACCGCACCAATGTAAAATACCACCTAGATGAGTGGGCCAAGGTCCGTGAAATGGCCGTGTACTTGGCAACTTTGGAAGAGCTGAAAACAGGTAAAAAATTATATGCCGTTCGTATAGACAATCGGCTTAACCGCAACTTGTTTACAGATGCCCCTGCTTCCAATGCTGAATACATTGATGAAGACGAATTGGAAACATTCATTGGCTACCTGCAACAGGTAAAAAATGAAATTATGACAACTGATCAATCTACGCAGCGGTATACCGAATATCGTTTTTATACCCGTGCAGGAATTATGCTAGAGTGTTATACCGGTGTAAACCGCTGGCGCTGTGTCATTCACTATGAAATTGGAAAAATACCGGTTGATACCTACATCAATAATCCTGCACGACTAGAAGAACTGCTAGAGGCGATGATTGAAATCAATAAAGAAATCAAATTAAGACGCAGTAATGAAAAATAGTCCTGCAGAAGTCTCCTTACCTAGCCAAGTGCGTTAGCCAAGGGACTCCCGGCATGGTAGGTATAGTAATAAATGGTGTACATCAATATTTTTATCGAAATAGAATTGTTTAATATTGAAGCCTAATTATGTCGGCGCCTATTCCAAATAACTCAGATTTTATGCTATATACTTCGCAAGATGGCGAAGTTCGTGTGGATGTTTTTGTTCATGATGAATCTGTTTGGCTTACTCAAAAAGCAATGCAAGATTTGTTTGACAGGTCAAAATCAACTGTAAGTGAGCATATTAGTAATGTTTTTAAAGAAGGCGAATTAGACGAAAATCAAGTTGTTCGGAAATTCCGAACAACTGCCGATGATGGAAAAGATTATGAGGTTTCCTATTATAATCTTGATGTAATTATTTCAGTTGGATACAGAATTAAATCTCAAAGAGGCACACAATTCCGAATATGGGCAACCAAAACACTCAAAGAATTTATCATCAAAGGATTCGTTTTAGATGACAAACGCTTGAAGCAAGGTGGTCAGGTTTTTGGTAAGGATTATTTTGAGGAACTACTTGAAAGAATTCGAGAAATCCGAGCTTCGGAAAGACGATTTTATCAAAAGATAACCGATATCTATGCTCAATGCAGTATTGATTATGATGCTGATTCAGAACTAACTCATAACTTTTATAAAACTGTTCAGAACAAACTTCATTGGGCCATTAGTGGAAATACAGCGGCTGAAATTATTCACAACAGAGTAGATGCCAAAAAGCCCAATATGGGCTTAACCACTTGGAAAAATTCTCCTGAAGGAAAAATAGTAAAATCAGATATTGGAACTGCAAAAAATTATCTAGAAGAGAAAGAAATCAAAGAACTCAATCGCTTAGTAGAGTTGTATTTAAACTTTGCAGAACTACAAGCTGAGCGAAATATCCCAATGAAAATGTCTGAATGGATTGAAGTGCTAGATGGTTTTCTAAAAATCAACAGATATGAAATATTGGATAATGCTGGCAAAATATCAAATGAACAAGCTATAGCAAAAGCAGGTCAAGAATTTGAAAAATTTAGGATACTTCAAGATAAAAAATACCTCTCTGATTTTGACAAGGAAATAAATAAAATCAAAAAAAGAAAATAACTATCTCTCTTATTATACTGGGACTCCTTACCCGGGCTAGTGCATTAGCCAATACCATACATGGAGACAGCAAAATAGATTAAACCCATAGCCCACGGTTTAAACCGTGGGCTATGTTTTATGAAAAATACCTATTGCGAGGTATTGCAAATATGAAACTCAATTATTAGTTTTAGAAAAAAATATGCAACCACAATCCACCAAAGTTCGACTTTTATTTTTTTTCCTACTTTTTCACTTAGCCATCAATGCACAGCCTACTAATGGTTTAATTGCATATTTTAATTTCAATAGCAACTTAACGAATACCGGATCTGCATCTATTACAGCCAATACATACAATACAAGCTATACCACTAATAACCCCAATGTTGCCGGACAAGCCATTCAATATACCGGAAACTTAAATTCCTATACAGAGTTTACAGACAATGGTAATCTCGATTTTTCCGGAAGTACTAATTTCACTATCTCATTTGGTTTCCTCCTTAGCGGAACTGCTACTGGTGGAATTATTGACAATTGTTTAAACTATAATGGATGGGGTATATATATTTGGCAAGGAAATGTTACTGGAATTTGGAACTTACAATTTAATTATCGCAATAATTCTGTAGGCAGCGCAGCAGCTACAGCAATAACGCCTAATACTTGGAATCATATTACAGCTGTAAGAAACAATGGTACTATTTCCATATATATAAATGGAGTTTTTAAATTGTCTGCTTCAGAAGGTACGGGTACACCATCTTATCCTCTTAATCCTATAGCTGGTGCAATGGCAGCGGCTATTTATACACCTCCAAGATATAACCCTTTGAATGGGAAAATGGATGAATTGAGAATTTATAACCGAGCATTATCCAATGTTGAAATAGCATCACTAACACCTTACGCCCTGCCGCTGAAATTAGGTAGTTTTACAGCAGTAAATAAGAACGATAAAAATGAACTGTTATGGGAAACCATTTCTGAACATAATGTAGATTTTTTTGAAGTAGAAAAAAGCATCAATAATCTTGATTGGACAAGCATTGGAACTGTTGTTGCAAAAGGAAACTCAACTACCAAAAGTTTTTATAGTTTTTTAGATAATAGTACCCCATTAAGTACTGTATATTATCGATTAAAGTTGATTGATAAAGATGGATCTTACACCTATAGTAACCAAATTACCGTTAAGCATAAAGGGGAAAAAATCAACCTAGACTTGTTTCCTAACCCAGCAACGAATCTGGTGCAGGTAAGTTTAAAGAGTAGTGCTAGTGAACGGGTATTATTGCAAATTACAAATGCTGAAGGCAAGTTAATTCGTAGTCAAATGTGGCAAGTAAAAGAAGGTAATAATATGATAAACTTGGCAATTGGTGATTTACCCGCTGGCTTTTATTGTTTTAAAGCCTCAGGAATCCATTTGAACCAAAGCAAATTAATGATCAAAAAATAATTTCTTTAGTCCTGCTGGGTCTCTTTACCTAGCCCATTTAATCAGCCAATGCATCTAGGCATGGTAACAACCACAACAAATGGTTAAAACCATAGTAGCAAAATAGATTAACCCCATAGCCCACGGTTTAAACCGTGGGCTATGTTTTATAAAAAAAATACAGTGAACCATTTTGTACCTGTTCATTATGATGAATTGAGTTAATGTAGGAAAAAACGCCAACAACTGTTTCAAAAAGAAAACGAAGTTTTCTTTCGTATTCTTCATGTCTTAGTGGCAAAAAAACAGCCTGTAATAGTATGTACAATTGGTTTGTGACGACACAAACCATGGAAGCAAAAGACAATAACATGTAGGGTGTAAGAAAATTTCCAACCGGTTATAAAATGCGCTAAATTTGAAACATGGAAGCCTTAAAAATAGAAATACTTAATCCCAAAGCCTTGCAGCTCATTAAAGGTATGCAAGACTTAAAGCTGATTAAAGTGAACGATGCCCCTGCATCTGCTTTAGCTACTTACCTTAAAAAAATGAGGCGTAATGCTGCAACTGCGCCAACCTTAGCCGATATTACTACAATAGTGGAAGAAGTACGAGCAAAGCGTTATGCCAAAAAATAAACCACTAAAAATTATCATAGATACTAACCTATGGGTTAGCTTCATTATTTCAAATAAGTTGACACTGCTTGATAGCTTACTCATAACTCAGCGAGTAAGAATAATGTTTAGTAAAGAACTCATTGAGGAGATTGCATCAACCATTACAAAACCAAAACTCAAAAAGTATTTTGCAGTAAATGGGCTCGAAGAAATGCTGACAGCATTTGAACCTTATATTGATTTAATCGAAGTAAATAGTTCAGTATTTATCTGCAGAGATCCAAAAGACAATTTCTTGCTAGCACTTGCAAAAGATAGTAAGGCACATTATTTATTAACTGGCGATAAAGACTTTTTGGAAATCGAAAAATTTGGGAGAACTAAAATTGTTTCAATAGCCACTTTCTTAGCCATTACCCAAAAGACATCAACTTAGTTTATACAAGTCATATTTGCTGATACCTTTTCCCTTTTTGCCCTGCCGGGTCTCATTACCAAGCCCCGTACCTAAGCCAAGGGCAATACATGGAGCCCCCAGCAGGACGAGTATGAATGATGAATCTAGCTATTCCGTAAAGGCTTGTTGTGATAACGTATATTTGAGTGTTGGTGGTTATTCTAAAACACACCCAAAATGAAAACAAGTTACATTAGCAAAGAAGCCATTCCGAAAGGGGAAGAAGTAAAAGGTCAAGATATTAGAACAGGTATTTTCAATTTAATCCAATCCGAATACCCCGGCTTTGATACAGCTAGTTACATTACCATCACCGAACTCAATCAATACAGACGACTTTACTTAACCTCACTAATTACTCAAGAAAAAGGAGAAGTTGCAGTCATTGATAGAGATGTGATGAATGCCATTAAAAATAATTCCATACTATCAGAAAACATACAAGATGAAATTGAAGCCGAACTCACTTTCGGGGAAAAGCTAGCCGATAAAGTGGCCACATTTGGCGGTAGTTGGTTTTTTATCATCGTCTTTTTTTCATTCATCTTAATTTGGATAATCATTAATATTTGGTTGTTAGTTACAAAACCATTCGATCCATTCCCTTTTATATTGCTTAACCTTATTCTTTCTTGCTTGGCTGCCATACAGGCCCCCATTATTATGATGAGCCAAAATAGACAAGAACAAAAAGACAGGCAAAGGAGTGAACATGATTATAAAATCAATCTCAAAGCCGAACTTGAAATTAAACTACTCAGCGAAAAAATAGATCACTTGTTGGCGCATCAAAACAAAAAACTTTTAGAAATTCAAGAACTCCAAACCGATTATTTGGAAGACCTCATGAATGCACTCAAAAAGAAATGAACTACTATTGCCGTGGTCGCAAAGCTAGGCTAGAAAGGCAATGCATGGAGAACCGGCCAAGACAAAAAGAGTTGACAGTCATATGTTAAACTTATGGTTAATCAACTAGTCTATGCACTAATTTAAATGAAGCGAATGAAGCACTTACTTACAATAGCACTCTTGCTAGTTTTTATTTCTTCTTGCAAAAAAGATAATGCTACCAACACCAATATCACCAATTCAATGTCTGTTAAAGCAGCAGCAACCTATTCGGTAGTGATTGAACAGAATATTACGTACGGTCAGGGCCTAAGGCATCAAACATTAAATAGTACTACTAATACTATTATAGATTTAAAACTAGATGTATATAAGCCTGCTAATAATACCAAAAAGAAACCTGCTATATTATTGATTCATGGCGGGGGATTTGTTGGCGGCGATAAAAATGATGTTAACATTGTCAATCTTGCCAACTACTTTGCGGCAAGAGGTTGGGTAGCTTTTTCTATTAACTACAGATTACTGGGAGATAAAGGTACCATACCTGCACAATGGATTCAATATGCACAAACGAGTGTACCGCTTGCAGACCAATCTCAATTCATGGCTATGTATCCGGCACATAGAGATGCAAAGGCTGCAATGAGATGGATGATAGCGAATGCAGACAATTACAATATTGACACCAATTACATTACAGTGGGAGGAGGTTCGGCCGGTGCAATTATTGCTACTACATTGGGAATAACAAACACATCAGATTTCACAAACGAAATAGCTGTAAATACTGATCCAACCTTAACAAGTACCAATTTAAATAAGACATACACTGTAAAAACAATTTTAGATTTCTGGGGTAGCGGTGTTGCTGTTACTGCAACAAATACTATTTATGGCTATCAACGTTTTGACCGTTCAGATGCACCAATCATGATTGCCCATGGTACGGCAGATTCCACCGTAAAATATATCAATGCCATTGAATTGCAGAATATATATACCTCAACCGGTGCTGCATTTAAATTATATACACTTCTTAATAGAGGGCACGGCCCTTGGGATGCTGTTGTCAATGGAAAGAAATTAGAAGAACTATCTTTCGATTTTATGGTAGAGCAACAAAAACTTATGGTAGAATAATGTAAAAAAAACTGCCGGGTCTGATGACTAAGCAACAAACACATTAAGTGCAGGCTAAAGCAGTAAAATCGGTATATCAGTTAAATAGTCTAATTTCAAACATCCTAAACAATTACACCATGGCCCCTATAAGAATTATCATGCCACTAGTTTTTTTGGTGCTATTTATACTTTGGGTATTGTATAGACTCCTAATTAAAAAAGACCTTCGAAAAAATTTAACCGGTATATATGCAGGTTTGTTCTTTATTGCCTGTTGGGGCATTATTTACTTTTTCATCCTTCAATAAATAGCTATCACTAGCCTATGCAGGTATTCTTATTTGCAAAACAATAAGTACGCTACGGTATTAAGTTGGTTGACTAAGTACACCAACAATGACGAAATAAATATTAGCCAATAACTTTAATTACTGTTTAATAAACTTTCTAGTTAGTGTTTGCCCATTGTCTTGTAGTACAACAACATAAATGCCTTTTGCAAAATTGGTTGTTTGAATAGTTTGATTACTAGTGCCGGCTTGTAATGGATAAGTCGCTATAACCTGTCCATTAACATTTAATATTTGTAGCCTTGCTAAACCGGTAACCTTTTTAAAACTAGCGTTAATAGTACTTCCGGTAGCTAAGGTTGGCGACACTACAAATGGCACTTCTACACTATTGCTATTGGCAGACAAAATAGCACTATACTTAACACTACCATCTTTATCTACCATTTTTAACCGATAATAATGATTGGGAAAAATGGCCGGAACATCTGTATAGTTGTACTTACTTCCATTGGGCAAATTAGCGCCGCTGATGGTTGCTATTGTCGCAAATCTGTTACCATCTTTACTATACTCCAATTCAAAATGGCTAAAACCAATTTCAGATTTGGTTTCCCATTGTAAATACATCTTGTTGTTGTTTCGTGTCAGTTTAAAATCTGATAATGTAATCGGCAATGATGTATTAATAATATTTTCATCCGAAAATCCGCCGGTGATGGTCAAATCAGGATCTGTATCACCCGTACCACTACCAATCAAAAAAGAGCCGGAAGTAGCAGTAGCATCAAATGGTGTGATTCTAAATGTAATGGTACTTGTGGGCGGAACATTTTGAAGCCCGGCAATATTAGATAAATCAATGGGCCCAAGCTGATAATTGCCTGTTGTTCTTGGGGGACCAACTACGGTTGTTATTGGTCTAAAAGTACCGTTGTCAACTTGATAATCAATTTGATATTGTATAGGACCACTAGCCGAAATACGAATATTGAATTTTTCGATTGCATGATAGTTAACAGATTTGCCATTGGTAGATTTTACACTAAATCTGATAAACTTGTTGGCCGTTACTCCGGCTGCTGCTGTAGTGTTAGACCAATTGTTTCCGCCCCAATAACCATTTGAGGCAGCCGTTGTTGGCAAATCCACACCAGACCCTCTGATAAGCCCAAGTGGATTGGTCATGTTAGCCTGAAGGGTTGTTGCATCAAATTCTGCCACCGCTAAACCACCTTGCGTAAAGGTGGAAGGATTCCATGCTGCTAAAACAATCGGCGATGAAGATCTTGTATCATAAATATTATTAGGGTATGCATTGACAGATGCATGGTTAGCATAAATACTGCCGGCAGTAGACAAAACACCAGGGGAGCTGTACATGGGTATATCATTACCAAAAAAATATGCATACCGTTCAACATTAGGGTTTGCATCCAACCAAGGCAATGCTAAACGCATAAACTCCTCATGTACATAAGCCGTACGATTAACATTGGCATTAAATTCAGTTATCCATATTGGTTTTTTATGATAGTCGTACAATGCATTCACATAATTTTTAAATCTATTGAATACATCTACAGGGTTGGGGTTAGGGTTTAGCGTATTCAGCCAATTACCCCAGTCGTACCAATGATCGGCTACATAATCTACCCTAAGACTATCTTGTTTGGATACCGTCATAAAACTATCTAACCATACTCTATATTGCGACTCTGTACAAGCCGGCGAACCCATTCTTAAACCGGCTCGTAATAGTTTTTTATAAAGGGGAATGGCATTTGACACATACATATTGGCTTGGCCATCATTATCGGGTTCATTAAATGCAGAATAATGGGTAAGCGAATCTTTTGCTATTACAACATTGATATTGGCATCAGAAGCATGGCCGGTGCCCCATGCCATAGGTACAAATTCTCTTGTGGGAGTAGATACATCAAAGGGACCCCAATCGTAAAACCAACTTGCATTTAAATCGGTAGTGTAAGCATTGTTGGTATTTCCCGAACCTTTTTTCTTAACAGCAACGGAATGCAGTTTTGATACTCTTATAAACGACACTTTGTTTTGCAATACAAAAGCTAGGTTAACATTTAGATTACTATTGTTAGCCATATAAGTAAATCGTTCTCCTGTACCATCTTCATTTTCGGCCAAAGTAGCCATAAAGCCTTGGCTCAAAAAAATAGATTCAATATTATTGTTTAGTCCATTGGGAATGGCGTTGCCGGTATAAATAGTACGAGCAACACAACTTGCCGAAGTGCCTCCCAAGTTTAAATTAGAATAAATAATGAGTTGTGCATTGGCTGCTTGAATTACAAGCAATAGCAATACAGCAAGAAAGATTTTTTTCATAATGGCTAATTAATAAATATAAATTGATACAAGCTATTTGACATCATAACGCTTACCCGCAACAATTTCAATAGCAAGATTAATGAATCAAATTGATATTTCAAACGTTTGAATTAAATAAAAAAATGAATTCCCGAAGCAAAACGGCCGGTTTCAAAATAGTTAATACTTTTTCATTGGCATAAAATCTACGCAATCTTGTATGGTCTGGTTTTAAGCGAAAATTGTTTAATAAAGTGCAGGATGAAAGAAAATAAATTAAACAGAATGAGCCTTAATCGCTGAATAATACAGCCCCTGCTCATTGGTCTACATTATGATAGCAGCAATAAAAACCATTGATTTTATTTCAGCTATTGCATAACTGTATTACATTAGTATACAAAATCATTTGCATGCTTTCACCCACCCATTGGTTTAAAAAGATAGTGGCTACTATTTTAATCGCTTTCATTGTAGTCAATCTATTAATGTTAGGTTTAGAAATATTACCTCGCCAATTACTTCAATCTATCGACAATCAAGTAATAGAAATTGTCCTTATTGGATTGTTACTCATTGGAATTATCATTGCCATTACGTTTAGTATTAAGTGGCATAAAAAAGAGCAGCAGTCTCAAACAGATTTTACCCGTCGATTTTCAATTATTTTAGGACTTATCCGTTATTGGTTGGCCTTTGAAATTGCTACTTATGGCTTTGCCAAAGTGTTCAAAACGCAATTCAGGCATTCTATTATTAGAGATTATACCTTACTAAAAGATGCCAGTGGTTTTGATCTTACTTGGTTTTATTTTGGCTATTCTCAACCTTTAACGCTTCTTGTTGCAGCACTACAAATTGGTGGTAGTTTCTTATTGTTATTTAGACGAACAACATTACTGGGTAGCTTGATTCTATTACCGATAATGACGAATATTCTACTCATCAATCTGTTCTATGATATTGCTTTTGGTGCATTCCTGAATTCGGTGTTGTTTACTTTGGCTTTACTATTATTAGTTTCGTTTTACTGGTCAACGCTTCAATCATTAATAAATACCAGTTTATCTACGTCGGCTAAAACGATTCATTTCTGGTTTAGAAATTGTTTACGAGTTTTAGTAATGGCAGGTTCAGCAGGCTTTATTTTTTATTTTTCAACAACCATGTCCAAGGATAGTCTATTGTCCGGTGTATGGAACACCACTAATTTTATTCGCAATAACGATACCTTAAATACTTCAAATTGGCAATCCGACAGTTTACTATGGAACAAAATATATTTTGATTATAATGATAGAATTGCTTTTAGTGGCAATCCCAACTATTTTGAAAAAACTAAAGCGCTAACAGGCAACTATCAATTAGATGATAAAAAACAAACTATTACTGCAACAGTTTGGAAAAACAACGTTCAAGACACTATTACTTTACAATTACAACGACTGAATGACACTACCTATGCTGTGCTCGGACAATACAAGACAAACAACTTTAAATTTAATATGCATAAACAAACCAATCATTAACCGATGCTATTAAGACAACATGCAGACACAACATATAGAAGGTTAAGACGCTCTATAGGATATTTGGGTATTGCCTTGCCTATACTATTGGTATTGGCTTCGCTGAACCCTTCGTATGTTAAGTTGCAGCCATCTATTAGTCACTATTATTATACCAATGTAAGAGAGGTATTTACCGGAATTTTATGTGCTGTTGGCTTGTTCTTAGTTAGGTATAAGGGATTAGGAAATACAAAATGGTGGTTGAATGATAACTTACTTACCAATATTGCAGGCTTGATGGCATTTGGCGTAGCATTGGTACCTACCAACCCCGACAAAGCTTATCAAAAAATATACACCATCATTCCCAGTAATTTGGAAGTACTAGGGTGGATCCATTTTGGCTTTGCCGGTACTTTATTTGTGATTTTTGCAGTATTATCTTTATTGGTATTTACACAAGGGCAAGAAAGAAACCCCGGCATTCCGGTAAGTATGCTGGATGAAAATCATATTTACACCTTTTGTGGTATCGTAATTATTATCTGCATCATTCTCATACCTATATCGAGTGGCTATTTTCATTATTCCACTTTAGTATTTGAAGCCATAGCGCTATTTGCTTTTGGCAGCAGTTGGTTGATAAAGGGTAGAGCTTTAGGCGATACCGGCACAATTGGAGAAAAAATTTACGGAGAAAGGCATTGAAGAAAATACTGCTTAATAGGTATTTTATTGATTACAAAATTTAGTTTACTTTACAACATGTTACTATTGTAACAGCTAAATCACTTTCATCATCAAACCAAAAACACCTGCACATGAAAAAATTACTATTATCCATCAGCTTTGTACTACCATTGTTTGCGTTGAGTCAATCACTCGACAAGAAGTTTACTGTAGTAGCCGATTTAATGAAAGAAGGTTATTCTGTTGCTAGCGAATACACCATGGTATTGAAGAAAGGCGAAGAAAAATCGTTCGAACGTACGTTCTACAGCAACACCAAATATGTAGTAGTGGCTATACCTACCGAAAGTGGCGTAACCGATTCGGACTTGTACATCGATTATCCGGATGGCGATAGTTATGTAAAAGACAATGATAATTATGCTTGGAGCATTGTTCGTTACACTAAGCTTTACGAACAACCTATGAAAATTAGGGTTAAAAATTATGCTGCTACATCCTCTACCTACAGCTATGATTTTACCGTTGTAGTATTGTATAAGTAAGAAAGTTAAAAACGCTTAGGCGGTTGCTGACTTGTTTGGCAACCGTCTTTGTTTTACCAGTGATGCAGCCATTACACCGTTTTTCATTTGTGCCAAGGTGTTTTATTCTTACCTAATTACTTTTACATATGTCAATTTCTACAGCCGCAGAATTAAAAGGTATGCAACAGGTAAGTGAAGTAGTTGCATTAACCTTAAAAGCCATGCAACAATATGCTAGTCCGGGCATGACTACCAAAACCTTAGACGAATTTGGTGGCAGCTTATTGCAATACTATGGTGCTGTGTCTGCTCCAAAAATGACTTATGGCTTTCCCGGCTATACTTGCATTAGTGTAAATAAGCAAATGGCACATGGTATTCCGTCAGACAAAACGGTATTACAAGAAGGCGATTTAATTAATGTAGATGTATCTGCATCGCTCAATGGTTTTTGGGCAGATAATGGTTGTTCGTTTGTAGTAGGAAACGATATTCATCGGCATTTACCTTTTGTAAACACCTCTAAAAAAATATTACAAAAAGCTATTGCTGCCATCAGCGATGGTGTAGCAATTACAGCAGTGGGTGGTTTAATTGCTACCGAAGCAAAAAAAGCGGGTTACACCGTCATTCGTAATTTAACTGGTCATGGTATTGGTAGAAGCTTGCATGAGGCGCCACATGAAATTCCGAATTATGCAGATCCTTTTAACCGTCAAAAATTTAGAAAAAATAGCGTTGTAGCTATCGAAACTTTTATTGCTACTACATCTACTAAAGCTACAACATTAGCAGATGGCTGGACATTAGTTGGTAATAAAGGCGGATTTGTAGCACAACATGAACATACCATTCTTATTACAGACAAACAGCCAATTGTATTAACAGCGAGTAACAATATTTTTACTTACTAAAATTTGGTAGCCCATACCGTTACAATTACGCAAATAGCAAAAATCGCTGTTATTAATTGTCTATATGCTTAATCAATACCAAATTATTAACATCTGTAATATCGTATAAATCCATTCCCGTTTTAACCATACAAACCAATAATCCGTTTAGTGGAATAACATCATAAAAACTATTGGCGGTGATCATTTTTTTCAATTTCGGCTGCGCCGGATTTTTAATATTGATAACTGCCAAACCACTGTCTTCGCAACACACAAACAACGTCGTATCGCTATAACCCAAACCACTTGGCTTTGGTAAAACAAGTGTATTCAGCAATACCGGCGAACTGATGTTTCTAATACTATAGCTATACAATCCATCTGTAGCAGGGCCACAAATATTGCCGCCTTTTAAAGTTACATAAGCCATGGTATCTTTTGCCACCACCGGGTCGCAACTACGGCGGTGTTGGGCTTCGCCCAACTTTACCGGATTTTCAGGATTGGCTATCGAATAAATAAACATACCCAACTGCGATCCAATAAATAATTTATCGCCATAAGGATAAATGGTTTCCACTCCAAAACCAACATCAATGGTTTTCTTTAAAGTCATGGTAGCAGGTGTACTAATATCAAACACTTTTAATTGCCTATCATCGGCCAAATACAAATAATTACCGGCAATAGTAAATCGGGCTAAAGAACCACCGGTGCCTGTTCCACCGGCCGATGCAGCACTTTCTGCAGTACCATCTTTAGAACAACTCCATATCATTACCGCAATTACAACTAGTGTATAAGTGATTAATTTTTTCATTCTTAAAAATTGTAGCATGATTGATAATACGATACCGAATCTTGTACCCATCCGGTTACAATACCTTTACTCAAATCCACACATTCATAAGTGCTTCCTTTAACTGGCGGCACAGGTAAATAACCCTTTACATTAAAAGCATTAAGTATTCTTTTAACTTCAATGGGTTGTTGAATATTGGCGATATTAATCACCACCACATCTTTATAACTATTGGTATATAAAAATCCATCTTTAATTGAAATATCATTTGCTCCAATTACTTTAATAAAGGCTATGCGACGAGCATTGGCCGGTATCGATTTATCAATTACATGAATACCCTCTCCTACTTCGCACTGCAATAAATAGTTTTGCCATGCATATATTTTACCGGCATTTTTTACCGGTCTTGGCGTATCTGACGTTACTTGTTTTAAAGCAGGATCGGTACTGTACACCGGCTTATAACCCATTATTTTGAAATTATCCGGTTGTGGTTTGGGTCTTAGATTAAATTTCCAACAACCCGCAAGCAATATGAATAGTGGCAGCAGCAGCCATGAGCTTGTTTTCATTTAAAGCAGTTTGCAATTAGACCCAAAATTGATAATAGATGCTGCTTTTCTGGGAGTTTAGAAAAAAACTTGACTCATACATGACATAATCAGTTGATTTAATTAGAAGTTAATCTCGAAAATCATGTTTACAGATTTTATAAGACTACCTTCCTAGCAAAAAAATATGGATGATGTTTTGTACTATTTAAAATACGGTGCCGTAATAGCATTGGTAATTGTAACCATCATCAAATTACTTGCGACGACATTATTGAGCAACAATAGAATAGAAAGTTTTTTTGTTAGCTTTTTGAAATGGTATGAGAAGCACCAAATTTATGAAACCACTTCTGGCAATCGCCAACAGTTTATGAAGTATAGCAATATGATTAATATTGTTTGGTGGCCTTGTTTAGTAATGGTCTTGCTATTCTTTGTGTTTTTTAAAGATGTGTTACCTTTTTAAGTTCCCTTGCTTTGTTAACCATTCAATATGGATAGGTCAAACTTTTCTGTGTCTTTTTAGTGTATGATAAATGTATAAATCACCTACCTTCATACTTGCTTAACTAACTTTTTATCATGGCCTTTCAATGGCAAACATTCAGGACTAGGGCACTCACCGCTGTCATTTTTGTAGCGGTCATGCTTGGCGGATTACTCTACAATCATTGGAGTTTTTTGCTGCTTTTTACCATCATTCATTTTGGCTGTTGGATAGAATACCAGAAAATAGTTGCCTTAATTGATCCTAACTACAAACAAATTACCCCTTTTCATCGCTATGGCGTTATGTTGGCGGGCTTTGGATTTATGTTATGGATGACCAACGACGCCTTTAATATCGGCCCCATTTCATTAGCTGAAATTGGCTGGTGGACCATGCTCATTTTTGCCGTTGTACTTCCGGTTACAGAAACATTGTTTTCGAAAGACATCAACTATAAAGTAATTGCTCATTCTTTTTTAGGATTGATGTACATCTCTCTTAGTTGGGGTTTAATGATGAGTATGCGTAGCAATGGTATTGTTGCTTCAGGTTCTGAAATCTCCTTTGATTTGGGTTGGATTATTCCTATTACCCTTATTGCAGCCATCTGGATTAATGATACCATGGCTTATATCGTTGGTTCCATCATTGGCAAAACACCGCTTTCTCCCATCTCTCCTAAGAAAACTTGGGAGGGTACAGTTGGCGGAGCCATCATTGCCGTAGCTGCCATTACTGCCAGTGCCCATTATTTTTTTAAAGCCGATACCGTTTCTGTTATGGTCATTGCAAGCATTGGTGCTGTTATGGGTACTTTAGGAGATTTGTTTGAAAGTAAACTAAAACGTCTGGCAGGCATTAAAGACAGCGGACAAATTATGCCCGGCCATGGTGGTTTTTTAGATCGATTCGATTCGTTGTTGGTTGCCACTCCTTTTGTATGGCTATATGTCAAATTCTTTCTTTAAGCCTTTAACTTAACTATTTAAGCTGCCCTTGTCTATATTTGCCGCTCATTTTAAACTGTTACAATGACTATTCATAAAGAAGGTTATCCATCTATTGGCATTACCGCCCTGTTATTTGGCATCATCAATGTAGCTTCTTTTACTTTTTTAAGTGCCTCCATGCCTTGGTTAGCAGGTATTATTTTTGGTGTAACCTTATTCTTATTGCTGTTTATCATTTCTTTTTTTAGAATCCCCAACCGTGAGCTCAGTATTAGCGATAGCCATATTATTTGTCCGGCAGATGGCAAAGTGGTGGTAATTGAAGAAATTACTGACGTTGAATATTTTAATGACAAACGTATTCAGGTAAGCATTTTTATGAGTCCGGCAAATGTGCATGTGAACCGTAATCCTATCAGCGGAGAGGTGTTGTACAGCCAATACCATAAAGGAAAGTATTTGGTGGCTTGGCATCCTAAGTCTTCTACCGAAAACGAACGACATAGTGTTGTGCTGAAAAATGACAAAACCACCATTTTGGTAAAGCAGATTGCCGGAGCCCTTGCCAAGCGTATTTGCAACTACCTCAATGCTGGGCAAAAAGTAAGACAGGGTGAAGAATTAGGCTTCATCAAATTTGGTAGCAGAGTAGATGTTTTACTGCCTGTTGGCACAAAAGTGAACGTAGAACTAAATCAAGTAGTAAAAGGCGGTGTTACCGTTCTTGCAACGGTTTAACCACTATTTTCATCTTTTAACAATAAGAAATGCCTTTTTTAGTGATTAGGCATTAAATTTGAATCAGTTTAACCACTTAAATAAAGCAATATGAAAAAATTATTAGTTCTAGCTACAGCAGCTTTCTTATTTGCAGGTGTAGCTTTTGCCCATGGCGATGATAAGAAATGTGGCAAAGACGGCAAAGACAAAACTTGCTGCAGTAAAGATGCTAAAACCAAGAAAGAAGATTGCAAAGACGACAGCAAAAAATCTTGCTGCTCTAAAGATGCAAAAACTAAAAAAGCAGATACACCTGCTAAACCAGCTCCAACAAAAAGCTAGTTTACCCACCTCATATAAAAAAAACCGGTTGATATCAACCGGTTTTTTTATGTTCTGTTGTGATCAGAAAATAGTTTCTAACTCTTTTAAATGATGTATTGTAAATGTTGGATTGATGGCAGTTGCCACTTGTAGATGATTCACAAAAATAGTGTCTAAGCCTGCATTCATACCACCTTTAATATCTGCATCAATATTATCTCCAATCATGATGCTTTCTTCAGTAACGGCACCTGCCTTCTGCAACGCATAATCAAATATTTCTTTATTCGGTTTGAGGCTATTACTAGCTTCGGAAGTGATTACAACCTTAAAATAATTAGTTAGGTTACTATTACGCAGTTTGTTATGCTGCACACTTTCAAATCCGTTGGTAATCAAATGCATCACATAACCTTTATCGCTCAAATAGTTAAGAATTTCGATGGTGTATGGAAATAAATTTTTCTTAGTGGGTAATAATTCTAAAAACGCAATAGCAAGCTGACGAGATAGTGGCTCATTGGCAATTTTGTAATCCAATAAGGTTAACCACATTCTCTTCCAACGCAATTCTTCTTGTTTAATAAATCCTTTGGTATATCTATCCCATAAACGTTCGTTATGATAACTATAGCGTTCAAAAAATGCATCAAAATCAGCAATACCCAAGTTGACTAGTTGATGAGACAGATACAAATCTTGCAATGTTTCTTTAGCATTAGTTTCAAAATCCCACAGGGTATGGTCAAGGTCAAAAAATAAATGGCGATACTTCATGCCTGCAAAATACGATGAGCAACTATTAAATCTTCATATCAGCTACATAAAGTAAAAGTTATCTTTACCAACATTATATTCCAACACATGAAAATTATTATTACCGGAGCATCAAAAGGTTTAGGCCGTGCCATTGCAGAAGCATTTGGCGGCGATAAACAAGGCCATCAAATTATTATTTGTGCTAGAAACAACGATGATTTGCAGGCATTTGCCAAAGAACTGCAAGCCCGTTTCCCTCGTACTGCCATTTTAGCTAAAGCAGTAGATATGAGTAACCAAACCGAAGTAGAAAGTTTTGCCAATTGGTGCCTTACACATGGAACACCTGATGTTGTGGTAAACAATGCCGGACAGTTTGTACCGGGTAGTATTCATAACGAGGCGGATGGCATATTAGAACAAATGATTCATGTTAATCTTTATAGCGCCTATCATTTTACTCGAAAGCTATTACCTGCAATGATGAGCCGCCAAAGTGGGCATATTTTCAATATTTGTTCTATTGCTTCGTTAGCAGCTTATGCTAATGGCGGCAGTTACAGTATCAGCAAATTTGCATTAGCCGGTTTTAGTAAGAATTTGAGAGAAGAAATGAAAGCCTATAATATTAAAGTGACAGCCGTATATCCCGGTGCAGCATATACCGATAGTTGGAGTGGTAGTGGTATTGACCCTAAACGCATTATGGAAGCTGCCGATGTTGCAGCAATGATTTACGCTGCGGCTCATCTTTCACCACAAGCTTGTGTAGAAGATATCATTCTTAGGCCTCAATTAGGCGATTTATAGTTAATCTTTTCGATTTAAGAAACTGTTATTCCAGACTTTCATTTAAATCGAAGCATTGCTTGTAAATTTGCCATCTCTTTACGTTTAACTAAAATATTTAATTATGTCATTTACATTAGCACCTTTACCTTATGCATACGATGCATTAGAGCCGCATATCGACACCACTACTATGCAAATTCACCATGGCAAACATCACCAAGCCTATGTTGACAATTTGAATAAAGCTATTGCCGGTAGCGAACACGAAGGCAAAACATTAGAAGCTTTAGTAGCTACTGCCAGTAGTATTTCACCAGCTGTACGCAACAATGGTGGCGGTCATTGGAATCATACTTTTTTCTGGGAGAGTTTAGCGCCAAATGCCGGTGGTACTCCAACAGGTGCATTGGCCGATGCTATCAATAGCGCTTTTGGAAGTTTTGAAGTGTTTAAAGAAAAATTTGCCGCAGCAGGTATGACTCGTTTTGGAAGTGGTTGGGCTTGGTTGATTGTAAAAGATGGTAAGTTAGAAGTGAGTTCTACACCAAATCAAGACAATCCATTAATGGATGTGGCCGATGTAAAAGGTACACCTATTTTAGGTGCCGATGTTTGGGAGCATGCATACTATTTAAAATATCAAAATCGCCGTGCAGATTATTTAGCCGCTTTTTGGAATGTTGTAAACTGGACTAAAGTAGCAGAGCGTTTTGCAGCTGCATAATCAACTACGTTAAAATAAATTGTATTTTCATCCCGTCTTTTTAAGACGGGATTTTTTTAAACTTTTATTATGATAAAAACTACTGTAATTGCAATTGCTGCCACTGTGCTATTAGCTGCTTGTGGCGGACCAGAGAAAAAAGTATTGGTGATGAGCCGCGGTACTATTACCGTTAACGGCAATTTGATTACCATTAAAGATGGTACGGGCCACGCCGAACAAGAAATAACCGTAAGCGGAAACGCCATAACGATAGATAAAGATGGAGATAAAAAAGATGTAGCGGTTACAGAAACCGGATATTATATTTTGAATTACAAATCTGACACTGTGATTGGTGCCAAACAAAAATTAGGTGTTGATTTGAATAATAAAGGCATTATTACACAAGAACAAATGCAGGGCATACTAGACAGCCTTAATAATTTGGTTTTGGGGAAAAATGTATCGACAGCCAATCAAAATTATTTTATTCTGCCGGGCAATTTGCAGAAGATTTCTGCCAATGTTAATGCTAGGGTTTATGGACCATTCAGAAAAATTGCAGCAGAACAACAACTAGATGATGATGGCAAAGAACCTGAAATATATAAGTTCTACACCAACCGTGAAATGAGAGATCAAATTGAAGCAAAATCGAAAATGCTAATCGGAAAGGATTAAAAATTATTTATATTTATTAATCTGTAAAGGCTGCCCCAAAAAGGCAGCCTTCATTTTTTTGTTGAAAGATTATAATCAATTAAAATTCGATTTGTCCTCTAATTTCTCCGCCTGCATTAGCGGCAGTATGTATATTTACATACCAAGTACCTGCTAATAAATCAGTTTCTTTCAAAGTAACATTGTCAATAGTTACCATGCCGCTATATGTACCGCTTGCAGCAGCAGCAAAACCACTAATACCTGCTAACACACCACTGTTTACACCTCTTGCAGCAGGGCCATGAATATGCATGCCGGTAGGGGCACCGCTCAATCCATTCCACCTGATGGTGTAATGAAACATTTTAGTGGCTTTGTCATAATCATAATCCATAGTACCTGTTGCAGCGGTAGTTACAGCAGGTGTTTCTTGCATTCCGCTAATGGCTACATTTGTTTTGACCATTTTAGTGGTTACCATTTCATTGTCTTTTTTACATGCCGTAAATAAGGTTACCAACAATGCACTACATAATAATAAATTTTTCATAGTAAATGATTTTATATCACTTACGACATTGGTGCAGCCTTGGTTTTTTGTTGTAGCAAAAATTAAGGTACAGGATCATAACCGCTTCTACCACCCGGGTGGCAACTACCGATGCGTTTTATTGACAACCATCCTCCTTTAAATATGCCATGTTTTTGCAATGCTTCAATAGTGTATTGAGAACAGGTAGGTGTAAATCTGCACTTAGGGCCAATAGCAGGTGATATTACATATTGATAAATTTTTATCAATATAATAAATGGCCAAGCTAATATTTGAAGTAGCAGTTTCAAGAATTAAAATTTTCAGGCGATATGAGTGCTTTTGTAGGCATAATCTTTTGTAACAGTAATTTCATCTTTTCAAATACCATTTTATAATCAGGCAATTCTTTCGCAGTAAATAAGAAAAACACTTGCATCGTTTTCTGTTGTTCCTGCAATACATTTTCAAGTATAGGTTTTTGCAAACGATAAGCTTCTCTCATTAATCGCTTAATCCGATTACGTTTTGTTGCTGCTTTAAAATTACGTTTACTTACACTAAACCCTGCTTTCAAATTACCGTTGCCATCTGCCAATTGATAAACAGCCCGCAACGGAAATACCGCTGCCGATTTACCTGAAGCAAATAAAGCATCCGTTAACTTTCGGCTTTTGATGCGGCTTTTTTTGCCTAAACGATATGTGGGTCTATTGATCAATATAAAACAAAACTAAAAAAGTCCTGCCTTTTGGGCAGGACTATATAAAGGTAAAGCTGCTGAATCAGCGGCTGGTATTACTTTAATCTGCTTTCGTCAGAAACAGTAAGTTTCTTACGACCTTTCGCCCTGCGGCTTGCTAAAACCTTACGGCCATTGGCTGTTTGCATACGCTTACGGAAACCGTGAACAGTTTTACGGCGTTTCGTGTGCGGTTGGAATGTACGTTTCATAAATACTTTTTTTAACTAACCCGGTTATAAAATTTCATTTCAAGAGGAGCAGTCACCATACTGCAGCCATGTGAAAGGTCGGCAAAGGTAAGGGCTATGGCTTAAAAATGGAAGTATCGATGTAAAATTTCTTAAAAAACTGTATTTATACGCTTATTTGAGCCGATTTTACCGCTTTACCATAGAAAATGGCAGCATGATAATCAAAATCTGCTGCATCATCAGTAGTAAAAAACTGTGTAGAGCCGGTTTTAGAAAGCCTTTGTTCCATGGCTACATGCCGTTGTAAATACTGGCTTAAGCTTTTGGCTACAATTTCGCCTTGAGAAAGTAGTTGAATGCCCTTGGGCAAAAAATGCTGAATTCTTTCTTTCAACAGCGGATAATGGGTACAAGCCAACAACACCGTATCTATATCGGCACTTTGTGCCATCAATTGCTGTATGTATTTCTGCGTAAAATAATCGGCGCCGGCATTCAAATAATCGTTGTTTTCAATTAATGGCACCCACATAGGGCAAGCTTGTTGATGTACGGTAATATCGGGAAAAAACTTAGCTAACTCTATTGGATAAGATTGAGACGCTACAGTGCCATTTGTTGCTAGAATACCAATATGTCGGGTTTGAGAAAACTGTCCAATGATTTCGGTGGTTGGTCGTATAACGCCTAGAACTCTTTTTGTAGCATCTAAATTTGGTAAATCTTGTTGCTGAATGGTACGCAAAGCCTTTGCCGATGCAGTATTACAAGCCAAAATCACTAACGGGCAGCCTTGCTTAAAAAACCATTTTACACAGTCTAAAGTATAACGATAAACCGTATCGAAAGATCGGTTACCATATGGGGTTCGGGCATTATCGCCAAGGTATATATAATCGTAATCAGGTAGTTGCTGTACAATTTCTTTTAATACAGTTAAACCACCGTAACCACTATCAAAAACACCAATTGCTCCTTTATCGGCCATGCTCAAAAATAAGCATCCCGCTGTTTATGCAGCGGGATGACTTCAAATATAATTATCCTTGAAAAATTAATTCTTCTTAGGAGCTGGTTTGTTACCGGCTGCTGGTTTTGGCTTAGCAGGCTCTTCTTCTGCAGGAGCACCTTGGCTACGCAATTGAGCAGGTAATTCAATCTTCAACTCTTTACCTACCAATTCAAATATATTATCTACTTTACTACCTAACTCATAACTGCCAGGCTTAAGTACCAAGTTGTAGTTTTTAGCCTTTAGTACATTGCTGTAAGCGGTTAATACTTTTTCGTATAACGGACCGGCCAATTCTTGTCTTTTGCCTTCGGTCTTTTGCTGTGCAATCTGCTGCCAGTAAACAATCTGAGTAGCAATTCTAGAACGATCGGTTTTGATGAAATTCAATACACTTGCCGGTGCTTTAGCAGCCGAGTCAGCCTTGTACGTACTATCTAAACGATTGTACTCTCTTACATTATAATCGTACTCGCCTTGCAGTGAATCTCTTTCATACACTTGCACCATGCTGTCTACTTTATCGTAACCGGGCATAGCTTGCACCATGATATCGATATCAAATACACCTACTTTAAACTGCTGTGCCTGTGCTGCCACTACGCTACCTGCTACTGCCAGCAAAACAAATAAAAACTTCTTCATTGTACTTTTTTTGTGGTTGTGGTTGTTGGTTTTTAAATTCTATTTAATGCCCAAATCTTTAAGCAAATCTTCGCTTTTGTCTAATTTGGGGTCGGCAAATATAACGGTAATTCCTTCACTTTTATCGAGTACAAAATCGTACCCACGGTTTACTGCCATTTTTTGAACGGCATTGTAAATCTTGTCCTGTATAGGCTTTACCAGCTTTTGTCTTTCTTTAAACAAGTCGCCTTCGTAGCCGAAACGCTTTTTCTGTAAGTCTCTTATTTCCTTTTCTTTATTGAACAATTCATCTTCTCTTTTTTTCTTTAACTCATCGCTAAGCATGTATTGTTCAGCATCAAAGTTTTTGTACATGCGGTCTAATTCTGTCTGCTTATTGTCAATGTCTTTTTGCCATTGATCGCCAAGGTCTTTCAATTTTTTTTCGGCGTCTTTGTATTCCGGCATTTTATCCAGAATGTATTTGGTATCGATTACCGCATAACGCTGTGCTTGTACAGCTGATACTGAAAGCCAGCAACAAAGTGCAATGAGTAAGATTTTTTTCATACCTACAAATTTTTAAGTGTTGATTATTCCGGTTCGAAGCCTAGCATAAAGGTAAACCTTGCTGCATCCTTCAACCGGCTGTTTGGTGTATACCTATCCAATCCTATGCCATAATCAAAACCTAACAAACCAAACATGGGTAAATAGAACCGCATACCCAATCCGGCAGAGCGTCTTAACTTAAATGGATTATATTCTTTGGTACTATACCAACCATTGGCAGCCTCAAAGAAACCTAATGCAAATATGGTACTACTTGGATTTAAGCTGAATGGATAGCGCAACTCAACTGTGTATTTGTTAAAAATGGTAAAAAAGTTTTGAGCTCCTTGTTGATCGGGGTTTACCCTTGGATTTGATGTTTCATACACCGGATAACCACGGTGTGCAATAATATCATAACCCAACAAAGCAAAGTTGTTACTTAAACCGGCATCACCCACCTGAAAACGTTCAAACGGAGAGATTTCTAGATTGTTATTGTATCTACCAATATATCCAAACTTAGCAGCTGTTTTAATCACAAATTGTTTGTTACGTTCTGCACCTGCAGGGCGGCCCAAAGGCACATACCATTCGCCGGTAAAACGCCACTTGTGAAACTCAATCAATTTATATGGATTGGCCTTGGTTTCGATACTCTTGTCGATTAAAGAATAAGGAGGCGTAAATGCACCACTCAACAAGAAAGTAGAACCGCTTGTTGGGAAAATAGGCTGGTTTACAGATGAACGCTGTAAAGCAATTTTTAAACTGATATTATTTGAAATACCATTGGTAAAGCCGGGGAAAATTTGGTATTCTTTTAACTTATAGCGGGTATAGTTAAGAGAATATACTAAGCTGAAAAAGTCATCGGGCCATTTTAGTTGTTTACCTAAGCTTAAACCAAAACCGGTTGTTCTAATGTACGATGCATTGGCTGCAGAAGTGCTAAACCTACCGGTTAGTGGGTCGAAAGCGTTAGAAAACTTAGTATCGTACACACTTACGGTAAATGAATTACGACGCTTGCCACCTAACCAAGGTTCGGTAAAAGAGAAGTTGTAAGAACGAAACGCTCTACCGTTACTCTGTACCCTTAGGCTCAGTTTTTGACCATCGCCGGTGGGTAATGGATCCCAAGCTGATTTTTTCCAGATGTTTTTAGCAGAGAAGTTATTGAAGGTAACACCCAATGTACCGGTCAAACCAATCCCGCCGCCCCAACCGGCACTCAATTCTAATTGGTCACTACTTTTCTCTTCTAAACTATAGTTGATATCTACTGTTCCATCATCGGGATTTGGAATGGGGTTGATGCCAATTTTCTCTTGATTGAAATAGTTTAAACTGGCTATTTCACGCTGTGAACGAATTAAATCTGCACGGCTAAATTTCTCACCGGGAATGGTTCTTAGCTCACGGCGAATTACATGCTCTTTCGTTTTATCGTTACCGGTAATACGAATGTTTTTGATAGTAGCTTGCGGCCCTTCGATTACTCTAATTTCGTAATCGATAGTATCGTTGTAAACGGCAGTTTCTACTGGATCTGTACGGAAGAATAGATAACCATCATCCATATATAATCCGCTGATATCACCTCCTTCAGGCGTAGATGATTTGCCTAATTTTTTATTTAAGGTTTCTACATTGTAAATATCTCCTTTTTCAATACCCAGTATGGCCGTTAGCACACTATCAGAATATTTGGTATTACCTCTCCAACTAATATTACCGAAATAGTAACGGCGACCTTCATTTACTTTTACGTCAATATTTAGGTTGCCATTTGAATTATAGTATTGGGTATCTTTTTCAATCTGAGCATCTCTAAAACCTTGTGCATTGTAATAACTCAAAATAGATTCCTTATCTTCTTCGTATTTCTTTTCATTGAACTTAGCCGAAGAGAATAATTTCAGCCTAACATAAGGATCTAAAAATTCTTTGGTTTGACTGAACGATAAAAAGCCTTTGTGCTTAAGGTAATCGCTAAATGCTATTCGCTTGTCATCGCCTAAGCCTGCTTGCTTTTTAGGCGGATACAAGCTTAATCTTGTCATTTCTTTTGTTCCTTTTAATTGCTTTTTCAGCTTGTTATCAGGAATGGTATTGTTGACAAAATTGACATCGCTAATTTTTACTTTCCCGCCTTTGTCAATATAAAAAGTGAGGTTAAGTGAATTGTCGATTAATGTATCTTTTGTTTGAATGATGTTAACATCAACTTTACGATAACCCTTATCTGCATAGAATTTTTGAATTACTTCTGTGGCAGAACGCTTCATGTTTTCGGTAATAATTCTACCTCTAACCAATCCTACTTTACCGGTTAAATCTTCTGCTTCGCCTTTTCGTATACCTTTAAAATTGAAATTAGAAAGCCTTGGCCTTTCGGTAACATTCACTTCAATCCAAATACTATCTTTTACTAATTGTGTTACAAAAACCTGTGCGTCACTAAAATAATTCTGTTTCCAAAGGTTGTTGATGATACGAGAAAACAAATCGCCGCCTGGAATAATGACTTCATCGCCAATACTCACATTACAAATAGATATTAATAGCGCCTCGTCGAAAAAACGATTACCTGTTACAGCAATACCGGCAATTTTATATTTTTTGGGCACTTTTTGAGTGAACAAATTCTCCAAATTAACGTCTACTGAAGTTGGCTGTGTGGTATCGGCTGGTTCAGTTTCTTGAGCAAAACCGTTAAAGGCAAAACTGCCTGCAATTAATATCAGTAAAAACGGTTTATACAATTTCGGCATCCCTGTCTGCATTTGTTGGTTTCCTTTATCCCTGCCAGTTAAGCGGCAGTGGTCTAGTGATAAGTGCGGCAAATTAAAGGTATTAATCAAAAGTCTTTGTTAAATCAGCCGCTATCTTGTTGGTTAAATGGGGTTAAACAATGGGTTCTACGGTTTCTAACTGTTCGCTGGTTTTACCAAACCTGCGTTCTCTATGCTGAAAATCGATGATAGCTTCGTACAAATTTTCCTTTCTAAAGTCGGGCCAACGAGTGTTGGTGAAATAGAGTTCGGCATAAGCCAATTGGAACAGCAAAAAATTGCTGATGCGGTATTCGCCGCTTGTACGTATCATCAACTCCGGATCGGGAAAGTTACTAGTGGTTAAATATTGTTCTAAAGTAGACTGATCGATTGTTTCGGGGTCAATTTTACCCGATTTTACATCTAAACCAATATGTTTTACCGCATTAACTAACTCCCAGCGGCTGCTGTAACTTAAAGCCATAATGAGGTTTAATCCGGTATTTCCAGCCGTCATGTCTAATGCTTCTTGCAATTCAGCTTTGGCATAATCGGGTAACATATCTATATCTCCAATCACATGCAGGCGAATATTGTTTTTATTCAACATACTCACTTCTTTGCGAATGGTGTCTACCAAAAGCTCCATCAATCCATCTACTTCGTTTTTGGGGCGGTCCCAATTTTCAGTACTAAAAGCGTATAAGGTTAGATAGCCAATACCCAATTCTGCGCAGCCTTCTACAATATTGCGAACGCTTTCTACACCATGAAAATGACCATATAAACGGTCTTGCCCTTTTTCTTTGGCCCAACGACCATTACCATCCATTATGATGGCAATATGCCGAGGCAAATTGTTTAAGTTGACTTTTTCTTTCAGGTCCTGCATAACTGACGCTTCGTTTCTGCCCGCAAAAGTAATATTTTAACAGGGGTTGAAGGGCTTTTAGCCAATATTTTATACATCAAGGCTATACCCCATGCCATTTTAGCCAAAATGAATGGCGAAAAACATGCAAATAATAGCTGATAACTGTTATCCGATGGCTTTTGCTAAATCGGCAATTAAATCATCGACATCTTCAATACCAACACTTAGTCGGATTAAACTATCGCTTAAGCCATTTTTGATTCTTTCTTCTCTTGGAATAGAAGCATGCGTCATGCTAGCCGGGTGATTAATCAAACTTTCTACACCACCTAAACTTTCTGCCAAAGCAAATACATGAGTGGATGAAAGTACCCGACGAGCCTCTTCTACACTGTCGTTGGTGAGTTCAAAACTGATCATACCACCAAAACCTCTCATTTGTGATTTGGCTATTGCATAACCTTTACTGTCTTCAAAACCCGGCCAATACACTTTGGCTACTTTTGGGTGACTACGTAACCAATGAGCAATTTTTTCACCGTTTTCGCAATGGCGCTGCATACGAACATGGAGAGTTTTAATGCCACGTAATACTAAAAAGCAATCTTGCGGACCGGGAACTGCACCACAAGATTTTTGTATGAAATAAAGCTGATCTCTCAAACTTGTATCATTCATAACCAATGCACCTTGTATCACATCGCTATGACCGCCCAAGTATTTGGTAGCAGAGTGCATTACAATATCAGCACCCAAATCCAAAGGATTTTGTAAGTATGGAGAAGCAAAAGTATTGTCTACACAAAGCAATGCATTAGCCGCTTTGGCAATGGTTGCAACTGCTTTGATGTCAGTAATATTCATTAAAGGATTGGTAGGCGTTTCAATCCAAATAAGTTTTGTTTGAGGTGTTATGGCAGCTTGTACATTAGCGGCATCGGTCGTATCGACATAAATAAATTTGATACCGAATTTTTCAAATATTTTGGTGAATAAACGATATGTGCCACCGTACATATCATTAGCAGCAATTACTTCGTCGCCAGGAGCTAATAATTTAATCACAGCATCTGTTGCTGCAACACCACTGCTGAAGGCTAAACCAAACTGACCGTTTTCAATTTCGGCTAATGCTTTTTCTAAAGCAAATCGGGTTGGATTTTGACTTCGGGCATATTCGTAGCCTTTGTGGTCGCCTGGGGCTGCTTGTACATAAGTACTGGTTTGATAAATTGGCGTCATAATAGCACCTGTGCTTGGGTCTGGTTCTGTGCCGGCATGAATGTATTTGGTAGCTAATTTCATATGTGCAACTTTACAATTGAAGTTGCAATATTAATCTAAATGCAGATGGCATTAATGCCTGTTTTTAAGCTGCCTTAACGAACCTATTATATTTTTTTATCTGGAAGACTTGATTGTACTTGAAACAATTGACTTTTTCTAGGTTCGGGTACGTTTTCAAACTCAAAGGGGCAATGCCGGCAACCATTGCCGCAGCAATAGCCTTTGTCTAGGTGGTATTTTTCAGTAAATACCATATAACCGTGTTCACTGTAATAAAAATCAATCCCTTCCGTCAATTTCTTGCTCACTTGTTATTTGTTTTAAGGTTTGATCTTTTTCGATAGACAAATGCGTATCAATCTTAAATTGTAAATAATGTATTCTATTGCTTTGAGCAATATCTAAGCGCTCATAATGAGTTTTTATACCCAATTCTGCTGCACTTAGTGGCTCAGCATAAAGATTATCGGTGTCTTCTAACAACAAAAGTTCGTAAAGGTTGATGACCGTTTTAGTAAAACGGTACAAATGCGGACTATCTGTTTTGAGATGCACAACACCACCGGTTTTTAGAATTTGCTGGTAAAGCCTTAAAAATCGTGGATGTGTAAGTCGCTTTTTGGCCTTAGAAAATCGTAATTGTGGATCGGGGAAGGTAATCCAGATGGCATCAATTTCGCCTTGCTCGAAATAATCCGTTATTTTTTCTATATCAGTTCTTAAGAAAGCTACATTTTGCAAATTGGCTTGTTTGGCTTTTGAAGCACCTGCCCATAATCTGTTTCCCTTAATATCCACCCCAATACAATTAATGTTTGGATACATAGAAGCCAAGCCTATACTATATTCACCTTTACCACAAGCCAATTCTACAACGATAGGATTGTTATTGTTGAAATGACTGTTCCATCGTCCTTTCATATCCTGCGGATATTCTAGTACGTTCTCGAAAGCTTTGATTGCAGCAAAGCGTTGTAATTTTTTTTGTCCCATGGGCCGGCAAATATAAGGATACCAACATTTTTTGATGAAAGTGCCAGTTATATGCTGTTACAGAGAAAGTTTGTTCACAATCAAAGAGTTATACCATCAAAAAATGAAATAGCCTAATTATAGACACTTTTTGCCGCTGCAATTCATCCACCTATTTAACCATTAATCAAAAAAGTTGATGTTTTTTTAACATGGAAACTTTGAGTGTATATAAAGTTTCCATAGTTTCGCAGCCATTTTAGAAAAGTATGGAAACTGAGGAAAGAATTGTACACAAAGCCCACGACTTATTTATGCGTTACGGCATAAGAAGTATAAGTATGGATGAAATTGCCAGTCAGCTAGGCATAAGCAAAAAAACTATTTACCAGTATTATGCTGATAAAGATGCGGTAGTAGAAGCAGTGATGCAGTTAGAAATAGAACACGACTGTATTGAATGTGCAGCACATCGTACCCAAAGTGAAAATGCAGTACATGAAGTGTTTTTAGCTACAGATATGATTATGGAAATGATGTCCACGCTAAATCCTGCCATCATCTACGATCTACAAAAATATCACCACAAATCTTACCAAACTTTTTCTCAACATAAAAACACTTTTCTATACAACACATTAAAAACCAATTTAGAAAGAGGTATAAAAGAAGAACTCTATCGACCAGATATTAATCCTGAAATTATTGCCAAACTAAAAATAGAGTCCATTTTTAGCACATTCAATACCGAGGTTTTTCCTCCGGGAAAATTCAATTTGGTAACGCTGGTAGTAGCTATCACAGAAATTTATTTGTACGGTACCTGTACATCAAAAGGTATAAAACTCATTCAAAAATATAAGCAACAACGACAAAAAAAGCAATAGCATGAATAAGAGACAACCCCAATTAATGACCTTAGCATTATGGTGTGTCAGCCTACTGTTTTACCAACAGTTAACTGCACAAACTCCTTCCACTGTTAACACATTTTCTGTTGAACAGTGCGCAGCTTATGCTGCGAAAAATAATGTGCAGGTGAAAAATGCCTTGTTGGCCATTCAGGTACAAAAAGAAACCAATCGTGGCATAACAGCGGCTGCACTACCGAGCATAACCGGTAGTACTGGTGTTACAGATTACATTAACATTCCTGTATCCTTGGTTCCGGGAGAGTTTTTTGGGCAGCCAGCCGGTAGTTTTATACCCGTACGTTTTGGTACTAAATACAATGCCAATGCAGGTATTCAGTTACAGCAATTATTATTTGATGGTCAGGTATTTGTTGGTTTACAAGCAAGAGCAGCATCTATCGATTATCAAACAAAAAATGCACAGATAACTGAGGAAGCCATTAAGGCAAACATCTATAAAATTTACTATCAACTAGTAGTAGCTAAATCGCAAGTTGGTTTACTAGATGCCAACATTGCTTTATTAGAAAAACTAAAGCATGATGTAGGTGAAATGTATAAAAACGGATTTGTAGAAAAGTTAGATATCGACAAATTGAATGTGCAATATTCTAACCTGCAAACAGAAAGGTTGAAAGTGCTGAATAGCATTGAAATGGGCTATCTCGGTCTTAAAACCTTGATGGGTATGCCGGTAAAAGATAGTTTGATATTAACTGATACCATCACCGATGACAATATTAAAGAAGGCAGTTTGAGCGATGGTACTTTTCAATATGTCGATAGAAAAGATTACCAGTTAATGCAAACGGTAAAAAAATTAAACGAATACAATATCAAGCGTTATAGACTGAGTTACATACCCACTGTTTCGTTGAGCGGTGCATTTACCAAACAAGCACAACGAACTAAGTTTACCTTTTTTGAAAAAGGAGATTGGTTTACTACTTCGTTTATTGGTTTGAATATTAATATTCCCATTTTCGATGGCTTTTATAAAGATGCAAAAATCAAACAATCTAAGATTGAATTGCGTCAAGTAGAGAATACCATTGAAAGCTTGAAGATTAATGCCGATGCTGAAGTACAGCAATCCATCATCAAATTTCGTTCGGCTATTCTTACCATGGATGCCCAGAAAAAGAATATGCAACTAGCAGAACAAGTGTACAATCAAACCAAGAAAAAATTTGAGGCCGGTACAGGTTCTAATACTGAAATCAACACTGCTCAAACAGATTTAAAAGCAGCACAAACCAATTACATCAGTGCATTATATGATGCAGTAATTGCCAAAGTAGATTATTTAAAAGCAACCGGAAAATTATAATAACCATTCATCATCCAACTAAAAAATACAGGTTTATGATACAAACATTAAAATACGCTTCCATCTTAACAGTTGTACTATTTGTAACAGCTTGTGGTGGCGGCAATAAAAATGAAAGTGCAGCATTAAAAGAAAAGAAAGCCGCTTTAGAAAAACTAAAGACGGAACAAAATACCATTAATGATAAAATAGCAACATTAGAAAAAGAGATTGCCACTTTAGATACCTCCTCTACAAAAGAGAGTACAGCCAAGTTAGTAACGACAACTACTTTAGCTACACAAAACTTTGTTCATTTTATAGACTTACAGGGTGCAGTAGATGCAGATAATATTTCTTACATATCTCCTAGACTCGGACCTGGTCAAGTAAAAGGTGTTTTTGTAAAAGAAGGTGAATTGGTGAAAAAAGGACAACTATTACTGAAGCTTGATGATGCAGTGGTAAAGCAATCTGTATTTGCAGCAAAGAAAAGTTTAGAAACATTAAAAACACAGTTGTCTTTTGCTAAAGATTTATACCGTAGACAAAAGAATTTATGGGATCAAGGTATTGGTACAGAGATTCAGTTATTATCTGCAAAAAATAATGTAGAATCTTTAGAAAAACAATTGGATGCCGGTGAAGAAAATGTAAAAACAGCAGAAGAACAATTGAAAGCAACTAATGTGTACAGCGATGTTACTGGCATTGCCGATATCGTTAACATTAGAGTGGGAGAAACTTTCACCGGTTTTGCAGGCACTCAACCACAAATCAAAATTGTTAACACCAGTTCGCTAAAAGTGGTAACCCGAGTTCCTGAAAATTATGCCGGCAAAGTTAGAGTAGGCAGCAAAGCAAATGTTGTGTTACCTGATATCAATAAAACATTAACTAATCTTAATATCACATTAGCCGGTAAAACCATCGATCCCAATAATCGTTCTTTCGATGTTGAAATCAGAATTCCGTACGATGGCTTGATTCGTCCTAACCAAATAGCACAAGTTAAAATTCAAGATTATGCAGCGGCTAATGCGATTGCCATTCCGGTAAACACGGTACAAACCGATGAAAAAGGAAAATATGTATATGTTGCCGTTAAAGAAGGTAATCGCTTAATAGCTAAAAAGAAAATTATTGTGGTGGGGGAATTGTACCAACAACTCATCGAAGTAAAAAGCGGATTAGCAGCAGGTGATGTATTAATTACCGAAGCTTTCCAAAACTTATATGAAGGTCAGCTGCTGAATACACTTAATTAATAAAACGAATTCAACAAACCAGTTGCTGAATCAACTTCAGCATCAAAATAACTAGCAATTATGCAACCACTACAATCATTGAAGAATGCAGTGAGTAAGATAAAAGAGTTTAAACCAACCAGTTGGTCGGTTGATAACAGAACGGCGATTTATATCATCACCATTCTAATATCGCTCTATGGACTTACCAAGTTTAATACACTGCCTAAAGAACAATTTCCAGACATTGTGGTGCCTACAATTTCTATTACCACAGTGTATGTAGGCAATTCACCAAAAGATATTGAAAACCTTGTTACCAGGCCAATTGAAAAACAATTAAAAGGTATCAGCGGTGCTAAAGTGAATAAGATTCAATCAACTTCTCAACAAGATTACTCGCTGATTATTGTTGAGTTTGATACCGATATCAAAACTGAAATTGCCAAGCAAAAAGTTAAAGATGCGGTTGACAAAGCACAAACCGATTTGCCTACAGATTTAACGCAATTTCCAAATGTGCAAGAATTTGCATTTAGCGAAATGCCCATCATGTTTGTAAACATTAGTGGCGACTATGATGGTATGCAGTTAAAAAAGTATGCTGATATTATGCAGGACCACTTCGAAAATTTAAGCGAAGTAAACCGTGCAGAAATTGTTGGTGCTCCAGAAAGGGAAATTCAAATCAATGTTGATCCCTACAAAATGAATGCTGCAAAAATTACTTTTAATGATATTAGTAATGCAGTAAGCTACGAAAACAGAGATATAAGCGGCGGCTTGCTAGAAGTAGCTGATATGAAACGAACCATAAAAGTAAAGGGTCAGTTTGTATCTGCCTTAGATATGCAAAATATTGTGGTGAAAAATTTGGAAGGTGCCGCCATTTATTTAAAAGATATTGCACAAATAAGAGACACTGTTAAAGAACAAGAAAGTTTTGCTCGTTTAGATGGCAAGAATGTAGTTACACTCAATATTGTAAAACGTAGTGGCGAAAACTTAATTGAAACGGCAAAGAAAATTAAAGAAACCGTTGAGCACTTAAAAGAATCTGGTGATATTCCACCCGGCTTAGCCGTTGTAATTACCGGAGATCAAAGTAAACAAACAGCCACCTCATTCAATGAGTTGGTGAATACGATTATCATTGGTTTTATATTAGTGTTGTTGGTACTGATGTTTTTTATGGGTGTAACCAATGCCTTCTTTGTGGCGTTGAGTGTGCCTTTGAGTGTGTTTGTTTCTTTCTTGTTTTTACCTGTTGCCGATTTTATTGTAGGTACAGATGTTACCCTAAACTTTATTGTACTCTTTGCCCTACTCTTTGGATTAGGAATTATAGTAGATGATGCGATTGTGGTAATTGAAAATACACACCGCATTTATAACAACGGAAAAGTGCCTATTGTAAAGGCTGCTAAAGAAGCTGCCGGCGAAGTGTTTATTCCGGTATTAGCCGGTACCGCTACAACATTGGCTCCATTTTTTCCATTGCTTTTATGGAAGGGATTGATTGGTAAGTTTATGATTTACCTGCCCACCATGCTCATCTTAACATTGGCTGCATCGTTGATTGTTGCGTTCATCATCAACCCTGTATTTGCCGTAAGTTTTATGAAACCTGAGGGCAGAGAGTTTGAAGATGAGAAAAAAGCCATTTTCAAAAAACCATTGTTTTGGGTAACTATTGGCTTTGGCTTAGTATTCCATTTATTCGGCTGGAATGGCTTTGGTAACTTGTTGTTATTTCTAGCCATTTTAATGATTATTAATCGTTATGTACTTCGTGATATCATTCATTATTTCCAAGAGAAATTATTACCGGGATTAATGAACAGATATGAGAAACTATTGCGTTGGGTATTACAAGGTCGCAGACCAGTTGTGATGTTGATTGGTTTATTCATCTTGTTCCCGATATCATTGGTATTGTTAATAGCAAGAGGAAATCCATCGCAATTCTTTCCAAGTGGTGATCCCAATTTTGTATATGTGTATTTAAAAATGCCGGCAGGTACTAAGGCTGCACATACCGATTCTGTTGTACGAGTATTAGAAAAAAGAGTATACAAAGTATTGGAGAATGAAATGCCTTGGAAACCCGGTGGCATTGTAGAAAGTGTGATTACCAACGTTGCAGTAAGTGCAAATAATCCGAGAGATAATAACAGAAGTACGCAACCTAACTTGGGTCGTATACAGGTGTCATTTTTAGAATATGAAAAAAGAGACGGCAAACGTACCAAACCTCTGATGGAAGATATTCGCAAACAAATGGTAGGTATTCCAGGCGCAAGTATTGAAGTTGGGCAAGAAGATGGTGGCCCACCCACAGATCCTCCGGTAAACATTGAAATCTCAGGCGACAACTTTGATGAAATTGCCAAAGTGGCTTCTAACTTGATGAATTATATGGATACTAATCGTATCTATGGTATTGAAAAATTACAGTTAGATGTGGACTTAGTCAATCCTGAAATCACCATCAATATTGACCGTGAAAAAGCACTGATGGAAGGTTTATCTACTGGACAAATTGGTATGGAAGTTCGTACTGCAGTTTTTGGTAGAGAAGTAAGCAAATTGAAAGATGGTGAAGACGATTATAAGATTCAATTGCGATACAGTGACTTAAGTCGTAACAATATTGCCGATTTAATGAATATGCGTATCACCTTCCGTGATTTTAATACCATGGCTATTAAACAAGTACCATTAAATGCAGTGGCATCGGTTGACTATACCACTACATCAGGTGCTATCAAACGTAAGAATGTTAAGCGTACGATACAGATTCAATCGAATGTATTAGACCCTTCACTAACACCAGTTGTAAATGCGGAGTTAACCAAGAAGATTGATGATTTTAAACGCAAATCAAAAATACCTGCTGATGTAAATATTAAACAAGGTGGCGAAAGTGAACAACAAGCAGAAACCATCAGTTTCTTAGGTACAGCATTGATAACAGCACTATTGTTAATCTTCTTAATATTAGTATTACAATTTAACGGCATGAGTAAGCCATTCATTGTATTGACAGAAATTTTCTTCTCTGTTATTGGTGTAATGATTGGTTATGCAGTAACCGGTATGACTATAGCAACCATCATGCTAGGTGTAGGTGTTGTTGGATTAGCCGGTATTGTAATCAAGAACGGTATTCTATTAATTGAATTTACCGATGAATTAAGAGGCCGTGGCTATCGTACAAGAGAAGCAGCTATTCAGGCAGGTAAAATCAGAATCATACCAGTATTACTTACTGCCTTAGCTACTATGCTTGGCCTATTGCCATTAGCAGTTGGTTTTAATATCGACTTTGTAAAACTGTTTACCGAATTAAATCCAAACATCTTCTTTGGTGGAGACAGTGTTGTGTTTTGGGGACCGTTAAGCTGGACTATCATCTTTGGTTTAATATTCTCTTTCTTTTTAACACTGGTAATGGTACCAAGTATGTACCTAATTTCGGAACGTTTAAGAAGACCAATGGAAAGATTCTTTGGCACTAAGTTCGTTGCCTTATTAGGTTTCCTAGGTCCACTCTTCTTTATATTAGTTGGTTTCATGTATTTGGCAAGAGCAATACAAGGCAAAAAAGTGTGGATGGGTCAGCAAAGACCTACATTGAAAAAAGCGTAGTTGGTTTTGGTTATATAGAGCCCTGCCGGAAACGGCAGGGCTTTTTTGTGTAATAAATAGCTACTGAATGGTTAGTTTTGTTAAACCCCTTTCCGGTAAAAATCTTAGCTGATGATGAAGAAGAAAGTACTTTGTTTTGGTGAACTACTGTTAAGAATTTCTCCTGCTCCACATCATGATATAGCAGAAAAACACCCCATGTTGTTATATATGGGCGGCGCAGAAGCCAATGTTGCTACAGCTTTAGCAGGATGGGATATTCCCGTAAAATATTGTACCGCTTTACCGGATAATTTCATGAGCCGTCATGTAATTGATTACTTAGAATACAAAGGGATTTACACTTCATCTATTTTACTTACAGGAAACAGAATTGGTTTGTACTATTTAGAACGTGGTGCCGATTTAAAAGGCGGAATGGTGTATGACCGAGATAACTCTTCTTTTTCACAACTAAAAAGAGGTGTGATAGATTGGGACAAAGTATTAGGCGATGTAGAGTGGTTGAACTTTAGTGCTATCAGCCCCGCATTAAATGAAAGTGTTGCCGATGTTTGTTTAGAAGCCGTAGAAGCCGCCACACAAAAAGGTATTACCATCTCTGTAGATTTGAACTATCGGTCTAGACTTTGGAAATATGGCAAACAACCGATAGACATTATGCCAAAACTAGTTGCTCATTGCGATGTTGTGATGGGTAATATTTGGAGTGCCAACAGTTTACTTGGCACTGCTATTGATGAACAAATTCACGACAAAAAATCTAAAGTTGCCTATATAGCCCATGCTGAATCAACTGCCGATGAAATTATCAGTCGCTTTCCAAAAGTAAAAACGGTTGCCAATACATATCGTTTCGATGGGCAGGAAAATAATATTTTATACTTCACCCATTTATTTACAGATGGTAAACATTTTGCATCTGCAGATTTTACATGTAAAGGTGTTGTTGACCGAAGTGGCAGTGGAGATTGTTTTATGGGCGGATTAATCTATGGCTTGTATAATCGTCACCAACCTCAAGATATTTTAGATTATGCTACTGCTGCTGCATTTGGCAAACTACAAGAATATGGCGACAGCACCGGTCAAGATATCATAAGCATTAATCAAATGAAAAATTGATAGTGCTAATAAAAATCTGCTTTGGCAAATAAGAGCTTACTTATAAGCTAATTGATTGAATCACAATCAATTGGCTAAAATATATAAATGCCATTGCATTACTGCATTAACGAATGTAGAAATGCAGCAAATAAATTGATGATCCTCGCTATAATTAACTGACTGAAATATTTTGTTTTCAACTGTTATTTTGAATGCAATCGTTATATATATTTGGCAATATGCACAAACCATCTCTCCCTATTACAGTAATAGCAATCCTATTCAGTTTACTCCAGTTTTTTGTAAGTGCAATAGCACAGAGTGACAATAATAATATTACGATTGTTAACAAAACACAAGTGTTTCGTTTTGAGAAAGCCAAAGGCGATAATCCTGTCCTTATTAAAGAAACCAACGACATTACCTATCGTTGTAACGAAGTAAGGGAAAGTATTACGATTGTAGAAACGTACAATAATCAAGTAAGTATTGATGATGTAGCTATTTATGTTAGCGGCAAGAAGAATAAATACATCACCCCTAAAGATGAGTACTATTCGTCTGAAGGAATTTTTTATAGCGATGCTAGAGTGTACTTTTTTGATTTGCCGCTAGAAAAGAAAGATGCAACAAGTCAGGTAAAGTTTTCAATGACGCATAAAGACCCACGTTATTTTACATCAGTTTACTTTACAGAAAGTTATTTGATAGAGAATGGAACCGTTACGTTCATTGTTCCAAAGTGGATGAAAACAGAGTTGAGAGATTTGAATATTGAGTCTGCATATATTCAAAAAGCATCAACGTTCGATAGCAAAGAAGATGCTGATATAATTACTTATACCATTAAAAATCTTCCGGCTAGAAAATTTGAAAACTATGCACCCGGCCCAAGTTATATTTATCCGCATGTAATGATCTTAAATAAACAAGCAATGGTAAACAATGATGCCATTACATATTTTAACACATTAGCAGATCAATACAAATGGTACAGTAGCTTAGTACAACAAATTAATGACGATAAAACTATAACAGATGCCAAAGCAAAAGAACTTACAGCCGGCATTTCAGACGATGTAGAAAAAGTAAAAACCATTTTTAATTGGGTACATCGCAACATCCGATACATTGCTTTTGAAGATGGTATAGCAGGATTTAAACCGGCCAAAGCATCTGAAGTATTAAACAAAAAATATGGCGATTGTAAAGGGATGGCCAACTTGCTGAAAGCACTACTTACACCATTAGGCTTAGATGCAAGACTTTGTTGGATTGGAACCAATCATATTGCTTACGATTATTCAACGCCCAATTTAGCAGTAGATAACCATATGATATGTGCTTGGCAATACAAGGGCAAAATGTATTTTTTAGATGGCACCGAAACAAATATGGCTTTCAATGAGTATGCCGAACGAATCCAAGGAAGACAAGTTTTGATTGAGAACGGACCAACCCATTTATTACAACGTATTCCAACCACAACACCTGAGCAAAACGTTCAAAAAGAAAAAATTTTTTACACTATAGAAAACAACGAATCACTAAAAGGAACATCGGAGCAAATTTATAAAGGGGAAGCAAGAAGTGATTTGCTCAACAAAATTCAATCTATTAAAACCGATAATCTCAACCAAGCATTAATCAATTACCTGTCAGAAAATAACCAATCGTATCAAATTAGCAATTTAACAACAACACCTTTATTAGGCATTGATACCGCACTTAAAATTAAATACGATGTGTTATTTAAAAATGGGGTTAGTGCTTTTGGCAATGAAATATATGCTGAACTAGATTTTAGAAAAGACTATGACGATTTTACCATTGATACGGCCAAGCGTAAGCATCCGCTTTTGCTACCGTTCAAATCTAATATTGACCAAGAAACGCATTTAAATATTCCGGCAGGTTATAAGGTAACAACCTTACCAACCGATCTAGCATTACAACATCCCAATATTGATATTCAACTTAGCTTTAAATTATCCGGCAATAAATTACTGTACAAAAAACTTATAAAAATTAAGCAGGTCATGCTTAAGCCTTCAGATTTTGTACAATGGAACTCCATCATGGAAAAGCTAACAGAGAAATACAAAGAACAAATCGTCTTAACCAAATAAACACCCTTTCATGACAATCAGAATCACACTGTTTGCTTTGCTGTTTAGCACAGTAGCAATAGCACAAGACAGCAAAGAGTATCGTAAAATGGCGGAAGAAATTGAACAAAGCATTTTCGGTACTAAAGACCCTATGTTTGAAAGCAACATCGTACCGGCTGAGTTCAAAAATGAATCAGCCATTATTCTTGCACAAAAACACACGGTTGAAACAGACAGCAAAAAGAAATTTAAGTTTTATGGTTTAGGCTTTGCAGCAGGCGTACAAGGCACTGTTATTAAAACACTGAGAGAAAAAATTTACATCAATGATCAAGCGGCATTAGACGAGTATTCTCAACTTAGTTTCAGTAAACTGCAAAGCAAAAGATCCGGCATCCTAGGAAAAAATATTGCCTACTCGTTTTTAGGCTTACATGTTATTAAGCCCGACGGTACAGTTCAGAAAATTGATATTGATGAAAGTAAAGTAACCGTAAAAGAAACCAAAGATGGCACGGCAAACAAAATTGCAATACCGGGTTTATCAATAGGAGATATTGTTGATTATTATATTACCTCATACGATAAAACAGATGGATCAACTGGAACAGGTGGGTCTGAAAATATGATGTTTGTTTTGGCCGATGATTACCCGATTGTACAATTCAACATCAATATTTTATTTGACAAACGTATAGCTGCAGAGTATCAATGCATCAATGGTGCTCCGATGTTTAAAGTAAGCCCGGATGGAGATGACAACCGGATGGAAATGATTGCTAAAAATTTACCTAAGCTTAAAAACTTAATGTGGAATTCTGTTGCACGACAAATTCCTTTAACCAGAGTAAAATATGCTTTTGGAGATATTAGCCATCGCGGTGGCAACAAAGTAAAGAAAGGTGAAGTAGCAAAAATGTTTGGTGGTGATGATATTGAAACAGGGCTTATTAATGATTTTGCATCTTACTTAATTTCAATTGGTGCAAACGATAACATTAAAGGCGATTGGAAAAAATTCAGCGCTAATAAACGCAATATGAACAACGATTCATTAGCAGCTTACATTTATTATTACTATCGGTATTATACGTTCACAAATTTCAAATCTCTTACCGGAGATTATACCGATGTAGACGATTATACCGATGATTTAACACAGCTTAAAACCATCTTAGCCATATTGAATACTGTAGATACTGATTTTGATATTACGGGAGAAGTATTTTTGGTTACCGGTCGCAGTAGCGTAAAAAGAGCAGACTTATTCTCGGCCGCAGATTTAAGTTTCATACTTAAACTCAATACACCTAAGCCGCAGTATTTATACTTAGGTTCAGCATTGTATAATTTTGGAGAAGTGCCACCGTCTTTTGAAGGTGAGACTGGCCGTTATGCCAGTTATAAAGCTAAAAAATCTCCCATTATGCGTAGAATTTACGCTTATACTTTAGACAACGATGGTACAGCAAAAATTCCTGCTTCTGCTGTAAAAGACAATATTAGAACAGAAACAATTACTGTTGAATTAGACAAAGCCAATCCACAATTATTGAACCTAAAAAGAAATGTATTGGCAAAAGGGCATTTAAGAAGAGACTTGCAATCTGAATTAATGCTAACCGAAGATATGATGTTGACTGAACGAACTTATTTAGGCTTAGAAACTGATTTGCGTAAAGCATGGATAGAGAAAGGTAAAGAATTCAAAAAAAGTGTAGATGAGTTTAGTACAGTTTTAGCTAATGCCAGAAAAGAAGAAAAAAAGAAATATGAAAATGAAATTAGCGGCCAATTCGATAGCAAACCCAAAGAATTAAAATCATATAAAATTCTCAATTATGGTTTAAGGCATAATGACCCCGGTTTTAACATAGAAGAAGAATTTACCATGGATGGTTGGATTAAAAAAGCAGGCAATAATTACATTCTAGAAGCCGGTAAATTATTTGGCTCTCAGTTAGAAATTAAGGCAGATCAACGAGAAAGAAAACTAGATGTGTATATGCCTTTTCCCAGAGCATTTAATTATTCCGTTGAGTTTGTCATACCAGATGGCTATACTGTCGAAGGTGTTGAAAAATTAAATAAGAAAGTAGAAAATGAAACCGGAGGTTTTGTTAGTACTGCCAAAATTGAAGGCAATAAAATTGTGATGACTGCTCGTAAATACTATAACAACAACTTTGAACCTGTTGCCAATTGGACTAAGTTAGTGGCGTTTGTAGATGAAGCTTTCAACTTTGGTAAGGAAAAAATCTTGCTGAAGAAAAAATAACAAACAAGTTGTTTTTAAAAAAGCCATCTCAACAACGAGATGGCTTTTTTTATAATTTATTGCCTCGCAATAATATAACCATAAGCAGGTAAACTAACCTGTGTTGTAAAATTTATGGTTGTATTGGTCATGACATTTGTCCAAGTAGTGTTGGCAATAGCTGTAGGCAATGTAAAGGTTGTGTTGGTATTACGCATGTTTACCAATACCAACATTTTTTCTCCACTTACTTCTTTGGTAAACGCACAAACATTTACATTGCTGTAACTGGTTAGTGTACCTCTTCTTAAAGCAAGACTTGTAGCTCGTAGCGCTAATATTTTTTTGTATTCAGCAGCTATTGCATAATTATTTGTCCAGTTAATTTTAGTACTGGTAAATGGAAAGGTTAAGCGATATGGAAGACCAACTTCTTGCCCATTGTACACCATGGGTACACTTTTCATATAAGCTGCAACTACAAATGCCGCCAAAGAACCATTTACACCGCCAAACAAGTCCAATGGTGTTCCATCAGAACTGTTTACATCGTGGTTGGTTGTATAACGCACCACCAATTGAGTTCCTGTGGCATTTACATATTCCGATGCATTTAAATTATCAATATTGGTTGCCGGTTGGTTATTGTTAAATACAGATTTCAACTGACCATAAAAACTAAATCCAAAATTATAATCAAAACCGGCAGTATAATTGGCAGTTCTATTACCTTCTGCCATCAAGAGCAATTTATGGGTAGTGATATTTCTAAGCGTATCAACGGCTTGTTTCCAAAAATCTACCGGAGGACCATCGGCATAATCAAATCTATAGCCATCAATATTAGCAGTGTACACCCAATACTTCAAACACTTAATCATTTCTAAACGCATGGCAGCATTATTAAAGTTGAGTTGCGCTACATCGTTCCAACCCGTACCCGGCGGACTCAATATAGTTCCACCGGCATTTTGCAAATACCAATCTTTATGTGCAGTTATCCAACCATTATCCCAAGCCGTATGGTTAGCCACCCAATCAAATAATACCGCCATATTTTTAGCATGGGCTGCATCTACCAACATTCGTAAATCGGCTAAATTACCAAACTCGCTATTCACCGCTTTATAATCTTTGACGCAGTAAGGCGAATTCACTGCATTAACTGTACCAACAGGATAAATCGGCATCAGATAAATTACATTTACCCCTAATGCTTTAATAGAATCTAACCGAGCCAATACACCGGCAAAATTTCCGGCAGCACTAAAACTCCTCATATTAACTTGATAGATAGTAGCATCTTGTCGTTCAGGCACAGCTGCATAAGGCACACCATATTGCACAGGATCTGTATCAACAACAACAGGTGGCGGTGGTGGAGTATCTACAATAGTTGTTTTTTTACTACAAGCAATCGTTAACAATCCAACAAAAAATAACAAGCAAAACTGTTTCATAAATAAACGTTCAATGTTAAAGGTACTTATTCTCCCCTCGATATATTTTTAATCTACAAACAACAACATTTAAAGCACTATCTACGAATATGGTTTGTTTACCGTTCACCAAGTTCCGTAACCATTTAATTTGTTTTTTGTACAACTTTGTAATGATTCATCAGCCATTTACACTAATACCTAAAAATACAGCACATGATTACGAACCATGACATAGACTATCGTATTGTAGGCGAAGAAATGCAATATGTAGAAGTTGAACTAGACCCGAACGAAACCGCTATTGCCGAGCCGGGCAGTTTTATGATGATGGATGAAGGCATTCAAATGCAAACCATTTTTGGCGATGGTAGCAATCAACAAAATGGCGGCTTATTAGGCAAATTGTTTAGTGCCGGCAAAAGATTGCTCACCGGCGAAAGTTTATTTATGACAGCTTATACCAATGTGGTGAATGGTAAGAAAAAAGTGAGTTTCGCTTCTCCGTATCCGGGCAAAATCATTCCATTAGATTTAAGTCGTTTAAATAATCGTATTGTTTGCCAAAAAGATTCCTTTCTCTGCGCTGCAAAAGGCGTTAGTGTGGGTATAGAATTTCAACGCAAATTGGGAACCGGTTTGTTTGGTGGCGAAGGTTTTATTATGCAAAAATTAGAAGGCGACGGAATGGCTTTTGTACATGCCGGTGGCCATGTATTAGAAAGAGATTTACAACCCGGCGAAATGCTTAAAGTGGACACAGGCTGTATTGTAGCTTTTACCAATACGGTTGATTATGATATTCAGTTTGTTGGTGGTATTAAAAACACTTTATTTGGTGGAGAAGGTGTTTTCTTTGCCACCCTGCGTGGCCCCGGCCGTGTGTGGATTCAAACTTTACCCATTAGCCGTTTAGCCGGCCGAATTTTACAATATGCTACCACTAGCCGCAGAGAAGAAGGCAGTGTGTTGGGCGGTTTAGGTAATATTTTAGATGGCGACGGTTGGCGTTAACCATAAATTACATGGCATCATGATTACTTAACCTTGCAGTAATTGTGATGCCATTCGTTTTTGCTGCTGTTTTTACTACTTTAGCAGCATGAAGCAGCAAGCAGATAAGTGGCATTGGCGTAAGGTTTTTCAGTATTTCCTACAAGGCCTTGTAATTATTGCACCCATCATTATTACTGTATGGGCCGTTTTATCGCTATTTAATTTTGTAGATAATATTCTGCCCAATCTGGTAGAAACTGTATTTCCCAGTGTGTTAGATGTGGATGACAAGGGCCAACTCAAACGTTTACCCGGTTTAGGTTTTGTAGTGGTAATTGTGCTTGTAATTTTAATTGGTTGGATTTCTTCTAACTTCTTTGTTGGCAAACTCGTTGCGCTATTCGATACCATTCTGGAGAAAACACCCGGTATAAAAATCATCTACTCATCCGTTAAAGATTTCTTAGAGGCTTTTGCCGGAGATAAAAAAAAGTTTACCCATCCTGTTTTGGTAAATGTTGATGGAGAAGATGTTTGGCGGGTAGGATTTTTGACCAAAGAAAGCGCCAATCACTTTGGGATGGAAGAACATGTGATTGTATATATTCCACACTCTTATGCCATCAGCGGAATTGTGTATCTTGTACCAAAGAATAAGGTCAAAGCAATAGATAACATTAGCGCCGCCGAAGCCATGAAATTTACTGTTAGTGGTGGTGTAACAGATATTGAAGCATGAAAAAATTATTAACTGTATTAGTATTACTTAGCTTAAGCATTAATTGTTATTGCTGGGGATTTTTTGGTCACCAACGCATTAATAATTATGCGGTGTATTTATTGCCACCGGAGATGATGGTGTTGTTTAAACCCAATCAGGCATTCTTAACCGAACATAGTGTTGACCCAGATAAACGCAGGTATGCGATTGCTGAAGAAGCACCAAGACATTATATTGATTTGGACCAATACGGCAGTTATCCATTTCCAAATTTACCCCGTAATTGGGATGATGCCGTAAAAAAGTTTACTGAAGATACACTTAACATGCATGGCATTGTGCCTTGGTGGGTACAAATAATGAAACGCAGATTACAAGCGGCTTTCAAAGAAAAAAATCAAGCTAGGATTTTAAAATTATCTGCCGAGTTAGGCCACTACATTGCCGATGCCCATGTGCCATTACATGCCAGTAGTAATCACAACGGACAAAAAACCAATCAAAACGGTATACATGGTTTTTGGGAAGGAAGGGTGCCGGAATTATTGGCAGATAAAGAGTTTGATTATTTGATTGGCAAGGCCGAATACATTAAGGATCCGGGAAAGTTTATTTGGGATAGAGTTTTAGAAAGTGCCGCAGCAGCTGATACTGTTTTAAAATATGAAGCACAGTTGAGCAAAGAATTTCCTAGCGATCAGAAATATGCGTTTGAAGAAAGAAACGGCAAATTAATTCGACAATATTCTACTGCATTTACCATTGCTTACGATAGAAAATTAAAAGGCATGGTAGAGCGAAGATTTAGACAAAGTATTTATGCCGTAGCTTGTTTTTGGTACACCGCTTGGGTAGATGCAGGACAGCCCGATTTAAAACAACTCAACAACCGAACTTTCTCTGCGGAAGACTTAAAAGAGTTTGATGAAATGAATCAAAAATGGAGCAGCGGCGGAAAGGTAAAAGGAAAAGATATTGAAGGAGAAAATAATTAAAACAAAAGCCCCGAAGCATTCAACTTCGGGGCTTTTAGTTTTACCTAATCCGTATAAATTCTATCCACCGCATCTTTGAATTTCTCCATCACAATTTTGCGTTTCAAACTCATTTTTGGTGTCATCTCTCCGGTTTCTACACTCCATTCTCGAGGCAACAATTCAAACTTCTTAATCTGTTCAACATGGTTAAAATACGTGTTGAAACTTTCCACTAAACCTCGATATAATTCCAATACTTTGGGGTGATGTATTACATCTTCATTTGTTGTAAAGTTGATGCCTTTTTCTCTCATCCATTCTTTTAACGTTGGGAAAGAGGGCACAATTAATGCCCCCACAAATTTCCGCTCAGCACCTACTACAATCACTTGTTCTACAAAAGGACTTTCTTTTAATTTATTCTCGATAGGCTGTGGCGCTACATACTTGCCGCCACTTGTTTTAAAGAGTTCTTTTTTTCTATCAGTGATTTTTAAGAACGTACCATCTTCCCATACACCAATATCGCCGGTTAGCAACCAACCATCAACAATGGTTTCGGCTGTTATATCCGGTCTTTTGTAATAGCCTTTCATTACTGTTGGACCTTTTACAATAATTTCTCCGTCTTCAGCTAATTTAACTTCTATACCGCTAATTGGCGGACCAACGGTTCCAAACTTAGTACCACCTTTTGTTTGTCTGTTTACACTAATTACCGGACTGTTTTCTGTTGGACCATACCCTTCAAATACAGGAATTTGTGCAGCATTAAAAATGCGAAGCAATTTAACCTGACATGCAGCACCACCGGTAATGATGAATTTTACATTTCCACCAAGGGCTTCTCTCCACTTACTAAAGATGAGTTTATTAGCAATGGCTAATTGTACATCGTACCACAAACCACCACCATTTCTATTATCATATTTTTCAGCTAAATCAACTGCCCAAAAGAATAGTTTTCGTTTGGTGCCGGTTAATTCACTACCCTTTGTCATAATCTTCTCAAATACTTTTTCAAGCAAACGAGGCACAGTAGTAAATCCATCGGGTTTAATTTCTTTCAAATTATCGCCAATGGTTTCTAAACTTTCGGCATAGTAAATACTAATGCCACTAAACATATAGATATAAGAACAAGTTTTTTCGAAAATATGATTGAGTGGTAAAAAGCTTAATACTTTGGTTTCCGGTGCATCCTGAAACGGAAAACTTTCTTTAGAGTAGTACACATTGGTTACAATGTTGCGATGCGATAACATCACCCCTTTTGGTGTACCGGTTGTACCGGATGTATAAATAATGGTTGCTAGATGTTCTTGCGGAATAGAAACTTTCAACTCCTGCAATTTACTATGTTCAGCATCTGTTGCAATTGTCAACAGTTGCTTCCAATGATCGGCTCCTTCCATTTCATTAAAGGTATAAATGTTGATTAATGATGGAATTCGTTCACTTACATTTTTAACCTTGGCCAATAAATCAGCATCGCTAACAAATACATATTTTACTGCTGCATCATTCAAAATAAATTCTAATTCCAACGGATTGGTTGTTGGATAAATGGGAATAAGAATGGCACCGGTTTGCTGTACTGCCATATCTAAAAACAACCACTCGGGTCGGTTATTACTAATGATGGCAACTTTGTCGGCACCTTCAGCAGTAAAGTCATTACCACTAATGCCAAGCTTTAATAGGCCTGCACTTAGTTGGTTGATGATATCGTTAACCTTTGCGGTACTGTAAGGTGTCCATTGTCCTTTTTCTTTGGCCACCAACATGTCTTCTTTAGGAAAATTATCGAGTTGGTATTGCAAACAATCGAATAATCTGGCATTAATATTCATAGCAAGAATCGTTTTATCGTCTTATAAATACAGCAAAAAAATAATCATCAAACTAATTTCCCTTCTTCAATTTTTCATACTCTTTTTCGGCCAAGTCTACTTTATCGCCACTATATGCTTCAAAATATTGAAAAGCTAAACCGAAGCCCCAACCAATCATTACCCAAAGCGGCCAAGGTATACCTCCGCTCATCTCTATTTTCCAATCATGTGAATACCAGTATATGAACCACAAAAAAGTATTCACTACAAAATAAGAGAATAAACTTTTTTTGAAGCTAGCTCTTTTCTTGGCCAAACGCCAAAGCTTCTCATCTTTTTGATCTGTCATGTCAGTTGTTTTAAGAATGATGAAATTATAGAAAAGCAAGGGAATAAAAAAAGCCGACAGAAAACTGCCGGCTATATGTTAAATAACGAACCTGATTACTTTTTGCTTGCGCTGATATTCAAGGTTAGATTTACTTCTTTGCTGATAAACCAATCTTGAGGATTGTTTGGTCCTTTGTAATTTAAACCCCACTGTGTACGATCAATGTTGAAGCTAGCTTCCGCAGTTATAGCAGCATCAGTTAAGTTAACTTTTGCAGGGAAGCTGATGTTTTTTGTGCTATCTAACAAAGTAAGATTACCACTAATTACATGTGTTGCACCGACTAATTTTATTGTAGCAGTAGTGCTATCATAAGTAGTTACACCGGTAACTTCGAAACGAGCAGTTGCATATTTTTCTACGTTAAAGAAATCGGCACTTTTCAAGTGACCTTCTAATTTGCCTTTGTCTTCACCTGTTAAATCAGTTACGGTTAAACTGTTAGCGTTGATGGTGAAATTACCACCTGTGATAGTACCGTTATTTACTGCAAAGCCACCGTTACTCAATAAAAAGTAACCTGTGTGTTTACCGGTTGGCTTGCTACCTACCCAGTTTACTTTGCTGGTTGTAGTGTCAATAGTAAAATTGATACTGTCTGTAGATGCAGTTTGCTGATCTGTTGTAGTTGCTTTGTCGGCCTCTGGTGCATTGTTGCAGGCAGCTAAAATAGCAGTTGCAGCTAGTAAAGTGAAAATTTGCTTCATAATTTGTTTAAGATTTAATGTTTAAACAAAGGTAATGGCAAAAAGTTCAATTACATGTTGGTACATGTATTATTAACACAAATTTCCCTTTATCGAAAAATTCAAAAAATTAGTTGGTAGAATAATACTGCCCAGTAGGTACTTTATACACCCGGCCTCTTACAAATTTGAGGAACTCGTTGTAGTTATTAGCATTGTTGTTTTGCCACAGTTGAAAAGCAGCCACGTTTGATGCTGCGCCAAACACCCATTGGTTATAGGCTTCGAACAAACCTTCTTGCAATAATTGGCGATGGTGCTCAAACAATCTGAAGGCTAATGGGTTAGGGTTGGCATACCATTCTAAAATGAATCGGGTACGTATAGCGGTAAGACTTTCGGGTGTAATTCCGATGACGGTAACGCCATTTTGTTTATGGAGCGTTTCTACCACCGATTTATAAAATGGATGATCTTTTTTGTAAGGAGCTTGCATATCGGCAGCTAAAAACAAAGTCTTGTATTCATCCAACAAGATGTTCTTAATTTCGGTAGTACGCTGAGAAAAACTTTCGATATTGATGAAAGTCTCGCCGTAAAGCAACGCTCTAATATGATCTCCTTTTTGGCTGTAATGCTTAGCTGCATTGTAATAATTACCGCTGTAATTTGGATCTATTTCAATGCCTTTTTCCCACAAACTAATGGGGCTACCTGATTTTTTATCGACCAATAATTCGCCATAATCATTATACAATACACCTGCATTAGGGAATTTTTTAATCGCTTGTTTGTACATCTTCTCCCCTTCTTTATAATCGGCTACAGAACGGTGAACCATTCCTGCAATCTGATAGCATTGAGCATCTGCATCGCTGCGATTGATGATTTTTTTGGCAGCTTCTAACGATTTAGCGTAATCTCTTTTAAGATAGGCTGCAAAGGCTAAATCTTTTAAAAGTTCGATATTGTTCGGTTCTGTTTGTAAAGCTCGGTTTAGTACCAAAATGGCATTTTCATAATCGCCCTGACCAATAAACGACTTGGCCGTTTGGTGCATGGTAGCTACATCTTGCGGCTGTGCAAAAATGGATGTAGCAATAATAAATTGTAGTAAAACCAACAACTGCTTCATGGGCTAAAAATAACATAAATGAGCCTATTTGAAGATAAGCCCCTGTTAAAACTTAATCGTAAATAAGGTGCGTAAGCAAGCCATCTCTTAATTTGGGTTCAAACCAAGTACTTTTTGGCGGCATTACATTTCCACTATCTGCAATATCAAATAATTGATTGATACTTACCGGATACAAACTAAAAGCAACGGCCATGTCGCCACTATTCACTCTTTTCTCCAATTCACCTAAACCTCTAATGCCCCCTACAAAATCTACTCTTTTATCGGTCCGTTGGTCTTTGATTCCCAAGATTGGATCTAAAATATTATTTGATAAAATAGTTACATCTAATACACTAATTGGATCTTCGGTGTAAGTGCCTTCTTTTGCGGATAACTTATACCAATTGCCTGCCAGATACATACCAAACTCATGCAAACTTGCAGGAGTAACAGCCTTGCTACCTATCAATTCTACCCCAAACTGTTGTTCAATTGCAGCAATTAAAGCATCGGCAGTTAATCCGTTCAAATCTTTAACCACTCTGTTATAATCCATGATGTATAACTCGTTGGCAGGAAATAAAGTGGTAAGGAAAAAATTAGCATCGGCAGTAGCAGCAGTTCCTAAAGCGGCTCTTACTTTAGCAGCAGATGCAGCACGATGATGACCATCAGCTATGTAAGTGCAAGGCACTTGAGTAGCAAAAAGCTGTGTTACTTTTTCGATGGTTTCTTCATCATTAATCACCCAAATGGTATGTTGTATTCCATCATCTGCTACAAAATCATAAATAGCAGAACGATCTCTTTTCCAATTTTCTATTACAGTATCTACATCAGCCACATTTCTATATGCTAGAAATACATTACCCGTTTGTGCACCGGTAGTTTTGATATGATTGATACGATCTTGCTCTTTCTCCGGCCTTGTAAACTCATGTTTTTTGATGATATCGTTTTCATAATCATCCACCGAACTACCACATACCAAACCTGTTTGGCTGCGACCATTCATGATTAATTGATAAATATAATAACATGGCTTGCTTTCTCTAAACAACACTTCTCTTTTTATGAAGGCTGTTAAGTTTTGCGCTGCACTATCATACACAGCTTGTGAGTGAATATCGGTATCCTCCGGTAAATCGATTTCGCTTTTAGTGATATGTAAAAAAGAATGTGAATTGCCTTGAGCTTCAGACTTAGCTTCTTTACTATTCAATACATCGTAAGGTCTGCTTGCTACTTGCTTCGCAAATTGTGGCTGAGGACGAAGCGCTTTAAAGGGACTAATAATCGCCATGTATGCTGATTTGGTGAAATTGATATTTTTAATTATCCGTTTTTCTGATTAAAATATTGCATGAGCTGTGTGATGGCTTCTACACTTTCCATAGCTAGGGCATTGTACATACTTACCCTTATACCCCCAACAGTTCGATATCCTTTTACGCCAATCATACCCTCCTTGCTACATAAATCAAGAAATGGTGATTCTAATTCAGGATTCGACATAAAGAATACAGCATTCATTAAACTACGATCTGCTGCATTAATGTATGATGTAAAAATGGGCAAACTGTCTACGGTTGAGTACAGCAAATTTGCTTTTGCTACACTGCGTTCTTCCATAGCGGCAAGTCCGCCTTCAGCTTTAATCCATCTCAAAGTAAGTAAGGCTACGTATATAGCAAAAACAGGTGGCGTATTGAGTAAAGAATTTGCTTCTATATGATTGCGATAATCCATAATAGCCGGTATTGGCCTTGTTACCTTGCCCAACACATCTTTACGAACTACCAACAGATTTACACCGGCAGCACCCATGTTTTTTTGAGCACCGGCATAGATAACTGCAAATTGATCAAAGTTCATTTGGCGGCTGAAGATATCGCTACTCATATCAGCCACAATGGGAATATTTGTTTGTGAGAAACTATGCCATTGTGTACCCTCTACTGTATTATTTGTTGTTATATGTAGATAAGTAGCATCTTCCGGTATATCAAATCCTTTATTGATATAAGTATGCTTTTTATCAGCCGATGAGGCAACTACATTAACATGCCCAAAGAGCATGGCTTCTTTGATGGCTTTACTGCCCCAAATACCATTATCGCAATAAGCTGCGGTAGCAGTAGCATCTAACAAGTTCATAGGTACTTGCATGAATTGCGTGGTTGCACCGCCATGTAAAAACAGTACTTCATAATCATCATTCAACTGCATCAGCTCTTTTACTAATGCCCTTGCTTCTTCAATAACAGGCACAAACCATTTGCTTCGATGCCCTACTTCTAGAATAGATAATCCAATACCGTTAAAGTCAATTACTGCTTCTGCAGCTTGTTCGAGTACGGTTTGCGGTAAAACGGACGGACCAGAGTTGAAATTATGCTTCTTCATTGATGTTGCTACTCACTAAGGCCGCAAGGTACGTTAATTGACAGGATGAATTTGCTAAAAATGAGCAAAATATACCTCAATATCAGCCATAGTTAAGCGATTGGAAACGGTAATAAGCTAATCTATGCCACCTAAATAGGCATATTTCAATTATTTATTTATATCAATCATTCCAACTTTCAATTTTTGTTGAATGATGACAGTAAATAAAAATACCCAACAAAGGGTAGCTAATTTATGCTAGGCTTTCAGCAATTTAGTAACTTCAACATAATACTGTGTGGCATGAAACTACGTTTGCTCTTTTTTGTTGGCTTAACTGTATTTTCAAATGCCTTAACATTTGCACAAGCACCATTAGAATCCTACATCAACCTTACTTATTTGGCTGATAAAGCCTACGCCGATAAAAAATATGATTCGGCCATTATCTATGGACAACAAGCTATTGATAGCGCCATTAAATATCATTTTGAATACCAACCCTTTACTACCGGTTGCTTAAACACCATTGGCAAAAGCTACCAGCAATTGGCTAAGCCCAATACGGCACATCGATATTTTACGGTGGCCTTACAAAATGGAAGAAAGTATCAACACAAAACAGACAAAAGTCAAGCACTCATTAACTTGAATGAATTGCACCGAACCATTCAAGCTAATAATTGGTCATTTAATTATCAACCCACCACCACCACTATTCCCAAATTCATTGCATTACAAGTTATTCAAATAGATACTTTAGGCAATGGCAATTTATACCTAACGGTAGATGGTGGAAGTAATGACGGCATAAAAGACACCACTAAAGTAGCTGAAGTGTTCAGCAGATATATACAGGAAACACAAAGAGATGCATTTATTTTTTTTGGAAAGGCAAGCATAGATTCAATAAGCCCTAATCGTTTTACGGCCATTATTACTCCTACAAAAAATGATACCATAAAATTGGGCGATATGGTTTTTGTTGAAGCACAAGTGCCCCTCTATTTTGAAACGATGCCTTTTAGACAATATGTAATCAACAATATAGTGTTTAGAAATTCGTACCGAGAAAGAATTATCAATAGGCGATTTTTTCAATACTTCTATGATTCGTTGGTGGATAGAGAAACAATGGATGTATTAAAACAATCGTTAGATGAAATTGTAACCACACTTGGTGAAGATACTGCTACCAATGCATTTTATGGCTTAATCATGCCCGAAGGCATTTTTAAAGGCATGAACTTTATGCGGGGCATGCATGAAGCTACGCCGGAAGAAATTCAATACTTCTTAAATTTTGTGGCGGAATACCCGGGCAAGTATATCGCCAACGATTTCAAGTTTGCAGAAATTTTTGCAACATGGGTCATTAATTATACACCATTGGCAAAAAAAGATATTGCTGCTTTCATCCGTTCAAAGTCAACCGCAACAGAAAAAACTATTGCAGCTAAAGCTATACTTAAACAAATCGTATCTAATCAGTCAGACCAAGATTGGATGAACACAGGGTTACAAGAAGCTTATCGAGAAAACACTATCGAAGCCATACAAATCAGCCAATTGTTACAAGCTTATGGAGAAGCTAGCAACATGGCAACTAGCATTGGGTGGGCTACATATATAGCAGCTATTTGCGAACAAAAAAATGGCAAATTAACTACAGCCGATAGTTTGTTCAAAACGGCCAAACAATGGTTTACTACGGCCAATGATCAAGAAGGATTAACATGGGTAAACAATGGCCTAAAACGCTTGAAAGAGACAGAGAAAATAGCGTTACATGTACAAGCCGGTCATTTACTCAGTTACTCCGTAGCCATGAGTAACAACCCCCGATATTTTGCAACAGGCAGTCAAGATAATTCTATTAAAATTTGGGATGCATTACTAGGAAAAGAAGTAAAATCTATCAAAGCTCATGACAATGAAGTGAGTAATATTAGTTATAGTCGTAATGGTCGATATTTAGTTTCCTGTGCTAAAGACAGTACGATTAAATTATGGAATGGATATGATTACAGTTTATTACAAACCATCAAAACACCGAAGCCTGAAATTGCAGTACTGATTTCGCCGGATAGTAAATACATTATTAGTGCAGGCAGAGATTCTTTAATTAAAGTTTGGGATATTAATACCGGTAAATTATTGCATCGTTTAGAGAAACACAAAGGCAGAATCAACGACTTGCACTATTCTACATTCGATAATCGATTTTTATATTCAGCCGGAGCCGATAGTATGGTGTATGTATGGAATATGGATTCTTTGAAACAAACCGGTTGGATAAAAGAAAAATCGAGAGTAGTTAGTGTTAGAGAAAGTGGCGATGGAAAATATATTGCTACCGTAACATCAGATAGTAATATTCATGTTCGCAATAATGACAATAAGTACTCACTGTATTTTGCAGATAGTATCAGCTCAAAGCCTAATTCATTTTTCATCAGTTATAACACACCTGAGTTTTCGCCTGACAGTAAATTATTGGTGTATGGAGTTAAGAAAAAAAACAATCCTTTAAGAGTAGTGCATTTAGGCAAAGGCTTGTACAAAGATTTTTCGTTATCAACTGCCGATTCAAGTATCATGATTGAATCAAGCCATTTTAGTGCAGATGGCAATTATTTAGTGCAACACTACAATGGTTTGGTTGGCTTAAGCATGTTTAACTTCACCAATTTTGATTTTGACAATGCACCAAAATCATTTACCAAAAAAGAATTTAAGTATTACAACTATCCGCCTTTCGGTATTGCATTTGCTAAAGACAATTCTGGATTAATTGCTGTTACATCAGCCATTGTAAAAATAAATTTTAGCAATGCCAAAGTACAACAATTGGCTTATGGCAATGTAAGCTTCAACAATCAACTGTTGGCATTGAAACAGCCGAACTGGGTAACCTATTACGATGATATTTTTAATGCCTTTACCATCTATGATGTAGTCAAAAAAAGCGTAGTTAAAAGTTTGGTATTTCAACCAAATGAAGCATTCAGCGCTGTTGCTGCCAATCAACAACAAACTAGATTTTACATCTCCGGAAAAGATGGCAGCATTCAAGGATTTGATACTGCCGGGAACAAATCTTTGTTCGTATCAAAGTTTACATCAAGTGCAGATGATGGCATTAGAACGATCAAATACGATGACTATCGAAATATAATTTATGCCATTACATACAACGGAAAGTGCTTAATAATACATGCAAGCACTGGTAAACTAATTGATAGCTTGAATGTAAAAAAAGCAATCGACATTATTGTAAGTAATAAAGTGGTTTATGTGTTGACGGCCGAAAGGAAGCTACTTCAGTTTAAACCCAACAGCACAGTAGCTTTTGTAACTACCAAGCTTCCAAATTTACCAACAGAGTTGGGCATCATGCAATTATCGAATAACCAACAATCCCTTGTTATTCAAACCAGCAATAGGCATATCAGTCTGTTTGATGTGGTTGCCAACAAAGTAGTAAAAACAATTGAATCGCATCAAGCTTTGTCGTTAGGTTTAAGCATTAGCCCCGATGACAAATGGGTAGCCACTTCCGGATTAGACAATCAGATTAAACTGTATAGTCTCCGGAATTTAACTCCGGCAATGACAATCTATACACCCATGGAAAACGATTATGTTTTTGCAGATACCAATGGCTATTATTTATCTACCAAAAGAGGGCTTGAGGGAATTGTGTTCAACTATAACGACAATGCTTATGGTTTTGAACAATTTGATGTGCAGTTTAACCGACCCGATAAAATTTTAGCACAGTTGCCTAATGCCGATACGGCTTTAATTCGGTCATATTATTTAGCTTATCAAAAAAGATTAAGACAATTAGGAATAAATGAAAAACAGTTTGCCAATACTATTCATTTACCGGTAACTAAAATAAGAGATAAGTTTACGGTTAGACCAACCACATCGGCCGCAACATATACTTTTACGGTTGATTGTTACGATACAAAATATGCTGTATCATCCATACAAGTGCTGGTAAATAATAATCCGGTTTTTGGTAAAGAAGGAAAACGATTGCCCAACAAAAGCACCAATGCTACGCAACAATTATCGGTACAATTAAGCCGAGGCAATAATAATATAAAAGTCTATTGTGTTAACGAAAAAGGTATTGCTTCACTCAAAGAATCTTTTGATGTGTTGAGTACTTACGCATTTGAAAAACCGGCCACCACTTACTTTATTGGCATTGGGGTATCTAACTATAAAGACAGTACCAACAACTTAAAATATGCAGTAAAAGATGTGAGAGATTTAGCCAAAACATTTGGAACCTATTATACGAATCATGTCATTGATACATTACTTAATGAACAAGCCACTAAAGAAAATATCTTAGCATTAAAACATAAATTAATGCAAACCACTGTTAATGATAGAGTCATTGTTGCAGTTACCGGACATGGTTTGTTAAGCGATAGTCTAGATTTTTATTATGGTACTTATGATGTTGATTTCAACAAACCTGCACAGAGGGGTTTGAAATACGATTGGCTCGAAGGATTATTGGATGATATTCCAGCAAGGCAAAAACTTTTACTAATCGATGCTTGCCATAGTGGTGCTTTAGACAAAGAGTCTTTATTAGCAGTGCAACAAAAAGACAATAATCGTACAGACGTTATAGCAGCGGAAACAACAACGGTAAAGGAATATGGCACAAAAGGTTCGGCAGTATTATGGAAAGAAAAGAAAGTTGCTGTTAACAGTGTATTCGATTTAATGCAAAGTTCATTTGCCGATGTAAGTAATAGTAACGGAACAATTGTTATTTCCGCTGCCGGTGGTTTAGAGTTTGCTTATGAATCGCCGGAGTGGAATAATGGTGTATTTACCTACTGCATACGCAGAGGAATAGAAAATGAATTGGCAGATAAACTAGGTGGCAACTTTGATAAACGCATCAGTGTACAAGAGTTATTGCGTTATGTAAGTACACAAGTACCACAACTTACCAATGGCAAGCAAAGGCCAATTTCTCGAAGAGAAAATTTAGATTTTGATTGGTTGATTCGGTAACGATAACGAAGTGATTTGCATTTTTCAAAAATCCAATTGATAGATTTTGTAAGTAACAACACCAAAGATTGGTATGGTTTTGTTAAAAAATCTCCATTTCAAAGGATACAATCGTTAATTCACAAATCAAGCATATCAACTGCAGTACCTTCGCAACAAATCCCCCATGCTATGAAAAAGAAGGCTTATCATCTTTTTATTCTTCCGGCTGTGATTGCTGTTTTTTCCTTTTCAACAACAGGCAAAAAACACAGCGTTAATAATAAAACTACCACAACAACCATTGACAGCAGTTTACATAAAACTACATCATTGTATGATAGTTTATCGCTGCATCAACTAGGACTAAGCCGTAAAGCATTTGATATAGCCCTACAAGGCTATCAACAACTCCTTAAGACCAATAAACTGGTTAATACAAAAGTGTTATCCATCATTGATATGAGTTTGCCATCTGCATCCAAGCGTTTGTTCATTGTAGATGTAGCGCAGAAAAAATTATTGTTTCATACCTATGTAGCACATGGACGCAACAGCGGTTTACACAAAGCACAATCTTTTTCAAATGCACCGCAGAGTTTTAAAAGTAGCCTTGGATTTTTTGTTACTGCCGATACTTATCAAGGCAAACATGGTTATTCTTTACAATTAAATGGATTAGAAAAAGGCTTTAACGATAATGCTTTAAGCAGAGGTATTGTGATGCATGCCGCCAATTATGTGAATGAACATATCGTAAAATCGCAAGGTTATTTAGGCAGAAGTTTAGGCTGCCCCGCTGTACCTGAAAATCTACACACTAGCATTATCAAAACCATTGCAAACGGCAGTTGTTTTTTTATCTATGGTGCAGACAATCATTATCTCACCCATTCTTCTTTTGTAAAAGGAATTAGTAGTTAGCGCAACTAATGGATTTAATTTTCTCTACTTTTTATACTTGGCTTCGTACAAGTTAATCCAATCTTGCGGTGTCATTTTAGTACAGAGTTCGCCAATTAAATCGAATGGAATATCCTCAGGTTTTTTGTATCGAATACAACTCTTACCCATATCCAATTTTTTCTTAGATGCTTTTGCATGTGCTTCGGTAAACCATTTGTATAAATCAGGATCGGCATAAATACCCATGTGATAAATATTGATGCTATTCTTCTGCGAAGCCATACCCATAAAAGGGAGAGGCAGTTTAGGATCGCAATGATAGCCATCCGGATAAATAGTATGTGGCACTGAATATCCCATCATACCATAACCCATTTGCTCTTTAAACCCTTTGGGTAAATTTTTCTTGATGATTTTACGCAACTTTTCTATCGTTGCTTTTCTGTCTTCGGGTAGCTCGGCAATATATGCATCAACAGTGGCAGCAGCAGATGTCATAAATAAAGTTTAAATGTGATATAATTATTGAAGGAGTAGTTTATTGAATACTATGCAATCCAATTCTGTTACCTTCTGTATCTATAATGATGGCCATATAGCCAAACTCGGGACTGATTTCTGTTTTAGGTAAAAATATCTTGCCACCGGCAGCTTCTACTTTATCTAGCACATGTTGTACATCCGGATTTCCGTTGAGGTAAATCAACACACCATCTGTGCCAGATGGTTTATGAAAACCACCACTATCTACAATAGCACCGCCAATATCATTTATCATATCACCAACAGGAAACATTCTCATTTTGATATTTTCCAAATCCATAGGAATGAGTTGAACTTCCATAATCGTTTCGTAAAAACGAGTTGCTCGGGTAAGATCTGTTGCAGGAATTTCGAACCAGCTAACGGCACTTTTGTAATTCATGTGAATGGTTTTAAGGTTGATTGACTTTAAAGTTGAACAGAATTTATCAAAATATCAAACCATTCATCCAATAACGGCCATAAAAAACCCCGCTATCGGAAAGAAGCGGGGTTATTACTATTGAGTAATGCAGTTTATGCTACAGCATCTGCATTCATACGCTTAGATACTTTCTTTCTTTCTTCTTCATCCAATACCACTTTACGCATACGGATGTTTTTTGGCGTTACTTCTATACACTCATCTTGCTGAATGTACTCCATACACTCTTCCAACGTCATTTGAATTTTTGGTGTAATTCTTACGCCTTCATCGCTACCACTAGCACGGTGGTTGGTCAACTTTTTACCTTCAATAGCATTTACATTCAAATCGCCTGGCTTGATATGCTCTGCTATTACTTGGCCTGCATATACATCTTCACCCGGATCTACAAAGAAGCGACCACGGTCTTGTAATTTATCGATAGAATAAGCCGTTGTATTACCTTGAAACTTAGAGATCAACACACCATTGTTTCTACCGGGAATAGCGCCTTTCCAAGGTTTATATTCGCTGAAACGGTGAGCCATTACTGCTTCTCCGGCAGTACCGGTTAACATTTGACTACGTAAGCCTATCAAACCTCTCGATGGAATATCAAATTCTAAATGCTGCATTTCGCCTTTGCTCTCCATCACCAACATTTCGCCTTTACGTTGGGTAACTAAATCAATTACTTTACCGCTAAATTCGCTGGGTACATCTACCACCAACACCTCATAGGGTTCATGCTTTTTGCCACCAATTTCTTTTACCAATACTTGTGGATTACCAACGGTTAATTCATACCCTTCTCTACGCATGGTTTCTACCAAAACGCCTAAGTGTAAAATACCACGTCCGTACACTAAAAAGCTATCGGCATTATCGGTATCTTCTACACGAAGGGCTAAGTTTTTTTCTGTTTCCTTCATTAAACGGTCACGAAGGTGACGGCTCGTTACAAACTTACCATCTTTACCAAAGAAAGGTGAGTTGTTGATGCTAAACATCATACTCATGGTTGGTTCATCTACACTAATCACCGGTAATCCTTCAGGATTATCGATATCAGCAATCGTATCACCAATATTAAAATCTTCTAATCCAACAACAGCGCAAAGGTCACCGGATAATACTTCGGTTACTTTACGTTTGCCCATACCTTCAAACACATACAACTCTTTCACTTTACTTTTCTTGAAAGTACCGTCGGCAGCTACTAAAGCAATGTTTTGTCCTTCTTTAACTGCACCACGGGTTACTTTACCAATGGCAATACGGCCCAAGAAAGAAGAATAGTCTAACGAAGTAATTTGCATTTGCAAAGTACCTTCATTAACAGTTGGCGGTGGCACATGCTTGATAATGCCATCCATTAATGGAAAAATATCTTCGGTTTGTGTAAGGCTGTCGTTAAACCATCCGTTTTTACCACTACCATAGTAAGTAGGGAAATTCAGTTGCTCTTCTGTTGCATCTAAATTGAAGAATAATTCAAATACTGCGTCATGTACTTCATCGGGTCGGCAGTTTGGCTTATCTACTTTATTGATAACAACAATAGGATGCAGGTTAAGGTGCAAAGCTTTTTGTAGTACAAAACGAGTTTGAGGCATTGGGCCTTCAAAGGCATCCACCAACAAAATAACACCATCGGCCATTTTAAGTACTCGTTCTACTTCTCCTCCAAAGTCACTGTGACCGGGAGTATCGATAACGTTTATTTTAACGCCGTTGTAAACAACAGCTGCATTTTTGCTAAAGATGGTGATGCCTCTTTCTTTTTCGAGGTCGTTACTGTCCATGATAAGATCCCCTGTATCTTGGTTATCTCTAAATACTTTTGTAGCATGTAAAATGCGGTCAACCAAGGTTGTTTTACCATGGTCAACGTGGGCAATGATTGCGATGTTTCTGATGTCCATAAATAATTTTTAGCTATTGCTATAGCTGTTGATTTGACCATTTTGGGTAAAAAACCAACAGCCATTGGCAAATGGCTGCTTTTTTAAGGCTGCAAAGGTACGGTTTTACAACGGGGTAGGAAAATGAAAGATTTGTTATGTTACTGAGCCCGTTTTAGCAGATTTGGGGGTGTTGCAAATAGCACTAAAAATAAAGCCCTGCATTTCAAAGAAAACGCTAGGCTTGATTGTAATGTATTGGTAATCAGCAAGTATTTAGCCCTACTTGGATTCTCTTCAATTAAAATACTGCTTTATAAGTCATGTTTAAATTTAGTTTTTGTATTCCGCTACCGATGGTGATGGGGTTTAATCCGCCGGCACTATCAAAACTATTCACATAGAGTTTACCATCTTCTACAATAACCACACTATATGTGCCTGCAGGTAAGTTAACCTGATAAAAGCCATTGGCATCTGCAGTGGTTTCTGCCACCAAAGTAGTATTAAAGCTATCAAAAAATACTACAGTGGAACCAGATACTGTAGCTTGGCTTCTTAGGGTGTATGGATAAATTTTTACCACTCGCTGCACCGGACAAGTTTTACAAGTACTACCCGGACCAACCATTGGCATACAATTACCTTCGGTATTAGACACCGTACCCCACAAACCATTGGTGATGGTTACTTTAGTAGCGTTGGTGGTGTACACTTGGTTCATATCGCAACCAACTACAGGGCTATCGTCTTTGTCGCAAGAAGCCATAACGCTAATTGTAATAATAGCAAGAAATAAGCGTTTCATAATTCTGCTTTTTGGTTAAGATACTTAAGCAAGATAAAGCGTTGCTTATATAGGTGTGTTATTTTTTATGAATTGTTATTTTTTAATACCAATCTAGATTTGATTTAATTGCTTACTCTGCTAAGGTTTTATAAATTACCTTAGTAATATGAATTACCAAGTGTTTCAACCTGCCGAAACTTTAGCTGCTGTGGTAAAATGTTTTTGGACATTGGAAGCGAAAGCAGAAAAAGCACCTGAAAAGCAACGCATTGTACCGGATGGTTGTATGGAAATGATTTTTCATTATGGTGATTTGTATCAACAATATATTACATCAACAACCACCATCATACAGCCGAGGTGTTTTGTATTTGGACAAATCACTACTCCGCTTGATATTGAACCCACCGGTGATACCGGAATTTTTGCGGTACGTTTTCATCCAAACGGTTTTATTCCTTTTGCCAATTTGTCATTGCAACAAATGGAAAATAAAGCAGTGGCATTAGCAGATATATTTGGCGATGCCGGAAAGCAATTAGCATCAACAGTTATTGGGGCTGGTACAACAGCCGAACGCATAGAGCTAGTATCGCAATTTTTGCTTAGCAAATTACAAACCGCAACTGCAACAGATAGATTAGCGGTGGCTTGCGTTGATTTGTTGTTAGCATCGAATGGACAGGTTAGTGTAGATATACTCTCAAGTCAATTACAAGTACATAGGCGGCAACTAGAAAGAAAACTGGTTGAAAGTATTGGGTTAAGTCCTAAACAATTAACGAAAATTATTCGGCTACAAACGACCCTCAAAATGATGTATCAAGAACAGTACACCAATCTTACCGACTTAGCCTACGAAAATGGTTATTATGATCAAGCACATTTTATCAAAGACTTTAAAGCGTTTACCGGTATAAGTCCTAAGCAGTTTTTTAAAGACAACCTCAAGTTATCTGCTTTATTTATTGGGGCGGACTAATATTGTCGCAATTTTACAATTTTCAGTGTAGCCTAAGCATCAAATTTGCTTCATTAAATAATTCATGTATGAAACGATTAATGATAACTATTACTGCCATTGTATGCTTTTGTGCTTTTGGATATTGCCAAAAATCCGATGCCCTAAAATGGATGGTAGGCAATTGGAAAATTCAAGCAGGCAACAATATAATATTGGAACAATGGCAGGTATTGAATGATAGTATACTTATCGGAAAAAGTGTATTTATAAAAAACGGAACCGATACCATTCCGCAAGAAAGCATAGCATTGGCTTTTAGAAAAGGGGATTGGTATTATATACCTACGGTGAACAATCAAAATGCCGGACAACCCGTTGCATTCAAAATCATTCTACTTAAAGGCACCGAGTTTATTAGTGAAAATCCGGAACATGATTTTCCGCAACGTATTGCCTATCGAAAAATAAAAAATCAACTATTCGCCAGTATTGAAGGCAGAAAAAATGGTAAATACAATAAACAGAATTTTGATTTTACGGGGGAGTAATTGATTTTGCCAGTTAACCTTGAAATAAACTTGTAAATCTAGAATGTTCAACAGGAATTAGGTTGTGAATTTTTTTAACCGAATAATGTAATAGCAATTCTTTGATTCTATTAGAAGTTTTTTCAGAAATATTATAACCTAAAACTACTTTTTTTATTCTCAATTTTGGAATGACTTGTTTATCTATGATATGTGCTTCATAATCGTCCTTTATAATTAGACCTTCTTCTAAGTAGGTGGATAATGGGAATTCAATGAAAGCAGTTTCAATTCCTGTTTTGCTTATTAATGGTCTTAATGAACGCTCAAAAGGATTTGAGTAATTATTAATCGGTTGATAAAATTTATCATATTCCAAGAAACCCATTAATCTGTATTCATTTTCTACAGACCAGATATCATGCTTATGAAACAGAAGTAAATAACCAATCAATTTGGGAAGTCTATCAAGTTGAAGACCTTTGTTATTGATGTAATTATTAATAATTTCTATTGCTACATCAAGTTTTTTATACGCTGCATTTGAAGTTCCATATAGTACTTTTCCAATCAAAAAATCAGACCATTCATTCTCTATATTTTCTAGTTCAAAAACAATCCCTACACCATTCCCATTATTTCCATACAATCGCCAAAGATTAAAATCATCTTTTAATATCTCAGAATAACGGCAAAAGCATAATAAGAATAGACTCTTTTTGAATTTATTGATTTCCATTTCAGATAAACCAACAGACGCATTGTTTAATAGATAGTTGAATTCAAATGGATCATTCTGATTGAATAAATTATATAGTCGGATTTTTTGGGTATGAATTATTCCAAATAAAGCTTCTAAAGAAGTGTAATGTATAAACTCTTTTTCCTCATTTAATTGATATTCAAGTCCATTCAGTGCTTTTTGGTCAACTTTAAAATCATAAATATGAGAAGCAACCTTTTCGTTATAACTTGAAAGATGACTGTTTCCAAATTCTAAATTTGGATAAAGACCTTTTAACTCATTTTCTAAGTCTCTTGTAATTTCTCGAGTTTGATCTGGACTCATAATCATTTTTTTATCACCACTTCCCCACCACCTTTTCACTTTCATTACCGGTTCTGTCTACCGCTGTAATAGCTATCGTTTGTAAAGTAGCTTTACTATTGTTTTTGAGTGGTATAAGTGTTTGTCTATCGTTGCGATTAAAGATTTGATACGTCCAGCTATTGCCGTATTGCATATACACTACCCATCTAAAAACATCGTTACTAGTACTGCTCCAACTCATCCGTAGATTATCGCCTTCGGCTGCTGTGGCAAGATTTGGTTTAGCAGGCGGGGCATCATCTAACCAAGGGCTTGGCGGTACTAATGCATCTTTTTTATATGGACCATCGGCAAAGGCTTTGGTCATGTTTGGATTTTTGGTAAGCGAATGAATATTCCAATGCACAATACCCGGACTCTGCGGTAAAATACCTCTGCTAATCATAATCTGACTCAACATTTCATTGACGTTTCTAGCACTCGTATCTCTTCCTAAACTAATGCCCGGCCATAAATGTCGTTGCAGGGTATTTTCACTTTGCCACCAACCCAACAATACCGGATAACTCTGTGGAATTTTATTTATAGGCCAATAGAGTTGCGGCGCAAAATAATCTATCCAACCTTTGTTCAGCCATAATTTAGCATCGGCATAGAGTTGGTCGTATTGGTCAAATCCTTCGATAGAAGCAGGGTACCCCGGCCGCCAAATACCAAACGGACTTAGTCCAAACTTCACCTGTTTTTTTTCTGCTTTAATGGCTTTGTATAATCGTTCAATAAATACATTCACACTATTGCGGCGCCAATCGCCACGGCTTAGTTTGCCGCCATTTTGCTGATAGGCTTTCCAGCTATCATCATCCGGAAAATCGGCATTGCCATTATACGATGGATAAGGATAAAAATAATCATCAAAATGTACGCCATCAATATCATATCTTTTTACAATATCCATTACTACATTTACACCATGGTCTTGTGTGCCTTTTTTAGCCGGATCGAACCACCAATAGCCTTCCTTCAGTTTTACGACCAAGTCTGATTTTGTTTTTACTACCGATTGATCGCTAACCTCTTTTCCACTGACATGATGTGCTCGGTATGGATTCAACCAAACATGCAATTCTAATCCACGGTCGTGGGCTGCATCAATCCAAAACTGCAATGGGTCGTAAAAAGGCGATGGGGCTTGTCCTTGCTTTCCGGTCAAGTAATAAGACCAAGGTTCCAACTCGCTTTTATACAAAGCATCGGCCTGTGGCCGCACCTGAAAAATAACAGCATTATATCGATTGTCTTTCAAGTAATCGAGTAGTTCAATCGCTTCTTTTTGTTGTTCGGCAGTAGATAAACCCGGCTTAGACGGCCAATTGATATTGGCAACAGTTGCCACCCATGCAGCCCTAAATTCAGCTTGTGCTTTTACAGCAGGTACAGTGTTGTTATTGCTAATAGAACCTGCTTTTTTAGCGCTGTTACAAGCGATTAAAAAGCTTGCTGACAAACAGGCTAAACTTAAGATTAACCGGCGACTAATCATGGCGTTGTATTTAAAGGATGGGGCAATCAGTTGTGGCATTAAAAGTAATTGAAAATAATGTTGCAAATAGATTTTCTGCCCAAATAAGATGACGAACATCATATTTTTTGAGCAGTGCTTGTGGTAATTTTATTACCCGAAAAAATGCATTCGAAAACCGGTACAACCTATATTCTTTAACCTTTAAAATATACGGTTATGTCAACACTGGTAAACGTAAAAAAAGAAAGCCCATTAATGCCTTCTTTCTCCTCTCTTATTGATGAGTTTTTTGGTACAGATCATATCAACAAAATACAGTTGGGTACTACCATTCCTGCGGTTAATGTGCTGGAAGCCATTCAGCATTTTGACATTGAGATGGCCGTACCTGGTATGAAGAAGGAAGACTTTAAACTAGAATTACTGCCATATAATATACTGCTGATTTCTGCTGAAACCGAAAAGGAAGAAGAAAACAAAGACGAGAAAGGCCAACTCACCAGAAGAGAGTATAATTTTAGCAGTTTCAGCCGCAGTTTTACGCTTCCTGAACATGTAGATACTGCTGCTATTACAGCCGGCTACGAAGATGGCATATTGAAAATTCATGTGCCCAAATTGGTAGAAGATGCAGTAAAAAACAGCAAAAAAATAACAGTGAAATAGTTGTAAGATTGAGCAATGGGGGGAGTTAGATATCTCCAAACGACAAAAGAGGCGGTTGTTACAAACAACTGCCTCTTTCTTTTTTTACTTATAGCAAAATCGATTATTCTATTTCGGGTAAGGGGTTACGGCGACTTGGCACAACAATACTTTCATCATCGCTCAAGTACACCCAAAAATCATGCACTTCATAAATATCGCCTGGGGTTTTCTTACCACCATCTTCACTATTACGTTCGTAAGGGCCTAATAAAGCACCGTTGTATTTAATTTCTGTTAGTTTTTGTTCGTGTGACAATGTTTTAAATTGCTCGATAGTCATATCCTGTAGTTTTCTTTATTGCGGCAAATGTACATATTCTGTATTTGTTTTGTTAGGTTCTGTTTTTTAGGAGTCAAACCTTTTGAAAATACAGCATTAATTGCCAAAATATTTGAATGGTGCCCAGTAATAGGGCTTTTTATAGGTTTCGCCGAAATCGCCTTTAATGAATTTTCGTTTGGTATTGCCAATAGCTTCAGGAAAATCAATGGCAGCCGTCTTGATTTGACGGTAAACATCTTTCATAAATAAAGCAGTTGCAGCATCATCAATTTTCCAATTGGTTACCAATACTGCTTTTGCACCGGCTACTAAAAAAGCAGTGCCCATAGTAGAGAAAGAGCCGTCTTTACCAATCATGCCTAAACCTGTTTCGCAGGCCGATAGACAAACCAAACGAGGTTGAATAGATAAATCAGCTGCTTCAAAAAATTGCAGTAGTCCATCTTCTTTACCACCAACCGGTTCACTTACGACTAAAGAATTATCTTCTTTCGCAGTGGCTACACCACCTAAACCATGTAATGCAAAATGAAGAATAGCTGCGTTTTTCAATTGTTCCGTGATACTAATCTGTTTCAATTTGGTTTCAGTAAGCTCATTTTGGGTAATGACTGTTACGGAATCAAACGCTGCTTTAAGCATATCTAACTCTTGTTTTGTGCCCGGCAAATCGTTCCAAGATGTAATACCATAATTACTAAAGTCTAATGCTCTGCCGTTTAATTTTTCTGGCTTGTATGTGGTATAATCTGGATTACCCGCTGCAATGATAGAACTACCTTTATTATAAATCCTATCATTTAAGTATTCGTTAATCGTAAACCCGGGGGTATAGATTACATCATACACTTCGCCTAAATATCTGCCATCAGGCATAAGTAATGTTTCAAAGGGAATAAAGTGTTGCAGAAAGTCAGCAGAAATATATAATGTTTTTTTATCTTTTATAACATTTTCAAATGGTTTGATATAAATATCATACAACAGGTGAGAAAGTTTACTTTTTTCTGCTGCCAACTCTTTTGACGTATTATCATCAGCCCTTTTCAAAGTAACCACACCCCTTGATGCATTGGGATTGACATTGCTGAGATAGAAAAACTGCATTAATGGCAACTGTAAAGCTTTACCAATAGAATCTTTGTAAGTTGTAGCTTTTTGTTGGGTAAGCAATTCGAGTTGCTGAAAAGATTTAATGAGTCCTTGCTTTTTGATTATAGAGAGTACGGTATCTTGATTAATCCACGAAATGGACTGTTTGTCTTTGGAAAAAGCTAATCCAGGGGATACTGTCCTAATATTTGCTGTAAATGTAATTGCAGCTGCATTGGCAGGTAATAATTTTCTTGCGGTATCAAGCGGTGTAACATATTCAGGCTGGTATTGATAACTAATGAAAAATCGAAGGGTATTATCTTTCATCTTTTCCATCCAATAAAATAGATCTTTATAATCACCCCTTTGTGCTGCTATATCTGCTAAACCCCAAATTGAAGTTTGCCTTTCGTCGCTCACTATTGATGTTACGTTTTTCTTACTCTGTCTTTCTTTATACTTACTGTAGCTGATAAAACTTTCAACTGCTTTTTTATAATATGTATAGGCTGAGTCGTTGATTTTTAAGTTAGCATATGATGTTCCAATTATTTCACACAAGTCCGAATAGCTATCTGTTTCGTAAGGTTTAGTACGAGCCAATACATTTTTTGCTTCATTCAAGATAGATATATTAAAGTATTTTTTTGTTTGTAATTTTAACAATAAACTATTTGTTTCTGCTTTTAAAATACTCTCTTTATTGAGACCCGAAAAGTTTATTACAGACAAAGCCTTAGAATCATATATCAAAGCAGAATCTGAATTTCCTTTTTCGTCATAGTATATTGATAATTTATTGGCAGCTTTAAAAATAGCCTCCCCGTCCTTTATTTTATCACCCCAATTCAATAATTGATGTAAATAAGCTATCGCCTCTTTATCTCTATCATTTTGCAAACAAACCTCTGCCAACTGCGACAAAATATCTGTTTTTAATTCAACTAGTCCATATTTATCTACCAATTCCTTTGCTTCTACAGCATAATCGTAAGCATCGTTTGATTTTACATATTCATTTTCGGATTTTAAATACACTAAAAAGTTATAAGACATTAAATCATAAAACTTTGCCAACGCTAAACTATCTTTTGCATTCATATAAATACCGGCTGCAAAATTGATATAATCGGTAATAGCAACAGACCTATTACGCCTAGTGCCATATTCATATAGCCCAACATCGGTATAAAATGAGGCCAAAACATTAAGTCGTTTTAATGGAGCTTTCCATTCTTCTTCTATAAAGTTTAATTTCCACTCAATAAGCTTTTGTCTTTCCACTGAGGAAAGGGATTTTCCGTCGTAGCTTTTAATTGAATCCAACAATACAGATGCTTTAGATTGTAAATTAAGGGAAGCAAATTCTGCTTTTAGCCCACTCACAAAAGCGTTCAAAAATGACGAGTCAACCAACTTAAGGCTATCCATCATTTTAAAATCTCCTAGAAAAGCCCTTTCAAATTCAGACTTACTATTTACCCATTCTAACCCTTTTACATACCAATAAATCGCTTCTTTAGATTTATACTGCAATAAATAAGCATGACCCAAGTTTAGCAGATTATTGAATTTTCTATCATTTAACTTGACTGCTCTTTTACCGTATGCTTCAGCTTCCTTAGGTTTATTAAGCAGGGTACAATAAAAACTTGCACCACTATACACTTCGTCTTTATCTGGAAATTTTTTACAAAGCAGTTTAGCATTGTACAAAGCTGAATCATATTTATTTAATTGGCTGTAAACAACAGTGAGATACTCTAATGATAAAGATTGGGTAGTATCATATTGATAAATAGCATTAAAATAGTTTGCAGCTGCTTGTCTATCTCCTTTTTGATAAGCTGTAATACCTTTTCTATAAAGCTCATCAATATCTACTTGTTGACCAACAGCAATAACACACCAACAAGTAGCTATAAGTGTGTAAATCATTTTCATACTTAGGTAATTATCAATTTTACTACCGTAAGTTACTGATAACAATTGAAATTTTCCCTAATCTTGATGAGTGCAAACAAGCAATTATACCATCTATCCCTGCGGCACCAATGCTATTACATTAAGCGTTGGTGATAGCATTGATGATGCTATCTATGACAAAATAATGCAACTGTACCACTACCTGCAGCAATTATCATTAAAAAGTGTAAAAGATATTATTCCTGCCTATAATAGTGTGACCATTGTTTATGATGCTTTTGTAGTTCGAAAAATAAATAAGACTACTAATGGATTTTCGATATTTCAACAAGTTTTAGAAGAGGCTTTGCTGCATGCACCTACAAACAATTTTTCAGGAGGTAGAAAAATTACTGTACCCGTCTGCTATGATGTTTCTCTTGGCATTGATTTACCTCGGTTATCAGCAGAAAGAAAAATACCGATTGAACAATTTATTGCATTTCATACTAACAAAACCTATAAAGTGTATATGTTGGGTTTCCTCCCGGGCTTTGCATATATGGGTAAAGTAGTACCGGAAATTGCAGCACCAAGATTAGCACAACCAAGAACAACTGTAGCTGCAGGAAGTGTAGGTATAGCCGGCGAACAAACCGGCATTTATCCATTCGCATCTCCCGGTGGTTGGAATATCATTGGCCAAACACCATTAAACTTATTTGATGCTCATAACGCTTCGCCAACACTTTTTTTACCCGGAGATGAAGTTCAATTTGAAGCGATATCACTAGCAACATTCCATCGCTTACAACAAGAAAAACCAAATACGTTTAATACCGCAACACCAGCAAAAGGATTACAAGTTTTGAAAGCCGGTATAGCAGATACCATAAGAGCTGTGGGAAGATTTGGTCATCAACATCTTGGCATTCCGCCGAATAGTTGTATGGACATGATAGCGGCTACTACAACTAATTTTTTAGTGGGTAATGATGCTGAAGCGGCTGTGATAGAAATGCACTTTCCTGCTAGTATGTTTATAGTAGAACAAGATTGTTTGTTGGCATTAAGTGGTGCAGATTTTATGGCTTATGTAGATGATAAACCCATCACCAACAATACTGTTTTTACTGCAAAGCGAAGTAGTGTGATTCAATTCAAAGCACCAAAACAAGGCAGGGTTTGCTATTTGGCTGTTCGTGGCGGATTTAACGTTCCTAAATGGTTAAACAGTTACACTACCAATCCACCTGCAAAAGCTGGAGGATGGAATGGTAGCTTTTTGCAAGCAGGTGCTACTCTAGGTTTTAATAACACATCGTTTATAAACCTAAAGCCAAAAAATAACTGGAAGGCCAATTTAGCCCCATGTTATACTGCCGATGATTTGATAAGAATAATTAAAGGTCCAGCTTTTGATTTTTTAACTGAAGATGCAGTAGCAATGCTACTATCATCCACATTCAGCATCAGTATAAATTCAAATACTATGGGATTTCGATTAGTTGGCGAAGCACTCCAACTTACTCAACCGCAAGAAATGATTTCATCTGCAGTAGTAATGGGTACTGTTCAATTGTTACCGGATGGTTCTTTATTGATATTAATGTCCGACCATCAAACTACGGGTGGTTATCCTGTTGTGGCCTATGTAGCAGCAGTTGATTTACCTAAGCTGGCACAAAGTTCAATAGGTAAACATATTTCGTTTCAATGTATCTCAACAGAAGCAGCAGAAGATTTGTATTGCAAACAACAACGGTATTTGCAACAACTAAAACTTTCTTGTATTTTGAGGTTAGAAGTTTAAGCTGATGATTACAACAATTGATTTGAATTGTGATATGGGAGAAGGCATGCCGAACGATGCTGAGTTGATGCCATACATTAGCAGTGCTAACATTGCCTGTGGTTATCATGCCGGTGATTTGGAAACCACACAACGAACAATCGATTTATGCATGCAACATAATGTTGCCATTGGGGCTCATCCCGGCTTTGCCGATAAAGCCAACTTTGGTAGAACAAATCAACTACTCAATGATGAAGATTTGTACGACTTAATCATCAATCAAGTAATGCTCATTCATCAATATTGCGATAAGGTTGGTGCAACTGTTCATCATGTAAAACCACATGGTGCGTTGTATAATATGGCTGCTGTTGACCTTAGAATGGCTGCGATTATTGTTCAGGCCGTTAAGGATATGAATCCAAAATTGATATTATATGGTTTAAGTGGCAGTCTCCTCATAAGCGAAGCAAAAAAACAAGGCTTACGGGTTGCTGCTGAAGTATTTGCAGACAGAACGTATCAAGATGATGGAACACTTACACCAAGAAGCGAAGCTCATGCACTCATCGAAAATGAAACAGCAGCGGTACAACAAGTATTTCAAATGATTCAACAACAAACTGTACAAAGCATATCCGGCAAAACCATACCGATACAAGCAGCTACCATTTGTATTCATGGTGATGGAAAGAATGCGGTAGCTTTTGCGAAAAATATTCATCAACAATTAACACAACACCAGATTACCATTGCCGCAATTTAATCCCATAAAATCCGGCGGGGCAGTAATAGGTGCTGCTTTCTTAATGGCTACTTCGGCTATTGGACCAGGTTTTTTAACACAAACCTCTTTTTTTACACAAGAACTCGCTGCAAGCTTTGGTTTTGTCATTTTGATTTCGACATTAATTGATATTGCTGTACAATTAAATATGTGGCGAATCTTAACCGTTAGCAATAAAAGAGCACAAGATGTAGCCAATATATTACTACCTGGTTTAGGATATGTTTTAGCAACTTTGATTGTACTAGGCGGTATGGTATTTAATATTGGAAACATGGCAGGCTGTGGGGTTGGGTTACAAGCATTAACAGGATTATCGCCGTCAGTTTCCGCAGTAATTAGTGCAATAATTGCATTAGTTATTTTTTGCATGAAAGATGCAACAAAAGTATTAGACTTGTTTACTAAAATATTAGGTGCACTAATGATTGTGCTCACTTTGTATGTGGCTATTGTTGCTCAACCGCCAATGGCAGAAGCGATAACTAAATCGTTTTGGCCCGATAAAATGAGTGCCGTCTCTATTGTTACAATTGTTGGCGGAACTGTTGGTGGCTATATTTCATTTGCAGGAGCACATCGTTTGTTAGATGCAGGTGTACACGGAACAAATCAATTACAACAAGTAAATAAAAGTGCTGTAAGCGGTATCATTATCGCAGGTATCATGCGTTCTATTTTGTTTCTTGCTGTTTTGGGTGTGGTGATGCAAGGTGTTGTACTTGACAAAAACAATCCCGCTGCAACAGCATTTAGTTTCGCCGCCGGCAATGTTGGCTATCGAATTTTTGGTATGGTGATGTGGTGTGCCGCCATTACTTCTTTGTTAGGAGCATCTTATACATCTATTTCTTTCATCAAAACATTTCATCCGGCAATAGCCAAAAATGAAAAATGGCTCGTCAGTTTTCTAATTGTCTTTTCAACTTTCATTTTTATTGCGATAGGCAAACCGGCTAAATTAATGATTGCCGCAGGTACCGTTAATGGATTGGTACTACCCATTTCGCTTGTCATCATACTTGTTGCTGGTATGAGAACGAAAATTATAGGCAGTTTTAGAAACCCGGTATGGTTAAGTGTTGCAGGCTGGTTAGCCGTACTTATTTTAGGATGGATGAGTACAAAGATGTTGATTAATTATCTAGCTACTTAAAATAAAGCCACCCAATCACTCACATTGTTATTTTTATCAATAGCACTTACAAAAATACGGTCATCACTTTCAACACCCAGTGTACTGATATCAAGTTCGATGAATTTGTTAGCGCCAATAATTTTTACAATAGTAGCGTTTGAAAATGTAATTGTATTTCCTTTTGCAACCTTGTATACTACAAATCCTTTAATGGGTTCTGTACCATTATAATCGATACCAAACTTTCTGCTGTCTGCAATTTTACCGACCACTGGTTTTTGTGGAGGAACACTATCTATCCAATACATGGGCGGTACAATTGCCGGATGTTTGTAGTAATTGTTGCGTAAACTATCGCTCCAGCCATTAGGATTACGATTAAAACTTTTACTACTAAAATAAGCACTGCCTTGAATGGTTTCATACTCCCTAAGATTCACAATTTGAGCCGGCAGTTCTTTTGGATTTCGCCAACTTGCGGTTGGCTTATCGGTAGTACGGTAAATACCATGACCAATGTATACATGTTTGGCAAAACCATTTTTGGCCCACCAATCTAACAACACATTATAATCACATAACCTATGCCCAATTTCCCAATAGAGTTGTGGTGCTACATAATCAATCCACCCGTTTTGTAACCACAATAAAATATCGGCATACAAATCATCATAATTGGTCAAACCGGCTCGGGTTACACTGCCCATAGGATCGTTGCTGGCATTGCGCCAAACACCAAACGGACTGATACCAAATTTCACCCTTGGGTTAATAGATTTAATGGTTGTACTTAATAAACTAATGATAGAATCTACATTCGATCTGCGCCACTCATCTTTAGTCATGCCTGCACCATATTGCTTAAATGCTTTTGCATCGGGAAAATCTTTTCCGGCCACAGGATAGGGATAAAAATAATCATCAAAATGAATGGCATCAACATCATACCTACTCACTACTTCTTTAATAATTTGATTGACATGTTGCCTTACTTCAGGCATACCCGGATTAAAATATTTTTTTCCTGCATAAGTAACAAACCAATGCGGATATTTTTTAGTGACATGATTTGCAGCAATAGAAGAATTAGCGGCAAATGCAGCACGATAGGGATTAAACCATCCATGAAATTCCATGCCTCGTTTATGTGTTTCATCAAGCATGAACTGCAAAGGATCGTAATAAGGCGATGGCGGAACACCTTGTTTACCGGTTAAAAACTCACTCCATGGTTCTAAAGCAGATGGATAGAATGCATCGGCAGAAGGCCGAATTTGAACAATCACTGCATTCATGCCATGACGTTGGTGCATATCGAGTAAGCGAATGAATTCTTCTTGTTGTTGGGCTGTGGTCAAATTATTTTTACTAGGCCAATCAATATTGCTCACACTAGCTACCCACACAGCCCTAAACTCGTAATGCGGATTTTGTTGCGCTGTTGCAACAGAACAAATAAATGATAAAAGTATTAGCAGGTGCTTCATGGTAATAACGCCTTTTAAGTTGCTTTGTTAGTTGAGCATTTCAAAAGCGGCAATTTACTGCGAAGCCCTCATTTTATCTAACAATGTGTTTAAAGTTTTAGCTTCTGCTTCTGTTAAATTTGAAGCAATGGCATCTAATTCATTGTTGCGGTTATCAAGTTGAGAAAGAAGTTCTAGACCCTTTGGGCTTATGATGATATCTACCAAACGCTTGTCGGTGGGGCAAATGGATTTATTCACCAAGCCTTTAATGATCAAACGATCAACTATTCTACTGGCATCACTCATCTTATCCAACATTCGATCTCTGATTTGTTGGGTAGACAATGGTGTATTACTTCCTTTTAAGATTCTTAGAATATTGTATTGTTGCGGAGTAATAGCTACCTCGCCAAAAAATTGTTTCATCTTTTCATTAATCCATCCGGCACTGAACAACACATTAACTGCTGCCCGTTGGTATTCGTTCCTAAACTGCCGCTGCTGAATATCCTTGTCTATACTCATGCTACAAAAGTAATTGGAAACCGCACTTTAATGACTACTAATTTATAACCTGCATTTACAAGGTTTAAGATTGTCCAGTTTAGTAAGCGTAAGTAATGTTTGAAACATTTGAGTTACTTCTAATGCCATTTTGTGCCCCGCTTTAGATTCTACTTTATCGATCTCCCCGAATTTATCGTAGGTGACGGTAATACCACCTTCGGGGCCATCAATATTAATTGGTTTACCCAAAGCATTATAAGTAAACGTTAGACTTTTGTTTGCCTTTTCGTCTGTCATTTTATAAATCTTTCCTTTAGCGTCATAATAAAGAGACACCTTGTCACCATCATTATTTTCAACAAATTTTAATTCGCAGTTATTGTTATACTGAAACTTTCGCCATAGGGTATCGTTGTAATATTTATCTACTTTTTTGTAATAGAGAATAGTGCCACATGTAGGCTCATAGGCTAGCTCTTCTAATTTTCTATCGCTTTCTTTTCTGATAATTTCTCCAAATTTATTGTACTTAAAAAATGTAGAATCTGAGCCCTTAACAATGATATCAGGATCACCTTCTTCATTTTGGTAGACATCTTCAGTAATACCTTTATCTGTTGTTATCGTTCTGTAATTGTACTGAAAACCATCTGCCATGCTAGAAATATAATAGGTGCATTCTTTCACCTTATCCTTTTTCCAAGGAATCTGCTTTTTTGGCTGAACAGTCTTCTTATCAGCGTCTTCATCATCCTCGTCTTCTTCATCTTCATCATTAGAATAAAAAGAAACAGCCTTCCCTGTTACTTTATATTCTCTTTCGTTAATGATCTCTTTGGTATACTCGTAAGCAGTAGAATCATTATCTTCTATCAACATCGTTTTAACTTTTTTTGCTGTTTCATCGGTATACATCACTTTGAACCGGTCATTCGCTTTCACCAACAAATTAGCACCATCTGTACTGTACGTGTAGCTATACTTTGTATTTTGATAGGTGCTTTTTACGGCAATCAACAAATCGCCTTTGTAAGTATAGTCGGCAGTAACATTATGAATACCCGATGAAGTAACCTTACTTACTAAACCATCTACATTATAAGTAAACTGTAATTTATTTTTTATATGATCTTCTACTGCAATCAGTTGCTTATTGCTATTATATGTTAATTCAATAAAATCATTTCGATTTGTTTCCTTAAGCAGCAGACCATCATTGTTATAAAATTTATTGATAACCCCTGCATCTAAAGTGTACCCCTCATTGGTTTTAGTAATCACCGCAAAGCCCCAAGTTTTTGAGATGAATTTAGTGCCGGCGGCTACTACATAAGGTGCTATCTTTTTTTTATCGAGCAGCTTTTTCCATTCGTCAATAAAAAAACCACGGTCGTCGCTCAATTTACGTTTGTAGTTAAATGCTTCTTCGGGAGACATGGGATTTTCTGATTGCACAGCAGTTGTAATTTTTTCAATCGCATCTGTCTTAGCCGTTTCGTCAAAAGTAGTAGGACTGTACACATTATCGGTTCTGCCTTCACACTCACACTCTTTGGTAACTAAACTGCCATCCGGATTTACCACAAGCACTTTCGAATAATCGTAAGCCCATCCTACTCCAAAAATACTTTTGTAATTAGACGTAGAATTGTACACCCTACTCACATTAATTTTATAGCCCACTTGAAAATCAATATCCGTATGCTTAACAGAAAAATTTCCTGTTTTTAAATGTACTTTTTGACTACTAGCCGATACGGTCATTACAAATAACAAAACCAACCATCCTAATTTCTTGCCCATCAATTATAATTTTTTAATAGCGTCAATTAATGTATTACTGTAACGTATGCCTTGTAAGTTGATGTAATTATCTTTTGCCGTAGCATCATTGGCTTTACCATCTTCATATAACTTGGTAGCTTGTGCCGCATTTCCTAATTGCAAATGACATGCAGCTTGTTCTAAATAATTAGGAAAAGCGTTTTGTTCATCCGCCTTTTCAAAAATTACTAATGCATCGGCGTAGTTACCTTTATCGAACAAAATATTACCCAATAATTGCAATTGTTCTTTTTGTTGCGATTTTACTTTAGCTAATGCTGCTGATTTGGTAATAAAGCGATAGGCGCTGTCTTGCTCACCAGCTAAATGAAAGCACAAAGCCATTTTCCAGTTCGATTTAAAATCATCAGTAAAAGATAAAGCCATTCTTGCGTAACGGATAGACAAGCTATAGTCTTTTGACTTAATGGCTTTATCTACCAATGCCATAATATCAGGATTGTAATTGGTAATTGTTTGTATGTACTGATTCAAAGCTCTTGCCTTGTCTAAACTTTTAAAAGCTAAGTTGGCATTGCCGTTTGCAAGGTAAACCTGATACAAACCAAAATGCGTAAAGGAATAGTTTGGCGTAATGGTTAAAGAGCGAGTAAAGTAGAATAATGCGCTATCCAAACCATTTACTGTGAACGACGTATTTCTGTGGTGTTTGAAATACAAGTTGGCTAAATTGAAAATTAAAGATGGACTATTGTTAATATAACTCAGCCCTTGATGCAATACATTTCGACTCTGTTCTAATTGTCCTCTTTCTTCCAGCAATTTACTGTAAGTGATAAATGTTGAAGGGTCTTCATGATTGATTTGTACAACCACTTTAAAGATACTGTCTGCAGCAGTATAAGAACGTTGTGCATGTTTAAAAGCCATGATGATGGCATAAATACGACTATCATTACCCATACGATGAGCAGCATCAAACAGCAAGGCATCGGCTTTGGCTGCATTGCCGGTTAAACTATACAGCTTGGCAAAATCTTCAATGGTTTGATGATGAAAAGAATCGATAGCTAATGCTTGTTGAAAATAAAATTGTGCAGAATCGTACTGCTTTCTTTCCATAAATCTTTTACCCAACATGGCCATTGCATCAACATTATTAAATTGTTGCACTGCAATATTCAAGTAATAGTTTGACTGTGCGGTTTTTGCTTGGTTAACATCCATTCCCTTGATATATACCCTACTCAAATTATTGTAAGCAGCAACATTTGTATCATCAATTTCAATAGCCTTTTTATTCCAGTAAATAGCGCTGTCATACATTTTTACATTCTCGTAATTCAATGCAATTAAAGCGTAGGCCTCAGAATAGTTGGGTTCTTTGGCAATAATTTGATGGCATAGATTAATGCTGTTGGCATATTCTGCTACATCATAATAGGTTTGGGCTAAATTGTACTGGGCATATATCCAACCCGGTGCCAATTCTGTTGCTTTAGTAAACAACTTAATGGCTGTAAAATAGCGATGCTTGCTTTTATACAGTATGGCTTTTGTGTAATAAGAGTAGGCGGCTTGAGGCGCTACTTTTAATGCAGAGTCTATTATCGTTAAGCCTTGATCCCAATCTCTTGGATTGGTAGAACCTGCCAATGCTCTTGCTTGTAGAAAATAAAGTTTCGGAATTAACTCTTCTCTGTATGGGTTTTTTTTGTCAATCAAAGTATCGGCCAACTTCAATTCTTTATACGCTATATCAAAAGCATGTTTAGATCTGTCTTCAGCTTTGCCCACCAAATAATCATCTATTAATTGTTGGGTTTTAGAAATCAGCGAAACAAATAATTTACTTTTTGCTTTCTTCACCACCATTTCTTTTGTCCCTGTGGTTTTCATTTGTTTGTAATAATCGTACGCTGATTTTCCTGCCGGCTCAATCAAATGATTACCTGCTACTGCATGTAATAAACTATCGTATAGTGGTTCGTTCAATATAGAATCAACTATAGCTTCTTTTTTCGTTATTGTTTCATCGGTTGAAACGCCATTATAGTTGGTGTGCAATGTCATGCCTTTAGCAGCAAAATAATCATTGATGGATTGCTTGCTTTTTGCAGCAGCGTCTAAATCTGCTGCAATTTTTTTATACATCGCTTTGTACTTACTCACTGTATCTTTAGGCAATACTGTGATAATTCTTTGTCTATCTTTTTCTAATTCAACCTTGAAAGTTGGAATTTGATTCGGTGTTGTCTTCAAAATCTTTGAGGAGTAATCTTCCACATTATCCGTAACAAATCGGGTAATTTCACTCATCGAAACTCTATTGTCTGCCGGCTTATTGTCAGCGGCTCCCATCAATCCCAACCGAAGGAAAAAAGTAAATATACCATTACCACCCTCTAATTTATTGGTTTCATAAGAGTACTGACCATTACTTGCTGAGTACATTATTGACTCACCATGTTCAAGAATTTTTTCGGCTATTTGATTGGTGCTTTTAATATCTCCTGAAATAGGTTGTTCGTTTGCTTCGGCCACTCTGCAAGCATCCAACACATACGTAACTTTTACGCCGGCAGCTTCCGTCACCAATTCACTCACCATCGTTCTTATCATCGTAAACGGAATACTACTGTGTAGCTTCGCATTGTTCTGATCGCTGATTTTAGAATCATGACACATAAAATTTTGTCCGCCGGAAGTGATAATACCATGACCAGAATAATAGATATAAATCTCGTCGCCTTTTTGAACTGTTGTTTTTAAATCATTCAGCCAAGACACAATCGCATCAGCCATTACCGATGCATAGGTAGCATTAAACTCCGTCAAATATTTAATGTCTTCAAACTTTCCCAAATAGCCACTTTCAACTAACTGTTTAAATTTTTCCGCATCTGTATGAGCATAGTTGAGTTTGTTCAACTTTTTGTCGAGGTAGGAAGATACACCAACAATGAGAGCATATTTTTTTCCGGTGAATGTGGTAGCAGCAGTACCCAACTGAAGTCGTTGTGCACTTTTAGCTTGAGCACTTGTATCCTGTGCACTACTTCCCTCAACAAGTAGCAGCACTACAGCAAAAAGTATGATACAGATTTTTAAAAGCGACATAGTGTTTACAAGGTTTTAGCTATCATCCACAAAACTATCATTTCAACATATTTCTTCAAAATGCACCGAATGCCATGATTAGGAACTAATAGCCGATGAAATTAGTTGATTATACTGACACACACCATACCTATTGGTGGGTAAATTTGGTGTTTCAATTTTACAGATTTGAAGTGGTATAGTGGATATGATGCAGCACATCGCCGCTTCTGTAGTACATTTAACCATGCAAAACTCATTTTTATTGTATGGTGCCAATGGCTACACCGGCGAATTAATAGCTCGTTATGCCAGCCAATATGGCTTAACACCAATACTTGCCGGCAGATCTGCGACTGCTATTGAACCCCTAGCCAACAAACTGCAATTACCGTACAAGATTTTCGACCTCAACGATACCCCCTCATTAATAGCTGCTTTACAATCGGTGAAAGTAGTGGTGCATGCTGCAGGTCCATTTCAATTTACCGCCAAACAAATGATTGAAGCTTGTTTACAAACCGGCACTCATTATTTAGATATCAATGGTGATATTTCGATATTTGAAATGATTAAACGCTATGACGAAGCTGCAAAAAAAGCCGGCGTGATGTTATTGCCCGGTGCAGGTTTTGATGTTGTACCAACTGATTGTATGGCACTGCTGCTGAAAAAACGTTTGCCCAATGCTACACATTTGCAATTGGCATTTGCAACAATTGGCGGACAAATTTCGCATGGCACCGCCACTACTATGGCTACAAAGTTGGGTGAAGGTGGTGCAGCAAGAATTGATGGTAAGATTGTTAATACACCAATAGGCAAAAAAGGGATGTGGATTGATGTAGGTCCTAAACAACTATTTGTGATGAGCATTCCTTGGGGTGATATTTCCACTGCACACTTTACAACCGGCATACCTAATATTGAAACCTTCACAGGCATTACACCCAAAACCTTTAAGTTATTGAAGCTGCAGCCATTGTTTAATTGGTTACTAAGAACCAATTGGATGAGAAAGTACATTAAACAAAAAATAAATCAACGCCCTGCAGGACCAACAGATGACCAACGAGCAAAAGCCATTGGCTATGTGTGGGGTAAAGCAACCAATGCAGCAGGTGAAACAGCTATGGCTCGTTTAACCGGACCAGAAGGTTATACTATTACTTTTCATGCAACATTACTCATTACCCAAAAAGTATTGCAAGGCGATTTTAAAACAGGCTATCAAACACCTGCTGCTGTTTATGGCGAAGATTTGGTATTAGCCATTCCTGGCATACATCGTGACATTATTTGCTGATAAGAATCACTTCATTTACTGATGGGCATCATGGCAAATCAGCACAAATCGAAGCAATTTCGTAGCATCAGCCTATTCTCATCTTTTAAAGCTTGTCTATGAAATCAGATTATGAAATAGCGCAGGAAACTGCCCTACAACCTATTGCTGCTATTGCTGCCAATATGGGTATTGCACCAGAAATATTGATACCCTACGGTCATTACAAAGCCAAAATAAATATTACGAATTTTGATGAAGTCAAATTAGCGCAGTCAAAATTAATTCTGGTAACGGCCATTACACCAACTAAAGCAGGTATTGGCAAAACAACTACCTCCATTGGCTTAGCCGATGGCTTACAACAACTGAACAAAAAAGTAGTATTGGCTTTAAGAGAACCTTCGCTAGGACCTTGTTTTGGCATGAAGGGTGGCGCAGCTGGCGGCGGCTATTCACAGGTAGTACCCATGGAAGATATTAACCTGCATTTTACCGGTGACTTTCATGCCATCTCTGCAGCCAATAATACGTTAGCGGCGTTAATGGATAATTATCGTTTTTATCATAGAGGAAAACCCGAAGGCATAAAAACAGTGTTGATGAAACGTTGCCTGGATGTAAATGATAGAGTGTTGCGTAAAATAGTAACTGCTTTAGATGGCCCAAACAATGGTATTCCATCAGAAACGGGTTTTGTAATTACACCGGCTAGTGAGTTAATGGCGATGCTTTGTTTAGCAGAAAGCCTACCCGATTTAAGACAACGAATTGATAACATGCTACTCGGTTTCACTTTTGCAGGTGAACCTTTTACCACAAAAGATTTAGGTGTAACCGGCGCTATTACTGCTTTGCTGAAAGATGCGCTAATGCCTAACCTTGTACAAACATTAGAAGGTACTCCGGCATTAGTACATGGTGGGCCATTTGCCAATATTGCACATGGTTGTAATTCTATCATGGCTACTAAAACAGCCATGCAATTTGGTGATTATGTAGTAACCGAAGCCGGCTTTGCCAGTGATTTAGGAGCAGAAAAATTCTTTAATATCAAATGCAGACAAGCAGGAATACAACCTGCCATGAGTGTGTTGGTTGCTACTTCTCAAGCTTTAAAATTAAGTGGCGGCATTAATGAAAAAAATATGATGCTGCCGGATATGAAAGCCCTTGAAGCAGGATTGAAAAACATGGAAAAGCATATTGCCATTCTACATTCATTTAAACAGCGGGTTTTGGTGGTCTTGAATAAGTATCATTTTGATACAGCAGCTGAAATTGATTTTATGCGACAATGGTGCATAACCAAAGGCGCAGCATTTGCTGTAAATGATGGCTTTGCAAATGGTGGAAAAGGTGCAATAGAAATGGCAGAAGCTGTTGTAGCTATTTGTGAACAAACAGCTACACCACTCCATTTTACATATGACTTAACAGATGATATAGAAACTAAAATCAGAAAAATAGTAACTACGATTTACGGTGGTAAAAATGTGGTACTTTACAAAAAAGCACAAGACGGTATTAAGAAAATAAAACAATTGGGATTAACACATTTGCCCATTTGTATGGCTAAAACACAATATTCATTTACCGATGATCCTACTGTATCTGGATTGGATGGAAATTTCAATATTGATGTTGATGATATAGTGATTAACCAAGGTGCAGGATTTATTGTTGCCGTTTGTGGAGAGATGATGCGAATGCCCGGCCTGCCCAAAATACCACAAGCAAATTTTATTGATGTTGTAGATGGAAAGATTGTGGGGGTGAGTTAATAGCGGTTGTTTTTTATGTTGAGGAAATGAAGATTGATTATTGGTAGCGTTTAATGTTACAGAAGAAGAAAAATGCATCATTTGAAACAAATCCATCTAACTAAATAAAAATAGCATGTTAATCCGCTTTTATTGAAAGATTCATCCCTCAATATTGATGTATTCATAGCATAGATTATTTCCTCATTCAACTAGTTTCACCATCAGCCTTACATCAAGGTAGATTGCTTAAGTTGAATACCATGAGAAAATTTTTTTTACTAAATACTGCGCTATTTTTTGCGTCAATTGTTGCGCTATCTCAACAAACTAAATTACCATTATTCTTTGCTAATGGCATGGTTCTACAACGTAATACCAATGCTGCTATTTGGGGTACAGATGTTGCCAACAGAAAAGTAATTGTTACCGGAAGCTGGGGCAGCACAGATAGTGTTATCACCAACAGTGCAGGAAAATGGAAGCTAACACTAGCTACACCTTCGGCCGGAGGCCCATATACGCTTACGGTGAGTGGCAGCACGACTGTTTTTATTAGTGATATTCTAATCGGAGAAATATGGATTTGTGCCGGCCAGTCAAATATGGAAATGCCGATGAAGGGTTATACTACCGCTACACCGCCTCAACCTGTAGATAGCAGTGATTTCTTTATTGCCAATTCTTTGAATGCTCAAATTAGGCTATTTAAGTGTGGCTGGAACGGTACAAGTACAATACCCGTTGATGATATTACCGTTGGCAACTGGAACAGCGCCTCGCCAACTACAACCCCCGAATTTAGCGCTACTGCTTATTTCTTCGCTAGAAAACTGCAAGCGGCTTTAGGTGTACCTGTTGGTGCTATTGTTATAGCCCGTGGCGGTTCTAGCATTGAAAGCTGGATGGATAGCGCCACTTTAGCAACAGTGAAGCCTGTGGTAATTCCAAATCCGGTGAACTGGCAAACCGCCCAAACAACGCATACCATTTTGTACAATACCATGCTTCATCCTTTTATTGGCTACACTATGAAAGGGATGATTTGGTCGCAAGGAGAAGCGAACAGAGCTAATCATTTTGAGTATCAAGAACTACTTACTAAAACGATTAATGCTTGGCGACTTCAATGGAACTTGGGTAATTATCCATTTTACATTGCACAGGTAGCACCAACCGGCGGTACATCAAACCAAAATGGTGCATTTTTAAGAGAAGCACAACTGAACACTACACTCACCACACCGGCTACCGGATTAGCTACAACCATGGATATAGGCGTTTCAAATATTGATCATTATCCAAAGAAAAAAGTAATTGGCGATCGCTTGGCAGATTGGGCTTTGGTTAAAACCTATGGCTTTGCCGGTACAGCAGGTGGGCCGCTTTTGAAAAGCACCTTAATTAGTAACGATACGATTAATGTTAAATTTGACAATACTGCTGGAGGCTTGGTTGCAGCAACTTCAGGACTTTCCGATTTTGAAGTTGCAGGTGCCAATAAAGTATTTTACCCTGCTGCTGCAACTATTGCTGCCGATGGGATTTCTGTAAATGTAAAAAGTGCTAGTGTCCCTAATCCGATGTATGTAAACTATGGTTTTAAAAACTACGTCGTTGGTTCTTTATTCAATGCTGCAGGTATTGCAGGAACCTCATTTAGATCTGAAAGCTTGCTAACTGTTTTGCCGGTAAGATTTGGCAATGTTACTACCACAAACAAAAATGGTATTCGTACCATAAGTTGGAATACATTAACCGAAGTAAATGTTGACCAATTTGAATTACAAAGCTCTACCAATGGCATTAGTTTTACGGTACTTACCAGAATAATAGCTCAAAACAGAAGCGCCGAGTATAAGTTTGAAGACAAAATCAATACCAACAACAAAGTGGTGTATTACAGAGTTAAAGTAATCAATGTCAACGGAACGACTGAGTATAGCGTAATTGTAAAAAACAGTTTAACTGATAAGTTGAATCTTGTAAAAATTCTCAACCCATCATACGGTGGAGTGAGTTTGTTTTTTTCAACAGCCTTTTCCGGTTCAATCATCATATCTGATCATTCAGGCAAAAGATTGGCGCTTAAACCAATCAATAACTATTATGGCATGATGAAAGTACAGCTTCCAAAAACTTTTAGAGGCACTGCCGTAGTTCAAGTAAACACAACAGACCATCAGCACCACGCTGAAGTAATTCAAGTGTTATAATATCTAATCTGCCTTAAATAATCTTCGCATTAATCGCTATTCTCCAAATGTAAATGTTGGTGATGTGCCCCTGCAGCAATGTGCATAGCAAAACCGGCAATGGCACTATCCTTCAATACATTAATAAGTGCCATCGTTCTCATTTCGGCTTCGCCGGCATTAAAATAATTAGGCAGATGGATACTCAACACAAAGAAAAATAACAATGCTGCCAATAAATAGCCTGCAAACTTTACGAGGTTATTGGTGAGAAAAGCAAATCCAACTAACATAAAGGCTGTTCCGGTAAAGTAAGCCCATAAAATTCCACCAGGCAATGAAGTTGGAATGTACACCAACAAATCGTGTGGTTTAATAAAGTGAAAAGCACCAAATACAATCATGATTACAGATAATAAGTAAATGGCTATTCTAGAAACAATGTGATAGTGTTTCATAAATGGGGTTTTATACCTTAAACCTAATCTGCAGAAATTGAAAAAAATATGATGATGGTCATGAATTAATGGCGGCTAATAACTTTCTGTTTAGTAGCCATACTATCCTTGCTAATAAAAGTACAACCTACAGCTATACATTATCTGTAACAAATAAGGTTAAACTAGCTCTAATATATTTCAAAAGATCAAGTAGTAGAATACATGTCATCGCTATTCATTCAGCTATAAATAGCAAAATAATTTTATTTAAGCTTAGTACTTATTTCACATGAGTTGTAAAAGCAATTTTAAAAAAAACACAGTTCTGCGTATATTTATGTATTGAGAGATATAACATTTTCTCCATTGACTAAAAGCAACACAATAAATAGTTTTACGTTTGAAAAGTTTTATTGAAAAGAAAATTAGGGAGCATTATCCCAAAGCAGAAACAGGGACTCATATTACAGAAAAATACCTGACTTATTTGTCTGAGCATTATAAAGCCGATTTAAAGAAAATGCTTTTTGCCACATCGGTTTGTGCCGACGATATCAATGTTTCTACAGACTTTAGACGAGTATTAACCCGACCATTTACATTAGGTGGTTTAGGCGGCATTCCCTTTGCTGGCTTTACAGGTATGGTAGCTTATAGTCATCACATACCCGATGGCGGCAGTGGATTTATTTTTTATGGCCCACATATTGGCATTACAGATAAAGGAGAATTAGGCAGAATGCGTAGACCCGGTCAGTCGGGTTTAAGCAACAGCTGTGGTGCACTGATGCTTGCATTGCATCGTTTAGAAGCAGAAGGAGATATTTACGTTCCGATGAATGTAGAATACGACTATCAGCAAATATTGTTAGAACGTACAGTAATGCCATATAAACATGAAATATTAACGGCAGATAACAGAAAGAAAGCCATTACCGAAGTAACGTATAAGAACATAGACAAACAACTTCACTTTCTCATTAGAAAAGCAAGAGAAGAGTTTCGCTGCAGTCGAATTTTTTTACTTGGAGCAATCATCATCAATACAAGTCCTGAGTTTCACGATTATGTTGAAGTAAGAAACTTTGAGGTAATAGACTTTCACGATATGGAGCCTATAACCTCAGAATCGATTATGGATCAATCTGCTTTCAAAGACTTATAATTGTGCTCTTTCGTTTACAAACACCTACATCAAATAATATTTAACACAATAAAGAACTATATAATGATTACCACAGATTCGAACTATAAAAGAATTGCAGATGATAGAAAGTATATTATTGACTGTTATAAAGAAATGTTATCCCGAATTAACGAAACCGAAGTAGTTGAATTAATTAATAGTGATTTAACGGAAGTGAATAACGGAAAGGTTGAACTATCAACCGAAAAAACAATTCAAGCACTAAGCATATATTTTCAACTGATGACTTTAGTGGAAGAAAATGCAGCCACTCAATACAGAAGAAGGCTAGAAGACCAAGATAAAGTTACAGCTATAAGAGGTTCTTGGGCAGAAGCCTTAGACATTTGGAAAAAGAAAAATATTGAAGAAGATGATATGCTCCAAGCAATAGCTGAAACCAATGTAACACTTGTTTTAACAGCACATCCTACAGAGGCTAAAAGAATTACCGTTATTGAAATTCACCGAGAATTGTATTTGCTATTAGTACAAAAAGAAAACACTGCCCTAAGTAAACTTGAACACAATACAATTAGAGAAAATATCATTCATTTATTAGAAAGATGGTGGAGAACAGGTGAAATTTATTTACAGAAACCGGATATCAGCGATGAAAGGGCTAACGTAATACATTATTTGAGCAAAGTGTTTCCGATAGTACTCAAAAACACCGATAATCAACTAAAAAGCTCATGGATTGAATTGGGATTAAACCCCAAGAAAATTAAGAACCCTGACATGTTTCCAAAAATTAGTTTTGGAAGTTGGGTTGGTGGCGATAGAGACGGACACCCTTTTGTAACCCCTGCTGTTACACAAGAAACTCTGTTGTTGAACAGATCGAATGCATTAACTTTTATTAGAGAAGAGTTAGTGAATTTAGCAAAAAAAATATCTATTTCAGCAGTCAGCAATCCCGTTCCATTTTTACTGAATGAAGCAATACAGCAAAAAATTGAAGCTTTAGGACCAGTAGGAAAAAAAGCTATCGAACGCAATCATTATGAACCTTGGAGGCAGTTTGTGAACTTAATGATTTGTCAATTAGACAATACAATTTCTGAGCATTTTGTTGATTCTAAAACCTATTATAAATCGAGCAAAGCATTAGAAGAAGATTTGAAATTATTGAGAGCTATTTTAGTGCAAAATGGTTTACAAAGTATAGCAGAAGACTTACTATTTTCTGTAGAAAGATCTGTTCAATGTTTTGGATTTCATCTAGCAAAACTAGACATCAGGCAAAATAGTGCCTATCATGAAAAAGCCATTACCCAAATCTTAAAAGCAGCAGGCGAAAAAGAGTATGATTACGAAAACTGGAACGAAGCAAAACGAGTTCAATTTTTAAATACACTTCTAGCAAACAATACCCCAATAACAGATATTACTATTTCTTATGGAGCCGAGGCCGACAATGTTTTAGATTGTTACAGAGTAGTTCGCCAACACATTGACAAATACGGCGTTGATGGCATTGGCTCTTTCATTATTAGTATGACTAGAAACTTGAGTGATCTATTGGTGGTTTATTTTCTCCTGCAAGAAACCCACTTACTAAACACCAATATTAGAGTAGTGCCGCTATTAGAAACAATTGAAGATTTACATAACGGTCCAAGTATATTACAAGCGTTTCTAACACACCCCATCACAAAATCTCGTTCTGCTAAAATAGCAAATAAACAAGAGATAATGTTGGGTTATAGTGATAGTAATAAAGATGGAGGCACGATAGCCAGCAAATGGAATTTATATAAAGCAGAAATTGCATTATCAGATATTGGCAGAAAAAACAATACCGAAATTTACTTTTTTCATGGTACAGGTGGTACTATTAGTAGAGGTGGTGGCAAATATCATCGCTTTATAGAAAGCATGCCGGAGAATACCGTTTGCGGAAGTATAAAAATAACAGTACAAGGTGAATCGGTTGCTCAACTATTTGGAAACCCAATGACAGCTAAGTACAATTTAAATGCTTTAACATCCGGTGTAGCAAGACATATTATTACCAACAAAAACAGTATTACATCGCCACAACACCCAATTGAATCGATGGAGTTTCTTGCTCAAAAATCATTTGAACATTATAGAGATTTAATAGAAACACCGGGTTTCATCAACTTTTATGGCAAAGCCACTTGTATTGATGTGCTGGAAAAAAGTAAAATTGGCTCTAGACCTGCAAGAAGAACCGGCACTAGAACATTAAATGATTTAAGGGCTATTCCTTGGGTGTTCAGCTGGAATTTATCGAGAATAACGTTAACGGGTTGGTACGGACTAGGAGCGGCTTTGAAAGCATTAAAAACTGAAAGACCAACTGATTATAATAATTTAATTGAAGCCGCCAACCATTGGAATTTCTTTAAATTTTTGATGATTCAAACAGAAACCAATCTCATTCTTTCTAATTTAGAAATGATGAAACGCTATATCAATTTAGATGATGTAGCTAGTGAAAGAGAAATTTTTCTGAATAAAATTCTCACTGATCATCAAAACGGTTTTCAATTAATAGAAGAGTTATTTTCTGAATCTGCAACAGTAAGAAGAAATGGACAGTATGATAATTTAACCTGGCGTAATAACAAGCTTGTTGTTTTACATGATTTGCATATTCAATATTTGAAACAATGGAGAAGCATGGATGATGAAAACACAGTAGAAAAAGATAAAATATTGAACATTCTACTCAGTTTAATTAATGCTATTTCGAGTGGATTAAAAAATACAGGATAATTATCAATGATAATTACCGCAAAAGGTAGTGCAAGTTTTGTTAATCACTATTTGCATAATCAACTCAACTATTAAGCCCCTAAAAGGATACATTCTCTGTGCTTTGTACAACATTAACAAGCCTGCTTAATACTTAAGCTTACCTTTCTATGCTTCCTGTAATAAATCGGGTAGCTAAACCACTCGTATGTCGAACATCACACAAACAGTAAATGTAGATAAGAACCTAAAGACTTTGAAGAGAGCCGTTCATGCATCTGATCTTGACCAATTACTCAGCAGTACAGGTCCCTACACTTTTTTTGCCCCATCAGATATGGCTTTTGAAAAACTACATTCCGGAACATTTGATGACTTGATGTTGCCTGAGAATAAAGTTGCACTCACCGCTTTCTTAAACAATCATATTCTAGACAGTAAAGTGCTGTATAACCAATTAAAAGATGGCGATAGTTTTACTACCCTCGGTGGTAAAGAATTAGTAGTAACCATCAAATCGGGTGATGTTTCTATTGGCGATGTGCACTTACAACCAAGAGATGCCCGAATTTCGAACGGCAGTTTATTTGTGATTAATACGGTATTGCAATAACCCCCGGTTTGCTTTAAATAAAAACCGCAAGTCAGTAACATCTGCTTGCGGTTTATTGTATCTGTACATGCTGAATTAAGCGATCTCCCACACTTCACGGCCTCTTAGTAACTTGTCTAAATTGCCTTTTCCTTTAGCGGCAATGGCTTCTTCAATTTGCAATGCCATCATATCTTCATAGCAAGGTCTGTCGTTTTCATAAAACACACCAAACGGACGAGGAAAATGACCTTCGATTCTAACATCGTCGAACATACGAGTTAGTATCTGTGCTTTGTAGAAATCCTTCTCATCATGAATCCATAAATCATCGGCACTAATTCCATTACCAATTTCTACAACAACCGGCTTCAAGCCATCTAACTTAATGCCCTTATTATTCTCTTTACCAAAAATGAGTGGTTTGTCTTGTTCTAAGAACAATACTTCATCGGCCTTGGTTGATTTTTCGGTAAATATTTCAAAAGCGCCATCATTAAAGATGTTACAGTTTTGATAGATTTCTAAGAAAGAAGATCCTTTGTGTTGGTGACTACGGGTTAGCATCATTTGTAAATGCTTAGGGTCACGGTCCATGCTGCGGCCAACAAAACTAGCATCGGCACCTAAAGCTAAAGCCGAAGGATTAAAAGGATGATCGATACTACCAAACGGTGTACTCTTGGTAATTTTATTGGTTTCGGATGTTGGTGAATATTGACCCTTGGTTAAACCATAAATTTGGTTGTTGAACAAGAGAATATTGACGTCTAAATTTCTCCGCAGCAAATGGATGGTATGGTTACCACCGATGCTCAAACTATCACCATCGCCGGTTACAATCCAAACACTTAATTCTGGACGACTTGCTTTTAAACCACTAGCAATAGCGGTAGCCCTGCCATGAATAGAGTGCATACCATAAGTATTCATATAGTATGGAAAACGGCTGCTGCAACCAATACCACTGATGATTACAATATCTTCTTTAGGGATACCGATAGAAGGCATCACTTTTTGCACCTGTGCCAAAATAGAATAATCGCCACAACCGGGGCACCATCTTACTTCTTGATCGGTAGCAAAATCTTTGGCCGTTAATGTCGGCGCTGCTGTTACTTCACTCATACGTGTTGGATTGTCTACAAATTTATAAGAAAAGGCAATACCCTAAATATGATATTTGTTGGTTTTTTGGAGCTACTTGTTGCTACTCTACCGGCAAAATAGTTAAAATATCACTTTACAAGAGCGGTTATAAACAAAGCCTTGGGGGATTTCATTTTCTTTATTAGTCATGTTTAAGATAAAAGGAATGCAAATGCAAGACTGTTTTCATACTATTGAACATCAAACTTGACAAAACTTTTTCCATTGAATTTGCAAATTCCATCATTATCTGTGCCGAACCATAATTCGCCATGGTTATCTTTGAAAATGCAATTAATGGCATTACTCGTTAACCCATTTTTAATGGTGTAATTAGTCAGGTTGCTTCCGTCAAATTGCCAAACACCTGCATCAACTGTGCCAATCCAAAGCGTTCCATAGTTGTCCTCATTGATTGAATAGATACGAGCCATAGTACCAAGTCCGGGTTTTCCACTAACCTTGAAATCTTTATTGCCAAGTCCTTTCTCGGCAGTAACATTAACTATCGATTTTCCATCATATTTAAATAATCCTGCCCCATTATTACCAAACCAAATATTACCATTTCTATCTTCGAACAGTGCCAAAACAGCCGGACCACTCAATCCTTTTTCAGTAAACCATACTAAAGATTTGCCATCATATTTGCAAACACCTTGCGATTGTGTTCCAAACCAGAGGTTGCCTTTTGTGTCTTTTAGCATACTATAGACAGCAAAAGGGCTAAGATTGAAAGGACTATGTTGCGACAGGTTGGAATTGAAGTGAGCTAGATTGAATGGCAAATACACAAATGAATGATTGCTATAATGAAATACCCCACCACCGGCATAAAACCACAAATCGTTGGGCACTATTTTCCAATCTTTTTTGCCGCCATTCTGTAATGGTAGTACTGTATTGGATGTATAAGTTGTAAAATGTTGACCATCAAATTGACTAACGCCGAAACCTCCTACTGTAAACCAAATATTACCTAATTTATCTTCTTGAATATGTTGTACTTGATTGTTGGGTAAACCATCCTTAACTGTAAAATGCATCAATCTTTTTTCAGTTGTATCTGAGTTTGCTTTGCTGGGTTTTAAACAATATACACCAACATCATTTGTTCCGAACCAATAATTGCCATGACTATCTTGGTAGATGCTGCGAATTTGCTTATCCATTTTTAAGATGGAATTGGACGGTGCATTAAGTTTGTTTGACGAATTTGTTGGTGGGATTGGCTGAACCGTTACAACATTATTTGTTCTATTGGTCTGCTCTCCTTCTTTACAAGCATTAATAACAAATAAAAGAATGCTAAAAGAAACTTGTACTAGTAGCTTTAAATTTGTCATTACTAAAATTTATCGTTTCACACTCCTCAACCAATCTCTAATGCCTTTGTGTATTTGCTTGGCAGTTGCCCGCTGAAATTTTGGGCTCATTATTTTTTGTTCATCTTCTTCGTTGCTCAAGAATGCTACTTCAACTAAAGTATTGGGGAAATCTGTAGGGCTGTTGAGCATAAAATTGAAATTACCTACATTACCAAACTCGTTCAATTTTAAATCTAACATACGCTTTAAAACTGCCGTTGATAAAGGTCTATAACCAATATGTTTATAGTAAGTACTCGTACCTTTTACGGCAACATTGCCTGCAGAGTTGAGGTGTAGACTAATCAGCATATCAGGCTGTTGTTGTTGCAACCATAACACCCTATCTACATTATTGATGTTGGTATCCAACGTTCTTGTCATAATTACCGTAGCACCTTTACGTTGTAAGTAACGTTCTAATTCTTTAGCAAACCGTAGCGTATATTCTTTCTCTTGAATTTTTGATGTTTTCCCGGTTGCACCGGTATTACTGCCGCCGTGCCCTGCATCTACCGCAATCACCATATTACGAACCCTTAATGTTTTAGGTTGTTGTCTTACTTTGATGCTTAATGCTTTTCCACGGTAAGCAATCGCATAACCCCAATGTTGTTTTTTCTTCAACTCAATTGTTACCCTTACCACATCATCTTCTACCTGATTGAAATAAATATTTTTTACTGCTTTTGCAGAACGGAGTTGTGTAATCCAATTGGTATTGCTTTGTACACCGTAGAGTTCTACCATAATCTTAGCCGGATTAATTTCCATCCAACTTTTGTACGGCAGTTTTTCATCCATACTTATAGTTACCATATCGTATCCTTCTTCGGTGCCCCTAACACTCCAAGAGTTAGTTAAATAAAAAGGTTTTCGTTTGATGGCAGTATCTTGTCTAATATCTGATTTTGCGATAAAAGCAGTATGCAATTTAGATAATTGTACTTTGTACATGTCTTTAGTAGAGTCAACCACTGTAAGTACAACCGCTGTGTCAATATATCCCATTTTAGCGCCGCCTAAACGGTCTTCTCCTAGTCCGTATGCCAACATAGGCAACTTGCCTATAGATCTTCCCAACCAAGGAAAAATAGATGTCTCTTGTGCATGAAGGGAGATGCTAGCAATACCAAAAAATAGCCACAGCAGATTTCTCATAATGCCAAGTTATTCTATAAAAATAAGAAGACCTAACCGCTCATCAAAGTGGTGCTGCTTAATTTTTTGTAGGAAATGTTAAGTTCTAAACAATTGTCAATCTTTAAGCAGGAAAATTAATGTGCAGTATTGAAAAAAATATAAATCTGTAAATCCAGAAAATTACACCCACATTATCAAAAATTGAGTCTACATATATTAATCAAACTTTGCGTTTTATTTAGCGTACCTTTAGAACAATTAGTTCACTCACTTATGAAAAATATATTTCTATACAGCTGTATAGTAACCTTGCTCTTTCAAGCTTGCTCTTCTTCTTCATCAAACGATAATACCAAAAGAGATACTTCAATTACAGCAGCATCTGCTCAACATGCATTATTCTTTGATAGTGCCGATATGGAGGACTTCATTATCAAACAATCCTTTCACGACTCTTTAGCCAAACGATTACGCAATTTTTACAATGGCCGAAATTATCAGTGTGCTTGGTTCTTTAAAGATGGCATTGCCGATTATGCAGCAACATTTTATCAACTGCAAGATGAGTACATCAGCTATGCTAATGATTCTTCGCTCTACAATCCATTATTGCAACAACTGTACGATTCGATTCAAACAGGTAGCTTAAAACCTACCGATAGTATGACGTTAAAAGCAGAGTTGTTATTGACTGCTCAATTCTTTAGGTATAGCAGAAAGGCTTATCAAGGCAATACCAATATTGATACAAGGGAATTAGATTGGTTTATTCCTCGCAAAAAAATCAATCCAACACTGTTACTCGATTCTTTACTTGCTAATAAAGGTAAAAATGTGGCAGATTATGAACCGGTTAGCAAGCAATATAATCGACTCAAAACACAACTGCTTCGCTACTATACCATTGCCAAACAAGGCAATTGGCCAACCATCAAAGCAGATAAGAAAAAATACAGTATCAACGATTCTGCTTTAGTACTCCGTAGTATCAAACAATTGTTGATGCAAACAGGCGATTTACCAACTGCAGATACATCTGTTGTTTTTACTCCTGCACTTGAAGCAGCAGTAAAAAACTTTCAGCACCGTTATGGATTTACTGAAAATGGCATCATTACAACTGCGTTAATTAACGAAATGAATTGGCCAATTGAGCAAAGGGTGCAACAAATTTTGGTGAATATGGAACGACTTCGTTGGCTACCTGTTGAACCAAAGACTGATTACTTATGGGTTAACATTCCCGAATTTAAGTTGCATGTTTTTGAAAAAGGAAACCTTGCTTTTAGTATGAATGTAGTTACCGGTTCTGCTGTTCATAATACGGTCATATTTAGTGGCAGTCTAAAACATGTTGTGTTTAGTCCGTATTGGAATGTACCCAACAGCATTTTACAAAAAGAGATTTTACCGGGTATCAGAAGAAACAGCAATTACCTCGCAAGACAAAATATGGAATGGTATGCAGGTGGCGTAAGACAAAAACCGGGCAAAAACAATTCGTTGGGTTTGGTGAAATTTTTATTCCCAAATAGTTACAATATTTACTTGCACGATACACCATCTAAGCATTTATTTAAAGAGGATAAGAGAGCATTTAGCCATGGTTGTATTCGAGTATCGGAGCCTACTAAATTAGCCGAGCACTTATTAAGAAATGATGCTTCTTGGAATAAAGAAAATATTAAAGTGGCTATGAATGCCGGTAAAGAAAAGTATGTAAATGTAAAAGAACCGATTCCTGTTTTTATTGTGTATTTAACAGCCTGGGTTGATCAAGATGGCAAACTTTGCTTTAGAAATGATGTATATGGTCATGATAAGAAGATGAAAGAGAGATTATTTAAGTAAAGTCTATCGTTTTAGATTAATCAACTTTTTTATCAACCATACTGTACATGTATATGTTGATACAATCGTTCCGCATCGGCCCGTTTAAACAATTGTGTACCATCATTCATAGTTGCAGCACTACCACAAGCCACCCCAAAAGCTATTACTTCTTGTAATGATCTTTGTTGTTGCAACATATACACCATTCCCGCTACCATACTATCACCTGCACCAACGGTACTGCGTTTTTCTACTTTAGGGGCCGGGGCAAAATGTTTTTCATCTTTTGTTACTAACCATGCACCGTCGGGACCCATACTTACTGCCATCATTTCGGCATAGCCGTCTACAATAGCTTGTTGTGCAGCATCGGCCACTTCTAGTTTATCGAGCCATTCCACATTCAACATTTTACAGAGCTCCCCAATATTTGGCTTTAGCAGAAAAGCATGTTTTCCTTTTAACGCTTGTAAAGCAGGGCCACTAGTATCTATCACACATTTAGCACCAACAGCGTTGGCATTTTTTACAATGAGTCCGTAAAAATAATCGGGCAAGCCCGGAGGCAAACTTCCGCTGGCCACCACATAAGATGGTGAAAAACTGCGTATATGATCTACTAAAGTGATGATGGTTTCTTCCACCACTGCCCTTCCCGGAAATGTAAATCGGAATTGATTATTGGTGTTTTCTTCTAATACAATCCAGTTTTCTCTTGTTTCAACTTGGGTATCTACCGCATGAAATAAAATACCTTCTTCTTTTAATAGTGAACAGAGCATGTTGCCATTATGCCCACCAGCAGGAAACAGGGCTACAGAAGAAGCATCTAGCCGCTTTAATGCTTTACTTACATTAATGCCGCCACCGCCAGGTTCGTTCACCACTTCTGTACAACGCAATTTACTTTCGGGCTTTAATTGATCAACTGTAGAACTTTTGTCTATACAAGGATTGAGTGTGATAGTAAGAATCATGATGCTTTGTTTAAATTAATTATTCCCCTTTAGGAGATAGAGGCTAATGCGCCACTAGCCAATTTTCGCCAATACCAACTTCTGCTTCCACCGGAACATCATTCGGCAGCAACAAAGCCGCTTTCATATTTGCTAAAATCAAAGGCTTTAATACATCCAATTCAGATTCAACTGCATCAAACACCAATTCATCATGTACTTGCAAAATCATTTTGCTTTCTAATTTTTCTTGTTGTAATGCTGCATGAATTTTTATCATGGCCAACTTAATCATATCAGCCGCAGTACCTTGTATTGGGGAGTTGATGGCATTGCGTTCGGCAAAACCTCTTACGGTAAAGTTGGATGAGTTGATATCTTTCAACCAGCGTTTGCGGCCCATTAATGTTTCTACATAGCCCATTTCTCTAGCATAGTTGATGGTATCATCCATATACTTTTGAATGCCGGCAAATTCTCTTTTGTAATTATCTATAATCTCTTTTGCTTCGGTTCTCGAAATACCCAAATTATCGGCTAAGCCAAATGCACCCTGACCGTAAAT
>CALRQJ020000002.1:0-472428 GCA_943370285.1 Methylophilus rhizosphaerae | reverse complement strand
AAATTATGCTGCAAAGTGGTTTGTTGGTGCCGGTAAGTGCTACCTCAGAAATGGGTATATTTAAGCAGCTTTTCATTCATATTGGCGATACGCAAAGCATAGAATTTGAGTTAAGTACTTATTCCTCTCATTTGCAACACATGAAGCATTTCATTGAAACTGCAAATGGTAAAACCATGTTTTTTATTGATGAATTAGGAAGCGGAAGCGATCCTAACTTAGGCGGTGCATTTGCCGAAGTGATTTTGGAAGAGTTGGCTCGGCGCCATTCTTTTGGTGTGGTTACCACACACTACCTCAACTTAAAAGTAATGGCCGGAAAAACCAATGGCATCATTAACGGTGCTATGGCTTTTGATGAAGAAAAATTACAACCCTTATATCGTTTAATTGTTGGGAAGCCCGGCAGTTCCTACACTTTTTCCATTGCCGAACGAATTGGTTTGCCACAGCATCTTATCAATAGAGCTAGAAAGTTAGTAGATGAAGATCATTTTAGGTTAGATAAATTACTGAATCGTACAGAACAAGATTTGCAAAAGATTGACATCGAAAAAAAAGAGCTCAATATTTTACTGAAAGAAAATGAACGGCTTAAAAAAGAGATGCAACAAGTGATGGATAAAGAACGCCATCGCCAACAAGTGGAACTATTAAAGCAGCAGAATAAAATTACCGAAGACCGTGTTGCATATTTGAAAGATATGGAACGAAGGCTCAAACACATTTTATTAGAGTGGAAGAAAACAGATGATAAAGAAGCGTTAGTCAAACAAATGAAAAACCTACTCTTCAAAAAAAATGAGCAACAAGTGACTAATAAATTGGCTAAAAAATTAGAAGCCACATACCATGAATTAGCCGTTGAAATTGGTGTTGGAACGAGGGTGAAAATGAAGAAGAATCATCAAATAGGAATAGTAAAAGAGATTAGAGGAAAGAGAGCCATTGTGCAAATTGGTTTACTGCCTATGAGTGTAGATTTGATTGATTTAGTAGCCGTTGTTGAAAAAAAGCAAATAGTGGAATCTTGAGCCTCTAATCGAAATGCTGGCTTTCAAACAGTCACTCTATTTGTCTATTAATGAACGTTTTTTTCCCAAATTGGGTGATTTCTAATAATTAATTCCTTTTTTTTACGTTAGTAAGACTGTTAACCGATTTTAAAACCAATATTCGCAAGAACCATCACCAATGAAACAAGCTGTTGCCACAACTGCTTTATTGTCTGGGTTTGACCCTGAAAACATCCTCGAGGCATTTCTTGCAGGTACTACTGATGGTTTCCTAATACTCGATAAAAGTCTTCGAATTAATACATTCAATGAGCCATTTGTTCGTTTCTTAACCAAACATCAAGAACAAGCAATTGAAGAAGGTCATTTATTACACGATAGTATTTCCGAATCTTTATTCCAATTATTACTGCCCTATATTCAACCTGCATTAGCAGGAGATGTTGTTAAATTCACTATCAGCTTACCCAATCAGTCCAACCAACTTTTTTGGTACGATATTGAATTACATCCGTTAAAAAATGAAATTGGTGCTATACAAGGAATTGGTATGGGTATTTTTGATACCACTGAAAGACATTCGGTACAAGAACAACTTCAAAAAAGTGAAGCTTTATTTAAGACCTTGGTAAAATATTCTACGGATGTTTTTCAATTAACCGATGAAAAATTCAACATCAATTTTGTAACCGATGCTGTAAAAAATGTTCTTGGTTTTACACCGCAGGAATTAATGGGTAAAAGTGGATTGGAATTTATTCACCCCGATGATATTGATGGCGTAAAAGAATGGTTCAATACATTATTGGCACAGCCTGCGAAACTTTTTCCAATTGAATATCGCAAGAAGAATAAAGCAGGAGAGTGGAACTGGATAGAAAATAATGGTCGTAATTTATTGCACCAAGAAGATATTGGTGCAATTGTGATGAACATTAGAAACATTCAAGCCAAAAAAGTAGCCGACGCTGCTTTAATGCAATCTGAGCAACGTTTATCCTTACTGTTAAATAATACCGAAGAGTCTTTTATTATTCTCAATAGCCGTTTAAAAATTACAGCATATAACCAAGCGGCACAAGTTCATGCACCATTCTTTTTTAGAAATGAATTGCGGTCAGGTACCTCATTATTAAATTTAGTGCCGGAAGATGAGCAAACACTTTATATCAATCTGCTAGAGCAGGTATTTGATGGCAAACAAATGTCAAGAGAAACACAGTTTACCGATGACTCGGGTAATCTGCATATTTACAATCATGTTTTCAGGCCATTGAATGATAACGGGGAGGAAATTACCGGCATTTTTATTACTTCAACCAATATCACAGAACGTAAGAAATCAGCACAAAAAATTAAAGAAAGTGAAGTAAGATTTAAGACCATTATTCAGGAAAGTTTTGATGCGGTATTAATCAAAAATGAAGACAATATTATTATTGATTGTTCTCCCTCTATTGCCAAATTGCTAGGCTTTAGTGCTACTGAATTAACGGGAAGAAAGTGTTTTGATTTTATTCATGCAGATTATCAATTGGCTGTTCATGAAACATTGGCTGACATCATGACGGCACCAAATAAAGAAAAGAATATCGATTTACAAATTCAGCATAAAAATGGGCATTTTGTTTGGGTAGAAATGAAGGGTAAGAACATGTTCCATAATCCTTATGTTGGTGGTTTGCTTGTTGTGCTAAGAGATATTTCTGAACGTAAAAACGCCGAACAACAGATATCGCTTTCTGAGCAACGGTTTAAAGGTTTGGTGCAAAGCGGTTCTGATATGATTGCATTAATTAGCAAAGAGTTTTTATTGCAATATTGTAGCCCTAATATTCATAGTATCATGGGTATTGAACCGGCTCATCATTTAGGAAAAAACGTATTTAATTATGTTCATCCCCGTGATAGAGTTTGGGTAAGAAATCGGTTCATCAAATTTGTTGAATCTGATGTTAAGCAGTTTCACCTAGGCCCATACAGGTATCGTAATGATTCAGGTAAATTTTCTTGGATCGAATCAACGATTACTAATCTATTATCCGACCCATCAGTACAAGGTATTGTGGTTAATTCGAGAGATATTTCTGAACGTAAAATTCTTACCGAAGAGTTAGCTATTAATAACGAACGCTTATTAACAGCACAAAAAGTGGCCAAGCTCGGGTACTTGGAATTCGATATGGTTGAAAAACGATTCTATTGTACCGATGAGTTGTATGGCATTGTAGGTGTTGATATTAACAAAGAAGCGATTGACTTTAAAGTGCTTGAAAGAGCTATTCATCCCGAAGATGTAGAACGAGTAAAACGAGAATTCGTTTTGTCGCTAACGGAAAAACATCCATTAAATACAGAGTATAGGATTATACTTCCCGACAATAAAGAAAAAGTGTTGTTGGCTATTGGTGAAGTTATTAGAGACGATAAAACTGCTAATTCGCCTGTATTTAGGCTCACTATTCAAGATATTACAGAGAATAAAAAAGCGGTACAAGCCTTTAAATCATTAGAGAGTAGATTTAAATCTTTGTTCGAAAATAGTCTTGATGCCATTGTAATCACTTTAATCAACAGTACCATCGTATCTTCTAATCCATCGTTTAGAAAATTATTGGGATACACAGAATCGGAGGCGGTACAATTAACTCGATGGCAAGTATTTGATGAAACTGATGCTGCCACCGTTGTCTTGATGCAGGAAAGAGATAAGACCGGTTCATGCAAAGGCGAAATTGTAGTGAAACACAAGTCGGGGTATAAAATTCCTGCCGAAATTTCATCAATTATTGTTAGAGACGATAGCGGCAAAGTATATACGTCAACGATTATTAGAGATATTAGAGCAAAGAAAAAAAGCGAAGCAGAGCAAAAAGCATTGACAGATGAGTTAATGAAGAACAATAAAGATTTACAGCAATTTTCTTACATCACCTCTCATAATATGAGGGCTCCGGTAGCCAACTTGCTAAGTTTGCTCAGCTTGTACAATAAAGAAAATTTAGCAGATGAGTTTAATGTGGTACTGCTTCAAAAATTTGAAGATGCTACTACACAATTAAATAACACACTCAATGATTTGATTAATATTTTAGTGATCAAATCAAATACTAACATTGATAAAGAAATTTTAAGTTTTTCAGATACCTTTATGCAAGTAAGACGAAGTTTAGAAAGTTTACTTCGTGATGCGGATGCTAATCTTGTAGCTGATTTTACAGTGGTTGATGCTATTGAATACAATAGAATTCATTTGGAGAGTATTTTTCTTAATTTGATTTCTAATGCTATAAAATATAGAAGTGAGCAACGAAAACTTTCCATTAAAGTATCTTCTGAGATACAAGACAATTGGATTTTGGTATCATTTCAAGATAATGGATTAGGCATAGATGTAGAACGTTTCAAAGACAGATTATTTGGATTATACCAACGTTTTCATGATGGCAAAGATGGTAAAGGACTTGGTTTGTATATGATAAAATCGCAAATTGAGGCCTTAGGCGGAAAGATTGAAGTTGAAAGCGAACCGGGCAGTGGCAGTATATTCAAAGTATTCTTTAAAAACACAATTAATAATGGGCAGGTTTAAAAAAGTATTGTTGGTAGAGGATGATCCTATTACCATCATGGTTTGTGAACGTATTATCAAGATGACTGAATTTGCAGATGAAGTCTTGTCTTGTGATAATGGCCAAAAAGCAATTAATCACATCAAAGAAATTATTGCTAATCCTAGCATCACTTCACCAGATATTATTTTCTTAGATATTAATATGCCGGTAATGAATGGTTGGGATTTTTTGGAAGAGTTTTTAACCCTTCGTTCAGCTTTAAGTTTTACGCCAAGAATCTATATTCTATCCTCAACCGTTGATCCTGAAGATTACAAAAAAGCAGAATCATTTGGTATTGTAACAAGTTTCTTATCCAAACCTTTAGGTAAAGAATTCTTAGATGGAATAGATTAATTTGCGCAACATATAAACGTAAGAAAGCCCCGAGTAATCAGGGCTTTTCTTTTTTTATACTTTGATATTAGTGCTAATACCAAACTGTTTCTTTAAAAATGGAATCTTCTCCGGAGAATACAAAACGCTTACGAATATAACTTCTGTCATCATTCGGGTCGCCATATCTACGGAATAACAATAAATCAACAACACCTGTTGTGCCGGCAAGTTTAAGTGCAGCACCTAAATCAGCCATATCTTTTGTTTTAAATACTACTTGTGCATTTTGCGTTACAATACCTGCACCAACAATCTGCCAATCTTGATTAAACAGCATATCACTTGAAGCAGCAGTGCCATTTTGATCTAAATAATTGATTAACTCGGTAGCATTTTTTTGATAGCTGCTATATGCATTTTTATTCTTGATACTGAAGAACACATTGTCGTTATTTTGCGATAAATCTGCACCCCATTGTCTAGCAACATATTTTCCAATCAGTGCAGAAGTAGAGGCGTTCAAAGTTCTTGAGGTAACGGACACATTTACCTTATTGCCATTTCTTTCCAATTCAAAAGTTACTGTTTCTCCTGGTTTCACTTTTTCTAATGCACCTAAAGCTTCTTCTGTATTTCTAATATCAACATTATTGATTTTCTTAACCGTATAACCGATGTAGGGAGAAAGTTTATCGTTAGCCGGACCTTCTGCTAATACACCACTGATAACAGGGTTAGGATTAACCTCAGGCTGTTCTCTTTGTTTCTGATAAGGATTACCCCAGCCGTTGTTCAATTCGCCTTCTTGCTCTTTTTGGTAACGATTGTATGGTGTTCTTTGCTGTTGAGCATTAGGATTCAATTTCTGTCTAGAAATCTCAATACCTAAAAATGCCCTTTTCACTAAACCATTATTGGTAAGTACGTCATTCACCAATTTATCAGATAGTGTTCCTTCTAATGCAAAGTTGATTTGTGGTTGCCAAATTTGGGTGTTGTTTTTTTCGGCAAATGCAATCTGAGAATTGATACCCACAACATCGCCATTGCCATCAACTAACGGTCCGCCACTGTTGCCCCATATAACGGTAGCAGTAGTTTGTAAGAAACCAAACTTGCCGGTTAATCCGCCTCTAACACGGTTTTTAGCGCTAATAATACCTTCGGTTACAGTGTATGGATAATCTCCTAACGGATTACCAATGGCATATACTTGTTCACCAATTCTTGCTTCAGTTTTTCTAAATTTCAAAGCGGTCATTTCACTTCCTGGTGCATCAATAAATTCTAACACGGCAATATCATAAAACGTATCACCGCCTAAAATTTTTACTTTGTATTCTTTCTGGCTGATAGAATATACATACAAACTACCTTCTTTGTCTGTGGCTTGCTCCACAACGTGGGCATTGGTAATAACATAATACTTGCCACCGTATTGAACTACAAATCCCGAACCGCTGCCCTGCGCTTTGCTGATGTCTAATACTTTTTGATAAGCAATGTCTGATGCATTACCTCTAAAGCCCAACGTTTTCTTTGTAGTACCTCTTTCATAAACAGCTACAGTAACTACGCCGCTTAAAGCTCTGTCAAGCATATTAACAGCACTGCTTTGTGCCCATAAACCTTGAAATGCGGCACAAACTATTGTTGCTAGTAGAAGAATCTTTTTTGTCATAATATATTCAGTTTAACGGAGTAAAAGTAGCAATAACCTCGTTACTATACATACCGTTTCAAGGGTATTTATTTTAGCATCAAATCTTTAATGAGCCTTAATTTGTTTACTTTTAACCCATGCAGATTGTATTAACTGACCATACTGAACGAGACAATTTTTTGCCCTTTACTGCCAATAAAGCGATTGCTGATTTACGGTTTGGTATTTATACCGTAAAAGAAAGATGGGAGTATTTTTTCCCTAACACAGTTAGTGTAGGTACACTTCCGTATTTGATGAAATTATATATGCCTCGTAATAGTACTGCAGATATATGCTGGGTAAATGCTACTGTTTTGCCTTCGGCAGATGTGGTGGCGGCCTGTAAACGATTGGAACAAGGTATGCAATGGCAAGATGAACATGGGTGGATTGCTTGCAAACCCAAATCAGAAGATTATGCATTAAATGATAGTATTCAAATTAATGCGGTAGTTACACAATATCCTATTGCGGAGATTACTACTAAAGTTAAAAGAATAACATCAGCATTAGCAATGATGCAAACCAATGAAGACAGCATCCGTTCTGATTTTGCAATGGTGTCTAAAGGTAGGTTATCTCAATCCATTCCGGAAATTACTCATGTATCCGGTGTAGCCAATATATTTATTGAAGAAGGCGCTACGGTACATGCTACTGTTATTAATGCTGCTTCCGGTCCTGTTTACATTGGTAAAAATGCTTTGGTAATGGAAGGCTGTTTGCTACGAGGTCCCATTGCTATTGGCGAAGGTGCAGTAATTAAAATGGGAGCTAAAATGTATGGAGGAACTACCATAGGAAATTATAGTGCGGCAGGAGGGGAGATTAAAAATGCTATTTTAATGGACTATTCTAATAAAGCACATGATGGTTATTTAGGCGATAGCATCATTGGCGCTTGGTGTAATATCGGTGCAGGCACTTCTAACAGTAATGTAAAAAATACCGGTGGCGATATCAAAATTTGGAATGCCACTTTGCAAACCGTTGTAGCCGCAGGAAATAAATGTGGCTTAATGATGGGTGATTATTCTAGAGTTGCGATAAACAGCAGCATTAATACAGGCAGTTGGATTGGTATTTGTGCCAATGTTTTTGGTTCGGGATTATTGCCAAAGTACATACCCGATTTTAGTTGGGGAACCAGTGCAGCGGAATACTATAAAATTGATAATGCACTCACACATATTGAGAATTGGAAACAGATGAAGAATAAACAACTGACTCAAGCGGAAAAGAACATTTTGCGTTATATCTTTGACGCAATAACTAAATAATAACTGCACAAAAACACACCATCAATGCGAAAACAAATAGCTGCCGCCAACTGGAAAATGAATCTTACACTACAACAAGGCGAAACTTTATTAGATGAAATACTAGCCACTCCTCATAGTTTAAATGACAACCAATGGGCTGTGTTTGCAGTACCTTTTCCATACTTGCAAATGGTGCAACAAAAACTTGCAGGAAAAACAAATGTTTTTGTGGCTGCTCAAAATTGTTCCAATAAAAAAAACGGGGCTTATACCGGTGAAACAAGTGTAGAAATTTTAGCTTCTTTAGGTATTAAAACAGTTGTGCTTGGTCATAGTGAACGAAGAGAATATTTTGCTGAAAGCAACAGTTTTTTAGCCGAGAAAGTGAACATATGTCTAGAGCATCAGTTTACACCAATTTTCTGTTGTGGTGAGCCACTTAGCATTAGAGAAGCAGCAACACAAAATGAATTTGTAGCGGCTCAACTGAAAGAATCTTTGTTTCATTTGTCGGCTGACGATATTCAAAAAGTGGTGATTGCTTATGAACCTATCTGGGCAATTGGTACCGGTAAAACCGCTAGCAGCCAACAAGCACAAGATATGCATGCTTTTATTCGTGGTTGTTTTGCACAACAATATGGTGCTGCAGTAGCGGATAATATTTCCGTATTATACGGCGGTAGCGTTAAAGCATCGAATGCAGTAGAATTATTTTCTCAACCCGATGTAGATGGTGGATTAGTGGGTGGTGCATCTTTAGTAGCTAGCGAATTTGTTGCAATTATTAATGCGCTGAAAAAATAGTCTCTGAAATAATTACAATATTCATTGGGATTAATGCCAAGCATTAATCCCAATTATTTTTTATCCATTTTATAATGGGTGGTAGGTTATTATAATGCCAATGAAAATAGGGTTGAGATATGGCTCCGAATTTTTGATAAAATTGCTTAACACCGGGTAAGTCTGAACCTTCAAAATCGAACAATATATCTTCTCCTGCAAATTCTTGAATCACATTATCAAGCAAATAGGTATTGGCTTCTTTTTTCCTTCCCTCATCAGTTGTAGAGTTCATGAGGTTATAAATTCGCTTATCATCTTTTAAGAATAATCCAATAGCCAATAAGTTACCGCTATCATCAATGATATCTCTTGCAAAAACTTGTTGTTGTTGTTCTAGTTTTTGGCAAAGTATTTTAAATTGGTTGTAATCTTTTTCGGTTACATGTGTAAAACGATTACCATACCATTGTTGGTAAAGAACAATAGCATTTGCTACAATACCGGACTGATAAATCAAATTTAATTTTGAGGCTCTGCGTAAATTATTCTGTAAATCTTTATTGTAACTGCTGCTTATTTGATGGTAGCCTATTGAAAGATCAATGACCAAATTAGTCATTTCAACTCCGCCTAATTGTTGGGCAAATTGTTGGTTGTTGAAATTAAAAAATACATCCCCGTAATTGCAAAAGCCTTTGATTGCTTTTATGACTAATGCTAATTCCTCAACTGAATATTTACCAAATATGCCTAGTTGTTGTATAAATGCAGGTTGATAATAGTATTTCAAGCCCCACTTACTTCTCCAAGTTAATGGCATTACTGCTTTATAATCATCCAATATTAAACCATGCCAATGATCGGCCATATGTTGTAGATAATCATACTGGCTATAGATAAGATTATTAGTACTACCCTTTATGCAGTTATCCCATTTGGAAATATCAATGGAGGCAGCTGGTATAATACTTATTGCAGACATATTAGAGCGGAAGGTACTTCGAAATTTTACCGGTATTCAACTTCTGAATATCAATAGTAAAAGCAATGCTTTTGGCAAATCGTTTTTCAGTAATGGTAGATTTATAATAATTACTGAACACTTTACTGTACAATACGGGAATATAAATATTGATTAAGTTGTCAAACAGTGGAACTTGAAAACCGGCATCATAAATAAATTTTCCACTTGCAGGATTATCTTTCCAAGCTTCGGCGTAAGTGCCAATATCTGCAAATACTCTTAGCGGAATTTTGATCGGTAAAGCGTTTAAAATATTTATACCATCAGGAATTGTTGTACTGAAATTCAATGCCATTAACCAATCATCTGTCTTGCCAACTTTACTGCCTAAGAAATCTGTAGCTACTTTAAAAAATCCATCTCTTTGCATCATTTGCTGGCTGTGAAAACCCTCAAATTCATTCCGTCCCATAAAGTAATTGCTATTGGTATAATCTTCGTAGCCCCTTGGTCCACTCATGTTGAGGTGATAAGGGTCTGTTTCAAATTGTTTGATGATTGTTTTTGCTGAAGTGTAGAAAAATTTACCGGCAAAAAATCGAACATCCATACCGCCTTTGTTGGCATAGTTGAAATGCATAGTAGCGGTTAAACCTGCCCGAATAAAATCCTTACCTTGATCTATTTGCAACTGATGTTTGAAGGGATAAAGCGTTCTGTTGTTCTCCCAACCTAACAAAAATTGATTGATGGTTCTCGTATTTTTCACTAAACCAACAGTTGAGATAGGGCCACCGGGAGTATTGACGGTTGAAAATTTTAGATTGTCACTACTCATAATGAAAGAGGTTAGTTTTACTCTAACTCTTTCGGTTGAACGTTCACTACCCGGAAAAAAAGTTAATCCGATGGCAGGGGTTAAACGACTGAATCGTTGATACAATGTTTTATTCTCGTCTTGAGAAAAAAAATCATTCTGAGTATAATTCTGCCAACCAATTGCTACTTGTGTATGTAGTTTTTTATACTTCGTATAAGCAAATCTTGCGGCTGTATTGAGTTTAGATGAACCAGTTGCAAATGCTGCCGCCGCATGAAACTGTAATGGCTGAAATGGCAACTGATAGTTATGTGCTGCCAATCCAAGCATGATTTTATCATATCGGTTACCACCTATAACTGGTGTGAGATTTATATTGGTTACTTGATCTGTATTTTTTAGATTGAAAAAAGTCGAAAATTGAATGGGCTTTTTTGTGGGTTGCTGTACCGATTCAATTTCACCTGTTTGATAAAGCTTGTCAAAAACACTATCTAGCTTCTTGCCTGAACTTTCTTCTAATGCTTTTTTGAAATCTTCCGGGTAGGGGTGTTTGAATTGCCATTGCAGAAAGTATTGCTGCATGGCTTTATCAAATGCCTGCGTTCCTAAAGTTTGTTCTAACTTTTTTACCCAACGGCTAGCTTTGATGTATGCAATCAATCCATAGTTAGCGGCAGAAAAATTTGCTGATGGCGTTTCAATCGGTTGGTCTTTTACTAACCTAAACATAGTTTTTAGCATTAGCAATTCTTCATCATCGGGTAATCTTTTTTGGAGATAATTGGGCAAATCTTTCAAATAACTATAGTTACCATACTGTTCTAATTCATATCTTTTTTGGTAATACGTATTGATGCCTTCATCCATCCAAGGGTGGGTTCTTTCGTTGCTTCCTAAAATGCCGTAAAACCAATTGTGCCCCACTTCGTGTACAATTGTCGCATCTAATTCTTGACCGCTGATTTGTGTGGTGATTAGAGTAATGGTTGGATATTCCATGCCGCCACTGTTCTCATTTTTGCTGCCTTGTACTACACTCACAACGGGGTAGGGGTAAGCGCCAATCCAATTGGAGTATTTTTGTACACCTGCTTTGGCATAGGCCACTGCTTTTTTCCAATCGTCTTTTTTCTTAGGCTGATAAAATGCAAATACATCTATTGCTTTATCACCAACTACTGCGGTATCATATTGTACCAAAAAAGTTTTACTGGCAAACCAAGCAAAATCATGAATATTAGCTTGTTGATAGCGTAAAGTTTTTACACCATTAGAAGAAGCAACTTTGAATGAATCAATCGTTTGTTTGCTTGTTTTTTTAAGTGCTTTTTCAAAGCTTTTGAACTGCTGATAAATGGGCTGCTGTTCTGCCGGTATTTTACCAATGGCTTTTAAATCAATCAATGCCTTTTCATCCATCAACTGCCCTGTAGCAGCTATTTTATAATTTTCAGGTACAGTAATGCTAACATCATAACTGCCGTATTCACTGTAAAATTCACCTTGATCTAAGTAGGGCATTGGGTGCCAACCTTTTTGGTCATACACTGCCGGTTTAGGATACCATTGTGTAATTTGATAATCTTGCCCAATATGGCCACCACGAGAAAAATTATAAGGCAACTGCACATGAAAAGGAGTGCTGATATTGATCGTTTTTCCCGGTGCTAATGGTGTTGGTAATTGCAATTTTACGATATCGATATGATTGGCATCTTCAATTATTGTAGCTACTGCATTATCAATTCTAAAATCGAGTTGATTGATATATCCTTTGTTTGCTTCGGATGAGAAATAAAAATCTTTTCTTCCGTTTTGTAAGAGTTGTTCACTAAAAGCGGTACGGTCATTTTTGTAGGCGTTGGGCCAAAGATGAAACCAGATAAAGGTTAATGTATCCGGAGCATTGTTTTTGTATTGCATTGAAACAAAACCATCCAAACTATGTGTGCGGTCATTTAAACTCACGTTGATATTGTAATCAACCTGCTGTTGCCAATAGTTTTTTTGTGCAGCTGCTACAGCACTTACTCCCATCAATACCAAAAAAATAATGCGATATTTCACAAACGAAAATTTGCTTTGAAGATAGGTCTTTTCGGCTTTTAGATGAATAGAACCTTTAATAAAAAAGGTTCAGCCATTGCTGACCGAACCTTTAGGAATGTAGTTTATGGGAATGATTAATTTCCGGCAACTTGCTTTCTGATAATATTCAGCGCAGCGCCAGCTTTAAACCATTCGATTTGCTGTTCGTTGTAAGTATGGTTAGCGACAATCTCATCAGCTGTACCATCTGCATGATTCAATACCAATGTTAATGGCTGACCCGGAGTAAAATTTGTCAAACCAATTACATCAATGCTATCATCTTCCTGTACTTTATCATAATCCGCTTTGTTGGCAAAAGTCAAAGCCAACATACCTTGCTTTTTCAAGTTGGTTTCGTGGATACGAGCAAAAGACTTAGTCAATACCACTCTTACACCTAAATGACGAGGCTCCATAGCTGCATGTTCTCTTGAAGAACCTTCGCCATAGTTTTCATCACCCACTACAATTGTACCAATACCTGCTGCTTTATAAGCTCTTTGTGTATTAGGAACAGTGCCATATTCTCCTGTTAAATGATTTTTTACGGTATCTGTCTTCTCGTTAAAGAAATTGGTAGCGCCAATCAGTAAGTTGTTAGAGATATTATCTAAGTGACCACGGAATTTTAACCAAGGACCGGCCATGGAAATATGATCGGTGGTGCATTTTCCTTTTGCCTTAATCAACAATTTCAAACCTTTCAAGTCAGTGCCTTCCCATGCTGCAAAAGGATCTAATAATTGTAAACGTTTGCTATCAGGTGCAACGGCTACACTTACACCACTACCATCGGCAGCAGGGGCTTGATATCCTGCATCTTCAACTGCAAAACCACGGGCCGGTAATTCCATACCTGTTGGTTCGTCTAGTTTTACTTGTTCTCCTTTATCGTTAGTAAGCGTATCAGTCAAGGGATTAAAAGTCAAATCTCCGGCAATAGCCAAGGCAGTTACTAATTCCGGCGATGCAACGAATGCTAAGGTATTCGGGTTGCCATCCGCTCTTTTAGCAAAGTTGCGGTTAAAGCTGTGAACGATGGTGTTGCGTTCTTGTTTTTCAGCTCCCATTCTATCCCACATACCAATACAAGGTCCACAAGCATTAGCAAATACAGTAGCACCAATTTTATCAAATACTTCTAAGAATCCATCTCTTTCAATTGTGTAACGAACTTGTTCAGAACCCGGAGTGATAGTGTATTGTGCTTTAGTAGTTAATCCTTTTTCAGACACTTGTTTGGCTAAACTTACGGCACGGCTGATGTCTTCATAAGATGAGTTGGTACAGCTACCAATCAAACCTACTTCTACTTTTGTTGGCCATCCGTTAGCAGCAGCTACTTCTTTCATTTTAGAAATTGGTGTTGCTAAGTCCGGTGTAAAAGGACCGTTTAAATGTGGTTCTAATTCGTTCAAGTTAATTTCAATCACCTGATCAAAATATTTTTCAGGTTCAGCGTATACTTCAGTATCTGCATTAAGGTAAGCTTTAATACCATCTGCTAAAGTGGCTACTTCCTCACGGCCGGTAGCTTTTAAATAACGGCTCATACTTTCGTCATAACCAAAAGTAGAAGTGGTAGCTCCAATCTCTGCACCCATGTTACAGATAGTACCTTTACCGGTACAACTCATTGCAGCAGCGCCTTCGCCAAAATATTCAACAATTGCCCCTGTTCCACCTTTAACGGTTAGAATGCCTGCAACTTTTAAGATTACATCTTTAGGTGCTGTCCAACCGCTTAATTTTCCGGTTAGTTTTACACCAATCAATTTAGGCCATTTTAGTTCCCATGGTAAACCGGCCATTACATCACAAGCATCTGCACCGCCAACGCCAATGGCAATCATGCCTAAACCACCTGCATTTACGGTGTGAGAATCGGTGCCAATCATCATTCCACCGGGGAAAGCGTAGTTTTCTAGTACCACTTGGTGAATGATACCGGCTCCTGGTTTCCAAAAACCAATACCATATTTATTAGAAACAGATGCCAAGAAATCGTACACTTCTTTACTTTCAGCATTTGCAACTGCTAAGTCTTTTTTTGCCTCGTCTTTGGCAGTGATTAAGTGATCGCAATGTACGGTAGAAGGAACAGCAACTTTAGGTCTACCTGCTTGCATAAATTGCAATAGTGCCATTTGTGCCGTAGCATCTTGCATAGCAACACGGTCCGGAGCAAAATCTACATAAGATTTTCCTCTTTCAAAGTTGGTCAACTTCATGTCTGCGTGTAGGTGGGCAAACAGAATTTTTTCTGCTAAAGTCAATGGTCTACCCAATGTTGCACGGGCTGCATCTACTTTGGCAGGCATTTCTGCATACACCTTCTTAATCATGTCAATGTCAAAAGCCATAATGATGATCTTTTATTTGTGATGGTTTATGATACTATTTTTTGTTTCAACAGCTAATGGATAGTTGAAATTGCTGCGAAATTACGGCAAAACAAATGGCGTAAAAAGGGAGATTTTGTCTTTAACTGATTTTTTTTCAGCTTCCGGTTTATTCTTTTCTTCTTTTTATTGAAATTTTTTTGAACAAAAGGGCTTGATTTTGGTTTTTACTGATTTTAGTCATGTTTTATCTAACTTGCACCTGTAAATAATTAACCAATTTTTTTCAAAATGAAGCAGCTGAAAAATTACATCGAAATGCAAGCCTTTGGTGTTTGTACAGCCCTTGGCGAAAAATTTGGAATTGCTACCACTCGTATTCGTATGTGGTTCATTTACATTTCTTTCCTCACTTTGGGTTCTCCACTTATTATTTATATGATAATGGCATTTTGGCTCAACATAAAAAACTACATTTACTCCGCTAAACGGAATCCACTAAAGTATTTGTAACCAGTTGTAAATCACCCCCTTTGATTACTGTTGAGTTCAACCATACCGATTATGAAGAACAATTGAAGCATTTTGCGAAAAGCTTCAAAACCAATCTGATTGATGGCGTTTTACATTTTCCGCCTGAGTTTGGTAGCGGATACATGAAGTTAATTCAGCTACCCAACGGTTTACAAGGCATACTTTCTGATTATACAGTTCACCAAGATATTCTGCTACAGCGAAAAAAAATAACCCAAGATTTTTATACGCTTCGCTTTGATGAAGTATTGACCGGCAATTCTCCCGAGGATACTAAACTTATTTCTAATACTCGTTCGGCTGTTTTTTTAACGAGTACTCGTTTCGATGGTTTGTTTTTGAGTACAAAAGGAACGAAAATAAAAGGCATTAATATTATATTCAGTAAAGAATGGTTAGAGCATTTTTTAGGTGTTGAAAAAGTTGGAAACTTAATTAAAAAATACCTCAGTCTTAAGATGAGTGCTTTTAACTACGAACCAATGGATACCGAATACAAGAGATTGTTAGGTGAAGCTATGGTGATAGAAGCCGATCGTACATTTGAAACATTGATTATTCAAAATAGAATCATGTTATTGTTAGAACGATTCTTTACTCGTATCTACAAAAAAATGAGCGACTTACATTTTGATGTAAAAGTATCTAATGATGATATTGCTCGATTGATGGAAGTGGAAGCTGCGTTAGTAAAAGATTTTTCTGTGCCACCACTTGGTATCAATAAATTGGCTAAGCTGGCTGCTATGAGCCCGTCAAAACTCAAAACAAGTTTTAAAGAAATATATGGCTTGCCTGTGTACCAATACTTTCAGAAACACCGAATGAATAAAGCAAAAGCAATGTTGCTATCTCGCAAGTACCATGTAAAAGAAGTTGGGATGGAAGTTGGGTACAGCAACTTGAGCAATTTCGCAAAAGCGTTTAAAAAATCTTTTGACCAATTACCTAGCGATATTCTTGGTAATAGATAGAATCTTGTATATATTTATTCTCCGCACCGATTGAATGAACTGTAGTAATACTACCGCTAACCTATTTAATATTACGCTGTGATTGAAGTTCAGTTCGATAAACCTGATTATACTATTATCAGCCAGGCTTTGGCACATGCCCTAAAAGCAAGGTTGATAGATACACTTTTTCATATTCCACCGGTTTATGGAAAAGGGTATATATGGGCGGAAAAATTGCCCTGCGGCATATCGCTTATGGTGTATGATGTTGCTTTTAGAGAAGATATTAAGTTTATTGGACAGTGCTCAGATGAAGCCATTTTCTCGCTACAATTCAATGAATCTGATGGTGGAAAAACAGATCAATCTCCACACATTATTGTTCAACAGAACACTAAAGTTCCTTTATTACATTCATCGGTATTGCTCACTAGTTCGGCTGCAACAAATATGTTTGTTATACCGACAGGAGTAACGCTTAAAGCGGTTCATTTTTATTTTGACAAATCCCAAATGCGGCAGTATTTACCGCATGATGTTGTAGAAATATTGTTGAGTCAACATTTTCCGCATTTGATAGATAATGCTGTGTTGGAGCCGATTGAAACAGCCTATCGCATCATGTTAGATGAACTTCAGGTAGAGAAACATGATCATCCTTTACGCATCAATTTTATTCAAAATAGGATTTTGTTATTGCTAGAAAAGTTTATATTAAAAGTGGCTAATCGAAAAGCTGAGATTGGTACAAAATCTAAACTAAGTGAAGATGAAGTGGTACGTTTAATGAAGATAGAGGCTTTATTGGTAAAAGATTTTTCAGTTGCAGCACCTACAATTGATCATTTGTCGAGATTATCTGCCATGAGTGCCACCAAGCTAAAAAGCGATTTCAAAACTTTATATGGCTTACCTATTTATGAATATTACCAAAAGAATAGGATGCTAAAAGCCAAAGCATTATTACTTTCCGGATTGTATTCGAGTAAAGAAGTAGGTATTATGGTTGGCTACACCAATCTGAGTCATTTTGCCACTACTTTTAAGAAAGAGTTTGGCGTACTACCTAGCGAATTAATTAATAAAGAATCCATCAAATACAAAGAATAAGTCGTTAACTATTTGTACGACAAATAATTTGCTTTGGATGATTAAATCACTGCTTTTCTAATTCTTACCAATTGTTCTAACAACGGTTCTAACAGATCTAATTGTAACATATTGGCGCCATCACTTTTGGCTACTGCCGGATTGGGATGCGTTTCTATAAACAAGCCATCTGCACCGGCTGCTAGTGCAGCTTTAGCAATCGTACCAATTAATTGCGGATTGCCACCGGTTACACCTGTGGTTTGATTGGGCTGTTGTAAAGCATGGGTACAATCCATAATCACCGGTGTACCATGTGCTTGCATCCAAGGGATATTGCGATAGTCCACCACCAAATCTTGATAACCAAAAGTGGTTCCTCTTTCGGTAAGCATGATGTGTTGATTTCCGGCATTGCTAATTTTTTCTACAGCAAACTTCATAGATGGGCCACTTAAAAACTGTCCTTTTTTTACGTTTACAATTTTACCTGTTGAAGCTGCTGCCAATAACAAATCGGTTTGGCGGCATAAGAAAGCCGGTATTTGTAAAATATCAACATATTTGGCTGCATCGGCACATTCATCGTGGGCATGTACATCAGAAGTAGTGGGTAGGTGATAGGTTTCACCAACTTTCTTAATCAAGTCTAATCCTACATTATCACCCAATCCGGTAAAAGAACTAGCACTGGTACGATTGGCTTTGCGATAGCTGGCTTTAAATACATACGGAATCTCCAATCTTTTGCAAATGGCTGATACTTTATCGGCCACTTCCATTACCAGTTCTTCATTTTCTACCACACAAGGACCGGCAATTAAAAAAAAGTTATCGGGGTTATAAGCTTGCGGTTTAAATAAGTTGGCTAAGAATGAGGGTATCATAACTGAAATGTGTATGTGAATGCTGCGAACTTACACCAAACTTTTCTTTTCTTTGCCAACACATTTTAAGGTTGATTGTTTCTAACATTGATTGGTAAAATGTCTTTAACAAAAAACGATTGTAATGGCTAAAGAAAAAATCCTAGTAATTGGTGCATCCGGACAGATAGGCGTTGAGTTGACCATGGCGCTGCGAAAAATTTATGGCAATGCCAATGTGGTGGCGTCTGATTTGAGAGAGCAAAATCCGTTGTTAGAAGGCACAGGGCCTTATGTGAGTTTGGATGTGATGAATAAAGAGATGTTGCATGTGCAAGTAATTCGGCAGAATATCACCCAAATCTATTTGTTGGCGGCTATTTTATCCGCTACCGGAGAAAAAAATCCTAACCTAGCCTGGCATCTGAATATGCAGGGCCTTTTGAATGTGTTGGATATTGCTCGGGAAGAAAAACTCAGTAAAGTATATTGGCCATCGTCTATTGCAGTTTTTGGTCCAACTTCTCCCAAACAAAACTGTCCACAACAAACGATAATTGAACCTACAACGGTTTATGGTATCAGCAAATATGCCGGTGAATTTTGGTGTAATTATTATTACCAACGTTTTGGGGTTGATGTGCGAAGTATGCGTTATCCCGGTTTGATTAGTTATAAATCGGCTCCGGGTGGTGGTACAACAGATTATGCGGTAGAGATTTTTCACGAAGCATTGGAGCATAAAAAATACCAATCTTTTTTGAGTGAGGATACTTATTTGCCCATGATGTATATGCCCGATGCCATTCGTTCTACCATTGAATTGATGGAAGCGCCGGCTCATAACATCAAAATCAGAACCTCTTATAATATTGCTGCGATGAGTTTTTCGCCAAAAGAAATTGCAGCGGCTATTCAACAACATATTCCTGATTTCACTATCAGCTATCAGCCCGATTATAGGCAACAAATTGCGAATAGCTGGCCCCAAAGCATTGATGACTCCAAAGCCCGTATGGATTGGGGCTGGAGTCATCAATATAATTTAGATAATATGGTAGCCGATATGTTGGCTAATTTGAAAACGGCTTAAAGTCTCAAACCAAGGCTAATCATTAAACCTCTCACACCTGCCCAAGGGCCGGTAGACTTGATATAGGCGTTGGTGGAAGATGTTACTTTTCCTTCAAACTCAAAAGGACCGGCTTCTTTAAAATCGTCGATGCTTTGTTGTAAACTTTGTTGTTCTAACGTTGACATAGCAGGGGTGATAACGGCATCCATCTGTCCGGAACTTGTACCATAGTGAGCACCTAAAATCCAAATATCTAGTACTAATTTTTTAGCTAACTGACGTTGTACGCCAAACATTAAACCACCACTGGTAGATTTAATTTTTCCGGTAAAGTCGGCGTCTTTTTTTGCACCCGGTAAGGAAGAGGAATTGTACTTAACAGGTACCGTTAAATCGAATGTAGCAAACCTGGCATAAGGTGCAATATAAAAACCTTGCATACGACCCTTGCCTAAATAAATTCTTAATTCGGGTGTTATAGCACTATTGCCTAATTGAAAACGACCGATATTGAAATCGGGGTCATCAATTAAATTTTCTAATTGGCTTTGTAGTGGTGTTGATCCTTTTGGCTGATAACGATAACTGAGCGATAACGATACTTTTTTAGCTAAGCTACGTTCGATAGTAGCATGATAATTTTTCAATACTAATGAGCTAAGATTGGCTTTGATAATGGTTTTGCCGCCCAATTGCGCCATGGCAAATGTCGGTATCAGCAACAATAATAATAATAGCTTTTTCATGTTTAATAGTTGTTATTTGGTGACTAAATCTGCAACAGTTTTATTTTCTAAAATGGAAAGGCTTGCATCTCGTACTTGAATCATCACATCACTTAAACCACAATTTTGTTCATCACAATTTTTACATTTTTCGTAAAAATGTAGGCTTACGCAGGGGAGTAGTGCAATAGGCCCATCTATTAAGCGCAGCACTTTTGCTAAGGGTACTTTATTAGGAGCAGTAGCAAAAAAATAGCCGCCACCTTTGCCTTTTTTGCTGTCTAGCACACCCGCTTTTTTTAATTCAAGCAAAATATTTTCTAAGAACTTTAATGGAATCTTCTGCTCCTTTGATATATCCGCAATCAGTACCGGTCCTTGCGCTGTGTTTTTGGCAAGAAACATTAAAGCTTGAAAAGCGTACTGGGTCTTTTTAGACAGCATGGTTTACAAAATGAGTACAAGTGTACTAAAAATTAAAATACGTAGTAATGGGTATTGGCATAGTGGGTACAAAAAAATATTTTTGATTAATATTACATCAACATTTTAATACTCAACTCATGAAAAAAGTACTTTCTCTGTTAACAATTGTAACCTTATGTGTCGCTTTACAAGCCGAAGCACAATCCTTAAGTTCTTCTAAGCCAAGTGGTGGTGGAGGTAAAAAGAAAAGCGGTAAATCAAAATCTACTTCAGGCGGTATTCTTATGGGTGGAAGCCTCGGTTATGGCTTACCCCAAGGCACATTTAATGACGGTTACAAAAGTTCATTAGCATTAGATGCTACTGCCGGCGTTAAATTTTTCGGTGGTTTTTACATCACGGCTAATGTTGGTTATGCCAAATATTATGCTCAGGATAACAATTCCTTTGGAAATATTACAAATATTCCATTGAAAGCCGGTGTAAAGGCATATTTAACCAAAAGGATTTTTGTTGCCGGTAATTATGGTATAGGATTATTGAAAGATGAAAAAATGAACAGCCGTGAAAGTCGTACCATGTTAGATTATGGCGCCGGTATTCGTTTTAATGTGGGTGAAATTGCGGTGTACAACGATGGATGGAAGCGTAAAACCGACGGTAAATATTCCAATGCTATTTTTATTAAAGCAGGTATTTATTTAAGATAATTAGTGATGCTACTGCATTTATAAAGCCGGCAATGCAATTGTCGGCTTTGTTTTTTTGTAGTCAAGTAAGCTGTATATAAACTTCTATCTTCTAAATTTTGTATTCTCTCTTGTACATTCTATCTCCAGTCTTCTTTTTAAATCAATTTATGTTCATAAGCGTACTTAATTAAACCAATTAGGCTACCTGTTTTTGTTTTCCTAAAAATATTTTTGCGATGGGTTTCTACTGTTCTTTCGCTAATATATAAGGCATCGGCAATGTCTTTATTCGACATTTCTTTTTCTATCAATCTAATAATTTCTACTTCCCTCGCAGTTAAATGGGTTTCTTCATTTTCTTTTTTGATAGTGCTGAATTTCTCTAGTTCTTTCAACACTTCATCGCTGAAGTAAATACCTCCGCCGGCAATTTTTTGAAGGGCATGAGTGAGTTCTTGCTTGCCGATATTCTTCAACACATAGCCCGAAATATCCGCTTCATTAATCATGTTATTGACAATATCGCCTTCGCCGGTCATGCTGAGTGCCAAAATTTTAACAGCGGGAAATTGTTTGCGAACCTCTTTAGCTAAATCTTGACCATTCATTTCAGGCATCATAATATCGGTCATCAACACATCAACTTGTTTTTCTGCCAATATGGTGAGCATTTGATTCGGGCTTGTAGTGTAGGCCGTAATCTCAAAATTATCTTGACCGTCGAGTAGTGATTTTATACCATCAATTACAATTTGGTGATCATCTACAATAGCAACTTTTATTGTTTGTTTGCTCATATCATCAAAGATAATAGGTTTGGAACAGCTAAAATAAGAAATACATTTTATACCATAGGCACCTGTATAACAACAACTGTGCCTTTTCCCGGTGCAGCATCCCACTCAACGCTTCCTTTTAAAAATCCAATTCGGGTTTGAATATTCTTTAGTCCGATACCATCAAATTTACTTTGATCTTTGGTATTAAATCCGATGCCGTCATCTTCTATGGTAGCGCTAATGCCGTCAGTGTCTTTTATCAAAGTGATATCTAAACGCTGCGCAGCAGCATGTTTCACTACGTTGTTGACACATTCTTGAATCACTCGATAGAGTACTGTTTCTACATTGGCATCAATCCTTTCATTTAATCCTTCGGTGTATAAACTAATTTTTACCACTCGACTATCAATCTTGTCTAAAAACTCACGAATAGCCGAAGCTAGCCCCGATTTTAATAAAGCATTCGGCATCATATTATGACTAACGCTACGCACTTCTTTACAACTTTCATCTATTAATGCTACAATTTTTGAGAAAGCAGTTTTTTGTTCATGTGTTGCTAAACCAATATCAGATTCTAAAGCAGATAAATTCATTTTTGCCGCACTCATCATTTGTCCTACACCATCGTGTAAATCTTTGGCAATGCGTTGCCTTTCCTTTTCTTCTGCTTCAATTACTGCTTTTGTAGCTACTTCTTGTTCTTGTAATACTGCAGCTTGAAGTTCTGCTTGTTGTTTTAATTTGTAACGATTGTAAAAGAGATATGCTAACAAAACCATTAGTATAAAAGCACCTACAATGATGCCCAATATGGTATTTTTTCGTTCTAGCTCATACTGCTGTAACTGTAATTGTTGATCTTTTTTTTCTGTTTCGTATCGGGTAGAAATTTCTGTAATTTGTTTGCTACTTTCTAGTTTATATACCGAATCTTTTGCAGCAGTATATTGTTCGGTATAATCAAAAGCGGCTTTGTAATCGCCTTGCTGTTGTGCAATCGCTGCTAAGTTTTTGTAATTAGTAGCCATTAAATCGAGATAGCCCATATTTTGAGCAATCGTATTACTATTACTCAATTGAATAATGGCATTATTATAGTCGCCTTTGGCTTCGTAAGCGGCACCTAAATCAGAGTAAATCAATGCTAACCCAAAACTATCTTTTAATTGCTGCCGCAATTGAAGGCATAAGGTATTAAAGTGAATGGCTTTGTCATATTCTGCTTGCAATACATAAACACCAGCCATAAAATTATAGCAGTAAGAAATGCCTAAAGTGTCTTTTCGTTGTTGTTGAATGATTAAGGATTGTTGGTATCGCTTCAATGCTTCTTCATAATTACCCATGTATTCAAATACAACTCCCGACTCGTTGAATATCATGGCAATGCCTGCTTTGTCATTAAGCGATTGATAGACCTCCATTGCCCGTTTGTAAAATTTTAGCGCTTTAGATAAGTCTTTTGTTTTACGATACAGCTTTGCAATATCATTAAGGTTGTTAGCCAAAGCACCGGTAATTGGTCTTCGCTCAAAAATGGCGAGTGATTGGTAGTAGTAGATAATGGCGCTATCATAGCGACCTTTAAAATAATGTGCCCTACCAATATTTTGAGTAATTAATGCATAATTGATACTGTCTTTGGCAGCTGCGGTTTGTGCCAAACCTGTTTTGCCAATTAAAATACAACTATCAAAATTGGAGACGCTTAAGTGATTGGTCCATTCGGCATAGGCCGATAATTTATCAGCGGCATTGGTATTGATTTTATCTTTCCATTGTTCCACTTTTGCACCCTGAGCAAATACATCGAGGTGTAATATAAAAACACAGAGGAGTAGAATCAATAGTTGTTTCATATTATAATCCCAATACTTCCTTCATGGTGAAAATACCTTTTTTGCCCACCATAAATTCTGCAGCCAATACCGCACCACTTGCAAAACCTATTCGGTTATGTGCCGTATGTGAAATGCTAATATCATCAATGGTAGAATGATAAGTTATGGTATGTGTACCCGGTGCCGGATCTATTCTTTTGCTGATGATGGAAAGTTCTTCCGGCGCTGCAGATAGTTCGTTAACCCAATGCTTTTTTGTTTGAATGTGGGCCAATACTTGTTCGGCTAAAGTAATGGCGGTGCCGCTTGGAGCATCTTTTTTTTGGGTATGATGAATTTCTTCAAGCATCACTTCATAGTCGGTATGATTTGACATCAATTTGGCTAAATAGGTATTTAATTCAAAGAATAAATTAACACCGATGCTAAAGTTGCTGGCATAGAGTAGGCCACCCTTAAAATTGTTACAATGCGATTCAACTTCAGTCCATTGGGTCAACCATCCAGTAGAACCACTTACTACCGGTACGCCAAACGCAATACATTGTTTGATGTTTTCAACGGCACTATGCGGTCCGGTGAATTCAATCGCAACATCTGCTTGTTGTAATTTTTCAGCAGTAAAATCAGCTTGGTTATCCATATCTATTTTCAATACCACTGTATGGCCTTTTTCTAGTGCAATTGTTTCGATGGCTTTTCCCATCTTTCCGTATCCTATCAATGCAATTTTCATAAATCATGCTATTGCAGCAAAGTAAAGTAATTGTTGTTATTGTTCAGCTATTTGCTAAATACAAAAACCTGCAGGTTTTACGCTGCAGGCTTTGTTCAAATGGCCTTAAATGCTATTTAAGGGGGTTATGCTTTTTTCTCTTCGCTACTGTTACCTAAAGGTTTGTTTTTAGCAAAATCTATTAGGATAGGAGCAGCTACAAAGATAGAAGAGTAAGTACCTGTTACCACACCAATCAACATGGCGAAGGCGAAACCTCTTGTAACCTCACCACCAAAGATGAATAGAATCAAAATGGTCAGGAACACAGTCAATGAAGTCATAATAGTACGACTCAATGTTTGGTTAATCGCCCTATTAATGATGGTAGCTTTACTTTCACCTTTCATGATTTTACTGTCTTCACGTATACGATCATATACAATGATGGTATCGTTCATAGAGAAACCAATTACAGTTAGTACAGCTGCAATAAAGTGCTGGTCAATTTCTAGAGGGAAAGGAACAACTGTTCTCAAGAAACTGAATACAGCCAATGTTACTAATACGTCGTGTAACAAGGCCACGATAGTACCAACTGAATATCTCCAATCACGGAAACGGATAAAGATATACAAGCAAATCACTAACATAGAAAGTATGGTAGCTGTTTTAGCACCAGCTTTCAAATCATCAGAGATTGTTGGTAAAACCGTTTGAGAACTTTGTTTGTAGTTGGTAGAGAATTCTTTAAACGACAAACCTTGTGGCAAGAAATTCTTTAAACCATCGTACAAGGTTTTTTCAACCAAACTATCAACCGAGTTTCCTGTTTCATGAATTTTATAAGCAGTAGTAATGTTTAATTGATTACCAGAACCTACTGTTTTTACAACCGGAGTTTCACCTCCAAACACAGGTTTCAAGGTTTCTCTTACTTCTTGATAGTTTACTACTTTATCAAACTTAACAGTATAGCTACGACCACCGGCAAATTCAACGCCTTCGTCAAAACCATTAAAAATAGCGGCAACGCCTAATAGTAATACTACAGCAGAAATACCATAAGCTACTTTTCTGTATTCGATAAATTTATACGCCGCATGTTTGAATACTTTTTTACTTACACCAGTAAAATATTCAAAGTGACGATTCTTATTCATCCACCAATCAGTAACCAATCTTGAGAATAAGATACCGCAGAATAAAGACAATGCAATACCCAACATTTGAGTTGTAGCAAAACCTTTTACCGGACCTAAACCAAAGATGAAAAGAATTAATGCAGTTAAGAAAGTAGTAAAGTGAGCATCCAATACAGGAGCTAAAGATCTGGCATAGCCATCTTTAACTGCTAGTGCATAACTCTTACCACGAGTTAACTCTTCTTTAATACGTTCAAATATGATTACGTTGGTATCTACCGCCAAACCAATGGTTAATACCAAACCGGCAATACCAGGTGCAGTAAGGGTTGCACCCAATGCACTTAAAATACCAACCGTAAAGAATAAGTTTAGAATTAAGGCGATATTGGCCACCCAACCTGCTGTGTTATAATACACCAACATCAAGGCGAAAATTACCAAGAATGAAATCAAGAAAGATAATGAACCGCCTTTAATGGCTTCTGCACCTAAAGTTGGTCCAACTACAGTTTCTTGAACGATTTTAGCCGGAGCAGGTAATTTACCAGACTGTAAGATATCTGACAAATCTTTTGCTTCTTGAATAGAGAAGCTACCAGTAATTTCTGATTGACCACCTGTGATAGCACCATTTACATTTGGAGCACTATACACAAAGTTATCCATCACAATAGCAATAGGACGACCAACATTATCTCCGGTCATCTTAGCCCAAATTTTCTCACCGGTTTTGGTCATACTCATTTTGATGGCAACACGACCTCTTTCATCAAAATCTTGACGAGCTTCGCTAACGTTATCACCTTCTAATTTGGCTTGACCGTTATCTAATGTTTTAATAGCATAAATAGGCAAGAATTCTTTTGCCTTTGGGTCTTGGTTTTCTTGTTTACCATACATGAAAACTAAGTTGCCTTTGAACTTGCTTTTCACAATATCCAAATTCAAATAGGAATTCAATAAGCCGGTATCTTTCAACGCTACATAACCAATAGCTGCAGAAAAGATAGGATTACCATCTTGTCCTTGCTGTGGCTGCATAATGCTGATGATGCTGCTCAACGGATTGGCATTGTCTTTTGCAGCTGTAGCTTTATTGCTCGTATCAGTTACATTAGCAATGTCAGAAATTTTTCCTGTTTTTGTAGTATCAACTTTTGTAGTAGAAGTAGCTGTTGTTGCGGGTTTTGTGGTATCTGTTGTAGCTTTAGTACCATTCAAATAATCAGATAAAGCTTTTTCTGCATTCTGAAAATCTTGAGAAATATCTCCCAAATTATATACTTCAAAGAACTGCAAGTTGGCAGTAGCTTGTAAGTATTTACGAACCCTTTCAGGATCATTAGCACCTGCTAATTCAACTGTGATGATTCCTTTGTTAGGGTTTGGAGAAATAGTAGGAGAAGACACTCCGAAACGGTCGATACGTGTGGTAAGGATGTTAAGAGTGTTATTGAAAGCACTCTCGGCTTGTTTACGCAAATAAGAAATGACAGCACCATTGCTGTTATCGTATTTAACTGAACCGTTACTGCGTGTACTGAAGAATGGTGCTAATTTGCCTGTAGGGGCAACTTTGTTATATTCTTCTTCAAAGAGGGTAATCAAATCTGCACCGCTATTTGCTTTACGCTTAATGGCTTCGTCCAACGCTTTGTTGAAAGAAGCATCTTTTGTAAAATTAGCCAATGATTTTATCAAACCATCTAGACCTACTTCCATGGTTACACTCATACCACCTTGTAGGTCAAGACCTAACATCAACTCTTGTCCTTTGGCATAGTTGTAAGTACCTAAGCCAAGTACAATTTTTTCGTTTTTGGTACTGTCGAGTAAGCGCTGTAAGCGTTGTTGTTTCAGTTGCTTAAGGGTATCGGCGTAAAGGGTTTGCTGGTCTTTATTGTCGGCATATTTCTGCTGCGGGGTAGGGTAGTTGGCCTTCATCCATTTTTCGGCCTTTTCTTCCATACTGCTTTCATGTCTCTGCACAAACCAGGTGAAACTTAACTGATACAAGCAAATCAGGACTAATGCCCATGCAAAAATCCTCACTAAACCTTTTAGTTGCATAACGATTTACGGTTTACGTTTTTTTTGTGAGCGGCAAAGATAGGGGTTTGGATATGAAAAAAAGGCAGTTTCTTACAGGTGTAAAATAGGCCTATTTTTTCCCTGTTTTGTGGGGTTTAAGCCCTTAGCTGTCAGCCAAAAACGGCCATTCTGGCTTGTTGACGGGGGCACTCATTTACCAGCGGTTTTTGCCTATTTTTGAAAACATGTTGAAACCCTTTTTTCCCTTCATGCTGTTTTGCTGTATGGCTTGCCATTCGGCGAAGCCCAAATTGCTACCCCAAAATCCAACAAATACTGTGGCGATATTAGACAGCCTTTTACAAGCAAATCCGCAACACTTTAAATCCATTTTTGATCAAAAAGAGGCATTTAAAGTACAAATCATTTATACACAGATTAATAGAGATGCACAGCAGGTGCCGCATTTTACACAATCGTCCTTTAACTTGATTGCTGATGCTTATTTCTATCCTGCCAGCACCGTAAAAATGCCAATGGCATTATTGGCGCTGGAAAAAATTAATGGATTGGCCAAATATGGCGTTACAAAAAATAGTTTGTTGATCACCGATACGACTTCTCCTCAAAAGGGATTATCAGTAGCAGATTATGTCAAAGAAATTTTTTTGGTGAGTGATAACGATGCTTTTAATCGGTTGTATGATTTTGTAGGACAAGCTTCGGCTAACGCCGGATTACATCAAAGAGGCTATAAACAATCTGAAATTTTGCATCGGCTTTCTGTTTCAATGACCGCAGCGCAAAACCGAAGCACTCCGGCTGTGAAATTTTTATCTGCTGATGGTAAATTGTTGTACCAACAACCTGCCGTATACAATGCTGAAAAGTATCAACAACGATACGAAACGATTGGCAAAGGCTATTATGCCGGCAATAATTTGGTGATGCAGCCGATGGATTTTTCGGGCAAGAATAAAATGCCTTTGGTAGATTTACAGCAGCTGCTTCAATCTGTTTTGTTTCCTGAATCAGTTCCGGCAGATAAACGATTTAATTTAACGGCTGATGATTATAATTTACTGTACCGTTACATGAGCTGCTATCCAAGCGAAAGTGATATAGCAAAATATAAGCATCCAAATTATTGGGATGCCTATGTGAAGTTTTTATATCACGGCTCAGAAAAAGGGGAGTTGCCTAAGAACATTCGAATCTTCAACAAAGTAGGTAATGCTTACGGACAATTAACAGATGTAGCCTACATTGTTGATTTTGAAAACAACATTGAGTTTATGCTTGCGGCTACTATTTATTGCAATAGCGATGGTATTTTGAATGACGATAAATACGATTATGACAGTATTGGTTTTCCATTTTTAAAGCATTTGGGTAAGGTGGTGTATGATTACGAAAAACAAAGACCAAAGCAAATTACACCTGATTTAAGTCGTTTTAAAATTGATTATAAACGGCCTTAAGCTTTCTGCTAACTGTTCTACAAAAAATTGGTTTAGTTCGAAAATGTTTAATAATTAACTTGATTTGACGATAGATTAATAGAATAATCGGTTGAAAACTAAATATTTTCATTGTCGTCCGCTTTGCCTAAAACCTTACATTTGCTATCCTAAATTTACGCCACCCAACTAACCCAATACTAACATGCAATTATCTTCTTTATTAGACAGATTTAGTGAACCAGAAACTTTGAAAATGGCCAAATTAGGCCGAGAATTAAGAGCTAAAGGTGTTGATGTAATTGATTTAAGTCTTGGTGAACCAGATTTTGATACACCGCAGCACATTAAAGACGCTGCCATCAAGGCTATTAATGATAATTGGAGTCATTATACTCCGGTACCCGGTTTTTTAGATTTGAGAGAAGCCGTTTGTCATAAATTAAAAAGAGATAATCAACTTGACTATACGCCAGAAAATATTGTAACCTCAACCGGTGCAAAACAAAGTCTATCCAATGCTATTTTGGCTTTAGTGGATGAAGGGGAAGAAGTGCTGATACCTACACCTTATTGGGTTACTTACTCGGAGTTGGTAAAAATTGCTCGAGGAAAAGTAGTAGAAGTACATACGAGTTTAGAAAGTGGATTTAAAATAACACCGGTTCAGTTAGCGGCTGCCATTACACCAAAAACAAAAGTGTTTTTGTTTTCATCGCCTTGTAATCCATCAGGTGCAGTATATAGCAAAGCTGAATTAGAAGGTTTGGTAGAAGTATTCAAGCAGCATCCGAATATTATCATTTTGTCTGATGAAATTTACGAATACATCAACTATGTTGGCAAGCATGAAAGCATTGCTCAATTTCCGGACATGAAAGAAAGGACGGTATTGATAAATGGATTGAGTAAAGGCTTTGCCATGACAGGTTGGCGTTTGGGCTACATCGCTGCTGCACCTGCAATTGCAAAAGCTTGTGAAAAACTGCAAGGGCAATTCACTAGTGGCACCAACTCTATCACACAAAAAGCCGCTGTTGCGGCATTGACGGGAGACCTAAGACCAAGTCAAGCAATGACGGAGGAGTTTGCTCGTCGTAGAAAACGTACATTAGAACTAGTAGCTGCAATACCGGGATTAAAAGGTTATGAACCCGAAGGTGCTTTCTATATTTTTCCGGATGTAAGTGCTTATTACGGTAAAACCGATGGCGAACAAGTCATAAAAAATGCTGCTGATTTTAGTATGTATTTACTCAACACGGCACATGTGTCATCTGTAATGGGAGATGCGTTTGGCGAACCTAATTGTGTTCGTTTTTCTTTTGCCAATAGCATGACGAATATTGAAAGGGCTTGGGAAAGAATTGCCGTAGCTTTAGCTCAATTAAAATAATTTGTAATCAATGCTTAACAATACTCAACAACAGCAGTTACAATTGATGTAATTGCTGTTGTTTTTTTTGGGGGTTAAAATTTGGCTGAAATATATTCAATTAGTTTTTCATCGCTCATTTTTAGGGATGTTGATTCTACCGCTTTACTGTTCTTGAATTGCGGCGTTTCTGCCAAATATTTCACAAACTGTTCTTGCACTTGACCGGTACCTGTAACATGAATATGCGTTGCATTAATCATGTTAGCAGCTATTTGTTTGAAAAATTTAGCTTGTAACATTTGCTCCTGATTATTGCTATTTTTTTCATTGGAGTTTGGAACGATTTTTTCTACATTTATATGAGCAATTACCGTTAAAGGTCCATCTTCTTCACTATCGTTACCTACTATTACGGCATGGTGGGTATCCATCCAAACGCCGAATTGTTTTTGATTAATCATAAAGTTAATTTGATGTAGTAACGATAGGTCAATAATCGAGCCAGTAAAAGTGTTGGTACTGTTAATTAATGGTATGTATTGTAATGCTAAGTCAGCACTTCTCACTACGATGACAACTATACACCTACTATCATTTCTTAATTACTTCATCTTCACCCTTCGCAACTCTAATAAATTTAAACTATTGGCATGAAAGCCGGTGAGTTGGGGTTGCACCAAATGAATGGCCATATCGTACCACAATGGCACAACAGGGGCATCGTCAATGACCAATTGATCCATTTGTCGGTATAATGCATAGCGGATGCTATCGTTTGTTTCCATCAGAGCTTTTTCGTACAATACATCAAAGGCGGGATTGTTATAACGGGTGTAATTGGGCGGTGCAGGATTTTTACTGTAAAACATTGCCATATAATTTTCAGCATCAGGATAATCGGCTATCCAACTGCCTCTAAAAAATGGTGCCGTTGATTTAGCCGTTTGCTCCAACAACAAACTTTTTTGTATCACTTCTACTTGCACTTTAATACCTGCATCTTCTAATTGTTTGGCCACAAAACTGGCTATATCTGCATAAATAGGAATGGTTAATAATTTGATAGTAGGCATAGCATCACCATTGCCATAGCCTGCTTGTTGTATCAATGCCCTTGCTTTTTCAGGATTGTAGCTATAACCTTTCACCAACGCTGCATTGTTAGATGGTAATCCTGCTGGTACAAATCCGCCTTCGGCGGCTGTACCTATTGAATTACGCATATACATCATCAATTTTTTTCTGTCAATTGCATAGTTAATCGCTTGCCGAATAGCTTTTTTAGACAAGGGAGATTGTTGTACAGCTTTATTGTTTGCATCAACCAAAATACCAAAGTATTCAGTATTTAAATAGGGCTGTTTATGCAGTACAATTTTTCCATTCCATGCTGCTCTTAACTCACCTTTTTTAGTTAAGATTTCATCTTTAAACGAAGGGTCAATATCATTGATAAAACTCAATGTTCCTTGTCTGAATAACAAGAACTCTGTCGCCTTACTATCTAAGAAAGAAACTTTTACGGCATCTATGTACGGCAACGATTTTCCGGCGGCATCTTTTTCCCAATAGTGATTGTTTTTATGGAGTATTAATGCTTGTCCTTCTTCCCAAATATTCAATTGAAATGGTCCGGTACCGCAAGGATGGCGCCGAAAATCTTTACCATAATATTCCACTACTTCTCTGGGTACTATGCTGCAATACTGCATGCTTAAAATACCAAGAATGGGATGGAATGGCCGTAATAGTTTTACCTGAAAAGTAGAATCATTAACCGCCGTAAAAGGTTGAATACTATCTACCCGACGATTAAAAATCCAAGCCCCGCTACTGGCTGTTGATTTGTCAATAATACGGCCTAAACTATACACTACATCGGCTGCTATTAATTGACGGCCTTTACCATTTTTGAACAACGGATTATCATGAAAAAAAACATCGGTCCGTAAATGAAAAGTATAGGTTTTTCTGTCTGCACTCACTTCCCAAGTTTTAGCTACAGAAGGAACAATATTCAACTGACTATCTACTTCTACCAACGTATTGTACAATTGATGTACCGCCCACATTATGGATTGATTTTTGGCAAATGCAGGATCTAGTGTAGCAATTCCGGTTTGTTCGTTGTATTGGAATACTTCTTTATCTGTACTTTGTTTGGTGCCACAGGCTATCAATAAACTGCAATAAAATACCAGTGCCAAAATATGGTGGCTACAAAACGGCTTTAACCTTTCATCAAAACTTTGTTGGCACATTAGCTGAATCCACTATTTTTAAGACATGAATAGAAAAAGCAAATTATTGATAATTGTTTGTTTGAGTGTCAACCTTTTTGCAACGGCACAATTAAGTTTTCAACAAAAAGCATATACTCAAGCTGATTCTTTGCGTGGCAGTTTGAACGAAAACCGAGATTGGTGGGATGTTTGGGGCTATGATTTGCGTATCACACCAAACATCAACGCAAAAACCATCAGCGGTGCTGTAACCATTATTTACAAAAAAATAAAATCAGGCAAAGCCTTACAAATAGACTTACAAGAACCTTTGATTGTAGATAGTGTGGTGAGTATGGAAACCTACTATTCAAAGACGACTATTGAAAAGAAACGCATTTTACACAACTTCAAAAGACTAGGCAATATTATTTTGGTCTCGCCTTCGGCGGAATTTTTAGCGAAACAAACAGCAACGATTACGGTGTATTATCACGGTACACCAAAAGCAGCTAAAAGAGCACCATGGGACGGCGGTTTGGTTTGGGGAAAAGATGCTAAAGGCAATCCGTGGGTTACAACAGCTTGTCAGGGTTTAGGTGCAAGTGCATGGTGGCCATGCAAAGATCATCAAAGCGATGAACCGGATAATGGTGTAATGATTTCAGTAACTGTTCCCGATACTTTGGTGAATATCTCTAACGGTAAATTATTGAATGAAAAAGCCGATGGTAATGGTAATAAAACTTGGACATGGTCAGTGGGTAATCCCATCAATCTCTATAATGTTTGTATGAACATTGGAAAATACACCCATTGGAACGACACGCTGCAAGGGCTTAAAGGTAAACTCACTCTTGATTATTGGGTGTTAGATGATAATTTGACCAAAGCCAAACAACAATTTGAGCAAGTAAAACCTATGCTCAGGGCTTTTGAATATTGGTTTGGTCCTTATCCCTTTTATAAAGATGGTTATAAGTTGGTAGAGACGAATTATTTAGGCATGGAGCATCAAAGTGCTGTGGCTTATGGCAACAAGTACATGAATGGTTATATGGGCCGTGATTTAAGCGGTAGTGGTTGGGGTTTGAAATGGGATTATATCATCATCCACGAAACCGGGCATGAGTGGTTTGGCAATAATATCACCACCAAAGATATAGCCGATATGTGGGTGCATGAAGGCTTCACCCAATACAGCGAAGTATTGTACACCGATTATATGTTTGGCCGCCAAGCGGCAGATGAATATTGTTATGGTTTAAGAAGAAATATTAGAAATGATATTCCGTTGATTGGTCCGTATGGGGTCAACAAAGAGGGTAGCGGGGATATGTATCCTAAAGGGGCAAATATTATTCATACCATAAGAAATGTGATGAACAATGAAAAGCAGTTTTTGGCATTGATGCGGGGATTGAACAAAACTTTTTATCATCAAACCGTAACCTCGGCACAAGTAGAAAAATATATTAGTAAAATGGCAGGTATTGATTTGCAGCCATTCTTTGATCAGTATTTAAGAACAACACAAATACCAACTTTAGAATATTATTTTTCTGCCGATGCAAAGCAATTATTTGTCCGTTGGAAGAACTGTAACAAAGCCTTTCAGTTGCCCATTAATTTGCAAAAAAATGGACAAGTACTAAAGCTGTACCCAAAAGTGGAGGAATGGCGTAATTTCTCGACTTCAGGTAAGTGGAATGCCGAAGCGGTACAGCAGCTCAAGCAAAATTTATACATCAATATTAAAGAAGTGCAGCCTAACCCTTAATTTCACGGCATATAAGGCAAACGCAGATGGCGAATATTCGTAAGCAAGCAATCATATCTAGCATCTTAGTGTATGCCGGTTTTTTGGTGGGTGCTATTAATATTTATCTCTATACCAAAAATGGCTCTTTTACCGAAGCTGAGTTTGGCTTAACCCGTTTGTTTTTTGATGTTGCACAGAATTTCTATGCTTTTGGAAGTTTAGGTTTTATTGCTGTGATGTACAAATTCTACCCCTACTACAAAGATAATTTGCCACGTAGGGAGAATGATTTATTGACTTGGGGTTTACTCTCTGCATTTATCGGTTTTATCGTATTGGTAATTTTAGGTTTAGTATTTGAACCAATGGTAGTGCGTAAATTCTCTCAACGTTCTGCTTTATTTGTTCAGTATTATCATTGGATATTTCCTTTCGCTTTTGGAATGTTATTTTTCTCCATGTTAGAGGGCTATGCATGGGCTTTACAAAAAACGGTGGTTTCTAATTTTTTAAAAGAAACTGGCTTACGCTTAATTACTACCATCATCATTAGTCTAAACTTATTCGGCATCATCAACTTTACACAGTTTGTGCAGTTGTTTGCCTTTATGTACTTGTTTATTTTTTTGGCTTTGTTGGTGTACTTGATTAGTATCGGACATTTTCATATCACTTTTAAAATTAGCCGTGTTACCAAAAAGTTTTGGAAGAAAATGGCCACCATGCAGTCATTGATTTTTGGTGGTATTGTTATTGGTTCATTAGGTCAAACGATCGATGGTATTTTAATTGCAAGTTTAAAAGGCTTGAGTAGTGCCGGTATTTATACATTAGCACAATATGTAGCTAACTTGGTACAAGTACCACAACGTAGTATTCAGTCTATTTCTACAGGAGTATTAGCACAAGCATGGAAGGATAAAAACTATCCCGAAATCAATCGTATTTACAGTCGTTCTTGTATTAATCTGCTGCTAATGGCCTTGTTTATTTTTGGAAATATTATTTTGAATGTAAAAGAAGCCATCACCATCTTAGGCATTCAAGCCAATTATTTGACAGGGTTAGAAGTGATGATGGTATTAGGTTTGGTAAGATTGGTTGATGCAGGAACCGGTGTAAATGGTACTATTATTGCAACATCCAACTATTGGAAATTCGATTTCATCAGTGGTGTGGTAATGCTAACTATTTTAATTCCTTTGAACTATTATCTTATAGTTCATTATGGGATAGTTGGTTCAGCTTATGCTCAATTGATTGCTTACACTATTTATAACTTTATTCGGTTCGAATTCTTGCGTCGCAAATTTGGATTTCAACCCTTTAATCAGAAAACATTATTTGCTTTATTACTAGGGTTTGCTGCATTGGCTATAGCTTATTTTCTATTTGCCTCAATCGAATCTTGGTTGGGTATTTTTAGCCGATGTATTGTGTTTTCTGCATTGATGATTGCCGGTGTATTTTATTTTGAATTAACACCCGATGCTATGCAATTGTACTACAAATGGAAAGAACGGAAGCGGTAGTACCGATACTTATCAAATGAGCATTATTAACAACAATTGTATTAATCTGTAGACTGGCTAAATTGGTCTCCCCAAATTAATCGTTCTTCGCCAACTTGTTTGGCAGTAACTGTTCTTAAAATTTCTAATGTTTTGAACGCTTCGGGCTTTGTCATACCAAGAAAACGTAATAGCCCATAAGTAATCATACCAGTTCGGTGAATGCCAGCAGAGCAATGAATATAAATGCGATTGCTTGTTGCTAAAAGGGCTTCTAATTGCTTAAACAAATCATTTACCAAAGCGATGGCTTCGCCTTCATGAGGCTTAGAGGCAGAAAAAGAAAACCAAATCCAATTAATGCCTACTTTTTTCAATTCCTTTCCAATGTCAGATGCTCCTTCTTGTGTTTGCAATAAAGTCAGCACTACAGTTGTACCTTCTTTCTGTAAGCCTTCGAATGAAATTTTACCACCGGGTTTATGACCAATTGCAATGAACCCCGCTTTCACTTTTACCCAATTAATTGGCGTATGTTTTATTTTGTTTTTTTGAGCCTGCTTAAGCTGCATCAATAAGTTGCCTAAAGTTTTTCCATTTGATGGATCGGCATTAATAGCTGCTTTTATTTGAGCAATAATTGCTTCAATATCAACTTGAGCAACTTTACCTTGAGCTATCTGTGGTAAAAGTTTTGCTATTTCTTCTTTCATTATGTGTATTTCCATTTTTCAGGTGTTGCTATTTATCTGCAACAATATCCTTCATCACATTAGCTACAGCATTAGCCCAGTGGTGCATAGCTTTACCTGAATAATGTAATTGGTCTGTTGCTAATAAACTCACATCGTCTTTCGCTAATCTTGTTTCTGCCGTAATAGCAATGAAATGGATTTGATTTGCAGCCGCTTTCGATGCACAAATGTTGTTGAATTTATCTATAGCTGATGCAATGGCATTACTGTCTCTATCAGCAGCAAACGGTGTAACACCCCAATCCGGTATACTAATAACAATAACATGCTGTGGTTTATCTCCCGAAAAATGAATGGCTTTCTTCAGCAAAAACTCCAAATCGTTTTCAAAATCTTTAAGTGGCAAACCTCTGTATTGATTATTAACGCCAATCAGTAGTGTTACAAAATCGTATTGTTCGTTCAGTTTTGTATGGAGTAAATGTTCGGCTAATTCAAAACTTGTCCAACCTGTTTTGGCAACAATTTCAGGAGCTTGCATATGCCAACCCGATTGGCGCAATAGCTGTACAGTTTGATAAGGAAAACTTTCATGCAGCGGCACGCCTTCTCCAATCGTGTAAGAATCGCCCAATGCCAACCAAGTGAAATGATGTTTTGTCATACCTTAAAGTTACGCAAAACTGTGTATGAAAAAGCAGCTGAAGTTGGTGTTTTGACTTCACAAAAAAAGAATGCTGTAAAAACCTAGAACATCTTTTTTTTAAACGGCATAAAAATCTCCACATTTCCATTTACTTTCAGCCTCCAAAATTAAATGCCATGCGTAAACTGCTATTCGTTTTAGTTGTCTTCGTTTCTTTGGTTGCTACGGCACAACAAAAAGCCAATTACCAACTTGCTGCCCGTTTTTCTCCTAAAAAGTTAGATAAAATGATTTTTTCACTCAATGTAGATCCACATTGGTTGAAAAAGTCAGATCGTTTCTGGTACATGTACGAAACTTCTGAAGGAAAGAAATGGTACATTGTTGATCCTACAAAAGGAGAGAAAAAATTATTATTTGATAATGATAAATTGGCGGCTAAAATAACCACCATTGTTAAAGATCCTTTTGATGCCAAACACCTTGGCTTAGATAGTATGCGTTTTATTAAGGATGAGAATTGGATTCAGTTTGAAGTAAAGAGTACACAAGAAATAGAAAAAAAAGATACTGCTGCTAAAAAAGATGCGAAGCCGGTTAAAGAAAAAAAGACCTTCTACTTTGAATACAACATCAATACCGAAGAATTAGTGGAGTTGAATGATTTCAAAAAGCCTAAACGTAAACCATCGTGGGCTAATATTTCACCCGATGGAAACATCATACTCTTTGGTAAAAATTTTAATCTTTGGATGATGGATAAAGCCAACTATGAAAAGGCTTTAAAGAATGAAGAGGATAGCACAATTGTGCAAACTCAACTTACAACAGATGGAGTAGAATATTACAGCTACCATAGTGAGGGCAATTTGAGTGGCAGTGGCGAAACCAATGTTGATAAGGAGAAAAATAAGAACAAACGTAAATCTGTTTTTGCCTATTGGAGTCCGGATAGTAAATATTTTAGTCTGGTTAGAGTAGATAACCGTAAAGTAAAAGATTTATGGGTAATCAATAGTATTGCCGATCCTAGACCAACTTTAGAAACCTATAAATATTGGATGCCGGGTGAAAAAGAGAGTCCGACAGATTATTTAATTTTATTCGATGTAGCCAATAAATCTCAACGTAAAATTGATGTAGCACAATTTAAAGATCAAAACATTGGAGTGTGGTCGGCACCTAATTTGGTAAGCAATAGAGATGATGATTTTAGACCATTGTTCTGGTTGGGCGATAACAGTAAATTTTACATTTCAAGAACAAGTAGAGATTTAAAACGCATTGATCAATGTGTAGTTGATGTGGCTTCAGGTTCGCTAAAACCGTTAATTGAAGAACGTTTGAATACCTATGTTGAAGTAAGAAGACCGGGTTTGGTGAATGGCGGAAAAGAAGTGATTGAATGGAGTGAAAGAGATGGTTGGGCTCATTTTTATTTGTATGATGACAATGGCAAACTCAAGAATCAAATCACAAGTGGACCATGGCATTGTGAAGATATTGTAGCTATTGATGAAAAGAAACGAGTGCTCTATTTTTCAGCCAACGGAAGAGAGAAAGGAGAGGATCCCTACTTGTTACATGTGTACAAAGTAAATTTTGATGGTAGTGGATTGAAATTATTAAACGAAGGTGCTTTTGACCATAACTTCAGCATGAACGATGGCAAAACATTTTTTGTAGATAATTTTTCGAAAGTGAACAGCACACCAAAAAGCGTTTTATACAATAATGAAGGCAAAAAATTGATGGATTTAGAAACGGCTGATTTGAGTGCTTTGTTTGCAGCGGGCTATAAATTTCCAGAAACCTTTAAAGTAAAAGCCGATGACGGTATTACTGATATTTATGGAGTAATGTATAAGCCATTTGATTTTGATAGCACCAAAAAATATCCAATCATCGAATATGTTTATCCCGGTCCACAAACAGAATCAGTGAACAAAGCATTCAGCCGTGGTATGGATAGGATCGATCGTTTAGCACAACTTGGTTTTATTGTGATAACATTAGGTAATCGTGGTGGTCATCCATCTTTAAGCAAATGGTATCACAACTATGGATATGGTAATTTAAGAGATTATGGCTTGGCCGATAAAAAAGTAGCTATCGAACAATTGGCAGATAAGTATGCTTTCATTGACAGAGCAAAAGTGGGTATTCATGGTCATAGCGGCGGCGGATTTATGAGTACAGCTGCGATGTTGGTTTATCCCGAAGTATTTAAAGTGGCTGTGAGTAATGCCGGTAACCATGATAATAGTATTTATAATCGTTGGTGGAGTGAGAAACACCACGGCGTAAAAGAAACCATCGGCGAAAAAGGTGATACTACTTTTGCCTATTCCATCGATAAAAATCCGGACATCGCAAAAAATCTAAAAGGCAGACTATTGCTTATTCATGGCGAAATTGACAACAATGTTCATCCTGCTAATACTATGAGGGTTGTAAATGCCTTGATTAAAGCCAATAAGCGTTTTGATATGTTGTTATTGCCAACGCAACGCCATGGTTTTGGCGATATGAATGAATATTGGTTTTGGAAAACAGCCGATTACTTTAGCCTTTGGTTGATGGGTGATACATCTGAAAGACCCGTCGATATTGATGAATTGAATAGAGAGATAGAGAAAAAGAAATAATATTTTTATGCATGAAAAAAGGGAAGTCTACAACATGACTTCCCTTTTTTATTTGACTAAACTTATCAATATTTCATGGCTAATTTAAATCTTGTCCAAAGTTCATTATCAAAACTAGATGGGCCTAAAGCAGTGCCTGCTGCATCATCGCCTAAGCGTACCACTACAACATCTAAACTGGGTACCACATAAATTTTTTTATCATCTTTACCTAAGGCCATCAACATGTCTGATGGGGCATTGGGTGCCAATGAAACCGGAAAAACAATTTGAGAACCCGGAGCCATGCTACTTGCTTTACCATTCAGCCACCACAAATAGCCATAACTCAAATTCATATTTTGTGCAGTATTGGTCATGGCGTTGAAATAATTTTGATCGGTAAGCACTTGTGTGCCATTCCATTCGCCACGTCGCAAGGTTAAACTACCAAATCTGGCTGCATCTCTTGTGGTGCAATACATCACATGATTCAACCAAAATGCACCGTTGATGCCAATTTTATCAAACAGTTTGGCTTTGCAAAAGGCATTCCAGGTTTGGCCACTTGCGGCAGCCACCACATCGTGTAATAAATGATAGGGTGCATTGTGATAAGCCCAACGATTACCGGCATCTGCCTTGTACACCAAGCATGCAGGTGTTTTACAATCAGGGTCGGCGACACCATCGTCTAAACCACTTGTCATGCTCAATTGGTGTTTTACCGTAATTAAATTTTCTTTGGCTAAGGGTAAACTGGTCCAGCCGTTTCCTAAATATTGCGATACTTTATTATTGATGTTGATGGTGCCCTCTTGCTGTGCAATGCCCGCCACCATTGCGGCTACACTTTTACCGGCACTGGCAATATAGTAACGGGTATTTTTATCCCATCCGTTCCAATATTGCTCTTTTACAATACGTCCTTTGTGTAGTACAATAAGTCCGTACGTTTTTTTAGTGCCTGCATAATCAAACGCTTCTTGTAATTTGGCATCATCCCAATTACTAGGCGTGGCTTTGGTTTCCCAAGTATCGCTGTTGTTGGGTGGAAAATAGTAGGTTTCGGGTGTGGTGCTACCGTCTGTTCCTTTTTTTTGGCAGCTGATTAATGAAGCCGCTAACATCAATCCTATAAAATATTTCATACAAAACTTTGTTGATAGACTGTAAAACAAGCTATGGTTTAAACGATATTCCATCTTTTTTTGCAGTATGCAAAGAAAAATCAAACAAACAAGCGTTAGTATTTTTCGTAGGGTTAAATTTGTAACCAAGAAAGGCTGAAAAAACTACTATTGTACAAGTGTGCGACGCAACAGCCGCTAAATAGTAGCACCAAGGCTAAGTACACAAAACAAAAACAACAATTATGGCTGCCAGAACCGATGTATTTCAAAGTCCGGATTATTTTTTAGTGGATGAGTTACTGACGGAAGAACACAAACTGATTAGAGAAACCGTACGGCAATATGTGAAGAAGGAGATTTCTCCCATTATTGAAGATTATGCACAAAGGGCTGAATTTCCCATTCAAATTGTTCAGCAGATGGGGGAGTTGGGCTGCTTTGGTCCAACAGTTCCGGTAGAATACGGCGGCGGCGGATTAGATTATATCAGCTACGGATTGATGATGCAGGAATTAGAAAGAGGTGATAGCGGTGTTCGGAGTACGGCTAGTGTACAAGGTAGCTTGGTGATGTTTCCTATTTATGCTTATGGAAGTGAAGAGCAAAAAATGAAATATTTACCCAAACTAGGTAGTGGTGAATGGTTGGGCTGTTTTGGATTAACTGAACCCAATCATGGCAGCGACCCAAGTAGTATGCTCACCAATATTAAAGATGCCGGTGATCATGTTATTTTGAATGGTGCTAAAATGTGGATTAGCAATGCCCCGTTTGCACAAGTGGCCGTGGTTTGGGCAAAAGACGAAGCCGGCGATATTCGTGGTGTAATTGTAGAAAGAGAAATGGAAGGATTTACCACACCAACAACGCATGGCAAATGGAGTTTAAGGGCATCGGCAACCGGAGAATTAGTGTTTGATAATGTGAAAGTGCCAAAAGCAAATATTTTACCCGGTGTTAAAGGGTTGAAAGGTCCGTTGAGTTGTTTAACCAAGGCTCGTTATGGTATTGCCTGGGGGGCATTGGGTGCTGCGATGGATTGTTATGATACAGCTTTGCGCTACAGTTTAGAACGAGAACAATTTGGCCGACCTATTGGTGGCTTTCAATTACAGCAGAAAAAGTTAGCAGAAATGATAACCGAAATTACCAAAGCACAATTATTGGTTTGGCGTTTGGGGGTATTGATGAATGAAGGAAAAGTTACACCGGCACAAGTGAGTATGGCCAAGCGAAACAGTTGCGAAATTGCTACCAATATTGCCCGAGATGCAAGGCAAATGCTAGGCGGAATGGGCATTACAGGTGAATATAGTATTATGCGTCACATGATGAATTTAGAGAGTGTGATCACTTACGAGGGCACACATGACATTCATTTGTTGATTACGGGAATGGATGTAACGGGATTGAATGCTTTTAAATAGCGGTTTTTTCATTTTTATTTTTTACAGATGAAAATTTTTCTCTTAGGAATGATGGGTAGTGGCAAAAGTTACTGGTGTCAACAATTGGCTAAAAAATTAAAATGCGGTGCCTACGACTTAGATCAACTCATTGAGAATTTGGAAGAAAAAACAATCTCCGAATTGTTTGAAGAAGACGGTGAGGAATACTTTAGAAAAACAGAATCAAAACTGTTGAAATGGTTTGCAGAAAAGAAAACTTTTGTGCTAGCCACCGGTGGCGGTACACCTTGTTTTCATAACAACATGGAATGGATGAATAAAAATGGCATTACCATTTGGTTAAACGACCCTGTTGAAGTGTTGGTAGAACGGCTTAAACCGGAAAAAACACACAGGCCATTAATCAAGAATTTACAGGATGATGAATTGTATACTTTTTTGCAATCCAAACTAGCAGAGCGGCAGCCTTTTTACAGCAAAGCACAATTCACCGTTTCTAGTCAACAACTAACCATCGAAAAATTACTCCAACTGATTAAATCATAATTATGCATAAAGGTTTTTTGAGAACTGCTAGTTTTTTAGCAGCATTAGCAGTTGTTTTAGGTGCTTTCGGGGCTCATAAACTAAAAGAGTTGGTATCTGAAACCGCTGTAGTAACATTCGATACGGGTGTTAAATATCAAATGTATCATGCATTGGCGTTGGCTTTAACGGCTATTGTGTACAGTCAGTTTCCTAATAAATTAGTAAAAATTGCCGGATGGTTTTTTATCATTGGTATTGTATTATTTAGCTGTTCACTCTACATACTTACCGTAAAAGCAGCATTGGTGTTGCCGGGTTTAAGTTGGGCAGGCCCCATTACACCTATCGGTGGATTATTTTTTGTTGCCGGGTGGATTTGTCTCGGCCTAGGCATTAAACAGAAACGGGGATAGGTTCTAAAAACGGGTTAATTCTTTCACCATACTTTTTATAATTGTCGGCAGACTGTATCTTGCAGCCATGGCAAAACAGCAAAAAAAAGAAGAGCCGGTCATTTTAATTACGAACGATGATGGTATTACGGCTCCGGGTATACGGGCATTAGTAGAAGCAGTGAAAGATTTAGGGAAAGTAGTAGTGGTGGCACCGGATAAACCTAATAGTGGTATGGGACATGCCATTACTATTGGACATCCATTGCGTTTACACCCATCACACCAATTCGAAGGCATAGAGTCTTATCAATGCAGCGGTACACCGGTTGATTGTGTTAAACTAGCGGTAGATAAAGTATTGCACCGAAAGCCAGATATCTGCTTAAGCGGCATCAACCATGGCGCAAATCATTCTATTAATGTTATTTATTCCGGCACCATGTCTGCAGCTTTAGAAGCAGCTATTGAAGGCATTCCAAGCATTGGATTTAGTTTGCTTGATTATAGTGTAGAAGCCGATTTTGAAGGCGCCAAAAAATATGCCCGACTCATTGTAGAACAAATTTTAGGCAAGAAGAATGAGAAACATATTTGCTTGAATGTCAATATTCCGGCAGTGTCTGCAGAATTATTAAAAGGAATAAAAGTATGCAGACAGGCCTACGCCAAATACGAAGAAGATTTTGACGAAAGGAAAGATCCGCATGGCAAACCGTATTATTGGCTTACTGGCGAATTTGTGAATTTTGATAAAGGTAGGGATACCGATGTGTGGGCATTGAAACACAATTATGTAAGTGTAGTTCCGGTTCAATTTGATTTAACCAACTATACTTTAAAAGCCAAATTAGAAAAAACACTCAAAGGCTGATGTTAAAAAAAGATAATTTAAAACTAGGATTGGTGTTAGGTCTGCTTGCACCGTTCATCGGGTTTGCGATTTTCAAAATCAATAAACTCGGTCCGTTAAGTATTAGCGAAGCATTGACTTACCTTAGGGTAGAACCGGGTCATCGTACGTTAACTGCCGCTATTAGTTTATCATTGTTAGCCAATGCAGTGTTGTTCACCATTTATGTCAACACCAAAAAAGACAAGACTGCCCGTGGTATTTTTATTGTGACTTGTTTGTGGGCTATCATTGCTTTAGGGGTGAAGTTTATTTAAAAACTATTGCATATTAACTCCCTTTCGGGATATGAGATATTACATCATAGCCGGTGAAGCCAGCGGCGATTTACATGGCAGCAATTTGATTAAAGCCTTACAGCAGTTAGATGGTGAATCTGATATACGTTGTTGGGGTGGCGATATGATGCAGTCAACCGGAGCCACACTAGTTAAGCATTTTAAAGATTTAGCTTTTATGGGCTTCGCCGAAGTGGTGAAAAATTTGCCCACTATTTTACGAAACATGAAATGGTGCAAGGCAGATATAGTAGCTTTTAAGCCCGATGTTTTAGTGCTGATAGATTATCCCGGCTTTAATCTTCCTATTGCTGAATGGGCAAAAAAACAAGGCATCAAAGTGGCCTATTATATTGCACCGCAGGTTTGGGCTTGGAAGGAAAATAGGGTAAAGAAGATGAAAAAATGCATTGATAAAATGCTGGTGATTTTACCTTTCGAAAAAGATTATTTTCAAAACCGTTGGCATTGGGAAGTAGAATATGTTGGGCATCCATTAATGGAAGTGGTACAGCAAAAACAACAAGACGGAGTAGCAGCAAAAATTACGACTCCTTCACCCATCATTGCCTTATTACCGGGAAGCAGAAAACAAGAAATTGCTGTCAAGTTGCCCATCATGTTAGCGGTGAGTAAGTCATTTCCGCAATATCAATTTGTGGTGGCTAAAGCACCCGGGCAACAAGATGCTTTTTATGACAATTTTTTAGCCCCATATAACAATGTATCAGCAGTTCGTGGGGCTACTTACGATTTATTAATGCAAGCCTCCGCAGCATTGGTAACGAGTGGTACGGCCACTTTAGAAACAGCATTGTTTGGTGTGCCGGAAGTTGTTTGCTACAAAGGCAACGCCATCAGCTATCAAATTGCTAAACGCATCATCACCATCAAGTACATTTCATTAGTGAATTTGATTATGGATAAGCCGGTAGTAAAAGAGTTGATTCAACATGAATTGACTACCAATAATTTGATTGCCGAATTAAAATTATTATTAGACGATACAAACAGACAAGCTCAATTAAAAGCAGATTATCAGCAATTACAAGCCATGTTACAAACCGGTGAAAGTGCTTCACAGAAAGCAGCTACAGCTATTGTTGGTATGGTACTACCACCAACCGGTAAGTAATCTAATATAAAAAAATGGATTCAACACTTGCCACCTGTGTTGCTTGTATTCTTGAATTTTAATAATCTGTTGTCTCAGGCCTTCGCTTTTACTTAGGTTTTTAAACACTAATTCTAATGCCCATGGAAATGTAGCATACACTTTTTGGTAAAATCCATTCCGCCTCAATTCAGGCCCCACTTTTTTATACAATAGCTTATGATATACAGCTAAACTAGCATCATCCCATTTGCCCAAAGCAATTGCCTGTTGTATGGTTTCTGCAGCTATTTGACCCGATACCATCGCATTACTCACTCCTTCACCGGTTGCAGGATCAATCAGTGAAGCGGCATCGCCACATAACATAAAATTATCGCCATATGTTTTGTATCTGATAGAACCTAAAGGCAAACTCCAACCTTCAATTTTACCTTCAATTTTTGCATCAGCAAAACGTTCTTTCAATACCGGACTTTCTTTGGTAAAATCAACCAATAGATTTCTTAAGTTGGTTTTGTTTTTACTTAAATCGCTGCTCAGCATTCCAACGCCAACATTCACAATTCCATTGGGTAATGGAAAAATCCAAAAATAACCGGGCACATCTTTCATGAAATGCATTTCTAAATAATTGCCTTCATGGCATCCGGTAACACCGGAATAATATGCCCTAACCGACCCGCAATAATCCGGTAAACTTTTCTTTCTTGGGCAGAGTGATTTTACCACTATAGAACGTTCGCTATCTGCACCAATTACAATATCAGCCGCAATTGTTTCGGTTTCATGCTCTTTTGACAAGGTAACATTTACTTTCCCATCGGCTCTTGAAACGGTAGTTACTTCATATCCAAATTTTGTAGTAGCAAACTGTGGATTGATTTTGCTCACTAAAAAATTATCAAAATCAAATCTTTTTGCTATAAAAGCCGGTGCAAAATTGTATTTACTTGGGTCGCTTACTAAGGGTAAATCGACCGAATGATAATTAGCCGATACAATACGAATACCATAGCATTTACTAAACTGTTGGTCTAATGCAGAAATCTCATGCAGCCAATCTCTGTTTAAATGGGCTAATACTGTCTTTACACTGCCTGTCAACCCATCTCCACAGGTTTTATGACGAGGAAACTCATGCTTATCAATAATGGTATGCTTAATACCCATTTTACACAAGTATAAAGATGCTGTTGAACCTGCCGGTCCGGCACCTACAATAACAATGTTGGGAGTTGTTGTTGACATTAGCTTTCGAATGGGGCAAACATAGTATTTTAAGCAATAAGTTGTTGATTTTGTCTTACCCGTTTTGCAATCAATCTAAATGGTATTAATTGCTTCGCTTATCTTAGCGGCAAACAGCAGAGATATGGCTTCTATTTTGATTATAGATGATGAAAGATCCATCCGAAATGTGCTTAAAGATATTTTGGCAAATGAGGGTTATAAGACCGATGAAGCAGCAGATGGAGAGGAGGGATGGAAGAAATTTACCACAGCTACATTTGATGTGGTATTGTGCGATATCAAAATGCCGAAATTAGATGGCATGGAGTTTTTGACCAGAGCAGCAGCACACAATCCCGATGTGCCCGTGATTATGATTAGTGGTCATGGAACGATCGAAACTGCTGTTGAAGCCGTAAAAAAAGGAGCTTTTGATTATGTGGCCAAGCCGCCTGATTTAAATCGACTGTTAATTACCATTCGCAACGCAATGGATAAAAATGTGTTGGCTACAGAAACTAGGGTATTGAAACGCCGAGTGAATAAAGTACAGGAAATTATTGGCGATAGCCAAGGTATAAGAAAAATTAAAGATACCATTGAAAAAGTAGCCCCAACCGATGCTCGGGTTTTGGTAACAGGAGCGAATGGTAGCGGTAAAGAATTAGTGGCCCGTTGGTTGCATGAAAAAAGCAATCGAGCAACGGGGCCAATAGTAGAAGTAAACTGTGCTGCTATTCCCGGAGAGTTGATAGAGAGTGAATTGTTCGGCCATGAAAAAGGTTCCTTTACTTCGGCCATCAAACAACGCATTGGCAAGTTTGAACAAGCCAATGGCGGTACATTATTTTTAGATGAAATTGGCGATATGAGCTTGAGTGCACAAGCCAAAGTACTTCGTGCCTTACAAGAAGGAAAAATTACGAGAGTGGGTGGCGATAAAGAAATTGCAGTTGATGTTAGAGTAGTGGCCGCTACCAACAAAGATTTGTTGCAAGAAGTTGAAGCTAAAAATTTCCGACTTGATTTGTATCACCGTCTCGGTGTTATTTTAATTCATGTTCCGGCATTGAATGATAGACGAGAAGATATACCCATGTTGGTAGAACATTTTTTGGCACAAATTGCGGAAGAATATGGTCAAGCCCAAAAAGGAATAGACAAAAAAGCCATTGAAGCTTTGCAGCAACATAACTGGACTGGCAATATTAGAGAGTTGAGAAATGTGGTAGAACGATTGGTGATATTGTCCGGAAAATCTATCACAACTGAAGATGTGAAAAATTATGTGTTGCCTTAGTCTATGGCTTTGGTAAATGCAACGGTGTCTTGAAAAGACCGCATAATGTGTAAGTTGGTTTTTTGAAGCGAAGCTTGTTGTGCCGCAGGACCTGAAATTACAATCGTCATATTTTTAAATTGGTTACACAAGCCAGCTATGAAATCATCTATCCCTTTATCATTAAATAAGGTAATTAAATGGGTGTAGATATGTGTGGCTTTAGCATGTTGCAGATAATTTTCGATGGCTGTAATGGCAATATTGCATCCAAAGTAAATGGTTTGATGACCTGCTTTTTTCATCAGATAATTGGTTATCAGCAAAGGTATTTCATGGTATTCGCCGAGTGGTGTAAATAAAACAACTTGCTTTTTAGATGTACTTAATGGCTTTGCAATTTTCTCTGTTGCAGCTATGATTTTATGTCTGATGATATTACTCGAAAAATGTTCTTGAGCAGGGATGATATTATCAATCATCCAAAATATTCCAATTTTTTCCAGGTATGGATAAATGACTTGTAATATCGTTTTCTCAAATCCAAATTGTTTAAAAGCAAAATCAAGTGATGTTTCAAATTGTGTTTCATCAAAATCTATCGAAGCCTCTAGTAAAGTATTAACCAAAATATCTACTGCATTACCTTTTTCATTGTTAATGGCCAACGTTTTTATTTGATTGGCATCAAGTAATGCAATTTTAGAAATTTTGTAACCTTGATGATAGAGATATGCAATTCGTAATACTTTTTTTAAATCTTCATTATCGTAAAATCGATGATTGCTTTCTTTTCGCTGTGCCACAACAATACCGTAACGTTGTTCCCAAACCCTTAAAGTATGGGCTTTTATGCCGGTAAGGTTTTCCAAATCTTTTATACTGAAATAATTCATACGTTAATAGACAATAGGTGTTGCGGCATTCAATCCTATAGCATATTACAGTTAAATCTTCATATTTTCAATTTTTAACGAAAAATCTGTAATAAAACCGGGATAGTGCTTACCTATCCTTTATAATAATTGATCACCGGGCAATTTACTTGGTAGCGAACCATTATTTTTGCTCACCTTAATTTTACTTACATGGGCTGGATTATTTTTTTAGTTGCAACTATTGGATGGCATATTGGAATGTATGGCATGTTTAAAAAAGCCGGCATCGAAGGATGGAAAGCTTTTGTACCATTTTACAATACTTGGTGCATCGTTCAACATTGCCACATTAAAAAGACTTGGTTTTGGGCTCAATTAATTCCCATTGGTGGTCAGTTTATAACCATTTGGATTACGATTATCTTTACCATGCATTTTGCTAAGTTTAATTTATTGCATCATGCGGCTGCTACATTTTTCCCCTTTGTGTACTTTCCTTATTTGGGTTTTTCTAAAGATGTAGTTTGGGCAGGTGCCGAAGCATTTCACGATTATAAAAAACCATCTTCAAGAGAGTGGATAGATGCCGGTGTATTTGCTGTTGTAGCAGCGACGTTGATCAGAACTTTTGTGTTCGAAGCTTACACTATTCCAACCGGTAGTATGGAGAAAACTTTGTTGGTCAGCGATTTCTTGTTTGTTAATAAAATGAGTTACGGACCAAGGCTTCCACAAACGCCAATTAGTTTTCCATTTGTGCACAATACCATGCCTTTTATGCCAACTACGCCATCATATACCAAGGCAGTACAATTACCGTATAAACGTTTGCCGGGTTATGTTAATGTAGAAAGAAATGATGTAGTTGTATTTAATTTTCCTGCAGGAGATACCATTATTAATTTGCCCGATTTTGGTTCTAAAAAACCATATTACGACGAATTGAAAAAAGCACCGTACAACGGCAATAGAGCTAAGTTAATAGCCGATTATCCCATCATTGTTCACCCGATGGATAAAACCGATAATTATATCAAACGCTGTGTTGCGGTGGCAGGCGATACTTTAAGTGTTGTAAACGGTAATGTATATATCAACAGTAAGCTATCTTACATACCGCCACATTCTCAAATAGATTATATCGTTGAAACAAATGGAACACCATATGGAGAAGATTTTTTGAAAGACGAATTAGGCATTGATGTGATGGAAGATGATCAATCTATTTTCGAATATAAAGAGAAGCCCAATTCTTATATCATCAACTTAACACCTGCCGAAGTTGAGAAAGTTAAAAAGCATCCTAACTTCAAAAGTATTCAACCTTTTTTACTGAACTATGTGGGTGATTTATTTCCAAACGATATTGAAAACTTTGCTTGGACATTAGACACCTACGGTAAAATTTGGATTCCGAAAAAAGGAGCAACAGTAACACTTTCTGCAGAAAATATGCCTTTATATCGCCGAGTAATTAGTGTGTACGAAGGCAATACATTGGAAGAAAAAAATGGACAGTTTATCATCAACGGAAAAACTACCTCTACTTATACTTTCAAATACAATTATTATTGGATGATGGGAGACAATCGGCACCGTAGCCAAGATAGTCGCTACTGGGGTTTTGTACCCGAAACACATATTGTTGGAAAAGCATCTATGATTTGGTTTAGTTGGAAGAACGGTCCAAGGTGGAAGCGTTTGTTTACAATGATTAAGTAGGGATTGCTCAAAAACTTTTTTTAAACATACTACTGATAACGTATATTTACTTACGGAAGGTCCTCATGGTGTAGCCGTGAGGACTTTTTTTAATCCGTTAATATCCTACGATTGTTTTATTTAAAAGTTGATGAATGACTAAACATGCCTATCATTTTGAATACGAAGTATATGCCGGAATAGAGGCATTGCAACCTGCTGATGCAGCATTGTTAACTCAAGCTAGAGCAGTTACTGCAAACGCATATGCACCGTACTCTCATTTTTTAGTAGGTGCAGTTGCAGCCTTACTAACCGGTGAAACGGTATCTGGTACCAATCAAGAAAATGGAAGTTACCCGGTTGGATTATGTGCGGAGAGAGTATTGCTTTCCACTGCTTCTACTTTATTTCCCGGTGTTGCTATTAGTACCATGGCAATAAGTTATCATAACTTAAACGGTACAAGTGATCATCCCATTTCTCCTTGCGGCATGTGCCGACAATATATTGCAGAATATCAAGATAGAATGAATCATCCCATCCGATTAATTTTAGGCGGCTTAACGGGTGAGGTTTATATTATTGATAATGCCAAACGATTATTGCCTTTAGGCTTTGATGGTAGTATTTTAAGATAATGTCATTTTCTGCTTTTCCCTTTTCTTTAACAAAAGCCATTGGTTACTAATTTGTTGTTACTGCTATAAATGAATGCAGGCCTGCACTACAAACATTTATTCAACATCAAAAAACAACAGGTATGAAAACCTCATTTTTTGTAGCACTATTGGTGCTTGCATCGGCCACATTATTTTTTTCCAGCGATTGGTTCAATGGTAAAACCAATCAAGATAAGTCTGCATTTGTATTGGAAGGGAAATGGAATCTCGATTCAATTGTTCCAGGTAAAGACAGTTCAAATGGGCTTGGCATATTGTTATTGGCATTAGCTGAAAAAGACAGCAGTAGGCTGTTTACCTTTACTAAAGACAGCATCATTATCCCTCATCTTCCCACTGTAGGTTATACCATCAACAAAGATCGATTATTGGTACAAGAAGACAGTGTGCAGCACCAATTTAGCTGGAAAGCAGCAAGCGATAGTTCCTTTACAATAACATCAAAAGACAGTATTGTCTATTATCTGCGCAAAATAAAAGAATAGCGTTGCTAACGATTGCTGCTTTATGTTTTGTATAGTCATCAGCCTTTAATTTTGTTGTTTATCGTCATTTGGATTCTATGAAAAAGAAGGAACATCAAAATAGCGCTGCCCAAAAACGCAAATTAGTAGTACTAACTGGTGCAGGTATAAGTGCAGAAAGTGGATTAAGAACGTTTAGAGATAGTGATGGTTTGTGGGAAGGTTATAATATTGAAGATGTAGCCACACCAAGGGCTTGGTTTAAAAATCCGCAATTGGTATTAGACTTTTATAACCAGCGCCGTGCAGATGTAGCAAAAGCCGAACCCAATGAAGCACATATTGGCTTAGCAGCATTAGAGCAGTATTTCAATGTTCACATCATTACGCAAAATATTGACGATTTACACGAAAGAGGCGGCAGTACCAATGTGTTACACCTGCATGGCGAAATTTTTAAAATGTGTAGCGAAGCCGATAAAAGTTTGGTGTATGACGTTAAAGGCGACATGAATTTGGGTGATAAATCCGGAGACGGGCATCAACTAAGGCCATTTATTGTATGGTTTGAAGAACCGGTACCAATGATAGAAACCGCTGCGGCAATAGCTGCTGAGGCAGATATTTTTGTAGTGGTTGGAACATCGATGGTCGTTTATCCTGCTGCTGGGCTGCTACATTATGCACCTAAGCATATTCCTAAATTTATTGTCGATAAATCTATACCAAGCATTGTTCAAGTACCTAATCTTACTGCCATTGAAAAGCCTGCAACTTTAGGAATTGTTGATTTAAAAAATGCTTTATTGAAATACTTATAAGGCGGCCAATGTTTATTTTTTACAAAGCCCACTGTTATGCCTTGGTTAATTTAAATTTGTACCATACTTCACTGCATTAAAACTATTGGTATGAAAAAAGTAATCAAATGTGGACTTATTGCCGGACTATTACTGTCTGTAATCAGCTATGGCGGTTTATTCTTAGCCATTACTTTTTTCCCGAGTTTATTTGTCGATTATAATAACCCACTATTTAATTCAGATGGCAGCAGAGATGCTATGTTTTATGCCCATGCATTTATCATTAGTATGGCTTTGTCTTGGTTTTGGGAAAGATTCAAGTCGCTGTTTGAAGGCAATTTTGTTCTCAGGGGTTTTGAATTTGGCTTTGTATACGCTATCATTGCCTTATTGCCGGTAATGTGGATTAGCTTCAGCGCTATGGATATTACTGTACCAATGGTGTTGAGTTGGTTAGGCTATGGATTTATGCAAGCAGTTGTGGCAGGTATTTTATTTGCCAGAATAAATCCTTAAGGCAGCTGTTTTAGCGTCAATCTAAATTCTACATCTAATTTATCTTTTGCTTGAATCATACCGCCTAATCTACGGGGTGGTTTTAAATGAAAGTCAGAGAAGGTAACAGCTCTATTACCAATTAAGTGAACCTGCTTTTGTTCGTCTACAGAAAACGTATAACTCACATCGTATCTTTTGGTAGTACCGGCTAACTCAATATCTACCAAACCGGTAATACTTTCTTGTGTAGTTTTTAATTCGGGCATTTTACTCAAAGACAAAAATTTAATGACCATTACCGGATATTCTTTTGCTTTAAGTGTTTTGCGAAGATCATTTGTCATCATAGGGTTATGACAATCAAATTTTACAATATCAAGATTGATATCTCCTTGAAAGGGTAGCACAATATCTTTTGGATTTGCATTTCTGTACACCATTAGTGTGTCAGGAGTACTATAATTAGTGATGGCACAACTAAACTGGTTAACATTAGTGCTTCCATCTACTTTTAAAGAGCCACCTTTTTGAATCACCCATTTAGCTAAATAATTGACGGCTCTTGGCTTCTCTTTTTGCATAAAAGCATCACCGGCAATAAAGCAGGCTACCAACAGTAACAAGCATTTTTTGAGGTGCATGGGTTGAAATTAAGGGGTTTAAAAAAAAGTCAGGATGAAATTAACTCATCCTGACTTTTAAAACGCAATAACACACAATTCAATTTTGTTTAGAATCCTACTACTGCTTCAATTACATATCCTTTGAAATTACCACCGTTTCTGAAATCAGTATTTAAGAAACCATCATAATTTTGATTTACATATTCGGCTTTCAATAACACACTCTTAGTTAAGAACCAACCACCGGCAATAGCAAAGCGATTTAACTTAACATCTTCTGTGTAACCGGCTAATCTTGCAGTCACACCATTGTAACGTACGCCTAAGTAAACATCTTCTTTAGCACCAAATCTGTAAATACCATCAATACCATACTGGCTAGCTTTACGTTCTGCGGTTTCAGTTTTGCTTCTACCTTTTGCACTTTCGTAAGTACCAAACAATTCAAAACCTTCATACTTCAAGAAACCGTTTAACATAGTAGCAGTAATTTTTTTACTGAAACCTGGGTTAAATCTACCTGATGCATACATAGTTGTAGAAGCAGGTAATGATCCAGGAACGCCTCTTTCCATAATGTTTTGATAGTTAGAACCTGTACGGTCACCGCTATATAATGTAATACCGCTACCAGCTTGACTGTTGTTTGAGTATAAGCTACCGGTAAATCTTACCCTAACTTTTTCATTCAACTGCTTGTCGTAACCGGCTTTTAAAATCAAAGAAGGATTTCTTTTGGTATTGGCATCTTGTGTTACAGCCAATACAGAGTCAACATGTCCTTTAATCATACCATTGGTCATACCAATCATACCGATAAAGCCATTTTTCTGGAAGTAGATTTCACCACCAATTTCAGTAGCAAAAGCGTCCATGATATATCCTTCCATGAATGGATTCCATAATGCTTGACCTCCATCACTTCTACGGAAGTGCTGATCACCATAGTTCACTTCAAAGTGACCAATTTTGATGGTAGCGATATCCATAAATCCTTTCCAGAATTTGCCTTTAAAAGGAACTTTATCAAATTGGATGTATCCACCTTTTACCCAAAATTCATTGTGGTGACGAGAGCTCATGTAATTGGTTACATTCAAGCTAATACCTTCTCCCAATTGTGCATCAATAAATAGGTTGGCTTGAGCAGTCATAAAACCAGGCTTCAATGGATATAACCTGTTAGCGCCGGTACCTGTATTGTTCAAAGCGGTGTTTTTATGCTTTAAACCTTGGAACTGTTGTGTAAAACCAGCGCCAAATCTCACCGATACATCTTTAAATGGAACTGAATCACTTTTTCTAGTTTCAAACATGTTGATACCAGTTTGATCATAAGGTCTCCAGTTTGATATTTTAGGTTGTTGTGCCATTAGGGTGACAGGTAAAACCCCTAACATAAGGCCCAATAGTGCATACCTGTTAATACTTGTTTTCATAATCTTAATTTTAGTTTTTGTGTTGTTATTGTTGGGTTATTTTTTTACAGTTAATTCATAGTTAAGTGTAATCTCATTACCGGTTGTTACGGTACCAAACATGAAAGAAGGTGGTTCTACTTTATAATCTTTCATTTTTAGTTTATAGCTACCTTCTACAGTAATACTCTTATCGGCATTCATTTTACCATTGGCAACTAAATCAATATCTAAAGTTGTTCCGGCAATGGTTAGTTTACCATGCGATTTAATTGTGTAGTTAACTTTATCTGTTGTAGTTACTGTTGCAGATGTGCCCACATAAGAAATAGAAGCGTATTTATCTTTTTTAAGTGCCTTGTACGCATTTTTGTCCATTGCGCCTTTTCCGCTTTTCAAATCTCCAACCGGTGTACTAAAGCTTAAACTGCTTAAGCCTGTAATTTGTCCGGCAGAATTAAAAGTAAATACCGCATCACATTTACCTGCTTTAGAAGTCATTTCCCAATCGTGTAGGGTAGATGTACCTTTTATAGAAAGTTTAGTAACACCATTAGCTGAATAGTTTACTTGAGCAATAGCAAGAATGCCAAGAATTGGCAGTATGCCTGCTAAAAGCAGTAATTTTTTTGTGCTTAAAAATTTTGTGTGTTTCATAATTATTGTTTTTAATGCTGATTGATTAATGATTTGATGGTGTAAAATTAAATTTTCACAAAACCTTGTTTACTGACAGCCGTCAAAGCAATACATGATTGATATCATGTTTAGATAAGTTGAATACTTATACATCAATATGTGATTGCCCTCTATGTTTTATACTTTTTATAGTTGAATACCACACTCTTATGTGATTGGGGGAGAAGTCCATTGGTTGTTGTTTTGCAACAGCAAATGATTAATAGAACTGGTAAGGCGCCGTACCGGTACTTAACATTAAAAAACAAAACAATGAAAAAGATAATTGTACTATTTACCCTTTTTGCCGCAAGCTTTTCAGTAAAAGCACAGCAAACAGAACCGACCAACAACATTAAAGTGAATATTTTAAGCCCAATTGTTAGAACAGGATCGGTCTTTTACGAAAGAAAGTTAGGAGCATCAACCTCAGGTCAGTTAGGTGTTTTTTATACTGGCTATTCCTCCGACGGACTAAAATTAAGAGGCTTTGGTATTACCCCCGAGTTCCGTTATTACGCATCAAAAGATAAAGGTGCATTGAACGGTTTTTATGTAGCACCATTTGTTCGTTATCAGAACTACACCATTTCAGAAGATATCAATAAAGGTACACTAAGTACATTTGGCGGTGGTTTACTCTTAGGTAATCAATGGTTACTAAAAGGAGGTTTAAACATCGACTTATTTGCCGGTCCTTCTTATAATACCGGAAGTGTAAAAATTAAATCCGGAACAGATAGTTTTGATTTACCGGGTGGTGTAAACGGCTTCGGATTAAGAGCAGGATTAACCATCGGAATCGCATTTTAATATCCCCTGATAATCACACCAAAAAAAAACCGGCTTTTTTGCCGGTTTTTTTATAGTCTTAATTGAAGCTTTTAGAACATTTCGAAACTGTGTTTACCCTCGTAATTAAAAGGAACCGTTACAAACACACCTGCCTTTCCAACCCTTGTTGTGCCTTTAGCACCTACCGTAACTTCTTTGTTAAATAGCACATCAAAAGCATTTTTAAATATGTTTCTCATGTCAACTTCCATTTGTGCGGGGATAGCAAAATCTGCTTTCTTAGGAATATGCATGAGGGTGTCTAAGACAAAACGTCCGACATAATTATTGTCCAACTTTATTTCACAGTCTACTTTTTTTAAGTCAACCGCAAAGTTGTTTGGGTTATAATACACCAAATCCATAGACACTTTACTCTTGTTAAAACCAAGCTGCTGAATCTTAAAATTCTGCATGTTTTTGTAATCAAATCCCTGTGGTTTACTACAAGAAGATGCTGCAGTAAGGATTACCAAAAAGGGTAGGAGTACAGTCAATTGTTTGATCATGGTGTTGAATAATTTACTGCAAATTAAGGCAAGCATAGCGGTCAAACAAAAACGATGTAACTTGCTGAATGTTAAAATTAGTTAGCTAAAAAATTTAGGATGTGGTTAAAAATTAGTGGTAGAATGAGGAGAAAAAAGGCTGACAATAAATTTAGCTATTGTATAAAGTATATAATAATGTGATTTTCAATTAATTGTTATCAATAATGATATTTATAAAATCACTAAATAGTTACTTTAAATCCACAATTCACCGTTTAAAACTATTATTCTTTGGCAATGAATAAAAATGATAAAAATATAGTATTATTAACTGAATATCAATATTTTGGGTGTATTGATTGGTTTAAAAAATTATCAAAATACTCGAATATTGCATTTGAACTATACGATTGGCATCCCAAACTCAGTTTTAGGAACCGAACGGTCATTTCCGGGGCTAACGGACCGATTGTTTTGTCTGTACCATTAGTTGGTGGAAGAGAGCAAAAAACGCTATCGAGTGAAGTTAACATTAACTATTCCGAGAGATGGCAGCAGCAACATTGGCGAGCCATAGAATCCTCTTATCGCAAAGCCCCATTCTTTGAATTTTATGCCGATTCGGTGCAACAACTCCTCTTTACCCAACATGAATTTTTATGGCAACTAGATGCCGCCACATGCAGTTGGTTGATGAAAGTGTTGAAGTTAAAACTGACAGTTAGTCATACTGATACATTCCTCAAAACGCTACCCGAAAATTGGGAAGAGGGCCGCTATTTCACCAAACCCGGAACTTTGCAAAATGATGCAGATAGCTGGCAGCCGGTGTACCCACAAGTGTTTGAAGATCGTTTGGGCTTTCTTCCCAATTTGAGTGTATTGGATCTATTGTTTTGCACCGGGCCGCAAGCACAAACATTGGTGTTGGAATAATTTCATTTTCAGGCAACGAACAATCGTTAAAAACTATCTGTACATTTTAACAGTTTCCCTAAAAACTTGTTAAACCTAAGCCGTAAATTGCGGTCTTAGGTCACTTTAAGCCACCACCGACGGGATATGAAACAAAGAATACTGCTTACGCTTACGTTGCTTGTTAGTTGTTATCAAATTTTTGCACAAGACTTTTCAAATAAAGGGAAGGATTTTTGGTTGGGATACGGTTATCATATTAGGTATATTACCGGTTCTCCAGTAAATCAGCAAGAAATGGTTTTGTATTTTGCTACAGAATCAGTTACAAATATTAAGGTTGAGATACCAAGTCTAGGTTATGTAGCAACCTACAATAATGTTCCTGCTAATACTATTTTCACCTCCAATCCGATCCCAAAAACGGGTGCTCAAGATGCTAGATTGACTTCGGAGGGTATTTCAAATAAAGGTATCCACATTACAGCTGACAAACCCGTAGTTGCATATACGCATATTTATAATGCTTCAGTTTCAGGTGCTACTTTGCTTTTCCCTACGAATACTTTAGGTAAAGAATACTACTCAATAAATTTTACTCAGTATTCGAATGAAGCAAATTCTAATTGTTACTTTTTTGTTGTAGCTGTTGATACAGGAACTACAACCGTTGAGGTTAAGCCAACCGCTAATACCCAAAGCATGGTTGCAGGAGGTACTTATAATTTCCAATTGACCCAAGGTCAAATTCTTAATGTTATGGGAACTACCACTGGAAACAATGGTGTGGATTTAACTGGATCAACCATAAAAAGTATCAGTTCCGGTGGGGCAGGTTGTAAGCGGATTGCTGTTTTCTCAGGAAGTGGCAAAATCAATATTAACTGTCCATTAGCTCCTTCTAATTCATCCGCAGACAATTACATCGTACAAGCCTTTCCAAAAAGTGCTTGGGGTAAAAGGTATTTAACAACCCCGGCGCAAAATTATAATAGAAATTATTACAGGGTTTGTGTTTCAGATCCAACTGCTATTGTTAAACTCAATGGTACCACCCTTACAGGATTAGTAGGTAATTTTTATTACCAGTTTGAAAATAACACGCCAAATTATATTGAATCTGATAAACCAATTATGGTTGCTCAATACATTCCAAGCCAAGGACAGTGCAGCGGTACAGGCAACGGTGACCCAGAGGTTATTTATTTAAGTCCTATTGAGCAAAATATCAATAAGGTTATTTTGAACTCTACAAACAATTTTCAAATTGGGTCACATTTCATAAATGTTACTATACCTACAAATGGGGTCAATTCTTTTAGATTAGATGGAATAAGTACTACGACAAATTTTGTTGTTCATCCTCAACTTACAGGATATTCTTATGGTAGAATTCCTGTTTCTGCTGGTGTTCATACTATTCAATCTGATTCTGGGTTTAATGCTATCGCCTATGGATTTGGACCTGCCGAGACTTATGGTTATAATGCTGGAGCTAATGTTTTAGACTTATATCAATACGTCACCATCCAAAATCAATTTGCATCCATAAATTTTCCCGCAACGTGTAAAGGCACACCTTTTAATTATGCAATTACCCTCCCATATCAGCCTTTATCATTAAACTGGGATTTTAATAATAATCCTAATCAATCACCCAATACAACGGTAGTTAATAATAGTCCAGTAGCTGACAGTAGTTTTGTAAGAGATGGTCGTACCTTATATGTCTATAAATTGCCGGGTAATTATTTATTTTCTGCATCCGGTACGTATCCTGTAAAAGTTACGGTTAATAACCCAACTTCCGATGGTTGTAGTGGTTTACAAGAAATTAGTTATGATGTAGTGGTGTTCGATAAACCAGCGGCAGATTTTAACTATACCCATACAGGTTGCTTAACTGACACACTCTATTTTACCGATGCCACTAATGGTTTTGGTCGTCAGGTAATCAAATGGAATTGGGAGTTTGGTGATGGCAGCATTGACTCTGTTCGTAATCCAAAAAAGCGGTATGCTACAGCTCAAACCTATCCGGTTAAATTAACGTCAATCACGGATATCGGTTGCTTGGCAGATACTATTAAAAATGTTATCATTTCTGAGAAGCCTATTTCAAAATTTGGTTCTTCCTTACCCAAGTGTATTGCTAAGCCCATCACTTTTACCGATTCTTCTACAATAGGCGTAGGTACCATTGTGGAATGGAAATGGTATTTCCCTGGGGGTATCGTTATTACTAACTCCACCAATGCACCAGTCACCCAAAGCTTCCCTGTTGTTGGAAGTTATACCGTTAGTTTAGTGGTAAAAAGTAATTCAGGCTGTAAAGATTCTACCGCACAAACATTTGTTATTCATCCTAACCCCGTACCTGATTTTAGTTTACCGATTGTTTGTCTACCGGTTGGTGCAGCAAGTTTTACAAGTCTCTCCGTCATTAGCGATGGTACTCAAGCACAATTCGGTTACCAGTGGTTTTTTGGCGATGGCGGTACGGCAACAACTGCTGCCCCAACACATAATTATAATTCAACCGGACCATTTGATGTTAAACTAATCGTTACTTCAGTCAATGGTTGTATTGATTCAACAACAAAGAGCTTAACCACGGTATATGCTCAACCGAAAGCTGATTTTACAGCAACTACCGAGGTTTGTTTAAGAGATACAACGGTATTTACCGATGCCAGCAATGGGTTTGGAAGTGCGGTAGTGAGATGGCGTTGGGATTTTGGTGACGGTACTACCGATACGATACAAAACCCTCGGCACCGTTATGCAACTGCTGATACATTTACGGTTAAACTATTTATGTATACCGATAAAGGTTGTATCAGCGATACCATGACAAAAGAGGTCATCGTTCATCCTTTGCCTTCGCCTGATTTCAGTACTTCATTGCCTAGTTGCGAAACCAAGCAGGTTACTATCACTAACCTCACTAATCCAAATGTGGGCACAAGTACCAATTGGTATTGGGATTTTGGCGATGCTACTAATGCAAATCTTACCAATGGTAATCCATTCCCCAAAACTTATAGTACATGGGGCAACTATACCATTCGATTAGCTACCATCAATAGTAAAGGTTGTAAGAGTGATACCATCAGTAAGCCTATTCGGGTAAACCCGCAACCCGAAGTTGGGTTTATTTTGCCCGAAGTATGTTTAACAGATGCTTTTGCATTATTTACCGATACCAGCAGCATAGCAGATAACTCTCAAAGTCAGTTTACCTATCTATGGAATTTCGGGGACCCCAATGCTACCATGGCAAATCCGAATACATCAACGCTGATAAATCCGCAGCATAAATATTCTGCTATTGGTTTATATCCCGTTAAATTAACTGTAACGAGTAAAGACAATTGTGTGGATACTTTAACACAGGTCATTACCGTGAATGGTGCTATTCCGGTAGCTGATTTTGCAGTACTCAATAACAGCGGTTTATGTAGCAATTTGCCGGTACAAATTCAAAATACTTCTACGGTAGATTTTGGAACCATTACCAAAGTGCAAATTATTTGGGACAATATAAATGCACCGGCTACCATTTTTACCGATGATATGCCAACGCCTAACAAAATTTACAGTAACATATATCCCGATTTTCAAACACCGGCTTCTAAAACCTATCAAGTTCGTTTTATTGCTTACTCAGGCGGAAGTTGCTTAGATGATGTAATCAAAACCATTACGGTGCATGCTAGTCCTAAAGTAAGTTTTCAGACTATGCCGGGTATTTGCTTTGAAGCAACACCTCGTCAAATTACACAGGCTACAGAATCGGGTTTTGTAACGGGTGGATTCTTATTCACCGGCAATGGGGTTAGTCCAACCGGTTTGTTTAATCCTGCTACAGCAGGGGTTGGAACACACAATATTCAATACCTCTACACTTCAAACATGGGTTGTAGAGATTCTGCTACAAAACCCATTACAGTATGGCCTTCGCCAACAGCTGTTTGGGGATATAGCAATCCAACTTGCGAAAGAAATGGTATCAGCTTCTCTGATACTTCTGTAGCCAATTTCAGCAATATTGTACAATGGCAGTGGAATTTTGGCGATGGCAATACCAGCAATAACAATAGCGGTACAACGTTTGTAAAAACTTATACCACAGCCGGAAATTATAATGCTAGTTTAAGGGTATTGACAGATAGTGGTTGTATTAGCTTGCCTGTAGCAAAAACCATTGCAGTTCATCCTTTACCTATTGTAAATTTCAGTTTGCCGTCCATTTGCTTGCCAGATGGTAATGGTCAGTTTAATGATGCATCTACTATTGCCGATGGTTCTCAACTATTGTTTAATTACAAATGGAGTTTTGGTGATGGCGGAACATCTGCACAGCAAAATCCTATACATCGTTATTTTGCACTTGGCCCTTACAATGTTAAGTTGATCATTACTACGAATAACAATTGTGTGGATTCATTGACGAAGTCATTGACTACGGTATATCCTCAGCCAAAAGCTGATTTTACGTTCAATCCTAATGAAGTGTGTTTGGGCGATGATTTTGCTTTTACAGACATTAGCAATGGTATGAATGGAACAGTAACCAAATGGCGCTGGAATTTTGATGACGGTACAACAGACACCATTCGTAATCCGGTGAAATTGTATAGCACCGACAGAACTTACAATGTATCGTTACATATTTATAATTCGTTGGGTTGTGTATCAGATACGATGATTAAGCCGTTAACTGTTCATCCATATCCAACGGTGAATGCCGGACCAGATTTGTTTGTGTTAGAAGGCGGAAATACCATTTTACAACCGGTGGCAACAGGTAATGATTTATCTTACGCTTGGTCGCCAAGTTTGTATTTGGATAGTGCCAATATCAAAAATCCAAGGTCTACGCCGTTGGCGGATATTACCTATACGATTACCGTTACAGGTAGAGGAAATTGTGCAGTTGATGATGATGTGTTTGTAAAAGTATTGTTAGCACCTTCTATTCCAAATGCGTTTTCACCCAATGCAGACGGCATTAACGATGTTTGGAATATTAAATACTTAGAAAGCTATCCGGGTTGTACGATAGAAGTTTTTGATCGTAGCGGTGCCTCCATTTTCCGTAGTGAAGGATACACTAAGCCTTGGGATGGTACGGTAAAAGGAAAACCTTTGCCTGTAGGTACTTACTATTATATTGTTAATCCTAAGAATGGTCGTAAACAAATTGCTGGTTCTGTGACTATTTTGAAATAAATTTACGGCATGCTTACTAGGTGTCTAACCAAGTTATTGGTAGCGTTTTCATTGCTGATATGTGAACAATCGATTGCTCAAAATTTTGTATTTGCAAGGTTAGATGGTATTCCTGTTAATACTTCTGGCTGGAATTTGATAGGTGACGCTGCTGTAAGTAATACAGCTGGTGTTGCCAATAGCGAAATTGTGTTGTGTCGTACCCAAACATTTAGAAGTGGTGCGGTCTTTTATAATCAACCGATTAACCTTGGTGTTTGTAATAGATGGAAAGCAGAATTTGATTTTCGAATGTTTGATGGAACCGGAGCTGATGGTTTGGCTTTTTGTTTTTTAGATGTTCCGCCAACGGGGTTTGTTTCGGGTGGCGGATTGGGTATTCCTGCTTCAGCAAATGGGCTAAAAGTTTGTTTTGATACGTATCAGAATTGCGGAACTACTGTTCCTAAAATTCAAATCAGATGGGGGGCAGGTTATGCAGGCGAATGTGTTAGTCAGCCAACCTTGGATAATACCAATGGTGCATTGTCATTTATCCGTTCTAATGCATTTAATCGGGCAAGGGTAGAATATGACAATGGTACCATCTCTGTTTTCGTCAACAATACTTTGTATCTCACCGGATTTCAACAGTTTAATTTTAATGGCTATTTGGGATTTACCGCTAGTACAGGTGGTTTTACAGATAATCATTCCATCAAAAATGTAATTATCTATACCGAAATGCCGCCGGGAGAAGCCGGAACCAATGTTACGCTATGTCCGAAAGAATCCATGCAAATCGGTACAGCTAATAACCCCAACTATTTGTATTCTTGGTCACCCAATACCGGATTATCAAGCACTACTATTTCAAATCCGGTTTTTACAGGGTTAGATAATTTCACCAATAGTCCGCTACCTGTAAAATATTATGTACAAACCAGTTTTGCATCTAATCCAGGTTGTGGTTCAAGAGATAGTGTTGTTGTTACAGTGAATGTAAAACCGAGGGTAGATTTTGTTGCTACACCTTTCTGTACACCATCAAACAGTGTTAATTTCAACAGTACTTCAACGATAGGAGATAATACGGTTAACCAGTTTCAGTATTTGTGGACATTTGGCGATGGCAATACAGCCACCATATCAAACCCAAGCAATATTTTCCCCAATACTAATCCGTACAATGTAAAATTAGAAGTAACATCCGGTGCCGGTTGCAAAGCAGATACCACTAAATCAGTTCAACCTATTACAAAACCAACCGCACAATTTACAGCTCCTGTAGAAGCTTGTGTAAATACACCGGTAAGTTTTACCAATACAAGTTCCGGATCTAACATTACACAATGGTCATGGATATTTGGAGATGGTGGTAATTCTACCCAACAGAATCCAATTTATACGTTCATCAATTCAGGAACATATACTGTTAAGTTGGTAGTTACCAATAGCTCAAATTGTCAGTCAGATACATTTCCTCAAGTGATTCAAATTCTAGCCAAACCGGTAGCCAACTTTACCACCGGAAATATTCGATGTGTCAACAGAAGTTTTGGTTTTCAGGATATTTCTAGCTCATCTAACGGTAATATTACGCAATGGAATTGGGGTTTTGGTGATGGGGCAACTGCTAATGTTGCAGCGCCAACACATATATATAATAGTGTAAATAGTTTTAATGCATTTTTGATTGCAACAGATGCTAAAGGCTGTGTGAGTGATACGGCGTTTAAAAGCATCAGTGTAAACCCAATTCCGCAGGTTAGTTTCAGTTTGCCAACCATTTGTGCAGGAGAAATAGGACAGTTTACAGATAATTCAACCATCAGCGATGGAACAGCAAATCAGTTTACTTATGTATGGGATTTTGACAATGGAAATACTTCAACCGTAAAAAATCCAACACAAACATTTGCAACGGCAGGCAATTACAATATTCAAATACAGGTCACATCTGCAGCCGGATGTGTCGATTCTGCATCAAGCATGCTTGCAGTAAGTGATATAGCCGTCATCCAATTCAATGCTTTAAGCAAAAATATTTGCACTACTCAACCTTTGGTAGTAACCAACCAATCTACCATCAATATTGGTTCTATTAGTAAAATTCAGATTTTCTGGAATTGGCCCGATAATGCCGATGTTACAGAAGATAGCACACCAACAACAGGTGAGCAGTTTAGCAAACAATATGCTTCTTTTGGAGCACCACTAACCAAGCAAGTGATTGTAAAATATGTGGCTTTTTCCGGAACGAGTTGCATGGTAGAAAAATTTGATACCATTATCTTAAGAGCTGTTCCGAAATTGGTTTTCTCACCCATCCCCGATGTTTGTGAAAATATCACCAGTGTAACCATCAACCAAGCCTCCGATACTTCTGCATTAACCGGAATTGGTACTTATTTAGGGCTTGGAATACTGCCGAACGGTAACTTTTTTCCTAATCAGGCCGGACAAAGTACGCAAACGATTGCGTATGTTTTTGTAGCCAATAATGGTTGCTTTGATACCATCAGAAATACTATCACCGTTAGACCGATACCACAAATTAATGCCGGTCCGGATATTTTTGTATTGGAAAACGGAAGCCAAATACTCAATCTTTCCGTAACTGGTGGAGGAACAAATTTTGATTATTTGTGGTCTCCACCGATTTATTTGGACAATGCATTGATTCAAAAACCTAGAGTCTCACCAAAAGCCGACCAGCTTTATAACGTATTGGTAAGCAACGATTTTGGGTGCGAAGCAACGGATGATATTTTAGTACAGATGTTAAAAGCACCTGTGATACCCAATGCTTTTAGCCCAAATAAAGATGGCATTAATGATGTGTGGAATATCAATTACTTGAACTCATACCCGGGTTGTACCGTTGATGTTTTCAACCGTCAAGGACAACCGATATTTCGGTCGGTTGGCTACAATAAACCTTGGGACGGAACCCAAAACGGTAAAATGTTGCCTGTAGGGGTTTATTACTACTTGATAGACACCAAAACGGGTACAAAACCGTTATCAGGTTTTGTTGCTTTAATGCGATAACCTTAATTTTACTCCTATGAAAAGAATTGCTCCCCTTGTCTTGTTTTGTGTTTTGTTTCAGTTTGCCAATGCCCAGCAAAGACCTCACTACACACAATACATCATGAACAACTATATCATCAACCCTGCGGTTGCTGGTATAGAAAATTATACAGATGTAAAACTGAGCCATCGCCACCAATGGGTTGGCTTAGATGGTGCACCGGTTACAACCTATCTTACCATACACGGTCCTTTGAAAAAAAGCGATTTTAATAGAGGTACAGCAACTACATTCAGACCATCTGGCGAAAACCCAAGAGGTAGAGCATATTGGCAAGATTATACTGCAGCAGAACCACATCATGGAATTGGCTTTACCATGGTAAATGACCGTACCGGTCCTTTAAACCGTTTTGGTGCCGGTGTTACCTATGCTTATCATTTAGGCATTGGTGAAAAAACAAGTTTGAGTATGGGTATGACTGCAGGTGTGCAGAATATGACTTTGAATAGCAGCAAATTAATTTTTGAAAATCCGGTAGATCCTGCCGTAGCAGGAAGTGGTTATTTGAATAGATTAACACCAGATATTAATGCAGGTGTATGGTTATATTCAGCCGATTATTTTGTTGGACTAGCGGCTCAAAATATTGTTCCTGCTAAATTGAAATACTCCGGCGATACGGTGAAATTAGCAGGTGGTAAATTAATTCCGCATTTGTTTTTAACTGCAGGTTACAGAATGTTTTTAAGTGATGATGTTACATTCTTGCCATCTACAATGGTGCGTTATGTAAGCCCATTGCCGGTAAGTTTTGACATCAATGCAAAATTTCAATACCGCGATTTTTTATGGTTAGGAGCTTCTTATCGTAACCAAGATGGTTTTGCTGCTATGATGGGTTTAGGTATCAATAGTACTTTAAATATTGGTTATTCTTACGATATTACTACCTCTCGTTTAAATACGGTGAGTCGTGGTACACATGAAATTTTGATTGGCTTTTTATTGGGCAATCGTTATGGCGATTGGTGTCCACGTAATGTTTGGTAATCTTTCTGTACAAAATATTAAAAAGGGCCTTTTTCAAGGTCCTTTTTTTATTGGTGTGAAGCAAGATGTTGATGTTTGTTGCACTTGTTTTTGGTTAAGTTGAAGCAATAACTTCTCCTAATATCTTTTTATGCTACTTTTGAAAAAAGAACATGTATGAAGGTACCAAGCATGGCAGAAATGATGGCTAATGGAGAAACACCCGATATTTTATTTTGGGTGGGCTGCGCCGGAAGTTTTGATCAAAGGGCACAAAAAATTACCAAAGCCTTTGCTACAATATTAGATAAAGTAGGAATCAAATTTGCCATATTGGGTAAAGAAGAAGCTTGTACCGGAGACCCAGCAAGAAGAGCAGGTAACGAGTTTTTATTTCAAATGATGGCGTACAACAATATTCAAATTTTGAATGGTTATGGCATTAAGAAAATTGTAACTACTTGTCCGCATTGTTTCAATACGCTGAAAAATGAATATCCCGAATTAGGTGGACAATACGAAGTCATTCATCATACCACTTTATTGCAATCATTAATTGATGAAGGCAAAATAAAGATGAAAGAGGGAGGGAGTTTTAAAGGCAAAAAAATTACTTACCACGATAGTTGTTATTTAGGCAGGGCTAATCATATTTACGAAGCACCAAGAAAAGTATTAGAAGCATTAGATGCTGAATTAGTAGAAATGAAGCGTTGCAAAAGCAATGGCTTATGCTGCGGTGCAGGTGGAGCTCAAATGTTTAAAGAAGAAGAGAATGGCGACATTCGCATCAACCTAGAACGAAGCAACGAAGCTTTAGCAACCGGAGCAACTGTAATAGCCGCAGCTTGCCCTTTTTGCAATACTATGATGTCTGATGGGGTAAAAAATAGAGAAAGAGAAGGCGATGTTGCCGTGTTAGATGTAGCTGAAATTGTGGCTGAAAGTATGCAGTAATTGAAATCTATTTAAACTCGTAGACATGAAAAAAAAGTTCGACATCAAAAAGTTCCTCACTTTTTTCATAACAGTAATTGTATTGTTTTTTATTGCAGATATTGTTTTTGACGCCTTTAAAGGTAAAATAGTTTGGGCTGAAATTTTTAGCACTAATAATCTATTATTAAAATTGGCAGCAGGTGTTATCGGCGGTGGAATTTTTGCATTTAAAGACGAGAAATCTGATAGTGAATAATGAGAACCGGTAAGCAACGCCTAATCTTATTCTTAATTATAGCGGCAGCAACAGCAGCCTATTTGTTGTACTTGAAAGAAGCAAGAAAACAATCTATTGATGATTATTTCAATCAGCCTATAATAGGAGATATTTACAAGATGGAGCAAGACGATGAAGAAACCAACGATCGTTGGATAACTTACTACAAAGCAGTAGACATCACTCCCGAAGGAATCATCTTTGTAAAAAGTAGATTAAAGAGTAGTATGAGTTCTGATATTGTTCTCCGCCATTTCCAGGACAGTGAGCAACAATTTTTCACCCATCGAGAATTAAAAGCAATTAGGGCAGGAGAGTGGCAAACGGTAAGCAAAAAAAATACCACCTTAATCGAAATCATTAGAAAGTAAGCCGTTATTTCCGCTTTACTTTTTGTTGTTGTTTCACTCGAATAGCTGCTACTTTCATTCGGGCTAATTCCATTGTACTGCTATCACAATCTTCTTTCAACTTAGCTACAATTCGTTCTACTTTCTGTTGCATATTCAGTGTTGCTTCTAATCGTTCATGAGATATAGTATTGGGCCTTGGTTTGCAACCACACATCGCCATCAATAGGAATGGAAATAATTGTTTTATACTCATTGTTTCAGGCTATCAATTTTTAATAAAGAATCTACCATAATTGGTAATCCTATTTTTTGTATGGAATCACATTCCATTTGAATCTTTCTATAAGCGCTATCAATTTTAAATTCCGCTATAGAGTCTAATTGTTGCTGAAATTGGATATCAATTTCTTTAGTTGTCGATGCTGAGCACCCCACAACAAGATATATTATAAAAATGCTAACAAATCTTAGGGTTACAAATCTACTCATACAGCATAAATCTTCAGATGATTGTCTACATTTACTATATCATGCAACAGCACATCAAAAATAAGGGCTTAATACTTCTGCTACTAGCAGCGAGTTTTTTTTGTTGCACCAAAGCACATGCTCAAAATGGTCAATATGATACGGTGAAAGTATATGCTTTTATTACACCTGAAGGAGATACCATCCCCGGCAGCTTTCTGCCCGATGTTTATACCAGTGCAAAAATGCCTCAAAAATGGAAACAATATTGGGCAGAATGGACAAGACTTAGAAATGCAGTTTATGTTACCTATCCCTATGCAAAAGCAGCGGGTAGAATTATGAATGATATTAATGGCAAATTGGTAGGCGTTAAAGATAAAAGAAACCGAAAAAGAATCATTAGAGAACGGGAAAAAGAGTTGAAAAAAGAATTTACCGATAAATTAACAAACCTGAGTGTTTACCAAGGAAAAGTGCTCATGAAGTTAATTAATCGAGAAACAGGAAACAATTGTTACGAAATTATTCAGGAGTATAAAGGTGGTTTTACAGCAGGATTTTGGCAAACCGTAGCTGTTGTTTTTGGAAGTAGCTTAAAGCAGGGCTACGATAAGGAAGGTGCCGATAAAGCATTGGAAACCATTGTAAAAGATGTGGCTCGTATGTATGGACACAGCAGTTAATCCACATGGCTTGTGTCTTTAACTTCTTTCCCTATCTTTGATTGCAATCAGTTAGTGAATGAAGTTAGATATTCTTGCTTTTGGGGTACATCCCGATGACGTAGAACTTGGATGTGCCGGAACCATTTTAGCCGCACTTGATCAAGGAAAAAAGGTAGGTGTTATTGATTTAACAAGAGGTGAACTCGGTACCCGTGGTACCGCCGAAACCCGAAAAGTAGAAGCTGCCAATGCGGCTGCTGTTTTAGGGCTTACCATCAGAGAAAATTTAGGATTAGCCGATGGTTTTTTTCAGAATGATGAAGCTCATCAACGCAAAGTCATTCAAGCTATTCGAAAATACCAACCCGATATTGTGTTGGCCAATGCACCGGAAGATCGACATCCCGACCATGGCCGTAGTGCAAAATTAATTTCAGACGCCGCTTTTCTTTCAGGGTTAAGAAAGATAGAAACGTTTGAAAACAATCAGCCGCAAGCAGCATGGAGACCTGCATATGTTTTCCATTATATACAAGACAGGTATATCACACCTTCTTTCTTAATGGATATTTCTGATTACCACGATAAAAAGTTAGCATCTATTCTTTGTTATAGCACACAATTTCATTCAACAGATTCAACAGAACCACAGACATATATTTCTTCGCCTGAGTTTTTAGATTCGGTTAAAGCCCGTGCCATGATGCTTGGAAAACGAATTGGCGTAAAGTATGCCGAAGGTTATATCTCGGAGAAAATGATTGGAATAAAAAGTTTTGATGCACTAATACAATTTGCCACTTAGTTAATACCTAATCTTTAAACAAAAAAACATTATTGAATTTCCTCTTTTTAATTTTATCTCATGACAGCACCCAAATTTGCCAATTTACCGCAATCATTTCATGCGGAGTTGAAGAAAAGAATCAATGATTACTTTACTACAACCGGAACAAAACCAACCGGTAATTACAAACTGTACATTAAAGCTATCGTTCTTGTAACGGCCTTTATTGTTGTGTACACTCACTTGATATTCTTTACTCCTAGTGGTTGGTTTGCATTAGGCGAAAGCGGTTTGCTTGGGCTAATTATGGCTGCTATTGGTTTCAATATCATGCATGATGGTTCTCACGGTAGTTTCAGTACCTCACCTGTTTTAAATAAAGCAGCAGCGGTAACACTTGGCTTTTTAGGTGGTAGTCCGTTTATGTGGAATGTAAAGCACAATATTGTGCATCATGCATTTACAAACATCGATGGAGTAGACGATGATTTAGATGCCCGTCCATTTTTGCGTATGACTACGGGACAGAAAAAATACAAAATGCACAAGTACCAGCATTTATACTTCTGGTTTTTTTATGCTTTGTTACACTTCTATTGGAGTTTCGGTTCTGATTACCGCAAATACTTTAGTAAAAAAATTGGTCAAATGCCATTGAAAAAAATGGAAATGAGTGACCATATCAGCTTTTGGTTCTTCAAATTTGTTCACTATGGTTTGTTCTTAGCCATTCCTATCATCAAATTAGGTTTTGTAAATTGGTTATTAGGTTTCTTAGTGTTTACTTCTTTAGCAGGTTTTACATTAAGCATCGTATTTCAATTGGCACATACTGTCGAGCATACACATTTCCCAGTTCCTGATGTAGAAACCGGTAGAATTGAAGATGAGTGGGCTTTACACCAATTAAAAACAACAGCCAATTTTGCTACTGATAATAAATTGATTTCTTGGTTAGTGGGCGGATTGAATTTTCAGGTTGAACATCATTTGTTTCCTAAAATTTCACATGTACATTATCCAGCAATAAGTAAAATCATTAAGCAAGCTTGTCAGGAGTATGGTATTACTTATATCGAATATCCTAAAATGAGATTAGCGGTTGCTTCTCATGTTAGTTTTTTAAAACAAATGGGCAGGGCTTAATGCATAGCATTTCTTATTTATTTCTAACAGCCAAAACATTAGCGTTTTGGCTGTTTTGTTTTGCACAAGTAATTGTAACTGACTTTTGATGTGTTAACTTAGTAGTTGATGATAACACCACAACGCTATATTGCTCATTTTGATTTAGACTCTTTTTTTGTAAGTGTCGAGGTGTTGAATGACCCTTCATTGAAAGGCAAGCCTGTTATTGTTGGTGGAAGTAAAGACAGGGGAGTAGTAACGACTTGTAGTTATGAAGCCAGGGCTTTTGGTGTTCGAAGTGCCATGCCCATGAAACAAGCCATGCAGCTTTGTCCGCATGCAACATTAGTAAGAGGAACAAGAGGCGAATACAGCAGGTATAGCAGATGGGTTACCAATATCGTAGCTTCAAAAGCACCATTATTTGAAAAAGCCAGCATCGATGAATTTTATGTTGACTTAACCGGAATGGATAAATATTTTAATCCGTTTGAGTGGACGATGGAGCTTGGAAAACAAATTATCGAAGAAACGGGATTACCCATTTCGTTTGGATTAGCATCGAATAAAATGGTGGCGAAAATCGCTACCGATGAAGCCAAACCCAACGGTTGTTTATTTATTGAACCCGGTATGGAACAAGCTTTTTTAGCGGCACTACCCGTTAATAAATTTTCTGGTGTTGGTGCACAAACCCATGCTGCATTAAATAACATGGGTATTTTTTTGATTGGTGATATTTTAAAACACTCAAAAGCAATTTTAGAAGAAAGGTTAGGAAAATGGGGGGCCGATTTGTGGGAGAAGGCACAAGGTAAACATGAAGGGATTGTTCAGCCATATCATGAAGCCAAATCTATTTCAACAGAAAATACATTTGAGGAGAATCAAACGGATGTTGATTTTTTGCTGAAAGAATTAGTGCGGATGGTGGAGAAAGTAGCATTTGAATTGCGACAAGATGAAAAATTAACCGGTTGTATCGCTGTAAAAATTCGTTATCCCAATTTTGAGACTACTTCAAAACAAACTACGATTGATTATACGTTTAGAGACGATGAATTGATTCCGGTTGCGATTCAATTGTTTCATGCACTATATCGAAAAGGGAAACCGGTAAGGTTACTCGGAGTACGTTTAAGTGAGTTAACCCATCATGCCATACAAGGTAGTTTATTTGAAGATACCAGAACTTCCACTGCTTTGTATAAAGCCATTGATGATGTTAAAAATAAATACGGTAAATCGGCACTGATTAAAGCGAGGACGGTGAAGAAATAATTGCTGTAAGCCAAAAAAAATCCTGCAAAACAAACTGTGATGCAGGATTAATATCAAATTAAAAAAATTACAACGTACTCATATCAATCACAAAACGATACCGCACATCACCTTTCAACATTCTTTCGTAGGCTTCATTAATTTCATCTATTCTAATGACTTCTACATCACTTACAATACTATGTTCGGCGCAGAAATCAAGCATTTCTTGTGTTTCGGGTAACCCACCAATTAATGAACCTGCAAAACTTTTACGACCGAAAATTAAATTCATGGCCGGTATTTGTGCAGGCATCGGCGGTACGCCAACACAAACCATTACACCATTGGTTTTTAATAGTGCTAGGTAAAAATTATAATCATGTTCTGCCGAAACGGTATCTAGAATAAAATCAAAACTTCCTGTCACAGCTTTTACTTGTGCTTCATCACTCGTTAATACAAAATGAGTAGCACCTAAACGTTTGGCATCTTTCTCTTTAGAAGGAGAGTGGCTTAACATAGTTACTTCTGCACCCATGGCAGCAGCTAATTTCACTGCCATGTGTCCTAATCCACCTAAACCTAAAATACCTACTTTTTGTCCTTTGCCCGCTTTCCAATGTCGTAGCGGAGAATAGGTAGTAATACCGGCACACAATAATGGTGCAACAGCTTCTAAGGGTTGGTTTTCATTGATACGCAATACAAAATCTTCATGGGCTACAATGGCTTTGCTATAGCCACCATACGTAATACCACTTCCATCTCTTTCAAAACCATTATAGCTAAATACTCCACCTTCGGCACAGTATTGTTCTAAGCCATCTTTACAATTATCACATTCCCTACAACTATCCACCAAACAACCAATGCCTGCAATATCACCGACTTTGAATTTCTTTACATGATTACCAACAGCCGTCACTCGGCCCACAATTTCATGACCCGGAACAACCGGGTAAACAGTCATGCCCCAATCATTACGGGCAAAGTGAAGGTCGCTATGACAAACACCACAGAACAAAATTTCAATTTGAACATCGTGTGGTTTAGGGTCTCTTCTTTCTATTGTAAATGGAACAACAGGAGTTGTTGCACTCTCGGCAGCATAGGCTTTGGTAGCAGGCATAAATTTATATTTACTCGAATATAAACTTAATTTCCTGCTTAATAGAATAAAATCGGTCAGTTATAATCTACCTAATGTTATTTCTTTTTATACTGTGCATTTAAGCCGTTTAACACATCGTTGGTAATGTTGTAGATAGAGTCTCTATAGTAAATGATATCGCTTTGGTTAATAAGTATATAAGCGTAGGTTTTGTCTTTGTTGTACTCTTTTAAATAAGCTTCAATTTTCTTTTTTACATCTTGTAACTTCTTGAAACTCTCATCCTGCATTTCTTGCGATAGCATTTGTTCTTTATCCTGATAGTTTTTTTGTAACTGATCTAATTTTTGTTGCCAGCTTGCTTGTTCAGTTTGCGTCATGCTAGCAGCTTTCTCATTGTATTCTTTGTACGTATTGTAGTAAGTGGTTTTAATTTGATTGAGTTCTGCAGAAACGCTCTGGTCTTTTGTTCTTAATTGAGCCCTTACTTCTTTAAAATATTCATAATTGTTTTCCAAACTATCCATCTCGAAATAGGCAATTTTAAAAGGCCCATTGTTAGCAGCCGATGTTGCTTTGCCGTTTGACGATGTATTGTTTCTGGAAGAGAAGTGTAAGTAAAATAATACTGCTACTGCAATCGCTAAAATCACATTTGAGAAGAGTAAACCATTTTTCATGCAACAAAATTTTTTGTGAAATTAAGTGTTATAATGGGTAGGATATGTTAAAAGACATTCGGCTATTGTAGTAAACAAAAAGTAGGAAGACCAGCTTCCTACTTTTTGTTAAACTATTTAGTACATAGAAGATTATTCATCATCATCAAAGTTCATGGCTTCACGAGTTGTGGCCAATACTTCGTATTCTTCTTTGCTACCAACAATCATATTTTCAAAGTCTCTAAGACCAGTACCAGCCGGAATTGGATGACCGGTGATAACGTTCTCTTTCAAGCCAAGCATATCATCGGTTTTACCCATGATAGCAGCAGAACTGAGGACTTTAGTTGTTTCCTGGAATGATGCAGCAGAAATCCAGCTTTGTACACCTAAAGATGCTTTTGTAATACCCAACAATACCGGTGTAGCGGTAGCTGGTTTTGCATCTCTAACTTCTACCAGTTGTTTATCTGCTCTGCGTAAGATGGAGTTTTCTTCTCTTAATTCTCTTACGGTTACAATCTGTCCGGTTTTTAACTTAGTGCTTTCGCCAGAATTGGTAACTACTTTCTTATCGAAGATACGGTCGTTTTCAAAAATGAAATCAAACCTATCAGCCAAATCTTCTTCCAAGAATTTAGTATCTCCGGCATCAACGATTTCTACTTTCTTCATCATCTGTCTTACAATCACTTCTACGTGTTTGTCGTTGATTTTTACACCTTGTAAACGGTAAACTTCCTGAATTTCGTTTACTACATATTCCTGTACAGCAAACGGACCTTTGATAGCCAAAATATCTGCAGGGGCAGTAGCGCCGTCTGATAATGGTGTACCGGCTTTTACGAAGTCACCATCTTGTGCCAAGATTTGACGACTCAATGGAACCAAGTATTTCTTCACTACACCATCTCTAGCTTCAACGATAATCTCTCTGTTACCACGTTTGATGCTACCAAAAGTAACCACACCATCAATTTCAGAAACTACAGCAGGATTGCTTGGGTTTCTTGCTTCGAATAATTCAGTTACACGAGGTAAACCTCCCGTGATATCTCTCAATTTACCGAGGATACGAGGGATTTTCACTAACACCTGACCTTGTCTCACTTCTTCACCTTCTTCGATTCCAATGTGAGAACCTACTGGTAAGTTGTAGTTCTTGGTTTCTTTAGCACCATCAACAAAGATGGATGGTAATTTGGTTTTATCTTTTGTATCGATAACCACTTTCTCACGGTGACCTGTTTGTTCGTCAGCTTCTTCACGGTAAGTAACACCTTCAATAACACTATCGAAACGAATTGTACCATTCACCTCAGCAACGATTACGTTGTTGAATGGATCCCAAGTACAAATCAAATCACCTTTATTAATTTTCTGACCATCTTTTACTTTCAAGGTAGAACCGTAAGGAACGTTATTAGTGATCAATAAACGATCATTTTTCACATCCATAATTCTAACCTCACCGGTACGGCCAATAACTACTTTTTGCTTTTCGCCATCATTATTAACTGCATCAACCGTTCTCAAACCATCAAACTGAATGGTTCCTTCAAACTTGGCTACTAAACCACTTTCAACAGACGCAGAGCCTGCCACACCACCCACGTGGAAGGTACGAAGTGTTAACTGTGTACCCGGTTCACCAATAGATTGTGCTGCAATAATACCTACTGCATCTCCACGTTGCGCAGTATAACCTGTTGCCAAGTTTTTACCATAGCATTTTACGCAAACACCACGTTTGCTTTCGCAGGTTAAAACAGAACGAATTTCAACTACTTCAACTGCACTTTCTTCAATTTTTTGTGCAATATCATCGGTGATTTGTTCGCCGGCTGCTACCAATAGTTCTTCAGAAATTGGGTCAAATACATCATGTAATGAAGTACGGCCTAAGATTCTGTCGTATAATGGTTCAATTACATCTTCATTATCTTTCAATGCACTAGTTGCAATACCACGTAATGTACCGCAATCTTCATCGGCAATTACCACATCTTGTGCAACGTCAACCAACCTACGAGTTAGGTAACCGGCATCGGCTGTTTTAAGGGCCGTATCCGCCAAACCTTTTCTAGCACCGTGGGTAGAGATAAAGTAGTCCAATACATTCAAACCATTTTTAAAGTTTGATAAGATTGGGTTTTCGATAATCTCAGAACCGGTAGAACCAGATTTTCTTGGTTTTGCCATCAAACCTCTCATACCGGCCAACTGCTTAACCTGTGTTTTACTACCACGGGCTCCTGAATCTAGCATCATGTACACAGAGTTGAAGCCCTGCTTATCTGTTGCCATTTCACGAATCAACGTTTCGGTGATATACGTATCCACACGGCTCCAGATATCTACAATTTGGTTGTATCGTTCGTTATTGGTAATGAAACCCATGTTATAGTTGCTCCAAACTTCCTCTACTTCAGATTTAGCTTGTTCTAACAAGGCTTCTTTATTATCCGGAACTAATAAGTCATTAATGTTAAATGATAGACCACCTTTAAATGCCATACGGAAACCTAATTGCTTAGTGTCATCCAAGAATTTGGCAGTTTTTGGTACGTTGGTATATTTTAAAATATTACCAACAATATCTCTCAAGTTTTTCTTGGTTAATAAGGTATTGATATAACCTACTTCTTTTGGAACGTTAAGGTTAAATAGTACTCTACCAACTGTTGTTTCAATCAACTTATTTTTAAGCGTACCATCTGCTTCTCTTACATCAACTTTTACTCTGATATTAGCATGAAGGTCAACTTGTTTTTCATTGTATGCGATAATCACCTCTTCCATACTGTAGAAAGCTTTTCCTTCGCCTTTTACTTTTTCGGTTTCGGTAGATTTTTTGCCCTTTGTGATGTAGTACAATCCCAATACCATGTCCTGAGAAGGCAGGGTAATTGGCGTACCATTTTGAGGGTTCAAAATGTTGTGAGATGATAACATTAATAACTGTGCTTCTAAAATAGCAGCATTACTCAATGGTACGTGTACGGCCATTTGGTCACCATCAAAGTCGGCGTTGAAAGCCGTAGTAACCAATGGGTGTAATTGAATGGCTTTTCCTTCAACCAATCTTGGCTGGAAGGCCTGAATAGACAAACGGTGCAGGGTAGGGGCACGGTTTAACATTACAGGATGGCCTTTCAATATATTTTCGAGGATATCCCAAACAATCGCTTCTTTTTTATCTACCAATTTCTTAGCAGATTTTACGGTTTTAACGATACCTCTTTCAATTAGTTTACGAATGATAAATGGCTTAAACAATTCAGCTGCCATATCTTTTGGTAAACCGCACTCATGCATTTTGAGTTCTGGTCCTACCACAATTACAGAACGACCTGAATAGTCAACCCTTTTACCCAACAAGTTTTGACGGAAACGACCTTGCTTACCTTTTAATACATCAGATAATGATTTTAAGGCACGGCCACCTTCAGCTTTAACGGCGTTAGATTTACGGCTGTTGTCAAATAAAGAATCAATCGCCTCTTGTAACATACGTTTTTCGTTACGTAAGATTACCTCTGGTGCTTTGATCTCTAATAATCTTTTTAAACGATTGTTACGGATGATAACACGACGGTATAGGTCGTTCAAATCAGAAGAAGCAAAACGGCCGCCATCTAATGGAACTAACGGACGTAATTCCGGTGGAATAACAGGGATGTATTGCATCACCATCCATTCCGGACGGTTAGTGATTCTTAAGTTAGCATCACGGAAGCTTTCTACCACACTCAAACGCTTTAAAGCATCAGCTTTACGTTGTTGAGAAGTTTCGGTAGCTGCCGCATTACGTAAATCGTAGCTTAATTGGTCTAAGTCAATGCGTTGTAACAAATCATGCACTGCTTCAGCACCCATTTTAGCGATGAACTTGTTAGGATCTTCGTCAGGCAGGTACTGGTTGTCTTTCGGCAACGCATCGATGATATCTAAATATTCTTCTTCTGTCAATAAATCTCCGTAATTCTGACCTTTATCGGCACGGAGACCGGATTGAATCACTACATATCTTTCATAATAGATAATGGTTTCTAATTTCTTAGAGCTCATGCCCAAGAGGTAACCAATTTTATTAGGAAGGCTCTTAAAGTACCAAATGTGTACAACAGGCACCACCAATTTGATGTGACCCATACGTTCACGACGTACTTTTTTCTCGGTAACTTCTACACCGCAACGGTCGCAAACGATACCTTTATAACGAATACGCTTGTACTTACCGCAGGCACATTCGTAATCTTTTACCGGTCCAAAAATTCTTTCGCAGAACAAACCATCTCTTTCGGGTTTGTAGGTACGATAGTTAATGGTTTCGGGCTTTAGTACTTCGCCATAGCTTTTTTCTAAAATGCTATCCGGAGAAGCTAATCCAATGGTAATTTTTGAGAAAGTGGGCCTTGGGCGGTTTTCTTTTTTAATAGCCATATTTGAAGTGAGTGTTTTTTGCTGTTTCTGCTCATTTATGTAGAAGATACAACGGCCTTGGTGAAGATAGCATTACAAGCAACTACTTTTGGTAGTTTTAAATCGCTGATAATCAATTCTTTACAACAAAACACGATGAACCCAACATAAAATAGTGGGCAAAGTTAAGGATTCGGCATTAAAAATAGCTCAATAGATGTGAATTTGTGGAAATTGTGCTATATACAGGAGTAAAATTATAAGCGGCTGTCTAAAATGTTTTCGGCAATTAATAAATCGATGGGTCTGGTGACTTTGATATTATTGTATTCACCCTCTATTAAATGCACTTTTATTCCGGCTGATTCTACTACCGTTGCTTCGTCGGTAAATGCTTCGTTATAAGGTTGATCAAACGCTTTTAATAGCATATCGCTTTGGAAGGTTTGCGGGGTTTGAACGATTTTGATCTGTTGGCGATTGATGGCATGATGTGAATGTCCATCATCTAATCGGATACTGTCGGTAGCTGTTACCACTGGAATCGCTGAACCTTTTTCTACAGCTTGTTCAAAACAACGTTGAATCAATGTAGTGGTTAATAAGCATCTTACGCCATCATGCACAAAAACGATGGCCGGTTGTTGCACTATAGCCAATCCGTTTTTTACTGAATGAAATCTTGTTGCACCCCCTGTTGTAATGTGAATGCGATGGGCAGGAAATGCAGCAGCCAATTGCTGGCCATATTGCAAATGTGCTTCGGGCAATACCAAAACGATATTTAAATCTTCATAAGCCGATAAAAAAGTATTGATAGTATTCCATAGCAATGGTTTGCCTTTTAGCGGAAGAAATTGTTTGGGAATTTCGCTACCCATTCTTAGTCCGCTGCCGCCTGCTACTATTACTGCTGTTTTATTCATGGGTTATTTCGTTCAAGGCAATCATTTAATCAACAAAAGTTTCTTGTATTACGCTTTTTACTTTGTCTATTTCTTTCTCTGTCAAAGATTCCAATATTTTAGTAATTCTAATTCGGTCTATTGTTCTTATTTGATCAATAACAATCCATCCATGAGCAACTTTGTGCTTTATCTCTACTCTTGTGGGATATGGCTTTGATGTACTTGTCATTGGTGCAATAACAATCGTCTGCAAATATTTATTCATTTCATTTGGCGATAAGACCACACAAGGTCTTGTCTTTTTCATTTCGCTACCAATGGTTGGGTCAAGATTAACCAAAACAATATCATATTGATTTATTTGCTCCATTCCTCAAAATTTTCATCTTCAAAAACATCGTCGATTAAGAGGTTGTCATCTCCATTGTCATGCATTTTTTTAAATGCTTTGTCCCAGCCTTTTCTTGGTTCAGCTTTAGGCTTAAGAATGATATATCCTTTTTCAAGGATGAGCTCAATTTTTTCACCGAAGCTATATTTTTCAAGAATGGTTTTGGAAAGTCTGATGCCTTTTGAGTTGCCGATATTGATGATAGGGAGTTCCATCGTAATGAATATTTGTTATTACAAAGTAATTACAAATAATGCTAAATTCCAAAAGGTGGTTAAGATGATTTTTTGATGACTCTGAAGAGTACTTCACAGATTATTATTGGTAAATCGCTAATTCAAAAAATCCTTTATTATTTTTTGCGGCACGATACATTCCGGCGCTGTTAAATAACATCGCATGATTGCCTTGGGCATCAACACCAATCATTCCGCCTTCGCCACCAATTTTTACCAGTTTATCATGCACCACAATATGCATGGCTTCTTGTAAAGACAATCCTTTGTACTCCATTAAACAACTTACATCGTAAGCCGTAACAGCACGAATGAATAATTCGCCATGTCCGGTACAACTGATAGCGCAAGTTTGATTATTGGCATAAGTACCGCTTCCAATGATTGGACTATCGCCAATACGACCGTATTGTTTATTGGTCATGCCGCCGGTAGAAGTGGCAGCAGCAATATTGCCATGGGCATCGCAGGCAACTGCGCCAACGGTTCCAAATTTTTTATCTTTCATTAATGCTTCGATAGGATTATTGTGATCCAAACTATAGTCATCTGAATCTCTCATCGCTTTCCATTGATCGTATCGGAATTGAGAATAAAAATAATCATCACCTGCTGCAGCAATACCTTGTTTTAAGGCAAAGTCAAATGCACCATCTCCGCTTAACATTACATGATTACTATGTAACATCACATGTGTAGCCAATGCCACCGGATTGCATACATGCCTAACGCCTGCTACTGCTCCGGCAGACAAATCTTTACCATCCATAATGGCAGCATCCATTTCATGGGTTCCTTTTTTAGTGAATACTGAACCTTTGCCGGCATTAAAGAGCAAATTATTTTCTAAAACGATAGTTGCTGCTTGTACCGCTTCAACTGCTGTACCGCCCTTTTCTAAGATGGCATAACCGCTGTTGATGGCATCATCCAAAGCATTGGTATAAGCCAGTTCTAATGCAGCCGTCATGTCTGTTTTAAGAATCGTTCCTGCTCCGCCATGAATGGCAATTGTAAAAGTTTGCATAAGAAGGGCTTATTTGAGTGCCCGAAAATAGTTAATTTAGGCTGCTGTCACATTTTAAAGACCAATCTAATACCATCATTATGGCTGATACTGAACCAAAATCATTTAAAGCGCTGATGAAACGCAACTTACTGTGGTCAGATTGGGTATTGATAGCCATGAATTTGATCCCGCTGTACGGTGTATTGCAATTAGGCTGGGAGGCGAAGGATATTTTCTTGGTGTATTTACTAGAGAGTGTAATTGTTGGGGTGTTTAATGTATTTCAAATGTGGCTTATTACTTTGGTGAAACCAAAAGATGAATGGAGTAATGGTGGAGCAAGTACAATGGTGTCGGGTTATTTTTTCATGGTGTTTTTCATCATTCATTATGGCTTTTTTGTTTTCATTCAGATGATTTTCTTTTTTGGTGCTGCCAAATATCCCGGTTTAGGCAATGGCTTTGCAGCACCGGCAAAATTTCTACTTCACTTGCCTACTTATGTGCATGGCTATACTCGATGGTTGTTAATAGGATTTGTTATCTCTTATTTTTTTGGCGTACTCAAAGATTTTGTCTTTACCGGAAAGTTCAAAACTCAGTCATTGGGCGTACAAATGTTTGCTCCTTATGGTAGAATTTTTGTGCAGCAATTTGCAGTTATCATAGGTAGTTTTTTACTACTATTTGATTTTGGAACAATTTTCATCGTAGTTTTTATAGTGGTGAAAATTTGCTTTGGTATTTTGATGGATTTTGAGCAAATCGCTACGCAGCAAAACAAAAAAAATTAATTAACCAATAACAGATTTGCTTCATGTAATAATCGTTCTTTATTGATGGCTACAGTTCCCACTTCTTCACAAACTAAACCACCGGCAATATTGGCCATTTCGGCAGCTAGTGCTATATCTTTTGTAATGGCATAAACCATGGAAGCCACGGCAATTACAGTATCTCCTGCACCGCTTACATCTGCAATGTTGCGTACATGAGTTGGTATGATACTACCAGTATTTTCAGCCTGAAAAAAGACACCTTTTTCTGATAATGTAATCAACGAAATTTGGTGGTGTAATAAGTTTTTCAACTCGCTATGTACATGTTCTAAACTACTAACCGTTACTTCGTCTAACAACAGATTTAAACCTTCTTTTACTTCTTTCAAGTTAGGCTTAAACATGGTGACACCTTTGTAGGCGAAGAAGTTTTTTCTTTTAGGATCTACCGTTGTGATGATATTATTGACTTTACAAATAGCTATCAAAGCAGTAATCACTTTTTCTGAAAGTACCCCCTTGTTGTAATCTTCAAAAATGACTACTTGAGGTTGGTTTGAAGTAACAAAAGATTGAAATTGTTCAATCAAATTAGCTTCATCTGCGCTAGCAATATCAGTAGTCAACTCCGAATCGAGCCGCATCATTTGTTGGTTGCGACTCATGATACGGGTTTTATTCGTGGTAATTCTTTGCTCACTTTTTATGATGTATGTTGTATTGATGTTTTTTTCCTGTAGTAAAGATTCCAACAAAACACCATCTTCATCTTTGCCGATTACACTGAAAACAAATGTATCGGCACCAAGTGCAGCAGTATTGAGTGCTACGTTTGCAGCACCGCCAATTCTATATTCTTTTTTGTTGAGTGCCACCACAGGTACAGGAGCTTCAGGTGAAATTCTATCTACATGACCCCACCAATAGGTGTCTAACATCACATCGCCTACAATAGCAACTTTTAACTGATTACATGCTGCAAATAATAACTCGGGACTCATTACTCGGTTTTAGATTTATTTCGAACTGCAAGGTAATAAATAGGAACGCCTAACAGCACAACAATCAAACCGGGCCAGGTAAATTGTGGTTTGTATAGTATCAGCAATACACAAAAACTTAATCCCATGAGTATGTAAAGTGCCGGTAAAAACGGATAGCCAAAAGCCTTATAAGGCCTATCAGCATTAGGCATTTTTTTACGTAGAATGAACACCCCGGCAATGGTGAGTACATAAAATATAACTACTACAAATGAAATCATATCCAACAAATCGCCATACTTACCACTAAGGCAAAGAATAGCTGCTACAACACATTGAATCCATAATGCAAATTCAGGCACTGCATTTTTATTTAAGGTTGCTGTCTTTTTAAAGAACAAGCCATCTTTTGCCATGGTGTAATAGACTCTGGCCCCGGCTAAAATCAATCCGTTGTTACATCCAAAGGTGGAAATCATAATCATCACTGCAATTACAATGGTGCCGATATTTCCGAAAATGGCATTGGAGGCAGCTACCGCGACACGGTCTTTTTCAGCCGAAGCAATGTCACTCATTGGTAATACACCGGTGTACATTACATTGGCTAACACATAAATGATGGTTACAATTAATGTTCCCATAAATAAACTCAAGCCAATATTGCGTTGCGGGTTTTTTACTTCACCTGCAATGAAAGTGATATTATTCCATGCATCACTACTAAAAACAGAACCTACCATGGCAGCTGCAATACCACCCAATAAAGCAGCACCGGTAATAGGTATTAATTGATTGCCTAAAGCAGGATTGGTTGCATCAACCGCTTGTGTTTTAGTAGCATCCCAAATGTTCGTCCAATTAGCATCCCATATTTCAGCTTTCGATAAGATCAATCCGAATACAATCAATCCAAACAAACTAATCAATTTGGTTCCGGTGAAAATATTCTGAATGATTTTACCGCTATTGATACCTCGGGTATTGTTATAGGTGAGTAGTATGATTAAAATGATAGAAGTAACCTGTGCCGCACTGATGTTAAAAAAAGTAGCTGCGCCACTTGCGGCTGTTCCTGTTTGAAAGGAGAGCAAAATATTGTCTTCGCTCAATGCCGGAATTAAGTAGGCCGCAAATTTGGCAAATGCTACACCAACGGCTGCAATGGTGCCGGTTTGAATCACAGAGAAAAAACTCCAACCATATAAAAAACCAACTAGTGGATTGTACGATTCTTTCAAGTATACATACTGGCCGCCTGCCTTCGGAAACATGGCACTTAATTCGCCATAACTCAAGGCTGCTGTTAATGTCATCAATCCGGTAATGACCCAAACGGCAATCAGCCATCCTGCAGAACCTACGTTACGGGTAATGTCGGCACTTACAATAAAAATTCCCGATCCAATCATGCTGCCTGCTACAATCATAGTAGCATCCCATAAGCCAAGGGTAGGCTTAAAGTTGGTATTGCTCATACTGCGTTGGTTGTTTTGGTTAAGAAGCTAAAATGAAGATAGGAATTAAAACCAATGCACAATGCTTTTGAACGAATTAGCCAACTGCCTTAAGCATAAAAGACTGAGCAATATCAGTTTTTGATATGACGTTCGTCTTTTTATGGCGGCTTTATCGGTAGTAACTCTGTGCTTTCAATTAACCAAAAAACATAATCAATATGGCACAGGTAAAAAAATCGGCCAAGTATGTATACTACTTTGGTGGTGGCAAGGCCGATGGCAACGAATCAATGAAAAATTTATTAGGTGGTAAAGGTGCTAATCTAGCCGAAATGGCCGGGCATCCAAATTTGCGTTTACCTGTTCCGCCGGGATTTACAATCACAACTGAAGTTTGTACTTATTATTATGCCAATAAAAAATCATATCCACAAGTATTGAATGCACAAGTGCTGAAAGCATTAGCCGGTGTAGAAAAAGAAATGGGTAAAAAGTTTGGGGATGTTAAAAATCCATTGTTAGTGTCTGTTCGTTCAGGTGCAAGGCGTTCTATGCCGGGCATGATGGAAACGGTGCTAGACATTGGTTTAAATGAAAAAACAATTGAAGGGTTAGTAAAACAATCCGGTGATGAAAGATTTGCCTATGATGCTTACCGTCGTTTGATTATGATGTATGCAGATGTGGTGATGGAAAAAGCAGGTGGCCTTGAACCTAAAGGTGGCAAGGGCATTCGCAAGGTGTTAGATGAAAAATTAGAAAAAGTAAAACATGCTAAAGGTTATAAAGCTGATACTGATTTAACGGTTGCAGAATTAAAAGCTTTGGTAAAAGATTTTAAAGCTACTGTCATTAAAGTATTGGGTAAGCCTTTCCCCGAAGATCCATTTGAACAATTATGGGGTAGCATTGGTGCCGTATTTTCTAGTTGGAGAGGAAAAAGAGCTATTGAATATCGCCGCATTGAACGCATACCAGAAGAGTGGGGAACTGCCGTAAATGTACAAGCAATGGTGTTTGGTAACATGGGGGAAGATAGCGCTACCGGTGTGGCGTTTACTCGTAATCCCGGCAACGGTGAAAATAAATTCTACGGCGAATATTTACAAAACGCACAGGGCGAAGATGTGGTAGCAGGGATCAGAACTCCGGCACCGATTAATGAATATTCTAAAAATGATCAAAGTAAACATTTGCCTTCTTTAGAAGAAACGATGCCCACCATTTATAAAGAATTATTCCAATTTCAACGTAGATTAGAAAAGCATTACAAAGACATGCAGGATATCGAGTTTACCATCGAAAAAGGTAAACTGTATATGCTACAATGTAGGGTTGGTAAACGCAATGGTGTGGCTGCTGTTCGTATGGCAAGCGATATGTATAAAGAAAAACTGATTGATGCTAAAACAGCTATCATGAGAGTAGCGCCTAATCAATTGGTAGAACTTTTATTGCCCATGTTAGATCCTAAAGAACAATTGTTGAGCAAAGCGATTGCTAAGGGATTGCCTGCCGGTCCGGGTGGTGCAAAAGGTCGTGTAGTGTTCAGTTCTAACGATGCGGTAGAATGGGCTAGCAAAGGCGAACAAGTAATTTTAGTAAGAGAAGAAACTTCTCCTGAAGATGTGGATGGCATGCACAAATCGCAAGCTATTTTAACTACAAAAGGCGGTATGACCTCTCATGCGGCTTTAGTAGCAAGAGGTTGGGGTAAATGTTGTATTGTGGGTTGTGCAGATATTGAAATTCATGCCGATACCAAAACATTTAAAGCCAACGATGGTACGATTGTAAAAGAAGGTGATTGGTTAACATTAGATGGAACAAAAGGATTGGTGTATAAAGGAAGTATGGGATTGGTGGCTATTGATTTAGATAAAAATGAAGCCTATAATAACCTTATCAAATTAGTAAATAAACACCGTGTATTAAAAGTAAGGGCTAACGCCGAAACACCTGATGATGCGGCGCAGGCCATGAAATTTGGTGCAGAAGGTATTGGTCTTTTCCGTACCGAACATATGTTCTACGGAGAGGGAAGTGATCAGCCTTTATTCTTATTGCGTAAAATGATTATGAGTAAGACTGAGCCGGAAAGAAGAAAAGCCCTTAACGACTTATTTAAATATGTAAAGAAGGATATTAAAGATACCATGATGGTGATGAAAGGCTATCCGGTAACCATTCGTTTACTCGATCCACCATTGCATGAATTTGTACCTCATGATGCAGCAAAACTGCAAGAGTTGAGCAAAGAATTAGGCATTAGCATGAGTATGCTGAAACGTAGAGTTTTAGCTTTGCATGAAAACAATCCTATGTTAGGTCATCGTGGCGTACGTTTGGGTGTTAGTTATCCTGAAATTACCGAGATGCAGATTAGGGCTATTTTAGAAGCTACGGCTGAATTAATCAAATCCGGTAAAAAAGCATTGCCTGAAATCATGGTTCCGGTTACTTGTACCGTGAATGAGTTATCACATCAAAAAGAAATTGTTGACCGAGTATACAAAGAAGTTTGTACTGCAAAAGGCGTTAGAAAAATTCCATATTTGTATGGAACGATGATCGAAATTCCAAGGGCAGCAATCAAAGCCGATCAAATGGCGGAGGTAGCAGATTTCTTCAGCTTTGGAACGAACGATTTAACGCAGATGAGTTTTGGTTTTAGTAGAGATGATGTAGGCGGATTTTTACCCAAATACATGGACTTGAAAGTACTGAATGACGATCCATTCCAAACGATTGACCAAGAAGGTGTAGGAGAGTTGGTACGTATTGGTACTGAAAGAGGCAGAAAAACCAAGCCCAATTTAAAAGTAGGTATCTGCGGTGAACATGGTGGCGACCCGGAAAGTGTGAAATTCTTTCACCGTGTGGGTATGAACTATGTAAGTTGTTCTCCATTTAGGGTTCCTATTGCTTTATTAGCTGCCGCACATGCTGCGATAGAAGAAGAAGCAGTAGCCAAGAAAAAATAAACCCATGACAATTAAAAAGGTGGCCAATTGGTCACCTTTTTTAATTCAATCTATTGCATTTCCGCTACCCATTTATCCCTTTCATCGGGACTGAATTTCCAGGGGGCAAAATTGTTTTCGATATTGCTGAATGTGCCATTCCATTCTTGTGGTGCATTGCTTTCGTCTAGAATTAGATAGCGGCGTAGTTGGGCAATAATATCTAACGGAGAAATACTTACCGGACATTCCTCTACACAAGCATTACAAGTTGTACAAGCCCTTAATTCTTCTACCGAAATATAATCATGCAAAAGGCTTTTCCCATCGTCTTGAAAACTGCCATTAGCGTCTATATTTTTGCCCACTTCTTCTAATCTATCCCTTGTCTTCATCATGATAGAACGAGGGCTTAATAATTTTCCCGTGCTGTTTGCCGGACAAGCTGCAGAACATCTACCACATTCTGTACAACTGTAAGCATCCAATAAATTTTTCCAACTTAAATCGGCCACATCTTTAGCCCCAAATGAGCTAGGTGCTACTGCATCGGCAGGGGCTAATTCGGGTTGCATGGCATACAACACTTCGTTCTGTATAGCCTTCATATTTTGCATCTTGCCTTGTGGGTCTAACCGGGCATACCAAGCATTTGGGAAGGCCAGCATAATATGTAAATGTTTACTGTAAGGCAAGTAATTTAAAAACGCAAAAATACCCGCAATGTGCAGCCACCAACAAGTTCTTTCAATGCCCACTAAAGTACCATCAGTAAAGCTGCTAAACAAAGGCTGTAATAGCGATGATACCACAAAGTCTCCGGTGGGGTGTTCGGCATAATGACCAAACCCACGCTGTTGCAACAACGTATCGGTAGCATTCATGGAAAGGAACAAACTCATCAAAACAATTTCTGTGATGAGAATATAATTGGCATCGCTTCTCGGCCAACCGTTCAAATCTTTGCTGATAAATCGCTTTAGCTTTATTAGATTTCTGCGGCTCAAAAACACCACACAAACCAGTATTACACCGGCCGCCAATATTTCAAAAAAGTTAATCAGGAAGCTGTATAAACCTGCGGGAATTAATGTGGCAAACAAACGATGTTTACCCAACAAACCATCCAACACAATTTCAAGTACTTCAATATTGATGATGATAAATCCTGCATAAATAATGAAGTGCATCACTGCCACTAACGGATTGTTGAACATCTTTTTTTGGCCAAAGGCCAACAATAACATGTTTTTCCAACGTTGACCGGGATTATCATTCAAACTTTCGGCTTTACCCAGAAAAATATTACGGCGAATAGCTGCCGCTTTTTTACTGAATAACCAAACAGAAACTCCTGATAGTAGAAGGAACAGCACTTGCGGTAAATATTGCATATACAGCGTTTATTGCTGCTAAGATAAAAGTTTTGGATGGCCAAGTAGCGTTTTGTGGAATAGTTGTTTAATTTTCCACCGTAAAGCAAGGTTATGGCGGAGAAAAATTATATTCTGAATCAAGCAACTGCAGCACAAAAACTGCAGCGATTGGCATTAGAAGTAGCAGAGCAGTTACAAGGTGATGACACAGATTTGGTCATCATTGGTATTAGACATAGCGGATTAGTCATTGCTGAGAAAATAGGGGAATTGCTTAAACAGCATATTCCAAATCCTATCACCATCATAGCTGCAAGTTTAGACAAACAAAAACCTTCCGCTGTTAGCTTGAGTGAGCAGATTGATTTTAATGAAAAACATGTGTTGCTTTGCGATGATGTTGCCAACAGTGGTCGTACAATGTTGTATGCTTTGCAGCCATTATTAGCTTTTCATCCTAAAACCATTCAAACATTGGTATTGGTGGAGAGAATGCACAAGCAGTTTCCAATCAAACCCGACTATGTAGGCTTAAGTATTGCCACTACTGTTCAAGAACATATTGAAGTAGAGATTGAAAATGGAGCGGTATCAGGTGCTTATATCAAATAAGCCGAAAGTTAAAAATGAATCCAATTAACTTGTAATCCTTTCTTACTCATGCCCAATGATGGGGCAGGAAATTTAAACGCATTCAACACAAAAAAAGCAGTTTTCAGGAACTTACTATTGGTTTTTATTTTGGTCAAATCCACATCAGGTGCAATATACCATTGGCGATAACGGCTAATATCATTTCGGTTGATATTGTTACCACTAACGGGGTCTTTCCAGCTATTGGTAGTGCCGCCAAACATGCCATCTGCTCCATAGCCTACGGCAATATTTAACCAAGGTGGTAAATTAGATTGTTTAAAAAACGACTTCAAGTTGGCACTCAACCAATAGGTTTGTCCATTATAATCCTTCAACATTCTTTCTGCCAAACTGGTGCCGTATAAATTATCGGCTCTTTGGTTCAATTGGGCTTCGCCATAATTTTTTTTATGAAAAGAAAATTTAAACTGTATGCGTTGCTCATCCCAAGCCAATTCTTGTCCAATCAACAAACCACTGCCGGCAACATTGGCGGCAAAATCACCCCAACTCCATCCCCAACCTTCGCTAAAGCCGTCTAAAACTTCAATTACAGTCTGGTAAGCTGCGCCACTCAAGCCGCCTATCCAAATGCGTTTTTTGCGTTCTAAACCGGCCCAACGCCACATTTCCATACTAGCTTTACTTTCAATGTAAGCTGCATACATATGGCCCACTTTATCTACTTGTAACCACTCTTTATTATCGTTGAAAAAATGAAAACTGGTTTGCGGATAATTTTTATACCAGGCACTATACAAACCCACCATAGCACCACCATAACCAACTATATTTCCGGCGGTAACGAGTCGGATGCGTTGTTTGTTGCGGATGGGATAATTGGCCATTCTGCCTTCTAAGTGCGGTGCAGGATTGTTTTTGGTAGAATCTTTGGTTGATCCGGTGGGGCAATTTAGTTTCCCTTGTAACGCTTTTTGCAAATCAATTATAGCAACAGAGTCCAATTCAGCTTTGGTTATTTGAGGTGCATGAGGATATTTAGTAGAATCAGTTTGGCTGAATAATGGTGAGCAAAATTGGGCAATACAAATCAGCACAAAGCCTAACCTTAAACCTTCTGCCATAAACCTTAAACCTTGCATGCCCTGCTTCATGCTTCAAACTTACGGCACAAAAATCTTTTAGGTTGACTACAGCAGATAATAAATCATTAAATATGCTTAAAATTGTGTTTTTATGAGCTACAAAAGAAAAGTCGGTTGGCTGTTTTGTAGCATGTAGAATCAGCAGTACAAGTGTGCGACGCAACAAATGCCGAAAGAAGCGGTATAGTTGGGTACAAAAAATTATTAAATATTAATATACAGAATCATGGACGCAGCTATCGAAAGTAAAGTACAACAGTGGTTAGATGGTAACTACGATGCAGCTACTAAAGCCGCCATCAAAACAATGCAAGCTGAAAACCAGCAAGAATTGGCCGAAAGTTTTTACCGCAATTTAGAATTTGGTACCGGCGGATTAAGGGGCATTATGGGTGTGGGTACCAACCGGATGAATAAATACACCGTAGGCATGGCCACACAAGGCTTTGCCAACTATTTAAAGAAAGTATATGGCGATGAACCGGTGTCTGTAGCTATTGCCCATGACTGCCGCAACAACAGTCGTTTTTTTGCCGAAACTACTGCCAATGTTTTTGCGGCCAATGGAATTAAAGTGCACTTATTTGAAGCGTTACGACCAACACCTGAACTCAGTTTTGCTATCCGTCAGTTGGGTTGCCAGGCAGGAGTGGTGTGTACCGCATCGCATAACCCTAAAGAATACAATGGATATAAAGCATATTGGAATGACGGCAGTCAGTTAGTGCCACCACATGATAAAAATGTAATTAAAGAAGTAGATGCCATTCAAAGTGTAGATGATGTGAAATGGGAAGGTGGCGAAGCTAACATCAGTCTGTTAGGCGCTGCTATGGATGATGCTTACATGAATATGGTAAAAGGATTGAGTGTTTATCCTGAGGTAATTGCCAAACAACACGATTTAAAAATTGTGTTCACCTCCATTCATGGTACCGGTATCACTTTAGTGCCCGAAACATTGAAACGTTTTGGCTTTACTAATGTTAACATTGTTGAAGAACAGGCTACACCGGATGGTAATTTTCCAACCGTAGTGTATCCCAACCCCGAAGAAAGCGAAGCCATGAGTATGGGCTTGAAAAAAGCCATGGAAATAGATGCAGATATTTTGTGCGGTACCGACCCTGATGCAGACCGTGTTGGTGTTGGCGTAAAAAATCATAAAGGAGAATGGGTACTCATGAATGGCAATCAAACGGCCGTATTGGCTTTTGCTTACATGATTGAAGCCAGAAAAAGTAAAGGTATTGCCCAGCCTAACGACATGATTGTGAGCACCATTGTTACTACCGAAATGGTGAATCAAGTGGCTAAATTGAACGATGTTAATTGTTATAATGTATTAACAGGCTTTAAGTGGATTGCAGATTTGATTCGTGAAAAAGAAGGTGAAGAAAATTACATCGTTGGTGGGGAGGAAAGTTTTGGGTTGATGATTGGCAACGAAGTAAGAGATAAAGACGCCATTAGCGCAGTGGCGTTGTTATGCGAAATGGCTGCTTACGAAAAAGAACAAGGTAGAACCTTGTTCGATAAAATGATTGACCTCTACATTAAATATGGTTTTTACTACGAAAACCTCATCAGCATTACCAAAAAAGGCATGAATGGTCAGAAAGAAATTGCTGAGATGATGGAAGGGTTTAGAACCAATCCGCCAACCGAAATCAATGGCAGTAAAGTGGTTGAACTACTCGATTATGAAAAGCAGATTGGCAAAGATTTTGAAAGTGGCGATAGCTGGAAAATAGAATTACCAAAAAGCAATGTATTGCAATTTGTTACCGAAGATGGGAGCAAAATTTCTGCCCGACCTTCAGGTACCGAGCCAAAAATTAAGTTCTATTTCAGTGTAAAAACTACGTTGAAAAACAAAGCAGATTTTGATGTCAAGTTTGCTGAACTGGAAAATAAAATCAAAGGCATTATAGACAGTATGGGGCTTAAATAATAGCTTTTATCCTATTCAATGGTTCATAGTAGGGCGAATCTTACGCTGTGCTATGAACCATTTTGCTTATTTTATGGACTAAGTTCGCTAACATTGCATTGCACATTTTTATAAGCATTTACTATGTATCCCAATCTATATTACGCTTTTAAAGACCTTTTTGGCCTTGATATTCAAGGGCTAAAAATCGTTAACTCCTTTGGCTTTTTTGTAGCGTTGGCTTTTTTAGCCGCAGCCTACACTTTAACCCAAGAATTGAAAAGAAAACAACAAGCCGGTTTATTAACTTTTAAGGAAGAAAAAGTATTGGTGGGTAAACCTGCCGGTATTGGTGAATTATTATTGAATGCGGTATTAGGTTTTTTCATAGGGTTTAAAATTGTGGGTGCATTACTCGATAAAAATGCTTTGGCAGATACCCAAGCTTTCATCTTTTCAGGTCAAGGTAATTGGATAGCGGGCATTGGCGTAGCATTGTTATTTGCCGGATTAAAATGGTGGGAAAAAAATAAAACCAAATTAGATAAGCCTGAAGAACGTACCATTAGAATTTGGCCACATGATAGGGTAGGGGATTTGGTGATTTATGCCGCTGTATTTGGTTTTGTTGGAGCTAAGTTGTTTGATAATTTAGAAAATCCGGCTCGTTTTTTTGCCGATCCTATTGGCAGCATGTTATCTGCCAGCGGTTTTACTTTTTATGGTGGATTGATTTGTGCTGCTGTTGCCATTATTTGGTATGCCCGTAAAAACAATATTGGCGTATTGCATTTAGCCGATGCTATTGCACCGGGTTTGATGTTGGCCTATGGTGTGGGCAGAATTGGTTGTCAGGTGAGTGGCGATGGTGATTGGGGTATCATCAACAACAATCCAAAGCCTTTTAGTTGGTTACCCGATTGGATGTGGGCCTATAATTATCCGCACAATGTAAACAGAGATGGTGTACCATTACCCAATTGCAATTGGGATGACTTTTGTACCGTTTTACCTAACATGCATTATCCCACACCTTTTTATGAAGCGGTTGCCGGTATTGCATTATTTGGGGTATTGTGGTTTTTCAGAAAGAAAATGAAAACCGCAGGTATTATGTTTGGGGTTTATTTAATGATTAATGGTGTTGAACGCTTTTTGATTGAAAAAATTAGGGTGAATAACCGCTACGATATTTCAGGATTTCAACCCACACAAGCCGAAATTATTTCTACCCTTTTGGTTGTTGGTAGTGCCATCTTTATTTGGGTATTGAAGCGAAAGGCGAAGACTACCGTTTAATTGTATTGATTTTAGTATTAATGGGTAATACTTTCTATTGTGTTCCAAGATAAAGTATTAATAAAACAATTTGCTGCGTACATTCATATTTGCTGCTGATATTTATCATGTATAAATACATCAGTTAATATAACTTTATTCCATTCAAAAGAACTTATTAACTTTTCAGATGGAGCCCTATTCGTTAAAAGAAATTCAGCTAGCGTTGATTGAACTTGAAAGAAAGATGCTGCTAGAAATTAATAACAGAAAGGCACAGTTAAAAAATATTCATCCTCAACAACTAGCAGCTGCAAAAAATTTGATTCATTATTTAGTATTGAGAAATGAAGACATAAGGAACTTACAAGATGCATTACATACACATGGTCTCTCTTCCCTGGCTAGTTCAGAAAGTCATATTCACAGTCAGTTACAATCTATTCTCCAACGATTGGGTAAGCAGTATTCGACAAAAGAGTTAGAAAAATGTACCTATGAGTATAACCATAAGCAGATGGCCGAAAAAAGCAATATTCTTTTTGGTGAAAAAAGAGACCCAGCTGTTCCATACATAATGGTAACATTTGATGCTTCATTTGCTAATAATTATGCATTAATAAAGAACCTGCTTCAAAACGGAATGAATGTTGCACGAATAAATTGTGCCCACGATGATGAAGCTACCTGGGCAAGAATGATCCATCATCTTAAAAGGGCCTGCAGATATACAAACTTAACCTGTAAAATTTACATGGACCTAGCAGGGCCTAAGATTAGAACTCGACTATTGAGCAAAGGGAAAGAGAAAGGAAAAGTGAAAATAAAGGAAGGCGAAATAGTTTGGCTGGCTGATAGTAGTAGCGGATTTAATGAGAATGATATTGTAATAAGTCCCAATGAAACGGGTATCATTCAGATGCTTAAAAAAGGAGAAAGGGTATATATAGATGATGGCATGATTAAGGGTTTTATCGAAACTACAAAGAAGAATAAAGCCGCTATGCGTATTGTACGTATTTCTTCTACCAAACAACAAATCAAGGAAGGCAAAGGAATAAATTTTCCTGACTCAGCCATTTCTATTGCGTCGCTTACTGAATTTGATAAAGCATGTTTGCCTTTTATTTGTGAACATGCTGATATGGTGGGTTATTCATTTGTTCGTTATCCTGCAGATATAACCGGTCTTCATGAGATTTTACGGAAAATTTCCTTACAACCACCTCATGTAATTATTAAAATTGAAACCACAGAAGCTGTCGAAAATCTTCCGGGACTATTATTCTGCGGCATGAAAGAAAAAGCCTTTGGTGTAATGATAGCTCGTGGAGACCTTGCCGTTGAAATAGGTTTTGAAAGAATGGGAGAAATACAGGAAGAAATTCTTTGGATTTGTGAATCTGCTCATGTACCGGTAGTTTGGGCCACACAAGTATTAGAAACACTAAATAAGTCCGGTATGGCAACACGTTCAGAAATTACTGATGCAACACATGCTGCCATGGCAGAATGTGTAATGATAAATAAGGGGGATCACACCATTGAAGTCATTGAAACGCTACGTGATATTTTGCAACGTACTGGTGGCCATCATATTAAAAAACGGTTCACTTTCCGGCCCTTGAGTATTGCACAAAGTTTTATAAATGACAAATCTATATAGTAGCTTATTTCGACAAACGAGATAATTAAAATAACTTCATCGGTGCTTGGTTGTACGTTTAATCTTAGTTGTAATCTGTTGAATTATTCAAAATACCAGCACTCGTATTGACCTGTTTTTTGCAGTTTTTTTGTTGTGAGATTAAAATACTGCTGTTCTATATAACCAAGATTATCTGGTGGAATTTGTTGTTCAGGGCTGCATTTAGGTTTTAGTGCAGGGTCTGTTAACGTTATAGCTGTTTTAAAACTGACCCTATTTTTTTGAAGGTTTAAATCGGTTTCGTACTGACCTGAAAATACTATTTGTAAACTAGTTAAATCGTATACCGAAAAGGAACGATAATTGGCAGCTGTACCTGCTTCTGTGAGTATATAATGGCTTTTTAGATCTACAAAATAATTATCACCAGTTATGGCAAATGATTGCTTAGTTGCTTTGTTATAAACCGCAATATGTTCACCCGGCTCATCTTTGTTTGGCTTTGTAGTTACCTGGTAAAATTCAGTATTGAGCACCACTGAATCGTTATTGCTTTTAGGGCCTGTTTTAGAAGATGTATCTGCATCCATGCCACCAGTTATTGTTGAACTTGTAACCGTTTTTGCCACCGTATCTTTTACATTATTATTGCTGCTACTATTCTTGCAGCTATAGGTGAAAACGATGCATAGCAAGATATATGTTGTGCTGGGTAATGTCATGTTTGATGAGTGGTTTAAGCTGCAATTTAGCACTTACGAATGTTTCTAGAATGGATAGAAAAGAATATGAAATTTAACTGTTAGTTTACCGAACTAATACTCTTATAAAAACCCAAGAGACTATTTCAAATTTCGTTCTTTTAATGCTTGTTCTAATGCTTCGTTTCTTTTCTTCTTGGGGTTATTGATGATTTTGTACACCACGTAGAGCAGAATCAGTGTAAGAAATCCCCAACTATTTTTGACAACGCTATAAATCACAATGCCTATGGCAATGCCAATAAAAAGTGTACTGTTTAAGGAAGCCGATTTTACTTTATTGGCTTCGGCTAATAGTTCTTGGTCTGTTAAATTAGAAAATTCATTAGGCTCCATATTGTACGCTTTATGAATTTAAAAATAAGGCTTTTGGCTATTTTTAAAACGTCCTTTCCGAGACTTTTCTATACACCCCGGTTAAAATTATACGGAAGTATGAAAGGTATATTCGTCGTTTTTATTCGGATGTCGCCAATTGATATACAAGGAAGTACAAATGACTGTTCCGGTAGTAAAATAATTGTCTTTACCGGTGATATTAAAAACCAATCCAAAATAAGGTTTGTCCGTTGGGATGTCAATGTCATGAAATGCAATAATACCCTCCAACTCCTCATCGGTTAGTACAAATAGTTGATCGGCATACCAGGCATCGGGCCAAGAAGCTTTGGGATCAATATTGGTGTACAACACCTCACGGCACTCTATATCCACATTTACATAATAGCCAAAATCAAAACTTGCCTGAATGTATAAACAACTTGCTTCGGAACTATACACCTTAAATTCAAATCCAGCATTATAAGCATGTTTATTAAACAACTGAACGGCTTGTTCTATATCTGATCGAGTTGAAAAAGTGGGCATGCCGTAAGGTAGAATTTATGCTAATGTACACCATTAATTTATTGGGAGAAACTATGCAATCACGCTAATCAGGTTTAGCTTAAATAACACAACGGGGTTCCTGTAGGAGACTCTAGTGCAATAAATAATTTATTTGTTTTTTTACACAGTTCATGTTAGGCGTTCGTTGTTTTTCTTCGGCTAAATTTGCCTTTTATTATTGGTGTCAAAGTCTACCATCCATTCAATTCCATATTTGTCTCGAAACATACCAAAATAGGAACCCCAAGGACTGTCGGCAATAGGCATTTCTATTTGCCCACCTGCTGAAAGCCCGTTAAATAATTTGTCTGCTTCTTCCTTACTTTCTGCACTAATTGATATTTTAGACCTATTTTCTTTTTCATTAGTTGTGCCCATAAATTCAGGAACGTCATTAGCCATTAAAACGTTTTTGCCAATAGGTAAAGCAATGTGCATTATTTTATTTGCTTCTTTTTCTGTTACAGGAAATTCTGGACTTGATAGGTCTTTGAAACGCATAACTTTTGCAAATTCTCCGCCAAAAACTGATTTGTAAAATGTAAAAGCTTCTTCGGCATTGCCGTTGAAATTAATGTGTGGATTGATAAGTGCCATAATTTTATTATTTAAATTATTTATTATTTTCTTCTACTCTGAATTTTACAATTCGTTTTATTAAATCGTAAGGTATTTGGTTATCTAGTGGAAATTGAACAGAGCCTTTACCTTGTTTATAGATTGATAATTCTTCTTTAAATTTTTTGTGCCCTGTTGGAGTAGCATAAAAACCAATGTGATTTTTATATCCGGCAAAGTATACTAAAGCTTTTTTGTTGAGTTTAAATGCTGGCATAGCATAACTAATTGTTTCTTCTGATTCAGGTACTATTTTTTTAATTGTGGTTCTAATTTTTTCCAAAATTATTTGTGTTTCTTTTGGAAACTTAGCTATGTACTCGTCTATGTTGGATGGTTTTTCAGTTGACATTGATTTTCAATTTTTGCCAGTTTGTTATTAGTTTGCTGTCACTACAATGACGCCTAACGCTCAAATATACGCCATTAAACTAAACCCATATAAAATTAACTATATTGATTGTCAAGTGCTTAGTATGGTATTTTGTATGTACATTACAGTAGTCTGCATTTTAGCAAATATTACAACGGGAACTCCGAAAGAGACCCCGCTGGGATAAAGTGTATCTTTTGCGAATGCTGTTAAATTACCTTACATATAACGCAACCCTTTTATTAGCGGAAGTATTTTATTTGTCACTCACAAAACCAATTTTTGAGGTTATTGAGTTTACATTAAAAAGTTTATTTAACTCGTCAAGTTTTCTATCATAAGTTTCTTTTTTAATTGCTTTTGAGTTTAATAGCCAATTGATATTGTCAAATTGGACAGAGTACTCTAGATTTTTATTAAACGTCGCATATCGTTGAATTAAAAACTCATTTCTTGAACTAAGTAAAGTGTCGATAAAAGTATCAACTAAGTGAGTCGTACTTTTACTGACATTAAAAATTATTAGTTGGTTGTCCGTTGTTTGTAAATATGTTTTTTTCGAACGACTAAAAAAATAGATAATACCAAAAAATAGGGATAACATCATCCAAAACAAGGCTGATGCTTTTTCAACTTCATTATCAATAAAACTGATAATAAAAACTAAGACGGAAAGTCCAAGAAATATTGCACTTAATACCATTACTCCTTTGTTATGCTCTAAAACTGTAGCCCTATTTGTCTTTATTTGTTCAAAGGGGTAATGAATTTCAGATATTTTTGTCTTTGTACTAGTCTTTATTAGTAAACCTGTGTCATCTATATCAAATGTAGTATTTTTAAATTTTGTCTTTTGTTCTAAAGATTTTATCATGTGTTAAATACTTAAAGTTTTGTTTTAATATTTTCGCTAATTCCCAAATATACGCCATTAAATTAAACCCATATGAAATTAACTATATTGATTGTCAAGTGCTTAGCATAATGTTTTTTGTATGGTTATAACACCAATCTGCATTAGCGCAAATAATACAACGGGGACCCATTCGTAGAACTTTTTACGAATAAGCTGATTATTGGTTGCTGTTTTTCGTTTTGTCACTATACATATCTTAAAAAACTAAACGTAAACTGTCACACTTTAGTTCTTTAGCTGTCGGTGGTATTTTTAATCTAATTTGTCTTTCGCTAAAGGCAAGTTTTGGATCATGGTTGAATCCTTTTATGTCGTCTTGTATTGGTGTAAACTTTGCGCCGACTTCGCTTTGAAATAAATTTCCAGCAATGATGTCATAGTCTTGCTTATTTGTCGAGCTTGCTTCACCTACATAGTTGTCTTTGCGGTTAAGGCTTAACATCTTCAATCTGCTATCGTCATCGTAAGGGAAGTACAAAATATAATAGTCAGCCGGTTCGCCGTTCCAATATTTGTCAACGTGAAAAACTTTAATGTCAGTGTTTACTTGCCCATCAGTGTAAACAGTGGCATGCGTTGGTCTACCTATAAGCCTTGCAGAACCTAAAAGCCATTTTAAAACAATTGGATGACTTATTGAAGTTAGTCCAATAGCGACTGCGAATATTAGAAGCAGTCCAATTACAACTTTGTAAAGTTTACGGATTATCATTTTAAAATAGCAACCAATGCTCAAATATACGCCATTAAATTAAACCCATATTAAAATAACTATATTGATTGTCAAGTGCTTAGTATGGTATTTTGTATGGACATTACACTAGTCTGCATTAGGGCAAATAATACCAGGGGGTCCCTGTCGGACACCCCTTTGGGACAACAGCCGAAGCAGATATCTATCTGAGACCCTTTTGCGAAAAAATCAAATATGGGTTCTTCCTAGATAAGTTTATTTGTAGGCTTCCTTTTATCAATTTTTATCAATTCAAAAACTATCATATTCGGCTTCAACATACTTTATGGCCTCATCAAGCTGAAAGAATATGTTCTTTTGCGGTACATTCAGATCTATACTTAAAAGACTTGCAAGTCCATGTTTGTTTAAGTCTGAGATTAGAAAAGCAATATTTAATTTGCTTTCAAAAATCTGTAGTTCATACAGCGGACTTAAAGCATCTATCAATGCGTTGCTGAATGAATATTCAAAATCTGAGAAGTCCATTAATAATGATAATGGACGCAAGGCAATCAGGTTTATGGTAAGTTGCTGGTTAATGTAAATACAATCTTCCCTTGCTTTACTTCCCTGAGGTAGCACTCCTTTCAACTTTACAACCATGATACTTTTTGCTTCATGCTTATAAAATGAAGCAGTAATATTTTTAGCTTCGTACAAATCTGCTTTGAAAGGTTTAAAATTGGTCATACGTAAATGTAGTATTGGCGTTTGAAATTGCCGCAACTTTCGATTATTATCAAGGTTGTTAAAGTTTCACTTTATTTGCTCCCTGCTGATTTTTTACTCACAAAAAAAAGCGGCCGTTCCTTGTCAGAAGTCAACCGCTGTTGAGTGGGTGGGGGTTAGGCTTATTTCTTCGCCGGAGGCAATAACACACCATCAATCACATGAATCATACCGTTAGAAGCTGGTATCGACGCAACGATAGTAGCTGTTCCGTTCACCAGCCATTTGCCATCTTTTTTGGTGAGGGTAATATTGTCGCCATTCACTTGCCCAATAGATTGGCCTTCTTGAAAAGATTCGGCCTTAAATACGCCAACCGACACATGGTATTGTAAAATATCTACCAATGCCTCTTTTTGTTCGGGTTTCAATAAACCATCAACGGTTCCGGCGGGTAATTTATCAAATGCTGCGTTGGTGGGGGCAAACACCGTGAATGGTCCGGCATTGCTGAGGGCATCTACTAGTTCAGCGGCTTTCACGGCAGCTACTAAAGTGCTGTGGTCTTTACTGCCAATAGCAACCTGTACAACGTTTTTGGCCGATTCATCGTCTTTTACTCCCGACTGTCCAACTTGTGCATCACCTGCAGCAGTAGGGGCAGTACTTGCAGTTTCACTATTATTACAAGCCATCAATACTACAATGGCTGTCAAAAGGTACATGAGTTGTTTCATGGCAAAATGGTTTATGGTTTTAGAATGACATCGAAACTATTCGTAACCATTGGCTGCTTTTATGATTGCAATCACAACTGATAAGAATCATGTTTTGGGTTTCAGGCTAAGGGTTTTCCACGCAAAGCTGCAAAGGATAGAGGCTGAAGTGTTTACCTGTTCCATAGTGCTTTCAAGTCATAGACTATCGACCCCAATCCCAATTCCTAATTCCTAATTCCTCTCGTTTATCGGCTACTAAACCACAACGGCACATCGACGCAACGAGTCACAGCGTTTAAAGGTTTAAGGTTTAAGGTGTGAGGTGTAAGGTAAGATTACTCAAGCCATGGACTATCGACTATGGACTTACGACCGTCTGTTGAACCACAAATTCCCCCTTTAGGGGATAGGGGCAACAAGCGTCTCAAGTATCACCGCCGACACTTATCTTTGCCGCCTTATGAAGCGTATTAGGAACTTTTGCATCATTGCACACATCGACCACGGAAAGAGTACTTTGGCCGACAGACTGTTGGAATTTACCAAAACCATTAGTGCCAGAGACATGCAGGCACAAGTGTTGGATGACATGGATTTGGAACGAGAAAAGGGCATTACCATCAAGAGCCACGCTATACAAATCAATTATCCCTACAAAGGCGAAAGCTATACACTTAACCTAATCGATACTCCCGGCCACGTAGATTTTAGCTACGAGGTAAGCCGTGCCTTAGCAGCTTGTGAGGGTGCATTATTATTGGTTGATGCTACGCAAGGCATTCAGGCTCAAACCATTAGCAATTTGTATTTGGCCATAGAAAACGATTTGGAAATCATTCCGGTGATCAACAAAATTGATATGGACGGGGCTATGATTCCGGAAGTGACCGACCAAATTGTAGATTTAATTGGCTGTAAAGAAGAAGATATTTTATTGGCCAGTGGTAAAAGTGGTATTGGTATCGAAGAAATTTTATCGGCCATTATCGAACGTATTCCTTCGCCCAAAGGCGACCCCGATGCGCCACTACAAGCATTGATTTTCGATTGTGTGTTCAACAGCTTCCGTGGTATCATTGTTTACTACCGTATTTTAAATGGCAAAATCACCAAAGGCGATAAAGTAAAATTCATTGCCACCGGTACCGAATATGAAGCTGATGAAGTAGGTATTTTAAAATTGGGATTAGAACCCAAACAAGCCGTACAATGTGGCGATGTGGGTTATATCATCACCGGTATTAAAGTAGCGAAGGAAGTAAAAGTGGGTGATACCATTACCGTATCGGGCAGTACAGCAGAAGCTATCAGGGGTTTTGAAGAAGTGAAGCCCATGGTATTTGCGGGTATCTTTCCGGTGAATACAGATGAGTTTGAAGAATTGAGAGATTGTATGGATCGTTTGCAATTGAACGATGCCTCCCTCACTTTCGAATTAGAAACCTCTCAGGCATTGGGCTTTGGTTTCCGTTGCGGATTCCTTGGATTGCTGCACATGGAAATCATTCAAGAACGTTTGGAAAGAGAGTTCAACCAAACGGTGATTACCACCGTGCCGAACGTAAGTTTTCATGCCTTTACTTCAAAAGGCGAAAAACTGATTGTAAACAATCCTTCGCAAATGCCTGACCCAACTCGATTAGATAGGGTAGAAGAACCTTTTATTAAAGCACAAATCATTACGCAGTCGGAGTACATTGGTAATATCATGACGCTTTGCTTGGGCAAACGTGGTATTTTAATCAACCAAAGTTATATCACGCCAACACGGGTGGAACTTATTTTTGAAATGCCGTTGACTGAAATTGTATTTGATTTCTACGATAAATTAAAGAGCCAAACCCGTGGCTATGCCTCATTCGATTATTCGCCAATTGGCTACCGCGAAGCAGATATTGTAAAAATGGATATTTTGTTGAATGGCGATAAAGTAGATGCTTTGAGTGCTTTGATTCACCGCAGCCGTGGCCAGGATTTTGGTCGTAAGTTGTGTGAAAAATTGAAAGAGTTGGTGCCGAAACAACAGTTTCAAATTGCGATTCAGGCGGCGATTGGTGCAAAAGTTATTGCCCGTGAAAATATTAGTGCGATGCGTAAAGATGTTACCGCCAAATGTTATGGTGGTGATATTAGCCGTAAGCGTAAACTATTAGAAAAGCAGAAAGAGGGTAAAAAGCGGATGCGTCAGATTGGTAATGTAGAAGTGCCGCAAGAAGCCTTTTTAGCGGTGCTGAAACTAGATTAATCTACTTGTTGTATGTCCCATAGTTTGTCGGTTAAAGAAATGACAGCGGAAGATATTCCGTTGATTGCCCAATATTGGTTAACGGCTGATACGGCATATTTAGTAGGGATGGGTGTTGATGTATCGAAAATGCCTGCTGAAGCAGATTGGCATAAAATGTTGACCCAACAACTGTTTCAAGCCTATACCGAAAAACAATCCTACTGCATGATTTGGTTGTTAGATGGCAGACCTATTGGCCATTCTAACGTTAATAAAATCATTTACGGACAAGAAGCATATATACACTTGCATATTTGGTTTGCTGCGGAACGACAAATGGGTTTGGGGCAGCAATTCATTCGGTTATCGTTACCTTATTTTTTTCAAAACCTACAGCTCAAAACAGTATACTGCGAACCTTATGCATTGAATCCTTCGCCCAACAAAACATTGGAGAAAGTTGGATTTACTTTGTTGAAAAAATATACTACTACTCCCGGTTGGTTGAATGTAGAACAGTCGGTCAATTTGTGGGCTTTAACCCTAGAAGCATTTGAGGCTTTGTAATTCATTTATCGGCTATTGATAAACTCGTTGAACGCTGTTTTAGCTATTGGACTATCAAATAAAGCAGTATGTTCACCACCGGCAATTTCAACAAACTGACTTTGTTTACAATTGGTACAGGCCATCACATCTTGTTTAAAAGTTGGCCAAGAATACATTTGAATGGCCGCATCATTCAAACCTTGTACAAATAATATATCTGATTTGAATCCTTTCGTAAAGTTCAGTAATGACCTTTGGTAATAGGCATTGGCATTGGTTGATGTTGTACCATATACGCCTTTTAATAATGTACAAGCTGCACTGGATTGTACCTGACCATTCTCTTCTAACTGGCACCTGTATACTAGATTTAATGGCCCGGGGCCATTGGCAATTACACCGTTGGTTTGGTGCATTGTATTCAATCTTGTAACCAAATATCCACCTTGCGAATGACCACCTAAAAATATTTTCTTTACTGTTACTCCAAGTTCTTGATTTGCTTTTTCTTTTACCCAAAGTAGCACAGCTTCTGCTTGCACAATATTATCGCCAAAAAGTAAATTCTCTTGTGGGTAAGCAACGCTTACAATCATCATGTCTTTTCTGTCAAGTATTCGCTTAAAATTATCTAAGGCGGTATTTGCAGCTGTCATGATATAACTGTCATTAGGAACTGTACCATGAAATACGACCAAAACATCCATTGCATTTTGTGCCGGCTTATCAATGACTACATTAACGTTAATGTTATTGTATGTAATATTTCTCACTTGCCTGTATGCTGAAGTGGTATCTATTTGTTCTTTCTTACCGCAGGAGATAAGGAGAACAGTAAATAGCGTAAATAGTCTCATTGGTATCTTGGTTATAGCTGCTTGACTGAATAATCTTGCTTGAGTTTAAAAGTAGCCATTAAACTTATGGCTAACAATTACATTTGCAATATGTCTGTTTCGCTGCTGCTGTCAAATAGAAAGCTATTACTTTTCAGTGTACTGCTGTTACACGCCATACTTACCATTGTATATGTACAACATCAACCCATCACCAACGATGAGCCGGATTATTTTTCGTACAGTAAACGTTGGTTAAAAGGACATCCTGAAAAAGTATTGGATGTAGATGATAGCAAAACGCCAATTATTGTAGTATGTTGGATTCCACGTATCATCAAACAATTTCAATCTCCCGACTTACAATTGAATGATTGGGGTAGAAGTGATTTGTTATTAGGCCGCTATATGATGTTGGTCTTCTTTTGGTTAGTGTTTCATTACACGTATTTATGGAGTCGAAAATTATTTGGCGATGCAGGTTGGTGGCTGCCAATCATACTGTTATTGGTTGATCCATTGTTCATGGCTTTTACACCGGTTATTACCAGCGATATGGCTTGCACATTTGTAGTGTTGGCTTGCTTTTATCACTATTGGCAATACGCCGAAACTAAAAGCTATCGGCAATTGGTTGCGGTAGCTATGTACACAGGATTGGCTTGTGTTACCAAATCGAGTTTGGTATTTATTCCATTTATTTTCTTACTGATTTTTGTACTGCGTTTGCTGCTGCAACAAACGGTTTTCACTAAAAAAAATGTCATTCATACTGCAATTTTTATTGGCATTGCTTGGTTAGTGGTTAATGCAGGATATCAATTTCAACATAGTTTTTATACTTGGGGTGAGTTATCGTTTAAGAGTAATTTTTTTAACGGGTTGATGGCTGATTGTAGTTTTCTGAAATCCATGCCTACCTTAATGCCCGAACCATTTATCAGAGGGTTTGATTTGTTACAGTACCATAAAGATGTTGGTCCCGTTACCCCCGATTTGCCGTACAAAGGCGTTTTTATTCTGGGCAAAGAATATGACGGCGGTGTTTGGTTTTATTATTTAGTGACCGGCTTTTTTAAATTGCCCATCGGCTTGTTATTACTGCATGTACTGGGTTTGATTGTATGCATCAAACAGTTTAATCGAAAAGCATTTGGAAATCGATATGTTTTTTTGGTGATGCCGTTGTTGGTGTATGGTTTCTTATTGTCTTTTGTGAATCCTTTTCAACAGGGTATTCGCCATGCGATGATTGTAATGCCATTTCTGTTTATTGCTGCCGGTTATACTTGGCAGTATTTCAGTCAACATTGGCGAAAAGGGAAATATGTAATAACATCATTGGTGTTGTACATTGTAGTGAGTGTTGCTACTTATTATCCTGATGTAATGCCCTATACCAATGAATTTATCTACCCCAAAACCAATGTGTTCGAGTATTTAGCTGAGTATAATTATTTGAATGGCGATGTTCTGTTAGATACCAAGCCGTTTAGAGACAAAAATCCTGACTATCGCATTGCGCCAACTACACCACAAAAAGGAAAGTTTATCATTCCCGGTGCATTTATATTCAATAGCACTTATGAATTGAATGTAAATTACAAATGGCTACAACAATATCAACCTGTTGGCCATTATAGGTATGTATTTCTGTTGTATGAAGTGAAATAATTAGTATTCTTTCTGCAGCGGATCGTCTTCTTTTTTCTTTACCGGAGGCTTTTTAGGCATAGCTTTTTCAGCATTTTTTTCACTTTGCTTTTTTAGCTTGTCTTCATCAATTTTACCGTTAGCATCTCTAATAGGTTCAGGAGTAGCTCGGCTATTGGTTATGGGTCGGTTGGCATAAAAATCGGGTACATGAATCCACCGACCATCTTGCCATTTAAATGCTTCTAAATCACCGGTAGGAATGAGGGTGTATTTTTTCGACAAATCTTTACTTTGACTCACCAAGTGATCAAATAAAATCATGTCCTCTTCAGGTTCATAAATAATTCTTGCCCTGCCATCTTTTTTGTATTCCAGACAAAAGCGATAGGCCGGCTGTTTGGGCTTGGTACTATCTGCCCGATACACAAAATAAGGACCACCAAACTGTGGTTCGCCATTCTCGTTAAAGGTTAAGACTTCCATCCATTTTCTTGTACTGCGAAAATTATTGTCATCGTACCCTAAAAGCGTATAATACTTTTTATTGTTGTGTGTTTTTAAGATGATGCCGTAGTAAATGGCGCCAATCCAATTGTTTTTGGTTCGGATGGAATCGGTTGGTGCTTCGGTAAATTCCGATACATCGAATAATGGAAATAACTTCAGCGACCCATCATTAGTTCGCATTTGAATGGCACCTCGTTGGCGGTAAAAACTTTCATCTTTCATGAACTGCCAAGTGAAAATGCGGAAGCTACTATCAGGAGCATATATCTTAGAAACGGTTTCTACTGAATCGAATAAATACTGAAAGGAGTGGGGTGTTTTAAGGGCTCTAACTAACGAACGAATGAAGAAACTATCGGCTCTGAAACGATCAATGGCTTCGGTTTGAAAGACCATTTTTTTTGACCATTGTTTCAGTGTGTCTTCTGATTTTCGCAATTGTTGGCGACTTGCTTTTGACAACTGCTGACCATACCCTGTTGAGAGGATGATTGCCAATAAAAAAGTTGCCACCAATTTATACATGTGCTATTTGTTTGCCGCTAAGATAGTAACTGCAAAAGTTAAATGCTGTTAGCACTATCAATTACCGCAGATTTTAGGGTTTTGTTAAGTAGTGTGCCAAGGCAGGTAAGTTATCAAAACGGGCATCGATAGCCGGATGTGGAAACTCAATCTCGGGATTGGTAGTGGCAACAAACACAGTGTTGATACCTGCATTGCGACCAAAGTTCATATCGCTTAGTTTATTACCCACCATCAAACTTTTGGCGAAATCAATCTGCGGAAAATCGGCCATAGCTTGAAAGGCCATGCCCGGATTTGGTTTGCGGTTCGGACTATCACTATCTGTATCGGTACAAAAATAAATCTTGTCTATTCTTCCGCCTGCGGCGGAAATAACCTTTAGCATGTGTTGATGAATACTGTCTAAATCAGCTAAAGTCATCCAACCTCGACCAACACCTTTTTGATTGGTGACGATAACAATTGTTTGAAATAAGGGACTTAACAAAGCTATGGCTTCCGGTATGCCATCGTAAAAAACAAATTCATCCACATTGCGGATATAATCTGCTTTTTTTTCATGGTTGATGACACCATCACGGTCAAGAAATAAAGTCCAGCTAGGGTCAATTAATTGTTTCAATTCCATATTCAGGTGGCTTAAAACTTATCTGTTAAGTTGTTTAATTCTATTTGTGCCCTTTCAAAATCTTCGGGAATACCAATATCTATGAAATAACCATCTTGCGGCATGCCGTACATCTTTTGCTGATACAATTTCTCCAAAAAGTCTTTTTCAAAGGAGAATTTTTCAGGTAATGCTGCTGCTTTCAACGCCGCTTTTTCAATGACATAAAATCCACCATTGATAAGCCCTTGGGCATAAAATTGTTTCTCTTTAAAAGAGCTGATAGCGCCGTTTTTATCTAATTCAACCACGCCATAACGGTCAAAATTGTGCATGGGTTTTAGTGCTAATGTGCAGTTTGATTGATGGTTTTGATGAAACTGCAGCAATTGATTTAATTGAACGGTGAATAAAGTATCGCCATTGGTAGCAATAACCGTTTCTACACTTGCTAAATCGCAAGCTAATTGTATAGCACCACCGGTGCCTAATGGCTCAGACTCTATGGAATATTTAATAGCTACATTGCTGAATGTTTGATTACAATAGTCAATGATGACTTCGCTTTTATAGCCTAACGATAAAATGAAAGTACTTATGCCCTGTGCTTGTAAATAATGGATAACATAGTATAAAAATGGTTTGCCATTTACCGGAGCCATACATTTGGGTAAATCAGGCACAGCCGATCTTAGTCTTGTTCCCAAGCCGCCTGCAAGAATAATTGCTTCCATGTTGCGTTAAAATTCTAGATTGAAAAATGGTGCCAATTGCGCTATCAAATGCTCTGGCATATTAGTTTTGGCTTTTGTTTTGGCATCAATAAAATACAACACTGCTTTACCAACGGTTAGTAGCTTTTGTTGCTCATTATACACTTCTTGGTGAAATTCTATTCTGTGGTCGGTTGGTAATTCCTTTAAGGTTGTTTTTACGGTCAGCAAATCATCATAATGTGCCGGTCGTACAAACTTGGCATGCCATTCTACGATTGGCATAATTACTCCCATTGCTTCCATGTCTTTGTAAGTATAGCCGAGTTGTCTAATCCACTCTGCACGGCCTACTTCAAAATATTGGGTATAATTACCATGATACACTACATTCATTTGGTCTGTTTCTGCATATCTCACCCTAATTTGGGTCGTTGATTCGTACATCTGTTAAGTTGATTTGTTGACAAAGGTATCTTTCTTTACTGTTTATCCACAAGAAATGGCACTGTCTTTGTTCTAGCTTCACCACTTGTTACCTTTAACACCACGTTACGTTTTTTTTAAAGTAGCTTTTCCAATATTTGTCAATCCTTACCGAACAACACATGATGTATACAATCAAGAAAATAGGTGTGGCATGTATGCTGCTATTGTTTTTACAACAACAAAGTTTTGCCCAGGCTACACAAACCGTTATTGACCCCGATGCTAATTTCAAGTTAGCCAAAGAGTTGTACCAAAAAGAACAATTCAGTTTAGCTTATCCTTTATTTAAGCAATTGGCTTTTCAAATTGGTAATAACAGTAAACTGCCGGTTAGTATTCAATTAGAAAGTCGCTACTATTCTATACTTTGTGGGTTACAATTGAATGAAGGAACCGCCGAAATTTTAGCCAAAGAATTTATTACATTAGAACATCATACGCCAAGAATTCAAATGTTGGGCTTTCAGTTGGGCGAATATTATTTTAGAAAAAAAGAGTTCACCAATGCGTTAACGGAGTATGAAAAGGTGGGTGTTGAAAATTTGAGCAATAGACAGATTGCCGATATGAAATTTCACCAAGCTTACTGCTATTTTGCGTTGCAGCGATTTACTTATGCCAAACCTTTATTCAATACCATTCGTCAAATACCCGACGATCCAAATTACATTGAGGCGAATTATTACTTTGGCTTTATCAGTTTTTACGATAGAGAGTACAATGTGGCATTAGAGAGTTTCAAGTTGGTACAAGATCAAGAAGCTTACCAAAAAGTAGTACCCTATTATGTAACTGAAATTTATTATTTCACCGGACAAAAAGATAAAGCCATTGCTCATGGCGAAGATGCTTTAGAAAAAGGTGGACAGTATTATGAAGTTCAGTTGAATCAATTGATCGGTCATGCTTGGTTTGAAAAACAACAGTATGCTAAAGCTTTACCTTACCTCGATTATTATGTTACCAATAGCCAAAAAGTAAGGCGAGAAGATTTGTATGAATTGTCTTACTGCTATTACAAAACCAATCAGCTAACCAAAGCCATCAACGGGTTTAAACAATTGGGTGGTAAAGAAGATTCATTAGCTCAAAATAGCATGTATTTATTGGCAGATGCTTATTTAAAAACCAATCAAAAAGCCAATGCCCGAAACGCTTTTCTATTCTGTGCCTCTAACAGCAGCAATTTGGTACAAAAAGAAATTTCGCAATTTCATTATGCTAAATTGTCGTTTGAATTAGGCTACAACAATATTGCATTAGATGAATTGCAGCAGTTCATCAGTACCTATCCGCAATCTAGTTTTATTGCAGAATCAAGAGAATTGTTGGTTAACACTTTAGCCAATACCAATAATTTCAGCGAAGCACTAAAACTCTACGAAGCATTGCCTACCAAAAATGAGAATGTTAAAAAGGTGTATCCCAGAATTTTGTATGGTAGAGCGGTAGAGATGATTAACGATCAGCAACTCTCCCAAGCCGATGTTTTACTCGACAAAATATTGATTGCACCGTATAATGCACAGCAATTACCCTTTACTCGTTTTTGGAAAGGTGAAATTGCTTTTAGAAATAATAACTACGATCTAGCAATTGATTATTTAGAAAAATATTTGAGTTCAAGTGCCAATAATGGAGAGGTAAATACAACCAATGCCCGCTATAATTTAGGCTACTGTTATATGCGTAAAGAGGCCTACAGACAAGCGTTGGGCTATTTTGAACAAGTGAGCAGAACCATTAGCAAAACAGCTTCTAATATTGAGCAAGATGCTTATTTAAGAGCGGCGGATTGTTATTTTATGGATAAGAAATTTCAACAAGCATTAGCCATGTATGATGCGGTGTTGAATGCCGGTTTACCAACAGCAGATTATGCATTATTTCAAAAAGGGATAATTGCCGGCGGTTCGGGTAGAAATGCCGAGAAGATTAGTTTACTACAATCACTAGAACAACGCTTTCCTCGTTCGTCTTATGTAGCCGAAGCCAATTTGGAAATTGCCAATACGTATTTAGCGGATGAAAATTATCGTGAAGCTATTACGCCACTCAATAAAATTGTAAAAGCCAATAATGCAGATGCCCTAAAGCCTGCCGCCTATTTAAAATTGGGTATTGCTTATTTCAATCTAGATTATAATAAAGACGCATTAGACAACTTTAAAAAGTTGATTGCAGGCTATCCTAATTCTCCGGAGAGTGATGATGCCGTAGATTATATCCGCAGGCTATTTGTTGCCGATCAAAAGCCGGCAGAGTTTGTGACTTTCATGCGTAATAATGGCAAAGAAGTAAGTTATACTGAAGAAGATTCACTGACGTATGCTTCTGCTGATTTAAGATATAAAGCAGCAGATAATCCCGGTGCTATTGCTGGGTTTAAAAACTATCTCAGCAAATTCCCCGATGGTAGATATGCCTTAGATGCCAATTATCTCTTAGCAGAAATTTATTTGTCACGGAAAGATTATACCAATGCATTGGTATACTATGATGTGCTTGCAGATAAAGCACCCAACAAGTTTGCAGAACGTAGTGTGTTGCAAGCAGCAAGAATTAACTTCTTTGAACAAAAAGATTATGTAAAAGCAGAGGCTTATTACACCCAATTGAAAAATCTTGCCACGCAAGCAGAAAACAAATTAGAGTCGATGAGAGGCTTATTGCGTTGCCAATATAAATTAAGCAAATGGACAGATGCTGTTACTAATGCACAAGATTTATTGCAACAAAAAGGTGTTGCTACAGATGATAAGATGATGGCGAATATGGTGATTGCAAAATCGCATCAAGCAGGAGGTGATAATGATCAAGCCATGTCTTATTACAGAATTGTTTATGGCCTTGGAAAATCAGAATATGGTGCAGAGGCTAGGTATCAAGTGGCATCTATTTTATTTGAACAAAACAAATTAGCTGATGCAGAAAAAGCAGCATTTGATGTGGTAAACAAAGCCGGTTCTTACGGTTTTTGGATTACTAAAGCTTACTTGCTACTAGGTGATATTTACTGGAAACAAAAAGATTATTTTAATGCAGAAGCTACTTTCAAAAGTATAGTAGAAAATGCGGAAGATGCCACTTTGAAAACTGCCGCACAAGCCAAGTTGGACAAAGTAATTGAAGAGAAGAACAAGAACAGTAAAGTTGGCGAATAAGCCACATTGATTAACTGATTTTAAAGCATTGTTATGATGATAAGAAGTTCCCTAATCGTTTTGTTAATGGCTGTTTCGGTGGTTGGGTTTGCTCAACGTAAAAAGCAGCCTGCTAAGAAAACAACTAAGAGTAGCAAAACAACCAAAGCAAAACCTGCTGTTACAGATACAACCGTAAAAGAGATTAAAGTATTCTCTGCTTTTAAACCATATTTACGAACTGCACCAAAAGTTAATTTTAGTGCCGCCACACCGGTTGCAGATACGGCTGCTGTAAAAGTTAATTACAATGTACCTAATCAAAATCTATTCTTTTCTTACGAGCCGGTTGCACTAAAGCCATTGGCTCTAGGAATTGATAGCGTAAAAGAGTGGGAGAGCAACAACTATGTTAAAGCTGGTTTTGGTAATTTTTCTACCCCATTTCTACAAGCAGGATTATCGTTTGGAGATGGCAGCAGGTCGGTGGTAAATGTGCATACGAGACATACTGCTTCAAAAGGCAATTTGCCTTTTCAACAGTTTAGTCAATCTAATCTTGATGTAATTGGTGTGTTTAATGCGGCCAATAATAACGACGAATGGACAGCTAAGTTGGGCTTCGATAACCAAACCACACATCGTTATGGTTTTTTACCCGATACGTTGAAATTTACCAAAGAACAGTTGAGACTTCGATACAGCACTTTGTCAGCCAATATCGGCTTAAGAAATAAAATTCCATCTTCTTTCGGCATCAGTTATAATCCAAGCTTAGCCATCAATTTGTTCAATGACAATAACAGTGGTAAAGAGGTGAATTTTGTAGCTAAAGCGCCATTGTCAAAATCGTTTGGTAATGCTTTTGCCTTTGATTTAGGACTAACCGCTGATATCACTAGTTTTAAGGCTGCTTCAACCATCAAAAACAATTTGTTCTATATCACACCGGCGGTAAGAGTAAAGTCGCCCAATTTTAGTTTCTCTGCGGGATTTTCGCCTTCGTGGGATAATCAAGTATTTAACTTGTTACCCAATTTTACCGTTCAAGCTAAGTTGAAAGATGAACGCTTTGTGTTGTTGGGTGGTTATGTTGGTTATTTTATAAAGAACAATTTTCAAACATTGGTTGGCTTGAATCCTTGGATTCAACAACCTACAGCACTAAAAAATACAAGAGTCACCGAACAATATGCAGGCTTTAAAGGCTCTGCCGGTCCGCATTTTACCTACAATGCCAAAGTGTCTTACCTCGATTTTTCTAATCAACCATTATTCATCAACGATACTATTGATGGCAAAAGTTTTAGGGTAGTGAATGAAACTAAAATGAAAGCCTTGAAAATTCATGGCGAATTGGGTTACACCATTCAGGATAAATTTTCTTTGTTAGCGGGTATTAATTTTAATCAATATTCAAACTTAGAAGTGAATGAAAGGGCTTGGGGGCTTCTGCCTTTAGAAGTTACAGCAGCATTGCGTTGGCAAGTATTAAAAGATGTTACATTGAAAAGTGATTTCTTCTTTTGGGATGGACCGCAATACCGCAACAAATTTGCGCAAAGCCGCAAACAAAAAGCTGCCATTGATTGGAGTGCTGGAGTAGAATTTTCGGTGATGCGTAAATTAAGCTTATGGGTTCAATTCAATAATATGTTGCAGAACGAATACCAACGTTGGAATCAATATCAGGTATTAGGCTTCAATGTTTTAGGAGGAGTTGTATATTCGTTCTCTCAATCGCCAAAAAGATAATGTTCCAATTACTCTATAAATACCTCGTTTTATATCGCAACGTCAATATACCCGGTGTTGGTAGGTTAACAATAGAACCTGCTGCTGCTACATTAGACCTTCATCAAAAATTGATTCATCCGCCTGTAGATAAGATTCATTTTTCTACTAAAACTACCTTGGCAGATCGAAAATTTTATCATTTCATCTGTCGGGAATTAGACATTAATGAAGTAGATGCGGTGAAGCAGTTTCAATCTTTTACAGAAGATTTAAAGGCCGAAATTAAGCAAAGCGAATCCGTAACACTACCCGGCATTGGTACTTTAAAGAAAGGCGAAACCGGTGAATTACAGTTTGAATCTGCCAATGTGGTGAACAATTATTTTCCGGATGCTAATGCGGCTAGTTTGGTTCAACCGAATCAAAAAACACCCGACTACAACACCAACGAAACTGTAGAAGCACAACAAACCAACCGATTGCATCCTGCCGAACCTGAAATGGAAATGGAAATGGGTGAGGAGCGACGAGATTATTGGTGGGTTTGGGCTTTATTGCTCACCGGTATTGGAGTTGCGGCATTATACTATTACTACAACTTCATGGCCTGATTTTAACGACTAACTATGTCTGCAGCCATTCTCATTACCAATATAAAACAATTAGTAGGGGTTCATGCTCCTGCTACACCATTGAGTGGTGCTGCACTAGCTAATTTGCCTACTATAGACGATGCTTTTTTAGTCATTGAACACCATCATATTCTTGATTTTGGGCCAATGGCTGATATACCTGTGGCCTACCGTCAATTGCCGGCTGTAGATGCCGATAGTGCAACGGTATTACCGAGTTGGTGTGATAGTCATACCCACCTGGTTTTTGCAGCCTATCGAGAAGGAGAATTTATCGACAAAATAAAAGGACTCAGCTATGCCGACATTGCAGCCAAAGGCGGAGGCATTCTTAACTCTGCTCAAAAGTTGGCTGATACCTCGGAGGAAGATTTGTTTCATACGGCATGGCAGCGGTTACAAGCATTAATTCGCTTAGGTACCGGTGCCATTGAAATCAAAAGCGGTTATGGGCTTTCGGTAGAAGGGGAACTGAAAATGTTACGGGTGATTAAACAGTTAAAAGCCGAATCACCTATTCCAGTTAAGGCAACTTTTTTAGGGGCACATACTTATCCTGTAGCGTATAAAGAAAATCATCAAGGGTATATAGACCTTATTGTTAATGAGATGTTGCCGGTTATTGCTGCAGAACAATTGGCAGATTATATTGATGTGTTTTGTGAAAGCGGCTTTTTTTCACCGGCAGAAATGATGACTATTTGCAAAGCAGGAATTGCCCACGGCTTAACACCCAAATTGCATGTTAATCAACTAAATTCCATAGGTGGCATTGCCGCTGCCATTGAATTGAATGCGTTGTCAGTTGATCATTTAGAAACCATGACTGAACAAGATATTCAGTTGATGGCTGCACATCCAAACCTTATTGGAACCTTATTGCCCACTGCTGCATTTTTTCTTAGAATGCCCTTTCAGCCGGCTCGTCAATTAATAGATGCAGGCAGTGCTATTGCCTTGGCTAGCGATTTTAACCCCGGTTCTTCTCCAAGCGGCAATATGAATTTGGTAGTGGCGATGAGTTGCATTCAAATGAAAATGTTACCCGAAGAAGCCATCAACGCTGCCACCATTAATGGCGCTTTTGCTATGGCATTACATGATACGGTTGGCAGTATTGCCATCGGGAAAAAAGCGAATCTCATCTTTACCAAACCTATTCCCTCACTTGCTTTTTTGCCTTATGCTTTTGGCTCAAATTTGATTGATAAGGTGATGGTGAATGGAGAATTTTTGTAAGCCTAGTTCCTTTTTCACTAATTTACAACATGCAACAATTTTCTACTGAGCAATTACTCATTATTTTAAGTGCTGTAGTGGTAATGTCGTATTTGTTTTCTATTATTGGCAAATACGTTAAAGTGCCGTCTGTATTGCTTTTGCTCGGTTCTGGCATGTTGCTGCGTTATGTTGTAGATGCCAATCAAATCAATTTTTCGGTACCATCCAAATTGGTAGAACTCTTAGGCGTTATTGGTTTGGTGATGATCATTCTTGAGGCAGGGTTAGATTTGAAAATCGGTAGAGATAAGTTTAAAGTCATAAGAGATTCTTTTTTTTCGGCCTTTGTCATATTTGTTGTTACCACAATAGGTGTAACAACGATTCTCTATTATTTACTTCATGAGCCCTTAAATCAATGTATTGTTTATGCGATACCATTATCCATTATCAGCAGTGCTATTGTTATTCCAAGTATTCATGCCTTAACACCAACCAAAAAAGAGTTTTTAGTATATGAGGCTTCTTTTGCAGACATCATTGGTATCTTATTTTTCAATCTATTTACCGAAGGTGAACAAGTAACTTCATCAACCGTTGGTCATTTCTTTTTGAATATTGGTATTGCCATTCCACTATCACTTATTTTATGTGCTTGCTTGTTTCTTATTCTTACCAAAAGCAAGATGGGTGTACGTTTCTTCTTGGTGATTGCTTTAATCGTTTTGCTATACGCCGGCGGAAAATTATTGCATTTGCCATCGCTTATTTTGGTGTTGATGTTTGGTATGCTGATGAATAATTGGCAGTTATTCAAACACAAAAAAATCAGCCGCTATTTTGCTGAAGAGAAAGTAAAAGAAGTTACCCATTTATTGCATTCCATCACTGCAGAAACCTCGTTTATTATCCGCACTTTCTTTTTTATATTGTTTGGCTACGCCATCAATCTGTCGCTAATTGGCGATAGTAGTGTTTTGTTGACAGGGTCATTAATTGTGCTGGTGTTATTTGTTGTGCGTTGGCTCTATCTCCGTTTTTTTCTGCATACCAGAGTTTATCCCGAAGTATTTTTTATTCCACGTGGTTTAGTAACCGTGTTGTTGTTTTATCGCATACCCGACAGCATGAAGCTTCATAACTTCAACGAAGGCATTTTATTTTTCATCATCATTGCTACCGCTTTGGTGATGATGTTGGGAATGATTTTTTACAAGCAAACACCGGAAACAATAGTAGAAGAAAATTAATTTTTCTTGCAAATTCGTTAATCCTCATTCGCTGTTATTGAATAAATGCTTACTTTAACTGTTCCAATCTATAGGAAAAAAGCTAAAGCTCAGTTTACAGATTTCTAACGATTAAACGACAGGTATATGCAATACTTAAAAGTGTACAATAAGCAAGATTTGTTGTCCGTAGTAAAAATTAGACGGTTTGAAACTAAGTTGGGTGAAAGAATTCAAATCATTAAGTCCGATACTGATATTGAACAAAGTATAAGAGAATCATCTGCTCGTTTTGTATTGTTTGGTGTGCCGGAAGATATTGGTGTAAAAGCCAATTATGGGGTTGGCGGGGCAGATAGTGCTTGGTTGCCGTTTTTAAAATCTTTTCTCAATATTCAAAGCAATGATTTTTTTGATGGTGCCGAAATATTATTGGTAGGTCATTTTGATTTTAGTGCTTTGGGTCAAGTGATTGAAGCCAATGCTCATAGTTATGAAGAAAAAGTAGATGCCTATCGCCATGCGGTAAACACCATCGATGATGCGGTAGAACAGTTGGTGCACATTATCACCCAAAATAAAAAGTTACCGATTGTAATTGGCGGCGGACATAACAATGCCTACCCCTGTATTAAAGGAGCCGCCAAAGGTTGGTACAAAGCCGGTGTGTTGCCATTAGCTCAAATCAATGCGATTAATGTAGATGCCCATGCCGATTTTAGGGCAATGGAAGGCAGACACAGCGGTAATGGTTTTCGTTATGCCGATGAAGATGGTTATTTAGACAAATATTGCATCGTTGGTTTGCATGAAAACTATTTGACCCAAAATGCTTGGTTAGATATTGCCAACGATCCGTTTATCGATTTTATCACTTTTGAAGATATTTTCATCCACGAAAAAAAGAATTTCTTACAGTCTGTTGCCCATGCCACCGGCTTTACCGATGATACGCTTTGCGGAATTGAACTAGACTTAGACTGTATCGAAGATACCTTAAGCAGTGCCATTAGTCCAGTTGGTATTACACCTATTCATGCCCGTCAATACATGAATTTGGCGGCGCTGGATAGCAAGCCGGCCTACCTACACATTTGTGAAGGTGCTGCTGCATTGGCTGATGGCAGAAGTAGCGATTCTACCGGTAAACTCATCAGTTATTTGGTGAGTGATTTTGTAAAAGCCATTCAAAGTCAATTAAACAGTTAAAGACTTTTCCACAGCCACAAAATCCAAAATTGCCCTTTAGGCTACAATAAGTTAACTTTGCCGCCGCTATACCCTCTGTATAGCGATGGTAAACACATTTGGTAATCTTATAATCAAACGAACAATGGCTGATATTTTCGACCGGTTAATTAAGAATTATGGTCCTTTAGGACAACATCGTGAAAGAGCACATGGCTACTTTGCATTTCCTAAGTTAGAAGGAGAAATTGGTAGCAGAATGAAGTTTAGAGGTAAAGAAATGATTGTGTGGAGTTTGAATAATTATTTGGGTTTAGCCAATCACCCGGAGATTAGAAAAATAGACGCCGATGCAGCCGCTGCATACGGTTTGGCTTCGCCGATGGGAGCTAGAATGATGAGTGGCAATACCAACCATCACGAACAATTAGAAGCCGAATTGGCCGCTTTTGAACATAAAGAAGATGCCATTTTAATGAACTTTGGCTACCAAGGTATCATGAGTGCTATTGACGCTATTTGCGGCAGACATGATGTTATTGTGTATGATGCCGAAAGCCATGCTTGTATTATTGATGGTTTGCGTTTGCATCCCGGTCATCGCTATGTATTTAAGCATAACGATGTAGAAGATTTTGATAAGCAAATGGAAAGAGCTACTGCCTTAATTGAAAAGCAAAAAGCCGGTGGTATTTTGGTTATTACCGAAGGTGTTTTTGGTATGGCCGGTGACCAGGGTAAATTGAAAGAAATAGCTGCGCTGAAGAAGAGTGATAGTAATCCTACCGGTAAATATGAATTCCGACTATTGGTAGATGATGCACATGGTTTTGGAACCTTGGGCAAAACAGGTGCCGGAGCAGGTGAGGAGCAGGGTTGTCAGGATGCGATTGATTTGTACTTCTCTACGTTTGCTAAATCAATGGCTTCTATTGGTGCATTTTTAGCCGGACCCAAAACCATTATTGATTATATCCGCTACAACATCCGTTCTCAAATCTTTGCTAAGAGTTTACCGATGCCAATTGTATTAGGCAACTTAAAGCGTTTAGATATGCTACGTAGCATGCCTGAATTAAAAGAGAAGTTGTGGAGCAATGCCACCAAACTACAAACCGGTTTAAAAGAAAGAGGATTTGATATTGGTAAAACCGATACTCCTGTAACACCGGTGTATATGAAAGGCGGTGTAGAAGAAGCTACCGCTATGGTAATGGATTTGAGAGAGAACTATGGTATTTTCTGTTCAATAGTTGTGTATCCTGTTATACCAAAAGGACATATCATTTATCGTCTTATCCCATCTGCTGCACATACAGATGAAGACATTAACTTAACACTCGAAGCTTTCAGCGAAACCAAGGCCAAGTTAGATGCCGGTGCTTATAAAGTGGATGCGATACCCGATATGGCAGAAGTTAAATAAACTCATTTTGATATTATATAAAGCCCCGCTTGTCGGGGCTTTTTTATGACCTATAAAAAGTTCTCATTGAATTGTTGCGGTAAGAAGTTTTAATTGTTTGGGGTAATGACATCTTTAGAAGCAGGAGAGGAAAAGAGCTCACCAATACTTGTAATTAAGCTAGACATGGGGCCTTCCATTTTGTTTGTATTGTCATCTAATGCGTTATCATTAATAGAAGTTCCAATATGTAAGGCTGGAATTAAGTATAATAAATGATTATTTTTTTGTGCATTAAAAAATAGTTTCACCGCTTCGATATCTGCTGTCAGGGGTAAATGCTCTTTCGCAATATTTACTGCCTCGGCAGCGATGGTAGCTAATTTTGGTGTTACAGTTGCTGTTGATTGACCGGCATAGTCTGCAATGGTTTCAATAACTGTTGTTTTGTTTGCTTCAAAAATGCTATCTATCCAATTGAATTCAGCCTTGTTTGCTAATACAGCCGTAGCACCTTCATCGGTCATTGCAAAATGCGTTAATGCCGTTAATACTGCCGGCAGCGCTGCCTGACTAAATGCATTTTCATTGGTTAATGTTTCACTGTTTGCGACTAAGTCTGTTGTTGTATCAATCTTCAATAATACGGGATAATGCAGTTTTTCTTGTACGGCTTCTAATAGGAGTATTGACATAAGCTACTGGTTATAATAAGTTGATAATGGTAGCAATCTAGGCTTATGCCCTTGAATTAAAAGGATAGCTGTGAATGTTGCAAGTTTTTAGGGTAATTATGAAAGGGTGGAGAAAAAGCAATTTTTGTATTTATGGCAAGGTGAAACGATTTTTACAGGAGTAATACCATGTTTCTTTTTCCTTATCCCAAAGGGTGCGGACTCTCTTAGATTTGAATAGTTTGATGAATGGATGAGTGAGTTTAAACAAACCGCCATTATTGCCCACGTAAAACCCCACAATTGCGGTAAAAATTAGGCTACAAAGAATAGGGTAATGGGCTGTTGTAGAAAAACCTTCGGTTGTTGATGTCCGAAGGTTTTTTTGTTTGGTGTGTAAGTTACGACAAATAAGGCTGAGGTGTTTCTGCCATTGTTGGTGTTCCTCACCAACAATACTATTGATTTCTTTATTTGCAGGTGAAGAACACCTGTAAAGGCGAAATAGTGCTAGGCATAACAATTAGCTCCATTTACTTTAACTTATTAGTTAATTATCTCATGATACGTGAAAGTTACAATTCAAATCTAAAGTTGTGTAACACTTGTCAGTACTTAAATACAGACCTTTCCTGTATTATTTAGCGTTACAACATTAAATCTAGTATTATGAAAAATTTATTCCTCAGCGCCATATTATTTTTTACGCTTTTTGCACCATCAAAATCTGGTTTTACACAATCACCCAATCTAGGTGTTACATCAAGTTTTACATTATTTACAGCCGCAGGAGCTTTTACCAATAATGGGACATCAATCATTACAGGTGATGTTGGCACTCATGTTGGTGCATTTACAGGCTTTCCTCCGGGAATAGTAGCAGGTCAAATACAGGTAGCTAATACGGTTAGTGCACAGGCAGCAACAGATGTTGGTGTAGCTTATGCCGATTTAATTGCAGTTACTTGTGGATCTGTATTGGGTACAAACTTGGGTAATAATGCAGTTCTAAATCCCGGTGTATATTGTACGGGTGCTGCTTCTACATTAAACGGTAATTTAGTACTCGATGGATTAGGCAATCCTAATGCATTATTTATTTTCAAAATAGATGGTGCGTTTTCCACTAGCACATTATCTAATGTCATTCTAACGAATTCAGCTAAGTTAAGTAATGTTTACTGGCAGGTAAATGGTGGCTTTAACTTAGCAATTGGCAGTGTTTTTCAAGGAACTGTCATTGCAAATGGTGCCATCACTTTGCTAGATGGGGCTTCACTATATGGTCGAGGTCTTTCAGTAGCAGGTACAGTTATTTTGAATAATAATATTGTTTCAATTGTAGCTGCTGCTCCATTGGCTATACATATTGCTGGTATTCATGCCGTTAGTAAAGGGCATACTGTGAGCATAGCGTGGGAGGCAAAGACTGAAGCTGTTGGGGATCTATTTCAGATAGAACGACTGGCCGAAAATGGTACGTTCTTACCAATTGGTGTAGTAGTTGCAAATGGGAGTAATGGGAAGTATGCCTTTGTAGATCATTTTCCAAAAGCTGGTATTAACCAATACCGTTTAAAAATGGTTGAACTTGACGGCACCTATTCATTCTCTGCTGTTGTTATGGCTAGGGTAAATACAGTTGTTTACAACAAGATAGCTGTATATCCCAATCCTGCCAATGATAATATATTCATTAAAATCAATGGTATGCTCGAAAAAAATGCAACCATTACTATTTACGATGTATATGGCAGCAAAATCAGAACAAAAACAGTTTCGAGTGTTAACATAAGCGAAAACATACAACAATTGCCGACCGGTATCTATTTTGTGAACTATACTGACCAAAATAGTACGCAGACGATTAAAATAAGCAAGCAGTAATTTGCTGAAATCATATAGCTCCTAAAACCTTCGGTTGTTGATGACCGAAGGTTTTTTTGTTTGGTTATAAATTACGACAAATAAGGCTGAGGTGGTTATCTAAAACCTGAAAATGAGAAACGCCTCTATTGAGAGGCGTCGGATTAAGGATACTATCCTTAATATGGTTCTTGAATAAATGTAGTACAACTTGGTTCCAATTTCCAAACAATAAAGAATTGAAATAAGCAATTGATGAAAGAATTACAATTTCTAAAATAGTGATCCCCAAATAATAGCTTACACAATTATCAAGCCTATTGAGAAAAAGACCGCTCAAAATATAGTTCCGGTAAGATGATTTTATATTCTTGCTCGGTATCTTCCTTTTTCCAGTAAACAATAAAGTTCACTTTAGCTTGTTTCAAGCTATAACCTTTGATCTCAACATCTTTAATTGTATTGAGTAATTTTTTTGAGAATTTTAAAACTGATTGAGCACTTGAGTTTGAGCATCCATCATTATTTATTATTAAAATGTCGCCACTCTTAAGCTGCGTAACAAGGTGTTGTCTTGTAATGAAATAATCTAACCAAATGTCTTTGAAAGATAGATGCATTGCAATCTGACTTGGTGGAAGATACTTATCTAGATCTTCAATTCTTTTTAAATTTTCAACTACTATTTGGTCTAAACAATTGCCATTTAAATGAATTGTTAAGTTTCGTTTAGCTCTTGTCATTGCTACATAAAGTTGCCTTTTTGCTTCATCTGTTACGGCACTAAAGTTTTCGAGCACAATGAAAATATTATCAAACTCTTTTCCCTTTGCCTTATGAATAGTAGAAACAAAAATAGTTTCACCATTTTCATTGTAGAAATCTTCCAGCTTTGATTCTCTTACAAAAACTTCGAAATCAGATTTGTATTTCTTCTTTGAATTTGTGTCTTCAAATTGTTTGAATAGGTTATTACACAGTTCTAACTTTGAGCTCTGTTGAAACTTTTTTCTCATTTCGCTTTTCGCAATATCCCAAACTTCATCACTGATAATTTTAATATCCTCTCCTCTGTTTATTTGGTCAAGGAAGAAGCGAACTTCCAATAGGTTTTCCAAATTGAAACCGTCATTGTTTTGAATCAACTTTGCTTGCATTCCATTCTTCAAAAGCAAACCAGTAATCTGTAGTGCTTCATCATTTGTTTTTGTAAGCACACAAGTTGTTCCTGCAAGTTCCGTTTTAAGTATGTCTTGCACCACTGGTGAAATAAGGTTTTCATTCACGTAATGCACAAGCTTTATATTTCCATTGTTCGTTTGATTTGCGACAATTGGAGTTTGTTTCAATCTATTCTGAATTGTTTTCACAAACTGATTTGTGAATTCAACCAAGTTATTTTTACTTCTGTAATTTTCTATGAGTTCATGCTTGGCTGCTTTTCTATCTGTCATGAACTGCTCCAAATACTTTGAACTTGCGCCTCTGAATTCATAAATGTTTTGGTCATCATCTCCAACTGCAATCACTCTCATCTCTTCGTTTTGCTCCATCAAAGTATTAATCAAAGCAAATTCATCGGCATTCATGTCTTGTGCCTCATCAATTACTAAAACGGTTTTTGTAATTCGACTAGATTCAACTTCTCCGTTTTTAATTTTTTCAATTGTGTTTTTCAAAATTGTATCTGACTTTTCCAAACTTCCAACCTTACCCAACAAGTCAAAACAATAAGAATGAAAAGTTTTTATTTCAATGTAGTGCGCTGCGTTTCCAATTAGAGCAAGCAATCTCTTTTTAAATTCTGTAGCTGCTGCCCTTGAAAATGTTACCATGAGCAATTGCTCATGTTTTACATCTTCCATTAAAAGCAATGATGCTAATTTGTGAACTAAAACTCTAGTTTTGCCACTACCGGGCCCAGCTAAAACTGCGATATGTTTTGTTTCATCATCTTTTATTATTTCTAATTGTGTTGGTGATAAGGAGCCAAATAGCTGACGAAACTTTGCAGGAGTTATATTTCTTTTAATTTCATTTTGTCTACTACCTTTAAAATACTTATTCAGAAATGAAGTGTAGTTCAACTGGAAATAATCATCAACAAACTGCAATGCTCCTTTATAGTCACCAATCATTTTCTTGGCATACTCACCAACTATATGAATTTGTTGAACCTTATTTTCATAAAATTGATTCAGTTTCTGGTAATCGTCATTCTTATATCTACGCTTATTGTCTTGTTCAATTCTATCGATAGTAAGTTGATTATAAACAACCAAAAAACCTCCTTCAATTTTTATTGCATCTATTCTTGAAAGATAGAAAAGTGTATCTTCAAAATCTTCAATTGAAACTTTTGTATTAAATAGATTCAATCTTTGCTCAAATTTTTCTTTCAGTTCGTGAACCGAAAACTCAACTAATACTTCATCAGTTAGATCTTCTGAAATATTATTATTACTTTTTTCATACAAAAGTTCGACTATAAACTTTGACAACTCATGTCGCTTTGCCAATTTTTTTTCCAAATATTCTTTCGTCTGAATACAAATAATCACAACATGGTTCTTTGAATATTCTTCATTACTTCTTTTAATCCAATTCTTAATAGCCCAAAAGTTGATGATTGTTTTTATTTTATTGGGTGTTACATCTTTACAGCCTTTCTCTTCTGCATCTTCATTCAACTCTTTTATGTGAAATGTTTTTTCATTTTCCTCAATTGCCGACAAAAGAAAATTCTCAATCTGACTGAATATTTCTACAATCTTCAAAGAACGATTTATGTTCTCTCCCTTTTTAATGAATGCTGTCAAATCCTTTGCATCAGCTAGTATTTTCTCTTCCCGTAAAAGATTGATAATATTAATAACCTCTTCTTTTACTATTCCCAAATGGTCGCTTATGTAATCTATCCTTGATTCAGCGGCGTCTTCATTAGATTGCTTCCTGCTTTTGCTTGAAAAGAGTTTTTTGATAATTCTAATACCTTTTTCTTTTTGGTTTTCCTCAAATCTTTGCGAAGCATTTATTTTTTCAACAGCTTCTTGTAAATTTTTTGAAAGAATACTATTTGCAAAAATTCTTGGTACATTCTGTCCTCGTTTCAAATAGCCAGCATCTTCAAGAGCTGAAATCGCAGTTGTTACTCTTGTTTCAATTTCAACCACATTATCATCCCAACCTGCTTTTCGAGCAATCTCCAATGCAGAGTTTGAAACCTTTGCACGAAATTTTGTTATGTCTTTTATTGCCTTCCAAACCTGTTGAATTTCTTTGATGGAGAGTTTTGTTTGGTTTAGTAAAATGAAATGTTTACTGAGGTCCTCTTCATTGAATAATACGAAACAATCTGCCGTTATTTTTTCGTCTCGTCCTGCTCGTCCTGCTTCTTGAATATAATTTTCTAATGAGTCAGAAATCTCATAATGTATTACCATTCCAACATCTTTTTTGTCTACTCCCATTCCGAAAGCAGAAGTAGCAACCATTATTTGAACTTCACCTCTTATAAATGCATCTTGATTAGCCGTCTTTTCTTTTGCATCCATTTTGCCATGATATGGTTTTGTATTGAAACCATCTTCTGTCAACCTCTCCGCAAGTGAATAGGCTTTTTTAGTTCTTGAAACATATACTATTGTAGGGCATTCTTTTTCCTCAATTAGATCTCTTACAGCGTTGTATTTTTCTTCTTCACTTTCTTTTTCAAATACTTTGTATTGTAAGTTTGTTCTTGTTGCACTTGAACTAAAAATTTCTAAATCAAGTGAAAGTTTTTCTTTGAAGTAAGTACAAATATCTTCAATAACTTTTTTCTTTGCTGTAGCAGTAAAGCATGAAATTGGGATAGCTTCATCAACATTCTTCTTCTCTTGAATTTGCTTAATAAAATCACCTATATATAAATAGTCAACTCTAAAATCCTGACCCCATGACGAAAAGCAGTGTGCTTCGTCAATAACAAAGCGAACTATTTTTCTTCCTAATAGTAGTCTTTCGATTGATTTAGAACGTAGGGATTCTGGTGAGATATACAGTAGTGAAGCAGATCCATCTTCAACTCTCTCAAAAGATTTTCCTCTTTCAATTGGGTCTAGTAGTCCGTTTATTGTAACTGCATCTGTGATTCCATTTTTTTCAAGATTATCAACTTGGTCTTTCATCAGGGATTGTAATGGAGAAATAACAACCGTCAAACCTTTTGTTGCAACGCCACTCATTAATGCCGGCACTTGAAAGGTAATTGATTTACCACCACCTGTAGGAAAAACTGCTAAAAGTGATTTATTGTCAACAGCTGCTTTTACAGCATTCTCTTGTAACCGCTCACCTGCATAAGTTCTGTATGAATCAAAACCGAAATAGGTTTTTAAACCTTTGTGTATGTCCAATGCTTCATTGCAATACAAGCAACCCTTAATGCAAGGTTTGCTTCTTAGTGCAATCATTACCTTTTCTATTTCTGGGTATTTTTTTAGTACCCAAGGTGGTGTAATCGAGTAACGATTATGGCAATTAATAAGTGATAATGTGTAGGCTAATTCAATTGGATGCTCAGATATAATTTTTTGTATGTCTGCATTTTCGCAAATTTCAGAAAGAAATTTTTCACGTATTAATATTTCAATATTGGTTTCGTTACTTGTATATGTAATAAAGTTAAAAAAGGATCGGAACTCATTTTTGTCATTCAAAAGTAGATACAGAATTTGTTTTAGCGTTTCGTTTGTTTGTTGAAACGCTGCAACTTCGTCAAAAAATAAGTCTTTGGCCTTAATTGAATCGTTGAGTGGATTATTTGAATCTTCCGTTTGTAGCTTATCATCTTTTAACAAAGCATGATAGGGCCTTGTTGGGAAAAGTAGTGGAGACAGAAATAGAGTGTCAATAATATTTGATGGAACTATTCCTGCATCATGAATCGCATTCTGTAAGTATTTTAGGTCATGGTTTAAAATGTTGTGCCCACAAATGAATTCTGTACCTTTTATAAATCTGATAAAGTCAGATATTGAATTTGAATGAAATGAATTACCATCCTCCTTGATACCTCCTATGTCAAGTATCATTCTGCTTTTTGGCTCAATCTCTGTATCAATAAAGGCTATTGATTTCATTTAAAAACATTTATTCTATGCCAATCAAAATTTTCTTTTAGTGGATAGTAGCTTTTCAAATTTGGCAACTTTATTTCTTTTCCCTCAAAGGCTTTTATGCTGTAAGCTGTTTCATCTTCTCTGAACGAATCGGAGACCATTACTTGGTAGTTTTCATCGATTGCAATTAAACCTCTGTCAAAAGCCCTGTGAAAGTTTGGGCATAACGCAATTCCATTGGTCACAGTATCATCATAGCTTACACCGAATGGGATAATATGGCATGCGTCAACCATTGATACAGCAATTGAAGCATCTATTCTCATGCCTGAAATGCAGCAAGTGTTATTGTATATTTTTGGAATTTCTCTTTTGAAAATACTTCCTCTTAAAAATATTTCTTCTTCATCTTTTTGAACAATCAGTCTTTTGATTTCATTCCTATATACTTCTGATGGCTCATGTAATATTTTTTGCTCAATATCATTAAACATATCAAGTTGCCAATTGGTGTTCTTGTCAACAACTAAAGTGTTATCTGGAAAATATTCTTGTAATAGTGCTTCTTGTAATTGTTTATTTGCACTTTTATTTTGAGCTAATGCAAATAAATCATCGTTCAACTTTGCTAAGCTGATATATCCATTTAATTCAGTCAAGCTTGAAATAGATTCTTTCAAAGCCAATGCAGATTCAAAACCAGGTTTTGGAATAAGATGCCAAAATTTATTTTTTTCTTTAGATAAATGAAAAAAGGGTAGTGCAAAATTGCATACATGTTTAGTGGTGACTAAACTGTTCCAATTAGATTTATAGAGACAAATTAGTTCTGGAGTTATATTAATTTCATTTTCTTTAATGATGTTAACTTCTATCGCTTGTAAAATGCTGATTAATAAAACGGGTTTGTGTGGTGCAGGGCCATAAGGCGTAGCACCACGTTTTAGGGTTTTAAAAATAGTTATGTACTTGGCTAAAATCTCTTGCAAAACTTCTCAGCTATTTATAGTTATAAATAGCAATTTAAAAAATGATTCTAGAAAATCATTATTTTTTTTCAATAAGGGCAATCAAGATAAATTTTATCTGGTTTGCCCTTATCCATAGGTTAATTTTTATATACCACTATCTACAGATTCCTCCCGTTGGTCGGAATGACACTTACTATGAAAAATCCACTACTCACTATTGACCAATCACTACTCACTACTCACTACATTCTTCTCCCTACAAAACCTCCACTTCATCCACAAATACCCAAGCCGGTTTGCCGGCGCCGGGGTTGCCTTCGGGTATTTTGAGTACGGGGTAAAGGGTTAGGGTAAGGGTTTTGGCGGTGGTATTGGGTGGTAGGGGTATGCTTATTTTTCGTTTATCGGGCCAGCCGGTGCTGGGTTGGGTTAGGGTAATCAGTTCGCCATCGGTGGCTTCGCCGGCTATTTGTAGCGTAATTTTTTCGGGTAGAAAAATCCAACTGGGTTGCTGCTCCCACACGTATAAGTTTACGGTGCCGGCTGTGGTTTCCTGGCCTAGGTCTAGGGTAATGGTAACGGTTTTGCCACTCCAGCCCATCCATTCGGGAGAGTTGAAACCGTTTTCGCTTTTGGCGCCATTTACCAAGCCAAAATTACCGCCATTGCCGGGGTAGGTTTTAGATGCTTCGGGGCTAATGCTAATGGTTTTACCGGTGGCTTTGTTGAGGCTAAATGTTTTTTTGTACGTCACCACTGTTTTGCCTGCTTTGCTGCCCGTAACTTGTAGGGTTCCACCATCTGGGTGTAGGGTGTGCGGTAGGGTAATGGTAGTGGGTGTGTGCTGCTTTTTGGCAGGGTTGGGATGGCTTAATTGATACTGTATGGTTTTGTCTTTGGCATCTAATTTCAACAAAATGGGTCCGGCTTTGCCGGGTAAAATGCTATCCTGTATATTCCAAAATGCTTTGCTGTAATTGGCTTGCCACAAATCGTATCGGTTAAATTGTTGCATCAACCTAGGTTCAAACTTGCTCCAATCACGGGCTGCTTTGGGGCTCCACAATACTTCACTCAATGCCGCCATCCTCGGAAAAATCTGGTACTCTACTTTACGGGTATTTTTCATGTATTCGGTCCACACATTGCCTTGTGCACCCAATACATATTTGCCTTCGTCGGCAGTTAAGGCTGCGGGAATGGGCTCGTAGCTGTACACTTTTTCTACGGTGGTATAGCCGCCAATGGTTACACTGTCTTCTTGCTTGCTTTGGCTATGGTCGAAATAGCACCAACCGCCGGGAGTCATGATAACATTGTGTTTTTGTTGGGCTGCTTCAATACCGCCTTGTTCGCCACGCCAACTCATTACGGTGGCATTGGGGGCTAATCCGCCTTCTAAAATTTCATCCCAACCAATAATATTTTTGCCTTTGCTATTGACATATTTTTCTATGCGTTGAATGAAATAACTCTGCAAACCATGCTCATCTTTCAATCCTTTTTCTTTGATCAACTGCTGACAAAAGGCTGATTTTTTCCAAGCATCTTTGGGGCATTCATCGCCACCAATATGAATAAATGCCGATGGGAATAAAGCCATCACTTCGTCCAAAACATTTTCGATAAAGTTGAAAGTGTATTCGGTAGGACAAAATACATCTTCAAACACTCCCCATGTTTGTTGTACTTGTTTGCCGGTGGTATCGCCGTTCCAAGCACATTGTTTGGGGTGTTGGGTGGAGGCCTGCGGAAAACAACTGAGTTCGGGATAAGCAGCAATAGCGGCTGAAGAGTGACCGGGCAATTCAATTTCGGGGATAACGGTGATATGTCTATCGGCGGCGTATTGTACAATGTCTTTGATTTGGTCTTGGGTATAAAATCCGCCATAATGCAGGTTGTCATTGCCTTTGCCGGGGTAGCGACCAATGATGGTGCCGTTTCTATAACCACCTATTTCGGTTAATTTGGGATAGCGTTTTATTTCTATCCGCCAACCTTGGTCTTCGGTTAAATGCCAATGGAAGGTGTTCATTTTGTGCAGGGCGATATAGTCAATGTATTTTTTGATGAAGTCCACTTCAAAAAAATGTCGGCCTACATCTAAGTGCATGCCTCGGTAGCTAAAGCGAGGTTGGTCTTCAATGTTGATGCTATTGATTTTAATGGCTGTTGCTCCCTTGGTTGCAGTGGTGGGCAATAGTTGAATGAGGCTTTGCATGCCGTAAAATGTGCCGGCTGTTCCATCGCCAATAATGTTTATGTGTGTTGGCGTTACGGCTAGGGTATAGCGTTCTTCGTTGTCGGGCTTTCTAATAAAAGTAGGGGTACTAAAGCTGATGTAATTGGCTTTGGCAGTGGTTACTTGTTTGAGCGAAAAGCCATAATATTTTTTCAGATAATCGTTAAAGAAGTTGATGGTGGCTTGTTCTGCCCGATTGCCGGCTACAATTACCGTAGTAGGCGATAAGGAGAAGCTGCCTTTTTGGGCTTCGGCTTTGAGTGGCGCCGGAATAATATTGGGTTGTTGAGCGGTACAGTATAGGGTACCCACTAGGGCAAGAAGTGTTAGACTGATTTTCATATGGTGTAAATGTAAGGAGGAAAGATGAATGAGGCCCATGGTCGACGGTCAATGGAAGGAAAGAAGATAGAAGTTAGAAGATAGAAGTTAGAATATAGAATGTAGAAGCTATGAGAGTAAATAGTCAATAGTCAATAGTGAATGGTAAGAACAAGAGCCCCTATCCCCTAAAGGGGCCCTTTATGCCCTTCGTGAAAAAAACTTTGTGAACGTTGTGGTAGAATTCTTTGCGCCTTAGCATCTTTGTTCCTTTGCGTGAAAAAGAAACAGTACGGACCATTTTCAATCTACACCCTACACCTTATGCCCTACGCCTTACACCCTCAAAAACTACCTCCAATCGCCGTACAACAAGAAAGCACTCCAAAAGTACGGATGTACATATTTTGGATTTTTGCTGAGTGTTTGTTGTGCTCTTCGTAAGGCTTCGGCTTTGCCCATGGTTTGTAAATTTTGGTAGAAGGCGGTCATCAGAATACTAGTAGCATCATCATCTACCGGCCATAAAGAAGCAACCACTGTTTTTACACCTTTCACTAAAAACGAATTGGCAGGGGAGATGTACCAACCTTTAGACACTTCTTTGCTTACTGCGGTTTCGCAGGCCGATAAGGTCACTAAATCGCAGTTGCTGATTTTTAATGCTTTGATTTCACGAATGGTCAATTTGCCATTGAGTGTGGTATCGGCATTTTGCTCTTTGGCAAATAGAAGGTAGGAGTTTCTGAAATCATTGTAATCGAGCATACCATGCGTAGCAAAGTGAATGTACTTACTGGTGATTAAACTTTCTCTGGCTTTTTTCTCTGTGGCCGAATCTTCGATATAGATTTTAGCCGCTGCAATAATCTTGTTCAGGTTTAATACTTCTTGTCCGGCTTTGGGTAAAGATTTATCGGGATTGCCAAAAGCTGATAGGGAGTTCATGTCTTTTTTATCATCGGCTTTGCCGTAGAATACTTCCATTTGAGACGTGTAGAAAATGGAATGGTCTTCTACCAAAAAACGAAAATGATCTTTGTCTTGCTGATACGCTAAAGCTTGAAATGGTATCTGACTAAGTTTGCCTGTTGGGATGATGCAAATGGTTTTTTTGTCTTTGATGATATCTGCAACAGGAATGATTAAAATCTTATACAATTGCTCCGCTAACTGGCTGAAATCTTCTGCTTTATCATTGTTGCCAAAGTTGAGGAGCTTAGCACTTCTAATATTTAATGCACCTGTACCGGATGCTTTTCTAGGGTTGCTTACTGCTTTCAAAAACCGATTAACAGTACTGTCTAAGTTGCGATCTAAGTTTACCGTAAAAGCTAATGTTTCGGTATTGGTAACGGTAAAAATGTATAATTGCTTATTGTTGATGATGTACAATAAACAAGCTACACTGTCCGGAATACTTTGTTTGTAGGCAGAGAATTTACCGGGGTTAACCGTTTCGGCAAAACTGGTCTTAATGTCATCGTATGTTGTAGCTAAATCATCGATATAATTTTGATAATCATCTTCTGCTGTTTTAATGATTTGCTGCATCGAAGCCATCAAATCTTTGTTCTGTTGGGCTTCCGGTTTGGCCGCTTCTTTAGCTAAGGTTTCTTTAGCCGTATTCCGTTGTTGAATAAATTCTTTACTTTTTTCAATCGCTGCAATTTTTTGTTTGTCGCCACCTGCTATACCTGCTTCATTTGTCTTTTCTTGTATGCCTTGCAGATTAGCTAGGTTAGTATAATACACTGCTTCATCTACCTTATTGCTTTGCACAAATGCTGCAATTAATTTGCCGAATAAATCTACTTTGCTTTCTTCTGCCTTCAGCTTATTTTTTTCTTCTTCAGTACCAATGATTTTAGAAGATAATTTGATTACGATACTCACCGCTTTTTTGTAGGCTGCAATGGCTGAATCCATATTGTTCTGCAAAAAATAAATATTCCCTTTTTCATACAATATTTCCCACAGTCCATTTTCATTATCAATGGAAGCAATGTTGGTTTCTGATTCAACAATAAATTGTAAGGCTTCTGACAGTTTGGATTTGTCTTTATAAATTCTCGCTAAATACAAATTAACATCCGACGAAATAAAAGGTGAAGGATTGTCTTTCGTTATTTGTAATACTTGTTGCAATGATTTTTCTGATTCTGTATAATTTTTAATGGCATAAAAAATCATTCCTCTCAATAAAACAGCACTGATTATCCTTCTTTTAGCACCTAACTGTGTGGCATTTTTTTCTATTTCTTTACAAGCTTGCTGTGCTTTTGTATAATCTTTTTTATAGTAATAAACTTCTGCAATATTTAATTGAATGAGTAATCCGATATCGGTTAATACATTTTGTCGTTTAGCCAATTTTTGAGCTTGTAAAAAATAGTCTAAAGCTTTATTCCAATTTCTTTGGCTAGCAAATAAACTACCAATATTATTCAGCAAAGTAATTCTTGATTCAGTGGCACCTTCTTTAATATAAATGCTGTCTGCAACTTTATAGTAGTTCAAACCTTTTTCATTTTCAAAAATGCGGTTGTAGTAATTACCATACGATAGGTAAAGACTAGCCTGCAATAAAGTACTATTTGTTGAACTGAGTAAAGCATTAGCACTATCTAAATAACGTAAGGCATTTTTATTATTTCCTTTGAGCAACTCTAAGTAACTGTATTCAGATAAAATAGCTACGCTTTCTGTTTTGTTATTGGTGCTATCTGCTATTTGTAATGCAGTTTGGTAATGTGTTTCAGCCTTTTTGAAATCAGAAGTGGATACATATAAATCTGCTAATCTTCTATACAATAATGGCAGTTTTGCATTGTTTTGAATTGTAGTAAATAAACTCAATGACCGATTTAAGTATGCGAAGGCAGAATCAAATTCTTGACGCTCTTGTGCAGCCATGCCCATAAAGCGATAACACTCTGCTTGGTCAAAAATATTGTTTTCACTATTTGCTATGGTCAATGCTTTTTTAAAATATGCAACGCTTGTTACATAATCAGATTGATTGGTAAGCAATGCTCCTAAATTGAGCAGACTATAAATTTGTTTGTCTTTATCTCCAAGTTGTTCAGCCATAGCAAATGATTCCATGAATTGCTTTCTAGCTAGGGCCGAGTCAATGACATAGTTTGCTCCTGCAAGCTTGTAAAAAGATTCTAAAGTACTTGTCTTACTATTGATTTTTTTTGCTGTTGTATATGCTTTGGTGTAATATTCTTTTGCTTTGTTGTAGTCTTTATCATTTTCATAGGCTTCTCCTTTATCATTCAAATAACTAATATAACTCAAAGTGTCATTCCCTGCTAAAGCATGATAGATAGCACTATCAAAGGCTGCGATGGCTTTGCTTTTATCTCCGGTTATGGTAAAAAGATGACCTAGTTTACTCCATGCATAAGCTTCATATTTTTTGTTGTCTGCTTCTTTTTGTAGCTCAATTGCCTTTTGGTGTGCATCAATAGCAGAGTCGTACATACCTAAGTTCCAATAATTTTGTCCCATTTGAGAAAGGTTATATCCTGCCTCACTTTTATTTTGTAAATATTTATAGAGGTTATAAGCTGTTCTGTAATTCTCCAACGCTTTTTTATAATTACCCATTTGTGATCTGAGGTAAGCAATATTGGCTATCGTTTCTGCACCCTCTTTGATATTGACTTGAGAACGATTGATCTCTAACAAGTCTAAATAAATGGCTTCTGCTTCTTTATTGCGATTTTGTTTTTTATAAATTCTGGCAATATTAGATTGCATTTCAGCAGCTAATGATAAAGCTGCATTATTACCTACTCTTTTATATAGCTCATATGCTTTTGTGAAATTGGTGATGGCATCAAAAAAATCTTCAAACGCATAAGCTGTATTCCCCTGTTCTCGGTACAATCTTGCTCTGACGGATAAAATGGTTGTACTGTCTGTCAATAAACTGTCCTTGTCTAGTTGTTGCAGTAAAGAACTATAAATGGCAAGTGCTTTTTCTTTTTGTTTGAGCTGCCTGTAAGCGAATGCTTTTTTGTATTGGGTTTGATAATAAATATTATCTCTGTCTCTAATGTTTTTGAGTAATACAATACCCGAATCGCACAAAGCAATTACCTTATAATAGTTGTGTTTGTATTGTTCAAATTCTGCTTTGGCAATGTAATAAGTGCCGCTTAGAATACTATCATTGATGATGGGTAAAATGGGGGCAATGAGATTATACATATGTTCAGATTCATCGAACAGACCTGATTTGAATAAATCCATGGCTTTGCCAATCCAATTATTGATTTGATAATCTTCAATGATTAAACTTTTGTATTGTGTTACTTTTTGTTTGAGTAGCAAAGGCTTGCCCACTACTGCTGCTAAACAATCCAATACTTCTGTGGGGCTTTCGGGGGCACCGGCGATAACCCAGCCGCCAAAAACTTCTCCAATGTTATAATCTTTTGCCCGATAACTTCTTGGATAGTCAACGACATACTTTAAGAAAAGCAATACATCTTTGTTGGTACAGGCAGTCATGGCTTCTAACATGGTTTTGCCTTTGTAACGACCCTTTTCGGCAGGGGTTCTAATGCTTGGATTGGTATTGTTTTTGAATAAATCAACCGCTTTTCTTACTTCCTCCGTATAGGCTTGCAAAACACTGTCTTCAAAAATTTTGGTATCATTTTGATAGATTCTGTTAGGTGGATAGATGAATCCGGCATCGTTATTATAAATCAGCGTTCCTTGTAGGTCAATTTTTCGTAATAAGCTAGGGATTTTTACTTTAGGTACTTTGATGGGTAATGTGATCACATCACCTGTAGCGGCTCTATAATTGGAGTCGGCTTTGTTGCGGTGTTTATTGATGATGTAAACGGTAAAAAACTTTTTACTGTCTTGGTAACTGATGACAAAACAGGAACCCAATTCTTGTTCAGAGCGTTGCTCACTGCTCATTTCAGCGGTTACTGTTCCGCTGCTACCTATTTCGGGACCAAATTCAGGACTGCCATACACGGCAGCATAAACAGTATCGGCTTTAGAAGGATAAACTTTTCTAATCCTGAAATTCTTGTAAACGGTTTCTAGCTCAGTGCTTTGCTGTGCAATAATTTCATCAGGAATAAGACTTGCAATAATGCCAAGAAGGAGTACAATAATAATCTTGTGCATAGCCGAAATAATTAGGGTGTAAGTTACAACTTACACCCTAATGCTTACTACCGTATAGTGGGTATAATCAGTCGGCTTGCTTGTGTGGCGGAATGGTGAATTTGTATGGTTGCTTTTTTGAAATCTTTATCGGTGGCTTTGTAAATGTCTAGAAACTGTTGTGGGTTTCTATCTACCAATGGGAACCAACTACTTTGAATTTGTACCATCATGCGATGGCCTTTTTTGAAGGTATGTGCAACATCAGGTAAAGTGAATTTTACTTCAGTTGGTTTATTGGGTACAAAAGCTTCGGGCTTTTCAAAACTATTACGGAATTTACCTCTCAAAATTTCGCCTCTCACCAACATTTGATAACCACCCATGGGTACTGCTGTTGGAGCTGTTCTGCCGGTTTGAGTTGTTGTGCCTTCATATTTAAAATCATCGGGAAAAACATCAATCACTTTCACTACAAAATCGGCATCGGTGGTGGAGATACTAGCTACTAAATCAGCTATTACCGGTCCTGCAACAGTTAGGTCATTGTCTAACACTTCGGTTTGAAACACTAGTACATCAGGTCTTCTAGCTGCAAAACGTTGGTCATCGGTCATGTATTCTCTTGTTCTGCCAAAATGTACATCTTCTGTATAAGGTACCGGTTTAGCCGGGTCGCTTATATAAGCACTAAAGCTATTTTTAGCGGTTGGTTTGGTGCCGGTTATTTTGCCTCCTGCGGCTAAATAATAATTGGAATTGCTAGCATTGGCAGGTGGCCATTGTGCCAATTGACGCCAACTGTTTTCACCTGTAAAAAAGATATTGGCTTCAGCAATCTTGTCAATACTTCCTTTGCCTTTTAAGTGGTATTGAAAAAATGGAATCTCCATATTTTCTGCATACCAGGTGCTTGTTGCGCTGCCAAATTTTACATTACCTAAGAATGAACCATCACTGCCTCTGCCGGCCCATTGTCCATGAAACCAAGGACCCATTACAATCTGGTTTTTTGTTTGTGGCGATTGTTGTTCAATGGCTTTATAGGTTGCCCATGCACCAAAGCAATCTTCGGCATCAAACAATCCACCAACCGTAAGCATGGCAGGCTTTACATTATATGCACCCACTCTGGCATTTCTGGCTTTCCACCAAGCATCGTAGTTGGAGTGATTCATTAAATCGTTCCAGAATTTGATACTGTCGCCCATTAATTTGGTGAAGTTGGTTAATGCACCGGTTTCTAAGTAAAACTTGTAATTGTCTTTACTGTAAAAAATATCTTTTGATGGTGTTTGAGTAGTGGTTGGTGTTGGTCTTGGTCGGCCAAAGCCACGATAAAAGCTAAAACCATCCATTAACATAAAAGCACCGTTGTGGTGAAAATCATCACCCATAAACCAATCGGTTACCGGAGCCTGAGGGCTCACTGCTTTTACCGCCGGATGGTTACTCAAAGCCGCCATAGTAGAGTAAAAGCCGGGATAAGAAATGCCAAACACACCCACTTTACCATTATTGTTGTTGAGGTTTTTAGTCAACCAATCAACGGTATCATAGGTGTCACTTGCTTCATCAATATCGCTATTGGTTTTTTTGTTGGGGTTATACGGACGAACATCTACAAATTCACCTTCACTCATCCAACGGCCACGAACATCTTGTATCACCATAATGTAACCCTCTCTCAAGTATTCTTTATAATGGTTGGTATAGAATGTTCGATAATTTTTTTCGCCGTAAGGGGCACAAGAGTAGGGGGTTCTTGTCATTAAAATTGGATGTTGTTCTGTATTGCTTTTAGGAGCATAAATTGATGTAAAGAGTTTTACACCATCTCTCATCGGAATGTAGATTTCCTGTTTGGTATAGTTATCTGCTAACCAAGCAGAATCAATGGTTTGAGCAAAACTTACAATTGGTAATACAATAATGAGCCATAGCAATTTCTTCATGTTGTTGATTTTTGAAGTCATTCAATTTGATGAGTGAAGTTGTTGAAAAAAAACAATTCAGCAAACTTTGAGCAATAAAAAACGGTGCTGAGTTGTTCAACACCGTTTGATGATAATTTTTGAAATGAAGATTAAGGGAAAATACCCAACTCTAAATAGCTGGTTGCTACTTTGTTGATGGCATTTACATAAGCTGCTGTTCGCATATCCGGAATCTCAGGATTGCTTTTCCAAATATCCATGATTTCATGTGTAGCACTAATCATAGATTCTTCTAAGCCGCTATGTACTAAATCAACTTCATCTGGTCCGTGAAGAATAAATTCTCTTTCCTTATCACTTACTTTTTTGCCCGACATTTCTTCAATCTGAGCCAAAATATGTGAATTCATATTTTCGGTAAAACGCTTTTCCATTCTGCCGTAACGTACATGGCTTAAGTTCTTCAACCACTCAAAATAAGATACGGTTACACCACCTGCATTCAAATACATATCCGGTACTACCAAAACTCCTTTAGCAGAAAAAATTTCATCTGCTTCCGGTGTTAAAGGACCATTTGCAGCTTCGCCAATAATTTTTGCTTTTACTCGTGGTGCATTTTCTCCGTTGATGACATTTTCTAATGCAGCCGGAATCAAAATATCACATTCTAATTCCAAAGCTTCGGTATTTTTTGTGATATTAGTTGCACCCGGAAAATTCAGGATTGACCCTGTAGTTTTTCTGTGTTGAAATAATTCTTCTTCATTAATTCCATCTGCTTTGTAAATAGCACCTTCGTACTCGGCAATAGCAATCACTTTTGCACCACCTTCACGAAAGAATTTTGCACTGTGATAGCCTACATTTCCCAAGCCTTGTACTACTACTGTTTTGCCTTCAACACCCGTTGTTAAGCCTAATTTAGCCATTACATCAGGCATGTTACACACTTCTCTAATGCCAAAGAAAACACCCAATCCGGTAGCTTCTTTACGGCCACGAACACCGCCTTGGGTAATAGGTTTACCGGTAACGCAACCGGCAGCATCAATTTCACCCGGCTTTAATGAGGCATAAGTATCAACAATCCAAGACATTTCTCTTTCGCCTGTTCCATAGTCAGGAGCAGGAACATCAATGCCCGGGCCAATAAAATTTTTCTTCACTAATTCAGCCGTATAACGACGGGTAATTTTTTCTAATTCGTAAGTGCTGTATTTGCGAGGATTAATTTTAATACCACCCTTACCGCCACCAAATGGAACGTTCACAATAGCACACTTATAAGTCATTAGACTAGCTAATGCCATTACTTCATCTTGGTTCACTTCATCGCTAAAGCGAATACCACCTTTACAAGGACTTTTATGTTGGCTGTGTTGTACACGGTAAGCCTCAATAACTTCAATACGACCATCATCCATTTTCACAGGAAAACGCATGCTGTAAATGCTGTTACAAGCTTTAATTTGTTCCAATAATCCTTTGTCGTACTTCGTAAATTTGGCCGCCTTATCAAAGCTTTTTTCAACGCTTTGGAAAAAGCTGTACTGTTGATTTGACATACGCAATCGTTTTTTTGTTTAGAGTATTTAGCAATCGTTATTTCTTATTGTTCAGTCATTTGTACAGGTGGCAACATCGTTGCGTCGCACTCTTGTACGGCAACACTTTATTCAGCTCCTTTTTCTAGTTTGCTTATTTTTCGATCAATTCTAACCACATAAGCAATCAATCCAAAAAGAATAATCAGGCAAACTGCAACCACTACATAAATTTTGCCGTTACTCCGCATCACATCGGCAGTGTATTGTTTATTGTCTTGAGCTACAACCATTGTGGTAGCCATTGAGCACAATAAAACGAGCAAGTATTTTAATTTATGCATGCAACAGTTTTTTATCTTTTAATAATTGTAGTCTGATCTTTAATATAGTAATCCAAACTCCAAGCAAAGTCCAACCGATGATAGCCGGGTAAAAAACAACCCTCAATCTTAAATCACTATCCTTGAAATTTAAAGCGGGGTTACCACCTTTACCAGGGTGCAGACTTTCTAAAATTCTTGGCAAAATCCAAATCGTTGGGAATAATAAGGCATAAGCAAAAATGCCATACACTGCACTTACTCTAGCTTTCTTTTCCCAATCGGTCATAGAATCTCTCAACACCAAATAAGCAAAGTAGATGAGTAGCGCAATGGCAGCACCAATCAATTTCGGTTCTCTAAAAATTTCAGCATCGTTGGCAAATTCTGTCCAAGTATATTTAGCCCAAACTGCGCCGGTGGTATAGCCTAAAATGCCAAATACTATTCCTAGCTTAATGTAGTTCACAGCATAAATGTCATGCACTAAATTGTTGCTGCGTAAATATTTTACGTGGTACACTACTGCCACAGTAAACAAAATCATCATGGCAAACCACATACACACATGAAAATGTAGATTACGAATGGTTTCATGTAAAATCTCACGGGCAGGGGCATCAAACAAAAAACCGCCAATGAAGGTGTAAGTGAGCAGCACAACACAGAGAATTTTCCACCAGTTTTTGCGAAGCATGCTTTTACTTTTTCAACGGTATGGATATTAGCACTTTGGGTAATTACCGTTGTATTGAAGCGCAAAAATAGGGGAAAGGGGGGCAACAAATTTACGGATGTGTAAAATTTACGCCATTGTAACAATTCATTAAAATGTTAACACTTGCATGAAAAAGACGAGTACGTAGGTATAAAAACTAATCTTTCCAAAGGAATGGAAATAGAATAATGGATAACACAATCACCATAACATCTAAAGCGGCTAATAAAGCAACAATTTGCCATAAACCGGTTTGAATAACCGAGGAAAAAGCAATGTTGGAAATTTTCATTAGCAACAACAACTGTGGAATGATAATCGGAAATCCTAAAATAGCCATTAGTGCAGCGTTTTGTTGTGCCTTAGCGGCTATAGCTGCCAAAAATGTAAATACCAGACTAATACTTAATCCACCAAAACAAGCAATACCTATAAATTGTAGCATGTATTGCATAGGGTTGCCTAGTAATGCTACAAATAATAAGATGCTTGTGAGGGTCATCACCATCATCAATAAAGTATTGAACAGCAGTTTGGAGAGAATAAAATCAGTAGCACTCGCAATCGAATAGAAATACAACATCCTGCCTTTGCTATCTTGTAAAAAACTTTTGGCAACTGCGTTAACACATACAAACAATTGTATCATCCAAAAAAGGCCATTCCATACTTTATCTTCCGGCTGTCCCATGGCTAAATAGAGAACAAAAATGGTAGAAGCCACATATAATAACACACCATAAAAAGAATATTGCTGCCTTATTTCGAGCAGAACATCTTTTTTAAACATTGCAATAATGTGTTTAGGATTGCTCATTATTTGTCTTCACAACATTTGCGGCAGCGGGGTTCATAAATATCTTTTTCGCCTAACAATACCTGACCTTCTTGTGCCGTTTTTCGATAGCTGATACTTGCGATATTGCCACATTGCACACAAATGGCATGCAGCTTGGTAATATAATCTGCAATGGCTAATAAATCGGGCATTGGCCCAAATGGACGGCCCATGTAATCCATATCTAAACCTGCAACTATCACCCGAATGCCACGTTTGGCAAGGGTTTCGCAAACATGTACTATTTCTTTATCAAAAAATTGAGCTTCATCAATGCCTACTACATCAACATCATTAGCCATTAATAAAATGGTTTGAGAATTGTCTATTGGTGTAGACATGATGGCATTAGCATCATGGCTGACTACTTTTTCATTATCGTATCTCACATCAATGGCGGGCTTAAAAATCTCCACTTTTAAGTTGGCAATTTTTACTCTTTTCAACCTTCTAATCAATTCTTCGGTTTTGCCACTAAACATACTTCCGCACACTACTTCAATCCATCCCCGTCGTTCTCCGGTTAAATTAGGTTCTATAAACATGCTTAATTAGTTGCTAATCTTGAAAAAGAGTTAGTATTTTTAGGAATTATAAGTGTGAATAACCCCCCAAAAGTATCACTTCCGATGGAAAGAGTTGGTGTTTTGATCAACAAATTAGCAGAATTGCATGCACAACATGCCGATGCTCAAAAAATGCTGGTAACCTTACAAATGTTACAAGCAGAGTTGCATCAGTATGTCAATGGTTCTGGCAACGGCAGTTCTAAAGTTTCTATAATGGTTCCTAATTTTAAACCTATGGAAGCAGTTGCGGAACACATACCACCAACTATTGCTCCTATAGCTGTGATGGAGCAGCCACAACCCCAATTTATAGATGCCAAACCTCGTCAAACCCATCACCATAAAAAAGACGACGCTAGTGGTTGGTTGTTTGACCCAATTAAAGATGTACCAACTTTAGCGCATCAAGACAAAGTAGTATTTGAATTAAACGATACTGTCGGTAGTACTTTAGATTCGTTAAATGATCGGTTGAAAGAAGAAAAAACAGAAGTTGCCGCTATTTTGCAAGACATGCCGGTGAGAGATTTACGAAAAGCCATCAGCATAAATGAAAGACATCGTTTTATACATGATTTGTTTAGAGACGATGAAACGATGTATGAACGCAGCATTAAAACCATTAACAGTTTCAATATTTACCCCGAAGCTGAATATTGGATACAACGAGAGTTGAAGATCAAACTAGGTTGGGATGAAGGTGCTGATATTGTAAAACAGTTCGATCAAACGGTTAAAAGGCGTTTTTCTTAGTCTTTTTGCTGGTTTTTGATAAAAAACCGCTCCTTATTTATCCATTTTAACGACGATTCCCTTACTTTTGCCGCCCAATTTACCCACATGGTTCAACAAGTGCCCGTCTGTTCGGGACACCAGCAGGGTGTAATCTAATTAGATTATTCAAATGCCAAAAGTAAAAACAAACTCTAGCGCAAAGAAGCGTTTCAAGGTAACCGGCAGCGGAGAAATTACCTTCCAAAAGGCGTTCAAACGTCACATCTTAACAAAAAAATCTACTAAGCGTAAGCGTAACATGAGACTGAAAGGTAAAGTTGCTGCACCAAACAAAGCATTTGTTATGCGTTTATTACGTATGAAATAAGCCTTTGAAACAGTAGACAATTAATTATTAACTTTCTCAGTCTGTACGTTGTACAGCTGATTTAAAACAACATACTATGCCACGTTCAAAAAATGCCGTTGCATCTAGAGCAAGAAGAAAAAGAATTCTTAACCAAGCTAAAGGTTACTATGGTAAGCGTAAAAACGTTTATACCGTAGCTAAAAATATTGTAGAAAAAGGTATGACTTACAGCTATGTAGGTCGTAAATTGAAGAAAAGAGAATACCGTCAATTATGGATTGCTCGTATTAACGCAGCCGTAAGAGAAGAAGGACTTACTTACAGTCAATTCATTAACTTGCTAAATGTTAAAGGCATTGAATTAAACCGCAAGGTTCTAGCGGATTTAGCGATGAACAACCCAGAAAGTTTCAAAGCTTTAGTTGCTTCTGTAAAGTAACCGATTACTAAACTGATATAGAAAATGCTGCAGATTTTTCTGCGGCATTTTTTTTGGAATCATTCCCTATTATCGTTCTGCGTTGAGAATTATATTTTAATGGCGAAAGACGAATTGAAATTGCTGATTGTGTCATCAATTTGTTGTGGCGCTTATTTTTCAAAAAAGAGGGGTAAATGTTTCAAAAGCAGATAGAAGTTGTTTGATGTCTACTTAACCAAGTATTTTCATTTTTCATCAAACAATAAAACGCTGTATGAAAAAAATTATTCTAGCTTTCGCTTGTATGCTTGGTTTAGTTACTGCCAATTTTGCTCAAAATACAACTCCAGCTAAAGATGACGTTGCAACAGTAAGAGCCAAAAACCTTGATCAAATTGTTGCTGCTTGTAAGCAAGTAGGATTGGATGATCAAAAAATTGCAAAAGCAAAAGCCATCATCGAAAATTTATACAAAAAACAAGATGATATTAACGGGGATAGTAGTTTGAGTGCAGACGAAAAAAAGCAAAAATTGAAAGATGCCAATGCAGACAAAGATTGGAGAATGAAAAATTTGATGGGAGATAAGTACAAAGAATATTCCGAAGCCCGTAAAAAAATGATTGCGGATGCCGCTGCAAAGCCACAATAAATAATCAATCCTAAATAAGTTAAAGGTTGTGGTATGAATTTACTACAGCCTTTTTTATTGTAAAAAAGTAACTAATTGGTTGATCTTTACATTTTTTTGCGCTGCACAAGCTTCAAACAATTACTTTTGTTACCTTAATTTTAAGTTACACTCTTTAATCAGTCTTAAATAAGAATGACAAACAGCTACACCTCGTTGGTGAATCAAACATTTCACTTTCCACAAGAAGGATTTGATGTAAGCGATAACGGATACCTGGAATTTAATGGTCTCGATTTACAGGCACTCATTAATAAGTATGGCACGCCAATGAAGCTTACTTATTTGCCTAAAATTGGTATGCAAATTAATAAAGCCAAAAAAATGTTTGATAATGCTTTTAAAAAGCACAAATATGAGGCTGATTATTTCTACTGCTATTGTACCAAAAGTTCGCATTTCTCTTTTGTGGTAGAGGAGGCATTGAAGCATGAAATACATTTGGAGACTTCGTTTGCTTATGATATCGAAATCATCAATAAACTATATCAAAAGCGTAAGATTAACAAAGAAACCTTCATCATTTGCAATGGGTATAAGCAAAAGTCATACACTTCTCGTATTGCTAAACTTATTAATACCGGATTCAAAAATGTAATTCCAATTCTTGATAATAAGGAGGAATTGAAGGCTTATAGACGTAGTGTAAAACAACCCTTTAAATTGGGCATTCGTGTGGCTGCAGAAGAAGAACCAAGTTTTCCATTCTACACCTCTAGATTGGGCATTAGACCAAAAGATATTTTAGAATTTTATGTTGATGAGATTGAGGGTTACGAAGAAAAGTTTCAACTTAAAATGCTCCATATCTTTTTAAACAAAGGAATTAAAGACGATATCTATTATTGGAGTGAGTTGAATAAAATCATCAACCTGTATTGTCAGTTAAAAAAGATTTGTCCAGAGTTAGACTCCATCAACATTGGTGGTGGTTTTCCCATTAAACATTCTTTGGGCTTTGAGTATGACTATCAATTCATGATTAATGAAATTGTAGGTAATATCAAGAAAGCTTGTAAAAAAGCAAAAGTGCCAATGCCGAATATTTATACTGAATTTGGCAGTTTTACGGTTGGTGAAAGCATGGCACATATTTATAGTGTTATTGGTCAAAAAATACAAAACGATAGAGAGTGTTGGTATATGATTGATTCTTCTTTCATAACTACTTTGCCCGATACCTGGGGTATTGGCGAAAAGTTTTTGATGCTGCCGGTAAATAAGTGGGATAACGAATACCAACGAGTAGTATTAGGCGGAATTACCTGTGATAGCCATGATTACTACGACTCTGAAGAACATATTAATGAAGTGTTTTTACCCAAACTAACAAGTACAGAAAAGGGGGAGGAGCAAAACAACGCAGAACCATTATATGTCGGATTTTTTCATACCGGTGCCTATCAAGACCAAATTAGCGGTTACGGAGGTATCAAACACTGTCTTATACCTTCGCCCAAGCATATCATTGTAGGCCACGATAAAAACGGTAAGTTGGTAGATTGGGTGTATGCCAAGGAACAAACGGCACAAAGTATGCTTAAAATATTGGGCTACATGTAATTAACCCGCTGTGTATAAACTTTAACATACATTGGTAAATAATTACATTTACTTTGTAATACAAATCCAATACTTCTGAAACAAGGGATAAATTATCCTGTGAGAAAGTCACTGAACTTTCATAAAACTTGTTTCTATGTTTGGTCGTTACACAAAATCTTGGCTGATTTTATTCTCATTAATTGTGCTTCTAGCAGCTGCCGGCTGTGAAGTTGATTCGAGTGATGGATTCCCATCTGAAGATTGCAACAGGGTAACTTGGGATTATAACACAAGTAGTCCAAATGGGCCATCAAATTGGTCTTCATTGTGCTACGGTTATTCTTATTGTAACGGGAATAGACAATCTCCTATTGATGTATTTGGTGGCGGTATCGACAATGGTTTACCATCTCTTAAAAATCAACTCAATTACGGAACCACATCTACAAACATTATTAATGACGGAAGTAAAAGCATCAGCTTTCGCTGCAATCCAGGAAGCGGTTCGTTACAGTATGATGGGTTAACCTACCAATTGCAAGGCTTTCAAATTAAAACACCTGCCGAACATAAAGTGCAAGGTGTAGATTACCCCATGGAAATTCAAATTATGCATCACAATATTGATCAAAGTAAAGTGTTTATTGTTTCAGTAATGGTAGAAACCGGTGCAGAAAATGCTTTCTTACAACCGTTTATTCCCAATCTGCCTGCAAGTGTAAATACTGTCTATTCTTCCGGTAGCACCTATAATCTAGATAATTTGTTGCCGGTTAATCGTGGTTATTTTCACTATTTGGGCTCAGTTACTGCACCTCCGTGTACGCAAAATGTAACTTGGATGGTATTAGAGAAAAGCATCCAAGCATCTGCTGCACAGATTAGTGCATTTAGAAATATTACAGGGGCTAATAACAGACCTTTAATGCCATTAAATGGTAGAAGCATTGTATTCTCACCAAACAAGTAGCCATTGTTAATTGGTAAACTGTTGTAGAATTCTTTCAACATCTTTATTATGCCCTAATTGTTTTTTAAATGGCAAATAATAATCTGTTGTTATAGGAATAAATCTTTCTGCCTCTTTTGCTTCTGTCCAACCATTTTTTACTGCTTGTAATGCCGATGGATTAGTGTTGTGTAGTTGTTGACATACTGCGATAATGCTATCTCTAATGGATTGCTTGATTTTATTATTCAATAACATTGGACCTAAAGGGATTTCAGGAGATGTCCATAATACTTTAAGTGGAATTTGATGTGCAGGATTGTTGATGTATTGATAATAAGCTGTATGACCTACTGCCCCAATACTTGTTGCATCTTTACTAATGGCTTCTACAGTAAGACTATGATTTTGGCCGTAGCTAACTCGGTTAAAACTTTCTTCTGCTTTTGCAATACCGATGCCTGTTAAAGCTAGTCGAGGTACTAGATTACCTGAAGTTGAACCGGGATTTACTAAATATAAATTTGTAGATGATGCTATGTTAGGTAATTGCGACAAAGAATCTATCGGGCAACTTTGCTGGGTGAAAATGACTGTTTTATAATTATCCTGACTGCCGGGTTTAACTTGTAAAGCCATATATGGCTTCATAGGGTAAGGTTTTGATGATGCTTCTAGTAGAAAAAAGCCAAATGTGTTAATCAATGCCACATCAATTTCATTGTTTTGGATAGCATCAATTAATAAATACACTGTGGCGTAACTTTTCACTTCCACTTTAAGCCCGGTTTGTTGAGCGATATGTTCAGCCAAAGGCTGAATGTTCTTAATGCGATTATTATCAGCATACTGATAGGTTGCTACCTTAAGTGTTGAATCTTGAGCATTAGTTACCAAAAAAGCAACACTAGCAATCAATACAAATATTGTCTTCATAACTCCTTATTAAAAAATAAAAAAGCCGATTTTAATAACCGGCTCTAATGGGTGATTCAGCTATGGTATGTACCGCCATTTTATGTAGAATTATTTTTTGTGTGTTTCTATCAACTGTCAGTTCAATCCAGCCATTATAGTTACGTCCGTTAGATTTAATTTTAATCGGCAAATATTTAGGCGTTGGGGTATGCCAGTTTCCTCTCCAACTAATATTGCCATGAATGTCTTCCCATCTTTCCATCAATACAGCACTTGAAGCATTGTACCATGTAAATCCATTAAAATCATGGAGTGGAATTAATTGTCCGAAAGATAGAGATGGAAACTGTTCTGCAAAATTTACAGGTATATAAGTATCTATATGTGCTGAAGCTAAAAACTGTCTTTTATCAACTTGATAAATGGGGTCTCCAACTAGTTGGGTGCCAAAAATAATATCATATTGCCCATCTTGATTTACATCGAGTACTGCAGCATTTCTGCCAAACAATACTTCTCTATTATTCAAATTGGTATAACGAATTTGTTGGTCTTTTCCTGGTTCGGGTATAATCGGATTATACACGGTTGGCTTTTTGCAAGCAGTAGCAGCTAACATAATAAATGAGGCTGCTGTAAAAACAATTTTGTACATCGGTTAATATTTTTTGATGACACAAAACTATTATACGATAGTGTAGAAGGCAACCACATAATTGTGTGAAATAAAACTCAAGCATTTACCGCTTATCTAGCTATATTGACTTTTGTGTAGTCATTAATCTTTTCCAACCACGGCAACACTTACTTCAACATCAACATTAGTCATTAAAAAATCGGCTAATTCATCATTCATTCTAAATCCTTTTTCTAAGGTGTATAGACTGAGTTTGATATTTTCTATCGGGTCATTAAACGTAAACTTTAAAGTTGATTTACCCGGATATGCTTTTACATTTTTGGTAATGAAAGTTACAAATTCATCAGACACTGTTGCGGGGTTCATATTAATGTCGATGCTTTTTGTAAATGTTTCTTTTACAGTTTCTAATAAAGTGATTTGTGTTACTTTAAATTCAAAGCCATCGCCTTTCCAATTCTGTTTAAAGTTGCCAAGTACCAATACATTTTTCCCTTTATCTAAATAGTTTTGAAATTGTACATAATCATTACTCCAAAGAGCAATTTCGGTTTTGCCACTAAAATCTTCTAAGGTTAATATGCCGAAGTTTCTTCCGGTTTTAGTGGTGCGGTGTTGGGCATCAATCACTAAGCCTGCAATCTTTAGTTGCCTGCCGATATTAGCAGAAGCCAATGTATTACTCTCTTTTATTTCGTTGTAATCTGCCAAGGGCATGATACCATAATGCTTCATTTCAAATTTATAATGGTCAAGTGGGTGACCACTCATAAACATACCGGTAACTTCTTTCTCGTAGTTGAGTTTTTCGGTTAAAGTCCATGGTTCGCAATTCGGAATTTTAGGTGGCGGTATTTCCATTACTTGTGCTAAATCGCCAAATAGGGTATTAGTGGTGCCAGCTGTAAGCGATTCTTTGGTTTGTCCATATCCAATAATTTTTTCTAATCCGTTGGTTCGGTCACCTTCGGGTATATAAAAATATTGAGCTCTATGAAATTGCGGAAAACAATCGAATGTGCCGCTATACGCCAAACTTTCTAAAGAACGTTTATTGACATTACGTTGATTGATTCGAGTAATGAAATGAAAAATATCTTTGAACGGTCCTGCTTTTTTTCTTTCTACAATTATATTTTCAATGGCATTTTCGCCAACCCCTTTTAGTCCACCTAAGCCAAACCGAATTTCTCCTTTTTTGTTGGGTGCAAATCCTTTGATACTTTCATTTATGTCCGGTCCCAATACTTTAATACCCATTCGTTTACATTCCTCCATAAAGAAGGTAATTTTTTCGATGCTACCGGCATGATTTAGTACGGCACTCATATACTCACTTGGATAGTGTGCTTTTAAATACGCTGTTTGATAGGCTACAAATGCATAGCAAGTGGAGTGTGATTTGTTGAAAGCGTATTGTGCAAAAGCTTCCCAATCGGTCCAAACTTTTTCTAGTTTATCGGCAGGGTGACCTTTTTTTGTAGCACCGGTGATGAATTTTTCTTTCATCTTATCCAGCACTGCCTTTTGTTTTTTACCCATGGCTTTACGCAACACATCTGCATCGCCTTTGGTAAAGCCACCTATGCTTTGGCTTAACAACATCACCTGTTCTTGATACACAGTAATACCATAAGTTTCATCTAAATATTCTTGCATTTCTGGAATATCGTAGACGATTTCTTCCTTACCATGTTTACGGGCAATAAAGTTGGGGATATAAGCGATTGGTCCTGGTCTGTACAAAGCGTTCATCGCAATTAAATCGGCAAACTGATCGGGCTTAAGTTCCCGCAGGTACTTTTGCATCCCCACACTTTCAAACTGAAAAGTACCGTTGGTTTCTCCTCGTTGATACAGTTGAAATGTCTTCGCATCATCCAATGGTAAAGTATCTAAATCAATGTCTATATCATAATTCTGCTTGATTAATTCTAAAGCAGTTTTTAAAATGGATAATGTTTTTAAACCCAAAAAGTCCATCTTAATAACACCTGCTTCTTCAATTACACTGCCTTCAATTTGTGTTACCCACAAATCAGAATCTTTAGCCGTTGATACAGGAATTAAATCGGTCAAATCTCTTGGTGCAATGATAATACCCGCCGCATGTAAACCCGTGTTTCTTACGCTTCCTTCTAATCGTTCGGCTTCATGTAAAACTTGAGTTCTTAAATCATCCTCGGGCCCATTATAGAGTTCTCGTAAGCGTCTTGCATTTTCAATGTCTTCGGGTGAATAACCTTTTTCTTCTAAGCTTTTTTCACCTTCTTTTATAGTGAGTGGTGCATGTAACATTTTGCCCAACTCAGTTCCCGGTTTATCTGACACTAATTTAGCCAAAGCATTACTTTCTGGCAAGGGTAAATCCATTACACGGGCAACATCTTTGATACTGCTTTTGGCAGCCATTGTACCAAAAGTGACAATCTGTGCTACTTGGGCTTTACCATATTTTTGTACCACATAATCAATCACTCGCTGACGGCCTTCATCATCAAAATCGGTATCAATATCCGGCATACTTTTTCTGTCCGGATTCAGAAAACGTTCAAATAGTAAATTGTATTTAATGGGGTCGATGTTGGTAATGCCAATACAATACGCCACCACCGAACCTGCAGCAGAACCACGACCCGGGCCCACAAAAACTCCCATGTCTCGGCCCGCTTTTATAAAATCAGATACAATTAAAAAGTAACCGGCAAAACCCATGGTTTTGATGGTAAATAGTTCAAAGTCTATTCGTTCTTGTGTAGCACTTTCAATTTCGCCATAGCGTTGTTTGGCACCTTCAAAAGTGAGGTGTTTCAAATATTCCCACTGGTTCAAATTATCATCTTCATGAATTTTGAATGCCTGTGGAATAGGGAAGGCGGGGAGTAGAATATCTTTTTTAAGATTCAATATTTCTACTTTATCAACGATGGCATTGGTGTTGTCAATACTCTCCGGAATATCACTAAACAACTGTTTCATTTCTTGTGTTGTCTTGAAATAAAACTGGTCGTTCGGAAATTTAAATCGTTTGTTTTTTATCTGTGCATCATCATTCACAATATCATCAAAACCGGGAGTGGCTTGTTTTTCACCGGTATTGATACACAATAAAATGTCGTGGGCATTGTAGTCATCTTTATCGGTATAATGACTATCGTTCGTTGCAATTACGGGTACATTATACTTCTTTGCAAAGCGGAGCAATGTTTCATTGATTTGAAGTTGCTCTTTAATATTATGGCGCTGAATTTCGATATAATAATCGTCACCAAATATATCTAGCCACCATTTAAATTCCGCTTCTGCCTTTTCTTCACTTTCGTTCAAAATAGTTTGCGGTACATAAGCACCAATGCAGCAAGTAGTTGCAATCAATCCCTCATGGTATTGTAAAATTAGTTCCTTATCAATTCTTGGATATTTGCTATACATTCCCTCTATGTAGCCAAGGGAAGTGAGTTTTACTAAGTTTTGATAACCGATTTTATTTTTGGCTAATAATACTTGATGAAATCGCTGGTCTTTTTCGCCTTTTGTAAATGCTTTTGCATGGCGGTTCTTTACCACATAAAATTCGCAACCAACAATTGGTTTTACAATGGGCTCTTCAATGTTTTTACCATTGTCGTCAACACCAACAATTCTTGTTTTTTTCCAAGCTTGCGCTACAAACTCAAATGCTCCAAACATGTTACCATGATCGGTAATTGCCAAGGCCGGCATATTATCGTTCATGGCCTTTTTGTAAAGGCTGTCAATAGACGCAGCCCCATCTAGCAATGAATATTGTGTATGTACGTGTAGGTGTGAGAATTGAGACATAGTATGTTTATTCAGGCAATTATATTGGCTATTTCAAACTGAAAATGACTTTTTTTGATGCTTTAGATTAGCCTTCAAATATCGTAAGGATTAAAAACGGAATGGCTTTCAATTATCCACAGTAAGGTTTTTGCCATGTTGGAATGTTAAAAACTTTTGCCCAAGAGAGGATATACCCGCTTTGCCACTTAATTTCGCAGCAATCTACATGAAACAAAACCGTCTCATAGCCTCTTTGCTGCTATTTATCTCACTCAGCAGTTGCAAGCAGTTGAAAACTTTAACGGCTAAGGATACTTCTGCCCCAGCTCGTAAAGCCGCTGCTAAAGCTACAATAAAGGACATTGTTTTTTTAGAAGATATTGCTGTAACGCCGGGCACTAAAGTAACCACCAAGCACAATACTAAAGAATCAACTAAAAAGATAACTACAACAACGAATAAATCAGCTGAATCCAAAACCAATACATCAACTGTTACATATACTGAAGTAGATACTTATTTTGAAGATGATTATGCCGTAGAAGAAGCTGATCCACTTCAATTTAAATATGCTATTTTGTTGGATGCGACTGTAGAGAAATTAACCAATACCAATTTACTCAAACTGATTGATTATTGGTGGGGTACAAGGTATTGTTTAGGTGGAAGTACACAAAATTGTATTGACTGTTCGGCTTTTACTCGAATTGTGATGAAAGATGTTTTTGAAGCCGATTTGCCTCGTACTGCACAAGAACAGTACGATATAACCGATAGAATTGAAATGGAAGATTTAAAAGAGGGTGATTTAGTATTCTTTCATACATCCGGCAGGAGAAGAATTACACATGTTGGTGTTTACATACTTAACAATAAATTTGTTCATGCTGCTGCGAGTGGTGGGGTTATGGTGAGTGATCTTAACGATAATTATTGGAGAAATGCTTACCGTGCCAGTGGAAGGGTAAGACCAACCGCCAAGCCGTAACTTTATATGGCTTTGATTATTATTCAACAGTAAAAATCTTAGTGCAAATAAAAAAGACCATCGAAAATTAATCGATGGTCTCTTTTGATAAGATATTATGATGAAGTAGTGTTGAAACTACTCCTTTTAACTACATATGTGATTGAATTTTCTTGTCCAACACACTCTTAGGTACTGCACCAATTTGTTTGTCAACAATCTGACCGCCTTTGATGAAAAGAATAGCAGGTATAGAAGTGATACCGTAGTTAATACTTAATGATGGATTGTGGTCAACGTTTACTTTTCCAACGTTAATTTTTCCATCATACTCTTTGCTTAATTCCTCAATTACCGGCCCGATAGCACGGCATGGTCCACACCACTCTGCCCAAAAATCTACTACCGTTAATTTATCTGAGTCTAATACTTTTTCTTGAAAGTTTGCATCTGTTAATTCTAAAGCCATGATACTATTTTTTAAGTTTTATAAAATCTGTAATCGTTGTTGAATGTCAAAAATAGCTCCATTATACCTTTTATGCTGTTTTGACTTTTCCACCATTGTGTGTACTGACGGAAAAGGTAGAAATGCTGACATCTGGGCATAAAAAAGCCAAACTGTTAACAGTTTGGCTTCTAATTAGTTTGAATTGGGGGTTATGATAAAAGTCCTTGCCTGGCTAAAAACTCCAATTTTTCGTTGGCGTCTAATAATTTATTAGTCAAAATGGCATTTTCTTTACGTAGTCTAACTACCTCAGCAGCTTTGTGTACAAAATTGATTACATCTTGTTCAACCCAGGGTTTGGTAAGGTATTTATACACTTGACCTCTGTTAATGGCATCTACAACCGCATTGATATCGGTATAACCTGTCATCAAAATTCTAATCGGATCGGGATGGGTTTCAAGAATTGATTCAAAAAATTCAATACCGGTCATAATGGGCATACGTTGGTCGCTCAGAATAACTTCGATATTTTCTTCTTCCAGAATTTGACGACCTTGTTCTGCAGATTCAGCAGTAAAAATTTGAAAACTTCTTCTAAATGCGGCTTTAAATGCGGTTAGGTTGTGAACTTCATCATCAATGTACAAGACAGTGATTGGTGTTTCTTCCATTGTTTTATTACGTTAGGATTAAAAGATTTGTGGTTAAAAATCAGCGGTTTGTAGCTGTTTAGTCGAAATTAGTATTAATAACGTCAGAATTTCAGAATAATTATTCCCAACCAGATATTATTTTGACATTTTTTGCGTTATTACATCTTTGATCGAAAACCCCCATTTCACCAAAGCTTTGCAAACCTAATGAATACCGATATTAGAATTAGAGCTTTTAGGGCCACTGATGACCCTGAGACTTGTCAAAGATTTATTGACGGTCACCGAAAGGTTCTCGAAAATCATGGTATTTCTAAAGTAACCTCATCCAATGATTCGTGGGCAACAAGTCCTGCAGTATTTGTTATAGTAGTTGAAACATTAGATGGCGAAAAGTTATATGGCGGCGCTAGGGTACATGCTGCAGATGGTATTACCCCTTTGCCCATTGAAGCTGCAACCGGATATATGGATGACCGGATATATGATGTAATTGCAGATTATGCTCAAAACGGCACCGGTGAATTATGCGGGCTTTGGAATTCTAAAGAAGTAGCCGGTTTAGGCGTAGGGAGTTTATTCCCCTCAAGGGCTGCGGTTGTGATTGCAGAACAAATTGGGCTCGATACCATGTTCTCTTTATGTTCACCTGCTACGGTACGTTTTAACCAATGGATAGGTAGTAATGTATTGACAACCGTTGGTCATAGCGGTACTTTTTATTATCCCAAATTAGACCTAGTTGCTACTGCCGTATTTTTAGATGATGCGGTGCATCTTACCAAAGCTCATCCAAGAGAAAGAGAAAAAATGTTGTTTTTGCGTAAGAATCTTGTTTCTGTTGCACAAGAAAGATCTCCTTTTAAAAATGTTGAAGTTACCGTTCATTATGATTTAGCCATGAATGGTGTCAGTAAAACCGAATTTAAAATTCCACGTAAAGCTAAAATGGAGGTATAATGAATAAAATCATATTTACCATTGTTGCAATCCTATTACTCAACTTTGCCCCATTATTGGGTAAGCCGGAATTAATGCTGCATTATAAAACTTTATTGTTGGCAATTGCTGCAGCTTCTTTATGGTTAAGTCAACCGGCATTCAGTACACAAGATACTAAGAGCCATCAATCCAGCGATCGTTCTTCTGTGTTAGTCATATTGATTATGTCTTCTGTTAGTGTGGCATTTGCAGTTTCGGAGTGGGGTTATACGGATGCTCATTCGAGTTCATCTCTCGGATTAACTTTATTAGGTAGTACTTTTTTGTTGATTGGTATTACCATCAGAATTTGGGCCATACAAACATTGGGTAGACATTTTACAGCAACAGCAACATTGGTAAATGATCATAAGTTAATTACAGATGGCCCTTACCGATTTGTGAGACACCCAAGCTATTTAGGTGCTTTTATGGCCATTATTGGTTGTCCGATTTTTTTAAATGCACCTATAGCAATTGTAGTGGCGGTTATTGCAATGAGTATTGCTTATTATATTCGGATTTCTGTTGAGGAAGCAATGCTTACCAACTATTTTGGTGCTGTATACACCAATTATAAAAAGACAACAAAAAGATTGATTCCATATATCTGGTAAATCCAGTATTGACGAGACTAAAACTATTGACTGTAATGCGTACCCGAAAATCGAATTGGCGTAGATTATTTGTGCCTTTACTATTCATGTTCCTAGGTCAAGGAACTATTATTGCTCAATCGGCACTCATAGTTTCTGATGCTAGTAGACCAATACCTATTGGTACAAATACATTTATTTATATTGATAGCCTTGCTAAGTTTGACTATCAAACAATAATTAGCGGAGCCGCTTTTTCTGCATCGGATAAAAAGGTGCCGGTTTTTAATGTAACACCGGGAAATATTTGGGCAAAATTTAGTGTTGTCAATCAATCTACTGATTCTATACTCTACATCAATCTTCAATATTCTAACATTTCATTCATTGAAATGTACAAACTCATTGATGGAAGATTAGTAAAGCAAGATTCTGGTGGCAATGCATTGCCCTATCATTCGAACAAGGTTATTAATCCTTATTATTTATTTAAGCTTCATCAGAATATAGGTGATTCTGCAACATACTATTTCAACATTAAAAGTAGTCATCCGGTCTTACTTCCTTTTTTTATTGAGAACAGATTAGCATTAGATTTTACCCAATCCTTGCAATCAAATATTATCGGTATTTATATCGGCATTATTCTAGCGATTTTCTTTTATAACTTTTTTCTGTTCTTATCTACCAGAGATAAAAGCTACCTGATTTATGTAATGTATTTGTTCTTTATCGGAATCGCACAAATTACATTAGCTGGATACGGGTTTAAATATTTGTGGCCAACAGCTCCATGGTTTAACACTTATGCGTTAACGGTTACCTCTGCAATGGCCGGTATTACAGGGATTTCATTTGCTTTATTCTTTTTGAAAACAAAAGAGTTTATTCCAAAATTCAACAAGTTCTATTATTTGTTGATCGCTGTTTATGTCATCGGAATTATTTTAAGTATTTCAGGTAAGAATGACATTAGTTACAATATTTTAAATTTTGCCAGTTTATTAGGCGGTTTGTCTTTGATTGGGGTATCTGCATACATTGCTATAGTAAAAAAGTACAAGCCTGCTAATTTTTATCTAATTGCTTGGATAGCATTTTTGGGCGGTATGATTGTATTTGTGCTTCGCAATTTGAATGTGCTGCCTTATAATAATTTTACTACTTACATTTTGTACGTTGGGTCTGCAATTGAAGCTATATTACTATCCATTGCTTTGGCTGATAAAATTAATGTGTTGCGTAAAGAAAAAGAGCAATCACAAGCAAGAGAATTAGAAGCATCTTTAGAAAATCAACGTTTAATTAAAGAGCAAAATATTATATTAGAACGTAAGGTAAAAGAGCGAACTGAAGCCCTAGAAACTGCGAACACACAGTTAAATGTTGCATTTAGAGACTTGAAGGATACTCAAACCCAGTTAGTTGAAGCTGAAAAGATGGCATCTCTTGGACAGCTTACAGCAGGTATAGCCCATGAGATTAATAATCCTATCAACTTCGTGAAATCAAACATTAAACCTTTACAACTTGATTTCAATGATTTGTTTGAAGTAATAGATGCGTATGGAAAATTGCATAACGCAGATGCAAATGAAATGACTGAGAAATTAAAAGCAATTGAAAAATTAAAGCGTCAGTTAGATGTTGACTTCATCAAAACGGAAATTGTAGATTTGATGAAAGGCATTGAAGATGGGGCAGAAAGAACAGCCGAAATTGTAAAAGGCTTGAGAACCTTCAGCCGCTTGGATGAAAGTGAAATCAAAACAGTTGATATTCATGAAGGTATTGACTCTACATTAGTAATCGTAAGAAATACAGTTCCTTACTATATTAAAATAAACAAAGAGTTTAATGCAAATGGCCGAATAGAATGTTTCCCTGGTAAATTAAACCAGGTATTTATGAATATTCTAAACAATGCAGTTCAGGCTATTACCATGAAGGCAAAACAAGATTCTGATGAAACGGTCACCATTTCAACCGCTGATATTGTAGAGAATGGAATTAAGAAAATGCAAATAAGAATAAAGGATACAGGAATGGGTATGACGGATGAAGTAAAGCATAAAATATTTGATCCATTCTTTACCACAAAAGATGTTGGTTCCGGTACCGGTTTGGGTCTTTCAATTGTATTTAAAATTATTCAGAAACATCATGGAACAATAGAAGTAAATTCTGAACCCGGGAAAGGCTCAGAGTTTGTATTAACTTTATTTCATACCTTGCCTGGAGAAGCCGTAATCTAAATATTCTGTCATGAGTAAGCCTGAAAAAATTAAAGTCTTGTACGTCGATGACGAAGCAAATAACCTTCTGGCTTTTCAAGCTAGTTTTAGGAGAACCTTTGATATTTTAACTGCTAATTCTGCAGCAGAAGGGATGAATGTACTTAATGATCATTCAGTGGATGTGATTGTTGCAGATCAAAGAATGCCGCACTCTACGGGAGTAGAGTTTTTTAACATCGTTCGTAAATCACATCCCGACCCAATAAGAATTTTATTAACCGGTTATACGGATGTTGATGCCATTGTAGATGCCATCAATAAAGGTCAAATATTTAGGTATATTAAAAAGCCTTGGGATGAGTTAGAATTGGAAACGGCAATCAAAAATGCCTATGATCTCTATCTAACAAGAAAACAACTTAAAAATAAAGTAGCTGAGTTAGAAAAAACGAATGACGAATTAAATAGGTTTGTTTACAGTACTTCACATGATTTGCGTTCGCCATTATCTTCTGTTCAAGGTATTATCAATTTGGCTAAAATGGAAGGCTCTGTACAAGATCCTAATAATTATTTGGGTATGATTGAAACCTGCGTTAATCGCATGGACTCATTCATTTTGAAAGTAATTGAATACTATAAAAGTATTCGGGTTGATGATGAACATGCTTATATAGATTTCAATGCTCTTTTAAATGAATGTATTGATTTGTGCAGAATGCAGAATACTAAAATCGATTTTATACTCAATGTTAATCAACCAGTTGATTTTTATGGTGATATTTTTAGAATGTCAGTCATCATGAACAATTTGATTTCAAATGCTGTAAAATATCAAAATCCAAATGAACCCAATCCTCAAGTAAACTTGCTAGTTGAAGTTTCAGAGAAACAAGCCATGATTACTATTCGTGATAATGGCATAGGAATTTTAGAAGAACATTTGAATAATGTATTTAAAATGTTCTTCCGGAGTAATTACACTGTTACAGGACTTGGAATTGGATTATACATTGTAAAAGAAGCACTCACCAGAATTGGCGGAGAAATTGTAGTTGATTCAAAACATGGTGAAGGAACGACCTTTAAAGTGAGTATTCCAAACCGCAAAAGGGTATTAACTGATGATTAGTTTATAAATCTCTAATCATCCAAATATCGCATCCATTATGGCCGCTATTGCCCATAGGTCCTGCTAAATATTTAAAACCAAACTTTTCATATACCGTCACCGCTTTTTTCAATTCAGGCATCGTTTCAAGATAAATTTTTGTGTAGCCAATCGCTTTCGCATGCTGCATGCATTGAGCTATCATTTTTCTGCCAAGTCCTACACCTCTTACATCACTCCTCAAATACATTTTTACTAATTCACACACACCGGCTGGTAAATTGTCTGTTGGAAAAATACCAGCCCCACCAACTATAACATTGTCAATTGCTGCAATAAGATACTTGCTACCCGGAGTGGATTCAAAAAGTTCGAACAGATGATCTGTAGAGTCATCGAAATAAACAGTGCCGGGTTTATTGGCATTAAACTCTTCTAACGAACGGCGTATGATTGCAGCAATAGCTTGATTATCTTTCGGTCTAATTTGCCTAATTACCACTTCATCCATTACGCTTCTTTTACAAAATTTTTATAACAGTTAATCAGTCCATTTGTAGAACTATCATGAGCTGTTACCGCATCAGTAGTTGTTAATTCAGGCAATATGTTATTGGCTAATTGCTTACCCAATTCTACACCCCATTGGTCAAAACTGAAAATATTCCAAATCACCCCCTGTGTAAAAATTTTATGTTCGTATAAAGCAATCAAACAGCCCAAACTATGCGGGGTAATTTGTTTGAGTAAAATAGAATTAGTGGGTTTGTTGCCGCAAAACACTTTGAACGGCACTAAGTGTTTAATCTCTTCGTCCGATTTGCCTGACTTTGTTAATTCAGCTTTCACTTCTTCCTCTGTTTTGCCATTCATTAAAGCCTCCGTTTGAGCAAAGAAATTACTTAACAGTTTTACATGATGATCTCCAATTGCATTGTGGCTTAGTGCAGGTGCAATAAAGTCGCAAGGAATTAGCGGTGTTCCTTGATGTATTAGTTGATAAAATGCATGTTGACCGTTTGTGCCTGGTTCGCCCCAAATAACTGGTCCTGTGGCATAGTTAACCGGGTTGCCATTACGATCTACACTCTTTCCATTGCTTTCCATATTGCCTTGTTGAAAGTAGGCAGCAAAGCGATGCATGTATTGGTCGTATGGTAAAATTGCTTCGCTTTGTGCACCGAAAAAGTTGGTGTACCAAATGCCCAATAATGCCATTAAAACAGGAATGTTTTTATCGAAAGCAGCTGATTTAAAATGCTCATCTGCCTCAAAAGCACCTTTCAATAATTGTTCAAAATTTGAGTAACCAATTGTAAGTGAAATGGATAAGCCTATTGCACTCCATAGAGAATACCTACCACCAACCCAATCCCAAAATTCAAACATGTTGGCTTTGTCAATGCCAAATGCAGTTACTGCTTTTTCATTGGTACTCAAGGCTGCAAAATGAATAGCAATATGTTTTTCATCACCAACATGATCTAAAAACCATTGCCTTGCAGTAAGTGCATTGGTCATGGTTTCTTGCGTAGTAAAGGTTTTAGAAGCTATTAAAAAAAGTGTTTCTTCGGGATTAACTTTTTTCAAGGTTTCGCTGATATGCGTTCCATCAACATTACTTACAAAAAAAGGGGTGATGCCTGTTACCCAATAAGGTTTTAATGCTTCGGTGACCATTACCGGACCAAGATCGCTGCCACCAATACCAATGTTTACGATGTATTTGATTGGCTTCCCCGTATATCCTTTGCGTTGGCCGTTGTGAATCTCGTCACTAAACGTTTTAACATGGGCTAACACTTTTCTAACTAATGGCATAACATCTTTGCCATCTGCAACTATTGCCGAATCTGAAAAATTACGTAATGCAGTGTGTAGTACTTGCCTATTTTCGGTTTCATTAATTTTAATGCCTGCAAACATGGCATGAATGGCATCTTTCAATTTACACTCCTCAGCGAGTTGCAATAAAAGATGTAATGTTTTTTCGTTGATGATGTTTTTGGAATAATCAAATACCAAATCTTCTAAACAAAGCGAAAATTTTTTAAAGCGATCGGGATCGGATGCAAACAAAGCTTTCAAGTGCTTTCTGTTCATCTCGTCATCAAAATGCTTCTTTAGTAAAAACCAGGCTTGCGTACTTGTTGGATTAACACTTGGGAACATAATATCCTTTTTAATGATTCTATTTATAAACTTTCAATAATATCAATGGTATGCTTTACCATAGTTGCAGACACATCTAGGTGAGTTACCAATCTTATCTGTGTAGCTGAAATATCGATGGCTAAAATTCCATTTGACTGTAGTTTTTCTACCAATGTTTTAGCCGAATAGCGACCAGTAATTGTTGCAATTACAATATTCGTTTCTACCGGCAGAATGTTTGCCACAAAATCTTTCTGTATTAAACAATCGGCTAACAATTTTGCATGCAAATGGTCTTCATATAATCGATCTACATTATTTTCTAACGCATAAATACCCGCAGCAGCTAGATAACCGGCTTGTCGCATGCCGCCACCAAACACTTTTCTAATTCGCCTAGCTTGCTTGATGTAGTTTTTCTTTCCTAACAAAACACTACCAACGGGAGTGCCTAAGCCTTTGCTTAAACAAACGGATATGCTATCAAACACCTCTCCATATTGTTTAGGCGTTTCTTTTTTAGCCACTAATGCATTGAATAATCTGGCGCCATCTAAATGCAAAGCCAAGCCATGTTGGTCACAAACATTTTTGATGCGTTGCATTTCAGCAAAGTCATAACAACTGCCACCACCTCGGTTGGCGGTATTTTCTAAAGACACCAAACTTGTTCTTGGTTTGTGTACATCATCTGGGTTGATAGCTTCCAATACTTGAACAGCAGTAATCCTACCACTGTTGCCTTCAATTGGTTTTACAGAAGCGGCTGAATTAAAAGCAATACCACCGCCTTCGTAAATGTATACATGAGAGAGCTTATCGCAAATCACTTCATCGCCGGGTTGTGTGTGACATTTAATGCCAATTTGATTGGTCATGGTACCACTCGGACAAAATAATGCTGCTTCCATGCCAAATATATCGGCTGTCATTGCTTCTAATTGGTTTACGCTGGGATCTTCGCCAAAAACATCATCACCCACTTTCGCATTAAACATGGCATCAAGCATGGGTGGGGTAGGCTTAGTAAAGGTGTCTGACCTATAATCAATCATGGTTGCGAAGATATGTGTTGGACAATTACATAAAGCGGGCTTTTTAGCCCAAATTAGCTTGCTTTTTTAATACTATTTTTTAGCTAAAGTGACCCGAATGCGGTTTTATTGGTGCGTCTTGTAGTAAAAACAACGACAAAAACAGCATTTTATACCCAAATGCTAAGAATTATCCTCAAAAAATGGCAAAAGCCATTGCAAAAACTTACCTTTGCCAACCTTTTAAATGAAATTTTCAACAACTGTTAAGAAGTTTTAGTACAGTTGTTGCAACATTCGTTAAATATTGCGAGTCTTTAATTGTTTATATCAAGCTAATAATACACTATGAGGCAACTCAAAATTGCTACCCAGATTACCAACCGTGATTCGCAGGCCGTAGAAAAGTATCTTCAGGAAATCTCTAAGATTCCGATGATCACTCCAGAGGAGGAAACTACATTGGCGCAACGAATCAAGATGGGTGACCAACGGGCTTTAGACAAATTGGTGCAGGCCAACTTACGTTTTGTGGTATCTGTTGCTAAGCAGTACCAACACCAAGGCCTTTCACTTAGCGATTTGATTAACGAGGGTAACCTCGGTTTGATTAAAGCGGCACAACGCTTCGACGAAACCAAAGGTTTCAAATTTATTTCTTACGCCGTATGGTGGATTCGCCAATCCATTTTACAAGCGTTGGCAGAGCAGGGCAGATTAGTCCGCTTGCCTCAAAACAAAATTGGCACTTACAACAAAGCCAATAAGGCTTACATGGCTTTTGAACAAGAACATGAGCGGGAGCCTTCTACCGAAGAATTATCAGAGATTCTGGAGATGAGTGAAACCGAAATCAACAACATTTTTCAAAGCAACACCCGTCACACTTCTCTTGATGCACCTGTGCATGAAGCAGAAGACGTAGCTATGGGTGATTTGTTGCAAGGTGGTGATGATACGGACGATGATGTAATGAAAGATTCACTTCGTGAAGAAATTCGCAGGGTGTTGAAATCATTGAGTCCAAGAGAAGCTGAAATTGTAAATGCTTACTTTGGATTGGATGGTGAAAATGGTGTAACCATCGAGCAAATTGGTCAAAAATATGATTTGACTAAAGAGCGTATCCGCCAAATCAAAGAAAGAGCTATTAAACGTTTACAAAAAGCCCGTTATAGTAATGCACTAAAAGCTTACTTAGGCTAGTAGATAACTTACCAACTATCAACCCCTGCTTTTAAAAAAGGCAGGGGTTTTTGTTTGCCCATTTTTATGCGTTCATCTTCTTATCGCTGCATTTATCAATCGGTTGCTATATTTATTCTAAAGTAAATACAACTTTACAAGGTTTAAATGGTAGAGCATAAGTATGAAGAAAAGTACCTACTGGATTTGTCAATTAGCCGGTTGGCTAGGTATGGTTGGTGTAGAAACCATCAATTATACTTTTTTTATAGCTCAACGATTTGTACTTGAATTGTTGTGGTCTTTTTTATTGCTTGCCTTGGCAGGATTAATTATTACCCATTTGTATGGATGGGTACTTAAACGAATCAATTTTTTTCAAAAGAAAGTTTGGTCAATTTGGTTGTATGCTTTTTTCTCTACTTGCTTGATGGCAAGCCTACTTTCTATTGTAAATTTTACACCTTATTTAATAGATGATAGCAATCAATTTGTACAAAGGCTTCGTGTGGTAGATGTGCTCGGTTCTATCATGAATTGGAGCCGATATGTTGGTGTTTGGGTCATCATTTATTTTATGTACAAATTATTGCAGCAAAACAATGCTATTCTGCAAGAGAAATTGGAATATGAAAATATTGCCAAAACCAATGAATTAGAATTACTCAAAACACAACTCAATCCACACTTTTTGTTCAATGCACTGAATAGTATTAAGGCTTTGGTAATCATTAATCCGGAACAAAGCAGAGATGCTATTGTAAAGCTAAGTGAGCTATTACGATTTACGTTACAGTATGGTCAAGAAAAATTGATACCCTTACAAGATGAATTGAATGAAGTAAAAAAATATCTAGCATTAGAACAACTACGTTTTGGTAGCCGACTCACCGTAGATGTCGATATTTCGGCAGATGATATTAGCGGTTATAAAGTACCACCCGCTATCTTACTCACTTTAGCTGAAAATGCCGTTAAGCATGGCGTAGCCAAGAGAATGGAAAATAGTTTGATAAAAATAGCAGTTAGTATTAGCGACAATCATATTCAACTACAGCTAATCAACTCCGGCAAATATTTACCCGGTCAAAGTTCCGGTATTGGTTTAAAAATTGTACAACGCAGATTAGAAGAAGTCTATCATCATGCAGCAAATTTTAGCATTGCTAATACTGCTGATAACACAGTAACCTCAACCATTCAAATTCCAATTATATGACAATCAAAACATTGCTGATTGACGACGAACCTTTAGCTATTGCAGAATTGCAAAGCATGCTGAAGAAATTTTCATTTATTGATGTGATGGATACAGCGTTGAATGCTACCGAAGCAGTAGATAAAATCAATCAGCATAAACCGGATTTGATTTTTCTTGACATTAATATGCCAGGAAAAAGTGGGTTTGATTTGTTAGCCGATTTGGACGAAAGTCCGTTTGTTATTTTCGTTACTGCTTATGACCAATTTGCATTGAAGGCATTTGAGGTGAGTGCTTTGGATTACATCTTAAAGCCCGTTAATCCTATCAGATTGCAGGATGCGGTGGAGAAAATGAGGAAGAAAATTACCATTCAGCAACAGCCGGAAAATAAATTGGGAATTGACAAACGTATTTTTATTAAGGATGGCGAGCATTGCCATTTTGTGCCTTTGGCAGAAATTTTTTTAATTGAAAGTGTTGGCAATTATGCAAGAGTGTATTATAAAGATAAAAAGCCGTTACTTCATAAGTCGTTGAGTTATCTCGAAGAAAAGCTGCCGGAATCTTATTTCTTTAGAGCCGCAAGACAATACATCATCAATCTTAATTTTATAAAAAACATTACACCGTATTTTAATAATACATTACAAGTAGAATTACAAAACGGAACAAAGGTTGATATCAGCCAACGACAATCTGTTCGGTTTAAAGAAATAACCGGTATATAAAATGCTGCGTTTGTGTTTAAAATGCGGCATTGCTGTAAAAAGTATTTGTAATCAAAATCAGTCAATACAATTTTGTGTTATAAATTAAATAATATGAAACCAATTCTTTTAGTTGTTGCTTTATCAATGGTATTGATGGCTGCCGCACAACAGTCTACAACGGGATGGCAAAAACTGAGTACAGTAGCTTATCCCGGCAAGCAAGATGATATTTGTTTTAGCGACGAAAACAATGGTTGGTATTGCAATGGACAAGGAAAAATTTACAGAACGAGAGATGCCGGACAAAACTGGACATTGGCTTTTGAGCAGCCGGGAACTTTTTTTCGCTGCATCGCATTTATTGATTCATTAAATGGATTTGTTGGCAATGTTGGTACCGATTATTTTCCTAATGTAAAAGATACTATTCCATTGTATCAAACAAATGATGGTGGAAAATCTTGGAAAGCGGTTCAATACTCCGGTCCATACATCAAAGGTTTATGTGCTATTGATATTGTAAAAGAGCAATACATCAATCATGGCAACATAGATTATCGATACCATATTTATGGTGTTGGTAGAGTTGGTAGTCCTGCAGGAATGATGGTATCTCACGATGGTGGTAAAAGTTTTACATCTCGTAGCATGAATACAGATTGTAAAATGTTATTCGACATCAAAATGTTTAATACCCAAGAAGGCTTTGTTTGTGCAGCCAATAGTGAAGATATTACAACGAGTAATGCATTGATTTTATACACCAAAGATGGCGGTTTGACCTGGGAGAAAAAATACCAATCAACCCGACCATTTGAAACTACTTGGAAAGTGTCATTTCCTTCGAGAAAAGTAGGATATGTAACCATTCAATCTTATAATCCGGATACTACAGTAAAACAACAACGAGTAGCCAAAACTATTGATGGTGGTAATACTTGGAAAGAAGTTGATTTATGTATAGATGCAAGAGCTAGAGAATTTGGCATAGGATTTATTGATGAGCAACATGGTTTTGTTGGAACCGTTAATAGCGGCTACGAAACCAAAAATGGTGGTACTACTTGGGCTCCGGTAAATATAGGAAGAGCAGCCAATAAAATCAGAATTTATCCTACAGTAAAGGGATTAGATCTTTATGCGATTGGTGTAAATGTGTACAAACTTCAATTGCCTAAATAAATTTTCAAATACTTTAATCATTAACATCATGAAACAGTTAATTACCATTGTAACATTATTGTTGAGCAGTGTTGGTTTTGCTCAATCCGGTTGGGAAAAAGTAGCTTTAACATCAAGTGTATCCATTCAATTTCCGGTAAAGCCAATTGAAGCTGCCGGCGGACCTCAAAAAACATTTTTATTACGTCAGGCAGATAGTACCGCTAATTTAGTGGTAGTGGTTACCGATTTGGCGGCAGCTACCGGTTTAGACTCTGCCACATTTGCCGCAGAAATGCAAAAGCCCGAATCTTGGGAACAAGCTAAAGATGCATTTTTGAGCACAATGGGAGAGGAAGCCGTTTTAGTAAAAAATGAAATGGGAGTAATTAAAGGTCTAGATGCCTTAAAGTTGGTCATCAATCGAAAAGTGAACGATGCAACTACCAACATTATTACAGTATTAATTTTTGTAAAAGGAACGGATAGCTTCAATATTATCTATAACAATCGTGGTGGTAAGGCCGATGCCAAACATCAAGAACATTTTTTTAATTCCATCGACTTCCAATAAATAGCGTTTTTGCAAATGGGTAATCCCGGCAGTTTACTGACCGGGATTTTTTATATCAATTTCATCAACTTTAGTTTAAAATCCTTTCAAATCTTTTTCTAAATCTATTAACTGAAAAATATAAATACATACTGAGTCCAACTAAGATGATGCTCAAAACGAGAACTAATGACCAAACACTTTCTGTTGGGGTTACTAATGCCGAATAAATTTTTACAGCGAGTATTGCAATTAAAAAGTACAGCAAAAACAAAAAACGCTTTTTGGGTCTAACTACTATATCAACAATGCTACAATTTCCATCTTGTTGAATATTGCCTTCAATAACAACACTATGTTGTGGAATTCCTAAAATGCTTATGGCGGGAAAAATTATTTTGGGGTATAATTCAAATTGATGTTTTTCATTAATAGTGCCAGTAATATTTGGAGATGTTTCCCAAAAACTCATTGCGGTTAGCGATGATATTCGATCATGGATTGATTCAACGGAATCGTATACCTTATACGTAATTTCAGTTTTGAATAAGGGAAGCATTAAACGACAATTATTTATTTAATAAGCACTAAAATATTCTTTTTTTAACATCCCACTAATCAAAACCACCATTAAACTGTTATACCATGCAATACCTTTGCAATGATGAAGAAATTGATAGGAATAGCTTGTATGCTTGTTGCATTAACAGCCTGCGAAAAAACCATTAATCTAGCCCCTGAGGTCCAAACACCTAAGTTGGTTGTTGATGGAAGCATTGAAAATGGTCAGGCACCATTGCTTGTACTCAGTACTTCTTTGGGTTATTTCAGCACTATTACCCCGCAGCAACTGCAAAATTCATTTGTACGTAATGCGGTAGTTGAGATTTCGGACGGTACAGTAACCCATCGGTTAAAAGAGTACAGTGTTCAAATTGCACCGGGTGCTTTTTACTATTATTATTCCAATGATGCCACCAATCCCGCCACAGCCATCATTGGAAAATTTAATACCACCTACAATTTGAGTATTGTTTATAATGGCGTTACTTATCGTTCTACTACAAAAATTCCTGCCAATAATGGCAGAAAAGTTGACTCAATTTGGTGGAAACCGGCACCTAATAATCCCGATACCAATCGATGTGTAATGATTGCTAAAATTTCTGATCCGCCGGGTTTTGGTAACTATACGAGGTATTTTACAAAGGTAAATAGTGGCCCTTTTTTACCGGGTGGCAATTCGGTTTACGACGATCAAATTACAGATGGTACTACATTCGTAGCTCAAGTGGATCAAGGAGTTGACCGAAATAGTCCGCCTAATTCTGAAGATTTTGGATTTTTTCGCCGTGGTGATACCGTAACGATTAAAAATGCCAATATTGACCGTGCCACTTACGACTTTTGGCGAACTTGGGAGTTTGGCTATCAAAATATTGGTAATCCATTTTCGTCGCCAACCAAAGTGTTGGGCAATATTTCTAATAATGCATTGGGTGCATTTTGTGGTTATGCAGTTGGACAAAAAACGATTGTTATCCCCAAGTAATTGAAATGTGTGTAAACTCACTTTATTATCTGTAAGGGAGTTTTACTTTTGCTCGTCTTTATAAAAAATAATAGCATGTCAAACGAAGTAGTAGAAAAAGTACAATGTCTTATCATTGGTAGTGGTCCTGCAGGATATACTGCTGCCATATATGCAGCTCGAGCCAATATGAAACCTGTGTTATATCAGGGTATTCAGCCTGGTGGACAATTAACCATAACCACCGAAGTAGAGAATTATCCCGGATATCCCGATGGTATTCAAGGACCTGAAATGATGGTGCATTTTGAAAAACAAGCGGCTAGAATGGGTACGGATATTCGTTATGGCTTAGCCACTAAAGTAGATTTTAGTCAGCAACCCTATAAAGTTGAAATTGATGAGGAAAAATGGATTGAAGCAGATGCCATCATCATTTCAACAGGAGCTTCTGCCAAATGGTTAGGCTTAGAAAGTGAACAACGCTTGAATGGCTTTGGTGTAAGTGCTTGTGCGGTTTGTGATGGCTTTTTCTTTCGTGGAAAAGAAGTAGCCATTGTTGGTGCCGGAGATACTGCCGCTGAAGAAGCTTTGTATTTGTCAAAATTATGTACCACAGTGCATATGATTGTTCGTCGTGACCAAATGAGAGCAAGTAAAGTAATGCAGGATAGGGTTTTGGCTACGCCGAATATTAAAATGTATTGGAACAGCGAAACAGATGAAATTTTAGGCGAAAAGAAAACTGAAGCCGTACGTATCAAAAACGTAAAGACAGGAGAAAAAGTTGAAATACCTGTAAGTGGTTTCTTTGTTGCCATCGGTCATCAACCCAATAGTGATATTTTTAAACCTTGGATTGAAATGGATGAAGCTGGTTATATCAAAACTGTTCCTGGAAGTAGTAGAACCAATGTTGAAGGTGTTTTTGCAGCAGGAGATGTACAAGATAAAATCTATCGCCAAGCGGTAACTGCTGCCGGTAGCGGCTGTATGGCTGCTTTAGATGCAGAAAGATATTTGGCTGTCAAAGGTTTGCATTAAACAATCGTAAATAGTTTCTTTTGATGACCATTCAACTTCAACAACTCCAGTTTCATGCATACCATGGATTATATCCTATTGAACAGGAATTAGGAGGAGCATTTGAAGTTAATCTTACGGCAACATATCAGCCGCAAGCATTCATTCAAACTATTGATCAAACTGTTGATTACGTTAATATCTATGAATTCATAAAACAACGAATGGCTATCGCCACGCCATTGTTAGAAACTGTTGTCATGGATATTGCCCATCAAATTTTGGCACAATTTTCTCTATTAGAAGAAGTGCGAATCAGTATCACAAAATTGCATCCACCCATACCTGATTTTACAGGTACCGTAGGTGTATGTTTTGAGTTGAAACGAGCTGATATCAAACCTTAAATACTTGTTCATGAAATTGATTGTATCACTATTGACTATTGTTTTATTTTCAACAACTGCATTAGCTCAGGACAAAGTGTTATTGTTGAAAGAGGCCGAAAACTTGTTACGTCAGATGAAAGAAACAGAGGCGTTGGATAAATACAAACAAGTATTGTTAGTTGATGCGAATAATATTACTGCTTTAGTAAAATCTGCAGAACTTACTGCTAATACCGGTGCTAGATTGACTGAAAAAAAACAAGCTAAAGAAAAGCGGATTTGGTTTGAGACAGCCTATGCTTTTGCACAAAGAGCTTACAAGGCTGATACATTATCTGCAGATGCCAATTACGCTATGGCTATGGCTTCGGGGAAAATGACCGAAGTAGAAGATGAGAATAAAAAAGTAGTTGGATTTGTACGAGACATTAAACTATATGTCGATAAAGCATTGTCCATTAATTCAAACCATGCAAAAGCCAATTATACATTAGGTAAGTGGCATGTCGAAATGACGAATTTGTCTTTCGTGAAAAAGATGGCGGTTAAAGCATTTTATGGGGGTTTGCCTGAAGGAAAGATTGATGATGCCATTAAGTACATGGAAAAATGCCGCAGCTTAGATCCTTATTTTATGCTCAATTACTTAGATTTAGCCAAAGTATATGAGCAAGAAAACCGACCCACATTAGCAATAGAAGTGCTTCAGAAAATGATGAAACTTCCGTTACGTACCGTTGATGATGTCAATTTAAAAGCGGAAGGAAAAAAACGATTAGACAATTTGTTATAAACGCTAAAATCTGCCACATGGAACTACAATCTTTATTTGAACAAGCCGTTGTCAATAGTAAGTTATTATCAGAAAAGCCTGATAATGAAACACTATTGAAAATCTACTCCTTATACAAACAAGCTACCGAAGGCGATGCTGGGGCAGATGGGCCATCTAATCCATTCGACTTTGTGGGTAGAGCTAAATATGACGCCTGGACTGCTTTAAAAGGTACTACTGCTGATGATGCCAAGCATCAATACATTGCATTAATCAATCAGTTGAAAGGATAAAGTATTCTATTGGTAGACATTTCCAATGATAAAATATCCTCATTATGATGGGGATATTATTTTTTATCTTTCTATTATCTACACTCAGCTATTACTTATTTTGCAGTAAAGTAATTACTGCTTATGCCCAAAATATTGTTGCTATTTGCACATCCGGCTTTAGAAAAATCTAGAGTGCATAAAAAACTCATTCACAAGGCAAAACAAGTTGCCGGTGTATTTGTGAATGATTTGTATGAGCAATATCCCGATTTAGATATTGATATTGCCCGAGAAAAAACGCTGCTGTTACAGCATGACATCATCATTTGGCAACATCCTTTTTATTGGTACAGTGCACCGGCAATCATCAAACAATGGAAAGATTTGGTGCTAGAACATGGTTGGGCCTATGGTTCTACCGGCACAGCATTAGCCGGCAAACAAATTTTCAATATTATTTCTTGTGGCGGTTCAAAAACAGTGTACCAGCCCGATGGTGCTAATCGATTTACCATCAACCAATTTTTAGCTCCTTTCAATCAAACGGCATATTTATGTAAAATGCAATATTTACCACCGTTTGTTATTCATGGTACGCATAAATTAAATGATGCCGATATAGATTTATATGCTGTTCAATACGAGGAATTATTGATTGCATTGGCCAATGGCAGACTGATTGAAAATGAATGGCAGCAAGTCAACTACCTCAACGATATTAATCCAGTTTCTACCATTTTTCAATCCTAAAGTATATGGATAGTAATTCTTTTTTGTTTCAAGCATTAATCTATTTGTCTGCTTCAGTGGTTATGGTACCCCTAGCTAAAAAATTAGGGCTTGGTTCAGTGCTTGGTTATTTATTAGCCGGTGTAATAATTGGTCCTGCTTTGTTAGGTTTTATTGGTGAAGAAGGCCAAGATATTATGCACTTTGCCGAGTTTGGTGTCGTGATGATGCTTTTTTTGATTGGGTTAGAATTGGAGCCTGAATTATTGTGGAAGTTGCGTAAACCTATTATTGGTTTAGGCGGATTACAAGTAGTCGTTTCCGCTATTTTGTTTGCAGCCATTGGTTATAGTTTTGGTTTGCCATGGCAATCTTCATTGGCTTTAGGGATGATTTTGTCTTTATCATCAACAGCAATTGTCTTACAAACATTACAAGAAAAGGGATTGATGAAATCAGCAGCCGGGCAAAGTTCATTTTCGGTTTTATTGTTTCAAGATATTGCTGTCATCCCCATGTTAGCATTGTTCCCATTGTTAACCATTAAAGCACCTGAGGTAAAGGCAGGTGCCGATTCTCATGGTACAAGTTTTATAGATGGATTACCCGGTTGGGGTCAAACTTTGGTTACCCTTGGTTCGGTTGCATTCATCATCATTGCAGGTAGATACATTGTAAAACCAATATTTAGAATGGTAGCGGCTACTCGATTAAGAGAAGTGTTTACTGCTACTGCATTATTATTAGTGGTAGGCATTGCAGTGCTGATGTTACAAGTTGGTTTGAGTCCGGCTTTAGGTACTTTTTTAGCAGGCGTTGTATTAGCGAATAGTGAATACCGGCACGAATTAGAAAGCGATATCGAACCTTTTAAAGGATTACTGTTGGGATTATTTTTTATTGCTGTTGGTGCCTCTATCGATTTCCATTTAATTGCTCAGCAACCCGGAATGGTTTTGGGTTTGGTGGCATTGCTGATGACAGTTAAAGCATTGGTTTTAATGATTCTTGGTAAGATTTTTAAGCTAGGAAAAGATCAAAATATTTTGTTTGCTGTTGCTTTAAGTCAAGTAGGTGAATTTGCTTTTGTATTGTTTTCTTTTTCCATACAAGAAGGCATTTTAGAAAAGCCGGTAGTTGATATGATGGTGGCTGTTGTTGCTATTAGTATGGCATTTACTCCCATAATAATGTTAATCAACGAAAAGTTTGTGCAGCCCTATTTTGGAACGATGGAAGAAGGGGATGATAAAGAAGCAGATGAGATAGAAGAGTCTAACCCTGTCATCATTGCAGGCTTTGGGCATTTTGGCAATACGATTGGTCGCTTTTTGAGAGCTCATAATATCAATGCTACTATTTTAGATATCGATTCTGATAGAGTTGATTTACTGCGTAAGATGGGTTTTAAAGTGTATTATGGCGATGCCTCTCGATACGATTTATTACATGCCGCAGGTGCAGCTAATGCAAAGCTTATGATTATTGCCATTGACAATGCCGAAAAGCGTTTGGAGATGATTGAAACCGTAAAAAAACATTTTCCGAACCTTAGGTTATTGTTGCGTTCAACCAATCGTACCGATGCTTACGATCAAATGAATGCAGGTATGTTGCATGTTTATAGAGAAACTGTAGATACTGCTTTACGAGTTGGAGTAGATGCGATGAAATTTTTAGGGTATCGAGTTTATACTGCACAACGATCTGCCCGAACATTTTTAAAACATGATGAACAAAATTTAAAAAAGTTAGCTGCTATTAGAGAGAAAGACCAATACATCAATACGGTAAGAGAAGTGATTGAAGAATTAGAAGCCATTATAAAAGCAGATAGAGAAGACATCACCCTTACCCGTGACGCCGGATGGGATGAAGAAAGTTTGATAAAGGCGTTTTAAAATCTTATTTGGTAAAATTATTAAAAACCAGTATATGCTGTAGGCTGTAAGAAAATAATATGTAGGCTAAGATTACACCAATTCAATCACTGTAATCTCCGGTAAAATACCCACTCTGCCGGGATAACCGATGAAACCAAAACCTCGGTTGATATATAATTTTTGTTTGCCATCTTCATAAAGGCCTGCCCATTGTTTGTACATCCATTGTACAGGACTCCATTTGAAATAAGGATTTTCCAAGCCAAACTGCATACCATGTGTATGTCCGCTTAACATCAAATCAATATCCGGATATTTCGTTTTCACTTCTGCATCCCAATGGCTCGGGTCATGACTCAATAAAATTTTGAATGGATACTTTTCAGCACCCGGGTAAGCCTCATGCAACTTACCATACTTTGGAAATCTGCCTTTAGCACTCCAATTTTCAATCCCTAAAACCGCAATGGCTTCGCCATCTTTTTCAATAGCAGCATGTTCATTCATCATCAATTTCCAACCTAAATTGGCATGCACTTGTTTTAGTCTGTTTAAATTGTCTGCCTTTGCTTCTGGAGAATCCCAACTCACATAATCGCCATAATCATGATTGCCCAAACTGCTAAACACCCCATGTTTTGCTTTTAACTGACCAAATACATCCATGTAATTTGTCATCTCGGTGGCATGGTCATTCACTAAGTCGCCAGTAAATAAAATAACATCCGGCTTTTCGTTCAAAATCTTATCAATACCATTTTGTACTGCGGCTTTATCATTAAAACTACCGGAATGAATATCGCTGATATGTACAATTTTAAAGCCTTTAAATGCCTTTGGCAGATTGTCGAAAGCCATTTTCAATCGCTTAACTTGATAGTTGTATTTGTTGGTAAATCCGTAGGAGAGTGTAGCGTATAAAGTACCACCAATACCAACTCCAAGCCAACTTAAGAAAGCAGAACGAGAAATAAGTGTGCCTTGCTCTTCAATAAACTTAGGGCCAAAATTGGGGAAGATTCTGCCCATTAGCCATAACGCACCACGACGTACATCATCTACCATAAAAAAAGTTGCGGCAATCAGTTTTGCAAACAAAATGCCAACGATGGTGGCAAAAACATATGACCTTGCATTTTTAGGCCATAGTTCATAATTGATATAAGGCAATAAAAACATCATCGTGGCAGCGGCAATAGAAACCGTCCAATAAATGCCATGAATAATCATTCGGGTACGGTCAGCGGCACCCTGCGTTAAAAATTTCACCACCTGAAATACATACAAATCCAACAATATCATAAAGCCAACTACAATGAGCCAGCCTGTCTTATTTCTCATACCAAATATTTATACAAATAAAAGAAACTTGTGCACAAATCACTTGCCAATATTGGTTAAGTGGTTGTTACATCTTGCACAACCCTTTAAACTTAAAATTGTTGGCATCAAATCCCTTGCAAACTGTATTTTTGAAACAACTCACAAAACAAACTAGTATGCAGGTTACTTTTTATGGACATGCTTGTTTTACTGTAACTGTTGCAGGTAAAACAATTTTATTTGATCCATTCATTACTTACAACGAATTGGCTTCGGCTATCGATGTGAATAGTCTTAATCCCGATTATATTTTTCTAAGTCATGGTCATGCCGACCATATTGCAGACTGTATTTCAATTGCTACCCGAACCGGATGCAAAGTGGTGGCGAATTGGGAGATTCATGAATGGTTAAATAAAAACGGGGTAACCAATACACACCCCATGAATACCGGTGGTAAATGGTCATTTGATTTTGGAACTGTGAAATGTACCGTTGCGCAACACAGCAGTAGTTTACCCGACGGAAGTTATGGCGGTAATCCTATGGGCTTCCTATTTTCTACTGCCGAGGGCAATTTTTATTATAGCGGTGATACTGCCTTAACCCTTGATATGCAATTGATTCCGCTTTGGGCAAAGCTTGATTTTTCAGTTCTGCCAATTGGCGATAATTTTACTATGGATGTAGCAGATGCCATAAGAGCAGCCGATTTTGTACAATGTGGAAAAGTAATTGGGGTGCATTACGACACGTTTGGGTTTATCAAAATCGATCAAGCACAAGCCATTGCCGATTTTGCAGCTGCAGGAAAAACCTTGCTGCTACCCGCTATTGGCGAAACAGTTACCATTTAGCAGCATTAATCAGCTACATTTAGACCTAAATTAGCGAGTGAGACTTGCTGTGTAAGAGACGCTATAAAACTTTACATTTGCAACGCTCTATAACAATCAACGGGTTTGGCCCGAAAGGATTTTAAACTATGGGAATAATTATAGGAATAACGAATCAAAAAGGAGGGGTGGGTAAAACAACCACTGCTATTAATTTGGCAGCCAGCTTTGCTGTATTAGAATATAAAACTTTATTGGTTGATGCTGACCCTCAGGCCAATAGCACTACAGGTGTTGGTTTTGATTTGCACAATGTTACCAACAGTTTGTACGACTGTATGGTGAACAACGTTTCGGCTGAGGATGTGATTTTGAAAAGTGAAATTCCTAACCTCGACCTTATTCCATCTCATATTGATTTGGTGGGTGCTGAGATCGAAATGATTAATTATCCCAACCGTGAGTTGGTAATGAAGGGAATTTTAGATGCCGTTAAAGAACGCTACGATTTTATTGTTATTGATTGTTCTCCTTCTTTAGGTTTGATTACCGTAAATTCTTTAGTAGCTGCTGATAGTGTTGTAGTTCCTGTACAATGCGAATTTTTTGCATTAGAAGGTTTAGGAAAACTGTTGAATACGATTAAAATTGTTCAAAGTCGCCTTAACCCAGGTTTACAAATAGAAGGTATTTTAATGACGATGTACGATGGTCGATTAAGACTTTGCAATCAAGTAGTTAGCGAGGTTAGACGTCATTTTGACGATATGGTATTCTCTACCATCATTCATAGAAATACTCGATTAAGCGAAGCACCTAGTGTAGGCAAGCCTGTTATTTTGTACGATGCCGAAAGTAAAGGAGCCATCAATTACTTAAACTTGGCCAAAGAAGTGCTTCAAAAAAATGATTTAACGAAGATGAAGCAGGAAGAAAGAATTTTAGAATAATTTACCTGTTTACAGAATAAAACTTATAACCTGCTAAAAGCTTGATTTTAGCAAAAAGTGTTCATGATGACCGCACCAAAAGGCAACAAAGAATTATTGGGTAAAGGAATACGTTCCTTATTACAAAATATTGATGCAGATTTAAAAACAACCGAAGGCAATTTAAAGCCTAAGGCTGTTGAACATGCTACTGGCATTAGTCGTGTAGCCATAACAGAGATTCAAGCCAATCCAAAAAATCCAAGGAAAGATTTTGATGAATCGGCGTTGAAAGAATTGGCTGAATCGTTGAAGTTGCATGATATTATTCAGCCTTTGACGGTTTCAAAATTACCCAATGGCAAATACCAGTTAATAGCCGGTGAAAGACGTTTCCGTGCTGCAAAGTTGGCAGGTTTAAAAGATGTGCCGGTGTATGTTCGCCAAGCCAATGATAAAGAGTTGTTGGAATTGGCATTGTTAGAAAACTTACAGCGTGAAGACCTTAATGCTATTGAAGTTGCATTGAGCTATAAGCGGATGATGGAGGAATTGGATTATACCCAAGAACAAGTGGCAGAAAGAATGGGTAAAGAACGTACTACCGTTACCAATTATATCCGTTTGTTGAAGTTGCCGCCGGACATTCAATTAGCTGTTCGTAATGGACATTTAACCATGGGGCATGCAAGGGCTTTGATTAATATTGACACGATTGACAAGCAGTTGTATGTGTACAACGAAATCAAAAGCAAAGATTTAAGCGTAAGAAGTACCGAGGAATTGGTACGTAAATTATATAAAGCAGATAAGCCCGGTGCTGTTAAACCTTCTGCAAAAAATGAATTACCTCCTGCTTATAAGCGTATTGAAGATAACTTAGCTTCTCATTTCAGTACCAAAGTAAAAATGACACATAATAAGCAAGGTTATGGCAGTATAAATATTGAGTATTTCTCTTTACAGGAACTCAATAAAATACTAGACTTGATGAATGTGTCTGCCAGTTGATTCAACATGAAGATTTGTTCCTACTTTTTATTAGCAATGTGTTGCTTTTTGAGTATCAATGTAGATGCTCAAAAAATTGACACCACTATGGATAAAACCGTGGATACTACTTTGAGTAATAAAAAGGCTGTTGTGAAAAAGCACAGTCATAAACTAGCTACAAGGCGTTCTGCCATGGTGCCTGGTTGGGGACAAGCTTACAACCGAGAATATTGGAAAATACCTTTAGTTTATGGTGCTCTAGGCACAGCTGCCGGTATTTATTTTTATAATGATAAATGGTATAAGAAGTCAAGAACTGCTTATATCATTCGTACCAATAAAGACACTTTACGCTTTCCCGAAATTGATAGTAAGCTTGAACCATTAGATACAGAATCGTTGAGGTTTTATCGAAATGAATTTAGGAAAAACAAAGACTATTCTTTATTGTGGTTTTTAATTGCTTGGGGAGTTAATGTAGTTGATGCCACGGTATTTGGGCACCTGAAAGATTTTGATGTATCCGATGATTTATCGCTACAAATAAAACCGGTTTTTCAAGCCAATGGCAATGCAGCCAACATGGGCTTTGCATTTACCATCAAATCGCCTTCTCATAAAGCGGTGCGGTTGAAGTAACTCCCTCAATTTCTACTTCAATTATATCGTTATCTAGAAACTTTGCCTTACATTGTTTTATGTTTCGGTCATGCCATATAATTATCTTTTTGTGTTTGTCTTTTTGTTGTTGCAGCATTGCAAAAGCAGAAGATAAGGACACCTTGCTGAATGTAGCTTATATCGAAAACTATATTTACCTCAAACCATTAATGGAAGGTAATATCATTGCAAATGACATTGGCATTAATGATATAAGTAAAACGGTTACCAAACCTTATCCTGCTTTACCGCAATTGGCGTATACCAATTTTCACGAAAGAAGGTTTTATCGATTTAGTATTACCAATACATCAAGACATCATTCAGACACTGTTTTGTTTTACAGCGGATTAATGATTGAAGCCGATGTTTATGAAACTGATAGCACCGGTCACCCCTATCAATTAATAACAAAAAGAGTAAAGATTTCAGCGGCTCCTATTTCTTCAAGCTTTGAATGTATTCCTTTGTCAGCGCCTACAGGTTCGGTAAAGCATTTTATTGTTGTACCCAAAATCAACTATTATAATTGGTTTAATTGGAAGCCATTTGTGGTTCGAAAAGTATCGGTAAACGATTTGGTATTTGATCATATCATCAAACCGCATTTTAATTATCTCGTCATTAGTTTGATTTTGATGGGTATGATGTTGATTATGTTTGGATATCCGGCCATCAAGTTTTTTTATACGGGCAAAAAAGAGTATTTCTTTAATGCAGTTTATGTAGCATGTTTTGTAGCTTACTTTGGCTACTTCTTAGTGCTAGATTTTAGTTTCAATACAACTTTACATAAAGGTTTAAATTTTGTGCCGCATGTATTACAAATGTTAGGACATATTGCACAATTGTATTTTGCTTTTTATTTTCTTGATGTAAAAAGAAAGCAGCCTGTTTTTTACAAAGTAGCGCAGTTTATGATTTTTGTGTTGATTGCATTTGTGGTAGCCGATTCTTTTGTTGCATTTTCAACGGCATACAGCAGGGTAAGTGAATACATGTTTATTAGCATACGTATTGTTTTATTGTTTTTTGTGGTGTACGCCATTATTGTATTACTGCGTTGGAAGTTTTATTTGGCTGAAATTTTGGCATGGGGAATGATTGTATTTGCCTGCTTTGCTTTAACAGCGATGCTGTACTCAACAATACTTACACAACCTGCATGGCTTAAATTTATAGGAGGTCCACTTAATCTCTTTTTTGTAGGTATTTTGATTGAGTTATTTTTCTTTCGTTTGGCTTTGGGCAGAAAAGAATTAGAAGAAGAAAAAGAAAAATTGAAAGCTATACAAGCATTACAGTTAGATAATGAGCGGAAAGAATTAGAAAAATCTTTAGCTATTGTACGTTCTCAAGAAGAGGAACGCAACAGAATTGCTAAAGAAATTCATGATGATATTGGTTCCGGACTAACTTCCATCCGTTTAACAAGTGAGATAGCATTGGCCAAAAATGAAAACCAAGTTGAGTTAGAACGTATTTCTGCTACAGCTGATGAACTCATCAGTAATCTCAACGAAATAGTTTGGTCTATCAACTCCAAGAATGATAGTGTACCCAATATGTTGGCTTATATTCGCCGATATGTGGTCAACTTTTTTGAATCTTCTGCCATGCAAGTACAGGTTTCAATCAATGAAGATTTACCTGATATTTTGATAACCGGAGAAGATAGGAGAAATATTTTTATGGCTATAAAAGAATGCTTGACCAATATTGTAAAACACTCTAATGCCAATACTATCATATTTACAGCCAGTGTCATCAATAATTTATTGATTGTCTCAATAGCAGATGATGGAATTGGTTTTGACCAAAACACTATTCAGCCCTATAAAAATGGGGTACGTAATATTGCAGAACGAATGGAAGTTATTGGTGGTAAAGTTATTTTTGAAACCGGAAATGGAACAACTGTAATACTTCAATACCCTATTACCACTAAATAGTATTGTGTTTTTGGTTTTTATTTTATTTCTTGCGTAGATATGCCCATTCAAGTTTGTATAGTAGAAGATAAGCCTGATATACTTCATGCACTAAAAGAAATCATCAACATGGCTGATGGTTATGAATGTGTTGCAACCTCCACATCGGGAGAAGATGCTTTAGACACTATACCGGCTTACCAGCCCGATATTGTATTAATGGATATTAATCTTGGTGGAATAAATGGTATTGAATGTGTCAAAAAATTAAAGCCACTTTACCCCAATATTATGTACATGATGTGTACAGTATATGAAGATGATGAAAAGATTTTTGATGCTTTAAAAGCAGGAGCAAGTGCTTATATTCTAAAGAAAACACAACCTATTAAATTACTCGATGCTATCAAAGAATTGCATGAAGGCGGTTCTCCCATGAGCAGTCAAATTGCCAGAAAAGTGGTGGCTGCTTTTCAGCAAAAAACATCTCATGCCGATTTGGAAGATTTGTCTGCAAGAGAAAAAGAAATTCTTGAACAATTGGCCAAAGGCTTGTTGTACAAAGAAATAGCCGTCTTATTACAAATTAGTTCAGAAACGGTTCGCAAACATGTATATCATATTTACGAGAAATTACATGTCACCAATCGTATCGAAGCAGTCAATAAATTTTTTGGCAGATAATTATTCTGTTACAAATAATGCTTTCAATTCGTTAGCATCGGCAGGTTTCATTTTACCGCCCAATATTAATCTGATTTGACGACGACGTAATGCCCCTTCGTACAACCTTTTTTCTTGATCAGTTTCCGGAACAATTTGAGGTACAGGTCTTGGTTTACTATTGGGGTCTAATGCCACAAAAGTGAAATATGCTTCGTTACTTTCATATTTGTATTGGTGCAAAGAATCCTCGCCCCAAACTTTTAAAAAAATCTCCATCGAAGTATTGAAAGCTCTTGTTACAGTGGCTTCAATATGAACAATGTTTCCCAGCTTAATTGGATTTTTAAAACTGAGGTTATCAACAGATGCAGTCATGCAAGGAGCATTACAATGTTTGCCTGCAGCCATTCCTGCAGCAATATCCATCCAATACATTAATCTTCCGCCCATTAAATTTCCGAAAGTGTTGGTATCGTTGGGTAATACCAATTCATTCATAATCGTGAAACTGTCACTTGGTTTCTTTGCATCCATAATTCAGCTATTAGAGTAGCAAAGATAACAGCGAATGACGGGAAGCAGTTATGAAATGAAGAACATTTATGCAAAGATGACATCGCTTTTTGTATTGCTCCAATCTGTATAGTGCAAACCATAGCGGGCATCAATCATTCTACGTTTAATTTTTAAAGTTGGGGTGAGCAAATCATTAGCAATTGTCCAATCTTCATTCATAATTACCCAACTACTTATTTGTTCATGGTGTTCTAATGTATGATTGAGTTGTTTTTTTGCTTCTGCTAAAGCTTGTGTTACTTCCGCCTTGGGTAATTGCTTTGCAGATTCATTCAACACACATAATGCTAAAGGTTGTGTAATACCACTACCCACCACACAAACTTGTGCTACCAATCCTGATTCTGCTATTTTGTTTTCGATTGGAGCAGGAGCAACATATTTACCTTTACTTGTTTTGAATTGATCTTTAATTCTACCTGTGATGGTTAAATAGCCTTCGCTGTCAATACTACCAGTATCACCGGTTTTCAAGAAGCCATCTTCAAAACATTCGGCAGACATTTCGGGTTCTTTAAAATAACCTAACATAGATGCCTCACTTTTTACTTGTACTTCATCTTCTAAACCCAACCTTACTGTTACACCTTCGTAGGTTTGACCAACTGTGCCAAATTTTGGTGCTTTTTTTGTATTGACATGTGATAGGGCATTATTCTCTGTCATACCATAAGCCTCTTGAATAATGATGCCGAGTTTAGCATACCACGTTAATAAAGCAGGTGAAATAGGAGAGGCTCCGGTAAAAATATATTTGGCTCTGCCTAGTCCTAATTTCTTCTTTAACGTCTTTTTTAGTAAGCCGCTGATGATGGGTATAGATAAGAAAATATTCAATTTTTTCTGGGGTAGTTTTTTCAGAATTTCTTCTCTCATCTTTTCCCAAATTCTTGGCACTGCCAAAAAGATGGTTGGTTGGGTATCGCTTAAGTTTTTAGAAAAAGTATCTAATGATTCAACAAAATAAACAGTGCCGCCAGTGTACACCACGCCAAATTGAACCAACATTCTTTCAGCCACATGGCAAAGCGGTAAATAAGAGAAAAATATCTCTTGATTAAAGTCCGGAAAAACCTTGAGAAAACTAATCACCGCAAAAGAAGAGGAACGAAAACTATGCATCACACCTTTTGGTGTACCCGTTGTACCCGAAGTGTAGAGAATACAAGCCAAACTATTTTCATCGGGTGAAAAGTTTTCACTTAATGGCGTTTGATTGGCTGTAATATCATTCCAGTTATCACAACCGGGATTTGGATAAAATGGGAAAGTAATTTTTGGCATACCATTAGGAACACCTGGTTCTACTGCTGCATAGTTATCTAGTTTGCCCAGAAATATCAATTTACTTTCGCTATGCACTAAAATGCTATTCAACATGTCTGCACTCAAGGATGGATACATAGGAATAGAAGTAAATCCTGCCATATTGATAGCTAAATCTGCCATCATCCAATGGGCTGAGTTCTTACCTAGAATGGCAATTTTAGAGCCGGGCTCAAATCCCATATTTTTCAAAGCAGCCGCCATTTTTCTAATTTGTTGGCCGGCTTGTTGCCAAGTAAATGTTTGATATTCTCCATTCACCGGTTCTGCCATAAACAATTGGTTGCCGAGTTGTTGTTCATACTGGTAGAACTTGTCTAAAATTGAGGGGTATTTCATACGAGTTGTTTATTGTTGAGTAGATGGGATTAAATGACTTAAACCTAATTCAGGGTAATGACCTGATGCTGCACCTAAATAACTGATGATATGAGCAAAGTCTTGTTCTTGATTACCGGTGGGATAAAAAGGCTGGGAGAAGTTGGCCTCTTTTTTTGCAAAATCCATCGTTGCCATTATAATAGGCACTTTTGCCTGAAGGGCAATATGATAAAAGCCTGTTCTTAATTTGTCTACTTTTTTTCTGGTGCCTTCGGGAGAAAGTGCAATGGTGAAACTGTCGTGGCTGTTGAACAGTTCCACTACTTGTTCAACCATTTTGTGTTTATTAAAACGGTCTACAGGATATCCGCCTAACCATCGGAACAAAAAGCCAAATGGTGGTTTAAATAATTCGGCTTTGCCTAAAAAATGTATATGTTGTAAGCGTTGGGTACTGCGGATGGCAAGCCCAATAATAAAATCCATACTGCTGGTATGGGGCCCAACAACCACAATCGCCTTTTTGAGGTGATAGGGATATTTGTTGACCACTTTCCAACCTTTCAATCGAAAATAAAGTATCCAGAATAATCGTAGCAAGTTGCGTTAGTTTGGCCAACTAAAGTAATGATTTGTAATCAATTAACTCTAGCTTGTTGGCGATTATTCCATTTTTCAAATGATAGTTTACCCAAATGATAACCTACGAAAAGTGTGACTGCAAAATTTATTACCGTAGGGAATGGGTGACCGTTATCTGCTCCTGAATTGAATGAATAAAAAATCTTCATAATAAAATTCGGATCCTTTCCATGATAAGCACAAGGGTCTGGAATGATAAGGTCTTGGAGTAAAAAATAATTCAACAAGAACAGTACTACCATTCCTGCAATCAAGAATAGTGGTTTAATAAGTTTAGATTTTTGCATAAACTTTATAATAGTTTTATACCTGCACTCACCAATTCAATCTTTTTTTGTTTGTACAAACCTCCAATTGCCATTTTGAATGTTTTTTTGCTCATGCCGAAAACATCATAAATTTCTTCTGGTGATGATTTGTCGTAATAGGGGAGATACCCATTGTTCTCTTGCAGTAAACGAAGGATTTTTTCTGTCTCGGTTTCTACCCTTGCCCTGCCGGGTTTGCCAGCAACCACATCAATTTTATTGCCGGGGCGAATGGTTTTAATAAAGCCTTCAAAACTATCGCCTGCAGAAATATTCCTGTAAATTTCGTTGTGGTGTATCACACCGGTATGTAGGTGGTTGATGATGACTACATAACCAATGTCGGTACGGCGATAAACGGTTAAATGCACTATGTCTTTTTCCTTTACAGTCAATACATCGTTGCTTAAAAACTGGTCAATCTTTTCGGTTGCCGCCGTTCTGCCGGTTTGTTCATCTATGTACAAACGAACCAAATAATGAGCACCCACTCTCATAAAAGACACTTGCTTGCTGCGAGGCACAAACAAATCTTTCATTAAACCCCAATCTAAAAAAGCACCTTGTGGTGTTGCATTTACCACTTTCATGTAGGCAATTTCGCCAACAACGGCATGTGGTTTTTGCGTTGTGGCAATTAAACGGTCTTCACCATCGTGATAAATAAATACGTCGAGGGTGTCTCCGGGTTTTGCTCCTTCAGGAACAAAACGTTTGGGAAGCAGAATGCCGTCTGCTCCATCATCTAAGTATAAGCCGAAATCGGTTAATCGTTGAACGGTAAGGGTATTGTATTGACCAACTTTAATCATAGGTGGTGAAGGTACAAAAAGAGCGGCTGAATTGTTTACAAATGCTCAAAGGCTGCCGGACAGCAGCGAAAATCCTTTGCTTTGGATTAGTGCGTTGGATGCAAAGATTGCAGCGCATGGCCGGAACAAATGCTGCTGGAGTTGCAATAGCCGATAGTCCCAACTCCCAAAAAAAAATCCTGCCATTGTTGATAGCAGGATTTTGTGTCAATCATATTTAAAAACTAAGCCACAGCTTGTTTTACCAAGGCAGCAGCTTCGCTTAATTCTATTGCAGATTGTACTTTTAATCCACTTTCGTCAATTAACTTTTTGGCTTCGGTGGCATTGGTTCCTTGTAAACGAACAATGATGGGAATATTAATGTCGCCCAAGTTTTTGTATGCTTCAATTACACCTGCAGCTACACGATCGCAACGAACAATACCTCCAAAAATATTGATGAGGATTGCTTTTACGTTGGGGTCTTTTAAAATAATCTTGAAACCGGCTTCTACCGTTTGTGCATTAGCGGTACCACCTACGTCTAAGAAGTTGGCGGGCTCACCACCGCTTAATTTAATCATATCCATAGTAGCCATTGCAAGTCCTGCACCGTTTACCATGCAACCCACATTGCCATCTAATTTTACAAAGTTGAGGTTGTACTGACCAGCTTCAACTTCTGTTGGATCTTCCTCGGTTACATCTCTCATGGCAGCTAAATCCGGATGACGCATCAATGCATTTTCATCTAAATTCATTTTACAATCCACAGCAATCATCTTGTCATCACTTGTTTTAAACAATGGATTGATTTCGAGCATGCTGCAATCTAACCCAACATATGCGTTATATAAATTACTCACAAACTTTACACAGCTCTTAAAAGCCTCTCCACTTAAACCTAAGTTGAAGGCAATTTTACGAGCCTGAAAACCTTGTAACGGTCCACCGGGATGTACCCACTCTTTAAAGATTTTTTCAGGCGTATCATGAGCTACATCTTCAATATTCATACCGCCTTCGGTACTATACATAATTACGTTTTGACCCTTAGAACGGTCTAATAATATAGAGAGATAAAATTCTTTTACTTCAGTTGGGCCGGGATAGTACACATCTTGTGCTACTAAAACTTTGTTCACTTTTTTACCGGCAGGGCCAGTTTGAATAGTTACTAAAGTGTGTCCTAAAATGTTCTTAGCAATATTACTTACGTCTTCTAAACTTTTACCTACTGCCACACCACGTTGTTCAGTACCAACAATTTTACCTTTACCACGACCGCCGGCATGTATTTGTGCCTTTATAACCGCAAAATTGTTATTGGTTTGGGTTTTGATTTGACGATAGGCTTCTTCGGCACCCATTACAGAGTCAACCGCAATGCCCTCCTGTACGGGTACATTATACTTTTTCAACAGCTCTTTTGCCTGAAATTCATGAAGATTCATACAGTAATGTTTAATTGCGGCGAAGATAAGGCAAGGAGCCCAAACATATACAGCACAAGTGCCTAACATTTATCATCAATTTATGGCAACGTTGCCGTCACCGATTTTTACTAAATCCGCAAACGAAAAAATGGTTGTTGTAACATTAATTCAGCTATTTTAGCATCATAAACCATCAAAAAAAGTATAACAATGAAAAAAATTGCCATCTATTCGTTGATTGCCGTTAGTGCAGTAACCATCTTATCTTTCATTCCAAAAAAAGAAATTGCCAAAGCAGGAACTGATTACAATGTAGTAACCGAGTACAGCAAAATTGAGTGGGTAGGGAGCAAGAAAAGCGGATTTCATACCGGTACATTCGGTATTAAAAGTGGTGCAGTTCAGGTTGATAATGGTAAGCTAACCGGTGGTAAATTCACTATTGACTTAACTAGTGTTAAAGTAACAGATGGTGCAGGCGAAAGATTAGAAGGTCATTTGAAAAATAAAGATTTTTTTGAGGTTACCGTTAACACAGAAGCCGTGTATGAAATTACCAATGTTTCTTACAGCGGTGCATCTACTGCTAATGTAGAAGGTAAATTAACTATGAAAGGTATTACTATGCCGGTAAATTTTACTGCTCAAATTCGTAATGCGGATGACAAGAAGTTTTTTGGTCAAGCATATTTCAGCATTGATCGTACACAATGGGGTATCAATTACAATGGTCCATCAAACGATGTTCAATTGTCTATTCACTTGTTTGCGAATAAATAATATTTTAAGTTTTTTACAAAAGCCCGATTGTGAAAACGATCGGGTTTTTTTATTGATTTTGTTACTATCTTCCCTAGCAATATCATGATAAGACTTCTGTTTTTTTCTTGTTTTTGTTGGCTGGGCTGTAGTGTCGCACTAAAGCCGATGAAAGTGATTAGCGTTGAAAAACAATCTTTTACAACCGGTAGTGCGTTTTATAAATCGGTTGAAACATTTAATTGGAATAACAGAGATAGTTTGGCTATCGCCGAAATAGGTAAAGGTAATATCCCTGAATTTTTGCGGACTTTTGTACCCATAAAGACTGTTTTGACAGATAGTTTTGGCTATCAAATCAATGTGGTGTTTTATGTGATGCCCGATTATTTGGCTATAGGAAGTAATGAAAATTGGGCAAGAATTCCGCTTACACCGATGGCCGCACAACGAATTGCCGACACTTTTCAATGTTTTTTACCCACTCGAAAAATGGTAGATGCTATTTATATGCAGTCGAAAATCAAATTAGCCCCCATTCCATTAACTACGCATAGAGATAGCAGCATCACCATGTGGCAACATCACTTGCTAATTGAGGAACAGCGAAAAGGGAGCACAGGTTTGATAAGCGGAATTAAAAAAGATGTAGTGTTATCCGCAAAAATCAACAAAGACAGCCGACCAAATCGTGTAGCGATTTATGGTTGGCATCAGTTAGATGGAAAACCCATTCAGCCTTTGTATACCGGCCATGTAAATTGGTATGTAGATTATAGTCACGGTATTCGGCTAGTGTACCGAACAATTTTGGTGAACGGTAAAAAAATGGACTATGTAGATGTGCTGAAGCATCCTGTCTACCAAAAGCTTTTATGTGATGAAGCAGATTGTGATTTCTTCCGATATTAAAGACCATCTGTTGAATATCGACTCTAGATTAGTTATCCACTTTTCAACATTTAGGCCGTACTTAGTACTTATATTTGACCCCTTTTTAAAAATTGTATTATGTCAGCATTAATAGATCAGTTAAAAGAAACCACCGATTTTATACGCAGTCAGTATCCGCATACTCCTATTGTTGGCATTGTGTTGGGCAGTGGCTTGGGTAGTTTTACCAATGAAATAGCCATTGAAAAAGAAATTCCCTACGGCGATATACCGCACTTTCCGGTAAGTACTGTAGAAGGGCATAGCGGCAAATTGATTTTTGGCGAATTAGGCGGCAAAAAAGTGGTAGCTATGGCCGGTCGTTTTCATTATTACGAAGGTTATTCGGCACAGCAAGTCGTTTATCCCATTCGTACGATGAAAATGTTGGGATGCAGTACTGTTTTATTGACGAATGCAGCCGGTAGTGTACATCCTAAATGGAAAGTTGGCGATTTAATGATTATCAAAGATCATATCAGTTTCTTCATGCCAAATCCATTGATTGGTAAAAATGAAAAAGCGTTGGGTACTCGTTTCCCAGATATGAGTGAGCCTTACAGTGTGGCATTAATAGATAAGGTAAAAGCTATTGCAACCAAACTCAATTACGAAGTGCAAGAAGGAGTGTATTGTGCAGTAACCGGACCAACTTTTGAAACCAGAGCAGAATACCAATTGATAAAAACTATTGGTGCTGATGTAGTAGGTATGAGTACTGTGCCTGAAGTAATTGCGGCGGTGCATTGCGGTTTACAAGTGTTTGGGATGAGTGTGGTAACCGATATTGGCATTAGAGAAGATGAAAATGTGATAACGCATGAAGAAGTATTAGAAGCTGCAAAAAATGCCGAGCCAAAATTGACGGCAATCTTTAATCATTTAATTGCAGCGCTGTAATTCTTTATTTCGGATAAACTGTTTTTTGGTAATCCCTGCTTGATTAAGCGGGGATTTTTATTAGCATGTTATCCTCATTTTATCATTTTCTTTAGTGCAATAGTTTTACTTTGCGTTCCTTATCACACATGAAGCGTCGAATACATTGTTTATTGTTATTGGTCTTATTGTTCGGCCTGTTCGGATATGTTCAGGCACAAGAAAACATTAGAGAATTGGGTAAAGGCAGGCTAAAGCAAGTAACTGCGGAATCCCCTCAATACGATCGTAATGGTAGGGTCATTCCGCCGGCAGCCCGTAGCAAAAATGATTCTTTAAAAAGACGTGATGAAAACGAAGATTCAGTTACCATCTATTATCGTTTTTTTGATTCTTCTCGAACTAGGTTTTTAGATTCTTCAGTCAATGATTTTGGTTTACGTTTTCCAATCCCATGGACACATGCTAGCTTGGGCAATAATGGTAATGCCACAAGGTCATTAATCTTTCAACCTATTCTAAAAGCCGGTTTTGACGCCGGTTTTCATGCTTACGATGCTTATCTATACACCATAGAAAATACTAAGTTTTACCAAACTACTAGGCCATTTACACAAATGGGCTATATGTTAGGGAGTAAAGCAGAGCAAATGGTCAATGTGCTGCATACACAAAACTTCAAATCTAATTTCAATTATTCTTTAGAATACCGCTTAATCAATGCTCCGGGAAATTATAAAAATCAAAACACCAATCATAACAATATAAGAGTAACGGCTGCTTATCAATCGCCCAATAAACGGTATTCTGCTGCGCTGATTTTAATCAGTAATAAATTAAAATCTTCAGAAAATGGCGGATTGCAATACGATTCTTTACTAAATGATAGTCGTTTTAACGACCGATTTTTAATCGCCACTCGTTTAGGAACGAATAGTAGTTTTAGTCGAAATCCATTTAGCACCGTTATTAATACCGGCACATTTTACGGGGATGATGGAGTGCTCTTAAGACAACAGTATGATATTGGTTCTCAAGTAAATAGAATGAATGAGGATAGTTCTTTCACCAAGCTATTTTACCCAAGATTACGGTTGCAATACAATCTAAAACTGAATAAATCTAGTTATCGTTTTACAGACATATTGCCAGATTCAGCAGCCTATTTCGATTATATGGCTTATGCTATTAATGCCAACGACACTGTTTCCTTCAGCGATAAATGGACATCCGTTCAAAATGAATTTGCCATCATTACTTTTCCGGAGAAGAACAATCTGAATCAGTTTTTAAAACTCGGCGCAGCATTACAATACCTTAAAGGCAGTTTTGCCAATACATCCGAACGATGGGCCAATTTTTCTGTTTCTGGCGAATACCGAAACCGAACAAGAAATCAAAAATGGGATATTGAAGCAGCGGCACGGTTATTTGTTTCGGGATTGAACAAGGCTGATTACGATGCCATCATTAGATTGAAAACATTACTCAGCAAAAAACTCGGTTATTTAGAAACAGGGTTTCAAAATGTGAACCGAACACCGTCTTATGTTTTTAACGCACAAAGTGCTTTTCCTTCCATTGGACCAACGGCATTAAATAAAGAAAATTATACTCGATTGTTTGGCAATCTTACTTTCCCTAAAACACAGTTGGTACTGACTGCCAACTATTATTTGGTAAGTAATTATACCTATTTCGACAGTATGTACAGTTTCAAACAGGAGGGAACACTGTTCAATATTTTACAAATTGGATTGAGTAAAAAAATCAAACTTTCAAAAAGATGGAACTGGTACACTGAAGTGTGTGTTCAACAAGCCGCCGGAAATCCACCAATCAACCTTCCATTGATTTTAACCAGAAATCGAATTGCTTTTGAAGGTACTTTTTATAAAAACCTCAATATTTCCACCGGATTTGAACTCCGTTATCATACAGCGTACAAAGCCGATAGCTATTCGCCGTTAATGGGTCAGTTTTTCTTTCAAGATAACTACACGGTCAATAATCGACCAGATATCAACGCTTACCTCAATTTTAGAATTAAAAGATTTTACGCTTTTGTTAGAGCCGAAAACCTAAATACGCTTGGTAATAATACCGGTGGCATTGGCTTTACAAAACCCAATATTCCGGCAAGGCATTATGCCGGTAACGGTTTTTGGATGCACTTAGGTATTATTTGGAATTTTGTAAACTAAAGTTACTTTAACGTTCTACACTGATTGAAATCATATTATTTGTACAAAAACACTGTATTTTTGTACAAATGAAAAAATCGGCAGTTGCCATATTAGCTTTTTTATACCTCTCCATCAGCAGCGGGATGGTGCTGAATATCCATTATTGCATGGGTAAGGTATCTAAGGTTGAGTTGGATAATTTTAGCAAAGCCGTTTGTAAATGTGGCAGTGGTAAAAAAGCCATGTCTTGCTGCAAAGATGAAATCAAGCTAGTAAAACTTACCGATAGTCATAAAGCAACCACTGCAACTGTCAATGTCAATTTGCCTGTTGTGTTGCTGAGTTCACCACTATCTTTCTTACAACAACCCTCCGCCAATGCTCCTTTGTATATAGGGTTAGAAGTAGATGACCCACCAATAGTAACACCAACACCGGTTTACATTCAACATTGTGTTTTTAGAATTTGATATTGAGGTAAATGACGAATCAGTCATTTGCTTGTAGGCACCATTGTGTACAAGCTTCTCGTAACTAATTATCAATACATTTAAAAACACAACAATGAAAACTCAATCATTATTGATGCTAACAGTATTCAGTCTGTTTAGCCTGTTTTCTTTTGCTCAAACTCAAAAGGTAAGCACCAAACTTAAAGAAGCACAAATTAAAGTCTGGGGCAACTGTGGCATGTGTAAAACCCGAATCGAAAAAGCAGCAAAATCTGCCGGGGCAACCATTGCTACTTGGGACGAAGACACTAAAATGCTTACCGTAAAATATGCTGCCAATAAAACAAATACTAATACTATTCAACAAAAAGTAGCAGCAGTTGGTCATGATACCAAAGATTTTACTGCACCGGATGATGTGTATGCCGGTTTACATGGTTGCTGTAAATATGATAGAAAAGCTGATGTGGCTTCAACAGATACAGCCAATGCCGATTATTGCAAAGACAAAGCGAATTGTCCAAAAGATGGCAGTTGTTGCAAACCCGGTAGTACTGCCGATTGTTGCAAAGACAAAAGTAAATGTGCCGTTGATGGTAGTTGTTGTAAAGCAAATCACCATCAAGCTGCAGCAGATTGCTGTAAAGACAAGGCTAACTGTCCAAAAGACGGTAGTTGCTGCAAAGCCGGAAGTACCGCTGATTGTTGTAAAGACAAAGCTAGTTGTCCAAAAGATGGTAGTTGTTGCAAAGCAAGTACTGATAAAGCAATGGCTTGTTGCAAAGACAAAACCAAATGTACCACAGATGGTAGTTGTTGCAAATCTGCTGCCAGTTGCTGCAGTAAATAATTAACTATTTAGTTTCATCCTCACTTGTTGCGATATACAAGTGAGGATATTTTTACACACTCATTTCTGATTAAATATGAAAAAAATTTCCTTATACATTATAGTTATGTTGATTGGTATTTTGGCCAACGCTAATTTTACAAAAGCTACTTTACAAGCTAGTGGTTTAACTTGTGCATTGTGTTCTAAAGCCATTTTTACAGCGCTTGAAAAATTGCCGTTTGTTGAAAAAGTAAAGTCTAATATCAAAGCATCTACTTTTGAAATAACATTTAAAGCTGAGAAAACACCTGATTTTGATGCCATTAGAAAAGCAGTTGAAGATGCTGGGTTTTCAGTGGCCGGATTAGATGTTACCATTCTTTTTACTAAACAAGCGGTAAAGAATGATACACATATCAGTATCAATGGGAAGAACCTTCATTTTTTGAGTATTACACCTCAAACTTTAGAAGGAGAAAAAGTGATTAAGATTGTAGACAAGAATTTTGTATCTGCAAAAACATATAAAAAGTACGCAGCAACAACAAAAATGGCTTGTGTGAAAACGGGTGTAATGGAAAATTGCTGTTCAAAAAGTGAATCTACTGAGCAAAGAATTTATCATGTAACCTTATAATTGTAAAGTACTATGAAGTTATTGGTATTTGTATTGGCTTTTATGTTTACTGTACCTGTTATTGCGCAGCCCACTGTTGGTACGCCGGCCAAAGAAATTAGTTTGCCTGCGTTAGACGGAAAAGCGATTTCATTATCTGCTTATAAAGGAAAAATTGTGTTGGTAGATTTTTGGGCAAGTTGGTGCAGGCCATGCCGAAACAGCAATTGGAAATTGCGATCGGTCTATAAAAAATATAAACCCAAAGGATTTGAAATTTTTGGTGTTTCTATTGACGATGATAAAGCAGAATGGAAAAAAGCCGTAAAGCAGGATAAAATAAACTGGCCGCAAGTGATTGATGTTACTGCATCTGCGGGCAATAGTATGACTGATTTTTGGTCTATTAATTATATTCCGACTTCCTTTTTATTAGATATAGATGGGAAAGTAATTGCTATTAATCCCGATGAAAAAGCGTTAGAAAAATTATTAAAAAAATTACTGTAAACATTTTATATGCGTAATTATTTTTTATTGGTGCTACTACTTAGCGCCAACTTAATTGGTGCAGCACAGGAGTTGTATGTGTTCAGTAACCCGGCTTCAAATATTCCGGCAAAGTCAATTAGTACAAAAATTACTGCTCGTTCACCTAACAGCCAATACAATAATTATTTCAAGCAGCGCTATATACCTGAAGTAATGTTTGGATTAAATAAAAAGTTAATGGTTAGTGTATCAGGAACTTTCTCAGATTTTTATTCGGTTAAGTTAAGGCCGGAATCCATTAAAGGTTATGCCAAGTATCGTTTTTTAAGTAAAGATGATGTGCACAAGCATTTTAGAATGGCTGCTTTTGCCGAAGTAAGTGGTACTCAAAGTCCATATTTATATGGAGATATGAGTTTGAACGGTGATGTAGATGGTATGCAATTAGGGATTACTGCTACTCAGCTTTGGCACAAATTTGCATTATCCGGTACTGTTGGTTATGTGAATGTCTTTGGCGACAGAACTAAAATTCATCATGCTTATCACAGCTTTAATGCTATCAATTATACGGTTGCTGCGGGTTATTTATTGTTCCCAAAATCTTATACGAGTTACAATCAAACCAATCTTAACTTATATGTAGAAATGATGGGTATGAAGAATACTGACAATAACGGTTATATGTTAGATATTGCACCTGCCATACAACTCATCTTTAATAGTAAAACAAAACTCAGCTTAGGTGGTAGTTTTCAATTAACAAGCAACATGCTAAGGGTAGGAGAACAGACCTATCAAATTAGTGTAGAACGCAGCATTTTCAATGCTTGGAAATAATCTAACTGTCATTTCGGTTTTTTCAATTAATTTCGAAGCATGAAGCGATTGGTGATTTTATCGGTTATACTTATTTACTTATTTGGTTCAACACAAGTAGGTCAATTGGTAAAATTGCCAATACTCGTACAGCATTACTTCGAACATAAGTCTGATAATCCGGGTATATCGTTGTTGGCCTTCTTACAAATGCATTATAACGAAAAAGTTGTAATAGATGACGATTACAAAAGAGATATGCAATTGCCATTTAAAACCGTTGACAATGGTAATGTCTCTATTTTCAATGGGTTACCGCCACAAAAATTAGAATGGCAATTACAGTCTTTTGAATGTAAGGGTAATGATTTTCCAACCTATTATTCCGCTATATATACTCAATCCAATTGCGGAGATATTTTTCAGCCTCCACGATTTGTTTAGTCTTTCAAAATAATTTTTTTCGTAGTTATCATATTCAAATGATAGCTGAATAATTGTTTCCATATTTGGAGATAAAAGACAACCATATTTATTACCACTTAACATAACAAGCATGTTAAATGCTATTATTCAGTTTTCAATCAGAAACAAACTCATTGTTGGTTTATTGATTGTAGGATTGATTATTTGGGGTGCAGTATCGGTAACCAAATTGCCCATTGATGCAGTGCCTGATATTACCAATAATCAAGTATTAGTGATTACAGCAGCACCCAGTTTAGGTGCCCCCGATGTAGAAAGGTTTATTACAGTACCTGTAGAACAGGCTACAAGAAATGTACCCGGAATTATAGAGCAAAGAAGCTTTAGCCGTTTTGGATTAAGTTTAGTTACCATCGTATTCGATGACAAAACAGATGTGTATTGGGCAAGACAACAGGTAGGTGAACGGTTGGTGCAAGTGCAACAACAAATTCCTGCAGGTATTGGTGTTCCGGAGTTAGGCCCTGTAACAACAGGCTTAGGCGAAATTTTTCAATATGTAGTAAAAGCAAAACCAGGTTACGAAGGCAAGTATAGTTTAACGGAGTTGAGAAGTATTCAAGATTGGATTGTTCGACGCCAGTTATTAGGCACAGATGGTGTTGCAGATGTGAGCAGTTTTGGTGGCCTTGTAAAGCAATATGAAGTGGCCATTAATACCAATAAGCTGAATAGTTTTAAACTTACCATCAGCGATGTGTATAAAGCCATGCAAGAAAATAATCAGAATACCGGTGGTGCCTATATTGAAAAAGGACCCAATATTTTGTTTATTAGAAGCGAAGGGTTGGTGAAAAGTATAGAAGATATTGGACAGATAGTAGTGAAACAATTAGGCAATGGTACACCTGTGCTCATCAAAGATATTGCAGAGGTTAAACTCGGTAATGCTATTAGATATGGTGCAACAGTGTACAATACAGAAGGTGAAGTCGCAGGTGCAATAGTTATGATGCTCAAAGTTGGCAATAGTAATACTGTAATTAAAAACATTAAAACTAAAATTGCCGCCATTGAAAAATCGTTACCCGAAGGCGTAGTTATCGAACCTTTTCTTGACCGTACAAAAATGGTTAACAATGCCATTAGTACTGTAGAAACGAATCTCTTAGAAGGTGCACTGATTGTAGTTTTTGTGCTGGTTTTATTTCTTGGTAATCTTAGGGCTGGCTTCATCGTTGCTTCGGTTATACCATTAGCCATGCTATTCGCCATTATTATGATGAATTTGTTTGGCGTAAGTGGAAACTTAATGAGTTTAGGCGCTTTAGATTTTGGCTTATTGGTAGATGGTGCTGTGATTATTGTTGAAGCAGTCATGCATAAATTAAAACATCATGCAGGATTTCAATCATCAGTATTGCTCAATCAACACCAAATGGATCATGAAGTCGAAGGCTCATCTAAGAAAATGATGGGGGCAGCGGCGTTTGGTCAAGTTATTATTTTGATAGTGTATTTACCCATTCTAACACTACAAGGGATAGAAGGAAAAATGTTCAAACCCATGGCACAGACAGTTTCGTTTGCCATCATTGGTGCCTTCATTTTATCGTTAACCTACATCCCCATGATGAGTGCTTTGTTTTTGAGTAAACATATCAGTCATAAAGAAAATTTCTCCGATAGAATGATCCGCCAATTTCAACATTGGTACCGACCATTGTTGCTTAAAGTGTTACAAATACCTAAGCTAGTGATTGGTGCAAGCATGGCATTGTTTTTAATATCCATTTTTATTTTAACAACGTTGGGTGGTGAGTTTATTCCGAAATTAGAAGAAGGCGATTTCGCTGTGGATACGAGATTGCTTACGGGTTCTTCTTTATCAAAAACCATCGAAGAAACTCAAAAGACAGCTGGGGTTTTATTAGAACAATTTGATGAAGTAGAAAAAATAGTAACCAAAATTGGATCGGGTGAAATTCCAACTGACCCAATGCCCGTTGAAGCTGCAGATATGATGGTTATTCTAAAGCCAAAGAAAGAGTGGACCAATGCAAAAAGCTTTGATGAATTAGCTGAAAAAATGAGTGAGGCACTAAAAGATGTTCCGGGTGTAGCAACAGGTTTTCAGTTTCCGGTACAAATGCGTTTTAATGAATTAATGACAGGAGCAAGACAAGATGTAGTATGCAAAATTTTTGGTGATGACCTAGATAGCTTATCTACTTACGCTGATAAATTAGGTGGAATTATAAATAAAGTAGATGGCGCTAAAGATTTGTTTATTGAAACCATCACAGGAGTTCCGCAGATGGTTGTTACTTATAACAGACCTGCAATAGCAAAATTTGGTGCTACTATTGCTGATATCAATAACACTTTACAAGCTGCGTATGCAGGTGCAGTAAGTGGACTTGTTTTTGAAAATGATAAGCGATACGATTTAGTTATTAGATTAAACGAAAAAGACAAAAACAATATTGATAATATCGAAAATTTGATGGTTGGTTTGAGTAACGGACAACAGGTACCATTGCGAATGTTGGCAACCATCAATTTGCAAGATGGACCTTATCAAATTCAACGAGAGGATGCACAACGCAGAATTACTGTAGGTTTTAATGTAAGGGGTAGAGATGTGCAAAGCATAGTTGCAGAGTTGACCGATAAAGCCAATGCCAATTTGAAATTACCTGCCGGATATTTCATTAAATATGGTGGGGCGTATGAGAATTTACAACATGCCACTCGAAGACTTGCTATTGCATTACCCATTGCTTTATTGCTCATTTTAGTCTTATTATATTTTGCCTTTAATCAATTAAAATATTGTTTATTAATTTTTTCCGCCATTCCATTATCAGCCATTGGTGGTGTATTAGCATTGTGGACAAGAGGAATGCCATTTAGTATATCGGCCGGTGTAGGCTTTATTGCGTTGTTTGGTGTAGCGGTATTAAATGGTATAGTATTAATAAGCGAAATGAATCGATTAAAAAAAGATGGCATTCATCATTTAAAGGAAGTAATCATGCAGGCTACACAAGTTAGATTAAGACCGGTATTAATGACTGCAGCAGTTGCATCACTTGGCTTTTTACCAATGGCCATTAGTAATGGCGCAGGTGCAGAAGTGCAACGACCTTTAGCAACCGTTGTTATTGGTGGATTGATTTCAGCTACACTTCTAACACTATTTGTCTTGCCTTCGCTATACTTGTTGTTTGAGCGAAAACCCAAGAGAAAGAAAAAAATACCAACCGTTGCTACTATTGTTTTATTGCTGCTTTCCTTTTCTGCAATGGCACAACAAAAAGTAGAAAGAAAATCGTTAGATGAATTGTTTCAATTAGCAGCCTCAAATGCACAGCCTTTAAAAGTGGCAACGCTACAACAACAGTATGTCTCCGCTTTGCAAAAAACTTCGGGAGAAATACCAAAAACACAATTTCTAACCGAATTAGGCAACTATAATAGTTTCAATTTTGATAGTAAGATTTCCATACTTCAAGGCTTACCTGCTGTTGGTACTACAAAAAGACAAAAAGATGTATTAGCCGCTTTTTTAGCACAAGCCAATACCCAAGCTGTTTTACAATTCACTGAGGTGAAACGGTTAATTCGTCAATTGTACATTGAGTTACAATACAACCAGATGCAACAAATACAACTATTGAAAGCAGATAGTATTTACAAAAACTATCAGCGCTTGGCTCAATTAAAGTATAGTAAGGGAGAATCATATTTGTTGGAAAAAATGTCGTTAGATAATGCTGTCAGTCAAAATCAATTGCAACAGCAGTTGGTACTTTCAGATCAACAAGCTGTTCAGCAACAATTGGCTATTTTATTGCAAATTGATGTTACCATACTTCCAAAGGATGAGTTACAGCAAGTAGTGAAACTATATGACACTGCTAAGCTGAATCAACATCCTTTGCTACAACTATCTCAACAAATGCATCAACAAGTAGTTGCAGAAACCGCTTTAGAGCAAACAAGACTTAAACCTGATTTTTTAGTAGGATTTAACAATCAGTCTTTATCGGGTTGGCAAACATACAAAGACCGAACTGAAAAGTATTTTAATGCCGGAAATCGGTTTTCATCCCTTACAGCCGGAATTAATATTCCTGTGTTTAACAAAGCTCAAAAAGCAAAAATTACTGCATCAAAAATTAAAGAACAGCTTATGCTTGCTGAAGAAAAGTCGGTGAATATCGATTTAAAACAACAATTACAACAAGCAAAATTGGATTATGAAAAGTGGACAAAAGCTATTCAGTATTATAAAGAAAGTGCATTGCCACAGGCGAATCAAATTATTGAAACAGCTAATTTGAGTTATAAGGGCGGACAAATTGGATATTTAGAATGGGGTAATTTGATGCAAACAGCTATTGCAATTCAATTACAATATGCAAACATCTTAAAAGCACAAGCTTTGTCTATTGCGGAACTAGATTATTTACTTGAAAACAACTAATTACGTTATGAAAAATATATTTGGATGGATACTGTTGATGACGTTGATATCGTGTAACAGTAAGACAGATAAACAAGCAGTTGTTGAAAAACAACCTTTAATCGAAACTACTGTGATCCTTAATGAAGCACAATTGAAAAATGCTGCTTTAACAATTGCTAATCCTGTTGATAAAGTAATCAGTACAACCATTAAAGTCAATGGACAAGTGGATGTACCTCCACAAAGTTTGGTATCAATTAGCTTTCCTTTAGGTGGGTACTTAAAAAGTTCTCATTTGCTACCCGGTACAAGTGTAAGAAAAGGAGAAGTAATTGCTGTAATGGAGGATCAATCTTATGTTCAACTGCAACAAGATTACTTAATGGCTAAGGCCAAGATGGAATATTTGTCTGCAGATTTACAACGACAAAAAGAATTAAGTGATGCCGATGCTGTAAGTAAGAAAAATTACCAACAAGTGTTGAGTGATTTCAAAATGCAGCAAGTAATCATCAAAGCATTGGAAGAAAAACTTCGCATTATTAATATTGATCCGGAAAAATTAACGGTAAATAAAATTAGCAGAATCGTTAATGTACGATCACCGATTAGTGGCTATGTTACTACAATAAATGTCAATATTGGCAAGTATGTAAATCCTTCAGATGTACTGTTTGAATTAGTAAATCCGGATGATATTCATGCTGCTATGACTGTTTTTGAAAAAGATATTTCTTTATTCAAAAAAGGTATGAAAGGTAAAGTTGCTTTGAATGATAATCCATCAAAAGAATATCTAGTTGATGTTATTTTGGCCACTAAAAATGTTGATGAGTCTAGAAGTGGATTGGTTCATTGCCATTTTGAAAATCATAATATCCATGAATTATTGCCGGGTATGTTTTTAACCGGTGTTTTTGAATTGGGAAACAAGCCCGTTATTGCTGTTCCTGAAGATGCTGTTGTAAGGTTTGAGGGTAAACAGTACCTTTTCATCGCTACAAACAAGAATACATTTGAATTGAAGTTAATTGAAACCGCTGGCCATGAAAACGGTTGGATTGCAATTAAGCCGCAACAAAATATGGATTGGTTGAAACAAAAAATAGTTGTTAAAAATGCCTATTCCTTATTAGGTATGCTAAAAAATAAAATGGAAGAAGAGTAAATGAAATTCCCCGGTCAAAAGCCGGGGAATTTTTTATTGTTCAAAATAAGCTAAAGAACCACCAACCCATTCTTTGTCTTGGTTATATCTAACGCCAATCATTTTGCCTTTACTTAATCGGGCTAGATTATGCGTACCAATTGGTCTTGGTTCGCCTTCTTTCCAGAAGTAAAAAATTCTTATTTCAGCTTTTGCAGGAATATCAGGTGTTGCAACAACATCTGCATATTTTACTTTACGTTGTAAAATCCAATTTTCAGGATCTTTCACGGCAGCAATATCTTCAATTGTAACGTCTATCACAACGCCTTGTCCGGCAAAAGAAAACAATGGTTTCAATACATAGTTTTCTAAATCAGCAGGCATATCTACTACTTCATTTAAAAAACGAGTTTTTGGAACATAAGGGTGACTGATATATGGCAAAGTGTATTTACTGATTCTATAAAACCAATTGGGATGCGGCACCCATTCTACATCTAATGGTTCTAACAACAACTTTCCTTTTTCTTGTACTTCAGCTGACTGTTGTTGTAAATCATCAAAAATCACCCTGTTGTAAATTCTTTTCACCGGTGTTTTTATGCCATCATTCAAATAAAATAATTTATCGCCTTCCTGTATTAGTTCAGTAAGACAAACAGGTTTAATACCAATGTAATCTTCAGTGCAGTAAAAGTCAATTTTAGTTTTTTGTTGATGCGGAAAAATCTCTAATAGAATTACATGTTCAGGCTGATGATTACCTAAGATGATTTCTTTGAGTAGTTGCAAATAACTGTCTTTATCAAAACCATTTAGGTAAGTGCTATAGTTAGCAGGAATATCAAAATGTTTACGGGTAATTTGTTCATGCAAAACTTGATAAGCAAAAAGGGTAGGGAAGCCCTGCATTTCAATCAATTGAGGTTCTAAACTACCATCTTCATTTTCACAAATACCAAAGTCAAATGCAATAAAATGAGAGAAAGCATTCTCGTTGGGTACTCTTACATTATCCGGAATGGCATGAGAGGTAAGTGTTTTAAAATTATATTGAGTAATAACATCTACAATACTTTCACATGCACTTACCATTTTTTCTGTAAATACTTTATCAATAAAAATGGGAGTTTCTGCTACCCTAAATTCAATGCCACCGGGATGAACACTATTCAACTCATCTAAATACGCTTGGTATTTTTCGGCAGTAAATTTTTCATTAAACCATTTTCTTAAATCTGCAACCATTACTGTCTTTTTTACTGAAAAAAAATTCCTCAATTAGTTTGAGGAATGATACATGAAGATAATTATTTAATACTAAAAATAGTGCACTTAATAATAAAGTAATCCAACCCAAAAAATTATGCACTTTCAACTAATTCACCAACAGCATGGTTTAAAAAATTTGGTAGTAGATGATTGTATGTCCACATAATTTTTTCCGGATCGTTAAGGTGTTCGATCATGCTTTTCCATTTTGCTTCGCCGTGGTTAGCAATTACCGTTTCTTTTTTATCTTCTCTTTGAAGATACATAGACATACCCACCGCATCTGCCTCGGGATGAAATTGAGTACCAATAAAATAATCATTGAAACGAATAGACATGATTGCCCTTTCGTACGGTACATGTGGCCTATTTTTTTCGATGGCTAATATGCTTCCACCCATTTCAGTAATACGTTGAAGGTTTGGTTCAATAACCTGGTAATCTCTACTATCAACGCCATAAAATGGATCTCTTAATCCTTCGAAAATGGTTTCTTGTGTTCCTTCGGCTAACATATGAATTGGGAAAACGCCAAAAGCAGTTGATTTTCGTTTACATACATTTCCTATTTGGTAATGTCTGCAAGCCAATTGAAAACTGTGGCAGATAAAAAACACATGTTTTTTCGGGTAATGATTACTGTTATTGTTCCAATCTTCGATACTTTGTAGCCAATGGATAAATTTTGTATCCCAAGTGTTGCCCTCACTTTCTAATGGAGAACCTGGGCCACCGCTTGAAATATAAACATCGAAATTAGTGTCGGGTACTTCATAATGCTGTCTCACATCAAACTCTTGGTAAAATACATCGTAGTGGTTGATTTCGCCCCACTGGTTGATAATTTCCCGAATACAACGCATCCCTTGATTGGCATGACCATCATACAAATCAAGTACTGCTATCCTTATTTTTTGTTTGTTGTACATCAGCTACAATTGGCGACAAACTTAGTGTTTTTAACAATTCGGAAATACTGCCTGTTTTCAACAACTGTTAGTTGTGGTATTATTGTTTTATTGATGCACTGCTACAAAAAAATAGTCAGAATTATTTTGATAAATCATTTCAAATTGATTCAGTGAAAGTGGAGGCTTGTTTTCTAAGAAATGAGGAAGTAAAAAAATGGAGTAATTCCATTTACCAAACAATTGAAACATTTGGATGGGATTGACTTGATAAACATCTGCAGCGCCTTTGCCAAACTCAAATAAAATGATAGGGTGGCTATACAAAATTGTTTTTTCAGCTCCTAACAAGGCATTGTATTCGCCACCTTCAATATCAAGCTTGATGAGTCTGATAATTGTATTATTGGGAATAATATTGTCTAAGCAGGCCGTTTCAACTTCTATTGTTGTAGTAGTTATATCCTTCGGAAGTTTTCGCTCTAGTAATCCGCTAAATGCCGGGTGAGTTGGAGCGAATTGAAAACTTGTTTTTGCTGTTGTATTGCTTAATGCATAGGGAAATACTTGGCAAGCACTGGTATATTTTCGTTTTAATAGTTTGTACAAAGAGGGAATAGGTTCAAATGCAAAATGAACAGCTTTAGGGCATTGTTCAATAAACATTTTTAAGATAGTGCCTTCGTGACTGCCGATATCAACACAAATACTATCAGCCTTACATGTTTGTTGAATAATTGCCTTTGTCAGTCTGTCATAGCGCTGATTGGCAGTAATTGCAAATGGCAATTGATTGGCTATTTGTTTAATCCATTTCTTAAAAGGAAACATACCTGCAAATTAGGAATAAAAAAAGCAGCCGTAAGACTGCTTTGTAATAAACTAATTGATCCATTAAAAATGCCATCTTACAAAAGCTTCCATGGCTGCATATTTCGTTAAGCCTAAAGCCGAGTAGTAGTTAGCCGTATTGGCATTTCTTTCTTCGGCTCTTTGCCAGAACTCTCTTGAATCACTTCCTTGAAAAGGCACCATATCTTTCTGACTTTGGTGTATAAAAATTCCAAATCGTTTACTCATCACTTGGTCAGGACTCATTGGTATTGCCATCTCAATTTCAGCAATATCCCATTCTTGCCAAGCACCCTTGTACATCCACACATAACAGTCGTTTACCCATGCTTCTCCTGCAGCTTTTAATCTTCTTAAACTTTCAAACACAATGTCGAGACATACTTTATGTGTACCATGTGGATCGGCCAAATCACCGGCACAAAATACTTGTTGGGGTTGTAATTTTTGTAATAATTCCATGGTGAGCAAGACATCTTCTTCACCCATCGGATTTTTTTCAATGGTACCGGTTTCGTAAAAAGGTAGGTTTTGAAAATGAGCCCTATCGTCGGTTAAACCAACATACCTGCATGTAGCTTTGGCTTCGCAACGTCTTATTAAACCTTTAATGGCTCTAATGGCTGCTGTGTCTTTATCGTTCTTTCCTTTTGTTGCTAAGAAGGTTTGTGCTGCACTCAAAATTTGCTGACTTGTTTTGTTGTCTATGCCAAACATATGTTCAAAACCTACAGCAAAGTCGAGAAAACGAGTAACAAATTCATCGGTAACTGCAATGTTTCCACTAGTTTGGTAAGCAACATGTACTTCATGTCCTTGGTCATGTAAACGTTGAAAAGTACCACCCATACTTATTATATCATCATCGGGGTGAGGGGAGAAAATCAAACAACGTTTAGGGTACGGTGTACTTCTTTCCGGATGTTTTGGAATTACCGCATTGGGTTTTCCTCCCGGCCAACCGGTGATACTATCCCTTAACATGTAATACACTTGCAAATTAATTTCGTAAGCATCACCTTGTTCCACCAATAAATCGCTTAAACCATTTTCGTTGTAGTCATGGCTGGTAAGGCTTAAGATGGATTTCCCCGTTTTCAAAGCCATATTAACTACAGCTCTTTTAATCATTTTTGGCGTCCATTCACATTCGCCGGTTAACCAAGGCGATTTGTTACGGGTTAATTCTGCTGCTGCTGTTTCGTCAACTACAAATGTGCAATCATTGTGTTGTTGTAAGATACTGGCAGGAATTTGCTCTGTCACATGTCCTTCAACAGATTTAGCAACAATACCGGCTTTCATTCCCCAAGCCATAAGAAGAATTCGTTTGGCTTTCATAATGGTGCTGATGCCCATTGTTACAGCCATTCTTGGTACTTGAGAAATATTCTGAAACTCATAACTGTTGGCAATTCGAGTAGTATTGTCTAAAGAAGTTAGTCTTGTTTTAGAAAAAATACTTGAACCCGGTTCATTAAAACCGATATGTCCGTTGTTACCTATTCCTAATATTTGTAAATCAATACCACCAACGGATTCAATCAAGTGTTCGTATTGCTGACAATGCGGTTTGATGTCTTCTTTACCTAATTCGCCGTTGGGAATATGAATATTAGCAGCATCAATATCAATATGGTTAAACAGATGTCGATGCATGAAACTCCAATAGCTTTGAAAAGCATCTCTGTCTAAAGGATAATATTCATCTAGATTAAATGTAATGACGTTTTTGAAACTTAAGCCTTCTTCTTTATGTAATCTTACCAGCTCTTTATACATGCTGATGGGAGTTGAACCGGTAGCTAATCCTAGCACACAGTTTTCGCCATTTGACTGCTTTGCTTTAATGATGGCTGCAATTTCTGCAGCTACATATACAGAGCCGTCTGATGAACTAGGGAAAATCTTAACGGGAATTTTTTCAAAACTATCCGTTAGGTCAATTTCTGGTTTTTGAGGCATGATTGCTGTTTTTTGCGTAATAAAGATATAATATTTGCGGTTATCTGCGGATTAATTGTCTCTTTTGCAAAAATTGATTCGATTCAATTCATCTGCTATGCTTAAAAATATACTCTAGCTATTCTTAAATTTCATGGTACAATGATAAGAACAATAGCTTAATAAAATAAATTAAAAAGTTTCATAACTTTCATTAAATAATTTGATTGGTCTATATAATCAAAAAAGCAGCCTTAAAAAGCTGCTTTTGAATATGAAATGAATTATTTGGCCGGAGGTGGGGGTGGCGGTGCACCAGGGTCAGCATTGAAAATATCTCGATGCATCTTCCATGTTCCATTTTCTTGTTTCCACAATACAATGAACTTTCCTGTTTCGAGGCTTGCGCCGTCTTTGTTCTTAACATTGTAAGTACCAATTTCTGCCACACTTTCTTTGCCACCAATAAGTTCGGTAGTTGTAATTTCTAGATTGCTAACTCCCATACCAATGCCTGCATTAAAAAAGGCTTTGATGCCTGCTTCACCCGATAAGGCTGGCATGTTTGGTGGATAAATTACTGCATCAGCTGTATAATGAGCCAAAAAATCAGCTGAGTCATTTTTTGCATAGGCTTCACCATAAGTCTTATTCATGGCAGCGATTTCAGCCTTAACACTATCCATGTTAAAACTGTCTGTAACCTGCTCGGTAGCTGCCTGCTTACAAGAAGTGATGGCAAACACAGTTGCGATGGAGAGAAGAAGGAATGTTTTTTTCATGTTGTTGTTTTTAGTTCAACAAGGTACTCATTTTAAGAGGGAATCAAAATGAAAATGTTAGTTTATTTTGTTACTTGTTCTTGCAATTCCGCTAATGTTGCAATTCCATCTCTTCTCCATACTTGTTTACCATTTTTATACAAGATAAAAACAGGTAAGGCCTCGACTTTTAATTGTTGCATCACATTGATTTGAGTGCCACCATCCATTTTTGCGAATTTAATGGTTGGATTCGCAGTCAAAAAACTAGTGATGATAGGATCCATTTTTTTGCATGGCGGACACCAATCAGCACCAAAATCAACCAACACTATGCTATCACTGCTTATTTTTTGTTGATACTCAGCCATTGTGATTTGTGCTTCCTCTTTGCCGCCTTCTACAGGTTTACCGGCTTGTTTCCAAGCGTTGATACCTCCTTTTAAATGATAAATATTGGTATAGCCTTTTGCTTTCAAATCAGCTAATGCATATTGGCTTCTAACACCAGATAAGCAGTAGATGTAAATAGGTTTGCTTTTGTCTAAATGCTGTGTTCGGTCATTGAATTCTTGTGTGTTGTTATAATCTGCTTGTAATGCATTTTTGATATGGCCCGATTTAAATTCATCGGCTGTTCTTACATCGAGCAATTGAATATTGGCTTGTTGTATGCCTTTATCAAAGGTTTCTGCTGTAATAGTTGTTGTTTTTTGGCTACATGCTACAAGATGTACAACTACAAATGAGAATAGGTAAAGAAATTTCTTACTCATACTTTTATGAATTGGGTCTGCAAAGATAAGCTAGTACATTGCTTAACGATTACTTTTTAGTAGCAATCAGTATTGTATGCAGTTCCGTACTCCCATCATTTTTTGAGTATGGAATGTCGAACTGTTGTATCAGTTCAAAATTATTCTCGGTAAACAAATTCAACAAGTTTTCAGTTGGGTGATAATAGAAGTAGGTGCTATCTCCTGTACTACCGGTTATTAATCCTGAATCTTCAATAGCACCATCAACAAAACTGACATACAATATTCCAGCACTATTAAGCAAGTTGTATGAATTTGTAAACAGTTGGTTAACCTCATCAGGTGAAAGATATGGCAAACAGAAACCTGCAATTATACCATCATATCCATTTGATAATTGATGAATAGCACGGCAATCCATAACGCTAAAGGTAGCTGTAGGATTATTTTTTGCAGCAAGTTCAATCATGTTTGAAGCATAATCAATGCCTTCTACCTTAGCATTAGGTAGTTGTTTAATGATGTATTGCGAAATATTACCTGGGCCACAACCAATGTCTAACACTCTAGGAGATGACGTGTTGAATTGTTGGCATAAAAAGTCATAAGTACTGTTGTAGATACTCAACTGCATGAATTTTTGATCATACAAGTTGGCCACTTTATTCCATGTGTTTTGAGTGATTTGCTGGTGATTCATCATTGCATATTTTTCTCTACCAAAGGTTACTAAAACTTGTTATTACATATCTAAAAAATAAAAAAAGCCGTCTGTCAGATAGACAAACGGCTTTAATTTTTAAAGGAAGCCTATTGTTTTACAAATCTCATCGTTCCTGTTTTTCCTTCTGTACTAATACCTTGTATTTGGTAATTTCCAGAAGCTAAATTAGATACGTCTAAATGGATTACATTACTACCTGCAATTAATTGAACTGCTTGACGCTTAACAATTCGACCTTGTAAATCACTTATTGCCAACTCCATCTTTTGGGTACTATTTGTGATAATATTCAATTTAAAATCACCCTTTGTTGGATTTGGCGCTAGGCTTACAATTTCTGAACCTTTTTCCTTATTTAATAATGTTACTATATTACTGTATGTAAAGCTTCCATTATCTTCTGTCACTTTAATACGATAGTAGTTAATGCCTGCTAAAGAACGAGTGTCTGTAAAGCTGAAAGGCTGTAAACAACGTTGTGCTGTGGCAGTTAATTCATGTATAGCAGTAAAACTTCTAGAATCTTTACTGCTCTCTAGTGTGATTGTTACATGATTGGTATTACTACACGTTACTTTCCAATCCAGTTGATTATTTCGACCTTGCTTTTCACCTTTAAAATATTCGATTTTTACCGGTAAGGCAGCTGAACCACCATGTAAATAGAAACTAGAGAAACCTTGAACGCCTGTTAAATCTACAAATCTATCGCCGGAAATACTACCAAATCCTGTTGGGAAAATTATTGGCCCCACAGCAGAGTTGGTATTAATAGCATTTAAACAACCATTGTTGTTTTTGGTTACAGCCAAATCAAACTGTGAAGTAACACCCGAACCGGGTTGCGCAATCAGCGCATTTAATTCAGAATTTTTATAAGGTAATCTTAAGTTATAAGGAACGGTAGGTGCCTTAGATACATTAATAGTGATATTTCTATCCAAATAATATTGACCGGTAGAAGTTTGCCTTACTGCTCCTGGATTAATAAAATAACTAACCGTTACTTTTCCTAAATCATTGCCTTGAGGATAAAGTTGTGCAATGAGTGCATTGCTGCTATCTACAAGCGGAACATAATTTGCATTATTATTAGATGCAGGATCTACAACGATATCACCGGCACCAGTATAACATGCTCCAGCAGAAGCATATGTTGCAACATTATAGGATGTACCAATTGAAGTAACATTAACCAAAAAGTCTTTGGTATCACTATATGCAAAAGAAGCGCAAGGAGAACTCACTGTTGTTGGAGCACTAGAATAGTATACGAGTCTAGCCCTCATTCTGTGATTACCTAGTGGTGTACTTAATGGAATGAATAAATTGAAATTACCGGTTGTAGTTGGCATTAAATAGTTATTCATTAGCCTTTCAGTATTTTCAAAAATACCATTATCATTACCATCTATCCATATAGTTAAATAATCATTTGTCGTGCCGGCTTTCATTTGTCCCCAATATGTTTTGCCTCTAGCAAGGTCAATCACTATTGGATGATCGGTAGTATCGGTATATGCACCGGAAGCACAAGTGGTGCCGGTATTGATCAGTAATTCTGAGCTTTCACCCTTTAACCGGAACAAGTCTATTCTATCACTTAAACTACAACCACTTGAAGTAAGTGGTATACAATTGGCTGGCTCAGCAGAAGTTGTAAATGAGGTTACACTAGTTGAACATCCAGTTGCAGCACCTCCAGTATTTTTTGGGGCAACATACCAGTAATATGTAGTATTATACGCTAATCCGTTCACTGAAGTAGTGGTGGATGTAACGTTGCCAATATTAGTAGTTGGCGGATTTACAGTACCCAAGTATACATCATAAGAAGAGGCATTGGCAGCAGTATTCCATGTTAAAGTTGGGGCAGGAGTTATGTTTACACCTGTTGCAGCATTAGCCGGAGTTATATTTGTCGTACATAATGGTGGAGCAGGAGGTGTAACTAAACTAATGCAAAACTCTCCAACATCTCCAGAAACGCCGTCAATCATTATATAATAGGTCGTTCCTGCTGTTAAGGATGGCGTAGTTAAACTATCCACATCTCCGGCTGCAGGACCAAATGACAGACATGACGAACCTGCTAAAGCTGTTAAAGTTAAACTTGGGCAACTACCTGTAGCTGTATATAATGCAATCCAACCATTCAAACCGTTGCTTGTCATACCCGGAATTTCGGTTCTTATTATGACAGGACCATTAACGGTTGGTGTGTAGGCGTACCATAAAGTATTATTGGGAGCGCTACAACTAGCAGGTAAAGTTGGATCAGAAACGGAAGTAGCCAAAGCACTATTGCCACAAGATGCGGCACCACCTAATGTTAATGTAACAGCGCCGCAAGCTTCATCATTTACAAGTGTACTAAACGTAAAGGTAGACCAGCTAGAAAATCCTGCACCACCACAATTGGTTCTTACATGTAAATAATATTGTGTGTTTGCGGTAAGTCCGGTTGCTGTTGCAGATGAATCTGTAGTTGCTGTACCAGATGCCGGTGGGGTAGCTGATGTAGTTACAGCCCATTCAAATCCGGTTGGTGTACCAACAGTCGGTGCCATCCAAGATAAATTGGCAGTTGTTCCTGTTCCTGTTGCTACAGCAAATAGTCCGGTAGGATTAGCACATGATGGCGAAAGGTCTACCGAAATATTATCGATGGAGAGAAAATCCATATCAGCTAGAGAATAACAGTGAAACCCTATAAAAAATACACCAGTTGAAGACGGTGTAAAATCAATAGATTGGGTTTGAGGGGTACTACTTGCCGCATTGGTATTATTGTACAAGGTACCGGCTGTCATGGAAGCAGCTGCTGCTGATGTACCATATTTTACCTCAAATTTTTCCGGATAAGATGGATTGCTTTTCCAGGTAAACGATAATCTGTATGAAGTACCGGCAGTTAAGTTGAGTCCTTGTAAATAAAACCAATCATCTGCTGCCACAGTTGAGTTATATGCATATATCATTGAATTGGGCGAACCAATTACAACGGTACTTGGCGAGGCTAAATTTCCCCAGGTATTACTACCATTTATATTTTCTACCAAAATACAACTCGGTAAAGCAGGGGCGGTTACACCATCAAAATTTTGTGAATAAGGAATAGTAGTTGCATTACAAAGTGTCGTAAAGTTGCTCGTTGCCCAACCACTAAAAGTTCCTCCACAATTGGTACGAACATGCAAATAGTGGAGAGTAGCGGAAGTTAAACCTGTTACAGGAATACTTGTTGAGGTTGTATTCGTTCCACTTACGGGTGGTGTTGCGGAAGTCGTAACTGCATACTCGTAGGATGTTGCCCCCGCAACCGATCCCCAACTTACTGTTGCACCGGATGCCGTGATTGATCCTGCAGCTAAGCTGCTAGGGGTTAGGCAACTGGGAGGAGCAGTGAAAGTCAATGATACCTGTGGCTTAAATGTATTGGCAGTATTGGTATTGGTATTGCATTGAGAACCACAGCCATCACATCTTACCCGTCTAGAACCACTCGTTGTAGTAGCTGCGTAAGTTCTAACCTCGCCATAAGGAGATGCATACACTGCAGCGCCGTAACATACATCCACTAAAAGGTTATCCGTTCCATTCCAAACAAAACTACCATTTAAGGTGAGCATATCAAATCCGCCGGCAACGGGTGAATAGGTAGCATTGGAATATACTTCAGTAAGTGCTGCAGCATTGTGTGCCGCAGAATTAGTTGCAGTTGTATTGGCCATCCTAATTTTATAGGAGGGTAAAGCATTAGCAGGAGCGGTAGCAATGTACCAACCTAGTTGTGATACTGTTTTTGGTCCGGTAATACCGGCAGCATTTAATTCGGCAGCAGTATAAACTACTTGAAAACGCATAAATTCAAAAAATTGACTAATAGGGGCACCACCTGTTGTGCCTGAAAGCGTAGTAGCGCCTCCATTGGTTAATTGGATAGTCTGCGACATGGAAGCAACAGATACCCAACAAAAGCTAATAAATAGTAGTAATTTTCTCATGTTATAAGCGTTTAAGGTTTGGTAGGAGAGTGATTGTAAATTAAGATGTGGAAAATTAATATTTTTTTATTTTGTTTCAAATAATTTATTTCAGTTTTATTTTACCAATGAAAATCAATGGTTTATCCATGTCAAACCTATAGTGGTTTAGAATTTTGCTTAAAAAATCTAATAATTTCGAGATAATATTTCCCAAAAATTCAATTTTTAAGGATGACTAATATTGTTTCTATTAGGATTCGACTTTCTTTATTTAAAATATGTTTAGTTGTCGTATTCAATAGTCTTTGGGTACAATCGTTTGCCCATGTTAATCCTGAAAACGGAAGTACCGTTTCTCAAGTTCATATTATGTTTGAATGGAATAGTGTAAAAGGGGCCAGTTATTACGAATTGACAATTTGGGCTATAGATGAGGAAGCAAAAGTTGAATGTCAAGTCTTCAAACGGAAATTAACAGTAATCAGTTGTTTGGTAAAAGATTCTTTGCATTTTGGTAAAATGTACCACTGGCAGGTTAAAGCCATGAATAAAAATCAAAAAGTTATTAGTATTGAAAAATATAATTTCTCCATACTCTTTTCGCCACAAATCTCATCACAGTATTTTAAAACTGAAATCTTAAAATCTAGTACATCAAATCAAGATATTATTTTTATAGACCACAATGCCATAGCAATAGATAAATCTGGCAAGCCTGTTTGGTTCTTGCCAATTCCATATGATTCGCTTTATAAACGGGTAATTCGTGATTTGAAAATGAATAGTTTCGGAACAATAACACACTTAGATTTTAATGGAGTCTACGAAAAGCAACTAGATGGCAAAATGCTATGGCATAAGCTCAATAATGAAATGGTAGCAGGGGTTTTTAATGTTGCTTATCACCACGATTTTAAAAAAATGAACGATGGTTCTTATATCGTTTGTGGAAGCAATTTTGAAGCCAATAAATTCTCAAATACAAAACTTGATGCTTCGACTATTAAATACAATTCATTGATTCATTATAATAATACCGGAAGTTTGAGATGGAAGTGGGACGAGTTAGAAAGTCTTCAAAATGACAATATATTTAAAAATAATGCATATAAATCATTTGCTGGACATTTAAATGGATTTGCTTTTACGAAACAAAAAAAACGACTCTGGATGAGTTTTAAAAATTACTCTGATGTTTTTTTGTTAGACGTTGACTCAAAAAAAATAATAGGAAGTTTACAACAAAAAGGTAGTACTCAAAATTTTTATTTTAAGCAACAGCATGGTCCATATATTACAAAGAATGATGAAATATTGATTTATAACAATAATATTAGCGATCAGGAAAAAACTGTAATTAGTCATCCTTCCATAATGCTTTTTTCATACGATGAAAATATTCGAAAAACCCAATTAAATTGGGAGTATACTCTGAAGTCAGACAAGTTTCCGAATGGTATAATTGGTAAAGAAGGATATGCATCAGAAACGCCATCCGGTAATTTTTTAGTTTGTGCAGGAGGTGCTAATTATACCGTAGAAATTACAAGAGCAAAAAAGAAAATTTGGGAGTGTTTTTTTTATAAACGTTCCCCAAAAGATACAACTTGGCAACCATTTTCGAATTATCGTTGTCAGGCATCTTCATCCTTGTATCCGCTTTATTTTACACTCCAATTGGTATCGATCCAGAATCAATATTATTTGTTTCAGTTTAATAATGTAGGTAGTGAGCAAGGTCAATTTCGTATTGAATTTGCAAATTCTAATGGCGAATCAATTAGCAAAAAAAAGGCAGTTACACTTGCAGCAGGCGCCAGTTATTTTTTTAAAGTGCCCAAGAAACAGCTTATTGGTAAACAAATACAATGTTTTATAACACCCACTCATATAAATGGGTACTCTAAACAATATTCTTTTTCATTGTAGCATAAACTACTAAAAGCTAGGTTTTAACCCTTTAACTTTCCAATACTTAATTATCGGTTTAAATGGTCCATACTTGTGTTGTTTAGCAGAAAATGTATCTGCAAAAGGAGGTAAAGCATAGTCAATTGCTTTTTCATTCGCAAAAGGATAATCCAAAGTTTTTGGATTCGGTCTTTGATGTATATCATCATTATTGATGAAACTAGCTAAGTCAATCGTCTCCTGATCAGTTAATATGGGGTTATCCCAAGTTGCGCTATCATGTGGCATATTTGCTTTCAGCCATCGAGCTTGTTTAATTACTCTGTGCATACTACTGCCGGGTTGATATGCATTAGCTCCCCACAAGGGAGGGTATAGATATGTTATATTATCATCATTCATTTTTCCTTCACCATCTGTACCGTGACAACGCATACATTTTTCAGTATACACTAATTCACCACGCTTCGTACTTCCGGAGCTATTCGGGAAATTGATTTCCAGATTATCAAATCCAGCTAGTTGTTTTTGTTCAGGGGTTAATGTGCTGTTAATCCATTTGAAATAGCTCAGAAATGCAATCATTTCATCACTGTCTAAAGGCAATGGTCTGCCGCTATGCGGTCTCATTACGCAATTATTTATTCTTTCAGCTAAGGATAATACCTTTCCTTCTCTTGCTCTATATTGGGGATATTTTTCATGAGAAAGCATTAAACTAAATGAATATGGTTTTGTACCTGCCCATTGATGACAATTGGTACAATTCATTTTGTTGCGTAAATAATTTCCATTGATGCCTTCTGGGCCAATATAGTATGCAGTATTTTGCATCAATCGTAAACCATAACGTACCATTGCACCAAACTTATCATTTGGTATAGTATTGGTATCTGGGAGAGTATATACCTTCGGATTGTTAGATACTCGTTGGTCATTTTTTGGCTGAGAACAGTATTGAAATGTACACACCGAAATGATTAATAAAACTATGAAAAGCAGTTGTTTGTGTTTCATTTCAAAAATGTATAGAATCTGTTGAACTTAATTTTATGCAAATGTCTAAGTCAAATATAATACTTAAAATACGTATTAGCAGATTTTACGCTATGCAATTACTTTGCTTGTACACAAATATTTAATCTTTCAACAATCAAGTTAAATTACCCCTTGCCAAACTTTCGCTTCAATAAACTTAAAGCATCATCCATCGTAGCGGGTGCAGAAGATGGACTTGGTTTATTGGGTTTAAAGTTTGGTCGTTGAGCCTGACGAGCAGGTGCTTCTTGTGTTTGTTTGATAGATAATGCAATTCGTTTTCGAGGGATATCAACTTCCAACACTTTAACTTGTACCTTATCATTCAACTTCAACACTTCAGCAGGATCTGTAATAAATTGATGTGCAATTTCACTCACATGTACTAAGCCGTCTTGTTTAACGCCAATATCTACAAATGCCCCAAAACGGGTAATATTGGTTACCACGCCGGGTACCACCATTCCAATACTAACATCTTCAATGGCGTAAATGCTTGCAAATTCAAATTGTTCCAGTTCGCTTCGTGGGTCAAGACCGGGCTTTTTTAATTCGGCAAGAACATCTTTTAACGTTAGTGCTCCAATTGTTTCTGATACATATTTTTTAGGATCAATTTGTTTGATCAACGATTCATTACCAATAATCGATTTTATAGGTACACCTGCATCCGCAGCCATTTTTTCAACAATACTATATGTTTCAGGATGCACAGCACTTTCGTCAAGTGGGTTATTGCCTCCTTTGATACGTAAAAATCCGGCACATTGTTCGTAAGCTTTTGCACCCAATCTGGGCACTTTCAATAATTGACTTCTATCTGTAAACCGACCAATTTCGCTACGATATTTAATAATGTTTTCAGCCAACGATCCACCAATGCCACTCACATAACTCAACAAATGTTTACTGGCTGTATTGAGGTTTACACCAACGTTATTTACACAGCTTACTACAGTTTGATCGAGACGTTCTTTCAATCTAAATTGATTTACGTCATGTTGATACTGCCCCACACCAATACTCTTCGGGTCAATCTTTACCAATTCAGCCAATGGGTCCATTAGCCTACGGCCGATACTTACAGAACCACGAACAGTTACATCATAATCAGCAAATTCTTCTCTGGCAGTTTCTGATGCAGAATACACGGAAGCGCCATCTTCATTCACCAAAAAAATGGGTAACCCAAGGCCAAGACCTTTTATAAATTGTTCTGTTTCTCTGCCGGCTGTACCATCGCCAATAGCAAATACTTCTATATTATACTGCTTTACTAGAGATTTGATTTTGGCTTCCGATTCGTATAGGCGATTTTTTTCATGCACATAAATCAAGTCATTATGTTTCAATTCTCCTTTTTCATCTAAACAAACCACTTTACAACCGGTACGATAACCCGGGTCAATGGCTAAAATTCTTTTACTTCCTAACGGTGCACTGAGTAATAATTGTTTTAGATTTTCCGCAAAAACGGTGATAGCTTCTTCGTCTGCCTTAGCCTTTAATGCAGTTCTAAATTCAGTTTCTAAACTGGGTTGTAATAATCTGCGGTAAGCTTCTTTGATTGCTTTTTTTACCTGTTCAACCGATGCATTCAAATGATTAGTGATGTATTGCTGTTCAATCATTTCCAAAGCGTCTTCTTCTAATGGTGCAATGCCCATTTTCAAAAAGCCTTCTAAAAATCCACGTAGAATGGCAAGAATACGATGCGACGGAATTTTATAAATTGGTTCACCAAAGTCAAAATAATCTTTGTATTTGATGGCCTCTGTTTCTTTGTCTGTTAATACCTTACTCGTAAATAGTGCGGTATCTTCGAATAGCTTACGCAGTTTTGCTCTCACAGCTGCGTCTTCATTAATTTGCTCAGCTATAATGTCTCTTGCTCCCTGTAACGCATCATCGGTTGTTTTAATATTTTCAGATATATACTTTGTAGCTTCTGCTACCATATCAAAATCTTGTTGTTGTAATAGTAATACTGCCAATGGTTCTAAGCCATTTTCTCGGGCTGTTTGTGCTTTGGTTTTGCGTTTGGGTTTATAAGGCAAATAAATATCTTCTAATTCGGCAAGTGTTGTGGCTGAATCAATTTTTTGTTGCAAGGCTTCGGTCATTTTTCCTTGCTCTGTTATGGTTTTTTCGATGAAGGATTTACGTTCTGTAAACTCTTTCAAGAATTTATGTTCATCTTGAATTTGCTGTATTTGTACTTCATCTAAGCCGCCTGTTTTATCCTTTCGATAACGGGCAATAAATGGAATGGTAGCTGCTTCTGCAAATAAATCTAGTACTGCTGCTACTTGTTGCGATTTAATGTTGAGTTTTAATCCAATGCGCTGTGAAAAATCCATACTCATGTGACAATATTTTAAAAAAGGCTGGCGAAAGTAATGGCTGTTTTTGAAAACAAAAAATCAGAACAATCAACTAAAAGTGTTTACTTAAAAGCGAATTAACAGGTAGCATACATGCTTATTCAAATCGTTGAATATTGGCAGGATATCTTTCTACATAAGAACGAATCATAGATCTAATGACTTCATTTTCGGGATAAGGGGTAAGTTTGTTTTTAATTTGGTCTATACTTTTAACTTGACCTTTGTATGCTCCCATTCCAAAGAAAGTTCCGGCTTCTACCAAAATGCAAGTATCTTTTTCTTTGATTAAAAAAGTGTCTTTTTCTGCTTGAATAAATGTAATAGCTGCATTGACTTGCCGGTTATAAGCAGCTACATCTTCTATTTGATGTGTTGTGCCGCTTTTGTCCAAAAAACAGAGCACCGGATGCAAATCAAACTGTTTTACCATTTTCCATAAAGTGCGATGGGCATCTGCATAATAGGAGTAAGAACCAACCGGTTGCAAGTATTTTCTTTTTTTATCTATCGCCAATCGCAATAACCCTTTACTATCTTCAAAAGCATAAATGCCGTATCGCTGTTCAAATCTTTTTTGACTGCTGTTGTAGGGTGGCCATAGTCTTTTGATTTCAATACTTTCAAACAGCGAAGCCGTAAATTCTGTATCGCAGGTTTGGTAACTAACGCTATGGATTTTTTGTAAAAAAGCCTGCCTTTTTTTACTGGTATCTAAGCCGGTGAAATGGCTAACTACTCTTTGTTTGATGTTTTTTGCTTTGCCAACATACACCACTTTCCCTTTTGCATCGTGCAGGTAGTAAACACCCGGCTGATAGGGTAGTTCCTTGATTTGTTTGCCCGGCAAATTGGGTGGTAAGGTTTGGTCTCTATTCTCTTTTTTCAGAAATTCTTTGATTAAAGCTTCACCACCTTTTTCCAAAATCATTTCAAATATTTTAGCCGTAGCTAAAGCGTCGCCGGTTGCACGGTGGTGAGTGTTATTGTGCACTTCCAATTCCCTACAAAGATTTTCTAAACCATATTTTCGTAAGCCAGGAAAAGCCTTTCTCGCCATTCTGATGGTACACAATTTTCTTGTATTTAACAGATAACCAGCTTGTTGTAAATGATACTTTACGAAAGAATAATCGAAGTTGACATTGTGGGCAACGAATATTCTTCCTTGTAGAAGGTTATAAATATTAGCAGCTAAAGCTGAAAAATGTGGTGCATCGGCAACCATATAGTCAGTAATGCCGGTAAGTGAAACTATATATGATGGGATGGTGGTTTTGGGATTAATTAGGCTTGAAAATTTGCCTTCCACCGTTTCTCCGTTGTGTAAGATGATGGCAATTTCGGTAATTCCGTTTCCGGCAGGGTGACTGCCCGTTGTTTCAATATCAACAATTGCGTACATAATGCAAGCTAAAATTAGGCTTCCATCAGCAAGTCAAAAAGAAATGTTAAAAAATGTTTGCTTTTTTTGAGATTTGATTGTACATTAGCAAAAGCTGTTAATAAGATTGGCTTTGTTGCAAAATTTGGCTTTGTTCATGCATTTTTGATTGCTTTCTTCCATATCCCTTGATGCCAACATCAGTTACCTATTATTCATCTTTAAAAGCTGTTGCCATGAAGAAAGAAACATCTACTTTTCATTTGAATGAAGGTGTACGTAATACCATTATTGTGGTATTGATTTTTGGAGTAATTGCCGCTATATCTTATGCGGAGTGGAAATCTAAGTTAGGATAGTAATTAATTACTTTTTTCACCTTACTGCAATTTGCAGCTGACCTGTGCATGCCTTGTTGTACAGGTTTTTTAATATGTCGTAGTCATATCTTCATCTACACAAATAATAAAATCGGCTTTCCCTTTGTTTTCTTTCAATAGTTTTTTAAGATTTGATTGCGATACGGTTGTAATAGTACCGTATTTTAAATTGGGTTGTTGTTGTTTCAAATACCATAGAATGCCTTCGTAATTATCTGAATGATAAGCCCCATTATAGTGGATTGATAAACTACCTACTTTATGGTTTTGTAAGATGAAATGAGCCATAGTAGCATCTTTTATGGCTTGCGCTTTTGGTAAATTTACCCCACCATGACCACCCATCATGGCAATCATATTTTTATAACAGGGTAATTCGGCATCATATTTAATTGGTAATGGTGCCATCCAAGCTTTAGCTGCCGGTGGAATAGTGTCAAGTGCTTCAAATCCACCTTTTGCAACTAACGAAGCATATTTTCTAGGGATATTACTTGCTGCAAAAACTAAGTTATTGGCTTTTGCAAAATCAACTAGCGGCGCATAATCGGTTTTGTAATTCTTCCACAATCTTGCAGCAGAATCTAATCCTTTGCTGCTTAGTTTTCCTTGTAAATACTGGTTTAAAGCTTGTTGATTATCTTGCTCAAACATTTCTGCTCCCAATATCAAATCTCTGTATTGTTTAAGTTCTCGGGTTAGTTCTAATTGTAACCAATGTGAGATGGGATTATTGTGAAATTCTCCAAAGAGTACAATATCCTTTTGCTTTAGCACTTTAATCATTTTGGTATAACTCACTTTTTTGCCCTTGGCATTATACAACACATAAGCAGGTTTGTGCTGTGCAATGATGGGGGTATTAACGAGCAAGATTATGGCTAGACTGAATAAAAAAGATTTCATACCCAATGGTTTATAAGATGGAAGGTGAAAATAAGGATTCTCTAATAAACCTTGCTGCTGTAGAGCATATCTGATTGAATGAAATTGAAAAAAATGATTCAAATGGCTACATTATGCTTAATTGTTACTAATCTAATGCAGGCTTTACCACAGAAACAGCCGACATGGATTCTTTTTTGATTGTTATTTATCTTGTTATTTGATTAATCAATAAATACTTCTACATTTGCAACATCGTTACATAAATTAGTTGAACATTAATAGCACATATAAAACGCTTTTTGCCACTGTATTATTTACGGTGTATTTATTTATTGCCACACCAATACAATTTTGGCACCATCATAATAGTTCAACTAATACAGAAATAGTAAAAGCTAGTAAGGAAAAAGCACAAATCACTATTGTCACAACTTGCCAAGATGGTGAAGAAGCTGATTGTCAAGTCTGTTCTCACCAATACTCGGCCTACAATGCAGTACTTACGGTATTTGTAGGTTCTCATGTTTCACAATTGCAATTGAATAGGGCATCCTATCTTCTCTCTATTCCTACATCACCGCATTTTGAGTTCTTCAATAAAGGTCCACCACAAATAGCTTGATTTAAGCTAAATACTAACAGCGCTTGTTGGTATTTGATTGATTACAATCATAGGCGTTGTTGAATGCCTATCCAAACCTATTTATTTTGAAATCTATACTTATCACATTACTTGTAATGGTAATTGCGAATACAGTTTATTCACAAAATTGTATGTATAAACTTTCGGGTCATGTAGAAGATGCAGATACCAAAGAAAAGTTGCAGGCTGCTACAGTAAGCATAAAAGAAAATGGAATGCAAATTATTACCGATGAAAAGGGTGATTTTGTGTTTAACAGATTATGTGTTGGTGTGTACACGGTACGAATAAGCCATATTAGTTGCGATTCAGTGGAGAAGCAAATTACGCTTACCAAAGATTATCATTTTGATGTGCTGCTGCCCCATTCTCGTAAGGTGCTAGGGAATGTAATAGTAGATGCACAAAAAGGCCTTGCCAATACCGGTTATAAAAAAGAATTAAGTGGCAGACAGTTGGATGAATCTAAAGGGTTTTCATTAGCTGATGCCTTAAGTAAAATGAATGGTGTTACCATGCTTCAAACAGGTGCTAACATTGCCAAACCTGTTATACATGGGTTGCACAGCAACCGTATTCTTACCATCAACAATGGTGTTCGTCAAGAAGGTCAACAATGGGGTAATGAACATGCTCCTGAAATAGATCCATTTATTGCCGATAAATTGATGGTTATAAAAGGTGTTGATGAACTACGCTATGGTTCAGATGCTATTGGTGGTGTTATATTAGTAGAACCTAAACCATTGAGAAATGAACCGGGCTATTCAGCTGAATTAAATACCGCTTATTTTACTAATAATAGGCAATATGTTATATCGGGTGTATTTGAACAACAAATTAAAAAACAACCAGCTTTTCGCTATCGAGTGCAAGGAACATATAAACGTGGTGCCACTATTGCTACACCGCATTACCGATTAAACAATACTGGTAATGAGGAAAATAATTTTTCTATTACTGCCGGGTGGAAAAAATCGACATTTAATACCGAACTTTTTTATAGTCATTTTACTACTAAAGTTGGCATTTTTACCGGTGCTCACATTGGTAATTTAACAGATTTATTAAATGCCATAGCATCATCAAAACCAAATGAAACTTTTTTAGGTGAAAACACTTACACCATTAAACGTCCTTCACAAGAGGTTAGTCATCAATTATTGAAATCAAAAACTACCTTTTATTCAGGTGCTCATAAGTTTTCCATTTTAGTAGCCGGTCAATTTAATCGGAGGAAAGAATTTGATATTGTTAGAAACAGCGCTAACAAAAATCCACAAATGGATTTATCAATTTATACGCTTTCACAGGATATTAGCTGGGATCAACCTAAGAAAAATAGTTTGAGTGGTGTTGTGGGTATATCGTTAATGCAACAGGATAATCGGTATAGTGGTCGTTATTTCATACCTAATTACTTTGCCTATTCGTTTGGCGGATACTACATTGAAAAATGGAGTAAACATAAATGGGAATTACAAGCAGGTATACGATATGATAATAAAACCATTAATACAAGCCGACTAAGATTCAATGGCGATACCATTAATTATGACTTTAATTTTTCTACGTTGGCCTCATCGTTTAACACTGTATTTAAACCAACAGAGAATTGGAAAATTAATGCCAATATCAGCCTATCTAGCCGTGCCCCTTATGTAAATGAATTATTGAGTGATGGAATACACCACGGAACTGCTACTTATGAAAAAGGAAATATTGGATTAAGACCTGAACGTTCTTTAAACATTAATACCGGCATTAATTATATACATCCTTCCAAAAAAATCAACGTTGAATTATTGCTATATACTAATACTATTAGTGATTTTATTTACCAACAGCCACAACCTAATAATCCGGTATTAACCATTGCAGGGGCTTTTCCTTTAATTGAATATAAACAAACAGATGCTGTGCTAAGCGGATTCGATTTGTCGGCAAATATTAATGCGGCTAAAAGCATAAACCTAATTTCAAAGTTTTCTTTTTTACAGGCAAGGAATAAAACAATAAACGACTGGCTTATACTAATGCCTGCAAACAGATTGAGCAATGAGCTATTGATTAATTTGAAAGATGGGAAAAAATATGCCAACAACTATGTCAGTATCGAATTGATGAATGTAATGCAACAAAAGAATGTTCCATCCGATATTAATGGCAAACAAGATTATAAAGAACCGCCACCTGCATATCATCTACTTAGTCTACAGGCATCATCAACTTTGCTTTTGTATAAAAAGCCTTTAACATTAAGTATAGGTGTTCGAAATATGCTGAATACAGTCTATCGAGATTATTTAAACAGCATGCGTTACTTCTCAGATGAAATGGGAAGAAATATTAGTGTTCGAATAAAATTTCAAATACAATAAACCTCAAACTTTAAATCAAAAACAAAAATGAAAATGAAAGCAAGATTGTTACAACTAGCATTAGGTATTGTAGTTTCCGCTTCCTTATTTACATCATGTAAAAAAGATGCTGTAGAGGAACCAAATGATGAAGAATTAATTACAACGATGAAATTGACTTTTGTACCTGTTGGTGGAGGTAGTGCATTAACATATCAATTTAAAGATACTGATGGACCGGGTGGTGCAGCGCCAATTCAACAAGAAATAGAATTAGCACCTTCAAGAGCTTACAATGTAACCCTTCAATTGCTTAATGAAACAAAAACACCGGCTGAAGATATTACCCTTGAAGTTGCAGCAGAGGCTAATGCACATCGTTTTTATTATGAACCAGCAGCAGGAAGCAATATAACTGTTTCGGGTTTGAATAATGATGGCAATGGTGTTCCTTTAGGTACTACCAGTGTATGGACAACAGGTGCTAATGCTACAGGTAAAGTAAAAGTTACCCTACGTCATTATGCCGGTACTCCGCCAAATAAGGCAGCCGCAGACCCAGTTAACAGTCCCAAATCAAGTACCGATATTGAAGTGGAGTTTAATACAAGAATTCAATAAAAATTATAATATAGGGAGGTCTGTTTAAATATCTCCCTATATTTTTTAGCTATAATCAATTACATTAATCTTCTCTAATAGAATGGCCGGTAAGTTGAATGAATACATCTTCTAAATTAGCCATTTTAACTTCTTTTGGTTTTTCAAATCCTGAAGAAACTAAGTCATCAATTAATTGATCCGGCGATGCGATAGCAATGATTTTTCCGGTATCAATAATCGCTACTCTATCACACAATACTTCGGCTTCATCCATGTAATGTGTAGTAATGATAACGGTTGTTCCCTTAGCCCTAATCGTTTTAATCAACTCCCACAAATTACGTCTTGCTTGAGGGTCTAGACCGGTAGTGGGTTCGTCTAAAAAAATGATTTTAGGTTTATTGATGAGTGTCGTGGCAATGGAAAATCGTTGTTTTTGTCCACCACTTAAATCTTTGTATTTAGCTTTTGCTTTATCGAGCAGATTTACACTTTCTAATAATTCAACAGCATTCACGGGTTGGTTATACAAACCTGCAAATAATTGAATCAATTCAGTTAAATTTAAGCCGGGGTAGTAGCCTGAACTTTGAAGTTGTACACCAATGATTTGTTTAATGCCATTTGGGTTGTCATCCAAATTCATACCATCAACAATTACTGAACCACTTGTTTTGGTACGTAAGGTTTCAATGATTTCTAAGGTGGTAGATTTACCTGCTCCATTCGGACCTAATAAACCAAAAATTTCTCCTTCCTCTACCTCAAAACTAATACCCTTAACGGCCTCAAAATTGCCGTATTTTTTAGTTAAGTCTTTAACTTGAATGATTGTCTTACTCATGTTCCTTGATAATAAGTTTCTAATTCTTCCATCATGCCTTTGCTGCCGATAAACAGCGGTGATCGTTGGTGCAATTCAGTCGGAATAATGTCTAAGATACGTTGTTTACCATCAGTAGCTTTACCGCCAGCCACTTCTATAATAAATGCAAATGGATTACACTCATACTGCAATCGCAATTTACCACCGGGTTTATCGGTAGTTCCCGGATAAGTGAAAATACCACCTTTCAATAAGTTGCGATGAACATCAGCTACCATACTACCAATATATCGTTGTGTATATGGACCACCATTGGTGCTGTCTTTTTTCTGACAAATAGTAATGTATTGTTTTACACCTTCGGCATACTTGAAGAAATTTCCGTGGTTTACGGAGTAAATTTTTCCAAACTCCGGGCATTGAATATCAGGATGACTTAAACAAAACTCTCCAATAGATTGATCTAATGTAAAACCATTTACGCCTCGTCTCGTTGCATACACCAACATAGTACTAGAGCCATAAATTACATACCCTGCAGCCACTTGTTTAACGCCGGGTTGCAAGAAATCGGCCATAGTACAAGGTTTCCCAGGTTCACTAACCCTACGGTAAACGCCAAAAATGGTACCAATAGAAACATTAACATCAATATTGCCACTGCCATCTAATGGGTCGAACAGTACAACGTATTTACTATTATTACTTACTTCATCGTCAAAAATCACAATATCATCCAACTCCTCACTGCCAATGCCGGCACAGCTAATACCATGTTTCAACACTCCCATAAATTGATTGTTGGCATAGATGTCTAGCTTTTTAACTTCTTCGCCTTGCACATTGGTGGTGCCATAATCGCCTAAAATATCAACCAAACCGGCTTTATTCACTTCCACATTTACTCTTTTGGCTGCTAAGCCAATATCTCTAAGCAGACTACTCAATTCGCCGGTGGCGGTTGGAAAATTTCTTAGCTGTTGTAAGGTAAATTCATCGAGGGTTAAAACTTTTCTGTTGACTGTCATAAGGGGTTAATCGTTTGGGATAAAGGTAATACCTATGTACTAATGACTGTTAGTATATGACCTGCTTTTTGTCAAAAAATTAATGGCAACGTTTCCGTAACCACTGTTTTACGGCTTATGCTTACTTTCGCAGCATATCAACGTTATTTCCATGTCTTTATACGCCAAAAGAGGGGTATCTGCACAAAAAGAAGAAGTGCATGCTGCCATCAAAAAATTAGACCACGGTTTATATGCCCATGCGTTCTGTAAAATGTATCCCGATTTTTTAGGTGGCGATGCTGATTGGGTGAACATTAGTCATGCAGATGGTGCCGGTACAAAATCTATTCTAGCCTATATCTATTGGAAAGAAACCGGTGATGTAAGTGTTTGGAAAGGCATTGCACAAGATGCGGTTGCCATGAACTTAGATGATTTGTTATGTGTAGGTGTTACCGATAATTTTTTATTTTCTTCTACTATCGATCGAAATAAAGCGAAGATTCCCGGTGAAGTGTTAGAAGCTGTCATCAATGGCACTCAGGAGTTTTTTAATACCTTAAAAGAATATGGTGTTGATGTACACTATTTAGGCGGTGAAACGGCTGATGTTGGTGATGTAGTTAGAACCATTGCCGTAAACGGAACGATGACTGTTCGTTGGCCTAAATCAAAGTTGATTACTAATGATAACATTGCACCGGGACAAGTGATTGTAGGATTTGCAAGTGCCGGAAAAGCAATCTATGAAACCGAATACAATAGCGGTTTAGGAAGCAATGGATTAACAAGTGCAAGGCATGATGTATTGAGTAAGTTTTATGCCACTGCTTATCCTGAAACTTTTGAATCAACCTTGAATGATGAAGTGGTGTATATCGGGAAAAATAAAATGGAAGACCCATTTGCAGTAACTACTGATGCAGGTAATTTTGTTACCAATATTGGCAAATTGTTACTAAGTCCAACCCGAACCTATGCACCACTGATGAAGCAAATTTTAGATGAGCAGTTTAATGAAGTATACGGCGTAATTCATTGCAGTGGTGGCGGACAAACCAAGTGCATGAAATACTTGCCGGGCAATATGCAAATCATTAAGGATAATTTGTTTACACCACCGCCGGTTTTTGATTTGATACAGCAGAATTCAGGCGCCGATGATAGAGAAATGTATCAAGTGTTTAATATGGGACATCGCTTAGAGATATTTACGAACGAAAAAGCAGCACTACAAATGATAGCTACTGCAGCAAGTTTGGGTATTGAAGCCAAAATCATTGGCAGGGTAGAAGCCGCTGCCGAAAAATCATTGTTAATCAACGCCAAAAGCGGAGTAATCCGTTTTCAATATTAACAACGCTTTCACCGCAAATGCAAAGATTTTAGCGATAAAAGTGTTATCAAACTATACTTTTGCAATCATCAAATACATAGTATGTCAGAATCTGTAGTTTCCCTAAGAAAAGTGAATATATACCAAGGTAATAATCTGGTGTTGCAAGATGTCAATTTCAATATCAATAAAGGGGAGTTTGTTTACCTCGTTGGTAAAACAGGCTCGGGAAAAAGTAGTTTGCTCAAAACATTGTACGGAGAATTGCCTTTGACCGAAGGAAGTGGTATTGTTGCAGGATTTGATTTGAGTGGCATGGACTGGAAAAAAGTACCTTTTTTACGTAGAAATTTAGGCGTTGTTTTTCAAGAGTTTCAATTGTTGACTGATAGAAATGTACAAGACAATTTGAAGTTTGTACTTCGTGCTACAGGATGGACGGATAATGTATTGATGGAAGAAAAAATAAACGATGTTTTAGATAAGGTAGGCTTACGCAGCAAAGGATTTAAAATGCCTTTTGAAATGAGTGGTGGCGAACAACAACGTGTTGATATTGCCCGTGCCTTACTCAACTCTCCCAAACTAATCTTAGCCGATGAACCTACCGGTAATTTAGACCCCGAAACAAGTGATGAAATCATGCAATTGTTATTACAAATTGCTAAGGATTATGGCACATCTATTTTAATGGCAACACATGATTTTATTGTTGTTAATAAATATCCTTCTCGTATGCTGAAAACTGAAAGAGGCAAAGTGTTGGATAGCCAGACTGCGGATTATTAGTCTTTGAAAAAAATAGTGCAACTCAAATGAGTTGCTTTTTTTTACCCATTTTATGGTCGTTTATCCATTAGATTTGTAATACATTATTCATCCTGTTAATGCTGCTTTACATGAGAAAATTTTATTTCTTCTTTGCTGCTGTTGTTTTATTGTTCATTCAAGTCGATGCTCAAAAAACAACTTATCCGCTTGCCGATTCTGCAAAAGCAGTTCAGTTATGGGCTGAAATTTCGGTGCAGCAATCTCCGGTAAAGGGTAGGAGTGGCGTAGGGATTGAAACCCCTTTTGTACAATTAGAATTAGAAAATGAAGGCGAAGATAAAGAAGTGGTGTTTCGATTTCCAAAAGGGAGTAAAGTAGTTGCTACCGGAATTGATGTGGAAGCTGAAGATGAGGAGTTTGAATGGGATTACGATTGGCAACTGAATCAACCCTATCAACTTTTGTTATCTATAGCCAATGATTCGGCAAGCAATATGGTGTTGTACTCCGGTTATCTTTTTCTACCCGAAAAAAAACAATGGAAGTTTATCGGTTCTTGTCAGATACAAGGTAATTGGCAATACATCACCAATCCTGCTGTATTTACTTATGCTAAAAAAAGAAAACAGCAAAAGCTTTGGAAGATTCAAAACATCAGTTTATTTACACAACGCAGTAATGGTCGATGGAAGAATTTGTTAGCAGATGAAAAACCAAATCCTACAGTAGTTGTCACCAACCATATAGATAGCGCCAAGCAATATGCTGCCGAAATAAAAGCCATCGAAGATCGCATAGCCAATCAAACTGCAGATGTTAAGCAACAATCCGAAGGTGTTTATTATAGTATTATGAAAGAAGGAAATGGACGGTTAGTTAAAGTAACCGATACAGTAGTCATTCATTATAAAGGCTATTTGTTTGATAACGATGCAGTGTTTGATCAAACCAAAGACAAGCCTGCTACTTTTCCTTTGTCGAGGTTAATCAAAGGATGGCAAATTGGTGTGCCACTTTGTAGGGTTGGCGGAAAAATTAAATTGGTTATCCCTTCTGCATTGGCTTATTCTAATCGTACAAGGTCACCTAAAATACCACCCAATAGTATTTTGGTTTTTGAGATAGAAGTGGTGGAAGTCAAATAACGATTCTTATTCTCCAAAAAATCAAATGATGAATTGATGCGATAGTGCTATCACATCAATTTTCACCTTTAATCCAATGTCATTTCCACTCATCACAGGTGGCGGTTTTGTCATTTCCGTTTGAAATACGAAACCTTCCGTTTATACGATTTTAACCTACTGTGCTTTCGGTAACTAGTCAATTTAGCATTGTCATTCAACCCGAAAAAGCACAGAATATGAAAAAATTACATTACTATTTTATGAGCTTGCTTGCTGCTTTGTTGTTACAAGTAGCAGCAATGGCCCAACAAAAAAATGGACAAATTTCCGGCAAGGTCATTTCTGCCGGTAAACCTGTTGAAGCGGTTACAGTAGCCTTGCTCAAATCAACAGATTCAACGTTAGCTAAAACTGCGGTAACCGATAAAAACGGCGAATACAATTTTGATAAAATCGCCGAAGGCAATTATATCATCAGTATTTCCGGTATTGGTTATGCCACCACTTTTTCTAATCTTATTAGCGTAAGTGCAACCAATTCAATATTGATTGTACCTGCTATTCAGCTTGCAACCAATGCGGCAGAATTAGCCAATGTGGCGGTGGCTACTAAAAAACCATTTATCGAAAACAAGATTGATAAAATGGTGGTGAATGTAGATGCATCGCCTACTAGCACCGGTTTAACAGCCATGGAAGTATTAGAAAAATCTCCGGGTGTAACCGTAGATAATGATGGCAACATCAGTGTAAAAGGTAAACAAGGCGTTATCATTTTGATGGATGGAAAACCAACTTATTTAAGCGGACAAGACTTAGCCAACTATCTCCGCAACCTTTCATCCAATCAATTAGAAAGCATCGAAATTATGACGCAGCCTTCGGCTAAATATGATGCAGCAGGTAATTCCGGTGTCATTAATATCAAAACAAAAAAGAATAAGAACAATGGCTTTAATGGTACTATCAGCAACACTGCCATCTTTGCCAATTATTATAAAAACACCAGCAATATCAATATCAACTGGCGCAAAAACAAAGTCAATCTTTTTGCCAATTATGGATTTTCAAGTTTTATTGGTTTTAATGAATTGACGATTGATCGAAAATTTAGGAAGGATGAAAATACCAACCCTAATCGTTATCTGGAACAAACTTCCTTTGCTAAATTCAAAGGTTTGCCACATAATTTTAAAGTGGGTGCAGACTATTTTGCCGATAAACAAACCACCATTGGTGTGGTAGTTACCGGATTGATTGATAACCGTCAATTTAGAAGTGAGGGAAATAATCTTATTTATGATAGCTTGAGAAACCAAGTTCAAAATAATGTTTCGGTAAGCCAAACCAAAGACCCATGGACTAATTTGGGCTTTAACCTCAACTTTCGCCGAGTATTGGATAAAAAAGGCAGCGAAATTACTGCCGATGCAGATTATGTTTTTTATCGCACCAAAGGCAGACAGTTCTCTGATAATTACTTGTACAATGCCAATGGTAGTTTAGCCGAAGATCCATATTTGTTAAGGGGCTATATACCGGCAGATATTGACATTTTTACCTTTAAAGCAGATTATAGCAAGCCCTTAGCCGGTGATGCTAAATTGGAAGCCGGTATCAAAGCGAGTTATGTAGAAACCGATAATGATGCCCAATACACTGCATGGAGTACTACACAAAACAATTGGGTAAAAGATAACCGTAGCAATCATTTCATATACAAAGAAAATATCAATGCGGCTTACCTCAATATTCAAAAGCAAATAAAAAAATTAGGCATTCAGTTGGGCTTACGTTCTGAACAAACTATTGCTAAAGGCCATCAAATTGTGAACAATAGTAAATTTAAAAGAGACTATACCAAATTGTTCCCAACGGCGTACTTCAGTTATAAAGCCAATGATAACAATACCATGGCTTTGTCTTATGGCAGAAGAATTGAAAGACCCGGTTACCAAGATTTAAATCCGTTTCAATACATTTTAGACCGTTATACGTATAGAGAAGGCAATCCTTATTTACAACCGCAATTCAGCCACAATGTAGAGTTTAGCTACAACTACAAAGGTCAGTTGAATATTTCTGCCAACTATACTACGACGAGTGATATCATCAATGATGTGTTGAAAACCATTAAAGACGGTGAAAACTATACAACTTTTCAAACTAAGGAAAATATTGCTAGTCGCCGCAATATTGGCGTAGCCATAAACTACAATAAACCCATCAAAAAATGGTGGAGTATAAATATGTTTGGTAATGTGTTTAACAACGATTTTGAAGGTGTGATCAACAATGAAAAAGTAGATGGCAACTTTACTTCTTTCTCCTTCAACATGAATAACCAATTCACTTTTGATAAAGGTTGGACGGCTGAATTCAGCGGATTCTACAACCATACCAACTTAATGAGTAGTGTTATTTTGGCCAGACCAATGGGTGTGTTTTCGGTGGGTGTTGGTAAGCAAGTGTTGAACAAAAAAGGTAGCATCCGCATCAATATCAGAGACCCATTTTGGTTGCAGAAATTCAAGGGCAGTACAACCATGGATAGCTTTGTGGCCAATATTGGCAGCAGGTGGGATAATAGACGCTTCCACATCACTTTTACGTACAAATTTGGCAAAGGAAATGCACAACCGCAGCCTCGCAAAAGAAACAGTGGTGCTCAAGAGGAGTTAAACAGAGTTAACGCCGGTGGCGGACAAGGATAAACAAAATGTTGAATTATTCTATTGTTCAATCCGTTTAAACTGTAGTTTATCCAGTCATCAAGAATAACATGAAAATGCCTAATGATTGGTGTCTTTTTGTAGTGCGATGGAAGATTAATATATCAACTAAAAATAAAATAGTACCAATACAAATCGAATTATAAAGTTTCTCATGTGCATTAATTTACACGGCCCCGATGTCTATCGGGGCCTCATTTTTTTGCTGAAATAGTAGAATCATTGAAAGCGTCTATTTCCCTTTTCCGGCAAGAATAATTCGGAGTGTGTGAATCATGATTTTAAAGTCGAGTAGCAACGAAATATTTTCGATGTACACCAAATCATATTCCATTCGTTCAATCATTTCCTCCACTGTAGAGGCATAGCCAAATTGCACCATTCCCCAACTGGTTAATCCGGGTTTTACTTTCAATAAGTACTTATAATAGGGATTGATAGTTGCTATTTGGTCGATATAAAACTGTCGTTCGGGCCTCGGGCCAACCAAACTCATATCGCCTTTAATAATATTCCATAATTGAGGCAATTCATCCAACCGCCATTTACGCATAATTCTTCCCCAACGGGTAATACGAGGGTCATTGTCTGATGATAAAGCCGGACCGCTTTGCTCAGCACCGGCCATCATCGATCTAAATTTATAAATGGTAAAGGGTTTGCCTTTGTAACCAATGCGTTGTTGCAAGTAAAAAATAGATCCGGTGGAGGATAGCTTGGTTCTGATCGCAATTAACACTAACAAAGGCGATAATAAGAGTAGTGCCATACATGCTATCACCACATCTAACAAACGTTTTAAGTTTTGTTGCCATTGTGGCATTAGTCCGGTGTTAATATCCATCAACAAAGCCCCTAAAACATTACTCGTTTTTACCGAGCCGGTCAAAATATCTAGTGTATTGGGAATCAGCTTAATGTCAACATCTTTCTCACTTAAATTATTGATTAAATGTGCCGTGATGTTGCTTTCTGTTTTATCTAATGCCAAAATGATAGTAGCCACTTGATGCTGTTCAATTAAACGATCTAAGGCTTCGATACTACCTAAGTTAGGCAGCCATTTGCTCAAACCATTTTTTGCATTTGGATTGGTGGCAATGTATCCGCTGATATGATAACCCAAGCCAACAAAGTTTTTTTCTATCTCTTTAAATGTTTTTACGGCATGTTCATTATTACCAACAATGATGGTATTGAATTGCACTTTGCCCGAAATCAAATGTTTTTTAGCGATGGATAGTAAGATGGCACGACTAACAAAGTTTAACACAAATTGCACGGCCAATAAAGCAAAAAATGCCTGGTAATAATAATGATAATCGTATTGCTTATCATTTAAGATGAACACAAAAAAGATAAATACACAACCAATAAGTGCAGAGATGAAAGTGGTGGTGAATTCGTTGAGCCTACTTTTTTTATACAAAGATTGATTGTAGGCACCGGTAGCGGCATAAAATAAGGGCCAAAATAAAGTAACCACTAACCAACTCAATTGAAAATTACGATCGTTGGTCATAAAGCTCCAATCGGCATCGGCACCAAACAGCAATACACGGCGGTAATAGGTAAATACACACCATCCTGCAAAAGCACTGATGGCATCTGCAGCCACATACAATGCAATATGTAGCGGTGGTTTATTATTCATCGGCCTAGGCTAAAACCCTTGTATTGCTTATTTTTTCTAGAATTTGGTGGGCAACTTCCATGGCTAAAAATCCATCAATTTCACTCACTACTGTTGGGGTATTGTTGACAATAGCATCTCTAAATGCCTCTAATTCTAATTTTATCGCATTGGCTTGTGGCACTACCGGATTGGCAACAGCTATGGTTTTTTTACCCATATGTGTTTCAATATCAAAGGCAAACACATTGGTATCATCAGGGTGTTTGAGTTTGATGATTTCTGTCTTCTTCTCTAAAAAGTCTATACCGATGTAAGAGTCTTTTTGAAACAACCGCATCTTACGCATTTTCTTCATGCTGATGCGACTGCTGGTAAGATTGGCTACACAGCCGTTGTTAAATTCTATTCTAACGTTAGCAATATCGGGTGTATCGGTTAACACCGCTACACCACTAGCCGAAATACTTTTGACATCGCTTTTAATCAAGCTCAAAATGATATCAATATCATGAATCATTAAATCTAAAATTACACTTACTTCTGTTCCCCTCGGATTGAATTGTGCCAAACGATGCACTTCAATAAACATCGGGTTCAAGGGCACATCTTTAATGGCTAAAAAAGCAGGATTAAACCGTTCTACATGCCCAACCTGCATTTTAATATTCGCTTCTCTAGCCATGCCTACCAATTTTCGGCCTTCTTCCATGGTATTGGCCAAAGGTTTTTCTACAAACACATGTTTACCCCTACGGATGGCTTTTTCACATAAATAAAAATGATGGTTAGTGGGGGCAACAATATCGGCTGCATCAATGGCATCCATCAGTTTATCTTCATCGTTAAACCGTTTAATGCCGTATTGAGCGGTGATTTCTTTTGCAGTTTCATTGTTAGGATCAAAAAAGCCTACCAATTTTACACCTTCCATTTCTTTCCAATTGTTCAAATGGAATTTTCCTAAGTGTCCGGTACCAAAAACGCCTACTTTCAACATAGCCAAACTGATTAATTAGTGGGTAAAGATAACATGGGATGACAGCAAATTGTTGGGCTTTGTCAACTTGTGGAAAACAAGTCTGTCAATAAGCCCTTTAGGTTTGGGCCGATACTGCATCTTTAGGCTTATTTGGATTGGTGTAAGTTTATGAAAGTCTCCTGTTATTTCACCAAGATTTATTTCCCTCGGATTGTGTCTCCACAATCCGAAATGTTGGCCCTTTTCTAATGCACTTGGTTGGGTTAGAAGACACCGGTTACACCAATCATTAAATGACGAACAAACCACCCCTTACTTTCCCACAGTATAACCTAACCGATGCCACAACTCAGCACTAGGTTTCAGGTACCTGGGATTGGCGATGGTTTGCTTCCATTTTTCTGCAACAAACGTACTTGTTTGAATACGGGAATCTACTTGTTGAAACACCGGATTAGTGGCCCACATGGGCTGTGCTGACCAGTTGGTATTGATATATGAGAAGGCTTTGATCACATCTTTATTGTCATCTAGGGTACGAAAAAAGGGGACAAACCATTCTTGCCATGCTTTTTCTGCTATTGCGGAATCGGACAGTTTTGTGTTGGAAAATGTAACGCCATTGTGTAAAACAGGCGTTGCTTCGGCAATGAACACCGGTTTATGGTGCTTTCTGGCAAAATTCAGCATGGCTGTATCAGGATTGTGAAAATAAGAATACCCACACCAGTCCACTACATCATCTCCCGGATACCATTTTTCAAGCATAGCCTGTCCTGTACCATTGCCTTTCGATTGCCACACCAATGCCACATTAGCTACGTTCAATGCTTTAAATTGTTGGTGTATATGTTTCCAAGCTTTTAAATAATACTTTCTGTTGTAATGATTCCAATCCCAGCCATCAAACTCATAACCAATGCGAAGAAAAACAGGTCGTTTTGTTTGCTTGATCCATTCCGCAAGTTCTTGTATCAAGTGGTTGCGACGACCAGCAGCAATCGCTTTTTCATTGCCTACTATTGACAAGCCAATCGCCAACATACTGTGTTGGTAAGTGGTATCATCTACATAACATTGCCCACAGTTATCTCCGGCACCCCAATTGGCTATCGTTTTAAGCCCATCATTCCCTTGTTGATAATAGCCAAACGAAGTTGAACCAGGAGAAAAACCTGTATAGATAGTGACGCCGGCAGGAACAGCAAAATGATCTACATAACCGTCTTTGTATTGATCAAGTCCACCGGTTGCTCCTAAATCTTGTCCCACAAACAACAGACATTCACCATTGGCCGGTTCAAACTTAGCCCGAACAATGGTTGAGCTATTGTTGGTTGACACCTGTACTTTTTTGGTATGGCAACAAGTAAGCAGTAAGAGTAATAGATAGCTGATATTTTTAAAACGCATAGGGTAAACTTACAGCAGATGGAATACATTTTGCCATTTGTGTGTTGGTGAAGTTTACATTTTTTTAGCGCTTAGCGGAAATGTTTGCAGGGTTTCCCATGGGCCACCATTCACTTGTTCAATTAAGTCTATTTGATTAAACACCAATTCGGTAGGAAAATTGATGTTACAAATAGCTGCAAATATCTCGTCCGTACAAGTTGAATTTCTAGGATGCATTAAGGTGATATGCGGTTCATGTAATCTTGGTTCCTCAAACAAGCCTTGTAAAACTTGACTGCGTAATGTTTGAAACGCCTGATTGTCAGGGGTTGCAGGCAGTAAGACGCCTTTTCCATCGTCAAACCGAATGGGCTTACCAAATCGGATGACAAGTTCAGACTGTGACAACTGTAATAGGTTGTTGACTACTTTTTCTAGGTCTTGAATTTCGTCTTCTCTACACAAGGTAACGTGACATTTGATGAGCTCAGTTTGCCTTGGATTATAGGCTGCTCGAATACTTTTAATAGTTACAGCAGCAGCTTGTGCTACAAATAAAGTTAATTGTCTGCGACTATTGTTAATCACTTATTGTATTTAAAATTTCCATTTTTTTATTTGTTTCTTAGTTGTTTATTTATTCGATATTGAACTGTAAGCAGCCATGTTGTTCCAGTAATCAGTAATAAAAGTGGCAAAGCCCCAAGTTCACCTTCCACACTGATCATATAGACAATTAGAACAATTCCAAGAAGAACTATTAGGCTAGCTAGAGCCCGGTTGATTTTCAGTTTTTGACTGATTTTGTTTTCCATGCGTTAAGAGTTTATTTAAAAGTACTTTGAAATACAAAGTTAATTAAATCATTTTGACTTGAAGGACTTTTTTATCAAAAAGTTCAGATAATTAAGAGTAAAGTGAGTTTATAGGAGTTAATGAAATACCGCACAACGGCAAGCGCTTGGGGTTGTGGGGATGTAACATTCCGTCTGCCGACAAGTGAAGCCCAAAAAATTTAAAATAAAAACTAAAACCAGATTGGGTTGAACCGCTTCCTACATCGCAGTTTGATAACTCGTATAGCCTTGTAATAATAGGCAGCCTATTTTTTGTTGAGGGCTTGATGAATGCGTTTAACCGTCCGCTAGGAGCGGCCATCATTTCTTGTCTATGCCACTGTTTTACCATTGAACGGATGGGGGAAAATGGCTTATTTTGATACAACAGCTTGTCTTGTAAACAACTTGCCTTTTACAATTTTGCCTTCTTTTTTGGCAAGATAATAAAGTGCTATTCCAATAAATAATAAAAAAGATACCGTGATAACTGAATCTTCAATTCCAACTGCACCACCTGTTAATAGATCAGGGCCATTAAATGTTGATTGAATGATACTGCCCATATCATTTAGCCCCGAAAGATTTGAGCCATAAAAAGGCTGTGAGAAATTCCAGCCTACATGGAAGAAAAAAGGCAGCCATATTCTTTTCGTATAGACAAACATCATTGCCATAGTAAACCCCCAAATCAAAGTAAGGAAATGACTGAATAGGTTGAAATTTGGATTGAAAAAGTGTTGTTGAACTTCAACTAACATTGCAATGACGAGGGTGAGATGCGTCCCTAACCAATTTTCGCAGATACGAACGATTAACCCTCTATGAAACAGGTCTTCAACTATGGCAGCAAATAGTAATACCGTGAAAAACTTTAATGGATAATGCGCTGTTGAAATACTAAAAGCTTGATAATACCCTAATACGTATAAAATAAAAATCACTAATGAAATGGTGAAAAATCCTAAGAAAAATCCTCCAAACATTTCTTTAGGTAAATATTTTATGGATAGTTCTGTTATTGCTCTTTTATCATAAAAACGAAATAAAAAGTAATATGCAGCCAGTAAAACCAAAAAGGAAATAAGATGAATAATTGGGTTGGCAATATTTTTATCTTGAATAATGCTATAGAAAAATGGTTTTAAAACAAAGTTTTGAATGAGGACAAATAGCGAAAAAGGAACGACAATTCCGATGATAATTTTTGTTAATGGAAAATGTAGTACGCTTTTAATTGATGCATTCATTGTTTTTTTTATTTATTGTATTTAATATTTTTTTACAAATAAAACTCCTTATTACCTTTACAACAAGTACATACAATAAAGTAGCCTACATACTAAAAGGATAGTATTGTTGATTATCAATAGTTTATATTTTTTAATAAATGAAGAATAATAGTAAAAAGGCACATTGTGCAGTTGATTATGCTTTCCAACGGATTGGTGGAAAGTATAAGGGCCGAATTTTATGGATATTGAGAGATGGTTTTTTGAGGTATGGGGAATTAAATAGAGCAGTGGTAGGCATCACACCAAAAATGCTTACGCAAACGCTAAAAGAATTGGAAGCCGATGAACTAATTGTTAGAAAAGTTTATTTAGAAGTTCCACCAAAGGTTGAATACTCACTTACCGATACAGGAAAAGAATTAATTCCGTTTATTAGTTTGATGAGAACTTGGGGTGAAAAGCAAATGTCAACAAAGTGAAATGTATAATGCTGAGGGTGTTGGGATATGCTGGCCACGAACGGCAAGGGCTTTCTCTCAAACATTTAAAACTACTCTTGTCTTTGACAGAACATCGTGTACTGCTATTTTACCTTTTTTGATAATAAAGTAAATTATAAAAATTAGAATAAGTCCATTTGCTAAGTACAAGCCAATACTTGGCTGTGGGTCTTTGGAAAAATAAATGGGAATTAGTCCTATATGAGTAATTTCCCAAGGCAATAATTTCACGAATGTTCTAACAAAAGATTTCTTTTTACTAATTCTTAAATTATCGTTATCTGTCACTTTTAAATGCATAAACCGTTTTCCAATTGTAGATTGCTTAATTGACATTTCTTGTAGAATAAAATATAGCCAAATAGGAAGTGAAACTGTCAATAAAACCCAAAAATAAACATGATAAGGCTGGTTAAAATATTTAAAAGGCATCCCGTCGAAAAGCCAGTATACTATAAGTTGCGGCAGAACACAAGCACACCATACGATCATAAAGTCAATAAAATAGGCTATGGGTCTTTTAAGTAATAGTGAGTTCATTTTTGTTAGTTAAGATTATGCAATGACAATAAGCTTACAGCCAACGAGCAGGTATTTGAGAAGGCTGGGAAATAGCCTTCTGTCCGCCCCGGCAACCTGAAGCTAAATTTATAAATAAAAGTTGATGATTTTTAGTCAACCTATTTCGAACAAGACAGTTTAACTAATCCAGTTACAATAGGATTTTACTTCCGTCCACTTATCTTTCTCATATTTGTAAAGTGTCAACCTGCCTGTACCACACAGCCACCCACAACTATTATCATTATAAAACAAGCAATATGTAAAGTTTCTAAGAAAGATAGGATATGAGATAGTATGAAATTCTCGTCCGATATGTTTATAGAAATAGTCCCATCCTTTACCATTGTCTTCAAATATTGATTTTACAGTGTCAGCGTTAACAAATTTTAAATTTGGGAAATTTTGTTTTTCCCAACGTTTGACCTTATAAAACTTCTTGGCTTTTAAATTTTGTATCTCCTGTTTCGAATAAGTAGCAGTGTCAGTAAGAACTTCATTCAAACAGTCGAAATAGTCAAAGCTGAATGGTTTGTCCTCCAAGATAAATGTCGAATCTTTTAATTCCTGCGACATTATCTCGTTTATAAAAGCAATGGATTTGTTGAGATAAGCAATTGAGTCTTGCTTGTTGTCTTTATTATCACCAGCAGTTTTTCTTTGTCCGCAAGAAACAAGTATGAGTAAGGAAAGTGGTATAGATATAAGTCTTGACATGTTTTTATAAAAAGATGCTACTGGTTAGAAGTTTCCATAAAACTTACTGCCAGTTTGCAAATACTCCTGAATAATCTGTTCTTTTAAGTCCATAAAATGATTGATTTGTAGTCAACCTATTTCAGGACGAGACAGATACAAAAGCTCATTGTTTATTCTGTTGCTCGGCGTTATTCGTCTGCCGAAACCGAAGCTGATTAGCGAACAAAAAGCTGAGAGTATATTCGTCGCCCAGCCATATTGCCAATGCAATGTTATGTGCCGTTTTGCTAAGGCATCTGATTGAGCTTTTCTGTCGCTAAAGTCTTTAAGGCTTCAAAATTGTCAACTCCAATTTCTGTCTGGGAATAGTAGAGCGCTTCGTAGATATTTCGACTAGGGATTATAAAAATTGAATCTTTGTCAAACGCATAGTTGGCGTAGTAGTCCCAGTTTAACTCAGTTTTGTAGGTATTTGTCACAAAGGAAATTTTCTCGTTGTCAAAACTCATGAATGCTTCCGTATCATTTTGAGAACAGTATTGAATCATTGTGTCCCGCCAGGCAATTCGCTTATATTTTCGAAAAATTATTGTCAATAAGAACAGCAGTGAACAGATCCAAAGCAGGCCGGTAAGAAATATCATAACAGCTTTGAGTGTAATAAGGAATTTTGTATCGGGCAAGAGTGTCAATAGAATTGTCAAAAAAGTCCAGCCAATAAGGTAATAGGGGAAATTTCTATAATTTCTATAAACAAGTCTAAATTCCTGTTTTATTAAAAAGTCTAGTTGCTCTTTAAGTTCAGGTCTATTTTTATTTATTCGGATAGGTTGCATGTCGACATACAATGGCACTTAACACACAAATATACGCTACACATTATTTCCTATGCAAAAATTTTAGTATTGATAACCAACGATTTGGTATAACGCTTTTTGTATTGTCGTTGCGCCAATACATTTCTTGCTTATTGTAGTTCTTGGCAAGTTGTCACAAGCTTTAAGCAGAAAAAGGAATGGTTTGTACAAAGTAATGGACCGGGAAATTCAAAACAGGCTCTTGTGCTTTTTCAAACAATCCAAACACCGTGCTGCCGCTGCCACTCATTGCTGCATACACGGCTCCTTGTTGGTACAACTGTTGTTTAATCTCGGCTATCGCCGGAAAAAGGGCAAATACAGGGGCTTCAAAATCATTTACCAATTCGTTTTTCCAAGTAACAATCGGTTGTTGAATAATGGCTTTTACACTTTTTTCAGGCAGGGTAGGCGTTAAGGCAGCAAATGCTTTGGCAGTAGATACATGAATACCGGGATTTACAACTACGATGTTATAAGCAGCAAGATCCAACGTAATCGGTTCCATGATTTCTCCACGACTAGTGGCAAAACAAGGCGTATTCAACATAAAAAACGGACAATCGCTACCCAACTGCAAAGCATAATTGATTAATTGTTCGTTTGACAAACCAAGTTGACATTTTTTATTCAGCAATTGCAGTACAAATGCACCATCGGCACTGCCGCCGCCCAAGCCTGCACCCATAGGAATGTTTTTGTGCAAATGCAGTTTTATGGCCGGTAAATCAGGAAAATCTTGTTGTAATACATGATAGGCTTTTACACAAAGGTTATTGGCAGGGTCGCCATCTACCGCTAATCCGGTTGATGAAAAAATTACCCGTTGGTCAGATGGCTGTTGTTGTACAATAACTTCTACCGCATCTTGTAAAGCCAAGGGGTAGAAAATAGTTTCAAGGTCATGGTAACCGTCGGCTCTTTTACGCAGAATGTTTAATCCAAGATTGATTTTGCAATTGGGAAAGCTAACCATCTTAATTCGGTTATTGACGCTTTTTCAGCTCATCTCTAATAGAAATGGCTTTGATATAATCTTCTTGCTCTAACACTTCGTTCAACAAAGTATTTAATTCTTCTACTGACATATTGCTTAGGTCTTCTCTATTGCCGGTATTCGTAGGTTCCGGTTCATCACCCAATGCAGTGGCTTTTTTCTTTTTGCCGGGGGCATCATCCATTAAAATACCGGCATTATCTAATATATGTTCGTAGGTATAAATAGGACATCCAAAACGTACAGCTAATGCTAAGGCATCGCTAGTACGGCTATCAATTTCAACGGTATCATGTTCACTCACACAAACCAATTTGGAGTAGAAAATGCCTTCTTGCAAATCAGAAATGATGATTTCTAATAAATCTACATTAAAGGCATTCATGAAATTTTTCATCAGGTCATGCGTCAACGGTCGGCTGGGTTGCATTCTTTCTAATGCCACTGCAATAGCTTGGGCTTCAAAGCCACCAATTACAATAGGTAAGCGGCGTAGTCCGTTCACTTCTCCTAACACAACTGCATAAGAATGGGTTTGGGTAATGCTGTGGCTTAGTGCAACAATTTCCAATTCAATTTTATTCATATCATCTGTACCTGTGCAACAAAAATAAGGTCTAATTACTTACCGTAAGCAAGGGGCTATATTTATTTGCCCTCAAAATGTGTACAGTGCTTATCTTGCTTTTATTAATCGCTGATTTATGCCAGAATTTCTATTGTCAACCATTCCTGCTAAAGAAATAGCGCCGGGTTATTTTGCCAGATTCATACATACGCAGCACATGACTTTGTCTTTTGTTGTGGTAAAAGCAGGAAGTGTACTGCCTTCACATGCACATATGCATGAGCAAATCTCTCAACTCATAGAAGGTGAATTTGAACTTACGGTGGATGGCGAACCCATTACCATGAGCAAAGATGTGGTGATTGTCATTCCGCCAAATGTTATTCATAGTGGAAGGGCTTTAACAGATTGTAAGTTGTTAGATACCTTTTCACCGGTAAGAGCAGATTACCAAGCATTACAATAGTTATCATTCTTCGACTGATTTACCGACATTTTGTATGTAAAACCTGCAATAATTGTCGGATGGCATTAATATTGCCATTTACCATTTCACCCCAATTATTTCGACTACCGAAATATGGGTGACATTTTGTCCTCTAAACAAACTTATTGATGGATACAACGAATTTCTTTTTACGATCAGAAGATGAATCAGAGTTTATTCCGATGATACCACTGAATGAAAATGAAGATGGGAATGATAAAATTAGTGAACTGCCCGATGATTTGCCCATTTTACCATTAAGAAACACGGTGTTATTTCCAGGTGTGGTATTACCGATTACGGTAGGCAGAGACAAAAGCATCAAAGCAGTTAATGAGTCGTATAAATCAGGTAAATTAATTGGTGTTATTGCTCAAAAAGACAGCAGTATTGAAGACCCGGAGCCACAAGATTTATGTCAGATTGGTACGGTAGCAAGAATCATTAAGTTGATAAAGATGCCCGATGGCGGAACCACTGTTATCATTCAGGGCAAACGTAGGTTTACGTTAGATTTTATCAAATCAACCGACCCTTATTTTATTGCCAAAGGCACTTTAATGCCCGACGATGTATTACCGCCGGCAGAAGATTTTGCACCGCATATCAGTAGCATCAAAGATTTAGCGGCGCAGATTGTACAATTGTCTCCCAACTTACCTGCAGAAGCTGCTATCATTTTAAAGAGTATCGAGAATCCCTCTTTCCTCATCAATTTTGTGAGCAGTAATTTAAATAGCGAGGTTGGCGAAAAACAACGCTTATTAGAAATTGATGATCTTACCTTAAGAGCGGAGGAGTTATTACAAATGTTGCAAAAAGAATTGCAGTTTGTAGAACTTAAAAATAAAGTCACCAATAAAACCCGAACGGAGTTAGATAAGCAACAACGAGAATATTTTCTGCAACAACAACTGAAAAGCATCAAAGAAGAATTGGGTGGAGAAAATGCACCCGAGGTGGCGGAGATGAAGAAAAAAGCAGAAAGTAAAAAATGGCCGGAAGCAGCTAAAAATGCCTTCAAAACGGGTATTGAAAAGTTAGAAAGAATGCATCCTAGTACACCGGATTATTCGGTGGTGTACAATCACCTCGATTTAATGTTGGACTTGCCTTGGGATGAACATACAACAGATAATTATGATTTAAAAAGGGCCAAGAAAGTGCTGGATGAAGACCATTACGGCATGACAAAAATTAAAGAACGGATTTTGGAATACTTGGCGGTGTTGAAATTGAAGGGAGACATGAAAAGTCCGATTTTATGTTTTGTTGGTCCTCCCGGTATTGGTAAAACATCTTTAGGTAGAAGTATTGCTCATGCTATTGGTAGAAAATATGTTCGGTTGAGTTTTGGTGGTATGCATGATGAAAGTGAAATTAGAGGTCATCGCAAAACCTATATTGGTGCGATGCCCGGTAGAATTTTGCAGAATATTAGAAAGGTGAAATCTTCTAATCCGGTAATGATTTTAGATGAGATTGATAAAATTGGTAGCGACCATCGTGGCGACCCTTCTTCTGCTTTATTAGAAGTATTAGATCCGGAACAGAACAATACCTTTTACGACAATTATTTAGAGTTAGAATATGATTTGAGTAAAGTGTTGTTTATCGCAACGGCTAATAATATCAATAATATTCAGCCTGCATTAAGAGATCGTTTAGAGATTATTGATTTGAGCGGTTATGCGATTGAAGAAAAAGTTGAAATTGCTAAGCGTCACCTATTACCTAAACAGCAAGAAGCACATGGTTTAAAAGTAAACAGTTTTAAAATTGCGGATTCTGTATTAGAAAAAATAATTGAACGTTATACCAGAGAAAGTGGTGTGAGAGAATTGGACCGTCAGTTAGCATCTGTGATGCGGAATTTTGCCAAAGAGATGGCTACCAAAGGAAAGATTAAGTCATCCTTGACGATGGTAGATGTAGAACGCATTTTGGGTGGTCACCGCTACAGCAATGAAATTTACAAGACCGCCAACATGGCCGGTGTAGCCGTTGGTTTAGCATGGACTTATGTTGGTGGTGATATATTGTTTATTGAAACCATTTTAAGTGAAGGCAAAGGAGAATTGAAGTTGACCGGAAACTTGGGTAATGTGATGAAAGAAAGTGCCAGCACGGCATTAAGTTATTTGCAAGCCAACGCAAAAAAGTTAGGTGTGCAGGTGGAAGAATTTGCGAAAAAGAATATTCATATACATGTACCCGAAGGTGCAGTGCCAAAAGATGGACCTAGTGCAGGTATTACTATGTTAACCTCCTTAACCAGTGCATTTACAGGTAGGAGGGTAAAACCCTATTTAGCCATGACCGGAGAGATTACACTCCGTGGACAGGTGTTGCCGGTGGGTGGTATCAAAGAAAAAGTATTGGCCGCCAAAAGAGCCGGATTGAAAGAAATCATCATGTGTTGGCAAAATGAAAAAGATGTAAAAGAAATCGACAGCAGCTTTATTAAAGGTGTTACGTTTCATTATGTAAAAACCATGCAACAAGTGATTGATTTAGCGTTGGTGTAACATCTATTTATGGTCAAATATTAAAATGCCATTGCGAAAATCGCAATGGCATTTTTGTTAGCAGTAGCAATAAAAATCCCGACCTTTTTGGGGTCGGGATTTTTTAGCATTAACGTTGATTAATCAAATCGATTATTGTTTAACAAACTTGCTTACAGCAGTTTCGCAACCATTGGCACAAACTGCTTTGATAATGTAAGTTCCGTTAGCTAAGTTTTGTACATCAATTTGTACATTATTATCACCGGCAATTACTTGCATAGCTTGTTGTTTAACTAGCTTGCCCGATAAATCGGTAACCATCACAGTTACTCTATCATTAGCAGGTGCAGCTATTACAATATTGATTTTAGATATAGCAGGGTTTGGATAAACAGCTGTTAGCTCCAAATTTTTCACTCTTTGTCCTTTTACTAAAACAACATTGCTGTAAGTAGCTTTGCCGTCTTTATCTACTTGCTTTAATCTGTAATAATTGTTGCTGTTTAAAGCACGGCTATCAGTAAACACGTAGTTGATGGTTGACGTACTATTACCACCATTAGCTTTTGAACTTACAAATCCTAGGCTGCTAAAATTAGTACCATCTGCACTACGTTCTACTTGGAAACCGGCATTATTCTGTTCAGTAAGTGTAGTCCAACTTAACAAATTGATATCATTTTTACGTTCACCACGTAAGTTGGTAAGTGTAACCGGTAGTGGAGTGTTACTGATGCTGATATCATCCAAATCAATAAACCAATCACCGGTTCCCCAATTTGCAACAATTCTTACAATAATATTTTGACCATTATATGCACTTAATGAGTAGGCTTTAGCTGCCCAATCAGTAGTTGATATATGGTTCATATTATTGATGGTAGCTAGCGTTGAATATGTTGATCCACAATTACTTGATACTTGTATTTGAATATTGCCCCAGTTTGACGCATTAGATGTAGCTGTGGCTGGATAAGCATTGAACTCAACAATACGGTAAGCAAAATTGAAATAATCTCCGGTAGCAATAGACCCGGCTTTTGGCAATTGAATGGTGCCGTTTGGTGCCGTGCTGTAAATGTTTTTATAAATACCATTACCACTTCCGCCACGGGCATGAGTAGCACCTATTGTCCAGGTGTTAACAGTTGACCAACCAGATGGCAATGTTGTACCAGCATCAAAGTTTTCTGTAAGTGGTGTGCCTACAGTAACAGTAACTAATCTTGTTGCAGCAGTCATAGTATTATTCATGGCATCACCATCACCGGCAACACTGGTATTGGCATTGAATGTATAAGTGCCTGTAGCTGTCATGTCTAGTGTTCCATCCATAGTCACATTTAATGTAGCACCTGCAGCCAAAGTACCTGTATTAACTGTCTTGGTAAGTGTCGTTGTCACTGCACCGGTGACATTTGTTGTTACAGTTACAGGATCTGTAACGAAATTGATGGTTGAAACGCCATAATTTCTTATAGTAACCGTTACGTTTTCAGTCGAAGTATAGCAGGCATTAAGCACAGGTGAAACCAATGCTGTAGCTCCCATATCTATAGCTGAACCTTCGACAATTTGAACATTATCAATGTGAAAATCGTAATCTTCTGCATCATCAATAGGTCCATCAGTGGCATAAAATGCGACTATAATCGTTTGACCATTGTAGGCGCCCAAATTTATTGTTTGCGGCGTTAAAGCATTTGGCAGATTATCTGCAGCAGTGAATGTTTTAACTGCTGTCCATGTTAGTCCGCAATCTGTTGAAACCATTACTTGAACCTTGTCATCTGAACCCATCACATCAGGTGTGACAGCAACAAAGTCTGTAACAGCAACATCCAATTTAAGTTGTGTAACAGAAGTTGGAGTGAACTTAGGGCCTATTATCCATTCATTTCTAGTATTGGTATATAAATTTATTCCGGCTGCTACATTGGTTGCTCCACCTAAATAACCCGTTCTGTTAGTCCAAGCAGAAGTTGTACCTGCTGGAGTTGAACCGGTTGCTTCATACCAATTAGTGAAAACTGTTGTTAAGTTAGCCCCTGTATAGCCGGTAAAATCTATGTTATGCGGTAATGTTACCGCAGCTGCATTTGTTCTGGTGGCTGTTGTCATGGCATCGTTTGACGCATTGGCATCTCCTGTAATCACAGTAGACGCATTAAAAGTATATGTGCCGCTGGCGGTCATATCCAATGTTCCACTCATTGTTACATCAACTGTAGCATTTGGTGCAAGTGTTCCTGAATTTAAGGTGCCTGACAAATTAGTTGTCGCTGCACCTGTAACTGCTGTATTAACAGTCACCGGGTTCATAGCAAAGTCTACGGTACCAACACCATTGTTACGAATGGTTATTTTGACTTGCATCGCATTGGTATAACAGCCTATGCCAGTGGGTGCTGCCAAAGCAACTGCACCTAAATCTGTAGTAGAGGCACTTGTTGCAAAAGAAAAATATTCGCCATTTGTAGCCAATGGGCCTATGGGGCCTGGAGCACCAGTGGCTGTGCTTCTGCTATTATTTGTATTATTTGCGATTACTCCTGAACCGGATGGAATTACTCGAGTTGTCCAAGTACCATTTTGTGTGGTGGATTGTGCAATGTGTAACTGGCCAAGCTCTCCCAGCAAGTTATCGCTGTTAACCCCTCCACCATGCGTATAATTATTACCCAATAATGTTACCCAAGCAGTTGCAGGTAAATCTGGCCCGGCATTCAAATTTAATCTGTAGGTAATGCCGTTTGCTAATGCGGTTAAAGGACTGGTTACTGTGCCAGAAGCTGTGCCTTCAATAGTTGCAGTAATGGTTTGACTTGCCCAAGCTGCCGAATTGGATAATGCCACTGTTTTGAGTACATTACTGTTAGGGGTTGTACCGTTGAAACTCGTTCCTCTTCCTAAAGGAAAATTTCTAGTACTTGTGCCAGTTGCGGGAAAATCAATCCTAACCGGTCCTACAACATATGATCCATGTGTAGTGGGTGGAGTAGCTGTACTAGGGGCAGTGCCTGTTGCACCTGTTAAAAACGGAGAAACACTCAATAAATTAGTAGGTGTAGTTATAAGTATGCCTCTTGTCAATGTTAAACCACCTGTAGTGGCAGTGCCAACTCTTACAGGGGTATTTAATTGTATGTGATTATGTGTATTTAGAGTTAAAGTACCGGCTACTGTTTTAACCATAGCAATGGTTTCTATTTCATGTCCGGTATTAATTGTTGTTTGGGTTAATGGAACCCAGTTTGGAGAATAATAATTCACCGAACGAGTAACACTGGCACCCCAAATTGGCTCTGAGGTGAAAGACCCATTTGCTCTTTCAATAGTTTGCGTAGTAACAGCTGCTAAACCTACGGTTAAATTCCCATTAGGATTAACGGCTCCCAGATATAAACCAAGTGTTCTCGAACAGGTAACAGCACTATTATACGTTGTTCCACCCGGGTTTAAATGTAATAGATTTTGTATAACACCGCTGGTTAATGTACCAGCATTGCTAAATACAGCAGGTTGGTTGCCCAACCAAACAATACCCGCTGCACCCGTAGAAATTCCTGATGTAGATGAAGTACTTTGGGCAGTTGTGCCATTACTAAAGTTTGCAGTACCACTGCTACTTACAGTAAAATTTCCACCACAAAATACCAGTCTGCCACTTGTACTATTAAACGCATTAAATGTACCATTAACAGTAATATTGCCATATGCATGTAATAAGTTGGCTGTTCCGGCACCGTATGCTAATGTACCATCTACTTGTAAGTTTTGGCATCTTGCAAAAATACCTGTACTGCTTGTTGCATTGGTTACGGTAACCGTATGACCACTTGCGATAACAACATGATTATCTGCAGTAGGAATTACTCCTCCCACCCATGTTGCCGTATTATTCCAGTCGCCGCTTGCAGTAGATGTAACTGTTGTTGGTGTATATTCTTCTACCGTAACATTGTCAATAAATGGATTACTTGTGCCGTACTTGTTCGTCAGCTCAAATGCAAATTTCATATTTGCAGTTCGGTAGCTTGCGGGAATGGCAATACTAATTCTATTCCAAGTTGTATTAGCTGTATTGAATCCGTTAACGATAGGTGTAAGCGATTGCCAATTTGTACCACCATCTGCAGAAATCAATACCCTCAAATTAAGTGTAACTCCTACTCCTTCATTATTAAAATACCAAAATCTTAGATAAGGCGAAGTAGAAACTGAAAGATCAACAGCAGGAGATTCCATTCTATTAGAAGCTTGAGGAGTAGAATTGCCCATGAAAAATCTATCATCTATCCATAAAGCGCTAGTACCGGCATAAGCGGATGCAGGGTTAGTGCCTCCACTACTTGGGGACCATGTACCAGAATATGTTATTCTATTCCAGTCTCTTTCTCCTGTAAGTGATGATATCGCTCTTATTTTTGTTTGTGTCCAACCTGTTGGAGCAGCCGGAGAACCGGTAAAAGCCGATTCAAAGCCTTCTGATAGATAAGTTTGGGCATAATTAATCTCTGGTACTATTAATAGCAAAGCCATTAATAGCTTGAAGTAAATTTTCCTCATAGCAGTTGTTTTTGGTAACTGTAAATATATACCGAGTTGCCAAAAAATCAAATTAAACTACTTTAAGGTAGGCGTTTTAGGTAGCAAACTCATGGCTTGGATGGTCATAGCAAGTGCCACTAACAAAAAAATACCAAGTCTTTTTTCAGGGCATTCGCCCATCATACAGCCGGTAACCAATAAATAATTACGGAATGACCAAGATAAATTGAGTGCTGCAATAAACACATTGGTTCTTTTTGCCCAAATTTTGGGAACGCTAAACAGCACTATCGAAAATGCAGCAAAAATTAGATTTAGTTTTCCCGGTCTGCCAAAATCGGTTCCAATGGCATTCATACCACTGATCGTTAAATCTTTACTGGCAATATAACTCCAAGGCATAAAGCAAACGCCAATCATCAATATAACCGCTATTATTCCTATGGTTTGGGAGTGTTTCATACGTAAAATTAAAGAACCTATAAGGACTTAGCTGCCTTATAGGTTCGATTAAGGAGGTCCCTAGCGGATTCGAACCGCTGTACGAGCTTTTGCAGAGCTCTGCCTAGCCACTCGGCCAAAGGACCCTTTTTTGCAATACCATATTTGCTATTGCGGCTGCGAAAATAACACAACGTAGCTAATTTCAAAATTCTAATTTTGCAATCTAAATTTTGCTGTATGAATAGAATTGCAGAAAGCGAACTAATTATCAATAGCCGAGGTGCTATTTATCATGTTGACCTGAGGCCCGAAGAATTAGCAGATACTGTTATTACAGTTGGCGACCCAGATAGAGTAGCTGAAGTAAGTAAGCATTTTGATAAGATTGAAGTAAAGCGTCAACATAGAGAGTTTATTGCTCACACGGGTTTTGTAGGTAAAAAAAGAATTACCGTTATTTCTACCGGTATTGGTCCTGATAATATTGATATTGTATTAAATGAATTAGACGCATTAAAGAATATTGACCTTGAAACTAGAACTGAAAAACCGAATCTTTCGGCATTAACCATTATTCGTTTAGGTACTTCCGGTTCTTTGCAAGCTGATATACCCGTAGATAGTTTAGTAGCCGGAACACATGGTTTGGGTTTGGATAATTTATTGCATTACTATCGTTTAAAAAGTAATGAAGAAGAATTACAGCTGTTACAACATTTTGTTACACATACACAGTTAGCGGGTAATATTCAGCCATATATTGCAAGTGCAGGATCATCAGTTATCAAACATTTTGTTGAAGGATTTCACCAGGGGATAACAGTAACTTGTCCTGGATTTTACGGTCCTCAGGGTAGGGTGCTCCGGTTAGGATTGTCTAACCCTCAATTGGTAGAAAGTTTAACCAATTTTAGTTTTGGTAATCACCGCATCAGCAATTTTGAAATGGAAACCAGTGCTATTTATGGCTTAGGTAAATTAATGGGACATCATTGCTTAAGTGTTAATGTAATTGTTGCCAATAGGGTGAGAAAAGAATTTAGTAAAGATGGTGCAGCAGCTGTTGAGCATTTGATTACCACTTGTTTGGGTATCATCGAGCATATTTAATAATTTAATGAGCATGACAATTAGTTTTTTTAAGTATCAGGGAACAGGAAATGATTTCGTCATCATTGATGATAGAGCAGGCAAATTGAATCTATCAGAAAAACAGGTAAACGATATTTGCAACCGTCGTTTTGGTGTTGGTGCCGATGGGTTGATGCTCCTACAATCTGCAGAAGGCTACGATTTTAAAATGAAGTATTATAATGCAGATGGTAAAGAAGGTAGCATGTGTGGCAATGGTGGCCGATGTTTGGTTCAATTTGCTTTTGATAGTGGCATTAAGAAAGAAAAATATTTGTTTATTGCTGTGGATGGTGAACATGAAGCTACATTTGGTGAACATGGTTGGGTACAACTCAAAATGAAAAATGTGGATGATATTACAACTCATCATGGCGATAGTATCCTTGATACCGGTTCTCCACATTACGTAAAATTAGTAGCCAACTTATCATCTTACGATGTAGTTGAAAAGGGTCGTGAAATCCGCAATAGCGAACAGTTTGTAACACATGGCATTAATGTAAATTTTGTTGAACAATTACCTCGTAAACTAGTTGTTAGAACTTACGAACGTGGCGTTGAAGACGAAACTTTTAGTTGTGGCACCGGAGTTACGGCTTCTGCTTTGGTTTTTGCTCATAACGAAAATGGGTTTAATCGGGTTGATATTCAAACTCAAGGCGGCCAACTTGCGGTTGAATTTGATAAAATAGGTGACCACTCATTTGAGAATATTTGGCTTTGCGGTCCTGCAAAATTTGTGTTTAATGGAGCGTTGACGATATAATCAATAATAATTAACGGGATACTAACGGCGCAACAATTACCTTCGCCGCATCATTCAAAGTGGGACTAGAAACATGATACAATATTTCAAAAATATAGACCACCAAACCATTGAAATCGACAAGCCTGAAAGTGGTGCTTGGGTTAATCTTGTGCCTCCCTTTAGAGAAGAAGAATTTCAACAGTTGAGTGATGATTTAGAAATTCCGATAGAGTTTTTAAGAGACTCTCTTGATATTGATGAAAGACCTCGTTTTGAATTGGATGATAATGTAAAATTCATAGTCATAAAAACCCCAACCGAAAATAATTCTTTCAACTACAATGATGCCTATTTCATCACTATTCCCATTTGCATCATACTTACACACCATCAAATTATTACCGTAAATTCTTTTGACAATGGTGCTATTAAGAAGTTCTTAAGTACGTTTCAAAAAAGACACCCTGATAAGCGAAATATGATGGTGTTGAAAGTATTTGAAAAAGTAGTCCAAAACTTTTTAGATTACTTAAAAGAAATCAATCATCAACGCAATATTTTAGAGCAAAAATTATACGATAGTAATCGAAACGAAGAGTTGCTCAACTTGATGCGTATTCAGAAAAGTTTGGTGTATTTCGTTACTGCCTTACGTAGTAATGAAATGTTGATGATGAAATTAGAAAGAACCAATTTTTTAGGTTTAAAAGAAGAAGAACGGGAAGAATTACAGGATTTAATTGTAGATACGAGTCAGGCATTAGAAATGGCGAATATTTACACGACCATTTTGAGTAGTACGCTAGATGCTTTTGCAAGTATAATTAGTAATAACCAAAATCAGGTGTTGAAGCGGTTAACTTCAGTAACTATCATTTTGCAGTTTCCGGTTTTGGTAGCTAGTGTGTATGGTATGAATGTGAAGCATATTCCATATGCCGACTCAGCCTATTCATTTTATATTCCCATCATTTTCTCCTTGTGTGTTTCTGTTATTATTGGTTGGTATTTTACCAAGAAGAAGTTGTTTTAGATTGTTTGATCGTTCGAAAAACGTATTGAGTACTTCGTTAATTGTACTTGACTTTTATGTCAAAATTTAATATCAGAATCTACGGTATTTTAATGGATAACAACCATAATGTATTAGTAAGTGATGAATATATTAGAGGGAGTTACTTTACTAAATTTCCCGGCGGTGGATTAGAATTTGGAGAAGGAACAAGAGATTGTTTGAAAAGAGAATTTATGGAAGAAACCGGACTTGAAGTTACCATCGGTAAACATATTTACACCACTGATTTTTTTCAAATCTCAGCCTTCAATAATAGTGACCAAATCATCAGTATCTATTATTTTGTACATGCTGAACAAGCCACAAGCCTAAAAACAAAAACCAAACTTTTTGATTTTGAACCTCACCAAGTAGCTGACCCGAGAGGAGAAAGTGAAGTATTCCGCTGGGTGGCTTGGTCTGATTTAAACGAAGACACAGTATCGTTGCCAATCGATAAGTTGGTGATTAAACAGTTGAAGCAACATGCTAATCCTTCATTGCAGCCGTTTTCATCGCTGTAGCTGTTTCTTTCCCCAAATATTTCTCAATCACATTATGCAGCCAATAAATTATTGGTGTTAGTAACACGGCCATGCAAAATTTATAGATATAATTGCCGGTGCCAACGGCAAGTACTAATGAAAAATCCCAAGGCATTCCTTGTCCTTTACTCACTCTTGGTCCAATATAAAAGGCGATAAATAAAACAATAAAACTGTCTATTAGTTGAGATACTAATGTAGAACCTGTGGCCCTAAGCCAGATATTTTTCTCACCGGTAATGGCTTTTATTTTATGAAAGATGAAAACGTCTAACACTTGCCCCACCAAGAATGCAGTAAGTGAACCAAGAATAATCCAAAGTCCCTGACCAAAAATGCTGGAATAGGCAACATTCATATTTGAAATGCCTTCGGCAGAACGACTACCTGTCCACCAATCTGCCGGCACCGTATTGATGGCTGCAAATACCATAAAAAAGGCATAAGAAATTAACCCCACAGCCATATACGATAAGAATTTAACCCCTTTAGAACCGTAGTATTCATTAATAATATCTGTCATGATAAATACCACCGGCCATAATAAAACTCCGGCAGTAAGATTAAAAGAAAAATGATTGCCGAATAAGACTAAATCAATGGGGTTTTGGCCAAAGGTTTTTTCTAATGAAAAAATCTTTACCCCCATAAATTCAGCAATAATGGCATTGGCAATAAAAAAACCGCCCAAAATAAGGAACAGTTTGGTGCTCTTATCTTTGATTATGTTGTGTATCATTAGACAAAAAAGAATATGATTTCGAAAATATAAAATAGAAAGTTGGCACTCATTAACCAAGTTGGAATGGCTTTGTTCGAAGCCCCGGCAAATAAACGCAACACCAACCAAATATGTAAGATGGCATTGACAATAATCGGTAAAAAACTACCTGTGGCAACAATAAATCCATCTACATAAGCCACTTTAGATTGAAACCAACCCATATACCCAATAAAGAACAGTAAAAAAAGAATGTTGAACAGAAAAGCCACTCTAGATAGAAATAATACCGCTTTCATAACTTCATTTACTGCAAAATACTTTTAATTTGCCATTCCTATAAATTATTACCATGAAGAATTTTGATTGGAAAAAATTATTGCCACATGCTATTGCGATTGCTATTTTTCTTGTTGTGGCTTTAATGTATTGTAAGCCTGCTTTACAAGGTAAAGTGTTACAACAAAATGATATTACCCAATGGAAGGGTATGGCCAAAGATATTTATGATTTTAAAGCCAAGCATGGCGAAGCACCACTTTGGACAAATGGTATGTTCAGCGGTATGCCGGGCTACTTGATTGCCGGTAAAACTAACAATGTAGTACCTTACTATTTCACGGAAGCTATATCATTGTTTTTGCCAAAACCATTTCAATTTTTCTTTCTAGCTTGTATATGTTTTTACTTTTTAGCACAAGTACTTCGGGCAAATAGTTGGGTAAGTATTGTTGGTGCATTAGGCTTTGCCTATGCTACTTATAATCCGGTTATTGTTGCAGTGGGGCATGATACCAAAATGTTATCTATTGCACTGCTGCCCGGATTATTAGCCTCGCTGATACTCATCTATGAGAAAAAATACCTGATTGGTGCTGCGTTAACAGCCATGTTTGCCGGAGCATTGGTCAGCCAAAATCACTATCAAATTGTTTATTATGGCTTAATTGCTGCTGTATTTATGACGATTACTTATGCTATTCGTTGGATAATGGATAAAGAGTTTAAACACCTTGCTATTGCGGCAATTGTAACAATCGTTTCCGGTGTTACAGGAGCATTGTCAAACGCTGTAGTATTATTGCCCAATTACGAATATACCGAAGCTACCATACGTGGCGGAAGTTTGTTAGCAGATTCTACCAGTAAAATTGGAAAAGAAGGATTGAGCAAAGATTATGCTTTCAGCTATAGTATGTTTAAATCCGAACCTTTGGTGTTAATGTTTCCTAAAATGTTTGGCGGGAGTAGCGATCATGCTGAACTGAAAGAAGACAAGTCTAAAACCATTTCTGAACTACAAGGTATGCAGCAACAAATGCAGCAACAGTTGGGGCAGTATTTTGTAGGTCAGAATGAGCAAGGAGAAATTTTCCCTCGTACCTATTGGGGTGGAATTGGCGGCACATCTGGTCCGCCCTATGCCGGTGCTATTATTTGTTTTTTAGCCATACTTGCTTTTTTTGTATTGGATGGAAAACACAAGTGGTGGATATTAACGGCCACTGTATTAACGGTAATGATGAGTTGGGGAAGTTATTTCGATGGTTTCAACAGTTGGTTGTTGAAGGTTTTACCCATGTACAATAAGTTTAGAGCACCAAGTATGATTATGGTGGTTCCTACCTTATTATTTTGCATGTTAGCAGTGTTGGCTTTACAAAAAATATTGTTTGAAACTACTGATACAACTGCTTTATGGAAGCAACTAAAGAAAGGTTTTATTGCTACTGCAGGAGTTATTGCAATTGCTTTTGTTTTGTATATCAGCTTTGAATACCAAAGCGAAAATGAAACTGAATTGTTGAAACAAGTAGCTCAAATTCAAGATTCACAGCAAAAATCTTTCTTTGAACAACCTGTAAAGTCTTTGGTAAATGCCATAAAAGAAGACAGGCAAAGTTTATTCCTAAGTTCAATTTTGCGTACCATTTTCTTTGCTGCTGTTGCAGGATTGATATTGTGGTTGGCAAATCGAAAAACAATCAAGCCTGCAATAGCAATTGCGGTAATTGGATTGTTTGCGTTTATTGATGTGATGGCGGTTAATGTCACTTATCTCAATGGCGATAACTTCAAAGATAATGAAGAGTACAATGTTGTGTTTGAACCTACGGCTTCAGATAATCAAATTTTACAAGACAAAGGATATTACCGTGTGTTAGATGTAGCCCAAGGTATTGGTGCTGCTTTTAATCAAGGTGCTTTGGCTTCTTATTTTCATAAAAATATTGGTGGCTATCATCCGGCTAAATTGAGTATTTATCAAGATTTGATTGAAAAACAATTGTACAATTATCCTAACTGTAAACCTGTTTTAGATATGCTGAATACAAAGTATATCATTACTGGTCAGCCGGGACAAACAACGGTACAAACTAATCCTAGTGCATTAGGCGCTGCTTGGTTTGTAAAAGGAATCCGTTTTGTAAATTCACCAAAAGAAGAAATGAATGCATTGTCTACTTTAACTGTTAGAGACAGTGCAGTAGCAAATGTATCATTCAATAAGACATTGAAGCAGCCTGCCGGTTTCGACTCTACCGCAACCATCGGTTTTGTAAAAAATGAAAACGATAGCATTCGTTATACCACAAAATCTTCGATTAAACAATTGGCTGTGTTTAGCGAGGTATATTATGACAAAGGTTGGAACGCCTATGTTGATGGTAAGCAAACAGATATTGCTAAAGTGAATTATGTGTTGAGAGCAATTATGGTTCCTGCAGGTGAACATACCATTGAATTTAAGTTTGAACCAAAGAGTCACCAAACAGGCTGGACAATCACTACAATCACTTCTATTTTGATGGTGTTACTGTTATTAGCAGGATTATTTACCGCATGGAAACAGCGCAACACATCAGCAGTCTGAATCAGCCGATGAAGCTTGCCAGTCTAGTCTGGTACCACATATTGCCTGCTAAATATGGCGGGCAGAAAGTAATTGCTGCCTTTCAAGAGGCGCTGTCCAAGTATTTGCCAATGGTCTGCATTTGCTCAAAAGATAATGAGGTGGATGGCAAAGAAGTATACGAGGTACTTCCGATTCTCCCAATTTCAAAATGGCAAGTCATCAATCCTATGGTTTGGATAAAGGTGGCTAAATTGGTGAAACAACAAGGCATCACTCATTTGATTATCGAACATCCATATCATGTACTTACGGCCTGGTGGTGCAAGATTTTTAGAAAAGTAACCATTATTCATCATGCACATAATATTGAGTTCGAAAGATTTGAATTACGAGGCAAATGGTTTTGGCCTCTGATTCGTTTTGCAGAGCAAAAGATGAGTCAATTGGCACGGCTTAATATTTATCTAACACAAGAAGATAAAACAAAAGCAAAAGCTTATTTCCAACTCAAAGAAGAGCAATGTTTTGTAATGCCATATAGTATTGAACAAAGAAAAAATATTGATAAAAGCTTTGCAAGAACGGAAATAGTTGGTCGCCATCAACTTCATCCTAATGAAAAAATATTACTTTTTAATGGTACGCTAGATTATCAGCCCAATGCAAAAGGAGTAGAAGATATTTTTGATCGGCTGTTGCCAGAAATGCAAGATTGGACAGATCCTTTCCGCATTATCATTACCGGCAAAATAAACAAGTCGAAATATGAATATCTCGAAAAGTTCATGAACCAAAAAGTGATGTATTTGGGTGATGTGGACGATGTAGCTATATATTTTGCAGCAGCCGATGTGTATATTAATCCTGTAACAAAAGGAGCAGGAGTGCAAACCAAAACTTTAGAAGCTATTGCTTACGGATTATCGGTTGTATGCTTTGGCAACATGTTAAATGGAATTGATACCACTGTTACCAAAGGAATGCTTTTTGTAGCACAGTCAAACAATTGGAAAGATTTTTCGGAAAATATTCAACAAGCTTTGGTGTCAGAAGCTCAGGTGCCTGATTTGTTTTGGCAGTATTACGACATCAATAATTACATGCTAGCACTGACTGAAAAGATTTGCAAGCTGTAAATAATTATCTTGCACATATGAGCCCTTTGGTAAGCGTCATATTACCTGCCTATAACTGTGAAAGATTTTTAGCAGATACCTTAAAAAGTCTATTGCATCAATCGTTTACCAATTTTGAATTAATAGTGATTGATGATGGCTCTACCGACAGTACTTCACAAATTATTCATAGTTTCAATGATAGTCGAATTAGGTATTTGACAAATGATGGTAATAAAGGATTAATATTTACCTTAAATCGTGGTATTAAAGAATCGTTTGGAAAATACATTGCAAGAATTGATGCAGATGATATTGCCATGCCCAATCGATTAGAAAAACAAGTGCGTTGGTTAGAAGAACATCCACAAACAGCAGTAGTTGGCAGTTTTGTTTCCTTAATTGATGAATTAGGCAACGATGCCGGTTTTTGGCCTTTAGATATAGCGGTTTATAAACCCAAGCGGATAAGAAAAGCCATGCTGAAAGAAAATTGTATAGCTCACCCTTCGGTTATGTTGCGTGGAGATGTAATTAGACAATACGAGTATGCTTACAATCAAAAACATACAGAAGATTATGGCTTATGGCTACAATTGTTAGCAGATGGATTTATAATTGAAAAAATTCCTGAAAAGCTGTTGCAGTATCGGGTTCATAGTGCATCTATTACCGGTTCAATTTTGAAAAAAAGCAATCCGTTTTTTAAACAATTCCATTGTAAACGAAACGTTTTGGTTGCAAGAATAAAAGCAAAAAAATGGAATGCCTTTGAATGGAATTTATTGTTGCACACTATTATTGATGGCGTAATGGGTATTGCGAAGTCAATTAAACAATCATTGCAATGACCTACAACTTGTACATATGGAAGCGTAGGGTGGAAGATGTGTTTATCTTTCCTTTTGTGCTAATGGGCAAGTTGATTGCTATTTTCAAGCCATTGCAACAGCCATATGATATTTTCTTTTTCTTTCCTTTTTATCATGCCGGTGGTGCCGAGAAAGTACATGCCTTATTAGCACAGCAATTAGGTGGAAAAAAAGCTATTGTATTTTTTACTCGTCGTTCAGCTGATCTAACTTTCTTCGACGCCTTTAAACAAAGTGATTGTGCTATTAAAGACATTTCTGCATACACCGATAATAAATGGTTGTACTTTCTTAATCTTATTTATCGTGGTGTAATGGCAGGGTATATAAATACACAATCTGTTGGTCCAATTGTATTTAATGGTCAATGTAATTTTGCGTATAAACTATCACCTTGGATTAAAAAAGAGATACAACAAATAGAATTGATTCACTCTTTCAATAGCTTTTCTTGGATTCGGTTACCTTTTCTACCTTTCATAACATCAACTGTTATGATAAGTAAAGTAAGAATTCAAGATCATATCAATCAATATCAAAAACTGGGTGTTCCGGATCGATTCCAATCAAACATTCACTTCATTGTGAATGGTATTCCATTACCTGAACATGTTGATGAAAAAGATTTTTTAGCACCATTGAAAATCTTGTATGTTGGTAGAAGTACACCAGAAAAAAGAGTTCATTTGGTAGCTGAAATTGCAGCACTTGTAAAAAAAGAAATACCGACAGTCGAATTTATTTTTGCCGGAGATGTGGAACATGCAATACCATCAAATCTACATGCCTATTGCAGTTTTGAAGGTATGATAACTGATGCCGATGAATTGGCAATGCTATACCAGCAAGCACATATTATCATCATCGCTTCATCAACAGAAGGCTTTCCGATGGTGGTGGAAGAAGCTATGGCATACCATTGTGCGGTGCTAGCAACACCTGTTGGAGATTTGCCTGTACATATTCAACCCAAAACAAATGGATACCTTACTTCTTCAATTGATGCAGAAATAGTGTTGCAAGAAATGGCACAATTCATATTTGCATTAAATAATAGTAGAGATGAGTTGACCAAAATGGGTGAGAATAATCGGCAATATGCGTTAGCACATTTCAGCATTACATCTTTCAAAAATCAATACCTTCAACTTTTACTAAAAGCATGATAGTGAAGCCCATTAGTTTTGTGATTATTACCTATAACCGTGCTGCTGATACCTTAGAGTTGTTGGAGAATATTGCTACATTAAATGATGCAGGTACTTTGTTGCAAGATATTATTGTGGTGAACAATGCTTCGCAAGATGATTATGCTGCTGTGAAAAATTTTGTTGCTACTCATCAACATTTGCCATTTCAATTTATTGATGCACCGAGTAATTTAGGTGTAACCAAGGGTAGAAATTTTGCACTACAATTTGCAAAAGGTGATATTGTTATTTTTTTAGATGATGATGCTGTACTGCAAAATAAAGATGCTTTAATTAATACGGTTAATGCCTTTGAAGAACCTGGCTTTGAAAATAGACCTGTGGCTATTGTAAGTTTTAAAGTGTTATATTATCAAAACTTAGAAATGCAAGTAAACGCTTTGCCCCATAAGCAATTTGAACATTATAAAAATTTCGACAGATTTTTTACCTACTATTTTGCGGGTGGAGCTCATGCCATTAAAAGAGCTGCTTTAGATAAAGTAGGTCATTTGCCTGAGGCCTTTTTTTATGGAATGGAAGAGTACGATTTGAGTTATCGATTGTTGGATGCCGGTTATTGCATCAAATACGATGCATCAATAATTATGTTACACAAAGAAAGTCCGTTAGGCCGCAAACCCAAAACAGATAAACAACGGATGATGTGGGTAAACAAAAGCATTGTTGCTTATAAATACTTGCCCAAAATATATTTTTTAAGCACCGCTTTTATGTGGTCAATTGAATATTTAAGAAAAACCGGTTTTGATTTGAATGGCTTCCTAAAAGGATGGGCTATGGTCTATAAAATTCCGTCTAATGAGAAAAGAATGCCTTTGCAACAAACCACGCTTTCTTATTTATCAAAAGTGGGGGCTAGGCTTTGGTATTAATGCTATATATCAATTTGTCGCTCCTCAAATTGTATTCCATATCCTGCTAATTCCTTAAGTACAGGTGTGTAAATTTCAGGATGGATTGGGATATGTAAACCTCTAGTTTGAATACTGCCATTAAGAATTAATTTAGCGGCAATACCCAACGGGAAACCTACAGTTTTTGCCATAGCGGTATGCAGGCTATCATCTCCTTTTACTACCAAACTAGCTGCGATTTTTTGTTTGCTATTATTGATGGTATATTCAATTTCATGTAGCATTACAATCATGTCTTTGTCTTGTGGACGTAGTACTAGTTTAGTTTCCAGAATAAATTGTAGTACATCTGCGGCACTGCATAAACCCTTATTGATAAGGGTTTCATCTTCAAGCCCTAAAAAGAAAAGTTGCTGCATACTAATATTGGCAGCATGCATATTTGCAGCAACCGATTCGGCTGCTTGTGTTTTCACTTCATCTGCACTTAAGGCATTCAACTCGCCTTTTTCATCTACTAATAAAATTTCTTCATCCGGCGATTCACCGGCCTCAATAGCTTTTTCTTCGGCCTCCATCAATTCCATTAATTTCTCCATCATATTTTTCACATAACTCAAACGGCTGTTTAATAAATCGTTTAGCCAATCTTTAAATCCGTGTTGTTCAAAATGAGATTTAAAGAATTGTGCAATCGTCATACCATCGGTTGGATAAACCTTGTCTTCATTTGTCAAAGCCAAGTCAACAATATTTTTCCATCCAATACAAAACTCCGGATGACGCAAAGTAGTGCGTTTAAAAGTGGAGGCATTTTCTAATCCATAAAGCGGAATATAACTTAAAGAATCTCTGTTGGGATAATATGCAAAGAGTCCGAGTTCGGGTATTTCAACCACGCCACAATCTGCAAACATTTGTTTGTAATCTTTTTCAATGATGGTATCACTTTCTTTATACACAGCACCAGCTTTTCCTGCCATTACCACGTTTTTGGGATTCCAGCTTATTTTATAATGCCAAGGATTATCATCACTCTCCGGTGCTACCAATCCCCCGCAATGAGAAATAAAAGCATCTATCTGGCCTCCATTCGCTTTAATAGTTGAAATTATTTGCATAGCACTCATATGGTCAATACCGGGGTCTAAACCCATTTCGCATAAAAAAAGCACACCGGCATCTGCTATTGATTGTGCCTGCTGTTTAATAGCATCGTCTACATAACTTGCAGTGAGTAAGTGTTTTTTAAAAAGAATACAATCTTGTGCCACTAAATAATGTAAGTGAGGTGGCATTAACGAAATAACGAGATCTACTGATTGGATAATATTTTGTCTTTCATTAATGTTTAAAATGTCTACCTGTATTGCCTTTGTAAGCGGATGTTCTCCAACTTTAGCCGCAACAGCAGTTAGGTTAGCATCAGCAACGGTTACCTTCCAAACTTGTTCTTCCGAAAGTGCTTTTAGATAATCTATAAGTACAGTTGCTGATTTCCCGGCACCCAAAAGCAAAATATGTTTCATAGTAATTTGTTGAATCTCTACTCAAAGAAAAGCAAATTAAACTTAATCAAAATGTACATTCGTAAGTATTTACAAAGATGGCAGATACGATAACGGTCATTGTTATGTCATACAAAACAAAATCTCAAAAATTATTTGGAAAAGAAATTTTTGCTCTACATATTTGCAAAGCAATGAACAAACAAATATTAAATAACAAGTGGTGGTGGCATAGCATTCATAGTTAAAGCTGTGTAACAGAGCCATTGTATCTATAACAATTTTGAAAGGCCTGCTGTACACAGCAGGTCTTTTTGTTTTTTAACCAATAAGCATGAAAAAAACAGTGATTACAACTACTTACAAGAAACTACTATCTGATGTGTACACACCGGTAGGTATTTACTTGAGAATTAGAGACAGGTTTAGAGATACTGTTTTATTAGAGAGTACAGATTATCATTCTGCTGAAAAGAGTTATTCTTTTATTTGTATCAATGCCATTGGAGGAATAGAGATTTCTTCGCTACAAGAAATAGAATTCAAGTTGCCCGGTCAAAATCCTGAAAAAATTAAACTTGAAAAACCAACTGCTGTGCCAGATTTAATGTGGCAGTTTATGCAGCGTTTTGAAGTGGAAAAACCAAACAACAGCATTGCCGAAACTGCTCAAAGCTTATTTGGATATAGTACGTATGATGCAGTTCAATTTTTTGATACCATCAAACTCAATCATTCAAAACCGAGCAGTGTAAACATTCCGTTGATGCGTTATCGGCTTTACCAATATGTCATTGCCATTAACCATTTTAAAGATGAAATGTATATCTGTGAAAATCATGTCTCTGGAGTAGACAGCGAGATGGCAGTTGTTGAGTCGTTGATTAAAAGCAAAGACGTTCCCGCTTATCCTTTTACAATAGTTGGTGCTGAAAGTTCTAACATGACTAATGCTGATTATATTGACATGGTGAACAAAGGTATAAAAAGTTGTTTGCGTGGCGATGTTTTTCAAATTGTGTTGAGCCGAAGATTTTCGCAACAATTTACAGGCGATGAATTTAATGTCTATCGGGCATTGCGTAATATTAATCCATCGCCATATCTTTTCTTTTTTGATTATGGTGATTATAAGTTGATGGGTTCATCGCCTGAAAGTCAGTTAATCATTCAAGATGGTAAAGCTATTGTTCATCCTATTGCCGGCACTTTCAAACGTACCGGAGATGATGAAGCAGACCAAGTTTCAGCAGAAGCTTTATTAAACGACACCAAAGAAAATGCAGAACATGTAATGTTAGTTGATTTAGCTAGAAATGATTTAAGCAGGCATAGCAATAACGTTACAGTTAAACATTACAAACAAGTTCATTACTATTCGCATGTCATTCACTTAGTAAGTGAAGTGATGGGAGAATTAGAAAAAGGTGCAAATCCATTTCCATTAATTGCATCTACTTTTCCGGCAGGTACTTTAAGTGGTGCACCCAAAATAAGAGCCATGCAATTGATTGACAGCTATGAACCAACTGCTAGAAGTTATTATGGCGGCTGTATTGGTGTGGTTGGCTTCGATGGTAGTTGTAATCAAGCCATTATGATTCGTACTTTTTTAAGTAAAAACAACACACTGATGTATCAAGCAGGTGCAGGTATTGTAGCAGCTAGTAATCCGGAAAGTGAATTACAAGAAGTAAATAATAAATTAGGAGCATTGAAGAAAGCTATTGAAATAGCAAGAGATTTAAACGCATCTTAAGTTGTAGTATTAATTAGTTTTATGTAGTCAGCTTTATTTCTACTTTCAACATTTGTTGCGTCGCACACTTCAACTGCATTACTAGTTTGAACAAAATAACATTTATGGTAAACACAATAGGTCATAATATACATTCAGCTCAAAAAATTCTTGTCTTTGACAACTACGACTCTTTTACGTACAACTTGGTTCACTTGGTAGAAAAGATTACCCATCAAAAAGTAGATGTATATAGAAATGATGAAATTGCTTTAGAAGATGTAGCGGCATACAATAAAATTATTTTATCTCCCGGCCCCGGAATACCTGATGAAGCCGGATTACTATTGCCATTGATAAAAATGTATGCATCAACAAAATCAATTTTGGGAGTTTGTTTAGGGCATCAAGCTATTGGTCAAGCATTTGGTGGAAAGTTGACGAATTTGGCAACTGTTTATCATGGCGTAGCAACACCAATCAACATTCTGCATGCTGCTGAACTTTCTAAACAACATGTTTTATTCGACGGCTTACCCCAAGTAATTGAAGTTGGTCGGTATCATTCTTGGGTAGTAGATGCAGCAAACTTTCCCATTGATTTGGAAGTAACCGCAGTGGATGAAAATGGTTTTATTATGGGATTGCAACACAAACAATATGATGTACAAGGGGTACAATTTCATCCGGAAAGTGTGTTAACACCTGATGGGGAAAAAATTATTAGAAACTGGTTAAAAAATTAACCGCAGCGTACAAGAGCAGCAGAGATTACGCAGAGCATCTCAGCGAAAACACTTTTAACTCTTGTTCTCTGCGGTGAAAAAAACGACAATGAAAAAAATACTCACTTTACTATTCGAACACAAAACTTTGACAGCGCAACAAGCAAAAGAAGTGTTGCTCAATATTGGTAGCAGTGCTTACAATGATCATGAAATTACCAGTTTCATGACGGTTTATCTGATGCGTAGTATTACCATCGAAGAGTTACAAGGTTTTAGAGATGCACTACTAGAATTGTCTGTCAAAATAGATTTTGACGGGCAACAAACAATGGACATTGTTGGTACCGGAGGTGATGGTAAAAACACTTTCAATATCTCTACATTAAGTTGTTTCATTGTTGCAGGAGCAGGACAAAAAGTAACCAAGCATGGTAATTATGGCGCATCTTCCATCAGTGGTTCTAGTAATGTGATGGAGCAATTGGGCTATCGATTTAAAAATGATAATGATGCACTGAAAAAAGAATTAGATAGTGCCAATATTTGTTTTTTGCATGCACCATTTTTTCACCCGGCATTAAAAACTGTAGCACCAATTCGAAAAAATTTAGGTGTTCGAACCTTCTTTAATATGCTCGGTCCAATGGTAAATCCGGCAAAACCAGAATACCAATTGGTTGGTGTCTATAATTTAGAAATGGCAAGAATTTATAATTATTTACTGCAACAAACCGGTAAGCCTTTTACCATCATTCATAGTCTTGATGGTTATGATGAAATATCGCTTACCAACGATACGAAAGTAATTACCAATGAAGGCGAACAAATTTTATCTCCACAGCAATTGGGAAAAAGAATTGTTGTTGCACAAGATATTTATGGTGGTAATTCGGTAGAAGAAGCCGCAAAAATATTTCATAAAATTATTAAAGGCGAAGGAACTTGGGCTCATAATGCAGTGGTACTAGCCAATGCTGCTATGGCATTATATGCTACAAAAGCTTACAATAGCTATGATGAGGCGTATCAAGCAGCAGTTGAAAGTTTAGAAAGTGGTAAAGCCAATAAAGCATTAGAAACATTAATCAGTTTGCAATAATTAATAGCAATGACCATTTTAGACACAATCGTTAAAAGAAAAAAACAAGAAGTAGCTGAACGTAAACAACTAACGGCTGTAACTCAATTAAAGCAAACGCCTACATTTCAACGAACCTGCCATTCATTGGTAAATGCATTATTCGATAAAACCAAAACCGGCATCATTGCGGAATTTAAACGTAAATCGCCAAGCAAAGGATTGATTAATGGAACAGCAACTGTTCAGGCTGTAACAAGTGCTTATGAGCAATTTGGAGCATCCGGAATTTCAGTATTAACTGATATAGATTTCTTTGGCGGAAATGATAAAGATTTGATTTGTGCTCGTTCAACAGTTGCTACCCCTTTGTTACGGAAAGATTTTATCGTAGACGACTACCAGTTGTATGAAGCCAAAGCCTTGGGTGCAGATGTGGTTTTGCTCATCGCTACTTGCTTAACAATTGAACAAACTAAACATTTTGCAACGGTTGCAAAAGCTTTAGGATTGGAAGTGTTATTAGAAATTCATGATGAAACAGAACTCAACCACATATCTGATGCAGTTGATATGGTGGGTGTAAACAACAGAAATTTAAAAACTTTTGAAGTTGATATCGATATTTCAAAAAAGTTGTTCTCATCCATTCCGAATGATAAAATTGCTGTAACTGAAAGTGGTATCAATAATGTTGAAACCATTGTATCTTTAAAGCAGGTTGGTTACAAAGGATTCTTAATAGGAGAAAATTTTATGAAACAACCGGATCCAACGATTGCTTTTGCTGATTTTACCCATCAACTAAAAGCACTGCTATGAGAATAAAAGTCTGCGGCATGACGCAGGTACAACAAGTAAAACAATTAGATGAATTAGGTGTTGAATTCGCCGGGTTCATATTTTATCCAAAGTCTCCAAGGTATGTGTTTAAGCATATACCCGCTATTGAAATTAAGCGGATAAAAGGGAATATTAATAAAGTAGGAGTTTTTGTAAATGCAGATGCCAACGAAATTTTTCGAACCATTGATGACTGCGGATTGTATGTAGTTCAGTTGCATGGAGATGAAACACCACGTTTTTGTGAAACAATATCCGATTACATCACTGTGGTTAAAGCATTTCGATTAAGTGAAACGGATAATATAGAATGGATGGTAAAAGATTATCAAGATGTAGTGGATATGTTTTTGTTTGATACAGAGGGAGCAGGTTATGGTGGTACCGGAAAAAAATTCAATTGGGATAAACTCAAAGGAATGAATATTCGTAAACCATTTTTTTTAAGTGGCGGTATTGAACCCAATGATGTAAGTATGATAAAAAATTTCACAAACGAACCGGTGGCAAAAAATCTCTTTTCACTAGACATCAATAGCAAGTTTGAAATTAGTCCGGGTATAAAGGATATAGATTTGGTGAAACAATTTGTAACAGCGTTGAAGCCGAATAGCTGAAAAAAAATATAAAGTACAAGTGTCAAGACGCTTAAGGTCTTGATGCCGAATGCAAACTTCGGCATGCGACGCAACAGTAGTTTAATAGTAGTACTTCAGATAAGTCCATAAAAAATAAAAATGAGAACATGATACTTGAAGAGAAAAATACTGTTAACATCCCTTTCGGGGATGGGGGCTATACCTCACCCAATGCTCAAGGCTATTATGGTAGTTTCGGTGGTGCTTATATTCCTGAAATGTTGCACAGCAATGTTGCAGCGTTAAAAGAAAAATATTTGCAAATAATGGCTGAACCTGATTTTCAACAAGCCTTTCAGCAATTGCTAACAGATTATGTAGGCAGGCCAACACCATTGTTTTATGCAGAGCGGTTGAGTGCATTGCATAACACTAATGTCTATTTAAAGAGAGAAGATTTATGTCATACCGGTGCACATAAAATAAACAATACGGTTGGACAAATTTTGTTGGCTCGCAGATTAGGCAAAACAAGAATTATTGCAGAAACAGGTGCCGGTCAGCATGGTGTTGCCACAGCTACAGTTTGTGCATTAAAAGGCATGGAATGTATTGTGTACATGGGTGAAAAAGATATTGAACGCCAAGCACCCAATGTAGCAAGAATGAAAATGTTGGGCGCAAAAGTAGTGCCTGCAACAAGTGGTAGTAAAACCTTGAAAGATGCTACCAATGAAGCAATCAGAGATTGGATTAATAATCCCAACGATACGCATTATATTATTGGAAGTGTGGTTGGGCCACATCCTTACCCGGATATGGTGGCTCGCTTTCAAAGCGTCATCAGCAAAGAAATTCGGAAACAATTGTTAGAGAAAACAGGGAATGAATTACCAACGCATGTTGTGGCTTGTGTAGGTGGCGGTAGTAATGCGGCAGGAGCATTTTATCATTTCTTGGATGAATTGAGTGTACAGTTGGTAGCTGTAGAAGCTGCCGGACATGGTGTTAACAGTGGTATGAGTGCTGCGACAACAGCATTGGGTAAGCCTGGTATTTTGCATGGTAGTAAAAGCTTATTGATGCAAACAGCAGATGGACAGGTGGTAGAGCCACACAGCATTTCCGCAGGATTGGATTATCCGGGTATTGGACCTTTGCATGCCAACTTATTCCAAAGCGGACGAGGTACTTTTTTAAGTGTTACGGATGATGATGCATTGGATAGTGCTTTTGAAATTAGCAAGTTGGAAGGTATTATTCCTGCATTAGAAACGGCACATGCTTTTTCTGCTTTAGACCAAATGAAGTTTAAAAAGGATGATGTAGTAGTAGTTTGCTTAAGTGGAAGAGGAGATAAGGATTTAGCAACTTATATGAATCATTTATAACCACAATGAATTAACGACACAAAGTATCACAACGTTGTTAAACTTCAAGCGTTGGTGTCTTTTTTAAAAAAATTAATATGGACATTACACCTTATAAACCTGAGTATGCAAAAGCTTTTAAAGATTTAAATATAGCATGGCTCAACAAATTTTTTGTGGTAGAACCTATTGATGAACTTGTTTTAAGCAACCCAGAACAATACATTTTAACAAATGGGGGCTATATTTATTTTGCAGTTTTAAATAATGAACCAGTGGGCTGTTTTGCATTCATGAAAGATAAAAAAACAAACGAAATTGAGTTAACTAAAATGGCTGTTTCTGAACTGCACCAAGGTAAAAACATTGGTAATGAATTATTAATATTTGCTTTGGAAGAAGCTAAAAAAATGGGCTTTTCTAAATTAATTTTATACTCAAATACTAAACTTATACCAGCTATTCATCTTTATAAAAAATACGGGTTTGTAGAAATAGATTTGGGTGGAGCTGTTTATGAAAGAGCCAATATAAAAATGGAGAAAAAAATACAATGAGTAGAATAAAGTATATTTTTCAACACAAACAACAACGAGTGCTGAATGTGTATTGCACAGCTGGTTATCCAACATTGGATAGCACTGTAAATATCATTAATACACTTGCCGCAAATGGAGCAGATTTAATTGAACTAGGAATGCCTTATAGCGATCCATTGGCTGATGGACCTGTTATACAAGCCAGCAGCAGCAAAGCTTTAGAAAATGGAATGACGATTGAAGTATTATTTAAACAGTTACAAAACCTACGTTCTGATAATCCTCCTTTAGGGGTTAGGGGCTTGGAGGCAGGCTTGATTCTAATGGGTTATATGAACCCCGTTTTACAATACGGCTTTGAAAAATTCTGTGCCAATGCAGCTGCAGTTGGAGTGGATGGATTGATCTTACCGGATTTGCCGGAATATGAATTTGAAACGGAGTATGGTGCTATTATTAAAAAATATGGATTAGATTTTATTTTCTTAGTCACACCAGAAACTTCAGAAGAGAGAGTTAGAAAATTGGATAGTTTAACAACTGGATTTTTATATGCAGTAAGTTCTTCTGCTACCACAGGTAGCAATACAGATTTTGAAGCAGTAGAAAAATATTTACAACGTTTACAAAGCTATCAATTGAAAAATCCAATTTTAGTAGGCTTTGGTATAAAAGATAAATCCAGTTTTGATGCAGCATGTAAATACAGCAATGGAGCTATAATCGGAAGTGCCTACATCAAGGCATTAGATGGAACAACTAGTGTAGAAGAAACAACCAAACGATTTTTATCATCAATCATAAATTAATAATCCCCTTCAGGGGATAGGAGAATGGACTTAGTAATCATAAAATATAATGCCGGAAATATTCAAAGTGTTTTATATGCTTTAGAAAGAATTGGTATGCAAGCAACTGTTACAGATGATGTGCAACAAATACGATTAGCGGATAAGGTTATTTTCCCTGGTGTTGGTGAAGCGAGCACAGCAATGAGTTACTTAAAAGAAAGAGGATTGGATAAAGTTATTAATAATTTAAAACAGCCTGTATTAGGTATTTGTTTAGGTATGCAATTGATGTGCAAACGCAGTGAAGAAAATGATACAGATTGTTTAGGCATTTTTGATGAAGCAGTAAAAAGGTTTAGCCCCCCTTTAGGGGATGGGGGCAAGGTTCCGCAGATTGGGTGGAACAATATTTTCAATTTAAAGACTCCATTATTTAATGGCCTTAAAGAAAATGACTTCTGCTATTTTGTTCACGGTTATTATGCTGCATTAGGAGAACATACCATTGCTACAACCAATTATATTCAAGCTTATAGTTCTGCATTGCAGAAAGATAATTTTTACGGAGTTCAATTTCATCCTGAAAAAAGTGCTGCAGTTGGAGAACAAATTTTGAAAAATTTTTTAGAATTATAATCATGCAAATTATTCCTGCAATAGACATTATAGATGGTAAATGTGTTCGATTAACAGAGGGTGATTATTCCCAAAAGAAAATTTACAATGAAAATCCTTTAGAAGTAGCACTAGCGTTTGAAGATTCGGGCTTGCAAAGATTGCATTTGGTTGATTTAGACGGAGCCAAAGCTGGTGCTGTGAAGAATTGGAAAGTACTGGAAACCATTGCTTCAAAAACAAATATAGCTATTGATTTTGGCGGTGGAATAAAAACAGAAAAAGATGTGCAGATTGTTTTTGATTCCGGAGCAGCTTTAGCAACAGTAGGAAGCATAGCTGTAAAAGATGAAGCTTTATTTGTAAGTTGGTTACAACAATTTGGAGCAGCTAAGTTTTTATTAGGTGCAGATGTTAAAGAGGAGAAAATTGCCATTGGCGGTTGGTTAGAAACTACAGATATATGGATTTATGATTTTATTGAAAAGTATGTAAAGCATGGAGTACAACAAATATTTTGTACCGATGTAAGTAAAGATGGGAGATTAGAAGGCCCATCAACAGAATTGTATAAAAATATTATTACCAAATTTCCTGAACTACATTTTATTGCTAGTGGTGGCGTTGCATCGTTAGATGATTTAAAACGATTGAAAGATATTGGTTGCAATGCTGCGATTGTGGGAAAAGCCATTTATGAAAACAGAATTTCACTACAAGAATTAAAGCGTATCAATGTTAACTAAGAGAATCATACCCTGTTTAGATATTAAAGATGGTCGCACAGTCAAAGGCATCAACTTTGAAAATATTCGTGATGCAGGAGACCCAGTTGAATTGGGTGCTTTATATGCTGCTCAGGGTGCTGATGAATTGGTTTTTTTAGATATTACTGCAACGGTTGAGAAAAGAAAAACTTTAAGTGAGTTAGTGAACAAGATTGCTCATAAAATCAATATACCATTTACAGTTGGTGGTGGAATAAGTAGTGTAGAAGATGTAAGTGTATTGCTGCAAAATGGGGCTGATAAAATTTCTATCAATACTTCAGCATTTAAAAATCCGCAACTAATTTATGATTTAGCCAAACAATTTGGCAGTCAGTGTGTGGTCTTGGCGATTGATACCAAAAAAGAAGCAGATGGCGAATGGTATGTGTATTTGAATGGCGGTAGAACGAAAACGGAAACTAATTGCTTCGATTGGGCTAAACAAGCTGTTGAATTGGGGGCTGGTGAAATTCTACTCACTAGTATGAACAATGATGGCACCAAACAAGGCTTTGCATTAGACATTACCCAACAATTGAGTGAACATCTTTCTGTACCGATTATTGCAAGTGGTGGTGGTGGTACCATGGAACATTTTAAAGATGTTTTTCTTAACGCAAAAGCAGATGCAGCCTTAGCTGCAAGTATTTTCCACTTTAAGGAAATAGAAATTCAAGACTTAAAGCAGTATCTCAAAAAGCATGAAATAGCAGTAAGAATATGATATTAATTATTGTAGGTTGTACTATAGCTTTTATAATGATTACTTTGGTAAAACAGAGTTCTACAAATCGCAAACAGAAACTGTCAGAAAGATTAAAGCTGAAGCAAAAAGAGTTGATTAATGCTTTACAAAAAAAGATAATTAAGGCAAAGTAAAATAATGCTGCCCATCTTCATAGTCTTTATCTAAGGCATCGAGTACAATTTGTAAATGCTTTTCATTGCCTAAAAAATCAGCATTACTAGCATCTATAAAAATGGTTTTAATATTGTGCTGCTTGATATAGCTTGTATACGTTTCTTGAAGGTTGAATAAATATTCGTCAGGAATAGCTTGTTCATACTCCCTTTGCCTTTTTTTTATATTGGCTTGTAATTTGTTCACTGGAGCATGCAAATAAATCAGTATGTCAGGGAAAATCAGTTGCTGATGTATGATATCGAATAGCTTTTGGTATAACCTAAATTCTTCTTCCGGTAAATTTACTTTAGCAAATAGCAAACATTTCGTAAACAAATAATCACTAACTGTAACACTTTGAAACATGTCCTTCGTGTTCAGCATATCTTTCAATTGCTTATAGCGTTCGGCTAAAAAAAATAGTTCAACCGGAAAAGCATATTGCTTTGGATTTTCGTAAAATTTCGTCAGAAACGGGTTGTCTGCAAATTCTTCTAAAATCAGTCTTGCATTCAATTTTTTAGACAGCAGATGTGCCAAAGTTGTTTTCCCTGCTCCAATATTCCCCTCTATCGTTATAAAATGATGTTTCATGACGCTGCTGTAGGCGTCAAAATTAAGTTCATGTGATACTTTAATTAAGAAAACTTTTTCACATTCAAATCATCGGGACAGTTCGCAAAAAGTGCTGAAATAGTTTGTTGTAAAACCGGATGAACAAGTTGAGGCGCTAGTTCTAGCAAAGGCGTTAATACAAAACGACGATTTTGTAGTTGAGGGTGCGGTACAACTAAAAAGGGAGTGTTAATAATTTCGTTATCGATGAATAAAATATCAATATCAATCGTTCTGGGACCGAATTTCTCCTCTCTTTTTCTCCCCATTTCTAATTCAATATCGAGTATCAGATGCATCAATTTTTCAGGTGAAAATCTTGTTTCTAATACCAAAACCTGATTCAAAAAAGCAGCCTGATTTTCTTTACCCCAAGCGGCGGTTTCATAAATTGATGAGCTGGCAACAATCTTTCCACAATAACTTTCAATGGCTGATTGGGCATTTGCAAGATAGGTTGCTCTATTTCCAATATTACCGCCTGTAAGTAAATAAACCTTGTTCATAATGAATCTAACTTCAATAAGCTCAAATATCTTTACTTTGATTGTACAAATGATTGATTATGGCCAACTTCTTTAAAATATTTTTCGCTAGTTTTTTAGCGTTGATAGTATTTAGCATTGTAAGTCTTGTAGTGAGTCTGTTTTTTTTGGCGGCTATTGCTACCCCCGAACAACCTGTAATCGGCAATAATGCTGTATTGGTATTGGATTTGTCAAAAACTTACAGAGAACAAGCTCAAGATAACCCCCTTGCAGCATTGATGGGCGGTACGGAAGAGGAATCGTTGCCGGGCTTATACGACATGGTAAGAATGATTAAAGCCGCTGCTACTGACGATGAAGTTAAAGCCATTTATATTAAAGCCAACGACAATGCTAATGGTTTTGCAGCAACAGAAGAAATCAGAGATGCACTGTTGGCTTTCAAGAAAAGTAATAAAACAGTTATTGCTTATGGTGAAGTCATCAGTCAGAACGCTTATTATGTAGCACAAGTGGCCGATAAAATTTATTGCAATCCCAAAGGAGCGTTTGATTTCAGAGGATTTGCTACCTCATTATTCTTTCTAAAAGGCACATTAGAAAAATTAGAAATCGAACCACAAATATTCTATGCCGGAAAATTCAAAAGTGCAACGGAACCACTTAGAGAATATAAAATGACCGATGCTAATCGCTTACAAACTGCCGTGTTTATGGGTGATTTATACCAACATTTTTTAGCAAAAACTGCAGAAACAAGAAAGGTAGATACCACAACATTGCATCAATTGGCTAATACCGGTACTATTCAATCTCCATATGATGCATTGACATATAAATTGATTGATGGTGTGATATATGATGATGAAGTGAAAGCTGAATTATTGACAAAATTGGGATTGAAAGAAACAGATAAAATTAATTATGTTTCATTCGATGATTACCAAAAAGCCAGAACAATGGATAATGGTTCTGGCAGCGATAAAATAGCCGTTATTTATGCCGAAGGAGATATTGTAGATGGTAAAGGAGATGATGAATCGATTGGTAGCGATAAATTTAGAAATTTGATTCGTAAAGCAAGATTAGATAAGTCGGTTAAAGCCATTGTATTAAGAGTAAACTCACCTGGTGGTAGTGCTTTAGCAAGTGAAGTAATGTGGAGAGAATTAAGCTTAGCTCGAAAAGTAAAACCTGTTGTTGTAAGTATGGGTGATGTGGCTGCATCCGGCGGTTATTATATTGCCTGCGGTGGAGATTCTGTTTTTGCACAACCCAATACTATTACCGGTTCGATTGGTGTTTTTGGCATTATCCCGAATATGCAGGCTTTTTTCAAAAACAAATTAGGAATGACATTCGATGGTGTAAAAACTGCTACCTATGCCGATTTTGGTGATGTTAGTCGTCCTTTGACAGCAGCAGAAAAAGTGTTTGTGCAAAATAGTATTGACACTATTTACCATACCTTTAAGACAAGAGTAGCAGATGCTAGAAATATGTCTGTTGATGCTGTTGATAGTATCGCACAAGGCAGGGTATGGACAGGAAAAAGAGCAGTAGAAATTGGATTAGTAGATAAATTAGGTAGCCTTAAAGATGCGATTGATTGTGCGGCAAGAATGAGTAAATTAAGTACTTATAAACTAAAGGGCTATCCTGAACAACAACCATTCTTTGAGAAATTGTTCGGTTCAGTTACAAAAACTACTAAAGTGAAATCTATCAAAGAAGAAATTGGTGTTGCACAATATGATATGTACATGAGACTAAAAAAGCTCAATGCCATCATGGGTATTCCACAAGCTAGAATGCCATTTGATATGAAGTTTCGCTAATGCTAAAATTGCTTTTTATCGGCACAAATAAAAAGATAGCTTTGTAAGCAAAGTGTAATAAAACTATGCAACCTAACTATAGCCAGTGGAAAGCAATGCTGGCCATTACAAAAAGTAGTTTTCGGGCTCAATTACGAAGTCCATCTGCTATCGTTTTTGGCTTTGTTTTCCCTTTGCTTTTTATCATGATTTTTGGATTTATGGGTGGGAGTGGACCTGCTGTTAGAATTGCCTTAAGCAAGGATACAGATACCACCAATAATCAGGTCTATGCTGTGTTGTCCAAAATCAAAAACGTCATTATTGTCAGTAAATCTGAAGTTGAAGTACAAGAAGATTTAAAAAAAGGTAGAATTACAGCTATTGTTTCCATAAAATCAACAGGAGATTCATTGCCTGCTTATGCTTTAACGATTCAATCCTCCACTGCCGGTGCCGATAGGATTCAATTGCTGGAATCCATTTTGAAAAATGTGATTCAACGCATCAATGAAAAAGTCTTACCCAACCAACAAACATTTGTCAGCTACCAAACATTGCCAACAATAGAAGGAAGAATATATAGAACGATTGATTTTATATTGCCCGGACAATTAGGATTTTCATTATTAAGTGCCGGTTTGTTTGGTGTGTCGTTTTTATTTTTTAATCTCCGAGAATCGTTGGTTTTAAAGCGTTTCAACGCAACACCAATCAAAAGGCCTTACATTATTTTAGGCGAAGCATTAGCTAGAATTGCCATGCAAATGATTATCATTTCAATGATTTTATTGATTGGTAAATTTTTCATGCACTTTACTTTGGTAAATGGATGGATCACTTTTGTAGAAATGTTGTTATTGTCATTCATTGGCTTATTAGTGTTTATGGGATTTGGATTTTTTATCAGCGGTTATGCAAAAAGTATCAATGTAATTCCGGCTTTTACCAACCTACTTGGGTTCCCACAGTTATTATTAGCGGGTACTTTTTTCCCCATCGATGCTTTACCATCTTGGCTAAAACCGATTTGTAATGCGTTGCCGCTTACCCATCTTAATGATGCTATGCGTAAAATCGCATTTGAAGGAGTACATCTTATTGATTGTGGAAAACAGATTGGAATTTTAGGCATTTGGGCAGTTGTGGTTTATGCCTTAGCCATCAAATTTTTTAAATGGGAGTAGAATATGAAACTGATTAAATTAGGTTTGATAAGTGGTGTTGTTTTGTTTTTAATTGCAACAGGGATTGGGATGCTCTTACCCTCATCCTTAACTATTTCTAGGGCTACAGATATTTATTTGCCAAAGGCGAATATATTGCCATACGTACAAGATGCTTCTAAGTGGCCCAAGTGGATGGAGGGCTTAACAGATACGGCAGTGGTGAAAAAACAAATGGATAAAAACACTTGGCAAATTGGCAAAATTGTTGTCCAGATTATTTCAGCCGATACTTCAGCCATTGTTACTAATTGGGTATTGAATGGCGAAAACAATAAAGCAACATTTAATTTAATTTATCAATCACCAACGGTTACTACTGTTCAGTGGAGTTTTGAGCAACGTTTTGGTTGGTTGCCATGGGAAAAATTCTCCTCTATGTTTGCTGAAAAAGCCATTGGTGTTGGAATGGAACGTAGTTTAGATAACCTTAAAAAGTTGGTTGAATTACCTACCCCGGGAAACTAATTTTTCCCATACTTACTGAGGGTATTCCAGATTTACTATTGCCTATTTGCACCGCTCCGCCACTAACACATTCATTAGCTAATAATGCAAACAATACGGCCTCTTTAGCATCGGGATTAATCGCCAATTCGCTAGTATCCTTAAAAGTTATACCAATTAGATGTCTTTGTATATTTTGCATTAACAGCGGATTATGCATACCGCCACCGCTTACGTACACTACAACATCTGATACTTCCTTCAAAGTTGCTTTAATAGCATTTACAATTGCTTGGGCTGAAAATTCATTGAGTGTTGCTAACACATCTTCGGTTGGAATAGATGCACTATTTGATTTTTGTACTGCTTGATGTAAATAGTTTAGGTTGAATAATTCCGGCCCAATGGTTTTAGGAAATCCAAGTTGAAAAAATGGATGTGATAATAACGCATTTAACAAGGGTTGATGAACTTTTCCTGTCAATGCAATGTTGGCATTTTCATCAAAATATTTGCCCGAAAATTGTTGTTGGACATAAGCATCCATCAAAGTATTGCCAGTTCCAATATCTGAACTAAAAACAATACTTGCATCTAAACTGCCGGGCAAAAAAGTAAAATTAGAAATGCCGCCAATATTTAGCATAATGCGATTTTCGCCTTTCTGACTAAACAATAAATAATCCCCATAAACGGCTAGGGGTGCACCTTCGCCGCCTGCTGCAATATGCTTTTGTCTAAAATCTGAAATAGTGATGATTCCTGTTGCAACTGCAATATGGTCGCCATCACCAATTTGTAGCGTAGCATTAGAAAATCTTTCTTGTTGATGCAAATGCTTTGGGGCATGATAAATGGTTTGTCCGTGACTTGCAATCAAATCTACGGATTCTGTACTGACGTTCCATTGTTTTAGACATTGTAGAATTAAAGCAGCATGTTGTTTGCCTATCCATGCATTTAGTAAACAAACTTTTTCTAAATCGGCATCTCGTTTAGAAAAAATAGATTTTATTTCCTTTTTAAAATCGTCATTATATGGCATTGTAGCAAACTGCAACAACTCAATGGTAGTATTCAAACCAGCACCTGAACATTTACATAATGCAATATCTAAACCATCAAATGAGGTACCACTCATTAATCCAATAATTAATCTACTTGGTTTAGCTGCAATTTGTGCAAGCCGCTGAATTTGCTTATTCATCTTACTAAGTTAACATTCTTCACAGCATGCTAGCCGAAATTTACTTCACCTACGACAAACACACTTCCACAAACTATGATAAGGTCGTTTTTATGGGCTCTTTGTTTAGCAGCAGCTAAAGCAAGATTAACCTCAGCAAAACAATGTCCCTGCAATCCTTTTTCGGAAGCCAATAGTTGTAAATCTGTTTCTGCTAGTGCACGGGGAATTTGTGCTTTTGTAAAATAATAATCAGCTTGTTTTGGTAGTAAGTCAAGCACTTTTGTAATTTCTTTATCCTTCACCATTCCCATAATAATATGCAAATGGGTAAATGTTTGTAGTTCAATTTGCTGTATTAATTGTCGAATACCATCTTCATTATGTGCCACGTCTAGTACTATGGTGGGATGTTGATCAATCACATCCCATCTACCTCTTAAACCTGTCAATTTTTTAACATTCGCTAAGGCAGATGTTAATGTATCATCTGAAATTTGATAACCTTGTTTCATTAATTGATGTACAGCTTCCAATATGGTTAACAGGTTATTTGTTTGGTACAACCCTGGTAAGTCTAATTGGAAAGTATGATGTTCACCATTAGCTTGATTTGAAACGGTAACAGAGAGATGAGAATCTTTCCAAGAAAAATCGGTTATCCATCTTTCTTGTTGGGCATATTTAATTGGTGCTTTAACGGAAGCAGCTTTTTGCTCAAATACAGTTTTGGTTTCGGGTAAAGTTTCACCGATTACAACAGGAATTGTTGGTTTGATGATGCCTGCTTTTTCTCCAGCAATTGCAGTAAGCGTATTGCCCAACATATTCATGTGATCCATCCCAATATTTGTAATGATGCTCAATATTGGTGTAATGATATTGGTACTGTCTAATCTTCCACCCAAACCTGTTTCAATAACGGCTATATCTACTTTTTGCTGAGCAAACCAAGCAAAAGCCATGGCTACCGTAATTTCAAAAAATGAAGGTTCAATTTCATCTATTAACGGCATAATTTGTTGCGTGAAATCTACCACGAATGCTTCATTACACATGATACCATCAATCCTTATTCTTTCTCTAAAATCTTTAAGATGTGGCGATGTGTACAAGCCTGTTTTATAACCCGATTGTTGGAGTACTGCTGCTAACATGTGGCTCGTTGAACCTTTCCCATTTGTACCTGCAATATGAATACTTTTAAAAGATAGGTGCGGATTGCCTAAAGCTTCGCAAAGCTTGATGGTATTGGTTAGATCTTTTTTGTATGCAGCGGCACCAATACGGCTAAACATAGGAAGCCGTGTAAATAAAAATTCAAGTGTTTGTTGGTAATTCATCATCAACTGTAAAGGTAAAGAGAAATGTTGCTTCACCTATGGTTTACAGTTTAAGATGCAACTCAAGTTATTCGTAATAAATTTCAATGCATCAAAAATCAATGCTCTTACTATTTTAAATTCAACACCGATTTTTGATGCATTAGATTGCAATTTGTTCATTTAATATTGTAAAGGTGGCCCAACTATTTTCATATCATGACTAGCAAATATTTTAGCACCTTCTGCAGGTGTTGGCTGAGCCGTAAGTTTCCCAATGGTTCTAAAAAAGTCTTCCATTTTTCCTGAAGGCTGAAACAAGAAAAACATTTTGCCGGTTGCTGTTAATTGTGCAAATGCATGTGGAACACCTCTTGGTAGAAAAATAGTATCGCCTGCCTTTAAATTGTGCTTGTCATCACCTACTTGAAAAAGATATTCACCTTCAACAATAAAAAATATTTCATCTTGATGAGGGTGAATATGTAATGGCGGCCCACCTTTTTCATTACCTGTATATTCAAATACTGTTAAACTTCCATTAGTGTCTTTTTGTGAAATCTTAATGTCGTTGGGGCTTTTGCCTCCAAGCATTGTTTTCTCGTTATACCTGCTTTCCGTTGCTTTTACTATAAAGGCTTTTTTTGTTCTCGTCGGCTTTTGAGCTACTGCTTTATTGCCTAACAACAGTGCAGGAATCGCTGCTAGGGTAACACTTAAAAAATGTTTTCTTTCCATGATGATTTGTGTTTTTATTGGTACAACACAAATATCTGTTGTGTGAAAAGTACTTAAGTGGTAAAAAAACGACATTTTAATAAGTGTCTGATTCTCCAAATACTCTTTCCGGTGATGCATTATCAAGAATGTGAAAGTCTGTTGGTGTTTGATTAGTAAATTGTTTGTAGTCTTTTACTAAATGTTGGTAATCGTAGTAACCACATTGGATGGCAATGCTTAACCAATCTTGCAGTGGATTTGTATTTTTCAATCTAAATGCATTTTCGAAGCGGACAATCTTATTAAAGAGTTTTGGTGAAATGCCCATCCGCTCGATAAATTTTCTTTCAAACTGTCTTACACTCAAGCATGACTCTTTGGCAAGCCAATCAATCTGTAGGGTTTCGTTGGATGCTAAAATGAAATTACTGACCAAGTCTAATCGATGAAAATCTTTAATGCCACGTTTGATTTGGTTCATTAAAAAAGATTCAACAATCGTAACCATTTCTTTAAAATGCAAAGCATCATGCAGCTTTTCATTCACTTCTTTTATAGCACTCGGAAAAACAGTTTCAGCATCAATATAACTATTGTTGATTTGGTTAGAAGGTATGCCGGTTAAACGAAACAGTGCACCCGGCCGAAACACAATTTGAAACACTAAAAAGTCTTTCCCAACAAATCTATTACTCACTTCATGCTGTTGTCCTATAAGTACAGTTTTTAAATTTGTAATTCTTAATCCACTACTAGCATATTCTACTGTTTCGGTGTCTCTTGGATAAAAACTAAGACAATGTTCAGGTCTTGGTGGGTAAGGTTTGAAAGGTAAATTCGTTCCATCATTAAAAACAAACTGTACTAATCTATACACTCGAACAAATTCTTGCAAACTTGCTGTTGGGTTAAATTCAGATAGTACCATTGTTTAGAATATTTTTTGCCTAGCTCAATATAAATGTAATCATAAATGGCAGTACATTCCATATAATCCTTTTTATATTGCACTATGAAGTTGTCAGTGTTTGTTATTATTTTATTGCTTTGGATGAGTTGTTCAACTAAAGAGTCCGAATATCCCAATGTGGCTATAGAAACAAAGTATGGTGATATAGTGGTAGAATTATATCCTGATAAAGCACCCAAAACAGTAGCTGCATTTTTAAACTATATAGATTCTGGTATTTATAATCGTAGCACTTTTTATAGGGTATTGAATAGAGATAATCAACCTTCTGATGCATTGAAATCTGAATTGATACAAGGTGGTATTTGGCGGACCAATGCCAAAAAAGCAGCTGCATTGAGGGGTATTCCACATGAAAGTACAAAGCAAACAGGTTTGCAACATCTTAGAGGTAGTTTATCAATGGCAAGGTTGGAACCGGGAACAGCAGGCAGTGAATTTTTCATCTGCTTAAAAAAGGAACCTGGTTTAGATTATGGTGGAGAGAATATCGGCGACGGACAAGGCTATGCTGTATTTGGTAGGGTAGTGAAGGGAATGGAAATAGTTGAAAAAATTTATCGACAGCGTGAAGATGACCAATATTTTGATCCACCTGTATTTATTTTTAAGATAAAGCGGCTGTAAAAACTTCACCTCATTAATCAATCAAAATATCAAATTGTTGCAATAAGCCGTTTAATCCGTCGTTGCTGAATCTTGCTTTTTTAATTCGATTCGTTAAAGGGTTAATAACGTAATTGACAGCCGTTCTAAAATCGGCTTTTTCTAAATTGGTTTGGTCAAATGTAGCGCCTGCTACATCACATTGGTGAAATACTGCTTGGGTTAAATCAGCACCGCTAAAATCAACCTCAATTAAACTGCAATGATTAAACTGAAACTGTTTGAGTTTAAGCTGATAGAACGAACTGTGGTTTAATGTACAATCTGTAAAATTTGCACTGAATAAAAAATGATCACAATCTTCAAAGTGTAAGCCTAGCATTTTACATTGCTTAAATTGTAAACTACTACATCTTGTCTTTTTAAGGATAACATTGCTCCAATTGCAGTCAGTAAACGTACAATCAATAAAACAACAATTAGATAAATCAACGCCTGAAAAGTTGCATTGGGTGAAATGACAATTCTCATACTCTGCCACTTTAAATAGTTGCAAAGTGTAGTCTATCTTGGTAAAAGTTTGATCTTCAATAATGGGTATTGACATCATTGTAGTTTTACATTCTTTCCGGAACTTGAATACCCAATAACCCCATTGCTGTTTTAATCACTTGAGCAGTTAGGTGCGCTACTTGTAAACGCAATTGTTTTTTTGCTGCCGATTCTGCGTTGCTGATGGAATGTTCGGTATAAAATGAGTTAAATGTTTTTGACAAATTAAAAACGTAAATAGCAATTTTCGAAGGATCTAATTGTTGCGATGCTTCATCAATAACCACAGGAAATTGTTCTAATTGAATCAACAAAGCTTTTTCAAGGGGTAATAAGTCTTTAGCTAACAAATTACCACTTATTTCCTCATTAGACTTGCGTAAAATACTCTTTATCCTTGCATGGGTATATTGCACAAACGGACCGGTAAAACCATGAAAATCGATACTCTCTTCCGGGTTGAAAATCATTTTCTTTTTTGGATCAACCCTCAATAAAAAGAATTTCAATGCACCTAAACCTATGGTTTCATATAACTCGGTTAATTCGGCTTCCGTAAAGTCTTTCACTTTGCCTAATTCTTCGGTTTTGGCTTTGGCAATATTGACCATTTCTGCTACAATATCATCTGCATCCACTACCGTTCCTTCACGACTTTTCATTTTGCCTGTTGGTAATTCTACCATACCGTAGCTCAAATGATAAATACCATCAGCCGAAGGCAATTGTAATTTTTGACAAATGAGTTTCAACACTTTCATGTGATAATTCTGTTCATCTCCAATCACATAAATGCTTTTATCGCAGCCAAATTCTTCATAGCGTTGTTCAGCCAAACCAATATCTTGCGTAATATAAACCGAGGTGCCATCTTTACGGCGAACAATCTTTTCATCTAATCCATCCGCTGTTAAATCAATCCAAACGCTACTATCTTCTTTTTGATAAAATACTTGTTGTGCCAACCCTTTTTCAACTAAATCTTTACCCAACAAATACGTATTGCTCTCGTAAAACATTTTGTCAAAATCGGCACCTATGCGTTTGTAAGTGGCGTCAAAACCCTCGTACACCCAACCATTCATAGTTGCCCAAAGCTGCATCACATCTTCTTTTCCGGCCTCCCAATCCAATAACATTTGTTGTGTCGCTTTCATGATTGGTGCTTCTTTTTCAGCTACTTCTTTCGTTAAGCCGGATTGTATGCCTTGCTCAATTTGTAACTTGTATTCATCATTAAACCTAACGTAATAATCACCTACAAAATGATCGCCTTTAATACCTGTACTATGTGGTGTAGCGCCATTGCCAAACAATTGCCAAGCCATCATACTCTTGCAAATATGAATACCACGGTCGTTAACAATACAAGTTTTTACCACAGCATTTCCGTTTGCCTTCAATGTTTGGGCTGTACTCCATCCTAAAAAAATATTTCTGAGGTGCCCAAGGTGCAAAGGTTTGTTGGTGTTGGGAGAAGCATATTCCACCATTACTTTTTCTCCATTGTTGGGTTGTATACCAAAATTTGAGTTGGCTGATTGAGCGGCTAAAAAATTAAGCCAATAAGCATCTGCAATAGTTAAATTTAAAAAACCTTTAATAACATTATAAGCAGTAAATAATTGAGGATTATGTTGCACCAAATAGTCGCCCATTTCTTTGCCCAACACTTCGGGAGACTTTTTGAGTTGTTTGATGAAAGCAAACAGCACAACGGTATAATCGCCTTCAAATTCGGGTTTGGTATCATTTACCAAAATACTTGATGCAGAAAAGTCAATATCATACAATGCTTTAATGGCATTTGCCGTACTCGATTTCAATTGTTCAACAACACTCATAAATTGGCTGATTTGGGCGGCAAAAATAAAGAAAGCCCGTTAAGTAGCCGATTTAAATCAACCAGCAACAAGGTTTGTTTGTGATTTTGTGATTTTCACTGCATCTTGCGGTACATGAATATCGCTTTCGACGCCAAAAGAGCTTATCAAAACGGAACTGGTTTGGGCCACTACAGCCGGACCTTAATTCGTTCTTTGGCTGCATTTCATCCACAACATCATTATTGGCTTTGTGCACCCAAATTGACTAATCGCTTTGACATTGCTGCGTATCCTAACGTAACCAACTTAACACCAAATAGTCCTTGGTCTAAATTGTTTACATCGGCTTGGAGAAGCAGTTGGGTAAAGCAAGATTTGATAAAAAACGGAATAGATATTTACCACGGGTTAAGCCATGAAATTCCTTTTGGCATTGATAAAACGAACATCAAAACAGTTGTAACGATTCATGATTTGATATTTGAACGTTATCCCGAACAGTACAATAAAATAGATGTACAGATTTACCGGAAAAAATTTCGGTATGCCTGTGAACATGCCGATCGAATTATTGCTATTAGTAAGCAAACAAAGGCCGATATCATTGAATTTTATCAAATTCCGGAAGCAAAAATTGATATCTGTTACCAGAGTTGTAATCCGGCATTTGGTAAAGCTGTTTCGCCGGCAGAAAAAGAAAAAGTAAAAACTCAATATCAATTGCCGGCTCAATATTTTTTATACGTTGGTTCTATTATTGAACGCAAAAATCTATTGGTGATTTGCAAGGCTATTCATCTGCTAAAACAACAGCAAGGCCATGTTATTCCACTTGTGGTGATTGGAGATGGCACTACCTATAAAAAAACGGTAGAACAATACATTGTGGCAAATGGATTAACACAAGATATTTTGTTGTTGAATGATGCTGCTGTGGCAAAATTGCCCGGATACCGCTCTGCAGCTGATTTCCCTGCTATCTATCAAAAAGCATTGGGCTTAATTTATCCCTCTGTCTTTGAAGGTTTTGGTATCCCGGTGCTAGAAGCATTGTGGAGTAAAGTTCCTGTCATTACTAGTAATGTTTCTTGTATGCCTGAAACAGGCGGTGATGCTGCGTATTATGTTAGTCCATCTAACGAAGTTGAAATTGCAGAAGGTATGCGTTTAATTGCTAATGATAGGGTGTTAAGAGAAGAGATGATTGATAGAGGTTGGCAACATGCCCAGCGTTTTACGCCTCGTACATGTGCAGATGCAGTGATGAAAGTGTATGAAAAACTGTAGACTGTTTTCATCCCATCAACCCTTACTATATTTGCCCCATGCAGATTGACTGTACAGATAAAGAATTGTTTCTACTCAAAAAAATAGCTCGGGCTGCGGCCGAACAGCAAGTGCCTTGCTATTTAATTGGTGGATTTGTGAGGGATAAAATCATTGGCAGACCTAGTAAAGATGCCGATATTGTTTGTTTAGGTGATGGTATTGCTTTGGCCCATGCAGTGGCTGAAAAGTTTAATCCGACACCCACGGTTGCTTATTTCAAAACCTTTGGTACAGCACAAATTAAAGTTGATGATTTTGAAGTTGAATTTGTAGGTGCCAGAAAAGAGAGTTATAATTTTGATAGTCGTAAGCCTTCGGTTGAACCCGGCTCTTTGGTAGATGATCAAAATCGAAGAGATTTTACGATTAATGCTTTAGCCATCAGTTTAAATGAAGTTGATTACGGTCAGCTAATCGATCCGTTTGGTGGATTGAAGGATATTGAATCGGGCATCATTAGAACACCGCTTGACCCTATTCAAACCTTTAGTGATGATCCGTTGCGGATGATGAGGGCCATCCGTTTTGCAACACAGTTGGGCTATACCATTGAGCCATCCATCTTCAAAGCCATTCAAGACAATAAAGATCGTATTCGTATTGTATCGCAAGAACGTATTACCGATGAATTAAATAAAATTATGCTTAGCCCCAAACCTTCCATGGGCTGGGATTTGTTGAATACATCAGGCTTATTACAATTGATTTTTCCGCAAATGATGGAATTGCATGGGGCGGAGTACATTGACGGTAAAGGACATAAAGACAATTTCTATCACACTTTACAAGTGTTAGATAATATTTGCGAACATACAGATGATTTATGGTTGCGTTGGGCCGCTTTATTACATGATATAGGTAAGCCCGCTACCAAAAGATTTGAGGATGGCCATGGTTGGACTTTTCATGGTCACGAAGTTGTGGGTGCTAAAATGGTACCTAAAATTTTTACTCGGCTTAAATTACCACTGAATGAGAAAATGCGGTTCGTTCAAAAATTGGTGCTGCTGCATTTGAGGCCCATCAGCCTTACCAAAGAAAATATTACGGACAGTGCTATTCGTCGATTGTTATTCGATGCAGGAGAAGATATTGAAGCTTTAATGCTATTGTGCAGTGCCGATATCACTAGTAAAAACAAATTCAAAGTAAAACGCTATTTACAAAACTTTGAATTGGTTACGCAAAGATTGGCCGAGGTGGAAGAAAGCGATAAAATTAGAAATTGGCAGCCACCGGTAACCGGAGAAATGATTATGCAAACATTTGGTTTATCTCCTTCTCGAGAAGTAGGAATGATTAAAGATGCGATTAGAGAAGCCATTCTCGATGGGGATATCCCCAATGAATATGAAGCAGCTTATCAACTGATGTTACAAAAAGGTGCTGAATTAAAAATAACACCCGTTGGGTAAATAATCTGAAATGTTGTTTCTTTGAAGAACAAACCCATAATAACTACTACGAATGGCAATTCTGAAATTTCGGGCCTATTTTGAAGATGATGAGAGTGTTTACCGTGATGTAGCCATCAAGCATACACAATCTTTCTTCGACTTGCACCTTACTGTATTAAAGGCTTACGAATTTGATAATAAGCACCAAGCTACATTTTATCGCAGCAATGACCAATGGCAAAGAGGCCGTGAGATTTCGGCTGATGTTTACGATAAGCCTTATAAAGCTCAGCCTTTGATGATGGAAGAAACCACTATCGGCAGCGAAATAAAAGACCCTAACCAAAAATTCATTTATGTGTATGATTTTACTCGTAACTGGACTTTTATGGTTGAATTAATTAATGTAAGCAAAGAAGAGAATCCCAAATTAGCATATCCTTGCGTTACAAGGGTAGAAGGTATTGGCCCTCAACAATACGGTACTAAGAGTTTGTTGGGCGATAAATTTGTTGATATTGAAGAAAAATACGACCTCACCAATGCAATTGAAGGAATGGAAGGTTTTGGGGAAGAGGGTGAATCAAGTGATGAAGCAGGAGATGATGAAACTGCTTTTGGCGCTGAAGACGAAGGGAAAGAAGAATTTTAAAATACATGTTTGAATAATTTTTAAGATAGGAATGGGGCTTTCGTCATTCCTATTTTTATTGGTATGATTGAAACAAATAGTAATACTGTTATCATCATTTGTGGCCCAACAGCCGTTGGTAAAACTGCTTTTGCAATTGAGTTAGCGCAGATTTTAAATACTTCAATTATTTCTGCCGATTCCAGACAATGCTATCGGGAAATGAACATCGGCGTAGCCAAACCCAGTCAGCAAGAATTAGCTGCTGTACCGCATTATTTCATTAATAGTCACTCAGTTACAGACGACGTTAATGCCGTTACATTTGAACAATATACTTTAAAAACTTGTGATGAAATTTTTCAACAGCATTCATACGCTGTAATGGTTGGCGGAACCGGCCTTTACATTAAAGCATTTTGCGAAGGGTTGGACGAAATACCAACTGTTGATCCTGTTATCAGACAAAAAATACAAGCTGATTTGGCGGTATATGGTATAGGCTGGTTACAAGACCAAGTGCAAGATCTCGACCCGGCTTTTTGGCATGTTGGAGAACAACAAAACCCACAACGGTTGATGAGGGCATTAGAAGTGGTACAATCTACAGGCAAATCCATTACCACTTTTAGGAAAGGCGAAAAAACGATTCGGCCGTTTAATATAGTTAAGATAGGATTGGAGTTGCCCCGAGCAATACTCAACGATAGAATCAACCAACGGGTAGATGAAATGGTAAACAATGGATTAGTGAATGAAGTGGAAACGGTGTTGTCGTATCGGCATCTAAATGCTTTACAAACAGTAGGTTATAAAGAGTTGTTTGATTATTTTGATGGTGTGGTAAGCTTACAACAAGCAATCGAAAATATCAAAATACATACCCGCCAATATGCCAAACGCCAAATGACATGGTTTAAAAAAGACTTGAGTGTACAATGGTTCAATCCGCAAAATTGTTCAATACAATCCCTACAGCATTTGTGGATGAAAAACATAGTATAACTGCTGGTTTTAACCACTAATCATATTGTTTATATCTTCTTATTGACTACCGCATCTTTTTTCGCATCTTGCGGCTGCAAAAAATGATACAAGTCTGTAATATTTGGTTTGGATTACATACTAATCAAGCACTTCAATAAGTCAAACAAAAATTCACAATAATGAAAAAATGGCTCTTTACACTAGCTGCAACTTTGCTCATACAATTGGCAATGTTTGGGCAGGCTAAAAAAGTTCAGTATGAAAAATACAAGTTGCCTAACGGGTTAACAGTTATTCTGCATCAAGATAAGTCTGCGCCTGTAGTAGCGGTTACCGCTTTGTACCATGTAGGTTCAAAGAATGAAGATACCGGCCGTACCGGTTTTGCTCACTTTTTTGAGCATTTGCTATTTGAAGGTACTGAGAATATCAAGCGTGGCGAATTTGACAAATACGTTACCAATGCAGGTGGAGCTTTAAATGCAAACACTTCTCAAGACCGTACATTTTATTACGAGCTATTACCTTCTAATCAATTAAAATTAGGATTATGGTTAGAAAGTGAAAGAATGATGCATGCTAAAATCGAACAGGTTGGTGTAAACACACAACGTGAAGTGGTCAAAGAAGAAAAACGCCAAAGAGTTGACAACCAACCTTATGGTACTATTATTGAGCAAGTGATGAAAAGGGCATTTAAAGAACATCCTTATCGTTGGGTTCCCATCGGTAGTATGGATCATTTGAATGCTGCTGCTTTAAATGAGTTTATTCAATTCTACAAAACATTCTATGTACCCAATAACTGTGTGTTATCGGTGGCAGGAGATTTTGAAGTTGCCGAAACCAAAAAATTGATACAAGAATATTTTGCACCAATACCCACGGGTACTATTTCTATTCCTCGTCCTTCCATTAAAGAACCTGCTTTAGGCGGCGAAGTGAGAGATGTGATTGAAGACAATATTCAATTACCTGCAGTTATTCAAGCTTATAGAGCTCCAAAACAAGGTAGCGATGAGTACTATGCATTCAATATTTTGAGTTCTATTTTGTCCGGCGGCGAATCTTCTAGAATGAACAAAAAATTGGTGGATGAAAAAGAGATTGCATTGTTTGCTGTTTCTGTTCCATTGTTTTTAGAAGATGAAGGCTTGTTTGTTACATATGCGTTGCCTAATATGGGCTTTACTCCCGAAGTATTAGAAGAGTCGATGGATTCTATTGTGAATGGATTAAAAACAGAATTGGTAACTGACCGTGAATTTCAGAAAGTAAGAAATCAAATTCAAACTAGTTTCGTTACAAGAAACAGTACCATGGCCGGTATTGCTGAAAGTTTGTCTAATTACGAAGTTTATTTTGGAGATGCCAATTTGATTAACACAGAAATTGATCGTTACAACAAAGTAACCCGTGAAGATGTAATGAATGTGGCTAAGAAATTCCTGAATAAAGACAATCGTGTGGTACTCTATTATGTACCAAAAGGCACTAAAAAATAATTTACTTGGTTTTACCAACGCACAAAAAATTACAACAATGAAAAAAATATTTGCATTACTCATTCTTTTACCCGGACTTGTTTTTGCTCAAGGAGGTATTGACAGAAGCAAAGCACCGGCTCCCGGCCCTGCTCCAAAACTAAAAATAGGACAACCGGCATCTTTTAAATTAGCCAATGGTTTACAAGTATACGTGGTTCAAAACAGCAAACTGCCTTCGGTTTCGGTTTCTTTAACCCTCGACAGAGATCCAATTTTTGAAGGCGATAAAGCCGGCTATATTGGTATGATAGGCAGTTTGTTGCGTCGTGGTACAACCACCATGAACAAAGAAAAATTAGATGAAGAAATAGACTTTTTAGGAGCTTCTATTTCAGCATCTGCAAGTGGCGTATCTGCGTCTTCTTTAAAAAAGAATTTTGCTAAAACTTTTGCATTAATGGCAGATGTAGCGTTAAGACCTTCTATGCCGGCAGATGAATTGGAGAAAATTCGTAAACAAACACTATCCGGTTTACAAGCCGGCAAAGATGATCCTAATACGATTTCCGGAAACGTTGTTGCCGGTTTGGTATATGGCAAGAATCATCCTTATGGCGAAGTTGAAAATGAAAATACCGTAAAGAATATTACGTTAGATGATATCAAGAATTACTACAAAACCTATTTTAAGCCCAATATTGCTTATTTGGTTTTTGTTGGAGATATAACACCTGCCGAAGCAAAAGCATTAGCAGATAAATATTTTGGCAAATGGGCAAAAGGTAATGTTCCAAAAGGTAATTATCCAACTGTTAAAAGTCCGGCAAAAACATACATTGCCGTTGTTGACAGACCAGCTTCTGTTCAAAGTATTATTACGTTAACTGCACCCATTCAAATAAAGCCGGGTGCACCGGATGCCATTGCAGCAGATGTGATGAATAACATGCTAGGCGGTGGTTTTTCCGGTCGTTTGTTTGCTAATTTGAGAGAGAAGTACGGCTTTACTTACGGTGCTTATTCTTCTTTATCAACCGATAAATTGGTAGGTTCATTTTCAGCTGATGCATCGGTTAGAAATGAAAAAACCGATAGTGCTATTGGTCAGTTTTTGTATGAATTTAATCGCATTAGAACCGAGCCTGTTGCTGCAGAGGAAGTGACTAGAATGAAGAACTATTTATCAGGAAGTTTTGCCCGTTCTCTAGAAAATCCAGGAACGATTGCTGGTTTTGCATTGAATATTGCTCGGTATAAATTGCCTGCTACATACTATCAAGATTACTTAAAAAACTTAGCGGCTGTTAGTCCTGCTACTGTGCAAGCTATGGCTAATAAGTACATTACGCCTTCTAATTTACACATTGTAGTGGTAGGTAATGCTAAAGAAGCAGCTAAGGGTTTAGAAAAATATGGCGAAGTAAAATATTTTGATGCTGATGGAAATGCAGTTGCGGCACCGTCTACTAAAGCTGTAGATGCTTCGATAACTGCTCAAGTTATTTTTAAGAAAGCAGTTGAAGCAATGGGTGGAGAAGCTGCTATAGCAACTATTAAAGATGTAGAACAGAATGGTACTGCAGGTTTGATGGGTCAAAGCTTTGGTTACAACCAAAAAAATATTGTGCCTGACCATTTCTTACAGCAGATTACTTTTAATGGAATGGCTTTGCAAAAGCGGATGTTAAAAGGTGGCGTTTATACTATTAGTCAGCAAGGTATGCCACAAGGTGTTGAGGCTGATGATAAAGACGAAATGAATGAAGACGCTGCTTTATTTTCTGAGGCCTACTTGCCTAAACAACAGGGTTATACATTTACGGTTAAAGGTATTGAGCAAGTGGATGGCAAAGATGCTTATGAAGTTGCTATCAAATCTCCCGGTGGAAGAGAAGTAAGTTATTTCTATGATGTTGTAAGTGGTTTGAAAGTTAAAATAGCAAGTGCAGAAGAAGGACCAACCGGAAAAGTAATTGTACAGACTTATATCAAAGCGTACAAAGCATTTAATGGTGTTCAAATTCCTACTGCTTTATTAGTAGATCAAGGACAATTAAAAATAAACATTGATATTACTGAAGTTAAAGTAAACCAAGGTTTAAAGTCTGAAGATTTTAAATAATCAATCGATTTGTATACCAATGAAACAGCCGCTGTCGTTGACAGCGGCTGTTTTGTATAAATAAGTATAAGATGATTAGAATTTGAAACCAACGGTCATCATTACATTTCCACGGCTACCGGTTTGTTCTGCAAAAGTATTAGGCTTATCATTTAAACGATAAGGAAACTGAACATCGTTATTGAAACTATGAGCATAACTTAAGTCGATGAAAATGCCATGGTTTCTGTAACCTAATCCGCCACTAGCTAAAAAACGATTGGCTTTCAAATTATCATTATCGGCATAAGGATTACCATAATAAGCAGCACCTGCTCTTACCATCCAAGTATGAAACTTCAACTCACCACCAAGTCTAAAGTTTAAAGCACCTTTATAATAATCTTTAATGGTTTCGTTGACATTGTCGTAATAGTTTTTAGCCGTAACATCTTGATTGTCGCTAGCCATAAATCTTGCTCCACGATGGTTTACATATTCTATATCTGCACTGATAAATGCCCTTTGTTTTCTGGTGTCTTTAATTTCTCTGAATACATAACTACCGCTAACAATTGCTCTCCATGGGGTAATCATATTATATTCTCTAGTTCCGGCATTACCACTATTCAATGCATCGCTACTTTCTTCCGTTACACCGGCATATCCCTCAGTGTCTGTTTTCATCCAAGCTCTAATATCATCTTTAAACCCAATAAAAGAAGGCGTATGAATAGCTACACCCAAACGAATAAATTCCTGCGGTTTGTAAATCATCCCCAACTTCATATTCAATCCCAATCCGTTGGAGCTATTCTTTTCATTAAATTCAACATAATTAAAATCGTTATTGGTATTGGTGGTGGCATCACTTTCTTTGTAGAATAAATCTCTACGGTAACGAATCAATGGCATATTAATACTACCGCCAACATATAATTTATCTTTTAAATTATTGGCAAAGCCCAACGACAATTCATTGAAACTGCCACTTGTTCTTTCGTCTCTTTCTTGAATGATGCCGGTTGTAATGGGCACCAAACTTTCAAATCCGGTTAATACGCCGCCGGGGCCGGTTTGTTTGTCAATCAAATAAGTACGATAGGCTAGGGAAGAACCGAAGATATAATTGCTTAGCGCTGCATTCGTATCAGCCCTATCTCTAATTAACTCTTCTAAATATTGTTCAGAGAAACTACTCACATTATTAGTGCCCTTGTAATAGCTACGATTATTGTAGTTGGCTAATTGATTGAAAGAAATGGAAAAAGCTGAACTTGCCCATTTGTTTTCTTTACCATGCGGAATGCCAAAAATAAAACCCGAGGCTCCAAGATTAAAAGCATTTTTATCACTTTGCGAATTGGTGCCTCTAAAATTAAATTGGTTATTGTTCAATAGAAAACCCGGACTTAAAACAAATTCACTGGTTTTGAATAAACCAAGTCCGGCAGGGTTAACATTGTTGGCGGTAATATCACCACCCAAACTACCCATTACACCGCCGGTAGCGATATTTCGGGCTGTGCCGTTATGGGTGTACCAACTGTATCTTAAAGCATCTTCAGGAGTTTGTGCCTGCACGGTTAAACCTGCAGTCACCGTCATCAACATAAGTATATTTTTTAGCATAAATATTGTGTTTAGGGCATACGTTAATCAGCAGGATGGGTTCTTCAAACATAGTCCCATAACCTGTGGTTGGTGCATTTGTTGTTGAAATAAATTAGTCTTTAGATTTTCTTGGCGTACTGCTGCTGCTGCCTGTACTTCCGTATCCACCGCTTCTACCCCCTGCACTACTACTAGTGCTGGTGCCTGGTTCGTAAGTACGTTGTGGACGGCCCCAACTATCTCCACTACTTGTACCACTGCTATTGCCGTTGGTAAATGCTTGTTTCAATAGTCTGCCAAAGCTTGATCCATTATTGGTTTGTCCTTTAACAAAAGGCGTATTGTTATTTACATTGTTATACGTTTTGTTTTTAAAGGCATTGATATTAGCCATACTGGTATTACCTGTGTATACTTTCGGGTTTTTATAGCCTGCCACCACAAAAATTGGATTTCTCCATGTGCCCCAACCCATATAAGGATTCCAGCCTAAAAAATTATTTTGAAAACGATAAGGATTCCAGCCAAAGCTGTTATAGCAATTACAATTGCAATAATCATAACGGCTATCATTCCAGTAGTCATAATCATCAATACTAGACCAACGACTACGATTTCTAACCTTCATCCTCAAATATTGATCATCTTCTTGCTTGGCTTGGTATTCTTCATACTGCCGTCTGCGATCTTCCTGTTCTTGCTGTTTGGATTCATTTACAGGAGAATAATACACATCATCGGGTGTTTGCCCGGCTTTATAAGCTGTTGAGCAACTGGTTAAAACAACCGCTACAGCTAATGGAAGTAGAATTTTGATGGTCATGGCAGGATGTTTAAATGTTATTAGATGTAAGTTACTACTTTTGCCCCGCCTGTAAGGCAAATGACAAAACTAATCTAATAACAAAATCACAATTATTAAGCCAGAGCAAAATGGCAAAAAAAATATTTTGTTAAAGGAACGATAAAGTTGACAATATGAGTAAAGCAATCACTTCAAGAGCAGCAGATTATTCGCAGTGGTATAACGATTTGATATTAAAAGGCAATTTGGCAGATTATAGTGCTGTAAGAGGATGTATGGTAATTAAACCTTATGGCTTTGCCTTGTGGGAAAACATGAGAGATGTATTAGACAGAATGTTTAAAGATACCGGTCATGTAAATGCCTATTTTCCATTATTTGTACCCAAAAGTTTATTTGAAGCCGAAGAAAAAAATGCAGAAGGTTTTGCTAAAGAATGTGCCATTGTAACACACTATCGCCTTAAGGCCGACCCCAATAACAAGGGCAAATTAATGGTTGATCCCGAAGCGAAGTTGGAAGAAGAATTGGTGGTAAGACCAACAAGTGAAGCCATTATTTGGAATACGTATAAAGGTTGGATTCAATCGTACAGAGATTTACCCATCCTCATTAACCAATGGGCTAATGTGGTAAGATGGGAGATGAGAACCCGATTGTTTTTGCGTACCGCAGAATTTTTATGGCAAGAAGGTCATACCGCACATGCCACAAAAGAAGAAGCTTTGGTAGAAACCAAAAAGATGTTGGAGGTATATGCCGATTTTGCCGAAAAATGGATGGCATTACCGGTAATTAAAGGCGTAAAATCGCCAAACGAACGTTTTGCAGGTGCCGAAGATACTTATTGTATAGAAGCGTTAATGCAGGATGGTAAAGCTTTACAAGCCGGAACATCTCATTTTTTGGGTCAGAATTTTGCGAAAGCATTTGATGTAAAATTCAGTGATAAAGAAAATAAATTAGACTATGTATGGGCAACGAGTTGGGGAGTAAGTACTAGATTGATTGGTGCTTTGGTGATGGCTCATAGCGATGATCAAGGGTTGATTCTGCCACCCAAAATTGCGCCGTTGCAAGTGGTAATAGTACCGATATACAAAGGTGAAGAACAAAAAGCATTGTTAGATGCTAAGGTGAACAATGATATTATGCCCAAATTAAAGGCGGCGGGTATCTCGGTGAAGTATGATGATAATGATAACAACCGACCAGGTTGGAAATTTGCCGAATATGAAATGAAAGGTGTGCCGGTAAGAATTGCTTTGGGAGCTAGAGATTTAGAAAATAATGTTGCTGAAGTTGCTCGTAGAGATACCAAAGAAAAAATGAGTTTGCCATTAGATGGTTTATCAGAAGCGGTCATTCAATTGTTAGATGATATTCAACAAAGTATTTTTAATAAAGCGTTGGCATACCGTGATAGTATGATTACCAAAGCCGATTCTTGGGATGAATTTGTTCAGTTGCTTGATACAAAAGGCGGATTTATCTCAGCCCATTGGGATGGTACCGGTGAAACAGAAGATAAAATTAAAGAGCTGACCAAAGCCACCATCCGTTGTATTCCATTAGATAATCAACAAGAAGATGGAACTTGTATTTTAACGGGTAATCCTTCTAAAGAAAGGGTGTTGTTTGCAAGGGCTTATTAACATTTCGTATTAAGTTATACTTAAGCCTTGAAATTTTAGTTTCAAGGCTTTTTTATTTCATTCATATCAATTATTTTCACTCAATTAAAACCAAACAACTGATTATGGAACAAAATCAACAGTTATTGACTCCACCAAAAAACTGGCTAGTTGAGTCTATTTTAGTAACCCTATTTTGCTGCTTGCCCTTTGGTATTGCAGGAATCGTTTTCGCTTCTCAAGTAAGTTCAAAATTTAATTCCGGTGACCATGCAGGTGCACTAAAAGCATCTCAAGATGCAGGTAAGTGGACTAAGATTGGATTCTGGGTTGGCTTAGTAATTGGCATTTTGTATCTAGGATTTGTATTTATAGTAGGTGGTGCAGCTTTTTGGCAAGCTACCCAAAATCAATAAGTTAGGATTTGCGTAAAAACCGAATTCAGATTATTATAATTGGTATAGCAGTGATAGCACTATCACTGCTATATTTCTTTTATCCAGCTACCAAAAATAGCTTTCATCCTTCTTGTGTTTTTAGATCAGTAACAGGATTGAATTGCCCTGGTTGTGGTAGCCAAAGGGCTATTTCTGCTTTATTAAGAGTTGATTTCTTACAAGCTGTTAGTTATAATATATTACTCGTTATTAGTCTTCCTTTTGTATTGTATTCCGCTATTATTTTTACACTGAATGCCTTTAGAAAAGAGCAGATTCAGCAAAAACTTTTTCACCAAAATTGGTTTATCAAATTAGTTTTTATTGTGGTGATATTGTTTTGGATATTGAGAAATATTCCACAATATCCATTCTCTTTATTAGCACCACACCAATTATAATTTAGATGCCAAATGATTATAGTCTGAAAGAATCGTGTACAAGAATGCAGTAGGTTCATGTTTGCTGGTAATGTGCAACACTTGTTCAATCTTGTTCATGGTTTGTAAAGACAACATGGTGTTGCCAGTTTTCTGAACATTAATCAACACTTCTTTTACCAACTGCATATCGCTATCTCTCAGGTTAACTACTTCAGGATAACTTACGATATAATCGGTTTCCGCAGTAGGCGTATATAATGTCTGCTGAAAATTACTACGAGGCTTTGTTTTCACTAAGGTGGTATTGGCTACTTTATCGCCTAAACGTTGTCTTTTTTCTGTTGCGGCTACCATTATTAAAGCCAGCAAACTAGACGAAAAGGTAAAATCAATCAATCTAAATAACCATCTAATTAAATATTGACTGGTAGTGGCTTGTCCGCCATCTAAACTAATCACTTTGATACCCATCACTCTTTTGCCAACGCTTTGTCCGTTCAGCAACATCTCACTTGCCAAATCATAAAATATATAAGGAAGTGCCAAGAAGAAAATCATCCATGGACTTGATGATAAGAAAGGCCAAAAATTACTAAACCCAATGATGGCAAGAATTAATAATGCATAACCAACTAATACCAAGCCATCTAATATTCTACCTAAAATACGTTCTCCCAGACTAGCTAAATCATATTCAAGTTCAATATTTTGCGTGGTCGTTATAGAAATGGTACTCATAATTAGTTTTTGTTGTCGATTGATTGATTGTTCTGCAAATAAATTTCAATTTGTTAACTCAACATCAAACTTTACCCATTATTTTTACGACTGTCAGCAAATTTTTATATGAGGGAAGCACAATTTTTAAAACAAAACGCCGAAAAGTGGAAACAATACGAAGCCGAAGTGAAGCGAAATGCTTCTGCGGATGTACTTGCCGACCGTTTTGTAGAATTGACGGATGACTTGGCTTATGCCAAAACTTTTTATGCCGGAAGTAACACGGCTAAGTACCTCAATGGATTGGCTTCACTTTTTCATCAACAGATTTACAAGAATAAAAAAGAAAAGGGGAGTAGGGTATTGGGATTTTGGATGTATGAATTACCCTATTTATTTGGCTTTTATCAAAAGCAGTTTGCTTATGCGTTAGTTTTCTTTCTCATTTTTTGTGCCATGGGTGCATTATCTGCCGCTTATGATGAAAATTTTATTCGGCTAATATTAGGTGACAATTACGTTAACATGACCAATGAAAATATTGAGAATGGCGATCCTTTTGGGGTATACAAAAGTGCAAGTCAGATGAATATGTTTGTACAAATTGGCTTCAACAATATTAGGGTGGCATTCATAGCCTATGTTTTAGGCATTACATTTTCGGTAGGTACGGTATGGTTATTATTAAGCAACGGATTAATGTTAGGTTCATTTGAATATTTCTTCTTTGCAAAGGGTCTAGGATTTAAAAGTATTACTGTTGTATTTATCCACGGCACACTCGAAATTTGGGCTATTGTTATTTCAGGTGCTGCCGGATTAATTATGGGAAACAGTTTGCTTTTTCCGGGTACATTTAGCAGGTATGTAGCCTTTTTAAAAGCCGGAAAAGATGGATTAAAAATTGTGATTGGTCTTTTACCGGTTTTTGTGGTGGCTGCTTTTTTAGAAAGTTTTGTAACGAGATATACGAATATGCATTTGGCCATAAGCCTCAGCATTTTAGGAGCATCTGCTTTATTTATCATCTGGTATTTTATTGTTTATCCTAACCGATTGCACAAACGCATCAAAAATGCTTTTGACGATCATCAATTGAACAACGAATCTGAAAATTTTAAACTATGGTTAAAGCGAAAATCGAGCTAAGAAAAATCAGAGATTTTGGCGAAAATTTTAATGACACTTTTCAATTTATTAGGCAAGAATTTAAGCCTTTATTGCTTACTTTTTTAGCCATATCCGGCATCTTTATTTTAGGTCAATCTATTTTCAGTGGTATTTATCAAAAAGATAGTTTTGGTGTTTTTGATGATTTAATCAACGGTAGAACTGTTAGAAATACTGCTGATTCTCCCTTTGATAATATGTTTGGCTTTAGCTACCTGATGTTGGTGCTGTTTGGTTTGTTAGCTATGACATCTATGAAAGTTGTTGTAGCAGCTTATTTTAAAGTGTATCAAGCAAAAGGCAACGAAACCCCAACTATTGAAGAAGTTTGGCAGGTATTTATTCGTCACTTTATACAAATATTCTTTTTCGATATTTTATTGTGGATCATGATTATCATCGGTTCGGCATTTTGTCTTGCACCCGGTGTGTATTTTATGGTTGTATTTGCAGCTTTTGAAATGGTGGTTGTTATAGAAGATATTTCTGTGTCTGAAGCATTTAGCCGTTGCTTTCAAATTGTGAAGGAAAACTTTTGGATTTCTTTGGCTATCTATTTCATTGCTTATCTCATTTACTCTTTTAGTTCAGGTGCCATAGGCTTGGTCGTAAGTGTAATTGCAGGTGCTATTTCTTATCTTACCACAAAAGAAATTGGAACCACGCTTACTATTGTTACCTCCATTCTCAATGTATTTGGTTTTGTATTTTATTTGATTTTCGCCGTTTCGTTAGGATTACACTATTATAATTTGGTTGAAAAATTAGATGGTACAGGAATGATGGATAGAATTGATGGTATTGGTAATAGTAACGCCTCGTCGCAAATTGAAGAACAATACTAATATGCGGATTCTACTATTGGTCATACTTTGTTTTGTAGGATTGCAGCTAACGGCTCAAAAAACCGTTTACTACGATTCTAGTGATGTGGCATTGCGTCAATTCTCTACTACATCACTCGATAAAATAAAAAAAGATCCCAATTTTCAATACGAAAGATTGAAAGAACCTCCGGTGAGTTTATGGGATAGATTTTGGAGTTGGTTTTGGTACAAAGTGTATCAAATAATGAGTACTCGATCGGGTAGAACTACTTTCTGGTCTGTCTCTATTTTAATAGGCATTGCAGTAATTGTTTTTGTGGTGTTGAAAGTGATGAAAATGAATAGGGCAGGGCTTTTCGGAAGAGCTGTAACACAAGGCTTGGTATATCAAACCGAAACAGAAGACATTCATTCCATTCCATTCGCAGATGCCATTGCACAAGCCATCAACCAACAAAATTATCGCTTGGCCATTCGGTTGATGTATTTACAAACATTAAAACAATTGACCGACAAAGGGTTTATCAATTGGCAAATTAATAAAACCAACTATGAATATTTGAGAGAGTTGCAACAGCATCCGCAACAGCAAATGTTCAGAGAATTAACCTATCATTTTGAATATGCTTGGTACGGCGATTTGCCTGTAAATCAACAAGCATTCCAAGGCATTCAAAACGTTTTCAACCAATTCAATAACAAATTATAGCGTGAAAGGATATCGTATTTTTTTATTGATTTTTGCGTTGCTGTTCACAGTTTACATTGTGGCAGAAATTAATCGTCCGCCTGCAATTGACTGGACGGTTACCTTAAGCAAAGAAGATAAAAATCCTTACGGTAGTTTTGTTTTATTTGAGCAATTGCCGCAATTGTTTCCTAACACAACAGTGCAGTCTTTACGCAAGCCGGTGTATGATCAAATCAATAATTCAACCGATTCTACAACGGCATATATCATTGTTGCGCCTGCATTTGAACCTACCACAACCGATATTGAAGAAATGATTGCTTATGTAGGAAAGGGCAACGATATTTTTATTGCTGCCTCACAATTGGGTAAGGCTTTTATGGATACTTTGGGTGTTGATATTAATCCCGGGTATAGTTTTTTATCGGCTGATTCTACAAGTATCAATTTATCAAACCCTTCTTTAAAAGCGGCTCAAAACTATCGCTTTAGAAAAAATACAATTGATGAATTTTTCTCTACTGTTGATACTACCTATGCTACTGTTTTAGGTGTTAACCAAAATGGTAAACCTAATTTTATTATGCTAGGATTTGGTAAAGGACATTTTTATGTTCATGCTGCACCTATTTGTTTCAGTAACTATTTTATGTTGTTTCAAAACAACCAAGAATATTTATCAAAGGCTTTTTCTTATATACCCCAAAATGTTACTGCATTATATTGGGATGAATATTATAAACTAGGCCCAACAGGCCCTGGCACTCCATTACGTTTCTTTTTAACCAAAGCACATTTAAAATGGGCATTTTGGTTGAGTCTTATTGGAATGATTGTTTTTGTATTGTTCGAAATGAAACGCAAACAACGCATCATTCCTATAATTGAACCATTACGCAATACCACCTTAGATTTTGTGAAAACCGTTTCCGGCGTATACTTTAATCAAAGAGATAATGGTAGTATTGCGGCTAAAAAAGTGCAATATTGGTTGGAGTTTATCAGACAAAGATTTTACATCAGCACTACTGCATTAGATGATGATTTTGTACAGGCAGTAAGCAGGAAAAGTGGCGTTAGTCAAAAAGAAATAACTACTATCATTGCATACATTCAACAATTACAACAAACCAAACAAGTAAACGATCGTATGCTCATTGCATTAAATAATAGTATTGATTCATTTTATCAACAAGCTAAATAAAGCATTATGGAAAACAGGATTGATGTGACCCAACTTACCACTGCCGTAGAACGTCTAAGAGCAGAGATTGGGAAAGTGATTGTTGGGCAAGAACAAATGGTAGAATTGTTGCTGGCAGCCATTTTAGCCGAAGGCCATGTATTGATTGAAGGTGTGCCGGGTGTGGCAAAAACATTGACGGCTAAGTTAATGGCAAGATGTATTAATGTGCCATTTTCTCGTATTCAGTTTACGCCAGATTTAATGCCGAGTGATGTGTTGGGAACATCTGTATTCAATCCGCAAAATGCTAGTTTCAATTATAAAAATGGGCCCATCTTCAGTAATATTGTATTGATAGATGAAATCAATCGTTCTCCAGCAAAAACGCAAGCTGCTTTATTTGAAGTTATGGAAGAACGTCAAGTTACATATGATAGTGTTACGTATCCTTTGCCTGAACCATTCATAGTAATGGCCACACAAAATCCGGTAGAACATGAAGGAACTTATCGTTTACCCGAAGCCCAGTTAGACCGTTTCTTGTTTAAAATTGAAGTGAAATATCCTTCACCTGAAGATGAAGTTAAAATTTTGGAGCATGCTCATCGTGGTGTAACTACCCATTTTACTACTCAAGTAGAACCTGTGTTAAGCGGTGCAGATATCATGTATTTTCGTCAGTTGATTTCAACATTGCATATCGAGGATAAAGTGTTGCGCTACATTGCCGCATTGGTGTATGAAACCCGAAATAACAAAGCACTTTTCTTAGGTGCTTCGCCAAGAGCTTCGGTTGCTGTTTTGAAAGCATCAAAAGCTATTGCTGCAATGGCAGGAAGAGATTTTGTTACCCCTGATGATGTGCTAAGAGTGCTGCCATCGGTATTGCGTCATCGTATCATTCTTAATCCCGAGAAAGAAATGGAAGGCGGTACACCAGATGAAGTAATTGCTGAAATTATTAAGAAAGTGGAAGTGCCGAGGTAGTGCATTGGTGAATAGTAAATAGTGAATAGTGAATGGTGAGTAGTTTGTATTTGTATAAGCAATAATTATAGTGAAACGTTTTTGGTCAACATATATTTCTGCATTGTTCATCACCACTCGGTGCTATATCGCTATTGGGGTAATAGTAATATTGTTTGTTTGTCGTTTCTTCTTACCATGGCTGGGTATCATTCCCTATGCTTTTTTGCTTGGCTTTGCCGTGTTATTGGTATTAGAATATTTGATGCTGTTTTCTTTGTCAAAAGGTATTTTTGGGAGAAGAACACATGCTGAAAGATTTAGTAATGGTGATGACAATACTGTACGAGTTGATATCGAAAATTATTATCGTTTTCCCGTGCAGCTAAGCATTATTGATGAAATTCCGCACCAGTTTCAAAAAAGAGATGTACTGTTTAGCTTATCCTTAGGTTCAGCAGCACAAAAACATCTACTGTATCAATTGAAGCCACTTAAAAGAGGTGCATACAATTTTGGCAGACTATTGATATATGCTACATCTCCTATTGGTTTATTGCAAAAGCGCTACATCTGCGAAACACCTAAAGATGTGCCGGTGTATCCATCTTATTTACAACTGCGTAAATATCAATTGATGGCCATCAGCAATCGATTAAGTGAAGTGGGTGTAAAGAAAGTACGTAAGATTGGCCATAGCATGGAGTTTGAGCAAATTAAAGAATATGTACAAGGCGATGATTATCGTACTGTTAATTGGAAAGCTACTGCTCGTCGTGGTCAATTAATGGTCAATAATTTTACCGATGAAAAAAGCCAACAAGTGTATTGTGTAATTGATAAAGGCAGGGTGATGAAAATGCCTTTTGAAGGGTTGAGTTTACTTGATTATGCCATTAACGCATCATTAGTATTGAGTAATGTTGCCATCACTAAACAAGATAAAGCCGGAGTTGTTACTTTTTCAGAACAGATTGGTTCTTTTTTGCCTGCCGACAAAAAAGCATTGCAAATGCAATCTGTATTAGAATTGTTATACAATCAAAAAACGAGATATCTCGAAAGTGATTTTGAACGGCTGTATGTTATGTTGCGCCGAAAAGTAACACAACGTAGTTTGGTCGTGTTGTTCACCAATTTTGAATCGTTGAGTGGCATGAGAAGGCAATTGCCTTACTTAAGAAAGATAGCCGAGAACCATTTGTTATTGGTTGTATTCTTTGAAAATACCGAGTTGAAAAGTTTGCTACTACAACCCGCTGCCAATATCGAAGAAGTGTATACCAAAACAATTGCTGAGAAATTTGCACATGAAAAACGCCAAATCATCAAAGAATTATCGCAGCATGGTATTCTTTCTGTTCTTACTCCACCCCAGCAATTAACTATCAATGCCATCAATAAATACCTCGAGATTAAGGCTCGTCAGTTGATTTAATGCCGCAGTTACTCCAAAAGGGTATCATAACTAACCCAATAAGGTTTATCCCCATCTGTTAACAATATCATAAAGCCATTAACCGTTTATTTGTCTTTATTTTATGTTCTAAACCAATTAGTTATGAAATTTTTTATGAAACCCGGGTACTGGTTGATTATCATCATGACCGTACTTGCCTCATGTAGTAAGCAAACCGAACATATTGCTCCACCTGATTTTTCAATAGGTAGCGACAACGACATTACGCCAAATGCAACAACTGTTCTTTTATCTGAAACTTTTGAAACAGGCACTAAAACGGCTTATTCAACCGCAAATGTTACTTTGGGTACAGGTTCTTGGAGTTTTAATGACGCATTGATTGGTAACACTACATCTGATAGAAAAGTTGCTGCTCAATCTGCTCGTATTCGCAATACCGGTAGTCTTACGATGAATTTCAATATTTCAGGCGGTGCATCTACAGTAACTGTTGCCCATGCAAAATATGGCTCAGATGCTAATAGTACATGGGAGTTGTGGGTGTCATATAACAGTGGTAGTACTTATGCCAAAGTAGGTAGTACCATCACTACCTCATCTACCACTTTACAAACAGCTACTTTCAATTTGAATGTTGCAAGTGGTACAGTGAGATTATCGATTCGCAAAATTTCTGGCGGTACCAATCGTATTAATATTGATAATGTTGTTATTAATAGTCCCGATACCGGCAGCGGCGGCGGTACAGTTCCGGGAGATGATGATCATATGTTAATGGGCAATCCAAGTAATGCTACGGCAGATGTAGTAAACTTCAATAACTATTTAATGCCAAAAACTTATTTCAAACTGGCTTACAATAGAACAAGAGCTACTCCAAGTTGGGTAAGTTGGCATGTGGGTAGTACAGATTTAGGTTCAACACCTCGTCAGGATGATTTTAGAGCAGATAATACTTTGCCGGTAGGATGGTATCAAGTTGGTGCAACAAGTTATTCAGGTAGTGGATTTGACCGTGGACATAATTGTCCATCAGCCGATAGAACAGCAACTGTAGCGGCTAACTCATCTACATTTTTAATGACCAATATGATTCCACAAGCACCCAACAACAACCAACAAACTTGGGCCAACTTAGAAAATTATACCCGTAGTTTGGTAACTGCCGGCAATGAAGTATATGTGATTATGGGCTCTTATGGTAGCGGCGGAACCGGCAGCAATGGTACAGCAACTACTATAAACAATGGTAATATCACAGTACCGAGTAATGTTTGGAAAGTGATTGTTGTAATACCAAACGGTTCTAACGACTTAAGTCGTGTTACTACTAGTACAAGAGTAATTGCTGTTAATACGCCTAATGTTAATACGATTAATAGTGATTGGAGAAATTATAGGGTTTCTGTAGATGCTATTGAGGCTGCAACAGGTTACGATATTTTATCAAACCTTCCATTAAGTGTGCAATCAGCTATAGAATCTGTAGTTGATAATTTATAATATTAATCATACAAATCATAGACGCCCTGCTTCGTTAGAAGCGGGGCTTTTTTTGATATTTCAAAAGCCATACCTGTAACCCAAACAGCCATTATTAACGGTTGTTAGCAATTTGATATAGGAATTAGCCGTTTTTTTATTGAATTTTAAGTACTGAAAATCAATAAGATATGAAAAGAAATGTTTATTTAGGATGGGGACTATTGATATTCATAACCACACTTACTTCCTGTAGCAAACAGTTTGAGCCAACCTTTAATACTACAGATCATACATTTGATAACATCATCAAAGGCAACGACGTACCTGTGGTTTCAATGGTAGAAAATTTTGATGCAGGTACAAAATCATTGTACGCTGCTGCTAATGTCAATTTATCAACCGGAATTTGGTTAATGGATAATGCCTTGTTAGGGAATTCTGTTGATGACCATAAAGGCGGCTCTCAGGCCGCTAGAATTACTAATTCAGGACATATTGATATGAATTTCAATTTTGGTTATGGCGTTGCTGAAGTGCAAGTTAGTCATGCCGTTTATGCCAATGATGCTTCAAGTACTTGGGAGTTATGGCTATCATCAGATAATGGTATTAATTATTATAAAGCAGGTAATACCATTACAACATCATCTGCTACTTTACAAGTTGCATCGTTTAAAATGAATGAATACAGTAACACGGTTCGGATATCTATTCGCAAAATATCCGGTGGAGCCAATAGCATTAATATTGATGATGTTACGGTTACGAGTAGGGCAATGCCATTACCGCCCGATGATGATCATGTTTTGATGGGGAATCCGAGTAATGCAACAACTGAGTTAGTCAATTTTAGCAACTATTTCATGAACAAAGGATATTATTCGCTTTCATATAATGAGAATAAAGGAACACCTAATTGGGTAAGTTGGCATTTGATGAGTAGTGATATAGGAAGTACGCCAAGGCAAGATGATTTTAGAGCTGATAATACGTTGCCAATGGGTTGGTATCAAGTAAATGAGTTTAGTTATAGTGGAAGTGGATTTGACAGAGGGCATAACTGTCCATCAGGTGATAGAACTTCTACGGTTGCTGCTAATTCAGCCACTTTTTTGATGACAAATATGATTCCTCAAGCTCCCAATAATAACCAAAACACCTGGGCTAATTTAGAATCCTATACCCGTAGCTTAGTATCATCCGGTAATGAAGTATATGTAATGATGGGTGCTTATGGTGTTGGAGGAACCGGAAGTAATGGCACTACCAATACCATCAATAATGGCTTTGTTACAGTTCCATCAAATATTTGGAAAGTGATTGTTGTAGTACCATCCGGTGATAATGATTTGTACAGAGTCAATACATCCACTCGGGTAATTGCCGTCAATACGCCAAATATTAATAGCATCAATAGTAATTGGAGAAATTATAGGGTTTCGGTTGATGCCATTGAAGCAGCAACGGGTTATAATTTACTCTCACATCTACCGCTACATGTTCAGGCTGCAGTTGAATCAGTTGTTGATAATTTATAAGTGAATCTTACTTATAAAAAAACAGCCCTTATGTTTTACTTAAGGGCTGTTTGTATGAATATCGGTAGATATTTATTTTACGTTGAAATCAACTTGTAAATCTCCCCAATTCAAAGTGACTTTGCCATTAGCACCAACCGTAAAAGTCATTTTTTCTGCAAACTCCCCTTTCCCCACTTTTACTATCACTCTTAAAGCGTCATTATCTGCTTTATACTCATAAGCACCCCATTGGTTCCAAGTTTTGTTGAAGATAAGTGTACACTCATCACCATTAAAAATGGTGAACAAAGCATATTTGCCGGCAGCAAGTTTTTCACCTTCAACCGTTACATCATTACTTACTTCAAAAACAGTGGCCTCGTTAGCACCGGTACGCCAAACTTCACCTTGTTTAGGTTCTAAGTCTTTGCCAATGGTACGACCTTTAATGGCAGGCTGACTGTAATTAATGGAAATCTTTGCACCAGTTTCAATGCTTGCTTCTGCTTTTGCAGGTGGGCTAGGTCTTTTAGATTTATCTTGTGCACATGCAGTGAGACTAAACAATGCCAAACCGGCTATTGTCATAAATGAAAATATCTTTTTCATGTTCTTTTGATTTTATTTGAAAACGAAAATTAGTACTAAAAGGTTCGATGATTGTTGAGAATGTGATAAATGGTTATTGCTTTTTTTGAGTTGCCCATTTGCCACCGAAATAAGCCATTGGCAGATAAGCCAATACTAAATCAACTACATTAAACCACATGGGTGCCGGAAGCATAACGACATTTATCAATCCGGCAATAAAAAAAAGTACACCAATAGCAATTGCAAACTTCATTTTATTATTGGCCGCAATCATTGCAGTAACAAAAGCGCCAACTAAAGTACCTAGTGCATGTGCTAAAAACGGAAAAACAAAATGTTTGGGCTCAAACAAATGAAGCGATGCTTTTAGACCCTCCATAGTGGTAACATCGGCACCATTTGGTGGTGGTATGATTTTGCCACTTACGGAAATCAGCGCACCATTGACTAAACTACCAATGACTAATCCGGCAATAATTGCCAAAATGTTTTTAAGAATAGGATGCATATCAGTTTTTTGGGGTGATGAAAGGATAAAGCTAAAAATTAATCTGAACTTTTCAAACCATAGCCAAATGTTGCCAAAGCATTGAATGATTTGTTTCAAATGTAATGGCTGCAGGTGCAGAAGTAAGTTGCCAACTGCCTTCTTTAATCTCGGCTTCTAATTCGCCGGCATCCCAGCCACAATAGCCCAAAAATAATCTTACATCATTCGGTTTGATTGTATTATTGTTGACCAATTGTACCAATTGCTGAAAATCGCCTTCAATAAAAATATTATCGCAAACATGAATACTATCCTTAATGATTTTGCCACATCGATGTACACAAAACAACATATCCGTTGCTACCGGACCACCGGTAAAAAGTGGTAGGGGAAAAGCATATTTGAATGCTTTTAATTCATTAAATCTTCGATGAAAGGGTTGGTTGATGATATAACCAACCGTACCATCATTGTTGTGTGCTGTAATCAGGATTACCACCTTTTCAAAATTGGTATCATCCAATAAATGGGTGCTAATGATAATTTGTCCTGCTGCTAATTCCATGAAAACAATTTTCTACCATAAAGTTAGGTATTCAACCGTTGTTAAAATTCCTTCTCTACTAATTCACTTGCTGGCAATTTTGCTTTACTATTCAATTTATTGAGATTAAAACTAAAGTTCAATAACAAAACATCTGTTTCGTAGATATAATTTGTTGTGGTATAAAAATCACTACCCCAAGTAGTGATGCGTTGTTGATTAGCATTCATAAATCCAAGGTTAATATTTTGCCATTGTAAACCCACGGTGAATTTTCCTTTCATGAATGTTTTTTTGATTGAAGTATTGGGCGATAAAAATCTTGAATCTTCACCTTGGGCTGTTGGTCTGGCTGATAAGTAATTTACATTAGCTTGTAAGTTCCATTGTTTACCCAAATCAAATGAAGTATTCATGTTGATGGAATACACCCAATTGGAATTGTTTACCATAGATGTATTACCCAATACATTGAGTGACCCACTAATTTTATAGTTGTAAATATTGGCTCCAATGTAAGTGGACAACCAACTAAAAGGTTTATAATTAGTACCCATTTCTAGTCCCAATAATCTAGCATTTTCGGCATTGGTAAACAATCGATTTAAAATAGTATCCGCATAAACACTATTTACACGTTGAATCGGATTCTTTATGTTTTGAAAATACAAGGTGGTGAAAAATGATCCCTTTCGATAATTATGGTTTATTCCAAGCTCTACTAAATCAATAAACTGAGGTAGTAAATTAGGATCACCTTGTTCTAATGTTTCTGAGTGTTCTCTTTCAGGAATGGGATTTAATTCAAAGTTGTTATTCCGCTGTACTCTTTTGCTATAGCCTCCTTTGATATTCCAGGTATTATTAATGGTATATAAGAAGTTTAATGAAGGAAATAAGTTACTTAAATTTAATGTATTTGGAGTGATACTCGATGATAACTCAACCACCCTTGTAGCATACTCATATCTTAATCCTGCAGTGTATTGAAGCTTTGCAGTTTTTCCTGCATACAGAGCATAGATTGCATTGATTTCATTGGTTGATTTTGCGGTTCCTTTAAACTTGGCAATATCAGGTTGGTTGGTTGTCGGGCTAACGGTATAATCAAATGTTCCATCTTGATTATCATGTCTAAACTGATAGCCAGTTTCTAATTTTCCTTTCCCTAGGTTAGCCGAATAATCCAATTTAATTCTATAAGCATTGATAGGATTAGTATAAGGATTGGTGACCAATTGAAATATGGTTGTTTTAGATGGATAATCTACATTGTTATTAAGCGTATTGCCATATAAATTGGCATGTTCATAAATAGCAGATGCAGTTAGTTTTGAATTGTTTTTAAAACTGTGAGTATAGTCAATACTGCCAAGTGCAAATTGGCCTTCTTTGTTTTGCAAATTGGAATTGAAGTACACAAAATTTCTTAGAACAGCACCTGTCAGTAAATTTTCAGTTGAGTTGTTGTACACAATATCTGCTCTTCTTTGCTGGTATTTTTTACTAGCGAAAAAACCAACATTTATTACATCGTTTTTGCTTGCAGTATATGTTATTGCTGTTCTTATACCGTAATTGTATCTGTCAAAACTTCTTTCACCAATTGATGGAAACCTTGTGATGGTATTGTTGCTAAAGTTTTTTGTAAAAACATCACCTTCTCGTTTACCATTAGCGTCATTTCTCGTGTAGTTGCCACTTAGTGTGATATCCCATTTCTTTTGCTTAAAGTTTAGTGTTAGGTCTCCTCCAAATCGCTGTGGATTTTCTAAATTATTATAGTTGGTGGTGCTTGGTAAACCTGCCAAAATATTAGCTTGAATTCCAATGCCATCCGTACTTCCTTTTTTGGTAACGATATTGATAATGCCACCTTTTCCATCGGCATCATATTTGGCAGATGGCGCTGTAATGAGTTCAATATTTTCGATAGTATTTGCAGGCAACTGCGCCAAAATGGTTTGAGCATCTGTTAGTACAGGTTTCCCATTAATCAATACTAAAAAACCGGTAGCACCTCTAACACTTATTTCTCCTGCACTATTAACTGATACAGATGGTAAATTTTTCAATACATCTACGGCACTTCCACCTTTTGCAGATTCAAACTGATTGGCTTTGTAGGTTTGTTTATCTAGCTTATTAGCTATCGTATTTTTCTTCCCGGTTACCACCACATCGCTTAGCATTTTACTGGATAATGATACTGTTATCGAATCTACATTGATGGTTTGTTTGTTGTTGATTACCGTGAAGTTTTTAAAGACTGTTTCATAGCCGATAGAAACAATCTTAAGCATGTAGTTGCCGGTTTTATTCAATACTATTTCAAATGAACCATTGGTTTGCGATAGGGCTCCAGCTGTAATTGAAGAATCTGTTTTTAAAATGATAACACTTGCAAATTCTATGGGCCGATTTGTATTTTTTTCAATAATTATTCCCTTAACTTTTATCGTTTGTGCAAACAGTTTATGGGTAGAACTTAGGAGTATAAAAAGTAGAAAGAGATGTTTCAACTTCATGGTTGCTAATCTTGTTTAATATGCTTTGGTAATGCTTGATTGAATCCTAAAAAAACAGTAAGTAATTATTTCGGTTCCTGTAATAACTTCCTCAACATATTTAAAGCATTTACTGCCGTGAGGTCGATATTACGTTTTCGGTCAAATCGAAAATGAAAATGTTGTGTAATGGTTTTGTATTTTGATGCTACAGCAATCCAAACAGTACCAACGGGTTTGGTAGCGGTTCCGCCATCGGGGCCCATAATGCCACTAACGGCAATACCGTAATCGGTTTGCATTACTTTCAGAATACCGTTTGCCATTTGAAAAACAGTTTCTTCGCTTACGGCTCCATTATTATCTAACGTATCAGCATTAACACCCAAAACGGTTTCTTTTATACTGTTGTCATAACTTACCACACTGCCAATAAAATAAGCAGAAGAACCCGGCACACTTGTAATCAGATGACTAATATAACCACCGGTGCAACTTTCGGCAGTAGCTAAAGTTTTGCCTTTTTCTAACAACAACTTGCCAACTACTGCTTCTAGCGGCAAATCTTCATCAATGACTAAATAATCAGTTACTAATTTTTTTAATGTTTGAAACTGTTCATCTACAGATTGTTCGATCGACTGTTTATCTTCACCTGTTGCTGTTAATCGTAAACGAACCATGCCATAATTTGGTAGGTAGGCAAGTTTAATTACTTTTGGTAATGCTTCTTCAAAATCCTGAATTAATTCTGCTAAAAAAGATTCTCCGATACCTGCTGTTAACAAAGTACGATGAACAATATGCGGCGGATTAAATTGTTTAACCAAAGCCGGGATTACATGATCTGTCATCATCCCTTTCATTTCATGTGGTACACCGGGCATACTCACAAATACTTTTCCATTTTTATCAAACCACATACCCGGCGCTGTTCCTCTTTTATTCGGTATCACTGTACACACATCAGGCACTTCGGCTTGTTTGAGGTTTCTATCAATTAATGGTCGCTTTAAAAATCGTTCAAAGATAATTTTAACGTTTTGTAAGGCTCCTTCATCAACTATTAATATGCCACCGAAATAGTCGCATAACAATGGTTTGGTAATATCATCAGCAGTTGGACCAAGTCCGCCAGTTATCAATACAATGTCGGCCAGTTGGCTTTCTTCGTCTAATGCTTTCCATATATCATCCCAAACATCACCCACTGCAACCCTGTGTTTTACCCAAATACCAACTTTATTCAGTTCTTGAGCCATCCAGGCACTATTGGTATCTACTGTTTGACCAATGAGTAATTCATCACCAATAGTTATTATTGCAGCATTAATTGATTTTGTCATGATAGTATGTATTCAAATTTTCTTCGAAACAATGGGCAAGTTATTGCATAAGTACAAAACAACGGTAATGCTATTTGGTTTAATGCTTTTGGCAGGAAAGAGCCATGCACAAAACACTAATCACCTTTTAACGAAGGCGGTGAAAAATTTGTTGGCTGATAGTCAGATGAAACATGCTATTATGGGATTGTATGTGGTAAACACTACAACCAATGAAGTGGTGTTTGACATGAATGGAGAAGCTGGATTAGCACCTGCTAGCACACAAAAAATTATTACCGCTGCAACAGCATTGGAATTATTGGGAACAACCTATCAGTACAAAACTTTACTTGGTTATCAAGGAAAGATTAACGGGGATAGCTTAGAAGGCGATGTAGTGATTCTACCTAGCGGCGACCCAGCCTTTGGCAGCAGCAGATATGTTGCTACAAAAGAAGATATGTTAGCAAGATGGACCAATAAATTGGTGGCTACCGGTATAAAAAATATTAAGGGAGATGTACAAATTGAATCAGCTGCTTGGGGTACGCAAACCATACCAGGTGGTTGGATTTGGGACGATATGGGTAACTACTATGGCGCCGGTGCAACTGCATTTAATTGGCTGGAAAATAAATACCAACTACAATTAAAACCCGGCAAAAAAGTAGGCGATAAGGCAGAGATAGTTGGTGCCGATCCCGGATTGTACCATGTAGAATTAGAAAGTGAACTAACTACCGGACCAAGCCGAAGCGGCGATAATGCTTACATTTATTTATCGCCCTATGGCACAAAAGGATATGTAAGAGGAACGATTCCTTTGGGTGAAGATCCATTTACTATTCAAGGTTCTTTTCCTGATGCAGGTAATCAGTTCACTGAATTTTGGAAAGAAAAATTGTATCAACAACAAGTGGCATTTTATCCTGAATTTGCTCCAATTAAAAAGCCCATTTATTCCACCACTCAAATCATTGACAGTGTTTTTTCACCTACAATGGATAGTTTAGTATATTGGTTTATGCAAAAGAGCATCAACTTATATGGTGAAGCAATGATAAAAACATTGGGAGTAGAAAAAGCCGGTGTTGGAACAACAGAGAAAGGGCTGGAGATAATGAAAAAATTTTGGCAGGAGAGAGGCGTTGATAAATCTGCATTTAAACTATTAGATGGAAGTGGACTATCGCCACAAAACAGAGTAACCGCAAAAGGTTTAGTGCAAGTGTTGCAATATGCCAAAGCTCAACCTTGGTTTGAAGCGTATTACCAATCTTTTCCGCTCTATAATAAAATGAAATTGAAAAGCGGTACCATTAGTGGAGCAAAAGCATTTGCCGGATATCATACGGCAAAAGATGGAACAGAATACGCCGTAGCTTTTATTATCAATAATGCGGATGGTGTAATAACCAATAAAATGTTCGTAGTTTTAGATGCTTTGAAATAATAAAATCAACATTATCATGTCAACTCAAAATTATGCTAATCATAGACGATTAGTACCCTTGTACCATTATGTAGCTAGTACTTTATGGCTTGCTATTCTCATTGGTTCTTTAGTGAATTTATTTCATTCATCCGCCGATAACCATTATTCAGCAGCATTAATTGTTGCCATATCTTTATTGTTGGGCATCCTATTTTGGTTTTGCAGGGCTTTTGCATTAAAAGCTCAAGACAGGGCCATTAGAGCTGAAGAAAATTTCAGACATTTTGTATTAACCGGTAAGCCTTTAGACAGTCGTTTACGCATGGGACAAATCATTGCACTGCGTTTTGCCAATGATGATGAATTTGTGGCATTAGCACAAAAAGCAGCAGACCAAAGCTTATCACCAAAAGCCATTAAAGAAGCTATTGTAAACTGGAAGGCTGATTACTACAGAGTTTAAGCAGGGAATAGATTCGCTTCTACCAATTCGCAAATGATATGTCCTAGCATGATATGACTCTCTTGAATACGAGGCGTATCATTCGAAGGAACATTTAACAGCAAATCGCTATTGGCTTTCATTTTACCACCGGTATTGCCGGTAAAGCCAATCGTATGCATACCTTTTGCTTTTGCGGTATCAAAGGCCTTTTGGATATTCTTAGAATTGCCCGAAGTACTAAGTCCTATAACAACATCACCTGCAACGCCGATACCTTCAATTAATCTGGAGTAGATAACATCATAACTATAATCATTAGCTACAGCTGTAAGGTAAGAAGTGTTGCAATGCAACGCTTCTGCAGGTAAGGCCGGTCTGTCTTTGTAAAAACGACCACTGAATTCAGCGGCTAAATGTTGTGCATCTGCTGCACTGCCACCGTTACCACAGAACAATACTTTATTACCGGTTTTAAATGCATTTATAATCAACGTTACAGCCTGTTCTACTGTTTGTAGGATTACTTCATCTTGTAAAATGGCTTGCTTTACTTGTACAGATGCTTGTATAATTTCTTTTATTTGTTGCATGTTAATTCAAATAATTTGTTCCTAAATATATTCATTCACTTCTCACCATTCACTGTTCACCCAATTCTATCTCCTCATTCTATCTTCCCAATTCTATCTTCTCTCTTCTTCCCCTCACTGCGTCGTCCAAGTCGTCAATCCATGTTGCACAAATTGATAAGGTCTCACCTGACCGCCAAAATTATTCAATACTTCGGTTACTTTATACCTGGTGTTACCCGGACAATAAAAAGTCATAAATCCACCACCACCGGCACCACTAATTTTTCCACCTGTAGCACCTGCTTTTTTTGCCGCTTCATAAATTTCTTCAATCCTATTGTTTGAAATATTTTCAGCCATCAATCGCTTTTGCTGAAATCCAAAATCTAATATTTCACCAATCTCATGTAAGCGGCCTTTCAGCAAAGCTTCTTTCATCATTTTAGCTTGCTCTTTCAGTTGGTGCATGGCTTCAATGGATTTTTCATTTTTGCTACTCACATTTTTTTGTTGCGCTTTAATGATAGTAGCAGATTCTCTGCTCGTAGCCGTGAAATACAGTACTAGATTGTTTTCCAGTTCATTTAAGTATTCTTGCCTAATGCGTAATGGGTTTACAATAACTTTGTCATCATGATAAAATTCCATAAAATTGACTCCGCCAAATGTAGCAGCATATTGGTCTTGTTTACCACCTGCCAAATTCAAATCTCTGCGTTCAATTTCGTAGGCATAATGTGCAATATCATAATCGCCTAAAGGAAGTTTTAGCATTTCTACAAATGCACCGATAATGGCCACTACTAATGTAGAAGAAGTGCCTAATCCACTACCGGCAGGAGCATCTACATAGGTAGATAATTTAAAATTTGTTAGCGGCACACCATAATCTTTATGAATGCGATTGTAAACACCTTTCAACAAATCTAAATGTCCGTTTACGGGTAATTCATTACTCCATTCAAAACGTTGTTCTTCTTTTCTATCCAAAGCTTGTAACACAATGCCATTTTCAGCCAATGGTTCAATGCTAGCATGAGCATACAATGAAAGTGTAGCATTCAAAATGGCGCCGCCAAATTCATCGCTATACGGACTAACATCGGTACCGCCGCCGGCCAAACCAATTCGTAATGGAGCTTTGCTTCTGTAAATCATAGTATTTTTTTTGTACAGGCTGTAGTGCTGCTATATTACATCGTTGTGTCACTCACTTCAACGGTTGCACTACTATTCAGCTAACTCAATAATCGTATCTGCCAATACCTGCCAACTGTATTGTTTTTTTTCATTGCGAAGATGCGGCAAAAAATGCTGTTCGCCTAATTGATACAATTGTTCAATGGTGGCAGCTATAGCTTGCGGATTAGGTTCAGCAACCAAACCCACTTTTCCATCCGGCACCAAATCGGGCAATCCACCCACATTGGTCACTAACATTGGTTTTTCAAAATGATAGGCTAGGGGAGTAACACCACTTTGCGTAGCATTGCGATAGGGTTGAATCACAAAATCAGCGGCACTTAAGTAATACCGAACTTCACTATCGGCGATAAAATCAGTTCTTAAAATCAGTTGGTCAGCAATTTGCAAGGTTGCAATTTGTTCATCATAACTTTTTCTGTCCTCATAAAATTCACCGGCAACCAATAACTTAATGGTAGAAGATTTTGCCTTCAGTATTTGCATTGCTTCTAATAACAAATCCAATCCTTTATATTTTCTAATAAAACCAAAAAACAGAATAATTTGATCGTCGGGCTGCAAGCCTAACTTCAACCTAGCTTCCCTTTTAGGTAAGGCAGCACCAAAATTATCATACAATGGGTGCACCACTTTTTTAGCAGGATGTGTGGTAAACAATCTTAAGTCGGACAACACTTTATCACTCATCGTAACAAAGGCATCAATCGCTTTTACAAAGTATTTGGTGAACGGAACATCGCCAATTCGTTTTTCGTGTGGAATTACATTATCTGCAATACACACCACTTTTGTGTTGTTGTTTCGTTTTGCTAAACGCAAAATAGTTCCTAAACATGGCCCCATAAATGGCAACCAATACCTTACTACAATTAAGCTTGGTTGTAATGTTTTTAGCTTGTTGCCAATGCTCCACCAATTGAATGGATTGATAGAATTTATGCAGACTTTAATCTTTATATCTGTGGGTGCAGGTTCAGATGAGTGTTGTGTAGTGCCGGGAAATAAAAAGCCGGGATATTGTAAGGAGAAGGTATAGATGGTGACATCAAAACCTTGTTCTTGAAATTGACGAGCCAACCTTTCGTTAAACGAAGCCAACCCACCCCGAAGGGGATGGGCCGGACCGATTATGATCAATTTTTTTTTGGTTGATGTAGACACAATCAATGGTATTGTACTTAACAGCCAATTTTTTCTTCTACTAAATAGCTGTTTCTTTCAGATGAATTTCTTGATACTAATTCGGCCACAAAACCGGCTAAAAATAATTGCATACCAATCAGCATAACGGTTAATGCTAAGTAAAATGCCGGTTTGTTCGTTAGCGAATAATCAGTGAATGCAAACTTGGCTACCACCAAATAAATGCTAATACCCAAACCAACTAAAAAGCAGAGTGTGCCGTACAAGCCAAAAAAGTGCATAGGACGTTTGCCAAATTTGCTAACAAATGTAATGGTGCCTAAATCTAAAAAGCCATTGATAAAACGTTCCCAGCCAAACTTGGTAGTACCATATTTCCTTGCTCGGTGTTCTACTACTTTTTCACCAATTTTTCTAAAACCTGCCCACTTGGCTATCACAGGAATATAGCGGTGCATCTCACCAAATACCTCAATACTTTTCACCACTTTTAAGCGATAAGCTTTCAAGCCACAATTAAAATCATGCAACTTGATATCGCTGACACTACGGGTTACAGCGTTAAAAAATTTGGTTGGGATGGTTTTGGTAATTGGGTCGTAGCGCTTCTTCTTCCAACCGCTTACCAGGTCGTAACCATCTTCTACAATCATTTTACGCAAGCCGGGAATTTCATCCGGAGAATCCTGCATATCAGCATCCATAGTAATGACAACATCGCCTTTTACCACTTTGAAACCTTCGTTTAAAGCAGCAGATTTGCCATAGTTGCGTTGAAACTTAATGCCTTTTATGTTATGATTATTCCGGCTAATCGTTTCCACAACTGCCCAACTATTATCAGTGCTGCCATCATCAATTAATACAATTTCGTACGAAAGTTGATGGGCCGTAACGACACGTTCAATCCAACTACACAATTCCGGCAGCGACTCCTCCTCGTTATACAGCGGAATAACTATTGATACATCCATGAGTGAAAATTATCCTTGTTGAAACGGTGTTTGTGGGTTTTTCTTTGCCACTGCAGCACCAATTAATGAAGAAATAGCACCAACAATTAGAAATACAACAACAATGGTTGCAATGGTAATGGGAACAAAAAACTTTTTAGTAAATTCTAATGCTTGGTCAATTTGATCTTCGGCTAATTGGCCTTGTTTCTCCATCTCTAATCGGGCCACATCTAACGCTTTATCCATCATTTCAGGAAAAAGAAATTTCATGGCAACAACGCTGTAAACAGCCATTAAAGCAGTAATAAATGCTGTGGTTTTAAAACCATGTGCAAAAACATTTCCGAAAGTAACATTGCCATTCATTTGATTGGAAAAACTGGTGCAAGCCCAAATAATTCCCGCCAAAATGATAAGGTATTGAATGGAGCCCAATGCCTTATTCATGTACAAGTCGGTAAATTGAAGCACTAAGCCAAAAATGATAAGCGCCATTGAAATGATAAGACCTTTTACTACGGGTGAAGTGATTTTTTGTTCCATGGTTGAGTGGGTTTAGTGGTTTAAAGTTAGTTGGTTGTTATGAACCGTTCCAATTACTTTTCCTTTCAAAGGAATATCAGTGAAAGCGGTATTGTGCGATTTGCTTTTAATCATTGGTTTGGTCAGTGTAACAGCTGATGTTCTATCAAATAAGGTGAGTGATGCAGTTGCACCCACTGCAATCTTAGTTTCAGCCAATCCGAAAATGCTTCTAGCATTTAAGCCCATCAGTTGCATCAAATGTTCGTTGGTTAGTTGCGGAAAAATGGAATTTATTACAGCAAACACCGTTTGTAATCCAATCATGCCATTTTTGGCGTATTCAAACTCGCAATTTTTTTGATCGGTATTTTGTGGCAAATGATGAGAAGCAATACAGTCAATTGTTCCATCTGCAACTGCAGCCCGAAGTGCCGCTCTATCTTCGGCAGTTCTTAAAGGTAAATTCACTTTTAAATTGGTGTCATACTGCTTTAAATCTTCATCGCAAAAAAACAGGTGATATGGTGTAACGGAACAAGTTATTTGTAAACCCGATGCCTTAGCTCTTTTAATGTATTCCACCGATTTGGGGGAAGTGATGCCGGTAAAGTGTAGTGCGGAATTGGTATATCGAGCCAGTTTGATATCTCTAGCCACCATGATTTCTTCTGCCATCATGGGTTTGCCCGGTAAACCCAATTGTGTGGACACAATGCCCTCGTTCATTAAACCATGCGGCGCAATACTAGTATCATCCGGAATTTGCAGTACAACACCGTTAAATGGCTTTACATATTGCAATGCTTTCAGCAACAAACCGGCAGATTGAACAGGGTGCAAACCATCTGAAAAAGCAGCTGCGCCACTAGCTTTCATATCGTACATCTCCGCCAATTCCTTGCCTTCGCAATTTTTGGTTACTGCACCAATCGGTAAAATGGTAACGGGTAATTGTTTAGATTGCTGAACTACGTATTCCACTGCGGTTTTATTGGCTACAACAGGTTGTGTGTTGGGCAAGGCAAATACGGTAGTAAAACCACCTGCAGCCGCAGCCGCAGCACCACTCTGCAATGTTTCTCGGTATTCAAATCCGGGGTCGCAGAAATGAGCAAAAATATCTACCCAACCGGGTGAAACAAGCATGTTTTCAGCGGCAACGACAATGGCATCGGGGAGTTCGATGGCATCACCAATAGCGGTAATGACACCGGCATCTACTACAATATCTTTGATTTGCCCGTTAAAGGGAGAAGATGGGTCGAGAATGGTGGCCTTTCTAATCAGTACCTTCATGGAGGGAGGTAAATTTTGTGCAATATAGTTTGAAATTCAGAATTGCTAGGCAAAGCTGCTATTAAGCTTTTGAACTGTCTGGGTATTAAGCCATTAGAAATACCTTATGTTTTAACCGATGTTGACAATAGTATTGAAATTTTAAGGTGTTGAGAGGGGGTAAGATATGGAACTAGTTTGACAAAAAGACCTGCCACAGGAGCAGATGGCTTAATGGATGAATCTAATACTAGATAACTGCTCATTAATAGGCGAACTATTTCAACATCTATTTTCTTGCTTTTTTTAAATGGTATTCTGAAAGTGTTAACTATCAATATAAATATTTTTATATAAAGTGTATTTGGTAGTGTACATTTGGGAATAAGCTGTAAATTTTTTGACAAATGCTAAAACCATACGATTTCTTTTTTGAACTTCCGTTATTTAACAAGATAGACATTACTGAAACAAACAATTAAGAATTCATTGACTTATTAGCAAGAACGAATTCGATTGGGCAATCGATTTTCAAATGTCACAAAAACGCCAATAATTAAGCCTTAGTAACATATATGAAAAAAATACTAATCAACATTTCCCTTTTTTTAGTTGTTTTGACAGGTTATACACAAGCCCCATACCAAGTTAAAAGTGCTAAAATTGATTATGTTCGGAGCAACGGTTTGTCAAAAGGGACAAAAACTTTAATATTTGATGACTCCGGACGTGTTGAAAAGATTATTGGAAAAGAACTTTTTGATACTTCAGTTAATTTGGGTGACTTAGGTTTTCCCAAAGCGTTTAAACTGAACAAAACCGTTCAAAATTCATTGATTATTCAAACTAAAGATTCTATTTATTCAATTGACATGGATAGCATGGTGGGAAGTTCCAGCCCAAGAATTAATATGAATTTAAAATCACTATTACCTAAACTTAAGAAGTTAGGGGAAAAAGAATTTGCTGGTAAAACTTGTGCAATTATAGAAACACCATTTGGAAAGATATTGATGTGGAAAGGAATCTGTTTAAATAAATTTTACGAAGGAGCTCCAAGTCCTGAAATATATGAATATACAGTTACGGTAACTGAAAACTATGTTATTAAAGTTGATGAGTTTAAAGTTCCTAGCCAAGTGAGAATGGAATAAATGCTAACAACAATATCTTTGACTTTATTGGACTTTCATGAATATAGCCTGAGCATTGGTTTGCCGAGTCTTACCCCTAAACCTCCTTTTCAATATATCTAAAAAACAAAAAAAACAACCTTATACAAAGTTGTCTTTTTCGTAATGCCTAAGAACAAAATTTATCAAAAAAAAACTCGTATTGTAAACTTCACTATAGATTCCGTTCTTTTAAAACATCTTCTAAGGCTTTGTTGTTATTCGGTTGTTTAACCAGTTTATAGATTAATACAATGGGAATTAAAATCGGAATCAGAAATCCTATTTTTTTTTCCGGCGTCAGACTCCAAGCAACAACTCCGAAAATTAGTATTCCGGCAAGAAAACCAATAAATGCAGCATGGTAAATTTTAGCCTGTTGCAGTTTCTTTTTTTTCATTTTTAATGCTTCGTCTGTTAACTCAGCAAAATGCTTATCTGTCATCATAGTTTGTATGATTAAATTATAATTGGTGTTGTGTATCAATAAACTGACAGCTACCGGTTTAGACCGGCGATATAGCCTGATTTGAAAACAGTCAGCCCATGATAAATGTTGATTAAAAATATAAAAATTGCGGTAAAGTTGTAAGTCTAGGCTCACAATTTTAGTACAGCTTACAAATCAAAAAGACAACCTTTTACAAAGTTGTCTTTTGGGTAATAGTTTCAGGATGGCTACCGTTGGTTCTTACAGCATTTCGAATGATCTAATGGTAATTGTAGAATTTTGAAGCTTTACGATAATCACTTCACATCATCATTGATTAATAGCTGAAACTATAGATGCCGGTTGTTCTACAGTTGATGATTTGGTTGTTTACACCGTTAATGTTAGCAACAATTATTTTTAATTAGTCCAAGGTTCTTTGTCTTTAGCGTTCATAAATTTTTGTCCGTCATAAATACTTATTCCTTGCCAAGTACCAAACCAAAGTTGACCTTTATTATCCTCATAAATACTTTGAACCACGTTTGTGGTTAATCCGTTTTTAGTTGTGTATTGGGTAAAATTTGCTCCATTATAACGATATACCCCATAACCTTCAGCTGAAAACCAAATGTTTCCCAGCCTGTCTTCACAAAAATTATAGGTTTCAATACCTTCAATAATACCATCCTTTGTGAAGTTAGTGTATGTTTTACCATCATATTTACTCACACCGCCATTAAAAGTTCCAATCCAAATATTTCCTTGCTTGTCTTCTAAAATATCTGCGACATTATTGTCGGTAAGTCCATTTTTAGATGTTAAATGAAGGAATTCGCCATTCTTGTATTTGAAAATTCCATTTCCATCGGTAGCGAACCATATCGTTCCATTTCTATCTTCCAAAAATTGAAAAACTAATTTATCAGAAAGCATAGGTTTTGGAATTTCAACCTTTGTATTTGGCAATAAAAAAGCTGTAAATTTTTCCCCGTCAAAATGACTGACGCCTTTAACAGTACCTACCCAAATCAACCCTTTTCTATCAATCCAAATACTCCAGATTTCCTCATTTTGAAGTCCAACTTCAGTGGAGTATGTTGTAAATTTCTCACCATCAAATTTTAATAGCCCAGAAGAAGTTGCAAACCAAATATTGCCGGCTTTGTCTTCAATAATTCCTCTTACCGAAATACCTTTTTGGGCTGTTTTAATTGTAATATTTTCAAGTGTTTTACCATCATACCGTATAATCCCATTGCCATTGGTTCCAAACCAATAGTTCCCTTTTTTGTCTTGATACATTGTCCTTACAAACTCCCTTACCATCCCGTTTAAATTGGTGTGAATTTGCGGAAATATGGTATTTTGATTTGATTTTATTTGTTGATTGCTTGTTCCATTTTTAGTCGTATCATTAGTAGATTTTTCTTTCACTTGTCCAATACCAAATGATATTTGAAAAGTCAAAATGATCAGAATTAAATTTCTTGTTACGAATGATTTCTTACTTACAATGCTTGTCATATGGTTGGGTTAATTTTTGCTGCAAAGGTTTTGCGACTTGACGTAGTTGCGGAATTTGAAAAAGAGTCAGTCCATTAATTAAGTCGATTAAAGATATAAAAGTTGAAGTTAAGATTAAGTTGGTTGTATGTAATCTCCCCATTTTAAATACAGCTAAAAAACAAAAAGACAACCTTTTGCAAAGTTGTCTTTTTAGTAATAGTGTCGGGATGGAAACAGAGCGTTCTATCGCTATTTTAAGTGATTTAATAACAATTAAAAGATTCTGAGGCTCTAATGTTTCGCATCCTCATGTTAATGGATTAAAAGTGTAGGTTTCTTCTGCTGCTCGTTCGTAACATGCCACAGCATATACTGTTGGGCTCCAAATAAAACTACGCCTCATTATCAATTCCATTTAAATACTAAACTACCTCCGTTTTTAAGCCTATTAAAATTTATACAAGTGGAAGTAATAATCTTTTCATCAAATTCTACGCTTAATTTAATGTTAACTTGTTGAGTTGTAATTGAAAGTTTTTTTTGATTGGCAAGCTTTACTATCGCTTTTTTTACTTGAGGTTTTCCTAATACATATTCTCCACTTGCAGGATTAACCGGGTAAAAACCAAGCGTTGAAAAAATATACCAGGCACTCATTTGTCCGCAATCATCATTACCAATCATGCCTGTTGTGGTGTTGTTATAAAATTCGTTGCAAATTTGTGTTATAAGTTCCCTGCCTTTTTCTGGTTTATCTGAATAAGCATACAAATAAGCTATATGATGGCTCGGTTCATTGCCATGAGCATATTGCCCAATCATCGCTTCCTGACCCAGATGTTTGTTAGGGTTAAGTGCTTTGATGCTGAAGAAGCTATCCAATTGTGCAGTAAAGTTTTTCTTACCGCCTAGCAATTGTATGATGTTTTCCACATCGTACTGTGCAGGTGTCCAGAAATATTGCCAAGCGTTGGCTTCTGTATAATCACCGGGATTGTTCATGGGTGATGTGGCCATTAGTGGATTAAAATCTTTTCGCCAGTTTCCTTTACTGTCTTTACCACGCATTTGTTGAGTGGAAGAATCGTACAGATTTTTATAATAGGTTGCCCGTTTGTAATAAGTGGATGCTATTTCTTTTTTACCCATTTTGTCAGCCATCAATGCAATACAGTAATCATCCACACCATGCTCCAACGTTCTAGATACAGCTTCGTTATCCAGACTGTCAAAAGGATAATAACCAAATTGATTAAGTAATGTCCAATTGCTGTTGATATGATTTTCGGTTGTTGATATTATCATTTGCTGTAATGCTTCTTCCGAATTAAAACCGGCAAAGCCTTTCATATAGGCATCTGCAATTACAGGTATGGCATGATTGCCAATCATACAATAATTATCTTTCCCCCATGCACTCCAGATTGGTAAAAAGCCGGCAGCCTTGCTGTGTTCAATCATGCTGTTGATAAAACCATTTACCCTTTCAGGTGCAATCAATGTGTATAGTGGATGCGCCGCACGGTAAGTATCCCACAAAGACAACGTTGAATAATACTCACCATTCTTTGCTGTTCTTATTGAATCATCTGCACCACGGTATTTACCATCAACGTCAGCAATATTACTGGGCTGAATAAACAAGCGGTACATACAACTGTAAAATATCTCTTTCTCTTTTTGTTCTGCTTCAATTTCTATACGGCTTAAATAACTGTTCCAGACTTTTTTAGCATTAGCAACAACTGCATTAAAATCCCAGCCGGGTAATTCTTTTTGTAAGTTATTTTTTGCTCCATCAACATGTACTGTGGATAAAGCAATTTTTGTTTGAAGTACTTTGTCTTTCAAATCAAAATGCAGCACATATCTTGGTGCCGCTTCTTTTGCTTTTCTTTCTAATACTTTTGAAGAAGAAAATGGTTGATTAAATTGGATGGTGAAAAAATATTTTCGCTTCACCCAGTTTTTTGTATGACACCAGCCACTGATGGTTTTATTGTCTTCCATCTTCACATCACTTTCCAGAACCAAAGAATCGGTTAAGAAACGAAGACCATGCTGCAAATCAACCAACAGTTTTGCCGATGAAGACGGATAAGTGTATTGATGAAACACTACTCTTTCTGTGCAAGTCAATTCTACTTTTACTTGATTGTTTAACGTAACTGTATAATAGCCTGATGATGCTTTTTCTGTTGATTTCAAATAGGTTTCACCAAAGTTTTCTGTTTTATCGGTAGTCAGTGGCTGTAACAAAACATCACCAAATTCATTAATACCCGTACCATTTGCCCTTGTTTGAGAAAAGCCAAGTATGATGCTGTCTTTGTATTGATAACCGCTGGTATAATCCCAGCCTTTGTCCACATTGTCCGGGCCGGGTTGCACCATTCCAAAAGGCATACAGGGGCCGGGGAATGTATGGCCGGTGCCTTCACTGCCGATAAATGGGTTTACATATAAAGTATAATCAATACTTTCCGATGATTTGCAGGAAACCACAAATAGCATCAACATTCCTGTTACTATTTCTTTCATTTGTTTTATTTTATTTCAAACACCAAGACATCATAAGGCTTCAACTGAATCGTATTATGATATAGCTCGGTGTTTCCAAACAAAAGTGTATTGTTCTTATACACATCTTTAAACCTGGTTGTTTGTGCTTCACCGGAAAGATTTACAGTCACTAATACTTTTCTGTTTGAATTAATTCTGTAAAAGCTAAAAACATTGTCGTTATCATTGATTGCATGTTGATAGGCTCCGTTTGCCAATGCCGGATGACTTTGTTTGAGGCGGATTAGTTTTTTATAATAATTAAATAAGGAATTTTCGTTGTTTCGTTGTTCTTCCGCAGAAATTCCATCATTAGGTGTAAGCATGTTATTGTCCCACCAACCGCCTGTACGTTCGTACCACGTTGCCATTCCCTTCCCGGTTCCCGATGTATACCAATCAAATGCAGCACGGCGTGGAATATCATTGCCATCTGTACTTCCCCAATTACCAATCTTTCCCTTCATGCCAATTTCCTGGCCATAATAAATAGACGGAACGCCACCAATAAGCAACATTAAGGCAGCAGCCAGTTTTTGCTTGTTGATGTTTGGCTCCAAAGAAGCAAACCTGTCCAGATCATGATTTTCCAGAAAAATGATTTGCTCTTTTCCGGTGGGGCATTTTGCTAAAATGGTATCTGCATTTTGTATTAACTGTTGTTTATTAAATGAAATAATTGCCTGCTGTAAACCAAAGCCAAACATCCTGTCCACATCAGTATTTTTAAAGTAGCTAAAGCCATAATCTTTCCAGTCAGACTGTTCTGCTACATTTTTAAGTTTTGGATTGAGCCTTTTTAAATGCACCAACAAAGGTTTCCAAAAATGGATAAATAAATCAGCGAGTGCCGGTTTCCCGTCTAAATGATCCATTGCATGATCTAATCTAAAACCGTCTACGCCGTCATCAAACTTTCCATCCTTATTGGGGTCAACAAAAAAGGCAAACAACTTTTTATTGTACTCCAGCACTTTCTTGTTTCGCAGGTTAACAGTCGTTACTTTAATAAAAGAACCATCGTAACTGTTCAGCTGCCGCAAATCAAACACCATAGTTGATGGAATCAAATGCTGTGGATCATCAAATAAAATGTAATCACTGAATGGTGAGTTGAGATTGCCCACCGCAGCCTTCCACCATGCATGCTTTTCTGCTACATACTGTGTTTCCATATCCATGTACACTTTCATACCCCGCTTGTGTATTTCTTTTACAAGCGAAATATAATCTTGCAACGTACCAAACTCGGCATCTATCTTTTCAAAATCATTGGCAAAATAGTTGTGGTAGCAATCGGCATCGTATAAGGGCAGCAGCAGAATAGAAGTAATACCTAAGTCTTGTAAATAGGGTAACTTTTGCTTCAATCCATTTAAGTCTCCCTGCTTATCACCATTCCCATCATAAAAGCTACGCTGAAAAACATGATAGATGATTTCGCCTTTATTCACTGTTGACTTATGTTGCGCAAGGCTTGTAATGCTGCTGATGAGCAGCATTGAGGCTACAATTATTTTTGTATTCATTTTAACTAGTTTACTGTTCAATTTGATAAATCACTGCTTCAAAAGGCTTATACCATTTGTTACGGGAGGGGTCCTTGTAATTGCTGATTAGAATAGGGCTGTTGGTTAAATCGATTTCGGAATCCAGCAAAGCTTCTTCTTCAGAAAAATTAAGAATGACCAATAGTTTCTGATCGCCTGAATGCCTGATGTATGCAAATATTTGTTTATTAGATTCATCTATAAGTTGAAAGGTTCCATAGATAAGTGTTTTGTTTTTTTTACGCAATTGAATCATCGTCCTGAAATAATGCAATACAGAATCAGTACGGATTTCCTGTTCTGCTACATTCAGCGTTTGGTAATTTTCATTCAGGGCAAGCCAAGGATTGCCTGTTGTAAAACCTGCCTGATAAGAATCGTTCCATTGCAAAGGAGTTCTGCCATTATCCCTGCTTATTTTAGAATGGGACTTTAAAAATGCCTGATAGTTTTCTCCTTTTTGTTTTAGCTGGTTGTAGTAGTTGATGGTATAAAGGTCCTGGTAGTTCTCTATGTTGGTATGATTGGTATTTACCATGCCAATTTCATCGCCGTTATAGATATAAGGTGTTCCTCTCATGCTCAACAAAAAGGTATGTAGCATTTTTACAGATAGTTCCCTGAATTGAATACTGTCGTTTCCATACCGGCTTGTCATCCTGCTCATGTCATGATTGCCTAGGTAAATAGTACCCCAGCCTTTTTCAGCAAACACTTGATCCCACTTCTGGAAAATCTTTTTCCATGCTACTAAATCTCTGTTGTTGTCATCGGCATACATGAAATTCTCTTTACTGATGCCAAACCCGGTGTGGTCAAAATGATAAAAAGTTTGAAGCTCATTACGGTCTTCATCAACAAAGAGTAATGCATCATTGATGTTTACACCTGATGCTTCACCTACGTTCATGCAATCATACTTTGAAAATACTTCCGTGTACATTTCCTGTAAGTAGGCGTGCAGGTTGGGGCCTTTAGCATAATAGGGAAACCAATCGCCAACAGGCATATGTTTGGGCAATTCAGGAAATGAAATATCTTTTGAAATGCAGGTGATAACATCCAGCCGAAAGCCATCTACACCTTTATCCATCCACCATTTCATCATATCATACACCGCTCTTCTAACTTCCGGATTTTCCCAATTCAGATCGGGTTGCTTCTCACTAAAAATATGGAAGTAGTAACTGTTCGTAGTGGCATCATATTTCCAAGCGTTACTCTCTTTATCAAATATACTCCAGCGATAGGGAGGCTTGCCTTTTTCTGCATCCCACCAATGATAATAATTACGGTACGGATTGTCTCTCGATTTTTTACTTTCTTTAAACCAGTAATTTTCATCACTGGTATGGTTAACAACCAAATCCATCATCAGCTTAATGCCTCTGCCGTGTAAACCTTTGAGCAGCGTATCAAAATCATCCATAGTTCCAAACTGCTGCATGATGGCTCTGTAATCAGATATATCATATCCCATATCATCATTGGGCGATTCATACACCGGGTTCAGCCACACCACATCAACACCTAAACTTTTTATATAGTCTAGTTTTTCCACAATGCCTTTTAAATCACCTATGCCATCCCCATCGCTATCCTTAAAACTTCTGGGGTACACCTGATACACCACCACTTCCTTCCACCACTGTTTGTTAAGATTATGCAGCATATATTCTTTGGTTTAAAAATGTACAATCACACTGTTTCAATGTTTTGTGATGGAACATCATTCACAAACAACCAGCATACAAATGAAACCAGTAAGCAAAGGGTAATAATCAAGAACAAGGCGGAGTAGTCTCCTGTTTCATTCACCAGCTTTGAAACACCGGGTGTCATCATGGCAGGTAACACAATACTAAAATTAAACAACCCCATAAACATCCCCATTTTACGGGCATTTACTTTTTCGGTCATGATGGCAAATACGATAGAAATGACGGCCGACCATCCAATGCCGCAGATGATCATTCCGAGATAAAAAATAATTTCCTGCGTTCCGCCAATGTATAAAAGAAAGTAGCCCGCTGTCATGCAGGCAATAGCTATCCGGTAAACGTTTACTTTGCCTTTCCTTTTACTAAGCGGTTCAAGCAGTAATATCGGCAGCAATGCACCTACAAAATTGAGCAATAAAAAACCAAGTGAAAGGATATTACCTGCTGTGCTTTCTTTTGTTAGTTCCACTCCTGTAAATAGTTTAGAAAAACCATTTGCCCATGCGGTGGAAACATCAATACCGGGTATCATTTTTTCTTTAATAAAAAAATAACTCATTACAAACATGCTCTGTATGCCCAGCCATGAAAATGAATGTGCCAGCATTATTTTTTGAAAATCGTTGGTATCAGATGGTTGCTGTTTTCCTTTCCATATGGTAATTACACCAAGAATGATTGTTGCGATTAAACATACATACATGAAATTCGTTTGTAAATGGTCCCAGGCTCCATTTAAAAGCATTTTATTAATCACAATAAACAAACCAAATGCAACAAAGCCATACAGCGGGAATAATATTGTAATGCCATCAAGCAAGGAAGAACTACTTTTAATTTCACTTGAAACGGTTGTTTCGTTTTGCAATACCCGTGGTTCTTTTACAAATAAAACCGGAACTATAGAAAACAGAAGCACTACAACTGCTGCTACATAAATTAAAGACATATTGCCAAAAGACATAGACACAAAGTAAGCACCAATGCCAAATGTGCCACTCACCACCTGCATCCATGAAAAACCTTTGGTACGTTCAATACCCTGTGTTGTTACATCGGCAATAATTGCTCTTGCTGGGTTGAAGGTTACATTGATGCTCATGTCTAATATCAAAGACACCACAATAGCAACTACAAAAATGGTAGCACCTGTAGAATTGCTAATGAAACTGAGTTGAGGCAATGCCAGTAACATGGCCGCACCCAATAGACCACCAATAATGATATAGGGTTTTCTTCTGCCGCCCATAAACCAGCTTTTATCACTCATCAGACCCACAATGGGTTGTGCAATAATGCCAGATAAAGGACCGGCGAGCCAAACCAATGCCACATCTTCAATATGCAAATTGTATTTTGTACTCAATATCCAGCTTAGTGTGGCTACCTGTGTTGACAAACAAAAGCCAACGGCTGTTGCAGGCAGACTAAGCAATGCATAAAATGTATTCGTTAATTTTTTTTGGATGGCAAGCATGCGGTTGTTATAGGTTTAAAGTTTGGCTTTCAGGTAGTGCATCATTTTATCATTTATTTCCCATTGGTTTCCGATGGGGTGTTTGGTGAAAGGCAATGCCGGCATATAGGGTGCAGGACCAAATTCAGGAGTAATTGTGAAATACTTACCCCCTTTTTCTTTTTTGTAATCAACAATTTGCTGCCACCATCCTTCAAACAAAGCAAAATGATTTTCCCATTCCGGCGCAAACGGATCGTTTACTTGTGGTGCCTGTTCATGGCCAACCCTGGCATGTAAATGCGATACATGCGGAATAATTTGTTCTATTATTGCTGTTTGATCCTGAAGCATACTTTCTGAAACTGTACAGAAATGCGAAAAGTCACCCACTAGTTCCAGTTCAGGAAATTTTTTGAGATAAGGAATTAATGATGCTGCATGAAATGAAAACCTGCCACGGTGGGTCTCATGTAAAATGCGTACACCCGTTTTATGGCTGAAGGTTAAAGCGGCTTCAATCACTCGGCAGTTATCATCAAATGAATAATAATCTTTGCCTGTGTGTGAGTTAATAAAGCTGGGTTGCAACGTTGCCAGCTCGGTTAAACTTTTCTCCATCCTGCTGATATATTCAGCAACAGAATAATTGTCTGGCGATGTAAGTTGCTGTGCAATGAAAATGAAATCAGGGTTGTTGCGCAGTAGCTCTTTCATCGCTTTCATAAACAAAGCTGCAAACTGGCCCGATGCTGTAGGCATAAACATTTCAATGCCTTCATATCCGGCCGACAATACCTTCTCAACAAACACATCAGGCTTGTCATTTTCGCAACCCCAATAAGTACAACAGTATGTTATTCGCAAAATATCAGTTTTGATAGATGACAGGATTAATTGCTGTATTGATCACTTCTCCCACCTTTGCCCCGGGGCACCAGGTATTCCAGTCGTTGATTTGATTTTTATTTTCTGGATTTTTCAGCACCATCTCTTTATCCATATAAATAACCGTCATCACTTTACGCATCTGGTCAGTTGTGTTGGCACCTGCACGGTGAAATACCCAGCCGCTGTGAAAACTCACTTCGCCCAGATCAAAGGGTTCAATTACATGTTTAAAATCGGTTACTCTTAATTTTTGCTGAATGGCAGCTTCGCTTTCGTCGCTTATTTCCAAATCACGACCTTCTACAATTTGATGACTGCCTGCACTGAATTCCAACGGCCCTAACTCCAGGGGAGTTGCCTGTAAAGGAATCCATGCTGTTACAGTTTTATCTGTTTCAAGCGGCCAGTAGTATTGATCGGCATGCCACGGTGTAATGCCACCGCCGCCTTCCTTAAATAAGGCTTGGTCGTGATAAATTCTTACACCATCTGTCTGCATCAAAGCAGCAGCAATCTTTGCAAGTCGTTTACTGAAAATGAATTCCTTTACAACTTCATCTTCTCTCCACAAATTAAATAACTGCAAAAACGCTTTGCCATAAGTGCTACGTTCTTCCAGCGGTTTCACCTCGTTGTTCATAAGAGCTACTCTCTTGCTGATGGCATCATTAAAATAGGAAAGAGTGTCTTCATCAAATACCTGCTTTAGTTTGATGTAGCGGTATTGCTCGTAAAATTCAATTTGTTCATTAGTAAGCCGGTATGGCTTTGCAAGTGCATCTATTACTCCTGATGGAACTGTAATTATTGACATAAGATTAATTTGCTCGTAAAATTATTTGGCAGTTTCGATGTTGAATAGCACGGAGTATGCCACTAGTTACACTATATTGACAGAAAGCTTTACTTTTAAACATGAAACAGATTAAATAGTGGTATATGAAGCCTATACTTGAAAATTTAACTACAAAAAGGGGACAACATGCTTTTATGGCATTTAGAGTTAATCAACCTCAGTTTGATTTTTACTGGCATTACCACCCCGAGTATGAACTCACTCTCATTATAAATGGAAAAGGCCGTAGATTAATTGGTGACAGCCATGAGAATTTTGAAAGTGGAGAACTTGTACTGATTGGTCCCGGACTTCCGCACACTTGGGTAAGCGGCAGAGGTATTAAAGCAAAATCAGAAGCCTTGGTGATACAGTTTTCAAGGGATTTTATAGAACGTTTTGCAGGCCTGGAGGAATTCGCGGCCATCAATAAATTGCTATTTCGGGCAAAGCATGGAATTTTATTCAAAGGAAAAATACCTGCGGTTTCAATACAACAGATACAACTGCTGCCGGAAAAAATGGGTGTTGAAAAAATTACCGGTCTGCTGCATATTCTTCATGAATTGTCTGCATTAAAATCAGCATCATTGGCATCTTCGTATTATCAACCGCTCAAAGGAAAAGAAAATGAAAACCGTATTAATAAGGTATGCCAGTATGTACAAAAGCATGCTGCTGAACCAGTAACCATTCACAAAGCTGCTGCATTAATTCATTTATCTCCCGGTGCCTTCTGTAAATTTTTTAAACGTATTACCGGCAAAACATTTTCTGATTATGTAAATGATATACGTATTGCCAATGTGTGCAGTCAGTTAATGGCAACAGATAAACAAGTTGCGGAGATTGCTTATGGAAACGGGTTTGAAACATTAACCTATTTTAACCGGGTTTTTTTGAAAAAGAAAAAGATGCAACCGAGTAATTATAGAAAGATTAATAGTGTTTGATTTGAGAAACGCCAACTAAGTGTAAAAAATTGGAAAAGAGTTACTGTTCAAAAAAACAATAAATTCAAAAGTAAAAGCTGCTGTAGGTTGTGGGCAAAGTCATAGATTATTGATTTGTAGCCAACCTATTTCAGTACGAGATAGGCTATTTTGAACACATAAAAAGAGCCGACCACAAAAAATGTGATCGGCTCTTCAGTTTCTTTTGAGAAAGTTGTTATTCTAAAAGATAACAAGTCGGGATGGCTACAGTGCGTTCTAACATTTTATGGAACGATTTGATGGCTATTTTGGGTACATAAAAAAGCCGACCACATTTTTTGTGGTCGGCTCTTCAGTTTCTTTTGAGAAAGTTGTTATTCTCAAAGATAACAAGTCGGGACGACTGGATTCGAACCAGCGACCCCCAGCACCCCATGCTGATACGCTACCGGACTGCGCTACGTCCCGAACTTTTAAAAATAAGGCCCAAAGGGCTTTATTGGGGTTGCAAATGTAATGGCTTTTCCTAAAAAAATTGGCCTCGCTCAAAAAAACTAGGCTATAAAGGCTAACAAATCAACTGCGTTGAAGTATTGCTGTGAAAGTGACTGTCGTCACATTCTATCCCTAAAGGCAATGGTAATTTTGCCATAATCAATATTGCATTTTTCAAATTTAAATGATACGCATTATGGAACCACATTATTATGACGTCAATGTTAGATGGATAGCAGATAGAAAAGGCTTAATGACCTCCACCGTATTGCCCGATGCTATTGAAGTAGCTACGCCACCTCAATTTCCTAAAGGAGTGGAAGGTATTTGGTCGCCGGAACACCTTTTGGTTGCCGCAGTAAACAGTTGTTTAATGACTACTTTTTTAGCCATTGCCGAAAACTCAAAACTAGCCTACGAAAGTTTTGATTCTGCCGCAACTGGAAAATTGGAAATAGTGGATGGCAAATACATGATCAGTGAAATTGAATTGAAACCTGTAGTCGTTATCAGTGCCAACGAAACGATAGAAAGGGCAGAGAGGGTATTGCAAAAATCAGAAGCCGCCTGTCTCATTTCTAATTCGGTAAAATCTACTATTCTATTTAAACCCGAAATTGTAGTGCAGGAATTGCAAATCGTATAACTCGAAAGGCAGGTTTTGTTAGAACCTGCCTTTTTTATGCCTGATTTTTAACCATCACTGCTTTACTGCATAGAATTGATTAATTTCGACCATGCCATTGAATCGAAATTTCATTTATTGGATAGATAAAAGACGGTGGAAATATGTATTTCTACTGACCACACTTGCATTGTCTTTGCCCTAATTGTTCGCTATTGTTTTTTTGTTTTTTTTTCATTCAACTCATTATTATTTTATGCCACATTATTATACATTGGGAACGATTCCCCATAAACGTCATACCCAGTTTAGAAAACCCGATGGAAGTTTGTATTCCGAACAATTGTTTAGTACAGAAGGATTCAGCAACGACTATTCTTTATTGTACCATATTCATCCGCCTACGCAAATCATTAGTACCGATGAACCCATCAACGTAGCGCCAACTGTAGCGGAAGAGAAAATGTTGAAACACCGCAGCTTTGAGGGCTTTCATATTACGCCGGAACAAGATTATCTGCAAAGCAGAAAACCAATTTTAGTGAATAATGATTGTCACGTAGTGTTAGCGTCACCACAACAAAGTATGACGAATTATTTTTTTAAAAATGCCGATGCTGATGAAGTGATTTTCATTCATGAAGGCAGCGGTAAGTTGATAACGCAATACGGCGAAATCGTTTTTGGATATGGTGATTATGTTGTTGTGCCAAGAGGTACGATTTATCAAATTCATTTTGATGATGACAACAATCGATTGTTTATTGTAGAAAGTTTTAGCCCGATTCGTTATCCCAAAGGATATGTCAGCAAATATGGTCAGTTGTTAGAACACTCTCCATTCTGCGAAAGGGATATTAGAACACCACAGCATTTGCAAACTTTTGATGAAACCGGCGATTTTATCATCAAGACAAAGAAAAAGGGAGTGTTGTACGGCTTGCATTATGCCCATCATCCTTTTGATGTGGTGGGTTGGGACGGCTGTTGTTATCCTTATGCCTTTAGTATTCATGATTTTGAACCCATCACCGGAAGGGTACACCAACCACCGCCTGTACACCAAACTTTTGATGCCCATAATTTTGTGATTTGCAGTTTTGTACCAAGATTGTACGATTATCATCCCGATGCCATTCCTGCCCCTTATAACCACAGTAATATCGATAGTGATGAACTATTGTATTATGTGGCCGGCGATTTTATGAGTCGGAAAAATGTGACCAGAGGTATGCTTACGCTGCATCCTGCAGGAATACCGCATGGGCCACATCCCGGAGCAGTTGAAAAAAGTATTGGCAAAAAAGAAACCCAAGAATTGGCTGTGATGGTTGATACTTTTCATCCTTTACAATTAACCGTTGAAGCTTTAGCCATAGAGAATAAAGGATATACCATGAGTTGGGCAGAATAAATGCTAACGGTAGCAGTTCATTGGCTGCTACTTCTTTTTTGTATTTTTTTTCATTGTTTAAAAATCTTCTTATCTTCTCACTCCAAAACGATTGCATATGATAAAATTTAGCGACATCAAAGTCGGCGATTACATGATGGCCGAGTATGAAGGTAAAATGTGGGAAGGTGAAGTTTCCCGCCTTAATGGAGATGAAAAACAAGTTTGTATTACAACCGAAGTTCAAGACTTTTGGTTTAGTGTAGACCATTTGCACCCCATTCCTTTAAATGAAGAACAGTTACTAAAACTTAATTTCACCAAACAAGAAAATGAAGACGGTTCTGTTAAATACCTAAAAGGTGCATTTAGGATATTATTACCAACAAAAGGAGATTTTTCTCATTTTGAAATGTGGTATAGAGAGGATAAAAGACATAATCCGGATGTACATTTTATACACCAGTTGCAAAATATGTACTTGTCCATGACCAAAATACACCTCACTAGAGACCCCATGTAATTCGAATAAAGAAATAGCCGCTGTAAAGTGGCTTTTTTTATGCAGTAGCAATGCGATTGTTTTACATTTTATCTAGTAATTTTCAGTTCTAAATTTTTGATATGCCAGTAAGACAATTGCTTGTTGTACTTCTGTTTTTTGTAGTACAATTTGGCTATACACAACAGTTTGGGGCTTTGCCGAATCGGGTTAAACTAAAGCAGATTAATACTGATACGGTAAGGGTGATTTTTCCTGCCGGATTAGACAGTACTGCACAACGAGTGGCAGCCATCGTACATCAATTACAACAACAATACACTGCTACTATTGGTGAGAAACATCAAAAAATAAATATCGTTTTACAAAACCAAACTACCTTCTCCAATGCCTACGTGGGACTTGGGCCATATCGTAGTGAGTTCTTTTTAAATCCACCACAAGATGCCAGTAATTTAGGTGCTGTACAATGGGCCGATAATTTGGCTTTACATGAATTTAGACATGTACAACAGTACAATAATTTTAATGTAGGAGCATCTAAAATAATGGGTGTATTGTTTGGACAAGAGGGTAGGGCGGTAGCTAATGCTATGGCTGTACCGGATTGGTTTTTTGAAGGTGAGGCGGTGTATAATGAAACACAATTGTCGGCACAAGGACGAGGCAGATTGCCATTTAATTTTAGCGGGTATAAATCTTTGCAATTAGGCAATAAAAATTATAACTATTCAAAACTGAGAAATGGCAGTTTAAAAGATTTTGTTCCGGATCATTATGACCTTGGTTATTTGTTGGTAGCGTATGGTCGAGAAAAATATGGTGATGTAATTTGGAAAAAAGTAGCACAAGATGCAGCTGCTTTTAAGCCATTGATTTATCCTTTTCAAGGTGCTTTTAAAAAACATACCGGTATAAATTATCAGCAATTTGTAAAAGATGCCTTGGCGTATTACCAGCAGCAATGGAAACAAGAAACTGCTTCTAGTTTGCAATTCATTTCAAAGACCAATAAAACCGTAACCCATTATAAATATCCTTATGCCTATAACAATAGCTTAATTGTTTTAAAAAGTGGCTACCAACAAATTCCCACTTTCTATTCATTGACCGAAGCTGGAAAAGAAACAAAAATTGCAGTAAGAGATATTGGGTATGATGATTATTTTTCTCATCGCAATGGACAGATTGTGTACAGTGCTTGGCAGCCGGATAGCAGATGGGGCTACAGAGAATACAGCATCATTAAAGTGTTAGATATTGCTACCAAACTTGAACAGCAAATCACCACCAAAACAAAATATTTTTCACCCGATATTAGTGCCGATGGACAACAAATTGTAGCGGTAGATGTACAGCCCAACCAACAAGTACAATTGCATGTGTTGAATATCGAAGGTAAAGTGATGGCAGCCTTTGACAACCCCGAGAAGTTGTTTTTTGCTTATCCGAAATTTAATGAAGATGCTAGTTCCATTTTTGTATTGGCAAGACAATCAAACGGACAAATGGGTTTGTTGCAAATTGATATGGATACCAAAAAGAAGACTTGGTTGATACCACCTGCCAATCAAATTTTAGCTTTTCCGGTATATGAAAATGGTATTATAACTTATACCGCTTCCGGCAAACAAGGCGATGAGATTAGACAATTAGAAGTACAGAAGGGTGCTTTTTCTGTCTTGGCCAATTATCCTGCAGGCTTGTACCAAGCTTGCTGGAATAATGGAAAATTGTACAGCGCTGCGTTTACAGCAAATGGTTATCGCTTAACTGAGATTGAAGTTAAACGAGAAGCCAAAACGAACGCCGATATAACTATACCATTAACGGTGTTGTATTCAAAAAATACGTTTAGTAATACCGATAATCAATTTTTGAATACCGTACCCAATAGAAATTTTGATACAAAGCCATACAAGAAATCAACTCGACTATTCAACTTTCATAGTTGGCGGCCGTATTATGATCAGCCCGAATTCTCATTCACCATTTACGGACAAAATGTACTCAACACTTTACAAAGCGAATTGGTTTATACCTACAATGAAAACGAGGGCAGTCATAAAATTGGTTACGATGCTGTTTATGGTGGGTTTTACTTACAGCCTATATTCGGCATTAGTCAAACCAACCAACGCAATGCTTTTTTCAGAAATGATACCAGCTTTTTCTGGAATGAATTCAATGCAAGAATTGGTCTTCAACTGCCATTAAACTTAAGCGGCGGTAAGCAATATCGTTTCTTTAATCTATCAGCTACATATAATATTGAAGATGTTAAATGGACGAGGGTTGCCACTAAGTTTTTACAACCTATCCGATTTAATTATCTACAAACAAGGTTGAGTTATACTGCTCAAATACAAAGAGCCGTGCAACATATTTATCCCCGAGTTGGCCAAAGTTTGGTGCTCCAATATCGTACCATGGTAAACGAATTTAAAGCCAATCAATTTTTAGCTTCCGGAGCATTTTATTTTCCGGGATTAGCAGTCAATCATAACTTGGTGATTACCCTTGCTACTCAGAGTAGAGATACAATGAACCAATATTATTTTGGCAATAGTTTTCCTTTTTCAAGAGGATACACGGCTATTGATTTTCCTCGAATGAGCAAAATTGGTTTCAATTACCATTTGCCATTATTGTATCCCGATTGGGGCTTTGGACAAATTTTCTACTGTCAACGTATTAGAGCAAATGCATTTTATGATTACACTAGGACTCGAAGTTTACGAACCGGCAATGTATTTACATTCGGTACTGCAGGTACAGAAATTTATTTTGATACCAAATGGTGGAATCAGCAGGAAGTCAGTTTTGGAATTAGATACAGCAGATTATTAGACCGAGAATTTAGAGGCATTACACAACCCAATCAATGGGAGTTTATTATGCCGGTTAATTTGTTTAGATAATGTTAGTTGGTTTCTAATTCTTTAATTAGCAGTTCTAGTTCATCTAAATACTTGCCATATAGTTTTTTCAAATACCATTTGGTGAAGAAATAGATACCAACCGTTAAAACTAAAGCGTAGATAACAAAGAATAGGATGACTTGATTGGCATTACTAAAATGCAATAACTCAGGCAAAGCGGTATTGGTATTTACAGCTTCAACACCATTTTGATAACCGAGCCAAAAAGACAAACCAAAACAAACCGGTATTAAACCCATGGTGAATTGAAAATATCTTTTCACAAATTCTCTTAATACTTTTAGTACACTTTCCAAGTTGTTTTTTACGGGTTCAGAAGCTGCTGATACTGTTTTTACTTTTCTCCATAATGCCATCAAAAGAATAATAAATACCACCATCAATACATTGAATATATTGAAGTACACCCGAATAGACCACCATGGTGATGTAACTGCTACATAGATAAATGCGGCAAGGAAAATAAATCCGAAAACAATTTCAAATAACAAACTCTTTTGTAGTTTGCCAAGTACAGATTGTGTATTGCCTTGAATTGCTTTTTTAAATGTTATTTCAGAGGCAGAATTATTCACTGTCTCTAATTTTGCTTTCAGTTGATGTTTAAAATCGTCCAATTCCATAGTTGTTCGTTTGTTTAGAACTGGTAATGTTTTTTTGTTTCTTCTTTCAATCTTGCTTTAATCCGATTCATTTTTACAGCAACATTATTTGCAGTAATACCAAGCATTTCGCCAATTTCATTGTAATTATAATCTTCCAGATAGAGCATCACTAATGCTTTGTCAATTTTTGATAAATCGCCAATGGCTTTGTACATGGCTTTTACTTGTTCCTCTATTGGTTCATGCGTATCAGATGTATCGGGTAAACTATCAGTGGTATAAACTTGTGGTTGTTTTTTTTCTTTTCTAAAAAAAGTGATGGCCGTATTCAACGCCACACGGTACAGCCAAGTAGAAAATTGAGCATCGCCTCTAAAACTACCATAGGCTTTCCAGGCTTGTAGTGTCACTTCTTGAAACAGGTCTTCTCTACCCGAAACATTATCCATATACAAGGTACATACCTTGTGTATGATGTTTTGGTGCTTGTTCAGCAGTAGTATAAATTCCTGTTCGTTTGGCATTAAAAAGAAACTGGGGTTACTGTAAAACCTTGTGCTCTAAGTAGGGAAAGTACGCCATTTTCGCCACCTAAATGCGCAGCACCTACTGCAAAAAAACTTGGCTTTCTCATCGCTTTGATCATTTCAGGAATCCACTTTTGGTTTCGTTTGGTCAACATTTCTGTTTCAAAAACATCATCCGATTCTTTTTCTTTCATGAAATTGTATAAAACGTCAATATTCCTTTGCTTGTAAACAGTTGTCATTTGTTCGAAAACGGTTTTAACGCTATCGTATTTTTCTATAGATTCTTGTAATTGTTTATACTGCAATTCTAAGGTTTGATACTGAATGGCTTTCAACTGATCTTCTACCGTTTCTAACCCATCTATAGAGAGTTTATTTGCCTGTGCCAGCTTTACCAATTCTGTTTCGGGTTGAACTTTTGTGGCACATGCAGGTGTGTTAATCATCAATAAACTCATACTCAAAAAAGGCTGAAACGTATTTAAGGTTGCCAAAGGAATGCCGGTTATTGTTTGATATTTTTTATTGAGTAGGTTAAACACTGAATCGCCATAATGAGCTTGTAGGGTTTTATCACTCATCAATCCATTCATCAACTGGCTTTGCAAATTAGGGTTAGACATATCGAGTTCGCCGTAAAACTGTTGGGTTGAAGTTAGTGCTTGGGCTAGTACCGGAGATATAGCAAAATCTTCAGGGCACATTATATGAAAAGTACCAAAAATGTAAGAAGGCTTTTCTAAGCCTTTGACGCTGATTTGGTACAATAAAGAGGTGTTTGAACTACTTGGTTGTGCAATAATGCTTGTAAAAGTAATGCAAGCACATACAATAAATACAATCGGTTTCATGTCAGTTTTAGCTGTTGGTAGCTCAATTAGTTAGATTCTTACAAAGTGGTAACAAAAAACTAATAGCAACATCAATTTGAATGAGGAACTTTTTTTGGAGAACTGACTTTCATCATCTCGATTCTTCTCTAAGTTGTTAATTTTGAGTTACTTAGTAATCAATAAAATCTATTTCACTATTGGAGCTGATGGATACTCCATATAAAAAACAAATTACTTTAGCATCCTACTTTGTTATGTTGGTAGGGGCATTGATTATTATTGGATGGATTGTTAGGATCCCATTTCTGATGACCGTTTTTCCGGGGTATATTTCCATGAAGTTTAATACAGCTTTGTCTTTTGTATTAACAGGTTTTGTTTTATATGCCAACATAAACAACAGATTTGTTGTTTTTTCGAAAGTCATTGCTGTCGTAATCATCTTTTTTGCCGGATTCATATTATCTCAAGATATTACTGGTAAATCATATGGGATAGATGAATGGTTGATAGAAGATGATTTTTTACCGGGGCTCAATAATGGTCTACCGGGTAGAATGGCTTCTTCTACATCATTTAGTTTTATCTGCATACAATTAGCTTTCCTTTTTAGCACTTTTAACAATAGAAAAGTTATACTTCATACACAATTACTTTTTCACATCATCACTTTTGTTTCATTTATTGCCATTTTAGGATACGCATTCGAGACACCTATTTTGTACAGGCTATCTTTTCTTACTTCTATGGCTTTTCATACAGCCCTATTATTTTTCATTATTTCAATTGCCGCTGCTTTAATCAGACCTGGTGTTGGCTTGATTCGAATTTTCACCAGTAAACAATTGGGAGATGTTTTAGCAAGTAAGATTTTCCCTTTCATGTTAATTGTATTTGTCACATTTGGATACCTAAGAATACTTACTTATAGATATGCTCTCATAAGTGTTGAATCTGGCATTGCCATCTATACTGCAATTATCATTTTAGCAATGTTAATCATTCTATACCGAACTGCTAACTGGATCAATCAAATTGATGCCAAAAGAATAGATGCAGAATTGGAACTCAGAAAAATAAATACTTCATTAGAGCAAATAGTTACAAAAAGAACCGAAGAGTTAAATGCCATTTTTGATGCTGCACATGTATCAATAATTGCAACAGATAGAAGCGGCATCATTACTCACTTTAATCGTGGTGCTGAATTAATGTTGGGTTATAAAGCGGAGGAGATAGTTGGTAAACAAACACCGCTACTTTTTCATTTGCCGCAAGAAGTAGCAGAAAGAGGACAAATACTTTCGAAAGAATTTGGCTATCCTGTACAAGCATTTGATGTATTTGTTCAGCCCATTATTAAAGAATCTTTTGTTTCTACCAACTGGACCTATGTTAAAAAAGATGGAACATCATTTCCGGCGCAATTAGTAGTTACAGCCATTAAAAACGTAGCCAATAAAATTGATGGATTTTTAGGTATTGCTATTGACATATCTGAGTTGTACCATACCAAAGAAAATTTGACTGTATTGGCCGATCAGTTGCAAAAGAAAAACGCCAAGTTGCTCAATTTTGCCCATGTTGCTTCGCATAATTTACGTTCACCGGCTGGCAACTTAAATGCTTTATTGTCTTTTTATAAAATGAGCAATGATGAGACTGAAAAAAGTTTGTTGTTCGAAAAAATCGAGACCGTATCCAATAGTTTAGGTGAAACATTGAACAATTTAGTTGATTCATTAAAGTATCAAGAAGATACAGATTTGAAGTTTCAAAGTTTATCGTTCGAAACCGTTTTGACAAAAATAAAGCAAGACATTTCCGGACAGATACTTCAAACAGGTGCAAGTATTACTGCTGATTTTTCACAGGTATCACATATTAATTATCCTAAAGATTATTTAGAAAGTATTTTACTGAATTTATTATCAAATGCCATCAAATATCGATCTCCCTTAAGGTCAATACATATTCAATTAGAAACGAAAATTGTTAATGGTAATACTGTATTAACAGTAGCCGACAATGGTCTTGGAATAGACATGAAAAAACATGGCAACAAGTTGTTTGGTCTGAACAAAACTTTTCACGGTAATGCAGAAGCAAAAGGTGTTGGATTATTTATCATCAAAACACAGATAGAAGCATTAGGAGGAACAATTTCAGCTGAAAGCGAAATAGATAAAGGGACCACCTTTACCATTGTTTTTAATAAGTCATAAACTACATTACACTTAAACTTAGTTGTTGATTATTCGTAAAAGGTAGACCAAGTCCGGTATAATCTATGATAGTTCCGTTTGCCAATATTATTCTCACATTAGAATTTGAGTAGGCGTTGTAATATCCTATGCCGTACAGTATACCATTATTTGGAATGGTTACATTTTCTGTTTTTTGTGTAGATAAACCTTGGTTGACAATAATTTGAGTTATGTTTTGTGAGAGGTGTGTATTTCTGATCCGTAAAAAGAAAAAGCCATTACCAATAAAAAAATTCTGGTTGAAACCCGACGCAATCGTTGCAGGAAAATTATAATTAAAATTTGACGTCATTGTAAATCCTAATTGGTTATTACTACTTGTAGTTCCGTAAGTAGTGGCAGTGCCATTTGCATTTTGATTTAGGAAACCATAATAAGTAACGCTGTTTCCCGGGTCGGCATATTTGATTTGATTGTTAAAAAAGAATTCTGTTCTAGTATAAGTCGTATTGGTAAAACTGATGTAGCTATATTTTGCAGCAGCAGCTTCTGTTAACTCTCTTTTAGTGCAAGTATTGGGAGTAATGGTAATACTGCCACTCCAAGTTTTCCAATCACAGGTTGCAGTATAACTGTACGTTCCGGCAAGAAAGTTGAAATTAGCAACACCTGCAGCACCACAATCCGGAGCACTTGCGCTACTGTATGTTGTAATCACTTTAGATACGCCATTACATGTAACAGTTATATCACCACAATTTGTACTGACAGTATTGGGCGACCAAAAAACCACATCACCACTTGAATTACCACCAACTACTCCGGTGATTTCAAATTTGTCGCATTGACCATTTACAATGACAAGTGTTCCATTCCAACTACCATTTAAAGTGCCTTCTGCTCTCCAGGTATATGTACCGCCAGCTTTTGATATGGTTAATCCTTGATTGCTACCACAGGTTACACCGTTGGGAGAAATTTGAGTGATCGAACCTTGTAATTGATTATCAACATAAATTTTGATGGCACCTGCACCTAAATCTGAAGTAACATAAAATGTAAAATCACCTCTTGTAGGTTTACTCTCTTTTTTACAAGTAACACCTACAAAACTCAATGCAATCAAAAAAGCAATTTGATAGAGACGATTAACCATAGCATTACATTATTCAGTGTAAAGTACTACACTTGAGTGCCATATCATCTGTTTTTTAAAAATTACTACTTATGGAGTATGATTAACCCTTTAGTTTGAAGTCGAACACAATAGTTCCTTGTTGTTCATCTGCATTGCCGGCATTCATTTTTAATTGTCTTGCTTTTCGTAATGCAATGGCTCTAATATTGGCATCGGTTGTTGTAGTGCCTTTGGGATTTACAACAGCAGCTATTACATTGCCGGCTCTATCGACAACAATATCAACAGCAACTTTTGCTGGTTGGTTAAAGTCATCTTGAAAAGATGGATAAGACCTAAACTTTCTTCCTGTTAATCCTTCTCTTATTCTTACACCACTATTGCCACTTGGTGCATTGCCACTGTAATTTGGGGAATAGGGATTGCCATTCGGATTACCTTTATCACCAGCTGTTTTGCCATCGCCTTGGCTCATTACATTTTTATAGGTTTCCCCATTATTGCCACCTTTATTTTTTGCTGTGCCGCCTTTAAAAACAGCTTTAGGTGTTGGCGTTGCAGGCTTAGGTTGAACGGTTGTATTGGTAGTTGTTTTTTTAGGTGTAGTGGTAGCAACAGGATTTTTCACCGGCTGCGTAGTAGGTTTAACCACCTTTGGTTCGGGCTTGGTTATAGGGGTAGGTGGTTTCTTTTCAGCAGGCTTTGGTTGAGGCTTTACAATTGGGGCCGTTTCTTCCGGCTCATTTTCATCGCCTACAATTGGTTTGGTATCTTCTTCGGCTTGTTGCGGTGTATTTTGTTGTGGCGTACTTGGTGCTGCATCATCTGCTGCTGCCGGTTCGCCGGGTATTTCAGGTATTTCTTCACCCAATCCATCATCACTATATCCTAGGTTCACCTCAATGCCTTCACTAAATTGCGGTTCTTGCACTGCGGGCAATTGAAAGTAGAAATATGTCAACAATAAAGCCAATACCCCACAGATAACTGCGGTGTAAGTAAAAGCTTTAAGGTTCTTTTCCCTTTCAAAACTGGCATTCATGTATGCTGTGTTAGTCATAACAAATATAGATTTTCGAATCTTGGCTAGGTCTAATGTTGAAAATTACTGCTAATTAGATGCCTGAATACACAGCTTTGCATAAATAAAGGTTAAATGAGCAGGAATAGCAACGGTTTGTTTAAGGCAATCGGCTTGCTTTCATCGCATCAGTATCATTTCAAACCCTACCTTTGCCGCCTTAAAAACAAGGATAGTAAGCACAAATCATGAAATACGTTACCGAAATAAACAAACGCCGCAGTTTCGCCATTATCTCTCACCCCGATGCCGGTAAAACCACATTGACAGAGAAATTTCTATTGTTTGGTGGTGCCATTCAAACCGCAGGTGCGGTAAAAAGCAATAAAATAAAAAAGCATGCTACGAGTGATTTCATGGAAATTGAAAGACAGCGTGGAATTTCAGTTGCAACCTCGGTAATGACGTTTGAATATAAAGACACTTTAATTAACCTTCTAGATACGCCGGGCCACAAAGATTTTGCAGAAGATACTTACCGTACGCTTACAGCAGTAGATAGTGTTGTTTTAGTGGTAGATAGTGTAAATGGAGTGGAAGCTCAAACAAGGCGATTGATGGAAGTGTGCCGAATGAGAGATACGCCGGTGATTGTTTTCATCAACAAAATGGACCGAGACGGAAAGAACAGATTTGATTTGTTGGAGGAAATTGAAAAGGAATTAAACTTATCACTTCACCCGATGACATGGCCCATTAACAGCGGTAAAGATTTTAAAGGAGTGTATAATTTAGATGATAAAAATTTGGTGCTTTTTACTGCCAATACCAAAGCAGCAGATGAAGATGTTGTTGTGATTAGTGATTTGGCTGATAGTTTATTAGATGAAAAAGTAGGAGAGCGGGATGCCGCCACTTTACGAGAAGATATTGAACTGATTGATGGCGTATATGGCGAATTGATTGTGGCCGATTATTTGGCTGGTAAAACTGCCCCTGTGTTTTTTGGTAGTGCGGTAAATAATTTTGGAGTAAAGGAAATGCTAGATACGTTTATTAGAATTTCTCCAACACCAAGAGGCAGACAAACCAACATCAATGTGGTTGATGTTCATGATGAAAAGTTTAGTGGTTTTGTGTTTAAAATTCATGCCAATTTAGATCCTAAGCACAGAGATCGGATTGCCTTTTTACGAGTGTGCAGTGGTAAATTTGAGCGGAACAAATATTATCACCATGTTAGATTAGATAAAGATTTTCGGTTTAGTAATCCATACAGTTTCTTGGCTCGGAGCAAAGATATTATTGAAGATGCTTATCCGGGGGATGTAGTGGGTTTGTTCGACACCGGCAACTTTAAAATCGGTGATACTTTAACCGAAGGTGCTAATTTTTTCTTCACCGGTATTCCTACCTTTTCTCCTGAGATTTTTAAAGAAGTCATCAACAAAGACCCCATGAAAACCAAGCAGTTGGAAAAAGGGATTATGCAGTTGACGGATGAAGGTGTGGCACAATTGTTTACGCAACATGGTGGTACCAAAAAGATCATTGGTTGTGTGGGCGAATTACAGTTCGAAGTGATTCAATATCGCTTATTACAAGAGTATGGTGCAAGTGTGCAATTCAACAGTTTGCCTTTTTATAAAGCTTGTTGGTTGACTTCAACAGATGATAAAAAGTTGGGCGATTTTCTACGCTTTAAACAAATGAACTCTGCTGAAGATAAAGATGGTAACCCGGTGTATTTAGCTCAGAGCGAATGGTTTTTGAATACAGAAATGACCAATAATCCTGATATTCAATTTCATTTTACGAGTGAAGTAAATAAGTAACATTAGCCCCAAATCCATTTTACCTGTTGCTTGGCATTGGCTTCATTATTAAACATTTGGCCAAGTAGTTTTTTGCGAAGTGTAATTTCTTCTGCTGTAAACGGTTGGTGATAGAGTTGGGCAATAATTTGTCTAAACCCTTCGGCAGAATTTGTGATATGACAAGCTGATTCCAAACCGGTACCGTCAATAGCTGCATCATTTACTACACAATGCCTCCCGTTATACAAAGCATTAATCAACTTCAACTTTATGCCAGTTGCATTGAAAGAAGGAAGTATATGAATATGTGCTTTCGCAATCATATCCTGCATTTCTTTTTCTCCCGGATTACCTACTAAGCAAGTATGTTGTTTTACATGAGCTAATCGATCGAGTTTTGCAGATGGATTTTTTCCTGCAATCACAAATGGAACTTCCAACTTATTGAAAACATTTTCGAGCAGCCATATGGCAGCTTTCTCGTTTTCGGCAACCCCCATATTGCCATGATACAAACAATAACTTCCTATTCCTTCTAAACTATTAACTTCCCACTTAGGTAAGTATAATGGTAATAATTCAATGTCTTTGCAATGGAGTTCATTTCTATAAATATCAACATCTTTTTGTGTAACTCCCCAAAATGTGGCTTTGTCAACAATCGATGCTTCGTATTTTTTTAGCATACGACTTTCATGCCAATAATATGCTTTTTTGGTTATTGAAGTGGTAGTTTTATAAAGATTATGGTAATAAGCATATTCCACATTATGTACTCGAACAAACTTCTTTCGCTTTTCAAATCGCTCATCCTGCAAAAGATAAGTGCAATGAATGCCTTCCATAAAAATGGGGTAATCATCTTTCAACAAATTCTGCATCAATTCTTCATTCCTACGGCTACAAACAATATAAGGCAGCTTAGTAGAAAATCCTTTGTGTCCTTCTTCTCTTTTGTAATAATTTACCGAGCTGCAATATTTGTTCAATTCAGGTTGTTGTCCCCGGCCATATTCAAAGCAATGCAAATGAATGTTTACGCCTTGAGCTTGTAAGGCGGGGAGTTTGTAAAACAAATCGTACACACCACCGTAATCAACCGGGTAGGGAACGTCGAGACAGATAATGTGTAGATGCTTTTCCATAAATAATTACTCGCTATCAATAGGGGTTGAACACTTTTTTCCAAGCTAATAGTAATTGTTGAGACTCATTTTCCCAATTCAATTCCTGCTTTGCTTGCTTACATGCTTGCTTCAACCTATTATACAGAACAGTATCTGTTAGTAAATTGTTCAATGCTGCTGCAATCGTTGTTTGATCTGTGTTTTCAATCAATAGGGCAACTTCGTATTGGTCTACTATAGCTTTATACTCCGGATAACCTACACAAACCTGTGGTATTTCGGCATTGATATAATCGAAAAAACGGTTGGATAAAGAGTAGTACTGGTTCAATCCGGTTGATTCAAATAAGGTGAGTCCAATAGCAGCAGTAGGTGTTATTAGCTTTAATTCGGCTGGTGTAACGTAACCTTTTAAAATCACTTTTTCTTCTAGATGATATTGTTTGACCAAAGCTTTGGTTTGCTCAAAAAAGTTGCCTTTTCCACAAATCATCAGTGGTGCATTTACTTGCTGCATGGCCGGAATCAGCGTTTCAAAACTTCTACCTTCATTAACTGCACCTTGATAAATGATAAAAGGTTGATGTTGTACTGTTGTTGTAGCAACAATACTTTCATCTTTAACCGGTAAATTTCTGATGATACCAAAGTGAACGCCATATCTTTTATGTAGTTCTTGTTGAATGAATTGATTAACGGTGTAGCCATGCCTAAACTTAGGCACAGCAAATCGTTCGATTGCCATCCAAAATTTGTACACTACTGGTCGAGTTACAATTTCTTTTTGCTCAGTAAACAATTCATGTGCATCGTACAATCGTTTTTTCCCTCTTAGTTCAGATGCCCAAAATACAGGCATAATAGTATCCAAATCAACCGCATATAATGAATCTGACTTTGCAAAAAACAAGTAAATGAATAATCTGAGGTTGTATTCTGCATAAAACAAAAAACCATGGTTAAACCAACAAGTGAGCCGCTTTTGGTGAAATGCTTGTTTTGCAAGTGGCTTTGAATCTTTTAGCTTTCTACCAATTAACCAAACCTCATAGCCGCCATTTGCCAATGATGTACAAATGCGTTGCATTCGTTGATCATAACTTAAATCATTGGTAACGGTACAAATAATTTTCTTCAATGCTAATGGGTTGGTTGGCAAATATAATTGGCAATCACTATAATAATGAACTGATAAAAAGAGGATTTTTAGTTTAAAAACTCCGATACGAGGTAGCAGATGCTTTCTTTTGGCACTACTTGTGATTATATTTGCCAAAATTTTTGTTATGCCATCATTTGATATTACGAGTAAGGTTGATTTACAAACACTCGATAATGCCATCAATACCGTAAAAAAGGAGATTGAAAACAGATTTGATTTTAAAGGAAGTCCGGTTACCATTGATTTGAATAAGAAAGAATACAAACTCAACTTAGAAGTGGAGTCGGAGATGAAAATGAAGCAAGTAATTGACGTCATCATCAGCCGTAGTATGAAGCAGGGAATTGCTGGCGAAGCCTTTGATTTTAGCAAAGATGCCTATCAAAGTGGTAAAGTGCTACGCAAAGAGGTTTCGGTTAAAAACGGTATTAAGCAAGAAGATGCCAAGAAAATAGTGAAACTAATTAAGGATAGTGGCATGAAGGTGCAGGTACAGATTATGGATGATATTGTACGGGTAACCGGCAAGAAAATAGATGATTTACAAGAAGTTATAGCACTTTGCAGGACTTCTAACCTTGATTTGCCGCTGCAATACGTTAATATGAAGTCGTAATAATTAAGTCCAATTTAAATTTCATTTGGCATTACAGGTGGCGAACAGTACCTTTGCCGCTCTAAAAACAAAAATGTACGGCAAAATCCGTACAGCCTACTAAATAATAACAGTTATGAAAAAAGGTATCCATCCAGACAGCTACCGTTTTGTTGTGTTTAAGGACATGAGTAACGGCCACACTTTTTTGAGCCGCTCAACAGCACAATCAAAAGAAACCATTCAGTGGGAAGACGGTAAAGAGTATCCTGTAATTAAATTGGAAATTTCCAATACTTCGCATCCATTCTATACCGGTAAAAATGTACTGGTTGATACTGCGGGTCGTATTGATAAATTCAAAAAGCGTTACGAGAAGAAAAAGTAATTTTTTTCGATACAACATTAAAAAGCCACGATTTTTCGTGGCTTTTTTGTTATCCAATAATCGCTTATAAATAACGCTGTTCCAGTATATTTTTATGATGCAGTAAATGGCCGATAATGATAAATCCAATGGCGTTTACGGTAACGGCATTGTTGCTTGCAGTGCCTATTTCGGCTAATTGTTCCTCAAAAAAACTTTGAAAAAGTAGGTTGGTACTATGTCTCACCGCCGAAAATTCAATTTGTAAATCAGTAAGTGTTCTTCCGTTGGCATTGCTATTGACAGCGTATGCATTTTCATCAAAACCTGGAAATGCCGTTTTGTCTTTTCGGGCAATACATAATGCCCTGTAAGCGAAAACTCTTTCTGCATCAATAATGTGTTGTAATACTTCTTTAACCGTCCATTTTCCATCTGCGTAGGCATAATTACCTTTTGCTTCAGGTAATTGATTGTAAAATGATTTAATGATTTGGTTGTATTTGCTAAACGCTTCTTGCAAGTCGTCTGCCTCTACTAGATTGATATAGTTCTGATAAAATGGAGCAAAGTCTCCGGGTTGGGGGCGAGCCATAATTATTGTTTTGGTTTTAAATTCTTAAAAGATTGTTTGGGTAGTTTGTCCGGTAATTGGCCTCGATTTTTTTCCGCATTGTTGCTGATTTGCTCAGCTAACTTTATGGCTGAAGCTGCGTTAACATATCCAGCTGTGTTGCATAAACTTGACAATGGAACCATCATATCTTGCGTGCCGGGCTTGTTGACTAAAGCAGCACTATCGGTTCTATCAATCCCACTTTCTATACACCATTTTACTTGTTGAGCAGTTAGGTTTGGATAATAAGACCTAATTAAAGCCGCAACGCCTGATACTACCGGTGCTGCCATACTTGTGCCCTCTTTAAATCCGTAATGATTACCACCGGGTAGGGTAGAGTAAATTTTAACACCTGGGGCCAATACATCAACCCTGTTTTTACCGTAATTACTAAAAGTAGCCACCGCATTGCCGGTTAAAACCGCATCGCCACTAGCACCAACGGTGATGTAATTGCTGGCTCGGTCATTAGGACTGCAATAAGGCGATGGAAAATTATCAGTTGAATCTACATTCTTTGAATCATTCCCGGCAGCATGAACAAGCAATACATCTTTGCTTTCGGCGTATTTAATGGCTTCGTCAACCCAATTCTTTTCCGGCGAAAACGATTTTCCAAAACTCATATTAATAACCTTTGCGCCATTATCAACCGCATAACGAATAGCTAATGCAATGTCTTTATCATATTCATCTCCGTTAGGTACTGCTCTAATGGTCATTATTTTTACCAGATTGGCTACTCCGTCCATTCCAATCCCATTGTTTCGTTGTGCACCGATAATACCACTAACATGAGTGCCATGCATAGGGTCTCCACCCATTACATTTCCATTGCCATAATAACGATCATTAAAATCAAAATAGTTGTCTTTTACTATTTCGGATCTATAATCTATTGGTGGGATGTCTTTGGCTTCAAAACTTTCTTTTTTGCCTTTGATGTATTCCTCCAAATCTCTAATAATGTCTGTGTTCTTATCTGTTGTTTCTAACCCTAGTAACTTTATAAAAGTTAGAAATGATAATTTAGATTGTTTACCACCTTGAGATTGTGGGATAAAATTTTCTAATTCTTCAACTGTAAATTCTTCTTTTTTCCATTCGAATCGTACCGCCTTATCATGCTTTTTAAATGCTTTAAACGCAACTTCTAAAAACATAATATTGACCTGCTCATAGGGGTCAACATTCATTTGGGCTGCGGCTTTTTTCCAAATTGCATATTGCTGTTTTCCTGTTTCATCTAAAGCTAAGGAGTCAAAATCAGTTTGTAAAAATCGTTGCTTATATTGGTGGTAAACCCTGCTTTTCTCACTCGAAGTTTTTTCAATACAACGACCATCCTTTCCGCCTAAAAAATTCCAGCCAAAAACATCATCTACATAACCATTATGATCATCATCTATACCATTACCCGGAATTTCTTTTGGATTACGCCACAATATTTGCTGTAAATCTTCTTGTGTAGTATCGATGCCTCCATCAATAACGGCAACAATAACGGTATTTCCTTTTTTGTCTTTTAAAAAATCGTATGCTTTTTTAATACCAATACCATTTACTTTATCGTATGAACGATCTGCTAAATGCCAGCCCTTTAAATCAGTAATTTGTGCATTAATAGATGTTACAGCTACAAACGATGCAAGTAAAATCAGCCCTTTGTTCATATTGTGATGCGGTTAAAGCCCTACAAATTTGCGGAATGCTAACGATAATTTAACGTAGGATGTCTTATTTTAGGATTTCATTAGGGTAAAATAAATAGTTCAATATTGAAAAAATAAATGCTGATGGTTTATGTAATTGCGACAGTTCCTTCATCTTTTGCCAAATCCTATTTATGAAATGTAAGATTTATAGTGTACTGTTTTTTTTATTTACAATCGTTACCAGCCAGGCACAATTGGTGAATGGAAGAGTAAGAGCAGAAAGCGGTGCCGGTGCTGCTAATGTATCTGTAGCTTTTAAAAATAAAGCCAATACAGTTGTTACCAGAGATGATGGTAGTTTTCAAATTATGGCGACTGCATTGCCAGATACACTGGTGTTTTATTCAGTGGGTTATGAACCATATAAAGTTGTTGTAACGGAGAAAACACTTAAAGATCCCAATTTTGAAATTGTATTGCTCACCAAAAGGGCTTTAGAGGATGTTGTTGTAGTGGGTTATGGCACCGCCAAGAAAAAAGAATCTACAGGCATGTTATCAAAAGCAAAATTTGATGCAACAAAAGATACAGACCCTTCTAGTGTTTCAGTTTCGTTATCAGGTAAAGCTTATGGCCTAACCGTTGCTGAACCGAGTGCCGGTGTTAGAGGTATCAGTAAACCGGCAGCTTATAATGTTGGCGTTGCGGCAAGTAGAAAAACTTCATTTAATGATACCACACTCAAAAAAGGAGATACGATTAGTGTACGCTCTAAATTATTAACAGCGGGTGAAGTGAATGATTTTAATAAATGGAAAATGTGGGAGGATTTTGGGGAGAGTGATTTTAAGATTTATGCCCAACAATGGCAATTGTATTTGAAAAATAGATATAGTGTTCAGCTACAAAACGAATTGCGATTTCCCGTAGTAGGTCAGCAAGTTTATTTGGTGAATGTGATTACTAAAGATACTGTTTGGAAAGCCATTACAGATAATACCGGTAAAGCCGAATTATGGGCTGATGTTACGGAAGAAAAACTTACACAAGCCAACTATATCATCGTTACGCCAAACACTACTAGCATTGCATTTCCTAAATTATTTAAAGATGGTGTAAATCAAATGTTGGTTAAGAAACCCTGTAGCATATCTAACATGGTTGATATTGCTTTTGTGGTAGATGCAACAGGTAGCATGGCTGATGAAATTGAGTTTTTGAAGTTAGAATTAGAAGATGCGATTAGAAATACTTTCGACAATTTTCCTTCACTTAATTTAAACATAGCTTCTGTTTTTTATAGAGATAGGGGCGATGAATATGTTACACGAAAAGTTGATTTTAATAGTGATATTTTGAAAGTCCTGAACTTCATTAAACTACAGCGTTCCGGTGGTGGTGGGGATTATCCTGAAGCGGTTCATACAGCAATGAGTACAGCCATTGATAGTTTAAGCTGGAGTGCAGATGCAAGAACAAGAATCATGTTCTTAATCATGGATGCTCCTCCACATGATTATGCCAAAAAAGAGATGCAAAAATTAATTCAAAAAGCGGCAACAAAAGGAATTAGAATTGTACCGGTTGCTTGTAGCGGAACGGATAAATCTGCCGAGTTTGTCATGCGTAGCATGGCCTTGGCTACCAATGGAACTTATCTATTTTTGACTGATGATAGCGGTGTGGGTGAATCACATATCAAACCAACTACCGATGTATTTACTACTGAATTATTAAACAATACGTTTCAACGTATCATCAAACAAATGATTGAAGTAAGTACTTGCGATACGAAAACAAAACCGGTCATAACTCCACCTGCTGATAATGCGGTAAAAGTCTTCCCAAATCCTACTCAAGGACTAATACGTATTGAGACAAAACAAGTGTTAAGAGAAATTTATGTAACAGACTTTACCGGAAAAATCTTACAACGAATTATTGTAAAAAGTAGAGATAAACGATGGGATGTAAATTTAGCAGCTTACCCTTCAGGTACATACCTCATTAGATATATTTCGGAAAGTAATGAATGGGGAACGCAAAAAGTGATACTTGCACATTAATAGGCATAAAAAAAGCGGTTTTAAAACCGCTTTTTTTATTTGTGTTATGGTATTAATCAAGTTTTGTAATCTTTAGCATATTGGTGGGTAAATGTAAGTGAACCGGAGTACTTCCTGTACTTACAACAATATCACCCGAAGCTAAAAATCCTCTTTCTTTTAAGATATCAATTTGATCTTCAATAATGTCATCTAAACTTTCTTCTTCATCATAATAAAAAGCCCTTACACCCCAACTTAAACTCAATTGGTTGATTAAGCTTCGCTCTTTTGAGAAAATGAATAGTGGCGATTGTGGACGGTAGCTACTCAACATAAAACCGGTATAACCACTTTGAGTCATACCAATCAACGCATGTGCATTTACATCCCTAGCCATCTTACAAGCATTGTAACAAATAGCATCGCTTAAGAATGATGGAGAATGAGGCTGCGGCACCAAATCTTCTTCTCTGTTGTAGCGATATTCAGTATGTTCTACTTGTAAAATAATTTTACGCATGGTTTCTACCACTAATGCCGGATGATTACCAGCTGCAGTCTCACCACTCAACATTACGGCATCAGCACCTTCCAATACTGCATTAGCAACGTCTGTAATTTCACTACGGTTAGGCTTAACTCTGTCTATCATGCTTTCCATCATTTGGGTTGCAACAATTACAGGCTTGGCACGGTGAATACATTTTCTAATCAAGTCACGTTGAATTAAAGGAATTTTTTCTACCGGTAACTCAACACCCAAATCACCACGGGCTACCATGATGCCATCACTTTCTAAAATGATTTCTCTGATATTCGTTAATGCTTCAGGCTTTTCAATTTTTGCGATGATTTTTGTTTTGCTTTTCCGCTCTTGTAATTTGCTACGCAAAATCACAATATCTTTTACACTACGAACAAAACTTAATGCCACCCAGTCGCATTGTTGATCGATAATAAATTCTAAGTCAACCAAATCTTTATCTGTTAATGCAGGTAAAGAAATTTTGGTATCGGGCAGGTTAATGCCTTTTTTAGAAGATAAAATACCACCAAGCGTAACGGTAACTTTTACATCGCCATTTTTTTCAATGCTTGATACCTTAACTTCTAATTTGCCATCATCAATCATAATGATGTTGCCAATTTTTACATCGCCGGCAAGGTTGGGGTAGGAGACATAAATTTTTTCTAATGTGCCCACACATTTTTCGTTGGTGAAGGTTAGTATATCGCCTACATTAACTTGTAAAGCATTGTTTTCGATTTCACCCACCCTTAATTTAGGACCTTGCAAATCTGCTAAAATAGAGATATTGTAAGGTTCTGTTTTATTCATGTTTCGAATGTGCTCAATGATTTTTAATTTGTCTTCATGTGTGCCATGCGAAAAGTTTAGTCTGAATACATTTACACCTGCTCTAACTAATTCAAGCAGTTTGTCATAAGTGTCGCAAGACGGACCAACAGTTGCAACAATTTTAGTGCGGTGTGTAGTGTGCTTAACACCGGCTTCTTTATCCATTTGTTGGTATAAATACTTTGAAACGTTTTTACTCATACTTTTTTTATTAGTTGGGGGTATTTTACTTGAAATTAGCTAGCTAGAATTTTTACGATTTTCATCCATTCTTGACCAATTCTTTGCTTTTCTTTTATGGCTTTATCGAATGGCGTATAGTGAATTTTATTATTGATAACACCAACCATTACATTGTTTCTACCCATGATTAAACTTTCTACAGCGTAGTAACCCATGTGGCTGGCAATTAATCTGTCGTGACAAGAGGGGGCACCACCTCTTTGAATATGCCCTAAAATACAAACCCTAGTATCTGCAGCAGGAATTCTTTCTTTTATCACTTTAGCTAATTCATTGGCACCGCCAAAATTATCACCTTCGGCTACAACAATTAGATTAACTAATTTTTTACGGCGTTCTTTTTCAGAAAGTGATGCTATTAAATCTTCAATATCAGTCTTAGACTCGGGAATTAAAATATTTTCAGCACCTGTAGCTATACCGCTGTGCAAGGCAATATAACCTGCATCCCGGCCCATCACTTCCACTATAAAAAGACGGTCGTGGGCATCCATCGTATCTCGTACTTTATCAATCGCTTCAACTGCAGTATTCACCGCAGTATCAAAACCAATCGTACTATCTGTACCTGCAATATCTTTATCAATTGTTCCGGGTAAACCAATGCAGGGTATATCAAACTCTTTACTAAACACTTGGGCCCCTCTAAAACTACCATCTCCACCAATGACCACTAAACCATCAATGCCTACACGTTTAAGATTTACATAGGCTTTTTGTCGGCCTTCGGGAGTCATGAACTCTTTACTGCGGGCTGTTTTTAATATAGTTCCGCCACGTTGAATAATATTGGCTACAGATCTTGAATTCATAGACTGAATATCATTATCAATCATTCCGGCATAACCTCTCATGATGCCAAATACTTCTAACCCATGATGCAAACCTGTTCTAACTACCGCCCTTACTGCTGCATTCATACCAGGAGCATCTCCGCCAGATGTTAATACTCCTATCTTGTTAACTTTCATTCTAATCCTATTTGGGGTTTAAAGCTTTGTGTAATGTTTACACGTTGTAAAAGTAGGTATTCCGCAGGAAACCAAAAATTAAGCAGCCATACACGTACTTTTCTGCTGCTAAAGTAGGAATAACGAGACCAAAAAACACACATCATTAAATATATTAATTAGTGTTATAGAACCTCAGTGTAGCTAATTTCTGACTTTGAATCGTTATTTTCATGCTTTTTAACCCTGTTTTATGCCAAAAATTGTATTAACTACCGGTGGAAATGGATTTATGGGACAACACCTCTGTCTTTACCTAGCTGCTAAAGGATATACCGTTATTGCAACCGGCAGAGGGCCATCTCGAATCCCATCTCAATTTGGAATCAAATATATACCTGTTGATTTAACCCATGAGACAACGGTTTTTCAATTATCTACTACAATTCAACCAGATTTTATTGTTCACACTGCTGCTTTAAGTAAACCGGATGAATGTCATCAAGATCAACAAAACTGTTTGTTGCAAAATGTTACCGCTACTGAACATTTATTGAAAGCTTTTACAAAGGCACACTTTATTTATACCTCAACCGATTTTGTGTTTGGCGAAAATGGGCCACATAGCGAAGCTGATGCAACCGGACCTTTAAATTTTTATGGCGAATCGAAGTTGATGGCAGAACAGATGGTTCAAAACAGCGACTTATCAAATACGATTGTTAGACCTGTTTTTATGTACGGCAAAGTTTGGGATGGCCTAAGGCCGAGTTTTTTGCATTGGGTAAATAACAACTTGTCGCAAGGGAAACCGATTAAAGTAGTGGTAGACCAACAACGAACTCCCACTTATATTGATGATATTTCTGCTGGAGTTGAAGCTATTATTCGGTTAGAAAAACAAGGTATTTATCATTTAGCCGGGAAAGATATTGTAAGTCCCTACCAAATGGCGATTACTACAGCCGAATTGTTGGGATTAGATGTTTCGCTGATAGAGAAAGTTACTTCAGACACTTTCCCCGAGCCGGTGAAAAGAGCCAAAAAATCTGGATTGAAAATTGACAAAGCCATTGCTGAATTAGGCTATCAACCTCATTCATTTGAAGCAGGAGTGAAGTTGACGTTTGGGTTATAATTGTTCAAGGTTGGAGGCTTGGAATTGTTGGGGAATTTCGAATTTGTTTTCTGACAAGTCATACTGAATTAAAAATGACACACCCTTGTTAGTAGCAGTTTCTCTTTTTCAATAGTATGAGTATTGAAATTGTTGAGCCTTCTTTAAATAAAAATTGTTGGTAATAGTTTTGTCCAAAATTGCTACAAACTTTAATAAATCATTCTCTCTTTTAAGCTTGTCGCTTTTTCGAGGAATATCACTGTCTAATTCTATTTGTCTATGAATTATTTCCTTCAAAGATGTTAAGTAAAGTTGCTTTAATTTTTGTATTTCCGTCAACTTGTTGTGAATAGCTGAAAGTTGCCTGTACTCATAAACGCTATATTCAGCATAACCATTCAGTCGATTATATTGGTGTCCAAAGTATGTTGCACCAAATTGCAAGTAACTAAAAATGTCATTAATACTTTGATAAATGCTTATTAAGTCTTCCCTAACGATTTCTAAATCTTTGTCATTTTGCTGTTGGCGTAAAAAGTATGAATATAAAATATAGTAAGTGTCTTGTCCTTGTTCACTTCCAAACGATATGTGTTTTTTATTGCCATTTTTTTCAGTCACATCCTTGAAATAACCACTTTGTGCATAAGATATGTCGGGGTTTACAGGAATAGAGAGATATAATGATGGGAAGTGGTCTATAATTTGATTAAACTCCTCTCTTGAATATTTAATGGTATCAAAATGTCTAGACGAAATTATAACTGTATCAAGTTTTGTATATAGTTGAGCCTTTTTATTTGTTGAGTTGATTTTTACAATGCTTGTGTCAACATGATTTGAAGACCTGTTCTTTGTGGCATTATTACACCCAAATAAGAACATAGTTGCTGTAAAAATTAGGTTCTTCATAAAATTGATATCATCTCATTAATTCATCATCAACACATTTACACTTCGTTGTAAAATATTGAAAGCAATTTCTGCCATCAAATTTTCTTTATCGAGTGTGGGATTCACTTCAGTAATTTCAAAACAGCAGACTTTTCGGTTCTGCATAAATTTGCTAATCAAATCTTCGGCTTCTCTTTCTTTTAAACCATTACTAACCGGTGTTCCTGTTCCTTTTGAGATGGAAGAATCTAAACTATCTACATCAAAACTGATGAAAATATCGGTACAATCACTCAAGTAACGTAACACCGCTCTTACCACATTCTCCGGACCTTTTCTCCGCACTTCATTGGTGGTTATTACTTTCATGCCATGCTTTTCTATCAATGCTTTTTCTTCTTTTTCATAATCCCGAAGGGAGATAAATACCACATCTTCCGGCAGCACTTTGGGGGCAATTTTTCCGATGTTTTTTAAAATGTCCCATTGTTTTTTTGTTTCAGCATCTAAGTCATGAACAGCACATTCTTCATTGTCTTCGGCAATAGCAGTTGCCAAAGGCATGCCGTGCATATTGCCCGATGGCGTTGTGTATGGTGTATGCAAATCGGCATGGGCATCTATCCAAATAACACCCAATTTGCTCTTGGGCTTCGCAATTTTTAATCCGGCAATAATAGCACCGGCAGTGCTATGATCTCCACTTAATACAACCGGAAAAAAATTGGTCTTCAATGATTCACCCATTGACTTAATAATCTTTTCATACATGCTAATTAAACCTTTGATACGCTTGGCATAGGGCGATTCAATGGGTTCGAACAATAATTTATTTTCATGCGGAATTTTCTCTGACGGAAAATGCACAAAGAAATTACTCATAAAATCAAGTGCTGCAATTTTTATAGCATCAACGCCTAGACTAGCTCCACGAGTGCCGGCACCGATTTCAGACGGAATTTCAATTAATTTAATATTCTTCATACAACAGTATTATTGTTAAATAGCGATTCAAAAAATGGAAAAAATAGAAAGCTAAAGCGTACACCACTAAGGCTCAGGAATATGAAAATTCATGGGCAACATTTGCTGCGCAAAAGGTAGAATAAGTATGTACTTTTTAGATTGGGTGTACATGAACACTAACGGTTGTTAGGCAAACTTACAACTTTTCGGCTAAAGGATTTTTACCATGTATGGTTCCGGTAGAAGAAATAATTTTAAAACGAACAAACATATCTTCACTATACCAATCTTCTTTTCTTGTTTTTTGAATCACCACTTTATGTTGTTGCATGCTGTATGCAAATTCCTTCATAACAGCTTTGCTTTCCCAAATGCTAAATGTGGCTTGTTTAATAAACGGCACTTCGCCAATGCCCACCGAAGTAATAAATCCTTTAGCACCCGCCATTTGATTGGCAACACCATCTACATGTTGCCAAAAAGCTTTTAATTTATTTAGTCTAATTGTGGCTCGAGTAAGTACAGCAATCATTCCTTCATAATCACCTTGTTTGGGTAATTTTCCCATTACTTGTTGATTATCCCAAGTGCCATGACCTTCAATAGGTTGTAGTTCAAGACGCCATATTTCCGCACCAAAAAAACGCCACCATTTACGGATAAAGCTTGGCGTATTCAATGTAGCTTCATCTGCAAAAACTTGTAGTAAAGCCCATTGCCGCCAATCAGGGGTTTTATCGAAAGTGCCATTGCTACCACAACCCATCAATTTCCAAAAACTAAGTTTTGGATGTAACCATAAAGGCAATCTAAATACCGCCATAGATAAAAATCCTGCCCAGCCTAACCATTTTGGATATCTAACTATTTCTAAAGTGACAATCATTAATTGCGGGGTTTGTAGTTTCAGTAACAATTGGAAAACAATTGTGTTGCAGCAGTACAAAAATGGCCGAAAGCCGCATCATTACAAAACAAATCCATCTTTCCCCCTTTATTAGCCTACCTTTGCGCAAAATTTTAAGTAGTTTATGATGACATTTGGAGACTTAGGTCTTGATGAAAAATTAGTAAAAGCCACGGATGCATTAGGCTTTGTGAACCCAACCGCTATTCAGGAAAAAGCAATTCCCGTATTATTAAGTGGTACCAAAGATTTTGTGGGTCTTGCCCAAACAGGTACCGGAAAAACAGCTGCATTTGGTTTGCCGTTGTTGCAATTGATTGACGTTACACAAAAATATCCCCAGGCTTTAGTAGTATGCCCAACCCGTGAATTGTGCATGCAGATAGTTAACGAGTTAGAACTGTTCAAGAAATTCTTACCGGGCATGCATGTAGTTGCGGTATACGGTGGTACCAGCATTGGTACTCAAATTAGAGACTTGAAAAGAGGCATTCAGATTGTTGTGGCTACGCCGGGAAGGTTAATTGACCTGATTGAACGTAAAGCCATCAACTTAGAGCAAATCAAATACGTAGTGTTAGATGAGGCAGATGAAATGCTGAACATGGGATTCAAAGATGATATTGAATTTATCCTTCAAAATACCCCTCAACGTGATAGTACCTGGTTATTCAGTGCTACCATGCCTGCTGAAATCAAAAGAGTAAGCAAAAGGTACATGAAAGATCCTTTTGAAGTAACGGTAGGAAAAGTTAATACCGGCAACAAAAGCATTGATCATCAATTCTTTGTAGTAAATGCCCATCATCGTTATGAGGCACTAAAGAGATTGATTGACTTTAATCCCGGCATCTATGGTATCATCTTCACTCGTACTAAATTAGATGCTCAAGACATTGCTGAAAAATTAACCAGAGAAGGTTATGATATTGATGCATTGCACGGCGATTTAACGCAAGGGCAGCGTGATAAAGTAATGGGACAATTCAGGGATAAAAGCCTTCAATTGTTGATAGCTACAGACGTTGCGGCAAGAGGTATTGATGTGCAAGGTATTACCCATGTAATCAATTACGAATTACCTGATGATGTAGAAGTGTACACACACCGCAGTGGTCGTACAGGTCGTGCCGGCTTAACAGGTATTTGTATGAGTATTGTGCACACCAGAGAAACCTTCAAACTGCGTCAGATTGAGAAAATGGTGCAAGCACCGTTTCATAAATTAGAAATACCAAGCGGTAAAGATGTTTGTCGAAAGCAATTCCATTTCTTCATGGATAAATTATTGCAAGCCGATATCAGCCACAATAATTACGAAACCTACTTGCCCATGTTGCAAGAAAAGTTTGCGGATGTAACCAAAGAAGAAGTGTTACAGAGAGTGGCAGCCATGGAGTTTGACCGTTTTCTAAAATATTACGATAATGCTGCTGATTTAAACATCAGAGAGCAAAAACGAGAAAGAAGAGAATTGGAACCCGGTGGAAGAGATCAAGCCCGCCGTAGAGATATACCTACTAGAGAAAGAGATTTCCGTAGCCCAAGTTCAAATGGCGGTGGTGGAGAAATGGCTCGATTGTTTGTTAACCTTGGTACCAAAGATGGATTTTATAAAGCCAGCTTCTTACAATTTATACTTGATATGAGTGATTTGAAGAAAGAAGTATTGGGCAGAATTGATATGAAGGAAATGAATAGTTGGGTTGAAATAGATAAATCTGCTGCAACTAAAATGATAAAAGCAATTGACGGTAAAAGCTATAAAGGCAGAAGAATTCGTATGAATGATGCCAATAGCAGGTAGTCGACAATTTCACTCATCAACTAATAAAACTAAACCCCGAAAGGTATAACCTGACGGGGTTTGTTATGAGCAAGCAACCGATCAACAGACTTAAATATCGTTCAATACGTTATTGTTAATTTTTAAATGGTTGCACAAAATAGAAAAAATCTGCTACCCACAATAAAAAATTTCAATGATGTTGTAGATTGATTTCAGAATGTTTAATTAAAAGCTGTAAAAATTCCACATTTCGTAGCCTTTTCAGATAGGAACAGTTTCATAAAGCCCTCAATTTAAAATACTTTTGCCACCAAAATACAAGAGATGTACAACGTAACTTTTAAGTTTGAACAGAAGGGATTAGCACCAATAACGTTAACAAACGTTCCTTCGGATGATAGTTTACTTGAAATTGCTTTAAAAAACGATATTGAATTACATCACAATTGTGGCGGTGTTTGTGCTTGTAGCACTTGTCACCTTTATGTAGAACAAGGAGAAGATTTTTTAGAAGAATTGACAGATAGAGAAGAAGACTTTATCGACAGGGCAGTAAATCCTCGCTTAAATTCAAGATTAGGTTGTCAATGTGTGTTGTTGGAAGGTAGCGGAGATATTGTAGTTACTTTACCTGACCAAACCCAGTTTTTGGGAGAATAAAACATGCTTAACAATATTTAATTAGATAATAACTCATTCAGAATATAAAAAAGGTATTATGCATTACGAACCACCCATTAATTGGAATGATTACGAAGACATCGCTTTAAAATTATACGAACGCTTTGGAGATGATTTCAACGAAGGCAAAATCTATCGAGTTAGATTTACCGATTTGTTAGAATGGGTTTTACAAATTCCCAATTTTGCAGGAACCAGAGAACAATCTAACGAAGGTCATTTGGAAATGATTCAGAGCAGTTGGGTGTACGAATGGAGAGATAACCAATCGTAGTTTATTATCTTGCATTCAAACCACATTATTGAAACTACTACTTGCATTTTTCAGGTTAGTGAGATGGCCTAATTTGGTCTTTATCGCAGTAGCACAACTGCTATTTTCCTACTGTATTCTGCAACCTATATTTCAACAAGGGGGATTAAAGCCTAATGTACATGGATTGTATTTTGTTTTATTGATGATTAGCTCGGTGTTTATTGCTGCTGCCGGTTATATCATCAACGACTATTTTGATCTCAACATTGACCTTGTCAATAAACCCGATAAAATGGTGGTCGATAAAGTCATTAACCGTCGTTGGGTATTGGTGTGGCATTGGATATTGAGTTTTATTGGAATTGGATTAGGTTTTTTCATAGACCGCATGACAGGAGTAATGTTATTGGGTTTTGCCAATATGGCTTGTGTAATGTTGTTGTTTATCTATTCCATCTCACTAAAGAAAAAATTACTATCAGGTAATGTATTAATTTCCTTACTCACCGCTTGGGTTATTTTAGTGATTACTTGGTGTGAAAGCCGTTATTTTTTAAACGCTATCAGACAGTATGAAACGGTTGACGTAGGCAAACTAACCCGTCTCACTTTTTTATATGCCGGTTTTGCTTTCGTCATTTCATTGGTGAGAGAAGTAATTAAAGACATGCAAGATATTGAAGGTGACCGCCGTTACGGCTGTAAAACCATGCCCATTGTTTGGGGGCTTAATGTTTCAAAAGTATTCGTAGCGGTTTGGCTGTTTGTGTTGATTGCTTCTTTAGCAATTGTTCAATTTTATGTGCTACAGTTTAAATGGTGGATCAGTGCCGTTTATACCATAGTATTTGTGATTCTTCCTTTGTTGATCGTTTTGAAAAAATTGATGAAAGCACAAAACAGTGATGATTTCAAAAAACTAAGTGATTTGGTTAAATTGGCGATGTTTACCGGAATCATTTCCATGATATTCTTTAAAATTTATGCTTGATGATGGAAGATATTATCCTGGCTTCTCAGTCACCACGCCGTAAACAATTACTAGAATGGGCAGAAGTACCGTTTGAAGTAATTGTGAAACATACCAATGAAGATTTTCCATCTGATACGGCTATTGAAGATGTGCCGGTTTTTATTGCTAGAGAAAAAGCAAAAGCGGTGTACGAGTATGTGCAAAATGCTTTTCATAAATCACACCACAATAAATTGATTTTAGCTGCAGATACGGTAGTGGTTTTAGACAATCGTATTATTGGTAAGCCAACAGACAGAGAAGATGCTATTCAAATTCTAACTGCATTATCCGGTAAACAACATCGTGTTATTACAGGTGTGGTTTTATTAAAAGATGCAAAAGAAGTAGTATTTGCAGATACCACTTACGTTGAATTTCATTCGTTAACCGATGAACAGATTGCTTTTTATGTAGACAAATACGAACCCTACGATAAAGCCGGTGCTTATGCCATACAAGAGTGGATTGGCGTAGTAGGAATTAAAGCCGTTCAAGGCGATTTTTATAATGTAATGGGTTTGCCGGTAAGTAGAGTAGTGCAGGCTTTGGCCAACTTCAACAAATAAGCTTTTTTTAAATTGGAACGATTGGATTAAATTGCAATAACCAATTTTCGTCCATGACAGAACGTTTGTTGCAATTTATCTGGCAGTTTCAATATTTTAATGCTGTTGCATTAACTGATGTTGATGGCGAACCGCTAGCCATTCTTCATCCCGGCACTTTAAATACCAATCAAGGCCCCGATTTTAGCGAAGCAAAAGTAAAAGTTGGCAACACCTTATTAGTTGGGAATGTAGAATTACACCTTAAAACTTCTGATTGGGATAGTCATCAGCACACAACCGACAGCAACTACAATAGCATCATTCTACATGTAGTTTGGCAACACGATAAACAACCAGAAAATACACCGGCTTGTGCGGTATTGGTCTTGCAAGACAGGGTGTCAACCTTGCTTTTACAACAATACGAAACCTTAATGCAAGCTGTTAGTTTTGTGCCTTGTGCTAAACATCTTCCGGCATTAAGCGATGTGGCTTGGCTTTCTTGGAAAGAAAGACTAGCCGCAGAAAGACTAGAACGGAAAGCTGATGAAATCATACACAGGTTGCAGCAAACCAAACAACATTGGGAAGAAGTGTTTTGGTGGATGCTTGCCCGAAATTTTGGCATAAAAGTAAATGCAGATTTATTTGAGCAAGTGGCTCAATCCATTTCCATTAATATTCTAGCAAAACACAAAAATCAAATTCATCAATTAGAAGCACTGTTGTTAGGACAAGCCAATTTATTAAACCAAAAAATGGAAGAATCTTACCCCAAAATGCTTCAAAAAGAATATCAGTTTTTGAAGCAAAAATATCAATTGGTGCAGCCTAAAAAATCACCCGATTTTTTAAGAATGCGACCTGCTAATTTTCCTACGGTGAGGTTAGCACAGTTGGCCATGTTGGTCAACAAATCTTCGCATTTGTTCAGTACCATCAAATCAACAGCTACCTTAAAAGAAATACAACAATTATTCGATGTAACTGCTAATGACTATTGGCATTATCATTACCAAATAGATGAAGCAACAGACTATCATCCCAAAAAACTAGGCCGACAGATGGTGGACAATATTATCATCAACACCATTATACCGGTATTATTTGCATATGGATTGTATACCAAAGATGAAGCCATCAAAACAAAAGCGATTCTCTGGCTTACTAACTTAAGTCCCGAACAAAATACCATTACTCGCAATTGGGTCAAATACGGAGTTAAAAACTACAATGCCTTAGATGCACAAGCATTGATTGAATTGAAAAACAATTATTGTCAATATCACAAATGTCTGGATTGTGCAATAGGGAATGCTATTTTGAAGCGTGGCAAATGAATGGTAGGGAACACCTATTTCTTCGTCATCAAAAAATATATTACGCCAATAATCATAGTAATAATGGAGAAGATAAGAATATAACCGATGTACATTCCAATGGCTTTAAGCATTGTAATCCACAACTTTTCTCTGTAAAATTGTTTTAGAAAAAATACTTGAACACTCAATCCAAACAATAAATTAACAGTGTAATAAACTGATGGGTGAAGTGGAATGAAATACAACGCAATAGCAAAAATAATACTGTAGTTGATAGACATGCCATTCATTACTACTGCTCCCAACACATGCTCGGCATAATTAAATTTGTCTTTCTTAAAAAACCATTGTTGAAACAAAGCAAATAATGGTATCAAAATCATGTAAAACAACTTTTGATATTTACTTAAAAAATTACTAATTTCCTGACTAATTATTTTTGAAGTTTCGGTCTGTTGCATGTTTGAAGTTGAGAAAGACATTTTCTCATAAAAATTAGTATAGCCATACAAAACAACCATCGCAGCCATAATCAATAATAAATATTGAAAAGGATTAAAATACTTTTTCCTTTTGCCTTCAATTAAATCACGGGCAATGAGACCCGGTTTATAAAAAAGTTGAAGTGCAAATGAAAAAATACCCCTGTCTGCATGCGTTATAGAGTGAACAACTTCATGCAATAGAGTATGGATAGTGTATCGTCCATCTTCTTTTTGCCCACAATTACCACAAAATTTAGCGGTTTTTACTGAATCACAATTCGGACAATTATAAGGATAAGCAGCAGTAGATGACATATTGGTTGGTTTTACCAATTGAAAATAACATCTAATTTAATATCAGGATGTAAACTTTTTTCAACAGGGCAAGTTCTTGCTATGCGAATAAGCTGTTCTTTTTGTGCTTCTGTAGGTGTAAAACGGTCAGTAAAGAATAGATGACATTTAATTTCCACCACTCTTCGTGGCGAATCGGCACTCATTATCTTGGTAATTTCTATTTTGGTATCATCAAAATCTAAGTTCATATCGGCAGCCCTAATGGCCATAGTGGTAATCATACAGCTACCATAGGCAGTTGCTAATAAATCAGTTGGCGAAAAGCGTTCACCCTTTCCCATGTTGTCAGTTGGGGCATCAGTCTCAACGGTCGAACCACTTTGTAAATGAATTAATTCTGTTCTTAAGTTTCCTTTATAAATTACTTGTGAAGTCATTATGTATTTTTGGCTAAATTTACCAACACAAATAATATCATGGTGAAGAAATTATTTTTCGTAGCAATCATCGGCATTCTAAGTTATTCAGCATCGGCGCAGAAGAAAGAAGCAAGACAGGAAAAAGCAAAAGAGCGGAAAGAAAAAATCAACAAACTCATTAAACAGGAAGAGCAGGGAGCTCTAATCTTTAATAAACAAAGCATATTTGGTATTAAATTGAGTACGGATGGATATGGTATTTTTTGGGAGAAAGGCAAGTTTAAAACTACCACCAAAACCAGTTTATTTCGTGTAGAACTTGGCGAAAGAAAACATCCGAAAGAAGAAAAATTGACTCGTGGCGTATTGGGCTTTGCTATCGGCAATCCATATGTCTATGGCAAACAGAATAATTTTTATTACCTAAAACTTGGGATTGGCCAACAAAAATTAATTGGAGGCAAAGGAAATAAAAACGGCGTTGCGGTAAGTGCCATTTACGGAGGTGGATTAAGTGCCGGCCTTTTGAAACCCTATTACATACAGATTCAAGATCCGAATACCGGTCAACGAAGAGACATCAAATACGAGAACAACGATTCGCTGTTTCTTGCAGGAGATATTATTTTAGGTTCAGGGGGCTTAGGTAAAGGGTTTAATGAAATGAAATTTACTCCCGGTGCTCATGCAAAAGTGGCACTTCGGTTTGATTATGGTCGTTATAACGACATGGTAAGTGCGATTGAAGTAGGTTTAAATGCAGAGTTTTATTCTCAAAAAATGCCCATCCTTTTACGCAATAAGGAAAAACAATTTTTCTACAATGCTTATGTAGCCATCAACTTCGGTAAACGAAAGTGATTTATTTTTGTTGATTAGTTGGTAACCAGCAATTTTGCATTCATAGGCAGTTGTTGCAAGTTTATCCTGAGCTATGGCGAAGGACCCTTGTACAGCATCACTATATTCAACTATTAACATCATTTGTTGTTTTGGCTGAAATATTTCCAATGCAACACCTAATTGATATACCATGCAGGAATTACCCGTTGTTCCGAAGTTTGATCCAACCACCTCTAAAATACAAAAGCCCAATTGGCTGAGAGTTAAATTACCCATTGGTGAGAGTTATAAGCATGTTCGTGGACTTGTAGATACCCATAAATTACATACCATTTGCGAAAGCGGCAATTGTCCAAACATGGGTGAATGTTGGGGTGAAGGAACCGCAACATTTATGATTTTGGGTAACACTTGTACCCGTAGTTGTGGCTTTTGTGCAGTAGCTACCGGCAGACCCGACCCTGTGGATTGGGATGAACCTCAACGAGTTGCAGAAGCTATTCACTTAATGAAAGTAAAACATGCCGTTATTACTTCGGTAGATAGAGATGAGTTAAAGGATGGTGGTTCCACCATTTGGTATAATACCATTATGGCGGTGAAAACCCTAAATCCAGATACTACTTTAGAAACATTAATTCCTGATTTTAGGGGTTTTGCAGATCAAATACAACGCATTATCGATGCGGCACCTGAAGTAGTTAGTCATAATATGGAAACGGTTGAACGATTAACCAAGCAAGTAAGGGTACAAGCAAAATACCGCCGCAGTTTAGAAGTGTTGCGTTTATTGAAACAAGGTGGCATGAGAACCAAAACCGGCATCATGTTAGGTTTGGGAGAAACAAAAGAAGAAGTGATTCAATCTATGGAAGATTTAGTGGCTGTTGGATGCGATGTACTCACTTTAGGCCAATACTTACAACCTACCAAACGCCATTTGGCTGTTCATCGTTTTGTACACCCGGATGAGTTCGCCGAACTAAGATCTATTGGATATGAAATTGGATTTGACTATGTAGAAAGCGGACCATTAGTTCGTTCTTCTTACCACAGCGAAAAGCATGTTATTCCCGGATATGGTAAAGCCAAATGGGAAGCTGAAAAGTCTATGCTAGTTCAATAACCGGCATAGACTTTATCATCTTTATTAGAGTTTTACTATACGATAGCTATTATCAACTTTGAGTACGGTATATCCTTCTTGAAAATCTGTAACTCTATTGTGTTGAATATCTAACCAAACTTTTCCTGTTTTATCTATCAACCCATATTTGCCATCTTTTTTTACTCGGGCAAACCCATCTTCATAGAATGGATTTACATCTTCATAAACAGGCTCAACTACCCATTTGCCTGTTTTGTCAACAAAACCATATTTGCCATTTTTTTCAACTACCAATAATCCGTTATAAAAACGGCCACCTCTTTCAAATTGTGGTTGAATCACTGTTTCGCCTTTTATAGTTTTATAACCCCATTTTTTTAATGCAGAATCTTTATAGGCATACAATTCATCACTAGCATAAAACACAGAGTCAATACCTCTAAATTTAATCTTACCGGCAACGGCAAAATTCTTATCTAAAATTTCATAGTCAACACCGTTGCCGGTGTAAACAAAGGTGTATCCATTAGAAAATTGAGGTACCACATATCTAGCGAAAGATTTCACTTCTTTAAAGTTTACATCTATAAAATACCATGTTGGATTTTCTGATTTTGTTTTGGCATTTACTTTGCATAAAGCATACCCATCATTAAAACTATTCACTTCATCGTAAGTACGAGGTAATGTTTGCTTTTGCCCTTTTTTATTGATGAAGAACTGTTGCTTGTTTTTATCAACCACCAATGCAAAACCATCTTTAAAGTCGTTTACCTTAGTTAATTCGCCGGGTAAAATTTCTTCTCCTTGTTTGCTAATAAAGCCATAATAAGTAGGAGAGTAAGAGTATGGCCCTTTTTTGGCTACCCAAACCATACCTTCACTAAAAAAGCCGGCTTCGTCGTAGTTGCAAGGAATAACGAGTTTACCTGTTAAGTCCATGAAGCCGTATTTTTTATTTTTATCCTGCACTTTAAACATGCCATCTTTTATATTCCATTGATCGGTAAAGCCTTCTATTTTTTTCTGTGTTTTCTTTTTATCTATCAATAAAAAATAGGAATCATTTTTTTCTACTGCTATGCCTTCATTAAAAGTGGGGAAGGTTGTTTTTGTTTTATCAACTTCTACACCTTTCTTGTTGATTACAACGCTTGTGCTGCTGTTTTCTAATCTTACAACTGCTAAACCAGCACTTTGAAAATGATTGGCATCGGTATATTTAAACGGAATAACAATTTTTCCCGTAAAATCTGCATAGCCATACTTCTTTGCCTCAGTGTCTTTTAACAAAATCATTCCATTTGCCGGACCGCCCAAATAGAGATATTTTGCAGGCAAAATCACCTTTCCTGTTTTATCTAATAAACCGTACAATGAATTAGTACTACCCCAAGCTGTTTTGGTTTCTGTCACCAATAAAAAACCATCACTATCTAAGCTGATATTAGTATAGCTATCAAAGTCAACAATCATTTTACCTTGCTTATCGCAAACCCCATATTTATTAGTACTTAATTGCTTTAACACTATCACATTGAGCCCCACTGCTTTAACTTCTGCATCTTTTAAACTGTCTTGTAAAATTTTACCCGAAGCATCAATAATAGTCCATTTTTTGCCTCTCTTTAAAGCTGCAAAATCTGCTATCGAATCTTCAATAACCAAATCGCAAGCTTCAGGAATTAGTTTGATACCTTTTGAATTGAATAAGAAATAATCATAATTAGAAGAGAAGCCTTTACGCTTTGATGGCACCAGAAATTTAGCAGCTATTCTAACCGTATAATAATCTGCAGGAACTATTGTTTCACCATTGCTATTGATAACACCATAATTTCTTGAAGTCTTTTCTAAAAATTGAATTTGATTATACCTAAATGTGTAGCCTAAATCAAAATACTTAGGCTGAATTTTCCAGTTACCTTTTTTGTCAATCAGTCCCCAACTATCGCCTTGTTTTGCGGCAGCAAAACCATTGTTAAAATCTCTGGCATCATCAAATTTGGCTGCTATCACTTCTACGCCAAGTTTATTTAAATAGCCCCATTTATTGTTTTTTTGAAATCGCAATAATCCATCACTGCACTTTTCAATTTTATCGTACATCAAGTTGTTTTTCACCACCTGAAAATTTACTTGAGCTATTGCAGTAAATAAAACTATTTGCAGCAAGCTAACAATTACTAAACGTCTCATAAGAAAAGTGTTTGTACAAATGTAAAATTCAATTGTTACTATTACATACCCAATACAAGGTATATCGCTAAACCATAACTTAGTACTATGAAAAAAATATTTTTGATTATTGTTTTGCTTCCAATGATTGCTAGCAGTCAACTGAAGTGGATAAATGTGGATAGCTTGTACCAACCTTTACCCGTTGGCATTCATGTATATAAAACTACTGATAGTTTAGATGGCAAACCAAACGTAGCGTATTATGTTTCGGCAGAATTAAAGGCTAAACAACTTCAGTTTACAACAGATACAACCTTGGGCAGAAGATTAACACCGCAACAATTCTACGATAAAAACGATCAACCTACAGTGGTGGTTAACGGTACATTTTTTTCGTTTGCTACCAATCAAAATTTAAACTTGGTCATGAAGGATGGCAAATTAATTTCCTATACACAACATACTGCATTAAATAAAAAAGACAGTAGCTATTTCTATGTCACAAAAGCTGCTATAGGTATCTCCAAAAAACAAATGGCAGATGTGGGATGGGTTTACACAGATTCTGCCAAACGTTGGCCTTATGTGTTGATGAATGGCCCATCTGCAACAAAAGGAAGTACTTCAAATCCAACCATGAAAGAAGTGCTTTCTAGTTCTAAAAAACGAAAATGGAAAATGCAAACAGCTATTGGAGGCGGACCAAATTTGTTGAAACAAGGCGAAATTTTTATTACCAATAATGATGAAAGAATGTTTGGCGGTAAAGCTATTAACGATAAGCATCCTAGAACAGCTATGGGTTATACCAAAGATGGCAAATTGATTATTTTGGCTATTGAAGGTCGTTTTCCGGGCAAGGCAGAAGGAGCCACTTTACCACAAGAAGCACAAATGTTGAAAGAAATTGGTTGTTGGGAAGCATTGAATTTAGATGGGGGAGGAAGCAGTTGTTTGTTAGTCAATGGAAAGCCAACCATTAAGCCATCAGACAAAGAAGGACAAAGGGCAGTTCCTGCAGTATTCATCATTCGCTAAATTAGGTAGCATCATTTTCAATTCATTATATCCTCGATACCTTACTTTTGCAGCCCTTAATTGCAACATGTGAAACAGCTTTGGCAAAAAATTACGCATTGGGAACTCTGGCCTTTTAACCTCATTTACGCTCCATTAGGATTCGTTTGGCTGTATTATGCTTTCAAAGCTAGGGCGATTTGGTTTTTTACACCTACCAATCCAACATTAGAATTTGCAGGTTTTGAAGGTGAGAGTAAGAAAGAAATGTATGAGCAATTGCCCCAAGAATATTATCCTAAAACATTGTTTGTTAATGCTAAAGCAAACTTTGACGGTTTAAAAGAAAACTTGAAAGCAGCAGGATTTAATTATCCCTTTATTGCTAAACCAGCTATTGGTATGCAGGGTATGATGTTTAGGAAATTAGATAATGAGGCACAGCTTAAAATGTACCATGACCATATTCCTGTAGAATATTTAATTCAGGATTTGGTTGATATGCCGATGGAGTTTAGTGTTTTTCATATTCGCTATCCCGGACAAACCAAGGGTAAAGTAACCGGCTTTATTCTTAAAGAATACTTGCATGTAGATGGTGATGGAAAACATACATTGATTGAATTAATTCAACAACACCCAAGAGCCCAACATAGAGAAGATGAAATGCGGCATAAGCATGCTGAACATTTGAATTATGTTGTTCCTGCCGGTCAGAAATATATTTTGAGCATTGCCGGCAATCATAATCGTGGGGCTAGGTTTATCAACTTGCACAAACAAATAGATCAGCAACTTTGCGATGTATTTGACAAGATTAGTAATGCTGCCGGGCAGTTCTATTATGGTCGCTACGATTTAAAATGTACTTCTATCGAAGATTTAAAAGCCGGTAAAAACATATCTATTTTAGAATACAATGGGGCAGGGGCCGAGCCGAATCATATCTACGATTGTGGTATGAGTTATTTTAGAGCCTTGAAAGAAATTATCATGCATTGGGAAGATATGTACCAAATCGGCAAAATCAATCACCAAAACGGTGTTCCTTATTGGTCTTATGTTCGAGGACAAAGGCACTTTAATAAAGCTAGACGTTTCTTTAAAGTATTGCGTCAATACGATTTAGATTTGTTAACGAATTAATACTACAAAACGCTAAGCACTATTTTTTACTTTTGCGCCTTCAATAACCCTTATTCAACGCATGGAAAGAATTTACCTGGATAACGCTGCTACCACCGCATTAGATCCTCAAGTGCTTGAAGCCATGATGCCTTACCTTACCACACATTTTGGTAACCCATCTTCTATTTATAGTTATGGCAGAGAATGTAGATTAGCGATTGAAAATGCCAGAAAAACGACAGCCAAAATTTTAAATGCTCATCCTGCAGAGATTTTTTTCACTAGTGGTGGAACCGAAAGCAGCAATACAGCCATTATGGCTGCAGTTAGAGATTTAGGTTGTAAACATATTATCAGTTCCAAAATAGAACACCACGCTACGCTACATACGGTTGAGCACTTGCATTGTAACGATGAAGCAACTTTGAGCTATGTGGCTTTATTGCCGAATGGTCATGTTGATTTGCAAGATTTAGAACGCTTATTAGCATCGAGTGAAGAAAAATGTTTGGTAACCCTCATGCATGCCAACAATGAGATTGGAAATATGATTGATATTCATGCAGTCGGTGAATTGTGTAAGAAGTATCAAGCTATTTTTCATAGTGATACGGTACAAACAGTTGGCCATTTCCCATTCGATTTGCGAAATACACCGGTTCATTTTATAACAGGGGCAGGTCATAAATTTCACGGACCCAAAGGCGTTGGTATGTTGTACATCAATGAAAATGTTCGCATTAAGCCTTTTGTACATGGCGGAAGTCAGGAAAGAAATATGAGGGCCGGAACAGAGAATTTATACGGAATCGTTGGTTTTGCCAAAGCTTTAGAACTAGCTACAGCTAATTATGAAACGGACAGTGCATATATCAAAAGTTTGAAATTATACATGATAGAACAGCTTCAGCAGCATATTTCACATGTTAGTTTCAACGGAGATCCTTTAGGAAATAGTTTATATACAGTTGTAAGTGCTAGCTTTCCTAAAACCGAGAAAAGTGAGATGATTCTGTTTAACATGGATATCAATAATATTTGCGCTAGTGGCGGAAGTGCTTGTACTAGTGGTGCCGATGCCGGTAGTCATGTAATTAGAGCCATCAACAGTAATCCAAACCAAGTAACCGTTCGTTTTTCATTCTGCAAACACAATACAAAGGCCGAAATTGATTCTGTTGTGGCACAATTAAAAGAGATGATTTAGTTTAAAATGGCTGATTTCCCCATATATGGATAAAAAAATCCTTCAGCCTTTAGCATTTTCACCAAATTCCCCTACTTTTGCACACGATTAAAAAAGATGTAATTTTAGGACGCTATTTAAAAAAATTGAGATGTCGTATTTAACTCCGGAAAAAACAGCAGGTATTTTTGCAGAATTTGGCGGTACAGCCGCTAACACTGGTTCTATTGAAGGACAAGTTGCTTTGTTAACAGAGCGTATCAGTCAGATTTCTAAGCACTTACAAGCTAACAAAAAAGATTTCTCCACACACCGTGGTTTAATGAAAATGGTAGGTCAGCGTAAACGCTTATTGACTTATCTACAAAAGCATAACCTTCAAGGTTACCGTGCACTTATTGAGAAATTAGGTCTTAGAAAATAAAAGACCCACTATGATATCAACTATTCCCAACTGGCTATTAACGACGGTTGGGAATAGTTTTTTGTACATAGTTGCAACAAACACATTGATTACCAAATTTGCATTGCCATTTAACTCATCCCGCCTACATGGTAATGCCTGTTTGAAAAACCTCATTTAAATTTTATGTTATCACAACCTACACAAGTTACTTTTACCCTTGCCAATGGCCAGGAAGTAACCATTGAAACAGGCAAAATTGCCCGTCAGGCCGATGGTGCCGTGACTGTACGCCAGGGCAATTGTATTTTATTAGCTACTGTTGTAGCCAACAAAGCTCCAAGAGATGGGCAAGATTTCTTTCCATTAAGCGTAGATTATCAGGAAAAATTTGCTTCAGCCGGTCGTATCCCAGGTTCATTCTTTAAAAGAGAAGCTCGTTTAAACGATTATGAAATTTTAACCAGTCGTTTGATTGATAGAGCTTTACGTCCGTTATTTCCAGAAGATTATTTCTGCGATGTACAGGTGTTAATCTCCTTAATTAGCAGCGATGCAGAAGTTTTGCCCGATGCATTAGCTTGTTTAGCAGCATCTGCCGCTTTAGCAGTTTCAGATATTCCCATTAAAGAAATTATTTCTGAAGTTCGTGTTGCTAAAATCAATGGCGAATTTGTTGTTAACCCGACCCGTACGCAATTAGAATCAGCCCAAGCCGAATTTATCATAGCCGCCACCGAGAAAAACCTAATGATGGTGGAAGGTGAGGCCAAAGAATGTTCAGAAGAAGAATTAATCGAAGCATTAGAAATTGCACATGCTGCGATTCGTGTACAAATAGCAGCACAAGCTGAGTTACGCAATAAAGTGGGGGTAACTGAAAAAAGAGATTATCCAAAACCTGAGCAAAACGAAGAAATTAAAGCTAAAGTAACTGCTTTTGCAAAAGATCAGTTGTATGAGATTTCACGTAAAGGTTCTGCAAAGCATGAAAGAAGTGAAGCGTATAGTGCTTTAAAAGATTTGTTGATTGCCAGCTTAGGTGAAGAAGCTACAGATGGCGAAAAGAAATTAGCAAAAAAATATTACGAAGATTTACAGTGGGAAGTAGTTCGTAACATGATGTTGGATGACCGAATTCGTTTGGATGGTCGTAAGCTAGACGAAGTTCGTCCACTTGCCATGGAAATAGATCCATTACCAACACCACACGGTTCAGCATTATTTACCAGAGGCGAAACACAATCTTTAACTACAGTTACTTTAGGTACGCCTTTAGATGAATTATTGGTAGAAAGCGCTGCAAAATCAGTGTACACTAAATTCATCTTGCATTATAATTTCCCACCGTTTTCAACTGGTGAAGTAAAAATGATGCGTGGTGTAGGTAGAAGAGAAGTTGGTCATGGTAACTTGGCTATGCGTTCTTTAAAACAAATGATGCCGGGTAATGATTATCCTTATACAGTAAGAGTTGTGAGTGATATTTTAGAATCAAACGGCTCTTCTTCAATGGCTACGGTTTGTGCCGGTTCATTAGCATTAATGGATGCCGGTGTTCCTATTCCAAAACATGTAAGTGGTGTTGCCATGGGTTTAATTACCCGTGAAGACGGAAAATATGCCGTGCTAACTGATATTTTGGGTGATGAAGACCATTTGGGAGATATGGATTTTAAAGTAACTGGTACCCGTGATGGTATCTGTGGTGTACAAATGGATATTAAGGTAGATGGTTTGAGTATGGAAGTGATGAGAGCCGCCTTAGAACAAGCTAAACGTGGCCGTTTACATATTTTAGATGCGATGTATGATTGTACACCTGCAGCCCGTGAAGAGGTTAAACCTCATGCACCACGTATGGTTAAATTGTTTATCGACAAAGAATACATCGGTGCTGTGATCGGCCCACAAGGTAAAATCATTCAAGAAATTCAACGTGAAACAGGTGCTACTATCAATATTGAAGAAGTAGGTAATCAAGGCGAAATCAGCGTATTCTCACCAGCTAAAGAAGGTTTGGATAAAGCTGTAGCTTGGATTAAAGGTATTGTTGCAGTTCCTGAAGTGGGTACTGTTTATGAAGCTACCGTTAAAGGCATTAAAGAATTTGGTGCTTTTGTAGAATTCTTGCCGGGTAAACAAGGCTTATTACACATCAGTGAAATTAGCTGGAAGCGTTTAGAAACCATGGAAGGGGTATTAAACGAAGGAGATGTGGTAAAAGTGAAGTTGATTGGTGTTGATCAAAAAACTGGAAAATTCAAATTAAGTCGCAAAGTATTGATGCCAAAACCAGATGGTCCAAAGCCAATGGATAGACCACAACAACCGGATGCAAATAATTAATTAATCGAATCCCCCGCAAAACGGGGGATTTTTTTGTTGCCTTTTTTCAAAATATCATTTAACGCCCTATTATAATGAATTACCTTAAGCTCACTATTCCTGCTCCGGCCGACCTTCAGCCATCGATTATCTATTATTTGTCAGAACTTGGATTTGATGGATTTGAGGAGTTGGAACATGCTGTAGAAGCCTATGTGCCTGAAAACAGTTTTGATGAAGCTGCCGTCAATGAATGCTTGAAAGAATGGGAACTTACTTACAGCATTGCCACCATGCCCCAACAAAATTGGAATCAGGTTTGGGAAAGCAATTTCGACCCAGTTGTGGTAGATGATTTTGTAGCCATTAGGGCACATTTTCATGAACCTATTCCTGGGGTGCAACACGAGATCCTCATTACCCCAAAAATGAGTTTTGGCACAGGCCATCATGCTACCACATTTATGATGGTTCAGCAAATGAAACCTATTGATTTTGCAGGCAAAAAAGTATTTGACTTTGGTACCGGAACCGGTATTTTAGCAATTTTGGCAGAAAAATTAGGTGCTGTTTCTGTCTATGCCATCGACAATGATCAATGGAGTATTGATAATGCGATAGAAAATGGAGCAAATAATTATACCGCTAAGATTCAGCTACAACTAGCCAATGATGCTTCCGGTAAGGAAAAATACAATATTATTTTAGCCAACATCAACAAAAACGTCATCTTAGATAATTTAAAATTCCTTGATAGTCAATTGATTAGTGGAGGTGTTTTGTTATTAAGTGGTTTGTTGACAGAAGACGAATCAGACATTTTATTGGCTTGCAGCAAGTACCAACTAGAGCATAAAACTACTGTTACTCGCAATAAATGGATATGCATTAAATTAATTAAACAAGTTTAAAATTGTTTTAAAATGCTGCGTTTGAATTGTTAAGTAATTATTAATTCGGTTTCTGTTCCGTATATTTGTTACTGACTTCAATCAACCCCCTTAAGATGAGCGAATTTTTCTTAATTGTACTAGCTTACTTAATTGGTTCAATACCAACTTCAGTATGGGTGAGCAAATACTTTTTCGGCATTGATATCAGAGATTATGGTAGCGGAAACGCAGGTGCTACTAACACTTACCGTGTACTAGGTTCAAAATGGGGCACTTTTGTAATGGTGGTTGATATGTTGAAAGGGGTATTAGCTACTGCACTTTATTTATTGATTCCTTATTATTTAACAGACGAGTGGGATAGAACCAACTTTATGATTGGGTTAGGTTTAGCTGCTGTAGTTGGTCATATTTTTCCTGTTTGGGCCAATTTTAAAGGGGGTAAAGGTGTTGCAACGCTTTTTGGAATGGCGGTTGCCATTCAGCCCATCGTTGCTATTTGTTGCATTGGTGTTTTTCTACTTGTTTTATACTTAACTCGTTTCGTATCACTCAGTTCCATGCTAGCCGGAGTAGCTTTCATGGTTTTTATCTTGTTCATTTTCAACGAAAAAGAAACACTGTATCGCATTTTTGCAGTCATTGTGGCATTAATGGTGCTTTTAACACACCAAAAAAACATTGGACGCATTTTAAAAGGTACCGAAGGTAAAGTTCCCATCCTTAAATACAGAGATAAGCGAAAGAATCGCCAATAACTTGCTACCGAATTCAATTGTGGTATAGTAGTTGCCTTAGTAAATGTAATTATGAAAATTAGATTGTCTTTTCTAGGGGTCATTGCTATCTTAATGATAGTTGCATGTTCCCGCAATGCCATAACCGGCCGTAGCCAGTTGTCTTTAATTCCCGAAGCTGAGTTACAGCAAATGTCTGTTGCACAATACAGGCAATTTTTATCTGAAAATAAAGTGGTTAGTACTTCCGGAAGCAGAGATGCAGAAATGGTACGTCGTGTGGGCAAACGTATTTCAGATGCCGTTAATAGTTATTACAGCAGCAAAGGATTGAGTAAAGAATTGAGTAGCTACCAGTGGGAGTATAATTTGGTACAAAGTAACGATGTTAATGCTTGGTGTATGCCGGGTGGTAAAATTGTGGTGTATACCGGATTGTTACCTGTTACTCAAAACGAAGCAGCTTTAGCCGTAGTAATGGGGCATGAAGTGGCACATGCTTTGGCCAAACATGGCAACGAAAGAATGAGTCAGGGGTTATTACAACAATTAGGTGGCGTAGCATTGTCGGTTGCTATTGCACAAAAACCTGCCGAAGCACAAAATCTCTTTTTAACCGCCTATGGCGTTGGAAGTAATGTGGGAGTAATGTTGCCGCATAGCCGTAAACAAGAACTTGAAGCAGATAAGTTAGGATTGATGTTTTCTGCTTTAGCAGGATATAATCCAAGAGAAGCTATTCCTTTATGGCAGCGGATGGAAAAATTAGGCGGTGGCCAAAAGCCCCCTGAATTTTTAAGTACCCACCCGGCAGAGCAACGTAGGATTGACGAGTTGCAAAAAATCATGGATGGGGTGATTAAAAATTATTATAAACCTATTGGTTCTTAAAATAATTAAACAATCAAGCATAACTGAGGCTAAATTCTGAGGTAAACCATTGCAGTACGGGCATTTTGTTGTACCTTTGCACTCTTTATCGATAACCCTTAAACCCCTTTTAAGGAATGTCTCAACCAAGTTTATTTGAAAAGTTAGAATTGGCAGATGAAAAAAACCTATTAATTCAGGGATTACCTTCATCTATCGAAAAGCAGTTTGTAAAGTTGGCATTTGCTAAAAATGTAACTCCACTGCTTAAGGCAAGAAGAATTGATTTTGGATTAGTTTTCGCTATCAACCAAAACCAGTTGTGCAATATTCTATCTGATGTGTTGCCTGCTTTGGCGGATAATGCCAAAATGTGGATTGCCTATCCAAAAACTACCAGCAAAATTGTTAGTGACCTAAATCGAGATTGCAGTTGGGATTATCTCTTGCAACATGGTTATGAGCAAGAAACTCAAATTCCACTTGACCACATGTGGAATGCCATCAAATTCAAAAAAAGTACGGTTGTTGCCGAAAAGCCTGTTGTCAAAGCTAAAGCAGAACCTTTGCCTAAAGAATTGAAAGGTGTGGAGTTTGACAAAAAATTGGTTGTTGCACCTGCTGAACTGGAAAAAATGTTCAACAAGTACAAAAAAGCTAGAGAGTTTTTCCATTCCTTGTCTGAGACCGATCAAAAAGAGTATGTACAATGGATTGAAGGTGCTAAAAAGCAAGATACTCGTACCAGAAGATTAGAATCAACTTTGGAGAAATTATTAGCAGGAAAGAAGAACCCAACTGAAAAGTAATTTTTATTGAACTATATCTATAAATCCACACTTAACCAAGTGTGGATTTTTTTATCTCAATATCACCGTGCCTAATTGTTGCGTCAATTCAATTTCGATTTTTTTCAAGTGATTATGTATTTCAATCAATCTCAATTGATCTTCTAATTGGGTGGCTTTCTCTATATCTCGCTGATTTTCATCAAACATCTTTTTAATTTTTCGCAGCTTAAAATAGTTCACACTCATCTTCACATCTTGATGGCTAGTATCTCGATTATTGATGTTCATGCCTTCTAATTTTTCATCCCAACGGCTACTCAATTCAAATGGAAAAATAGTGACACTAATTACCTGGTTTCTGATATTAGGATCATCGTGATATAACAATGTTTTACTTGTTGGTTGTAATCCAAGTTCATATTGTTGTTTGTATTCATCGAATAATTTTTCTAAATCCGGATTTTCTAAATCGAATGCCGCCAATTCGTTAAAGATATAATCCGCCATAGTTTGGTTCTCATCCCAAGGCTGCAATCCGTACTCCAATAAAACCCTTAATACACTTTTTTCCTGTGCTTCATCTTGATAAAGTAAACCGAAACTATCATCTACAGGAGGCTGCTCCGTTTCTATTCCCGCAGCTTCGTTTAAATTAAAAGCAGGTGGTTTTTTTTCTTCTTTGCTGAGTTTATCCCTCTTATACTTATTGACGAGATTTGTTAAACCGTTTTCATCAATTTTTAGGATAGCAGCACACTGCCTAACATAATCTTGCAGTTTAGTAAAATCTTCGGCTCTGCTAATTTTACTCAGCGTTTCAGCCATCTGATTCACTACTTCCGATTTTTTAGCCGTATCATTTCCGGCTTCTTTCAACTTTACTTCTAATTGAAATAAAATAAAATCTTTTTTTGCAGTGGCAATAAATTCGCTAAACGCTGTTGCGCCAACTTTATTCACAAAGCTATCGGGATCTTCATTATCCGGAATCAACACCAACTTTACATTCAAGCTTTCTTCCAACGCCATATCTAACCCACGAAGTGCTGCTTTAATACCTGCACTATCTCCATCATAAATAATGGTGAGGTTGTTGGTATATTTTTTTATGAGACGTAGCTGATCTGTTGTTAATGAAGTACCACCACTTGCCACTACATTTTCAATACCGGCCTGGTGTAAACTAATTACATCGGTATATCCTTCCACCAACAAGCACTCATCGTTTTTGTCAATGGCCATTCTGGCAAAATAAGAGCCATACAATATTTTGCTCTTGATATAAATATCATTTTCAGGTGTGTTAATATACTTTGGCGCCTTATCATTTTTGGCAATAATTCTTGCACCAAATCCTAACACTTTACCGGAATTGTTATGAATCGGAAATATAATACGACCTCGATAGTTGTCGTATAAATTTCCATAGCGTTCTGTTGTTAATCCGGTTTTCAATAACAGTTCTGCATTATGCTGTTGCGCTACCGCTGCAGTTGAAAAATGAGTACCCTCGTTTAAACAATAACCCAATTGAAATTTTTGGATGATTTCTTCTCTAAACCCTCTTTCTTTCAAATAACTCAAGCCCACATCTTTTCCTTCTTCGGTTTCAAATAAAGCATTGGAGAAAAATTTTTGGGCAAATGCATTGATGATAAAAAGACTATCTGCTACTAGCTGCTGTTGTTTAAACTCAGGACTAACAGCGGTTTCTTCAACTTCAATATTATACCTTGCTGCTAACCATTTTAATGCATCAACATAACTGTACTTTTCATGCTCCATTAAAAAAGTGATGGTATTGCCACTTTTGCCACAACCAAAACATTTATAAATCTCTTTGCTTGGAGATACCGTGAAGGAAGGTGTTTTTTCACCATGAAAAGGACAAAGCCCTAAATAATTAGCACCACGTTTTTTTAGTTTGATGAATTCGCCCAGCACATCAATAATATCGATGCGACTTGTAATTTGCTGTACGGTGTTTGGGCTTATCATGCTTTTAAACTACTGCATTATTGTTTAACAGGGCGGTAAAGTTAATCGAAACCAAAGTGAAACAAAACCCTTCATTCTATTAATTTCTTCAATTTTATTTTGCTGCCATTCATTTTCACCTATTTTTGCACTATGAAACAAAATACAACAATCCATCACCATAACCACTTACCCAACAGGTAGGCGTATGGTGTTTTGTATATACACATTAGAGCTTACCGAAATGGTAAGCTTTTTTTTTTTGCCAACTATTAAATAAAAAATGAGTGAAATGAATAATCAAGAAGTGGTAAAGCTGAAATTAGCGATTCAAAAATCAGGACGTTTGTCAGAAGACTCTATCAAACTACTAAAAGATTGTGGTATTGATTTGCGTAATGTTAAGGATAGATTGAAGACGGCTTCAGATAATTTTCCGATAGAAATTTTCTTTTTAAGAGATGATGATATTCCGCAGTATGTAGCTGATGGCGTAGCAGATATTGGATTTGTTGGTGAAAATGTTTTGTACGAAAAAAATAAACATATTGAAACCGTTGAAAAACTAGGTTTTGGTAAATGTCGATTATCCGTTGCAATCAAAAAAGGAGACGAGTATGGCGGTCCGAGTTCATTACAAGGACTAAAAATTGCCACGAGCTATCCTGTTTTAGTACAACATTTTTTAGATAAGTACAATGTAACAGCCGAAATTCATGAAATTAGTGGCAGTGTAGAAATTGCACCCGGTATTGGTTTAGCCGATGCTGTTTGCGATTTGGTAAGCAGTGGTTCTACATTATTTATGAATGGATTAAAAGAAGTTGAAACCATCCTTAACTCTCAAGCGGTATTAGTAAAAAATAATCGCCTCAACATTGAGCAGCAAAGATTGTTAGACAAATTGTTGTTCAGAATTCAATCGGTAAAAAAAGCAAAAAACAACAAATATATTTTGCTGAATGCACCGAATGAAAACTTGAAAGATATTATTGCTTTATTACCCGGTATGAAAAGTCCGACTGTATTGCCTTTGGCAGAAAGTGGATGGAGTAGTGTTCATAGTGTATTAAGTGAATCTCAGTTTTGGGATATTATTGAACAACTGAAAGCGGCAGGGGCTGAAGGCATATTAGTGATACCTATTGAAAAGATGATTGTATAAATAAGCAGAATGAAAACATTTTTATATCCCGATAAAAAAGATTGGGCATCCTTGTTACAACGGTCGGTATTTGATGCTACTGGACTACAACAAAAAGTTAGGCCAATGCTAGAAGCCGTAAAACAAGAAGGTGATTTAGCTATTGCACAATTCACTACTCAATTTGATGGCATTACGCTATCAAATACTGCAGTGAGTCAACAAGAATTTGAAGATGCTATTGCTGCAACACCAAATGATTTAAAAGCGGCTATTCAACAAGCAGCAGATAATATTCGTCGCTTTCATGAACAACAAGTAACAGAGCCTGTAGTTATTGAAACCATGCCGGGCATTAAGTGTTGGAGAAAATCAGTTGGCATAGAAAAAGTTGGTTTGTACATTCCCGGAGGAACTGCACCATTATTCTCTACCATCCTAATGTTAGGAATTCCTGCTGCCATAGCAGGATGTAAAGAAGTGATACTGTGTACACCACCATCAAAAGATGGAACAGTTCATCCGGCTATACTATTTGCAGCACAGCTCGTAGGTATCTCCAAAGTATTTAAAATCGGCGGTGTTCAAGCCATCGCTGCAATGGCTTATGGCACAGCAACTGTTCCGAAAGTGTATAAAATTTTTGGACCCGGTAATCAGTATGTGACTTGTGCCAAACAATTGATTCAAGAAGAAGGCATTGCCATAGATATGCCGGCCGGACCAAGTGAAGTTTGTGTATTAGCTGATGAATCTGCTAATGCCGATTTTGTGGCAGCAGATTTATTAAGCCAAGTTGAACATGGCATTGATAGTGAAGCGATATTAATTACTTGGCAACCTTCATTGGTTGATAAAGTATTGCAATCTATAGATGTACAATTAACGCAACTACCCAGAAGAGCAATTGCTACTCAAGCCCTCGACAACAGTAAAATATTTGTAGTAGAAAATGAGGCAGATGCTATTGCAATGGCCAATACTTATGCTGCCGAACACTTAATTATCGCTTCGGATGCAGCGGAAGAAATTGCAATACTAATTACCAATGCCGGTTCTATTTTCTTAGGACATTATTCGCCGGAAAGTGTTGGTGACTATGCAAGTGGAACAAATCATACGCTGCCAACTAACGGTTATGCAAAAGCCTATAGCGGTGTAAGCGTAGATAGTTTTGTGAAAAAAATTACCTTTCAACAATTAAGTCAACAGGGATTAAAAAATATTGGCAATACAGTAGAAATAATGGCAGCAGCTGAAGGGTTGGATGCACATAAGCAGGCGGTTACGATTAGATTAAATGAAATAGGAAGAAGCTAGAATACAGAAGGCAGAATATAGAAGAGAGTAGATAGCAGAAAGAATTGAGGAGATTAAATAAAGTGTTCAAAGATTGCTTATAACTAGTAGATATAATGTTATTAACCAATAATTGATTTCATCTAATTCGATAATCAAAAATCAAAACCATGGCTACTCAAAAATTTCAACAATTGATGGTTTGGCAAAAAGCACATCAATTTGTGTTAGGTGTTTATCGCTATACTGCATCTTTTCCTAAAGAAGAGGTTTATGTATTAACATCTCAATTTAAAAGAGCTGCTATTTCCATTGCTGCAAATATTGCTGAAGGGTATAAAAAAACTGGTAAAGCAGACAAAGCGAAATATTTCAATATCGCACAAGGTTCATTAGAAGAATGTCAGTACTACTTAATTCTTGCAGATGATTTGGGCTATGGAAATAACTTGATGCTTTCAAGCATGCTCGATGAAATTGGTAAAATGCTATCTTCTTATAGAAGTAAAATTATTAACAATTGAAAATGCTAGAACTTTTATTCTAGATTCTATTTTCTACATTCTATTTTCTCTTATGTTTAATTTAGAAAAAATTACTCGTACAAATATTAAAAACTTAACACCTTACTCTTCGGCAAGAGATGAGTTTAACGGTGAAGCAAAAGTTTTTTTAGATGCCAATGAAAATAGTTTAGGTTCTCCTTTGTTTAAATGGTACAACCGTTATCCCGATCCGCATCAATTACAAGTAAAAACTTTACTCAACGGCATTAAAAAAATTCCTGTTGATAATATTTTTATCGGCAATGGTAGTGATGAATGTATAGATATTTTATTCCGTTGCTTTTGTAACCCTCAAGTAGATAATATTATCATCTGTCCGCCAACTTACGGCATGTACGAAGTGAGTGCTAACATCAATGATGTTGAGATTAGAAAAGCGACTTTGCTAGAAAATTTTCAATTAGATCTAGTACATCTTGAAAACTTGGTAGATGAGCACACAAAACTCATTTGGATTTGTTCACCCAACAATCCAACGGGCAACAGTATCAACCGAAATGATATTGAAACCATACTCAATAACTTCAATGGTATTGTGGTTATTGATGAAGCGTATATCAATTTCTCTAAACAAAGATCATTTATTCAAGAATTGTCAGATTACCCCAATCTGGTGGTGTTACAAACTTTAAGCAAGGCATGGGGTCTTGCCGCACTTAGGTTGGGAATGGCATTTGCATCTGCAGATATTATTGAAATCATGAACAAGGTTAAACCGCCTTATAATATCAATCAAGCCACACAAGAATTGGTAGTAAAAGCATTAGAAGAAGTTGGACAAGTAAATGATATGATTACTTTGCTGGTAGATATGAGAGATGCTTTGAAAGCTGTTTTTGAGCAGATTCCTATTGTTGAAAAAGTCTATCCATCAGATGCTAACTTTCTATTGGTAAAAGTAAAAGATGCAAGAAAATTGTATGAATATCTGCTTACAAGAGGCATTGTAGTAAGAGATAGAAGCAACGTATTATTGTGTGATGATTGTTTGCGAGTTACGGTAGGTACAGAAAAAGAAAACACTTTATTAATTGATGCTATTGCTGATTATTTAAACGAAATGGTATGATGAAAAATATTGAAAATACAGCACTTAAAAATATCCCTAAGCCAATTTTATTTATTGACCGTGATGGTGTTGTACTTCAAGAACCACCAAACGATTTTCAAATAGATAGCTTAGAAAAAACCAGTTTTGTTCCCGGTGCCATTTCGGCATTGGCACAAATTGCAGCAACATTGGATTTTTATAAAGTGATGGTGACGAATCAAGATGGATTAGGAACAGAATCTTATCCGGAAGCTGATTTTCATCCTTATCATAATCTCATGTTAAGGGTGTTAGAAGGAGAGAGTTTTGTATTTGATGAAATGATCATTGATAAAACATTTGCAGCCGATAATCAGCCTACACGTAAACCTGGTACTGCTTTATTGCAACATCTCATCAATAATCCGGCATTCGACTTAACACAATCATTTGTTATAGGAGATAGATGGAGTGACATTCAATTAGCTAAAAACTTAGGCTGCAAAGCCATCTACATCAAATCTTTACATAGCTTAACGGAAGAACAAGCCATCAACTTCGGTGATACGATTGTTCTTGAAACCGATAATTGGAAAGATATTGTCAGTTTTCTAAAACTTCATCAACGAACCATTAATCATGATCGAAACACCAACGAAACAAAAATTCATATCGAAATCAATCTTGATGGTACTGGTAAATCCAACATTTCCACAGGCCTAGGATTTTTTGATCATATGCTTGATCAAGTAGCTCGTCACGGACAACTCGATTTAACCATCGAAACCAAAGGCGATTTGCATATAGATGAGCATCATACCATAGAAGACACTGGCATTGCATTGGGAGAAGCATTTGCAAAGCTGTTGACAGATAAACGAGGCTTAGAACGCTATGGATTTGCCCTTCCTATGGATGAAGCAGAAGCCAAAGTATTAATAGATTTTGGCGGCAGAAATTGGTTGGTTTGGAATGCCACTTTCAACCGAGAAAAAATTGGCGATATGCCAACTGAAATGTTTTTCCATTTCTTTAAATCATTTAGCGACGCAGCAAAATGCAACCTCAACATTAGCTGCGAAGGAGATAATGAACACCATAAAATTGAAGCCATTTTTAAAGCATTTGCTAAAGCTATCAAAATGGCTGTAAAAAGAGATCCATTCAGCAATTATTTGCCAAGCACAAAAGGTGTATTGTAGTATTTTCTTTCAATTGTCAGTATTGGGTAGATTTTATACAAAATCTACCCTTCTAATATATTGATATTCAATACTTTTCTTCTTCAAATAACTTCAAGTAAAAATAGCCCACATTTGTGGATAAAACCCCTCAAAAAACTGCGATTTTCTGCAACATTTACGGTGGTAAAAAGTTAACTTCGCCAACCTTTCAAAAGGACTGAATTAACTACAAACGTCATCATTAAATAAAGCATAGGAAAATCATACATGGAAGAGAATTTATTGCCCGAGCAAACCAGCGACAACGATAGGATCATTCAGATAAATATCGAAGAACAAATGAAGACGGCTTACATTGATTATTCAATGTCCGTTATTGTAGGCCGTGCCCTTCCTGATGCCAGAGACGGCTTTAAACCGGTTCACCGCAGGGTATTGTATGCCATGAACGAGTTGGGCAACAATCACAACAAAGCATATAAAAAATCTGCCCGTATTGTGGGTGAAGTAATGGGTAAATATCACCCACACGGTGATAGTGCCATTTACGATACCCTAGTGCGTATGGCCCAAGATTGGACCATGCGTAACAAGCTGGTTGATGGTCAAGGTAACTTTGGTAACCAAGATGGTGATCCACCGGCTGCTATGCGTTATACCGAGGTGAGATTAGAACGTTTTGCCGAAGCCATGTTGGAAGACATTGAAAAAGAAACGGTTGATTTTCAACTCAACTTCGACGATAGTTTACAAGAACCAACAGTTCTGCCAACTCGTATTCCGCAGTTGTTGGTAAACGGTTCTTCTGGTATTGCAGTAGGTATGGCCACCAATATGATGCCGCATAACCTAAGCGAAGTAATTGATGGATGTGTTGCTTATATCGATAACAAAGAGATTACCATTGAAGAACTGATGCAGTTCATCAAAGCCCCCGATTTTCCAACGGGTGGGGTAATTTATGGCATGGACGGTATTCGTCAGGGCTTTTTAACCGGCCGTGGTAGAGTAGTACTACGTGGAAAATGTCATGTAGATACCAAGCCAAGTGGAAGAGAACAAATCATTATTACAGAAGTTCCATACCAAGTAAGTCTAGATGCACTGACCGATAAAATTGGTCAGTTAGTGAACGATAAAACCATCGAAGGCATCTCTAATGTAAACAATGAAAGTAATAAGAGAGAAGGTAACCGAATTGTAGTTGACTTAAAGAGAGATGCAGTAGCACAGGTTATCATCAACCAAATTTATAAATACACCGAACTACAAACCAGCTACGGTATCAATAATGTAGCATTAAGCAAGGGCCGTCCTAAAATCATGAATCTCAAAGATTTGATTGTTGAGTTTGTTGATTTTAGAATGGATGTAATCATTCGCCGTTCTAAGTTTGAATTGAAAAAGGCTGAGGAAAGAGCTCATATTATTGAAGGTTACTTAAAAGCTTTAGATCATTTAGATGAAGTGATTGCCTTAATTAGAGGCAGCCGTACACCGGATGAAGCAAAAGAAGCTTTGATTAACAAAAGCAAAGAAGAAAAATGGTACCTGAAACAAGAAATGTTCAGTGATATCAATGATGATTTATACCGTCAAGAAGAAGGTTTATCTGAGGCACAAGCCAAAGCTATTTTGGAATTGCGTTTACAGCGCCTTACCGGAATGGAGAGAGATAAAATCATGGATGAGTTTGCCGGTTTACTCAAAACCATTCTTGGATTAAAAGAGTTGCTTGCTAGTGAAGGTATGCGTTACGACCTCATCAAAAAAGAATTGGCTGAAGTAAAAGAGAAGTTTGGTGATGCCAGGAAAAGTGAAATTCAGTATTTGGCTGATGAAATGAATATGAGAGATTTAATTGAGGACGAAAATGTGGTTATCACTATTTCAAACCTTGGTTATATTAAACGTACATCTGCTAGCGAATACCGTCAGCAAAGGAGAGGAGGTCGTGGTGCCATTGGCAGCAAGACACGAGAAGAGGATTATGTAGAACATTTGTTCGTTGCTTCTACACATGATACCATGATGTTCTTTACCGAAAAAGGCCGTTGCTATTGGTTGAACGTGTATGAGATTACCGAAGGAGAGAAGCAAGGAAAAGGTAGAGCGATTCAAAATCTTATCCAAATTCCACCCGATGATAAGGTGAGAGCCATCATCAATGTAAAAGATATTACCGATAAAGATTTTGTACAAAATCATTATATCGTTCTCTGTACTAAACAAGGAACAATCAAGAAAACTTCTTTAGAAGATTTCAGCAGACCAAGAAGTACAGGTGTTAATGCCATCACCATTGTAGAAGGCGATCAATTATTAGAAGCCAAACTTACCGATGGTAAGAGTGAAATCATGTTGGCGGTAAGAAGTGGCCGTGCCATCCGTTTCCCCGAGGCAAAAGTTCGTTCTACCGGTAGAGGTGCTATTGGTGTAGGTGGAATAGAAGTAGACGATGCTACCGATGAAGTGATTGGCATGATATGTGTAAATCCTGAAGACAAGACTAAAACCGTTTTAGTAGTAAGTGAAAAAGGATTTGGTAAACGTACGGCTGTAGATGAATACCGTGTTACTAATCGTGGTGGTAAAGGTGTTAAGACAATTAATGTTACGGAGAAAACAGGTAGATTAGTAGGTATAATGGATGTGACAGAAACAGAGGACTTGATCATTACTTGTAAATCCGGTATTACTTTACGTACATCAGTTAGTACCATTAAAGAAGCAGGAAGAGCAACACAGGGTGTTATTCTGATTCGTATAGATGAAGGAGATGCCATTGCAGCTATTTCTAAAGTAGAAGAAGAAGCTGAAGAAATTACAGCGGTAATAACAGATGAAAATGCAACAGAAACAATAATCAACCCCGAAGCAGGAACCATTGATAACACAGATGATACTGCAACAGAAAACGTAAATCAATAAATTAAACGCCATGATGAAAAAATCCATGCTGATTGTATTGCTTGTCGCAGCTACAATCTCTTCAGTTTGGGCTCAAGACATTAAAAAAGCTAAAGCAGCATACAATATGACGCTGGCTTTTCCTGCGAAAATTGAAGAAGCAAAAACAGAAATTGACAAAGCTTTTCAAGGAACTGTTACTAAAGCAGAGGCTTGGCATTTGAAGTTTCAGATTTATGCTGCACTTACTAAAAGTCCTGTTAAAGACAAATATCCCCAAGCGGAATTCACAGCTTTAGAAGCATTGAAAGAATATTTGAAATTAGATAAAGAAGAAAAATTACTGAAAGATGATCGTTTCTTTGGTGTAAATGAGGTTTATAGTGGTTTGTTTGCAAAAGGTTATGATCAATATAAAGCCAAAGCTTGGGAGAAAGCAGTGCCATTTTTTGTGGCCATGGCCGAAATGGGTGATATCATGATTCAGCGTAAGTGGTCAACCTCAAAATTTGATACTACTTCTTATTTATTTGCCGGTATCAATGCACAAAATGCTAAACAAGATGATGTTGCGGTAAAATATTACAGTGCTATTGCCGACCAAAAAATAGGTGGAGATGATTACGAAGCCATTTACGATTTTCTAGCCCGTTATTACTCAAAAAAGAAAGACAAAGCCAGTTTCGATAAATACATTGCCACAGCTATAGAATTGTATCCTAAGAACAAAGCCTTATGGAACAACTTTGCGATGGATTACATCAATGACAATTTTACGCTAACAGAGAAAGTAGCGTATTATGAAGCCGAAGATGCCAAAGGCACTTTGACAACTGAGCAATATGTTGAATTTGGTAATATGTTTGCACAGGTAAAAATTGATCCGATTAAAAAAGTAAGAGTTGGAATGACTAAGAGTGAGGCAACGCATGACTTAGGTGATCCTGATGAAGTATCTAAAGCAACTACTACACCTACAACCAGTGAGATTTTAATTTATAAACAATTAGGTGTTTCTATTGGTATTGCAAAAGACGGTACTGTTGAGTATGTTAATGACAACAATGCCAAAGATAGAATGGATAGTGTAACCGCTTGGGGCTATAAGAAAAAAGCGGAAGCCGCTTTTGTAAAAGGATTTCAAAAAGACAATACCAATGGTATTGCTGCTTTTAATGCCGGTGTCATGTATTTTGATGAGTTTAGAGAGTTTGGAGATAAAATTCAAGCCAATAGAGAATGGTTACAAACATTGAATAGTACAAAGAAAGTAGAAAAAGATCCAAAGAAAAAAGCAGCTTACGATGCAGCCTTCAAGGCACAAACAGATGCTATTAAGAAAACTAATACAGATATTGAAGTTCCTCAAACTGCAGCTGCTAATGCCGCAATTGAATGGATGGAGAAATCTTACAACTTGTTTAAGAGTAAGAAAGACAGATTAGAAGGGTTAAGAATTGGAATGTCAAAGGAAGAAGTTATAAAATTTTTAGGTAATCCAGAGTCAACTTCTGTAACACAGACTACAACTGGCAAATCAGAATTTTTATTCTACAGGGCAAAAAACATAGCCATTAATATCAATGAAAAAGGAAAAGTTGATTACATTAATGAAACAAAAGATGAAACTACAGTTATCGATAAAAAGTTTGAGTTCGGAACAGTTGAAAAAAATTGCTATAAAGAAAGTACGAAGTTGCTGACGAATTTGTATGAATTCAAAAGAGAAAAAGCAAAAGGTAAAGTTCCGGCAGATTACGACAAGTACGATAAACTGTACCAGCAGTTTGGTAATGAATACGATAAATTGAGTTCCGGTAAATAACCTGATTTACTTACTTATATCATTCCAACAGCCCCTTCAAAAGGGGCTGTTGTTGTTTTATGGAGGCAATATTTCATAATACTCTATTTAACATAATATTAATTATAGGAAAATGGTAATCGATTTTTAGGATTGCTTTTCAGTCATAGTAATGGCTCTAACAGTTGTTGTTCCGCCGCCCATCAATGTTATATCAACAGGTTTATTTGTTTTCCAAGCACCACGGGTAAAATCCGGAATATCCATTGATTTAGATTTATTAGCGACTGATTTTTCACTCAGCGGCGCAATGCAACTCCACAAAGCTGCATCATATACATCTTGATCTAAAGGCAAACCATTCCGTAAACAATCTATCATACGCCAATCCATCATAAAATCCATGCCACCGTGGCCACCAATTTTCTTGGCCATTTCACCCACCAATTTTACCAAAGGTGTTGTGTATTGCTCATACAGTTTTTTAAATTCATCAGGTTTTAACCAACTATGGCCAAAAGCAATCCGCTCCGGTGATGGCCATTTACTGGCAATACCTTTTGTGCCACTTACCACATGAATTCTAGAATAAGGCCTTAAACTACTGATATCATGCTGAAGCAGTATGGTTTTCCCTTTTTTTGTTCTTATGGTGGTTGAATTCATATTGCCTCTGTAAGGCTGGTTAACATAATCTTTATAGAAATCGTCTTTTTCAGCTTTTTCCTTTGCCATTTGGTTCATGCTAAAATCATTGGTTGACATAGACACCAAATAATCCATTGCATCTCCACGGTTAATATTCAAGCATTGGGCAACCGGTCCCAAACCATGTGTAGGATATAAATTACCGTTACGACTTGCATTTTCCTTTAGCCGCCACATATCGGCATAACCTTTAGTTTTATCAAAATTCAAATCTCTTAGGTCATGAATATAAGCTCCTTCCGCATGAACCAATTCGCCGAATAATCCCTGTCTTGCCATATTTAAAGTCAACAATTCGAAAAAATCATAACAGCAATTCTCCAGCATCATGCAATGCTTTTTATATTTCTCTGATGTTTCTACGAGTTGCCAACATTCATCCATCGTTACTGCCGCGGGTACTTCGGTAGCAGCATGTTTGCCATTTTTCATGGCATAAACGGCCATTGGTGTATGCAAACGCCAAGGCGTACAGATATAAATCAAGTCAATATCACTTCGTTCACACATTGCTTTCCAGCCATCCTTACCGGTAAATTCGGTTGCTTTGGGCAAACCAGCTTTTACCAAAATTTGTTGGGCAGCCTCTACCCTGTCTGCAAATTGGTCACATAAACCCTTAATTTCCACACCTTCAATGAATGACAAACGTTCAACAGCACCAGGTCCTCTCATCCCTAAACCAATAATTCCAACCCTGACCGTTGCCAATTTTGGTGCAGCATAGCCACACATATTAAAACGCTGACCGACAGTTTCATAAATGGTTGAAGCTGGATTTTCAGACTGAGCCAAAAATGGTAATGCTAAAGCACCGGAACCCAAGCCGAGGGTTTTCAAAAAGTTTCTGCGGTTAGATGTGGACATGGTAAAAGATTGATGTTGAAGCCATTAAATTACAAGATTGCTTGGAAAAGCCGCTTGAAATTTTTCGAGTAATGTAAACTGATTGATGGCTCTGTTCAAATTTTGCCCGGGATATTGGCTGCCATAATACCTATCGTTGTTGATGTAGTCAGTCAAAAAACGGAGTCCTTGCATGTATAGCATCATTTCTCCGGCAAAGTAAAAATGAGCTTTCTCAAAATCTGACAATTCATTTTCCATAGCAGAATAGTAGCCGGCTTTTATTGCTTCCACCATTTCGTTACGAATTACAATGGTAGAAAAATCTGTTGCTTCCTCTGAAACCGGACAGACATATGTACGAATCATATCACCCACATCACTTAAAAAATAGCCACCCATTAAAGTATCTAAATCAATAACAAACAATGCTTTATTAGTATTGTCGAATATTATATTGCTAATCTTAGTATCGTGGTGAGTAACCCTTAATTGCACCTCAGGATGTTGGATATACGTTTTATACTGTGTCACGATTGAATGATGCATTTCAACTTTTTCAATCAGATCAGCTGCTTTTATAATTCGATCAGAATTTCCATTTTGTAATGCTGTAGTAAATTGAAGATATCGGAGCGGTAAATCATGAAAGTTAGGAAGCGTTACTTTCAATTGATTGATATCCAAACCCTTACAATTTGCTGTTAAGTGTCCAAACTGCCTGGCAGCTTCGAATGCTTGTTGGGCATTTTCAACTGTTGTAATGGTTTTACTATTGTCTATAAAATTAAACACCCGGTAATAGCGATCTTCAATTTGGGTTAAAGTGTCGCCTTTTAAGTTAGCAAGCGGAGCAATAAATGAATATTCGGGATGTGTTGATCTTAAATAATTGGCAATGTAATTTATATTAAAATCAATATTTAATGGATTAATAAATATATGATTATTAATAGATTGTAGAATGTAATTTACTTTATTAATGCACAGTTTACATGTGGTGTTAATTAGACCGGATGATAATTGCTGCTTGGACGCTTCAGCTGTTTCCCAGCCATAGGCAGCACATATTTCATCCCAATCTAGTTCTATCATTATGCTGATTTAAGGGTTCTTTTGACGATTGAATGCTTTAAATAACAGTCTCAGACTTTGGTCATACGTAAAGTATTTGTACACCCAGTTAACAAAAACTTGAATACGGTTTTTAACACCCAATATTAAAACAAGGTGCAATCCCATCCAAATCAACCAAGCTAAAAAACCGCCGATATGAAGTTTTAGCTTAGGAATATCTACCACGGCAAGGTGTCTACCCACCGTTGCCATGCTACCTTGGTCTTTGTATTCGAATGGGTTAAGGTTTTGTTTCCCTTGCTGCAATTTCAACAAGTTATCAGCTAACAGTACCGCTTGGTTTATAGCTACGTTGGCCACTTGGGGATGACCATTAGGATATAATGGTGTTTCCATGTAGGCTAAATCGCCTAATGCATATATGTTTTCTTCATTAATTAATTGATTAAATCGATTGGTTTTCAAACGATTACCTCTAGAAATAAGTTCGGGATTGATTCCCGCAGGAACATTTCCTTTAATTCCGGCCGCCCAAATGACAGTACTGCTCAATATACTAGTACCATCTAGTAAAAGGACCGTTTTGCCATCATAATCTTTTACAATAGTATTGGTTCTGACTTTTACACCTAAAGTTTCTAGATATTGTTTGCTTTTTAAGCTGCTTTTGCTACTCATCGATGCCAAGGTTCGATCAGTTCCTTCCAAGAGATAAATGCACATTTGCGAAAAGTCCAACTCTGGATAATCCTTCGGCAACACATTATTCCGCATCTCGGCCAAAGCACCACTTACTTCCACACCTGTTGGTCCTCCGCCTACCACCACAATGGTCATCAACTGTTGCAATACCTCTTTATTTTCAGTTGCTAAAGCTTGTTCTAAATTATCAATCAAATGATTACGTAATTCTAATGCTTCTACTGTACTCTTCATGGGAAAAGCATGTTGTTCCAAATTGGCATTTCCAAAGAAATTGGTGTCAGCACCGGTTGCTAAAACCAATACATCATAAGAATAAGTGCCTGCGGAAGTAACAACAGCATTATTGGCTTTATCCACCGCTAACAATTCCGCAATCCTAAACTGTATATTCTTTGCTTTTTGTAATGCCTTTCGTAATGGAAACGAAATATTACTGGCATCTAAACCAGCAGTTGCGACTTGATAAAACAAAGGTTGAAACTGGTGATAATTTACTTTGTCAATTAGCATCAATTCTATCCCATCTTTATTGCTTAATCGATTGGCTAATTTTAGTCCGGCAAAGCCACCACCAATAATTACAATTTTCATAACCTTAATTTGATACAAAATTAATATAATTTTCAGAAAATATTGAAAGTTTAATATTTTATTTTCATTCTTAACAATTTGTTGAAGTTGTATCTTACCAAAAAAAATGAAGAGTTACGATAATTTGGTAGAAGCCCTCGCCGACTTAAAACAACAAGGTTATACCACCGATTTCAATTTAGCCTTTGATCATATCAAATGTAGTGCAACCGGAATCTGCTTATCTCCCACACAATTTGAAATTGTTGCCCATTACAGGTTTGAAGGCGATACCGATCCTTCTGAATCTGCGGTGCTATATGTTGTAGAATCAAAAGACCACGGCCTCAAAGGCGTTTTAATCAATGCTTATGGTGTTTATGGCGATGCAGTTAGTAATGCCATCATTCAAAAACTAACCGTACATGAACAAAACACCAATCATTAGTCGCCGAGTTTGGATGTTGAGCTTAGTCAGTTTGTTTACAGATATGGCTAGCGAAATGCTCTATCCGGTTATGCCTTTGTATTTGAAAGAAATCGGCTTTACCATTATTGGTATTGGATTTCTAGAAGGTTTGGCTGAGGCAATAGCAGGATTGAGCAAAGGCTACTTTGGGATGTGGAGTGATGCTGCCGGCAAACGAGTTCCTTTTATTCGATTCGGTTACAGCTTGAGCGCTATTAGCAAACCATTGATGGCAGTATTTACTTTTCCTATTTGGATTTTTACTGCAAGAACGATTGATAGAATTGGAAAAGGTATTAGAACCGGGGCCCGAGATGCTATATTAGCTGCTGAAACTACACCTGCCACAAAAGGCAGGGTTTTTGGCTTTCACCGAAGTATGGATACGATTGGTGCTTTTGTTGGTCCGGGTATAGCTTTACTGTTTCTCTACTTTCAACCCAACCAATATCGTTCCTTGTTTTTGTATGCCGTAATTCCCGGTATCATTGCCATAGGATTAACTTTTTGGTTGAAAGAAAGTAAGCATGTAACTCCTACATCAATAAAAAAAGTACCATCCCCAAAACAATGGTTTGGCTATTGGTCATCAGCTTCGCCTACCTATAAAAAATTGACGGCAGCCTTATTGGTTTTTGCTTTGGTCAATAGTAGTGATGTGTTTTTATTGCTTCAGTTAAAAGCCAACGGTACTTCTGATACAATGCTTATAGTAACTTATATTTTTTATAATGCGGTGTATGCCATTTTTGCTTACCCTTTTGGCGGTTTAGCTGATAAGGTAGGTATGAAAAATATGCTCTGTTTAGGGCTAATTGTTTTTGCCATTGTTTATGGATGCATGCCATTGGTGCATCAACCCATATATTTTATCCTCTTATTTTTATTGTATGGAATGTATGCAGCGGCAACAGAAGGAATAGCCAAAGCTTGGATCAGTGCTATCTGTAACAAAGAGCAAGTAGCCACTGCCATTGGTACATTTTCGGGATTTCAAAGTATCGCTACTTTATTGGCCAGTTCTATAGCAGGATGGTTGTGGTTTCAGTTTGGTTCAACCCCAACTTTTGTCATTTCATCCCTTATCAGTTTTTTGGTAGCCGTTTTTGTTTACTTTAGAGTCAAAGAAGACCGAATAAATGTATAACAGAAGAAGATTTTTACAAATGGGTTCGATGGCTTTTTCGGCTTTAGGACTTCAGTCCTTTCAATCCAATAGTGTTAGAAAACCAATTGTCATTTCTACATGGGATGCAGGCATAAATGCCAATAAAGCTGCATGGAATATTTTAACAAGTGGGGGCACTGCGTTAGATGCAGTGGAAAGAGGCGTCATGGTTACCGAAGATGAAATTAATTGTTGTGTGGGATTAGGAGCAAATCCTGATAGAGATGGAAAAGTAACGCTTGATGCAAGCATTATGGATGATAAAGGTAATTGCGGAAGTGTTGCTTTTTTAGAGCGTATTAAACACCCCATTTGTGTTGCTCGTAAAGTGATGGAAAAAACACCGCATGTAATGTTAGCGGGTTTAGGTGCTCAACAATTTGCCATAGAAGAAGGCTTTGCATTAGAAGAAGACAAATTGAGTAAATCTGCCGAAAAAGCGTATAAAAATTGGTTGAAACTTAAAAAATATCAACCCGCAATCAATCGAGAACAACAAGGTCATGGTCCATTTGCACCCTCAATTTTAGAGGATGGAACTTATAACCATGATACGATTGGAATGTTGGCGCTAGACGCTAAAGGTCGTTTAAGTGGCAGTTGTACAACAAGTGGTCAGGGATTTAAAATGAGAGGTAGAATTGGCGACTCCCCAATTATTGGTGCAGGACTATTTGTAGATAGTGAAGTAGGTGCAGCTGTTTCAACAGGCCAAGGAGAAGATGTGATTCGTATTGCAGGTTGTCATTTGGTCGTCGAATTGATGCGTCAAGGTTACAGCCCCGAATCGGCTTGTAAAAAAGCGATAGAAAGATTAATCAGATTAAAAGGAGAGGCATACTGTTCTGCTATTCAAGTATGCTTTATTGCCTTGACCAATAAAGGGGCTTATGGTGCATATGCATTAAAAAAAGGATTTAATTATGCAGTCTATCACCAAGACTCTCCAAACAAATTAAAATTTGCCAAATACATCCTTTAATCTATCCATCCATGTTATTGGAGATTGCTGTTTTTGATATTGGCGCTGCGATAGTAGCTGCAAAAGCAGGTGCTCATCGGTTAGAATTATGTGCTAATCCCGCCGAAGGCGGAATCACTCCTTCTTATGGAACTTTAGTAGCAGTTCGAGAAAAAATTGACATTCCTGTTTTCCCAATCATAAGACCAAGAGGCGGCGATTTTTTATATAGCGAGGAAGAATTTGAAGTGATGTGTAAAGATGTTTTATTATGTAAGCAATTAGGATTTGAAGGTGTTGTTTTGGGATTATTGTCAGCTGATGGCACAATAAATATGAATCGAACTGCTGAGTTAGTTGATGTAGCCTATCCGCTGGAAGTGACATTTCACCGGGCTTTTGACCGAGTTGTAGATCCATTCAAAGCATTGGAAGCGATTATCAATTGTGGCTGTCAGCGCATATTAACGAGTGGTTTAGTTCCCACTGCGTTGGATGGAAAACAATTGATCAAGGCATTGATTACTGCCGCAGATAATCGTATTGAAATAATGCCAGGTAGTGGTGTACGAAGCCACAATATCAAAGCATTAGCGGAATTTACCGGTGCAACTGAATTTCATTCCGCCGCTAAAATCATGCAGCCATCAGCCATGCAGTATCAAGCATCAAACATGCAAGAAAATAACGATACCGTTTTTGTTGATGCAGATGATATCCAACAAATGCTATTACAATTAAATAGTATTGCATGAAACAGTATATACTATTGCTGATAAGTTTGATTTCCATCCATACCGCATCAGCACAAACATTAACCAAAACAATTACTACAAATTGGCAATTCAAACAAATAGGAAAAAGCAAATGGCATAAAGCATCTGTTCCGGGCACTGTACATACCGATTTATTGACCAACAAACTTATCCCTGATCCCTTTTTTGGTACCAATGAAAATCAATTGCAATGGATTAGCAAAGCAGATTGGGAATACAAAACTACATTTGATGTAGACGAAAAATGCATTAACAAAAAACATAAAGCCTTAATCTTTGAGGGATTAGATACTTATGCTGATGTTTATTTAAATGGGCAAAAGATATTGTCTGCCGATAATATGTTTAGAACTTGGAAAGTTGATGTAACCAATATCATCCAATCCAATCAGAATGAACTTCGTATCTTTTTCAAAAGTGCAGATAGAATGGCAGATTCTTTAGCTGTGCTATCTTCTATCAAATATCCCTGTGAAAACAATCGAAATTATATTCGAAAAGCACAATATCATTTTGGTTGGGATTTTGCTCCCAAACTAACCACCTGTGGCATTTGGCGAACTATTAAGTTAGCAGCTTGGGATGAAATTACTTCGCCTAAAACAAATAATAAAAAGGCTGATTGGAATATAAATTTGATTCAAGAAAAAGATTCCATCGGGCAATCTTTTTATTTTACAGTTAATGGAAAACCTACATTCATCAAAGGTGCTAATTGGGTACCTGCAGATGTTTTTCTGCCAAGCATTTCCAATCAGAAATACCGCAATTTATTAGTAGCCGCTAAAGCAGCAGGAATTAACATGTTAAGAGTTTGGGGTGGTGGCATTTATGAAGCAGATATTTTTTATGATCTCTGTGATTCACTAGGCATCATGGTTTGGCAAGATTTTATGTTTGCCGGAGCCATGTATCCCGGCGATTACCATTTCATCGAAAATGTAAAACAAGAAGTTAAGGACAATCTTCAACGACTCAGCAAACATCCATGCATTGTACTATGGTGTGGCAATAATGAAATAAATGAGGCATGGCACAATTGGGGTTGGCAAAAGCAGTATCGCTTCTCTCCTGCCGATTCTGCTAAAATCTGGAACGACTATCAAATACTATTTCATGATATTATTCCAACCCTCGTCAAGCAATTCTCTCAACAACCTTATATCACCACTTCTCCGCTAAATGGTTGGGGCAGAAAAGAAAGTATGACACATGGTGATAGTCATTATTGGGGTGTTTGGTGGGGCTTACAACCAATAGAAACTTATCAACAAAAAATACCAAGGTTTATGAGTGAGTATGGGATGCAATCGCTACCCAATGTCGAAAGTCTCCAACAATTCTCAGATCCAAAAGATTGGGATACCAGCTCGGGGGTTATGAAAGCACATCAAAAACATCCCACCGGTTATCAGACCTTAGCGGTCTATTTGAAACAGAATACATTGCAACCCAACAACTTCAAGCAATATATAAACGCTACTCAAGTTGTGCAAGCAAATGCTATGGAAATAGCCATCACAGCACATATAAAAGCACAACCCTATTGTATGGGTACTTTATTTTGGCAGTTTAATGATTGTTGGCCGGGTGCAAGTTGGAGTGTGATAGATTATTATGGCCGAAAAAAGAAAGCTTATTATACCGTGCAACGGCTGTACAAAAAATCACCTTGAGTGAAGCCTTTAGAAACAAAAAAAGGTTACGATTCTCGTAACCTTTTGATGACTTTGTGACCGCGTTAGGATTCAAACCTAAAACCTTCTGATCCGTAGTCAGATGCTCTATTCAGTTGAGCTACGCAGCCATGCCCTTAAAGGGCTGCAAATATAAGGGCAATATTTTTTCCATCCAAGTAGGTTTTAAAATTTGTTTCTTTCTTGCATTGCTTCTCCTCTGTCAGCATTACTTTTGAGTATATTTTTCTCTTATGCCACATGAAGCGATTTCGGTATTCGATATGTTTAAAATTGGAGTTGGTCCATCCAGCTCACATACCCTTGGTCCATGGAGGGCAGCACTTCGTTTTCTAGACAGCATTCAACAACAATCAGCCATTGCTAATGTGATGGAAATCAATGTAATGCTATATGGTTCATTGGCTAAAACCGGTAAAGGTCATGGTACCGATATTGCCATTTTATTAGGCTTATGTGGAGAAGATCCAGTAACTATTGATGTCAATAGCATCACTCCAAAAATCAATCAGATAAATGAACAATGTCAGCTGACGGTAGGTGGTGAAAAAGCCATTTATTTTAACCCAAAAGAACAGGTTCATTTTTTGATGAATGAAACGCTGCCATTTCATCCTAATGGCATGACTTTATTGGTCAAAACCAATGATGGACAAGAATGGGGTGAAACTTTTTATTCCATCGGTGGTGGATTTGTTGTAAAAGAAGGTGAAGCAGCCGGAGGTACTTTGGCAGAAGTTGATTTGCCTTTTCCGGTAAATACTGCCGATGACTTATTGCATTGGTGTATGAAAACGGGATTAGCCATTAGTGAAGTGGTGATGGAAAATGAACATACCTGGCGAACCGAATCTGCAACCAAAGCAGGAATTTTGACTATTTGGCAAACTATGAAAGATTGTATGTATCGTGGTTGTCATACTAAAGGTGAATTACCGGGTGGTTTACAAGTACGTCGACGAGCTTTTGATTTGAATAAAAAACTCACCAACCAAACCCCCTATACCGATTATCAATCATGGCTTCAAGCCATTCGCTTTGGCGGAAATGGTTTTCAATACACATTAGATTGGGTAAGTTGTTTTGCCTTAGCAGTTAATGAAGAAAATGCTTCTTTTGGTAGAGTAGTAACGGCTCCAACGAATGGTGCTGCAGGTGTAATACCCGCCGTACTTCAATATTATGTTGCTTTCTGCGATGGCAATGAGGATGAAAAAATTATTCGATTTATGCTCACTGCCTCTGAAATTGGCAGCATCTTTAAAAAAGGAGCAACAATTTCTGCCGCTATGGGCGGATGTCAAGCAGAGATTGGCGTATCCTCAGCCATGGCTGCTGCTGCTTTGACGGAATGTTTAGGCGGCACACAACGTCAAGCATTGATGGCTGCTGAAATTGCTATGGAACATCATTTGGGTTTAACCTGCGACCCAATTGGCGGATTAGTACAAATTCCTTGCATAGAACGAAATACAATGGGTGCTATAAAAGCCATCACTGCATCGCAATTGGCATTACAAAGTGCACCTGATTATGCTAAAGTTTCTTTAGATAAAGTAATCAAAACCATGTGGGATACGGCATTGGATATGAACAGCAAATACAAAGAAACTGCCGATGGTGGACTAGCAGTACATATTCCGTTGGGATTAAGTGAGTGTTGATATGTGTTTAGATACGAGCAATGTGTTTACTTAACCACATTACCGCCATCAAACAAGCTATCTACAAATTCTTTTTTATCAAACACCAATAAATCTTCCATTTTTTCGCCCATACCAATAAACTTCACCGGAATTTTAAATTGACTGGCAATAGCCAATACAACACCACCTTTAGCGGTTCCATCTAATTTAGTAATGGCTAATGAGGAAACATCGGTCGTTGCTGTAAAATGTCGGGCTTGTTCTAATGCATTTTGACCGGTAGAACCATCTAGTACCAACAACACTTCATGTGGGCCATCAGGAACTACTTTTTGAATTACCCGTTTAATTTTTCCTAACTCTTCCATCAAATGGGCTTTGTTATGCAAACGACCGGCTGTATCAATAATGGCTACATCTACCCCTTTTGCAACAGCACTTTGTACCGCGTCAAAAGCAACTGAAGCCGGGTCACTACCCATTGCTTGTTTTACAATTGGAACACCTACCCTTTCACTCCAAATGGTTAATTGGTCAACTGCAGCTGCTCTAAAAGTATCCGCAGCACCTAACAACACTTCTTTGCCTGACTTTTTGAAATTGTAAGCCAATTTGCCAATCGTGGTGGTTTTACCTACTCCATTTACGCCAACCACTAAAATTATGTAAGGCTTTTTTCCGCTAGGAGTAGAAAAATCCTTGTAACTCTGTTCAGCCGCATCAACCAAAATACCTTGAATTTCTTCTTTTAGAATATTATTCAACTCACTGGTATTGATATACTTATCCTTGGCAACTCTTTTTTCTATTTTTTCAATGATTTGAAGGGTTGTATCAATACCAACATCGGCACTTACTAATGCTTCTTCTAAATTATCGAGCACTTCTTCATCTACCGTACTTTTTCCGGCAATGGCTTTGGTTAGTTTTGATAGAAAACCCTCTTTGGTTTTTTGTAGTCCTTGGTCAAGGGTTTCTTTCTCTTTTTTTCCGAATAATTTACCTAAAAAACTCATGTTGCAATATTAAAGCATTGGGATGGGTAAAATACAAAAAGCCTTCCTGCAACGGAAAGCTTTTCAATAGTTTGATGTAGGAGCATTATTTCTCAGCTAAGAAATCTTTCACTTTGTCTTTGTGTACAATCTGCTCTTTGAAAGTATATGCACCAGTTTTAGGACTGCGAACAGCCTTAATTACTTTTGTCCAGTTTTTTGCTTCTGCTGCTGCTTTCGCATCTTTAACTTTAGCGTTCTTTGAAGCTGCTTTTGCCATGATATAAATTTGAAATGTTGAAAATTAGTGAGAGTGATAACTCAATCTTACTTGATTTCCTTGTGTACGGTTACTTTTTTAAGAATGGGGTTGAATTTTTTCAACTCCAAGCGCTCAGGGGTATTCTTTTTGTTTTTGTTGGTAATATAGCGGCTTGTACCAGGCATACCTGATGTTTTATGCTCTGTACATTCCATAATTACCTGAACCCTGTTACCTTTCTTAGCCATTGTATAATGCTTTAAGCGTTAATTACTTAGATTTTTTCTCCTTTAGCCCTTAGATCTTTGATAACACTAGACAAACCATTTTTATTGATGGTACGAATAGCTTCAGAAGATACTTTCAAAATCACCCAACGATCTTCTTCTGCGTAGAAGAAACGCTTGGTTTGCAAATTGGGTAAAAAACGACGTTTAGTCTTGATGTTTGAGTGAGAAACACTATTACCTCTGATTGGCTTTTTACCTGTTACCTGACATACTCTTGCCATAACTCTTTTTTTTCGGGACGGCAAAGGTAGTAAAACACTTTAATTAACCAACTTTAAATAGTTGTTTTTTGTAGATTTTCTTCACATTGTAGGGCAAAACTTAGTTAGGAATTGATTTTGAACTAAGTTTTTCCACATTTTCCGATGCTGTTGGCAACAAAATTACGACTGTGAACTTAAAATAGTTCCATAATGTTCGTTTAATCTGCTAATTTGCAATCCTTAAAATGAATAATGGAATTTCTAAGTAATAACCTCGACTTTCTAGATCACCCTGCAATAACCATTGCTTAATAGGCAATTAATTTCCTTCAAACATTCATTTTCACATTTTCAACGCTTTCTTTTTATGCTTACTCAACATATGTCTGAGCAATCTGCTTACTATTTATATCTAGAAGAAAAATTTGGTGCCCATAATTATCACCCCATTCCAGTAGTCATAGAAAAAGGATCAGGTATTTTTTTATGGGATGTTGATGGCAAACATTATTATGATTTTTTGAGCGGCTATTCTGCCGTTAATCAAGGGCATTGCCATCCGGCCATTATCGAAGCATTGACAAAACAAGCTCAAAAACTCACCCTAACTTCTAGGGCTTTTCATAGTAATTTGTTGGGCGAATACGAACAATACATTACGCAATATTTTGGCTACGATAAAGTGTTACCCATGAACACCGGCGTGGAAGGTGGTGAAACAGCTATTAAATTAGCTCGTCGTTGGGCTTATACTAAAAAAGGAGTGGAAGAAAACAAAGCTAAAATCATATTTGCCGAAGGCAATTTTTGGGGCAGAACTTTAGCAGCGATCTCCTCCTCCACCGACCCGAGCAGTTATCAAGGTTTTGGTCCTTATATGCCGGGTTTTGAATTAGTGCCTTATAACGATACCATTGCATTGGAACAAGCTTTTCAAAATAACAACGTTGCAGCATTTATGGTTGAACCCATTCAGGGCGAAGCAGGTGTAGTTATTCCCGATGAAGGTTATTTGCAAAAAGTAAGAGCATTATGCGATGCTTACAATGTATTATTTATTGCCGATGAAATTCAAACCGGTTTATGTAGAACAGGTAAAATGTTGGCCTGTGACCATGAAAATGTAAGACCTGATATATTGATTTTAGGCAAAGCCTTAAGTGGAGGAACGATGCCGGTGAGTGCGGTACTTTGTGATGATTATATCATGATGAATATTAAGCCGGGTGAACATGGCAGTACTTACGGAGGTAATCCTTTAGCTTGTGCTGTGGCTATTGCAGCGCTAAAAGTATTAAAGGAAGAAAAAATGGCAGATAATGCAGCAGCAATGGGAGAATTGTTAAGAAGAGAATTGGCCAACTTGAAATCGCCATTCATTCAAACAATTAGAGGAAAAGGCTTATTGAATGCGATTGTCATTCAACACCCTAATCCCAATGCAGCTTGGGATTTATGCATAACCTTAAAAGAAAATGGTTTATTGGCAAAGCCAACGCATGGCGATAAAATTCGTTTTGCACCGCCACTATCTATTAATGCTGCACAAATAAAAGATTGTGTACGTATCATTGCAACGTCACTTCAATCTTTAGCTTAAATGATTTAAATACAGTTTAACTCTGTTTGCTAACAGCTAACCCAAAAACTAAAATGACTGTACCTTCTACATCTGAACATCAAACTGAAATAGTCAATTACTATCATCGTACAGAATGGGTGTATCGAATGTTCTGGAATTTAGACCAAAGTTTGGGCATTCATTTTGGTTTTTGGGAAGCAGGTGTAAACAATTTAACCGAAGCTATTATCAAACAAAATGAAGTGATGGCTGCTATGGCAGGAATTACATCAACCGATAAAGTATTAGACGCCGGTTGCGGTGTAGGCGGTAGTAGTATTTGGTTGGCAAAACATATTGGTTGTGATGTTACCGGCATTACTATTACTCCCAAACAAGTGATTAGAGCCAATGGTAATGCTGCTAATAATGAAGTATCTGATAAAGTACGGTTTGAAGAAATGGATTATCTACACACCAATTTTGCTGATGAAACTTTCGATGTAATTTGGGCATTGGAAAGTGTTTGTCATGCACCGGACAAAAAAGATTTTATCAAAGAAGCAAGTAGGTTATTAAAGCCTGGTGGAAGACTAATCATTGCTGATTATTTTCAGATTAAACAGCAACTCAGTAAAAAAGAACATGCTGAATTATTATTGAACGGATTTAATGGTTGGGCTATTAATAGCATTTGTGATGAAGCTTCTTTTAGCGCTGCTTCAAAAGATTATGGTTTTGAACAAGTACAATTTTTGAAGGTGAATGATAAAGTAATGCCTTCCTTTAAAAAGCTATTACGCAAATTGTATTTTTGGTTGATACCGGGATGGCTATATTATAAGTGTGGCGGTATTACCAAAACTGAATTTATGAATGCCTATGGTTCTTATAATATTGCTAGAACCCTTGGCAAAATTTGGGATTATTACATTTTCACGGCGATAAAAAAATAGATACTTTCGCAGAATTACTTTCTCCAATCTACATTATGAAAATAAAACAATCGCAGCGCATGGATGCTACGATAACGATTGCCGGCAGGCAACTGTTGAAACAGATTCATATACCCAATTTGTAGATTATCAGTTTTTGTGGTTTGATAAGCAAAGCCAACAAAAAATCGATTTTGATCGAAGTAATTATATACCACTTGCTTACCAAAATTCACATGCACTTCATCGTTTACAATCAATGAAGTTGATTTTGGAACAATTCCTTTTTTGCTCAATGGTACTTGAAACAGCATATTATATCTGATTCTAAAATTGAAGCTGTAACCAGGTGCTAAAGTTGAATCATTCAATATTTTTCGTCGATATCTTTCCTCCAATCTAAACCATTGCATCGTTCTGTTTTTACCATATTTAGTATGCCATTGAATTTGCTGCCAAGGCCGATGTTCGGGTTGGTTGATGCGAATTGAATTTGCCGGGTATTGGTTCACATAGGCATATCCTGCGGTAAGCTTGGTGTTATCGTTTACATAATGTGTAATCCCCAAACGATACAAACTTTGCGAAAGTCCGCTGAATGTTGCTTCTTTAGTTCGGTGTTGCATTTCTGCCCAAAAGCCCCATTTGTTATTCAACCTGGTTTGATTAAAATAACCCAACCAAGTTTGACCCACTTGTTGTGTTTGTTTGTTTTGAGCTAGCAAAGTAGAAGAAAGCATAGTAGTCATGACAACAATAAAAAAGCCAAAAATTTTCATGCATTATAATTAATAGTTGTAAAAATAAGGTAGGGCTAAATAATTAGCCCTACTATCTAAACAACGGGTATTATTTATTCAATAATCCATCTATAGTTATGGCTGCGTAGTAAAGTCCACCAATAGTGGGTCCGGCAGCATATTGAATGTAGCGTTTATTGAAAATATTTGAACCTCCACCTTTTATGGTAGCATTGAATTTTGGAATTCGTAAGGAGACCTGTGCATCAATAGTATTAAAAGACGGTACTATTCCATTGGCCAAAGGACTTTCCCATAAGTACGCAGTTTGCCATTTCCAAACAACATTAAAACCTAGATTTTTAAACACTTCTCTGTTGCCAAATGCAAGATTAGCGGCCCACTTTGGTGTATTAAATGCAGTTACAAATACATCGTTTTGTCTATTGGTGATGATGTCGTTGTAATTTATATTTCCCGAAACTGAATACTTTTTGTAAAAATGGTAGGTAATTGCCAAAGCAGAACCAAAATTTCGATAAGTATTTTTTGCATTGGTAAAAACCCTGTAGCGGGTTTGCCTTGAACGATTGGAAGCAAGCATGTCAATTGCTGAAGCATCAGTACCGATTTTATCAGTAGACGGAACTGCAACTTCAACTTGGCCTAAAAAACCAGAATAGCGATTTGTATATGCATCAATATCAATCACTATTTTGTTGTTGAATAATACTGCTTTGTACCCTGCTTCAAACGATATGATTTTTTCAGGTTCGGTTGGTGATAGATTAGTAACTTCTAACAATGCTTTATTCTTTATTGCTGCTTGACTGGCAGTTAATCCGGCTGTTAGATCTGCATTTACAGCAGCATTAAACGTATTAACAGAATTTAAAGTGTATGAATTGTCTAAATATCCCAACCCTTCGTTAATATAAGATAGCCCTCCTACTCTTCTTACATTACCATTATTTACAAAAGAAAGTGCCTCAAATAATGCCGGAAAACGGAAGCCGTTTTGAAATGAAACTCTAAAATTGTGTTTTTTGGCAGCGGTATATACCAACGCTATTCTAGGATTAAATTTGGGATCAAATTCTGGATTATAATCTAATCGTGCCGAAGCAAACACTTTCAATTTTTCATCAAAAAAAGTTTTAGTGAGTTGGGCAAAACCACCAAATTTTTTATAATACACATTTTTACCGCCTGTTTTTGTTCTATCAGCAATGGGTCTGCTAAAATCAACAAAATTATTACCATCGGGTATCACTTCATATATCCTAATATCGGTTCCCACCAATAAATTAAACCACTTAATTTTGTTTGAAAAATCATATTGTGCATCAGTATGGTACATCCTACTTTCTTGTGTAAGCCAAGCCCCACCGGTACTTGGTGCACCGGCAATGCCTGCATTTACATGGTCCCAATTATTAATACCAATGATGGTGTTTTTCAATGCATCAAAAGCTGCTGTACCGGGTTCTACCCTACCAAAATCGGCGGCTTGCCTGGCGGTTTTCATTGCAGTTGCCAAATCAACATTATTATTTAATTGATTTTGTAATGCAGTTCTAAAAATATCTCTCCAAGCATTATTTGATTTATGCGTTAACTCTAAATTATCGGCTAAAGGTTTTAAGTTATATGAATTGCCTGTTTTTTCTAATGATAGGTAAGAACGAATCAAATAATGAGCACCTTTTAATTCTAGTTTATGATTTTGTACCACCACATCATCTAACTGAATTTTATTGCCACGTTGAAAAACACCATCCATTTTTCCAAATCGGTAGGTGTAAGATAATTCGGTTGAATTGTTGAATTTATAAAACAACGAAGCGTCAATTTTTAGATTATCTACTTCAGGGTTAACCAAATCTTTCTCCCAATATCCTGTTCTGCGAACAATAAATGTTTTATTTCCTCCTTGATAGTTTACGCCATTAACGGTAACAGCATTGTTGTTTTCATCGCCATATTTATTCCAAGCATCATAAGCGGCGTTGTTATTTCCATTTAGTTGCGGATACAGTGGATTTGCTGTATTTCTACTATTTGGGTTTTGATCGGTAGTTGTATTAGAAACCCAATCGGTTCCATGCTAATAACTTGCGTTAATCTTAAAAGCAAATTTGTTATATGCCTTAGCAAATCTGATAGCAGTTTCCGTCAATATACTAGTAGGTCTATCTATTCCATCAACATGATTAACACCTGTTTTTTGATATACACTCAAACCTTGGTATTGAAATGGACTTTTAGTAAGTAAATTAGCCATACCGTTAATGGCATTCATACCATACAATGCCGAAGCAGCACCAGGTGTAATTTCTACGGACTGTATTTCTAATTCTGTTGGTCCAATGGCATTTCCTAAGGGTACACCTAATGTAGCAGCTTGCATGTCTACTCCATCTACGAGCTGCATAAATCTAAAATTATTAGGAATATTGAAACCCCGGGCATTGGGCACTTTAAAAGTCAATGAAGAGGTAGTGAGTTGAACCCCTTTTACATTGGCCAAAGCATCATAAAAACTGGGTGAAGGAGATTCTTTTAAGGCTCTGATATCTAATTTTTCGATGGTTACCGGCGAACGCAGCAATTTCTCTTGTTGCCTGCTAGACGTTACAACTACTTCATTTGCAATAAAAGTTTGTGTGGTGAGTTGAACGGAAATTTTGGCATTAAAGTTTTTAATTTCAATTTCTTGGGGTTCATAACCAATTGAAGTGATGGTTAGTATAATTGGTAATTTTTGATGCAATACAAGTGAAAAATTACCCAAAGAATCTGATAATGTACCGATAGTAGTACCTTTTATAATGATACTGGCATTAGGCAAACTAGCACCATATTCTGTTTTAATTTTTCCGCTTAAAATTGCTGCCCCGTTGAGTTGTGCTATTGCTATTATTGGGATAATTAGCATAGCTAGAATAAATGTTTGTTTCATTACATAAATTTTCTTTGTTATTAAATAGGCAGGCGTCGTTAATAAGTAAACAGCATAGAAATGCCGTTTCGTTTTTTGCTATGTCCTTGCAAAATAATGAGCAGCCAAGGGTGGATTCGAACCACCGTAGTGGGTTTTGCAGACCCCAACCTTTCCGCTCGGCCACTTGGCTCATATATCAAGTAACTCAGTTATGTCAAATCGTTTCTTGCAATTGATTTCGATACACCAATCGCAAATATTTTTCTTCTAAAAATTTGTAATACCAGGTTAGCAAAAGACCCGCAATCATCAATGCACTATATTTTGATACGGAAGCGAATCCAACAGAATAAACGATGGCCACAGACAAGACTGAAAATCGAATCAACTCAACACTAAAAATCCATTTTTTCTGTTCCATCAATGCCCCGCAATTAATTAGTGTGAGTATCACTAAACAAGCAAAAACAATTTTTACAAAAAGAGAAAGCTGATGCTCAAACAATACAAATCCAAATAAACATGATACTAATATGAGCATCTGCCAAACTACATAAGTATTAAGTGGCTGATTTAAATGGCCTTCATTTCTTTTTATACTAAAAAGTATTTCTGCTTCTTTTCTAGCTTCGATGGACACTATATTTGGCTTGGCAAAAAATACTTTCAACTTATTAAGTATTCCTTTTTTCTTTTTCGTTTCAACTATTAATTCAATGAAATAATGAAAATGTTGCCACAAAAAACTATACGTTTTTAGGGGATGTGTTAATCCGTATACCGGCTCCTCTTCTTCCTTTTTAAAGGTGCCAAACAACTTGTCCCAAATAATAAAAACATCTCCATAGTTTTTATCAAGGTATTTTTCATTACTGGCATGGTGTACTCTGTGATGCGATGGTGTTACTAAAACATATTCCAATATTCCTAATTTTTTAATAACCCTAGTATGTGTAAAAAATGGATAAGTACCATGTATGATTAAAACGGTGGTAATCATTTCAGCCGGAAAACCAAGTATTGGTAAAACACACCAAAAACCCGTTCTAACAAAGGATTGTAAAACTGTAATTCTAGCAGATGCGGTATAATTAAAATCTTCACTTTGGTGATGAACAATATGCACAGCCCATAAAATATTGATTTCATGGGCTAGCCGATGATACCAATACCAAACAAAATCGGTAATCAATAATAACGCTAAGAATAAAAGAATACCGGATTCAATATGAAATAAGCCGTAGTTCGTTTGTAAATACTTATATACAAAGTAAAACATGCCGGCCACAAAAACATCTGCCAAACGTTCTGCTAATCCAATACTAATGTTTGCAATAGAACTATGCAAATGGTAATATGGAAGTTTCTTTTTTTGAACTACCCAATATTCAATTGCTATAAATAAAAGAAATATGGGAATTGCAAATGCTACAATTGTTAGTTGCACCCTCTAAATTTTAAAGTTTAAGAATATACAATTAAGATGTTGTTTTTTTAGTGTCGCCTTCTTGATAAATAAATTTTACATACAAATCATCTACCGCATTCACTACTGAATTGGTGATATCGTTACTTAAATTTCCTTTGGTATATAAACTAAAAGAACAATCAATATGTGAAAAAATGATTTCTCGATAAGGTGTAATAACATAAACTGCCGGAATAATGGCTTGATCTGCTTCGATACCTGAAAGCCATGTCCAGATTGGTTTATCTGGGTTAAACAAACCAAATGTGTGGGCTATCGTATTATCTTCATCAACAAAAATTGTTAGGTTTTCTACTCTATTTCGGTGATGTGGGTGAATAATTTCGTTGGTAATGACCAGCAATTTGCCACCGTGCAACTGAATTTGTTTATGCAATTGCTGCAGGTATAAACTTGCAGGTGAGCCGTATTCAAAGTCTGAATAAAATATGATGACTAAAGGATGAAGTGTATCAAAAAAATGTTGAAGTGAAATAAATCGATCATCGGGTTTGACTTTGATAGCATTGGCTTCGTACCCCGTTAAATGAAAATTAGGCGTTAATGCTTTGCTAGATAAAGGGCCGTAACCATACTTTTTACTGGCATGTAAAAATAATTGATGGTTGATGGTTGTTTTGTTTTTGAGGTGGAGTTGATTGTTCGACATCATTTTTATTTTGTTATTGTTTATACAGTTCACCTGTTACAGCATAATGCAAAATGGGAAAAGGCTAACGTTTGCTAACTGTAACTCCGATGATGAGCACAAAAATAATAGTACGCTATTAGTCTACCAAATTAATAGACTATTATTTAAAAAAAATATTTTATTCAGCAATAATAATCTTTGCAAGTGCTTCAGCTTCAGTCAATTTATCTTCGGGTATCGGAATTCTAATCTCTTCAAAAGTATCGCCTTTACGGGTTGACCAGTTGAACGTAAACTCCAACACCTGCATTGCTGTTTCATTTTTAACCACAACTTTACTTAGCCAAATCCTATCATTTCTTAACACATTGTATTTGCCATTAATGATAATGGCTACAGGAGTAATAATCACTTCGTTTACAGCACGGCTTGCACCTAAAGAACCCATACTTAAATAATATTTTCCCAACCAATAAATTGAAGCAATCACTCCGCTAATACCGAACGCTAACCAAGCATTTGCATTTTTGGCAAACATGAGTAAGGCTCCACCTAGTAAAATTATGATTACACTTTCTATTGTACTGCTCATTTTTCGTTCTCGTTTTTCGTATTGCAGAAACCGATTCCATTCTGCCGCGGTAAAATGCCATTTGGCAAGTATGACCTGATCGATTGGAGCTGATTGTGCTGCTTCTTGCTTTTGCATAATGGCAGTTTCAATGGCGTTATTATTTATGGACTCACCAATGTGTTGAACTTTTGCACTCAATATTTCTTCTTGTATGGCTGTTTGCGTTTGATCAACTTGTTGTTGGTTTTTTCTTGCACTAATCAATTGTTTGATTCCACCAATAATCATTGCAATAGAAGAGAAAACCAATACAACCCCAAGCATCCATATTTGATGCGGATAACTAAGCAACATTCCTACAGCAAGTGGCGCAACGATCAATCCACAACCGGTTATGATTACCCCCGATAAAATTGTTCCGCCTGTAATAAATTTCTGGTCCATAAGGTTGCTTACTTTTGCAGTATGAATATAGCGTATAAAGACCTTATTCCGGAAAATTTTCATCCGCAATCAAGGGTTTGGGTGTATCAATCATCCAGAGTTTTTTTCATTAGCGAAGCTTTATCCATAGAAGCCAAACTCGAGGAGTTTATTCAACAATGGAAATCGCATGGTGCTCCGGTAAAAGGATATGCCAATATTTTTTACGGTCAGTTTATTGTTTTTATGGCAGATGAGTCGCAAACCACGGTTGGCGGCTGTAGTACCGATAGTTCAGTGGCAGTGATAAAGTCTATTGAACAAGAGTTTACTGTACAGCTTTTCAACCGACAAAATTTAGCTTTCTTCATTGACGAAAAGGTACAAATGTTGCCGTTAAGTCAATTGCAATATGGTTTTGACAATGGTTTTATCAAACCCGAAACCTTGTATTTTAACAACTTGGTACAAACCAAAGCTGAATTGTTAGACAATTGGATGATTCCAGTGAAAGACAGTTGGTTAGCTCATAAATTGAACATTGTAAAGTCTGTTGTGTAAGCCTTTGCTAGTGTGGAAAAGACATGAATAACTTTGACTGTTGAAAACTTACTTTTGACTGTGGAAAAACATCTTCTTCAAAGGGTGTTGACATTGAATTAACGATTTTGGTTTTGCTTGCAAGTGTAATATTCTTATCACAAAGGATGCTGTGAAATTCTTACTTTTACCGCTTCCTAAGTGTTTAGCTTATTTGTATGTTGTCTTTCTTGTGCGTTGAGGTGTGGCTAACCATTACAGGGTCTTAAACTTTATAAAGAACGAATAGTATGGCAATAGCAGAATTGGTGATGCCTAAATTAGGCGAAAGCATAATGGAAGCCACCATTTTAAAATGGTATAAAAAGGTTGGCGATACAGTTAAGCAGGATGAAACAATCCTGGATATTGCTACTGATAAAGTGGATAGTGAAGTTCCATCTACAGCCGAAGGCGTAATAACTGAAATACTATTCAATGTAAATGATGTAGTACCTATCGGTACTGTTATTGCTAGAATTGAAACCAATGTAGCGGCACAAACAACTGTTGCAGCTATTCCTGCCCCTGCCCCTTTACAACAACCCATTGCAGAACCAGTTGTTCAAGAACCACCTGTTGTTCCATATGTTCCTCAACCTGCTGTTGTACCCCCTAAAGCCGGTAACAACAGATTCTATTCACCATTGGTCTTGAATATTGCCAATAGCGAAGGTTTGAGCATGGCTGAGTTAGAATATATTCCCGGAACCGGTAATGACGGCAGGGTTTCAAAGAAAGATATTTTACAATATATTGCTGATAAAAGAGCCGGAAAAGTAGCAGCACAACCGCAAGTTCAAGTACAACATGCAGCGGCTGTGCCACAACCGGTTCCAGTTGCAACTCCAGTTGAAACACCAGTACCTGTTGCTACAGTTGCTCCAACGCCAATTATTTCAGAACCAACTCCTGCTACACCAACTCCGCCGACTGCAAGCAGTAATCCTACAGGTAATGTAGAAATTATTGAAATGGATAGAATGCGTAAATTGATTGCTAAACACATGGTGGATAGCAAACATACTAGTCCGCATGTAACAAGTTTTGTAGAGGCTGATGTTACCAATATGGTGATGTGGCGTGAAAAAGTGAAGAAAGATTTTGAAAAAAGAGAAGGAACAAAAATTACGTATACACCACTTTTTATTGAGTGTTTAACTAAAGTGATAAAGCGTTTCCCCATCATTAATAGTTCGGTTGATGGTGATAGAATCGTCATCAAAAAAGATATCAATGTTGGTATGGCTACTGCCCTACCCAATGGTAATTTGATTGTACCTGTTATTCGCAATGCCGATTATCTGAATCTTGTTGGATTAAGTAAGGCAGTAAATAACATGGCAGACAATGCTAGAAACAATCGTTTAAAACCTGATGATACACAAGGTGGAACTTTCACTTTAACCAATGTTGGAACTTTTGGCAGTTTGATGGGTACACCAATTATTAGTCAGCCACAAGTTGCCATTTTAGCAGTAGGTGCTATTAAGAAAAGACCAGTGGTGATTGAAACTCCCGAAGGTGACACCATTGGTGTTCGTCACATGATGTACCTGTCTATGAGTTACGATCATCGTATTATTGATGGTAGTATTGGGGCTAGTTTTTTAACAGAAGTAGCGAAAGAATTTGAGCGTTGGGATATTAATAGAGAAGGATAAATATTTTAATTTGAATTAAAATCAATATATAAACAGCCATCAAAATTGATGGCTGTTTTGTTTTTTACATATTGTTAATTAACAAAGTTTCTAAAAACTGCTTTTGATTTTTCAATAGCAATATTTTAAATTAGACTAAAAATATAGCGTATGAAATCATTATCCGAAACTTGGTTTGCAGATGGTTATATTGATTTTGAATTGAAGAAATATACTTTGTTAGCTTATTTGCAAGAGGTGAACCAATACTTCAACGAAAATAAATTGTATCCTCAGTTAGCTGATATTATTTTCCACTATAACAACATTGTTTCTTTTAGAGAAAACAAAAGATACTTACAAGAACAGTTTCCTAAAAAGTTAACCGGCATTCAACTTCAAAAACTACAATTATTGTACGAGCAATTAATCGAAGATGATGAATTGATGAAAGAGCTTGAGGATATCATTCATTTTGCCGCGGGAAAAATGCGTAAAGCCATTGCAGATGGTACAGAAATTTATGAATTCATTGAAGATAAACTGGTGATAGCACCGGTGGGCATTATGCCACTAGAACATAATGAAGGCTATTTCTTTTTATCTGACGGCAATACCAATGCAACAAGGGTTTATCAATATCGCATCAGCATTTTTGAGAAATACAGTGAACAATACAGAAGTTTAAAAACAGAATTTATCGCCGATTGGCAACGCAATATGGTGAACACCTATCAAAGCATTAAAGCATCACTAATTAAAAACAGAACTGAATTGCCCAATCCTGCGGTGTATGCTATAGAAACAAATTTAACCTACCCAATAGAAGAAACTTTATTACCGGTAGCCAAACGCAGTTTAGTGCGATATATCACCACGCAACAAAAAGCAAATTAGATTAGATGCGTTGTTTCAGCTTGACCACCATTTCATTTTTCCAACTTGTAAAATCTCCTGCAAGGATATGTTTTCTGGCTTCTCCAACTAACCATAAATAAAAAGAGAGATTTTGAATACTGGCAATTTGTAAACCCAAAATTTCATTGGCTACAAATAAATGTCGCAAATAGGCTTTGGTATAATATTGACTGGTTTCGTTGGCTAATCCGGCATCGATAGGAGAAAAATCAGTTGCAAATTTTTTGTTCTTGATGTTCATTACACCGGCTGTTGTAAATATCATTCCATTACGCCCATTTCGAGTGGGCATTACACAATCAAACATATCAACACCCAACGCTATGCCTTCTAGAATATTCCAAGGTGTACCAACACCCATCAAATAACGAGGTTTTTGTTCGGGTAAATGTTCGCAACACCATGCAGTAAATTCATACATCATGTCTTCCGGCTCACCCACACTTAAACCGCCAATGGCATTACCTGTCGCATTTTTTGATGCTACAAATTCGCAAGATGCTTTTCTTAAATCTTTATAGGTACTTCCTTGAACAATCGGAAACAGATTTTGCGTATAACCATATTTATCAGGTGTTTCAGCCAATCTATTAAAACAACGGTCTAACCATCGGTGGGTTAAGTCCATGCTTTTATGAGCATAGCCGTATTCACTCGGATAAGGTGGACATTCATCAAATGCCATAATAATATCCGCACCAATGATACGTTGAATATCCATTACATACTCCGGACTAAACAAATGTTTACTGCCATCAATATGTGATTGAAAAACAACACCTTCTTCTTTAATTTTTCGATTGGCAGCTAAAGAAAAAACCTGATAGCCACCGCTGTCAGTTAGTATAGGTTTATGCCATCCATTAAATTGATGTAAACCGCCTGCTGCTTCTAACACTTCTAAGCCGGGACGTAGATATAAATGATAGGTATTACCTAAAATGATTTGGGCTTTTACCTCATCTTTTAATTGATGTTGGGTAACCGCTTTCACACTACCAACCGTACCAACAGGCATGAAAATAGGAGTCAGAATTTCTCCATGATCGGTTGTTATTTTACCTGCCCTTGCTTTGCTTTGGGCATCGGTAACCTGTAAATCAAAAGTAAGTGCAGGCATGTATCAGCTTGTGTTTGTATTAAATAGACTGCTATTAGCTATGCCTTCTTTTTAATTCTGCGTTAATCAATAATAATTCTCTTCCGGTATTGCCGCTAACACTGCTATTTTCTTGTGCACGGCGCATCAAATAAGGAATCACATCTGCAATAGGGCCAAACGGCAAATACTTGCTAACGCTACATCCTGCTTTAGCTAAATTGAAAGTGATATGATCACTCATGCCATACAATTGAGAAAAATGTACATGAGGGTGATTAAGTGGCAACCCTTTTTCTAATAGTAATTGAAACGCTAATAAATTACTGTCTTCATTATGTGTTGCAACTATTACTGCAACGTTTTCAATATTGTTGATGCAGAATGCAACTGCTGCATTGTAATCTCTATCACAAGCTTCTTTTGTTGGTTGAATAGGAGAAGCATAACCTTTCAATCTAGCCCTTTCTCTTTCTTTCTCCATATAGGCACCTCTCACTAATTTGATGCCTAAAATGAAGTTGTTTTCTTTAGCAATGCGATGGCTGAGTTGAAGAAAAGAAAGTCTATCATGCCTGTACAATTGAATGGTATTGTATACCACCGCTTTGGTTTTGTTGAAGATTTCCATCATCTCCATCGTAAGCCGGTCTACCGGGTCTTGTATCCAGGTTTCTTCTGCATCAATCAAAACACCAATACCTTTTTCAGCAGCCACTTCACAAATGCTGTACATTCTTTCTCTTACTCTATCCCACTCATCTGTCTCGGCTTCGTGGTCATGAATACCACTACGCAATCTTGGCGCTTCATCTAAGGTTTGCAATAAACCAAATCTTGCTATACCCGTTACTTTGATACTTATGAATGGAATATTGTGTTGTGTAGCAGCGTAATTAATCACTTTAATGAACTCATCTGTTGCATGTTCAAAATTTTCTTCGCCATCTTTTCCTTCTACCCCATAATCTAGAATGACTTGCACATTAAAGCGACTCAAGGTCTTGCCAACCGTTGCTGTTTCTTCTAAGGTTTCGCCACCAACAAATTGTTTGAAAATGGTATTGCGAACCAAAGTATTAATAAAAGGAAGTTTTCCTTTGATAACTAATGGAGTGGCCCTTGTACCCAATGCTACTAGCCAAGGATAGCCCATAGACTTGAATAAGAATCTCGATTTTTTGAGTTCTTTATCTGATTTGTAAGCAAATGCGTTTTCTGTGTTATCGAAGGAAATACTCATACTAACAGTTGTTCGTAGTGCGAATATCGGATGTTGAAAGGGAAGTAAAAAATACAGCAGGCAGAAAATGAAAAAAAGCCGCACAAACTTATAAAAAAGTGATGCGGCTTTTCATTTATGTAGCATCAATGTTTACAAACCGAACAATCCTTTGTTGAGTAATTGCAAAGTCTTGGTACGATAAGCCGATGGAATTAACAGCGAAACATTGTGCCTGCTGCCGCCATAACTTACCATGCGAACCGGAACTTCGTTGATGCAATCGAACAAACGTTTAAGCACTTGTGGTGTTTGCGCAATTTCATTGCCTACGATAGAAATAATCGATTGTTCATCGTCTAACTCAACGGTACCAAATGGTTCTAATTCTTTCAGAATATCGCTTAGGTAAGTATTGTTATCAATGGTTAAACTTACCGCTACTTCAGATGTAGTAATCATATCTATTGGTGTTCGATATTTTTCAAACACTTCGAAAATCTTACGCAAGAAACCATAGGCCAATAGCATTCGGCTACTCTTTATTTTAATGGCGATAATACCATCTTTTGCAGCTACCGCTTTAACACCAACGCTTCCGGCTTCTTCTTTAATGATGGTGCCTTTAGCTTCCGGCTGCATGGTATTTAATAATTTCACCGGAATATTGTAATGCTGTGCAGGCCAAATAGAAGCCGGGTGTAAAATTTTTGCGCCGAAATAAGCCAACTCGGCCGCCTCTTCAAAACTAAGCTGTTCAATAGCCACCGTTTTTTCAACAATTCGAGGATCGTTGTTGTGCATCCCATCAATATCGGTCCAAATTTCGCATACACTTGCGTTGATGGCTGCAGCAATCAAAGAAGCACTGTAATCACTACCGCCTCTTTTCAAATTGTCTACTTCTCCCCTTGCATTTCTGCTGATATATCCTTGTGTGATGAAGATATTGGTATCGCTAAATTTATTCAGCAATTGACTCAACCTAACTTTGATGCTACCAATTTGTGGTTCTTCGTAGCTGTCAATGCTCATAAATTCTAAAGCGGGAAGCAATTGATGATTGATGTTTTTTTCTTCCAAATAGCAGCAGAATAATTTGGTGCTCATCAATTCGCCTTGGGCCAAAATATCTTTATTCAATGCTTCGCTGAAAGATATTTTTAAGATGATGTTTAAAAATTCAAAATGCTCTGTAACAATGGCATTGGCTTTGGCAAGTGCTGTTTCATCGGCAACCAATTCTGTTACAAATTTTCGGTAGTGTGCTTCTAAAGCATCTATTTTTTGTTTGGCCGCATTTCTATCCCCTTGATTCAAGCTATCACTAATTGAAACCAGAGCATTGGTTGTTCCACTCAATGCACTCAACACTACAATTTTCTTTTCGTTGTCACGGGTAACAAGCTGCGCCACTTCATGCATACGTTCCGGCTTTCCTACGCTGGTACCGCCAAACTTCATAACTTTCATAAGAGAATCCCCCCCATTCCTTCTGACAAAGAAGGTGTTTTTAGTTGTTTAAAAATTGGAGTGCAAATATAGTCTTACCGAAACAGTTTGTAGTTAACGATTCAAAAAATACCTTGCTTGTTTTGTTTACATAGAAATAATGCCTAAGCAATGCTATTTCAGATAATTTTGCAAAAAATGAAAGGCATGAGAAAGCTATTTTGGACGCTTAGTTTTTTGACAGTGTGTTTTGCTAGTATTGCCCAAACAAAAAAAACACTTCCTCCAACTTCAACAAAGCCCAAGCTAGTTGTTGGCATTGTATTAGACCAAATGCGTTGGGATTATTTATATCGCTTTCAGCCTTTATTTAAAACTAATGGTGGTTTTAAACGCATGATGGGTGAAGGTTTTAGCTGCGATAATTTATTGATTCCTTATACACCAACTGTAACTGCAGTTGGACATTCTACCGTTTACACAGGAAGTGTTCCTAACATTCATGGCATTACTGGTAATGCTTGGTGGGACAAAACTTTAAACCGTAGTGTTTATTGCAGTGAAGATAAATCGGTAAAAGGTGTTGGCGGAAAAGATGAAGTTGTTGGGCAAATGAGCCCTAAAAATTTATTGACTACAACCATTTGCGATGAGCTAAGACTGGCTACCAACTTTAAAAGTAAAGTAATTGGCATTGCATTAAAAGATCGTGGTGCTATTTTACCTGCAGGGCATAGCGCTAACGCCGCCTATTGGTATGATGGTAAAAGCGGCAACTTTATTACAAGTACCTATTACCGAAACGAATTGCCTAGTTGGGTGAATCAGTTTAATGAAAGAAAGTTAGTTGACTCTTTATACAAATTAGGTTGGAAATTATCTATGCCGATTGTAGCTTATAGCGATTATGCAACATCAGATGTTCAAGCCTATGAGTCTAGACCATTTGGTTCAGATAAAACCGGATTCCCCTATGATTTCACCAATTTTGTTGGCAAAGATTTTACAAAAATTCCAACTACACCTTGGGGTAATACCTTAACCGCCGAAATGGCGAAGGCTGCAATTGATGCCGAAGGTTTAGGTAAAGGAAATGTTACAGATTTTTTGGCAGTGAGTTTTTCTTCGCCTGATTATATTGGTCATTCATTCGGGCCAAATAGTATGGAGTTGGTAGATGCTTATATTAAAATAGATATTGAATTAGGTAAGCTATTCGACTTTTTAGATGCTGCCATTGGCAAAGGCCAATACACTAGTTTTTTAACTGCCGATCATGCAGTGGCACATGTTCCTGGATTTATGAAAGCCAATAAAATTCCTGCAGGAACATTCGATGACGATGCTGCAAAAAAAGAAATGAATACGCAAATAAAAACCGCATTTGGTATTGATACTGCGGTATTAAGTTTGTACAATTATCAAGTTACATTTAATCAAAAAAATATTGAAAAAGCAGCTGCAAATAAAGAAGCCATAATTGATTGGGTAATTAAGTACTTAAAAAAACAAGATGCCATCCACACAGCATTTGAATTAGCCGAATTGATGGAAACACCACTCAACAAAACGCTGAGAGAAATGATTGCCAATGGGTATTTTGAAAATCGTTGTGGCGATATACAATTCATTTTAAAACCCGGTTATATTGATGGTGGTGCAACTGGTACCACACATGGATTATGGAATCCCTATGATAGTCATATACCTATGCTGTGGTACGGATGGGGTATTAAGAAAGGTAGAAGTCACAAAGAAGTGTACATGACAGATATAGCACCAACTATTGCTGCTTTATTAAAAATTCAGATGCCTAATGGTTCGGTAGGAAAAGTTATTGAGGAGGTATTGAAGTAGAGCGACGGTCTGATTTTTTTGCGGTTTGTTGCTTGATGATGTCTACTACTCGGTCGTAATCATTTCCCAACAATCGACGAGATAAAAACAGATGGGTTCCGGCTTCTTCTTGCCTAAACTTAAATAATGGTGCTAATAATTTATTAGCTATGGGATTTAGCACCGGCCGATAAGCAATATCCGGATCAATTAGTTTAATGGCTAATACAGGCTCTTGAGTTGGTCTACGCCCAGCAGTAGATTGTAATGTCGTTTCTTCAATTTCAAGAATATCAGTCCAACGTATAACCCCAGTAGGTATGCCGTTGGGATTGAAAATGAAACCTTTTGTGGTAATCGTAAAAACTGCTTCGTTTTTAAAAGCATGGGTAATACCAACGATAACAAGAAATAGTGCCAAAAAGGCAAAGAATCCAAAAATGAATACTTCCATTTTCCCAAAATCAAAATCAGTATCGGGATTGGTAAAATGATCGTACAAAATAAAACCAAACAATAAGAGAAATACCAATCCTCCAATCGCCAAGAAAATATAATGCCCGGTATTATGTTGAATTTTGAGTATAATATCACCTTCTAATACTTCCTGTTCAGGCTTTTTACCAAAAAACTGAAACATTAAAGCAACTACTCCAATCGAAACTAAAGCAAATGTTATAACAAAAAATATATCTACAAATCCAAACACTGATTCAACCTTAGCCGCTATGTCAATATCATAACCATACCAATTTAAAATGATGGAACCAATGAATACCAAAAAGCCTAAGAAAGCCAATGCAAATACAATTTTTTGAATGTCCTTGAACATATCGTTTAGTTTGTACACAATAATAAGAAGTATTTCAATATTGTAAAATACCCCTGTTATGGTATAAATGAAAAAACCGCTGTATGCTCATACAACGGTTTTCAAAAAATCTTAAAAATCTTACTGACCCAACTTTGCTTTTAAGTTTTGGTCTAATGCATCTAAAAATTCTTCGGTATACAAATAATGTTCACCATGATTTACTTTATTGCCATGAATACAAACGGCTAAATCTTTGGTCATTTTTCCGCTTTCAACGGTTTCAATACAAACCGCTTCTAAAGCATGGCAGAAGTTGATCAGTTCTTGATTACCGTCTAATTTACCACGGAATTCCAAACCTCTTGTCCATGCAAAAATTGATGCAATTGGATTGGTAGAAGTTGGCTTCCCTTTTTGGTGTTCTCTGTAGTGACGAGTTACGGTACCATGTGCTGCTTCTGCTTCCATTACTTTGCCATCTGGCGTAACTAAAGTTGAAGTCATTAAGCCTAATGAACCAAAACCTTGTGCTACTGTATCAGATTGAACATCACCATCATAATTCTTACAAGCCCATACAAAATTACCATTCCATTTTAAAGCACTCGCTACCATATCATCAATTAAACGGTGCTCATAAGTTATACCTGCTTCGGCATACAATGCTTTAAACTCGTTTTGATAGATTTCTTCAAAAATATCTTTGAAGCGACCATCATATTTTTTGAGGATGGTGTTTTTGGTAGATAAGTACAAAGGCCATTTTTTCTGTAAGGCAGTATTGAAACAACTTCTTGCAAAACCTTTGATACTCTCATCGGTATTGTACATGGCTAAAGCAACACCATCACCTTTAAAGTTAAACACTTCAAACTCCTGAACCGTTCCATCTTCGCCTTCAAACTTAATGGTTAGTTTTCCTTTACCTTTTGTAACGAAATCTGTTGCACGGTATTGATCGCCAAAAGCATGACGACCAATGCAAATAGGAGCAGTCCAATTGGGTACTAATCTTGGTACATTTTTACAAACAATCGGTTCTCTAAAAACAGTACCATCCAAAATATTACGGATAGTGCCATTCGGGCTCTTCCACATTTGCTTTAGCTTAAATTCAGCTACTCTTTGCTCATCGGGAGTAATAGTAGCACATTTAATACCTACACCATATTGTTTAATGGCATTAGCAGCATCAACAGTAACTTGGTCATTGGTTTCATCCCGATATTCCATACCCAAGTCATAGTATTTTATATCCAACTCCAAATAAGGTAAAATCAGTTTATCCTTAATAAACTTCCAAATAATTCTAGTCATCTCATCCCCGTCTAATTCTACAACGGGATTCGCCACTTTAATTTTCTGTGCCATAGTTTTCTTTTTATTACGATAATGTTTGCAAAAGTAGTGTTTTGCTGATTTTTTGAACTGAAAACAAAGCAGTTACTTTATGCGTATATAGGTTATGAATAAATTTATCGCCATAATATTTTGTGCAATCGTTGCCGAAATGAGTTGCACGGAAAAATCGATGCCAATTGTAGCTGTACAACCCACTCCTACTGTTGTTACAAAAACCTATTTAGCGCTAGGTGATTCTTATACCATTGGGCAAGGTGTAGCAGCCGACCAACGATTTCCTATTCAAACAATGGATTGGTTATTTCAAAATGGCATCAGAATAGAAAACCCTAAAATTGTTGCCACTACTGGCTGGACGACTCTTGCTTTGCAGAATGCAATCAATACTCAAACCCTTGCGCCAAAATATGATGTAGTCAGTTTGTTGATTGGTGTAAACGATCAGTATACCGGAGTTGATACCAATACCTATCGTACTAGATTTACTCAACTCTTGCAAAAGAGTATTACATTGGCAGATTATAAAGTAACGCATGTATTTGTGTTATCTATTCCTGATTACAGTGTTACGCCTTTTGTTGATTTGTTTAACAAGCCGAGGGTAAGTCGTGAAATTGATTGGTTTAACAATATCAATAAATCAATTACACAAGCTTATGGTTGCCAATACTTAGATATCACACCTTCTTCCAGAATGGCAGCAACCAATAGGGCATTGATTGCAGCAGATAGTTTACATCCTTCGGGATTAGAATACAAAAAATGGGCAGAAAGACTTGGCCCAATGATGAAGCAACAACTACAATAACAATTTATTCTTTAGTTTGATGGTAGAAACAAGTTGATGAAAATCTTTACGCTGCACCAAATCCTGTAATGCAGCTAAATGTCTTTCGTGATGCATATCGGTACCTAAAAAATCAATCATATCGTTCTTGATTAATTTTTCTGCCACTTTCTTAACATCAGGTCCGTAACCGCCGGACAAAGACAATAAGTTGACTTGTAATTTGCAACCTAATTCTTTAAAGCGTTCGTATTGGGCAAAGTTGCGATGGTAATAGCTATATCTTTCCGGATGGGCTAAAATGGGTGTTAACCCCAACATTCTCAAATCAAACAGCACTCTTTCATAATTGGGAGATGCTGCCAAATAACTCATTTCCACCAAAATATAGTTTTTGGCAATGGTTAATAAATCATCTCTTTTTTTGGCAGCAGTTACTTTTTGTTCAAACTCATGATCAATCATGTATTCTGCAGCAGCATCTATTTCCATCTTAATTCCTGCTTCTTGCAAAGCAGTCCTTACTTGGTCTAGTTTAGGAAGAATGGTTTCTTTGGAATTTGGATGTAGGTCTGATAAAATATGCGGCGTACAAATCAACTTGCGGTATCCCAGCTTTTCTAATTGTTGAACAAAGGCTAGGGTTTGTTCCATTGTTTGTAACCCATCATCTAAACCGGGCAATAGATGAGAGTGCATATCAACTTCTATAAAAGATAAATCGGGTAATGCTTTACCCGACTTAAATAAAAAACTAAACATGAATATTAAAGATTTGACTGTGCAAGTTAATCAACTATCCGTGAGATGTAAGCAAAGGCCTCACAATTTCTTCATCTATAGACTCGTAAATTGAATTATTACTGATGTACTCTGGTACAATTCGCTTCATTTGCTTTACTACCTCCGGATCTTTGTTTTCCATTGCAATATCTACCAATCGGTCAATACTAGCTGCAACTTTATTAAAATCGTATTCAATTACTTTAGCAATGAGGATTTTCTTATTGTGTGTTGGAATAACTTCTTCCTCCTTATTCAATAACTCTTCATATAATTTTTCGCCAGGACGAAGACCGGTGAATTTGATATCAATATCTCTGCCGGGTACCATACCGCCTAAACGAATCATCTTTTTAGCTAAATCGAGAATTTTAACCGGTTCACCCATATCAAACAAGAATACTTCTCCTCCATTACCCATAGTTACCGCTTCTAATACTAAAGAGCAAGCTTCCGGAATGGTCATGAAATAACGGATGATATCTGGATGCGTAACAGTAATGGGGCCGCCTTTTGCAATTTGTTCTTGAAAACGAGGAATAACAGAACCATTACTTCCTAATACATTACCAAAACGAGTGGTGATGAACTTAGTACGTTTTTTAAGGCCGGGAATTTGATAGACGCCATCCTCTGCCAATACCGGAACTTCTAATTTATTTTGTAACCCTTGACAGTAAATTTCAGCAATTCGTTTAGAAGCACCCATTACATTGGTTGGGTTGATGGCTTTATCTGTTGATACAAACAAAAATCTTTCAACGCCATACAACTCACTTAAATCAGCCAATGTTTTAGTACCTAAAACGTTATTGCGGACTGCTTCTGATGGATGATTTTCCATCATGGGCACATGCTTATAAGCTGCTGCATGAAACACAACTTGGGGTTGGTACAATTTAAACAAAGTATGCATAGCAGCTTTGTCTTTAACATCACCCAAATACACTTTTAAGCCGTTGCCTAAAGTATATTTTTGTTGTAATTCATATTCTAATTCGTACAAACCGGTTTCGGTTTGATCGCAAACTATTAATGATGATGGATAAATAGCCGCAATTTGACGAGCTAACTCACTGCCAATTGAACCTGATGCTCCGGTAATTAATATTCTTTTATTTCTAAGCAAGTTGGTAACATGCTCATTCTTTAAATTGATTTGTGGACGACCCAATAACTCATCAATTTTAACTTCTTTCAGTTGATTGATATTAAGTTGACCTTGCAACCATTCTCTCATCGGAGGAATGTTCATCACCTTAATATTATGCTCTAAACAGTAATCAACAATTTTGTTCTTTTTGTCTAAATCAAAATCTTGACGAGCAAAGAACAACATTTTAATTTGCCATGCTTTGATGACATGTTGAACCTGAGAGAACGTATAAATCTTTACATTGTCGATGGTTTTACCTACTAGGTTTTCATCATCATCAATGAAAGCAACAATCTTGTAACGATTGTTACTCGTTTGTTCAATGGTTTTTTTAAGTACAGAACCATTCAATTCAGCACCATAAATAACAATGTGAATGGTTTCTTCTTGATTAATGCTGATACGATATAAATGCTTTACTAATAAGCGATATCCGAAAACTAAGAAAGAAGAGATAAAGAAATAAATGAATAGAACAGAAGTTGGCGTAAAGGGAGCAAATTTAAAAATGCCCAGTGCTACATTGAGCAGCAACATAATGAAGAAAGAATAGAAAACGGCTGCAATACTTCTGAAGGCTTCTTGAAATCCCGAAAAGCGAATAATGCCGTGGTAAGTACGGAATATGTAAAAGAAAATGGTATTAACGAGAATAGAAACCGCTAAGTCATCTACTAAATCGATAGAACTAATGAGTCTTAAATCGAAGTTGAGACGCAGATAATTTGCGTAAACAATAGAAAAACTACAAATGGAGAGGTCCAAAAGGAAAATCATCCATTTTGGAGCAATTCGGTTGCGTAATAGAAATTTTCTTACGTTTTTCACCACCTTAAATTTTGTCAGGTAACGGATATTGTTGATTAAAACTATCGGTTTTTACACCGTTATTTCAAGCAAACATCGCTTTGCACTTGTTATATTATCCAAACCTATTATGTAGACGTTGGATTAATGTTAAAAGTTGCGCTACGTTGTTTTCAAGGATTTTAGGTAATAAATAATGGCTGGTTGAACAGTGTCAAAACTTATTACCTACCCTTTAACGAAGTGATAACGGTTTTTAGTATAAGGGAGAAGTAATTACTTACTGTGCGGTTGTTGATATATTGGTTGTTCAAGGCAATTTTATGGGGCATAATTTCCTTGATGTACAACTCCTCGGGGTTTGAGGATGCCGCTAAAAGATCGTTTTCGTTTCTGTAAGTAATTGATGCATAGTCTGTTATGCCGGGTAATACAGTTAAAACATGACTTTGTTCTGCTGTATATAAATCAACATATTTTCTTACTTCGGGTCTTGGGCCAACAAAACTCATTTCCCCCTTCAATACATTAAACAATTGGGGCAATTCGTCTAGTTTAAACTTGCGTAAATAATAACCAACTGGTGTTACTCTAGGATCTCTGCCTCCTACGGTTAAAAAACCTCTCTTGTCGGCATCTAAGTACATACTTCTAAACTTATGAACACGAAAGTCTTTGCCATGCAAGCCAACCCTAACTTGATTGTACAAAACAGGCCCTTTTGAAGTTAGTTTTATCCAAATACTAATAATGATATAGAATGGCGAAAATACCACTATACCAAAGCAGGCAAATACAATGTCTAGCAATCTAATTACATCCATTAGCTGATCACTTGAGCGGTGGCTGACTTAACGGTATCAACAATATATTGGCATTGTGCTTCATCTAATTGCGGATAGATGGGTAATGATATTTCTCTAGAAAAATTATCATATGCCACAGGATAATCTTCAATGTTGTATCCCATCTGACTAAAAACACTCAGCATAGGCATCGGTATAAAATGAACATTTACAGCAATACCTTTTGCTGCAATCAATTCAATAATACGATCTCTTTGTGCTTCGTTAATATTTTTAATACGGAGTGGATATAAGTGATAACAACAGGTTTTATCATCGCCATGATAGGGCGGCAATTGAGCCCAATCTAATGAAGCAAAATGTGTACTGTAAAAGTCAAACACTCTCTTTCTTTCAAGCATGATAAAATTGTCGTATTTTCTTATTTGTGCTAGTCCAATAGCTGCACAAACGTCAGGCAAATTCATCTTAAAACCAGGATACACAATATCGTATCGCCAGCCACCAGCCTGGCTTTTAGAGAGTGCATCTTTGTTTTGACCGTTCAATGACCACAATCTTAAAGTCTTGTATACTTCTGCATTATCAAAAGGAGCCGGCATGGTAATACATATGCCTCCACCTTCGGCTGTGGTTAAATTTTTTACGGCGTGGAAGGAGAAAACAGTGATATCAGCAACAGCCCCGGTTCGTTTACCTTTGTACATGGCTCCATATGAGTGTGCTGCATCGGAGAGAATAAAAATTCGGCCTAATTTTTCTTGGTTTTCGCCTTTTGCGACAAACTGTCTTTTGATGCTAGGATCATTTACCAATCCATATAAAGCCTCATAATCACAAGGCCATCCGGCAAAATCTACCGGAATAATGGCTTTTGTTTTTGGTGTGATAGCGGCTCTTATTTTTTCGATATTGATATTGAAATCTTCCCCAACATCTACCATCACAGGTTTTGCACCAATATGCATGACAGACAATGCTGTAGCACAATAGGTGTATGCAGGTACAATCACTTCATCACCACGGGTGATACCCATCCAATGTAAGACCAACATCAACCCAGATGTAGCTGAATTTACACCTAAGACTTGCTCAATGCCGGTGCAACGGGCTACTTCTTGTTCTAACGCTTTTACTTTAGGGCCGGTGGTAATCCAGCCGCTATTTAGTGCATCGAGTACTTCGTTGCGAACATCATCATCTACAAAAGGTGGCGAAAATGGAATTTTCATACAATGGATTATTTAAAAATGCTTTTCCAAAAACCCTTCACACTACCCCATCCATAAGAAAAGTGAAAAGCAAAAAACATAAATGGTAGAATTGTTTTACGGCTATCATGCTCATATTTTAATGAACGCATGGTAAATAACAAGCCGGTTAATAAGTGCATACAAACAATAAATGCTAATAGATACCAGAAATAAGTTGTACTGAAAAACAGGAATTCGGCTAAGCCGAAAATAGCGGTCACTATGATAGAACTGGTAAATACAAATGGAACTAAATGATGAATACGCATTGATTTTGGATGATGAAACAAACTTTTGGCATTCCATAATCCACTTTTAAATGCGTATTGAAACAACCGTTCTAACGTAGCCGGCGGTCTGTAGTAACACATTGTTTTGTTGGTACAGAATAATTTATGACCGGCATCTAACAACCGTTGATTCATATCATTATCCTGGTTTCTTTCTAATAACACATTGTATCCACCCAAGTCAATAAGCGGTTGTTTTTTGAATATGGGATAACTAACGGTATGAGAATAACCTTCTTTCAATGTTCGGTAAGAGGAAGAAGATACACCAAACGTACTCAACATAACCCATTCACTAATTTTTGCCGGGAATGTATTAAATGCCGATTTAGTCACAATTCTACCGGAACACCCAACAGAACCAGATTTAATGAGTTCATCGTAACAAACTTGAATATAATTAGCATCAAATTTTGCATGGGCTCCTAAAATTGCGATGTACTCACCTTTGGCCTCTTTTAATCCAACATTAAAAGCATAAGGTGTTTTGCGGTCGGGATTATCAATCAACCTTACATTAGGGTAAATAGCAGCATATTCTTTTACGATTTCTCTGGTTCTGTCGGTTGACATTCCATCACAAATCAATACTTCAATATCAAATGAATGACATTGCTGTGCAATAAAACTTTCTATGGTTTCGGCAATATAGCGTTCTTCGTTTAGTGCCGGGGTAATGATAGACAGCAGCATTCAGCTTTCAGCTTTATGGTTTAGAATAATGGATTAACGAAAAAACAGTACTTTTCATTGTAATGCTATTCAATTATCATGGATTAAAATCTTCTTGGTATTGTTTCCACCATAATGAAATAAAGAATAACTGACGTTTAAGTTGTAAACTTGAAAAATCTCCTGCTCTAGATTGTTCTCTTAACTTTTTGAAATCTAAATGTTCTAATAATCCTTGTTGCAGAATATCTGATTTTTCCAAGTCGTTCCAATGCTGACTTAGTCTTTTACTTTGCTGAATGTATTTTATCCATGGAACTGAAAAACCAATTTTTCTAAAATTCAGGATGTAATCAGGTAGTGTTGCAGCATAAGCTTGCTTGAGAATGTACTTGCTTTTTTTGCCTTTAAAAAACCAATCGTTTGATAAAGTGCCTAACCCCTCCGCTAATCTATGGTCTAAAAATGGCACTCTACATTCAATTGATGCCGCCATGGTTGCCCTATCATTTCTATCGTTTAGCGAACATACATAGGTGTGTTGATCTAAGTACATGGCTTGCCTTCTCGGGTTATTTGGATAGACAGATTTAGCTTCTGCTAATATTTTTTTTCGGTAGTCATTATGAATCTCAGTTATGTTAATACCGACTTTAATAAATTCTTCTGGAAAATTGTTAGAAGCATTGGTGAGCACTAACATATCCGGATCAGTAACATTGAAATAACGTTGCAACTTTTTAAGTCGATAAGATTTCAATAAATCGGGGGTTAATGTTAACATCCGATGAATGAGCTTATGCATTCGTTGAAATTGCAACGGCTTATATCTAACATAACCGCCTAAAAATTCATCAGAGCCTTCGCCAGATAACAATACGGTAACATGTTTTTTTGCAAATCGAGAGATAGCAATAATCTGTGGTTCATTTTGATGCACTAAAGGCTCATCATGTATATAATTTGCAATACTTAAGTTTTCTGCTAAGTCTTCATCTTCTACTACAATACTATGGAATGGAAATTTAAAATCGGCAGATAATCGCTGTGCTAAATCTGATTCATTATCAACAAAATCTGTAAAGCCAACATTAAATGTTTGTATGTCTTTATACCCTTGTTCATACAATGAGGCACAAATTGAACTTGAATCCAAACCACCGCTTAACAAAACCCCAACAGGAACATCGCTAATCATGTGGTTTCTAACACTATCGTCAAATGTATGTTTAAACCAGTCTTGCGGTTGTTGTATGGTTGGATGATTGTTGATTTTATCAGCCAATGTCCACCAACGAGTAATAGAAAAACTATTATTCGCTTTGATATGAATATAATGACCGGGTAATAATTTCTTAACGCCTTTGAACAATGTATTTTCTCCTGCAACAAAACGGTACAGCAACAATTCACCCATATGGTTATCATCAATCACCATTGGATAACCATATTTGAAAAATGCTTTTGGTTCAGAAGCAAACATGAAACCGCTACTATCATTCGTATAATAAAATGGTTTTATGCCAATACGATCTCTAGCAGCAAATAATGCTTGTTCTTGTTTGTCCCAAATGGCAAACGCAAACATTCCATTTAGCTTATCTAACATAGCAGGCCCATAAGCTGCATATAGGTAAAGCAGAACTTCTGTATCGCAATTAGATCTAAAGGTGTATCCTTTAAATTCAAGCTCTTGTCTTAAAGGTTTGAAATTGTAAATCTCACCATTGAATACTATAACATACCTGCCATCGGCAGTAAACATGGGCTGGTTACCGGCAGCAGATAAATCGAGAATAGAGAGCCGACGATGTGCTAAACCAATATGTCCATTAATGAAATGGTCACCATAATCAGGCCCACGATGAAATAGAGCATCTCTTAGCTTAACTAATTTATGCTCCTCTATTTGTTTTTCCTTATTGTATAAAAGTATTCCGGCAATTCCACACATGAAGTAATTGCATTAAAAAATTGAATAAAGTGGTGTCATTGCTGTTTTAATTCAGCAAATGCAGTTCGCCATTTTTCTATAACGGCTGTTTCATCAAATCGGTGAGCAAATGCAAGGCCATTTGTAGTAATTGTAATGCCTTGCATGGGGTCTTCAATAATATCAATAATGGCATTTGCCATAGCTTGGTCATCATCTAAGTTGACCATTCGACCATTGTAGCCATCGGTTATTAAAAAGGGAATTCCACCAGAGTTTACGGTGATAACAGGCATTCCCAATGCCATCATTTCTATAAGAGAGACAGGAGCATTATCAATTTTGTTGGTGCAAATGTAAAAATCCAACTCCTTTGCAAATTGATTTTTTTGTTCATTGGTGATATAGCCTGGGAATTCAATTTTATCCATTACTCCTAAAGTTGTTGCCAATGCTTTAGTCATTGCTAAGGCACCTCTATCATAACCTGCCATTACCAAACGAAAGTCCGGGTATTTTTTTGCTAGAATCGAAGCAACTCTAACCGCCATTTCAGGATTATAAATGTCTTCTATAGTCCGCATCCAAAGCAGTTTTGGCCGAAACGATTTTTTTTGTTGAAAATGATAATCTTGTAGGTTAATAACATTTTCGATTAATCTACTTTCAACTTGGTGTTCTCTTAATGCAGTGAGTATAAAATTAGAGGGGCAAGCAACAATATCTGCTTTTTTTAATGGAATCAAATACCGACTAGCCTGCTGTTTCATTCTCTCCGGAATGCTGCCTCCATGCACTACCATAATTACTTTTTTTCCCAATAATTTAAGCAGAATAGTTGCAGAAGTTTCCCAAACATAACTACCGAAAGTTCCATACAAAGGGACTATAGCAATCTTATATTTTCGGCTATGCCGGATGATGGAAAAAAGTGTATCGATTAATCTGGCTATTTTATTAAGTACAGATGAGGTGGTAATAACGTCATAACCATATTTGCAAAGCAACTCTGCCAACTGATCGGCAGCAGTACGCATTATTTTGCCCTTGTTTTTTTCGGACAAGAACAATCCAACTATAAATATGGTATTCGACTGTTTAGACATTTACACTTTATTGGCTCGCTTTACATGTGATATAACGGATTTGAACTTTCCATTATTGCCAACCGGTATTTCTACTAATTCATTTATCGTCAATTTAATTTTTCCTAACTGACTTTCCATGCGTTGCTGAATCAATTGCCGTTCTTCTGCTGTTAGTCCTTTTGTTGCAATATTTACGGTGAAAACATCAAGGTCTTCTTGCACTACTTGTCCTTTCACTACGTTTGGCAGATTCACAAAAATGCCGTGAAAGCGAACCATTTCTCTACCATCTTTTCCAATTACTGTATCTTCTACCCTACCAATAATTTCTTCAATCACCGGAAAAGGTCTGCCACAAATAGTATGTTGATTGGCCGCTAATTGTACCATATCGCCAATGCGATAACGAATCAACGGTTGGTCATAATTTAAAAAACCGGTACAATATAATTCGCCAATTTCTCCTGAGCCTGCAGGTGTTCCATCGGCTTTTAAAATTTCGATTAATGCAGTATCTGAGCTTAGCAGTAACTGCCGATGTTCATTTTCCGAAATCAATCCACAATTTTCAACACCACTCCAACCATCATAAGATTTACATTGATACACTTCTTCTAACACTGCTCTCATGGGCTGTGTTAACTTTTCACTTGATGTGATGACGGCTTTCATTTGCGGAGCCTTCAAACCTAGTTCTTTAAAAAATCGGGCAAGAATAAAATTAGACATGGCATAGCCAACCATGTATTGAGTGTTGTGTTTGATTAATCCATTCAGATAATCTGCTGCAGTTTGTTCACTAATATGATAAGCCGATAAATACACCTGCTTTTCGATAAAGTTATACCGATAATAGGGTGGCTTGGCGGTTCCATCTTTGATGATTCTTCTACCACCAATCATAGCCCTTGCATCGAAATGATTAACACCTGCCCAATGCCTTACCCTTGCTTCGTAACCTGCAGATATGCGTTGATGCATAGCATAAGAGTACATGATACTTGTTGGGGTACCCGTACTACCACTACTGGCATAAAATTCACCTCCTTTCTCTCTTACTGATGATAGTAGTGTTGTTTTTCCAAATTGGCGTAAAGTATCTTTTTCTAGTGCCGGTAGTTTGGAGATATCGCTTAATTCAAATTGTTCTAATTGAGCACCAGTAAAACCATGAAGCTGATATATATCTCGATAATAAGGAACGGTATTAAACGCATGGGTTAACACCTTTCGTAACTGTATAGTTTGATAATCTTGTAATTGTTGGTGAGTGTATGATTCCCTTTCTTTATACCCTTTAAGCTCCGATTCGAAAATGCCACCGAACCTTCGTTTATGCCAGGTATAACCAAAAGCAGAAATGGCTAAGTTCTGCAATGGAATGGGTAAAAAAGGATAAATGTTATCGTGTATAAAGCCCATGTATAATGTTTTGAATTAGGCCGATTGTAAAACGGTTTGGTACAGCTTAACCAACTTACTGTAATAAGCCGATTCTGAATAATTCGTTTGAAGTATAGCTTGTAAATTGGATTGTATATGTGCTCGTTTAGATTCATTAACTAATTGATCTTGAATAACAGAAGCCCAATGTTTGGCATCAAAACCATCAATCACAATTTGTGGGATGGTTTGTTTTAAAACTGCTGCTACATCGCCGGTATTAGAACAAACAAAAGGCAAATCGGCATGCATATATTCTATCAACACCAATGGCCCGGTTTCAGAGGTGGAAGTATGCCAGGCAAAGTCATATTTTCCTAAAACGGAATAGATATCCGTTACGCCTTCTATCAGTTGAACTCGATGCGATAATCCTGTTGCAGTAATCTTTTCTTTTAGTTGTTGGTGATAATCTGCTTCGTACACCATACCATAGATATCGAGTGTGAAATGCTCCGGCAATTGCAACAAAACATCTAAAGCAAACAGTTGATTTTTTAAATGCCAAAAGTTTCCTACCATCACTATACTGCCGGGTTTTGCTTGCTTTATCAATTTGCTTTTTGGCGCAGCAACGGCATTGGGGAGATAATAAACATTGCTAGGTTTTACCAACTTATCCTGCAATACCCAATTGGTCATGGATTGCAACACCGCGGCATAAGCATGCACTTTCGAAAACAAAAATTTGGTGAATTGGTCAATCGTAAACCTTGGCATATGTTCATGGAAAACGATTTTTGGTTTGTTGATGGATTGTAAAATTTTAGCCATCATGTAAAACCTGAGATTGTATCGAGAATGAACATGCACTATGTCTGCATCTTTAACCAGTGCTTTTAATTTTTTCATGGCAGTTAAATCAAACCTGCCTTTTCTATGTAGATAATAAATTGGAATGGTAGCATCAATTTGTTTATCCAGTGCCGCTTTTCCTAAATATAGCACTACAACAACTTCGTGACCTTTTGCCTTCAACATATTAGCAATAAATACCAGTACTTTTTCAGCGCCACCGGCATTCAATTGATCATTTATTAAAACAATTTTCATGCTTAATGCGGAATGGTTTTGCCTAATACATAAGTGATGGCATGTTCTTCAATAATCTCCCATCCAAATTTTTGATAGGCCCCAATGGCACGAAGATTTTCTTTTTTTACCGACAAAGCTGTGTCGTAAGTATGTAATGCGATTGCTTTACGATCAAATTCTTCCATCAGCAGTTTAATCACACCAGTACCTCTACTTTCGGGCAACACACCAATCACCACTAAACCTGCTCTTTTCTTATAAACTGCTAATTGTTCTTGGGTAGGTTTTGGTTTAGTTTTAAATATTCTTGCTTTGATATTTCTGAAAATTAGTGGATACAATGGTCTTAATTCAGCATGAAATAAAAGCCAAGGCTTTTTCAATACCCCTACAACAGCTTCTTTAAATGCATGTTGTAACATGCCGCTACTACTGCCGTCGCCATAACCCCGAGGAACAAATCCGCCGCAATAACCAACAATTTTTTGGCCATTGGTTACATGGTATAAAAAACGTTGCTCCTGTACCAAAAACCATTCTAAGGTTTTGGCTATATATGCTTGCCCCAATTTGGTTGCAAATGAATTCGGGAAACACTGCATCTGACAAATGGCCAATGCAGACAAATCAGGCCCTGAGCTGTTTTTTATTTGTAACATGAACCAATTTTTGCATTTTCATGATAGACGGCGTAGCCACTGCCAACATTAAAATGATAGGTTGTAAACTAATTTTTAACCCGTTGTGAACGGTAATCAAACAGAATAAAACGAGAAAGAATACAGCATATTGTTTTTGAGGTTGCCGTCGTTTCATGATTTCGAAAAAAAGTACAATATAAAAGACCCAATACGTCATAATTCCAAGAATCCCATGTTCTGCTGCCGCTCTTACAAATTCATTGTGAGCTCCGGATTCAACATAGAATAATTTTTGCTTCTTGATTTCAGTGTTATAATTACTTGTTCCAACACCGATAATTGGATTTCGGGCAAACAGTGTAAAACCAATCGCTACAAGGTCTTCTCGGCTAGATGCTCCTTTTTCTTCGTAACGTTCTACAATTTTACCGCCGGTCTGTTGCACCACTAAACTATAAATTAACATGACTACAGGAATCAAAATAATAAACCTGAAATAGTTGCCAATTTGAGCCCTGTTATAATAGAAATATAAAACTATTGTAACCACTAAAAAGTATAATCCTCCACGAGAAAAGGTTAGTACCATGATGATGGTTACAAATGCAAATGCAATCAGCTGAAAAGTTTTGTTCGATTTATCTTGTCGGTTCATTAAGGTGAGAAAAAATATGACTGCACCGGTGCCTAAATATCCACTCAACTGAACCGGTGCAAGGTCATTACTTGCATCAGAACTAGATGCAGAACCATATTCAATATCGCCTTTCAAGTGAGCCACCAATACAATACCTGCTAAATAAACCGCTGCTACTTTCAAGTTGTCCATTAACTTATTAATCATAGCCGGAGTAAGCACTGTATTGCAAGCCCAAACCACCACCATCAATAATGAAAATGTTTGAACGAGTGTAGAACGTAACAACTGTGGTATGTATGGATAAAAACCATTGACAACTTCCAATAACGCATAAGCTAACATAAACACATACACTTTAGAATGTGCCTGTGTTTTCTCTTTTCGAGTGAGTAACATGAAAGTGAAACCAATCAAATACACATACTGCATGGTTAGGTAAGGAACCCATCTGGCATAACCTCTTACAATGATTTCATTATAAATAGCCAATGGTAAAATGGAAAACAAAGCAGACACATCGTTCTGTAAAAACTTAATGATACAATAAGTCAAAATCAATAGATATACAATACCCACTACAACCGGTGGAATAGCACGGAAGCCCACACCAATACCGATGCCGGCAGCGGCCAAATATTTCCAGAGTAAAATCCGTTTACGCAAAGTAAGTTGTAATGGTTTTATAGTAGCCTTCGGCCCAAGCCTCTAAGGTAAGTCCTTTAGCGAAATGCCGACCGGCTTCAATCATTTCGGGTAAAGCAGACTGGTCTTGATGCAGTTTTGATAAAGCAGTAAACAATGCATGTTGATCAGCTACATCAAATAAAATACCTCGTTTACCATTGCCTGTAATGTATTGGGCCATGGTAAGATTATTGATGATGGGAACTGTGCCATGAAAAAACCCTTCGATTGGCACTTTACCGAAACCTTCGGATAATGGTGATTGTACTACAAAATCGCAGGCCCTATATAATTTCCTTAACTCACCATACGTCATTTTTCCTGTTAGCGTGATACAGTCAGTAAGTTGATGTGTGTTTATAAAATTACGATACTGCTCCATCAACGGTCCGCCACCAACCAAATACAAATGAAAAGGAATATTTTTTTGATGCAACAGCAAGCAAGTATCTAAAATATATTGTTGGTTTTTGTAATCGATAAAAGTGCCAACTGAAACCATTTTCAATGTTTGAATTCCATTTTGTTGAATATTGGAGATACGTTCTGCAACTTGTGCTGTCTCTTCATTCCATTCTGTTATGCTGTAAGATGGACTAAAACCGCCGTAAATATTACCAACTGGTTGTTCTAAATCTGCATACACCCAAACCGGACCTCTAAAATATTTTTTAAGCAACCATTTTTGAAACGTATAACTAATGGGCTCCGCATTTTTGCCCCAAGTTCCTGTATAAGTAGCAAATACTTTTTTCTTTTTCAAATAGAAATATAAAAAGCCGGGAATGTTGAGGTTATTGGGGAAACGTTGATAAACAATATCCGTTAGTTTGTCCACTGTTTTAAATGCCTTCCACCATGTTGGAATGGTACTAAGCAATTTGAATTTAGCTGCAAGATTATTTCCTCCTACCTCGGGCAATGGCACAAAATGAATGGCTGAATTAGTATATGGTGTAACCGGAGTAGTACCGTCGTGACGTTTAAATGGACAACAGATATATACCTCATCAAAATGTTTGGCTAATGCCTCCATCTGCCTTACAAAGATATGCACTTCACTTGCAGCAATGCCTTCTGCTGTATTGACATGAATGCAATCAGAAATAATGCCTAATCTCATCTTGCTAGCACCTCAATTTTATGGCCTTCGGCAAGCATAGCGTTGGCTTTTTTTCTGGATTTTAAAAATTGAATCAGCAGTAAAGGCGATTTAACAATGGTTAGAAAAATACTGAGTGCCAGCATATTATTCTTTCGTTTGTTTTTATACCCTACGTTTGATAACATGATGCCCAGCAAAATAGAATCGTGGTATAAATGTTTGGGGAAGTATTTTTTGTAGAGATAAACCACACTTGGAATGGGCTTTGGTGCAAACCATTTTTTTGGTCTAAAGCCATCCCAATGGCCAATTTCTCTTAATCCGCCATCAGATACTTTTAAGTGTATTCGTTTACCGAATGGATTGGATATACTGTGAATACCATTGAGATAAGCTCTAATGCCAAACTCACCATCACCCATACTTTGCTTGTTGAACTGTAAATCGAACAAACCAATTTTATGAAACACTTCTCTTTTAACTAGTGCATTGCCGCTGTCGAATTGATCGGCCCAACGGAAGTAGCTGTAACTCTGCGGCACTTTTGCTCCAATCACTGCCAATGAAACACCGGCAGAAATTTCAGCATTAAAAAAATCTAGGGATTTTAAATGTTGGGTAATCCAATCCGATTCAACTCGAGAATCATCATCAAAAAACAATAGATAATCAGCATCGCTTTCTCTCACAGCTCTATTACGTGCAGTCCATAATAACTTTTCTTTCTGGTGAAAAGCTTTCATGTTCAACTTAAATTCTTTGTAGAAAGCTTCATTGAATGGTTCACTCTGGTCAACTACTATCACATCAAAATTGGTATAGTCTTGTTTTTCCAAATCCAACATTACATCTCTTAAATATTGATAACGATTGAGTGTTGGAATAATGACTGAAATCTTAGGTTGTGCTTTTACTAAAGGGGAATCAAATTGATGATAGGGATTTTGATCGACAGGATTACCATAAGCATTTAAGCGAACTGTATCAGAGACTTTTGAGTAAGCTATCACCTCTGCAATGGGATTATGAAAAGAAAATATCCGACGCAGTAATGCATACGTAGCCCAATGTCTGCCCCAATACTTAAAAATGAATCGGTATTCATCTTTCAAACTTGGCTTAGGTAGCGCCATGATTTTGGCAGCTGTTTCAGCAGTAGTTTCTTGCATGATGCCACGGTTCCAGGCACGGTAGCCAACATCGGCATAACGAGCAGCATCCGTTTCGAAACGTTCATCAATGGGTTCTTGAAAACTGCCGGGTAGCGGCAACCATTGTGGATGAAACAAATAGGTAGAAAATGTTTTTGCCTTTGGCAAAACATTAAACTTCCAACCGGGTTGAGCATAGCGAATAAAGGAGAATATCAAAATTTCGAATTTTCTTGGTTAATTAACGTTGCAGTATGCGTTGATATTGCTGTTCAAATTCATCGGCCTGACGAGTTATAGTGAACGACGCTTCAATTTTTTGTCGAGCTTTCTTGCCCATTTCTGCTCTCAGCTTAGTATCAGCTTGTAATTGTATCAATTGCGCTGCTAATTGTTCGTGGTCGTAAACTTCAGCTAAAAAACCATCTACACCAGATACAATTACTTCTTCTAAACCGCCGCTTTTGGTACTTACTACCGGTATTTCCATTGCCATTGCTTCCAATACTACATTAGCAATACCTTCATAAACACTGCTTAGCAAGAAAACATCGGTATGCTGGTACAATTCAAATACTTCGTTGCGATTTTTCTTTCCTAACAACTTAACCTCTTTTTCTAAACCAAGTGTATGGATATGAAAAATTACTTCTTCTCTTAATGGGCCATCACCAACTATCAGCCATTCAAAATCGATCCCTGCATCTTTCATTTTTTTCGCTGCTAACAATCCAATTAAATATCCTTTTTGAAAAGTAAAACGACCAATAGAAAGTAGCTGAAATGTAGCTGAAGATGGTTTTACTTTTTGACGTTTAAAATAATTAATGTCGATAGAGGGACGATTGACAAAAATATTGGCATCAGCCTTACAATAACTTTTTATCGTATTCACCATATCCTGCGATACACAATGAATAGCATCAACCGATGTAAACAATTGTTGCAGTTGTTCTTTTCTGCCGGGTTCTGTAAATGGTTTTACTTTTTCAGCTGTGCCTCTACAACTCACTACTTTTGCAGCTTTGATGTATTGCATTATGGGTTGGTAGACAACACCCAAACCCGAAAACTCAAAATGTACAATATCAAAATCAGCTTTAAAAACAGTAAGATAAAGTTGATGCCGTAAATTGGTTTTGAATGAACCTTTTTGAAAAAATGCTTGTATTACTTGTAAAGGATGAGAAACAATTGTCTTAAAGAGTTCAGTTGCTGATTTTGGAACAACTGCATTCATAATATGCAAATTGGAAATATTATTTAAGCCGTACAGTTGCACCAATTGTTCATCATGTCCATTACTGTTTCTGATAACGGTAACTTGATGCCCTCTTTTGCAGAGTTCTAGTACTTTATTTGTGATAAAGGTTTCGCTGATGGTGGGAAAGCTTTCTACCACTAATGCAATATTCATGCTACCGGTGCTTTAAAACTTTTGCGGTGATGGTTATTCCAATTCACTAAAGCGTACAAGGCCCAAATAAACCAACCCCAATCTTGTTTGCCACTCATGTGTTCTCGCAACAAACGTTCTAATTCATTGCGATTAAACAGCACGGCAAGTTCTTGCGGCATGTTCATTAATTTATCTTCCACATCTTTTCGCAATTCTTTTCGTAGCCAATTTCCAATGGGAATAATAAAACCTTTTTTGGGTCGCATGACTAAATCTTCTGATGATTTAGACACTAGCAATTGTTTGAGATTGTATTTGCCAATACCATGTTGAATACAATCTTTATAACTCAAACTAGTACTGTAATCAATCATACTATTACTTAAAACCGGCACACGTACTTCTAAACTATGGTACATACTTGCCCGATCCACTTTTATTAGAATGCGTTGCAAGTGAATATCAAATTCCAACTTACGTAATACGTTCATTATGCTGTTGGCATCGGTCAAAATACTGTCTTTATTTTCATACACTTCATCTAAAAAGAAAGCAGGTGCTGCTTTTGCTTTGAACAAAGTAGGTAGCCAATATTCTGCTCCGGTAATGAATAAAGAACGGTAATAAAAAGCCGGAAAATCATTAACTTCAAGATGTCGTTTGATGGTTTCTCTTTTTCCACCACCTAGTTTTTCACCCAAAAACTTCAACCATCTAGCTGCTTTTGATTGCTGAAACAACAACCCTTGTCGTAACATTTTTTCATTTCGGGGATAACCCCAAAACAATTCATCGCCACCATCGCCACTTAAGGCCACCGTTACTTTTTCTCTTGCAAATTGTGATAAAATTAAAGTAGGAATGGATGAATAATCGGCAAATGGTTCACTGAATGCTTTTGTATTATCATCAATTGTTTGGAGTAAATCTTGCTCTGTGATGAATTTGCATGCATGTTCTGTTTTAAAAATATTGGCATATTCTGCCGCTGCTTTACTTTCATCTATTTTAGGATCATCTACGCCAATGGTAAATGATTTTATATTCGTGTGTTTGTTAGCGAAATAAGCTACTAACGGACTATCTACACCACCACTCATAAATGTACCCAATGGCACATCACTCACCATTTGCGACAATACACTTTCTTCTAAGGCTGTTGTTAAATCTACCCTACTTGTTGTTGGTTGGTGCAGTGGATATTGGTAGAATTTATACGTTGTTAATCCTTGTTTGTTTATCACGGCGTAATAACCATGCGGTAATAAATAAGTGCCTGCAATCAGACCACTGTTTTCAGGCACATAGCCTAGTGACAAGTAGGCTCCAACCGCTTCGGCATCAATCGGATTGTTTTTGAAGTAATCATGGTTGATGATATGATCGTATTGCGAACTATAAACCACGCCTTCGGTACACTTACCAATGTATAGCGGTTTGATACCGCTGCGGTCACGGGCCAAAATGAGTTTATTTTCTTTATGGCTGTAAAAAGCAAAAGCAAAAATGCCATCAAATTGTTGCAACACATATTCAGCTCCCCAATGAATTAAACCATAGAGTAATACTTCTGTATCGGTGGTTGATTTGAACCGAACACCTTTTTCAATCAATCGTTGTTTAAATGTATCGGTATTGTACATTTCGCCGTTGAAGGAAATACAATATTGGCCATCTTCTGACAACATTGGCTGACTGCCATTTTCACTCAAATCTCTTATTGATAAGCGTACAAAACCGGCACCGTAATTTTCACCATTATCCCAAATACCATTTGAATCGGGTCCACGATGGTGCATACTTTGCAATGCCCATTTGATATATGGTATATCAGCTCTGATATTTTTATGGTAATGATATATTCCGGTTATGCCGCACATAGTTGATGATTAGTCTGAAAAAAATACAGTTGATTTACATTCAGGATTTCAAGTTACTAGTTACAATTTTTATTGTTTTACCGCACAGACCACTACGTAATTACAGAACGAACACAAAGGGGTTGTATTGTTCCACCCTATGGGATGGGGGCCTCCAATACCTCCGTATAAACCGCCCTGTATTTTGCAGCTATAATATCCCAAGTATATTGTGCCTTTACTTTTTGATAACCATTTTCGCCTAATTGTTGGGCTAACGCTTTATCCTGTGTTAATTGTTGTATGCGATTTGCTAAAACTTCCGGACTATCAGGTTCAACAATAAACCCATCCTTGTTATCGCTAATCACACTTCTGACCGCACCAATATTTGCACCAACCACCGGCTTTTTACAAGCCCATGCTTCTAAATAAACAATACCAAACGATTCAGCTTTCGAGACAGATACAAAGACATCTAACGACAAATAAATTTGCTTTTTTTCTTCATCTGTAAAGTTAGAAACCAAAGCATAATGCTGTTGAAATGCAGGAGGAAGTGCTTTTAACTTAGCTAACAATTGTTCTGTATATGGAGATACTGACCCGGCAATCAACAAAAAACAATCTTCCCCTTGTTGCCATAATAGTTGCATCGCATCAATTAAAGTATCAATCCCTTTCGATGCTTCATGCCGGCCAACATAGCCAATCACTTTTTTTTGACCGATAGGATAACGTTGGTGTAAGCTTCCGTCATATACCTTATTAAAATCTTCCAAAGCAACACCACAACCCACCACTTTAATTTTATCGGCATTAACACCGTATTTGATGAGTCTATCTTTTTCGTAAGTCGTATTAGCAATATAAGCGGCTGATAAATGAATAGCCTCTAAAGTTCTAGGTGCTAAAGGATGGTACGATTCATCTTCTTTAAAATGTACAGCTCCCATAAATACAAATGGAATCTTGATATGGTGTTTTTGTAGATACAAAGGCAATTGCATGTACAAATAATCTGAAGAGGAAGCACAGATGATGTCTGGCTGATAGGCAATTACTGCTTTAATCATTGATGGCGACCATGGACCGAGATATAAACTCACTAATCTGTGCTTTAGATTGTTCAAACCAAGCTTGATACAAAATTTGAGTAGCACATTGATGATGGGTTTTTGAAATTTGAAAAAGGCAAAACGTTTAATGTTAACTAATTCAATGGTTTCTTCAATTAGTTGAATCTTCTTAAACAAAGGTTTTTCAGGTCCAAGAAATGAGTTAGTAGTAAAGACTGTAACCTCATCGTTAAACTGCTTTGCTAATCTTTCAGATACATTTCTAAATAGCGTTTGTGTACCTCCGAGAGATGGAAAATAATTCTGAACAATATGTGCAATTTTCATGCTACTTATTAATCTTTTTTGCAGGCACTCCAACTAAACTTGCTCCATCTTCCAAACAATCATTAATAACGCAAGCAGATGCACCAATACTAATTCTGTTGCCTAATTTAACAGGTCCAAGTACAACTGCATTAGCACCTAAGCCGCACTCATCTCCTAGAACCAAACCGCCCCATGGACATTCTCCCCTTGCTCCAATAATATTACCGCCAGTAAGTGTTAACCTTCTACCGATAATAGAACGGCCTGAAACTACAACACCCACAGACGGATGCAATACAATTAAACCTCCTTTTATATCGGCTTTGTAATGAATATCCATATTGGAATAAGATTGCCAAAGATTGAAAATGGGTATCAATATAATTCGAAAATATTCGTAAGAACGGCCGAATGTTAGAAACATTCCTCGTTCAAACCGATATAGAAAAAGACCCCAAAAAACTCGGCTTAGCCAAACATGTAAAATTCTAATTTTATGTTTGCCTAAGAGCCGGTGCAGATCTTCTCCGAAATATTTGATTTGTTTCAACATTCAGAAATATTTATCAGCTTAATATTTTTTCCAATGCAGATGCTACCCGATTTCCATTACCTCCGTCGGTATAGGTAACAATTGCTTCAACAATCGCTTTACTTTTTTTAACGTATGCCTCCGGATTTTTCAAAGCATCATTAACATAATTAATCAATTCTTTTTTGTTATATGCATGTGCTAGACCTTTTGTTTCCATTACCGGTAAAAAATACTCTTGATAGTACATGCTTTTCAAATCATACTTTCTTGGTTTTGCCAATTCATCATAAGCAGGTCCAATTTGTGGCTTATTGAAAGCACTACCATCTACTGTCATTGTAGAACAAGTGTTAACATGAACATCTGTATGATACAAAGTAGAGAAGAGTTTAGTGATATCTTCTACTTTTATATTGGTATACGTTAATTTTGTACTTCCGGTCCAAGACGTATCGAAGAAAACATTTGGTGTATTACCTAATGCCTCTTTCCATCTTTCTACTCTATCTATTGGATGACAACGGAATAGCACAATCGGATTCCCTTCTATTGTACCACTCGTAATAGCAGCATCAATATGTTGTAAGAATTGATATTCTTGTGGAAACAATGATACTGGGCCGCCTGCAAATAAGATGACTTTACGATGGTCTTTTGGCGGTAATCCAACTAACTGACGCCATTGAGCCTCCTCCATTAAATAATCTTCAGGATGTTTGTAAAAATCAAACTGTACAGCACCAACTACATGTACATTTTTTTCACTCACCGATTCTGGATAGATACGCATCAACTCCGATTTCATCTTATCATTCCATACCATCCAATGTTTGTATTTCACCGGAATCCAACCTCGTTTTACAATATTGTCAAATGATAGAATAGAGGTAATCATATACACCCCTTTAGCTTCTGCTGCTCTCAATAGCAAATCTTCTTGAGCATGAAAAGGGGTAACTACAAAAGCGGCATCTAACTGCAATTGGTCAACCAATTTTTCCATATCAGAATAATTCGTATCACTTACCAACAGTGCTTTTTCTTTTTGAAATACTTTGGCGGTATAACCGGGAATATAAAATTTAAAAAAATTATAATACTCTCTAATCCTGTTGAGTAATACAATTTTCCAGGGTCTAAACTGTTCTAAATAGCGAGGTTCTATTGCCCATGTAGGACTTTTAAGTTTAAAATATCGGAACCAATAATCTAGTTTTTTTCTGATATCAGCATAATGCATTCCTCTATTCGATTCAGGAACTACATGTACTTCAAAACCTTCTTTTCGTAATTCTTCCACCAAGTCTGCTTGATTCCAGGTGATGACAATGACAGGTTCACAAAACTCCTTCATTTTATGAATGAGTTTAGACCGTACCAAATATCGGATAGAGAAACTGAAACTTATGGTGACTAAAACTCTTTTCTTTTTCATATTAACTGTCATCCCTACGGGATTCTATTGATTGTTGGTTTTGTTATCTATTAACATGTCGCCTCTACGAGGCTCTATTATTTTTTTATACCTCCCCTTTATGTGATGAGGCCATGTCATCCCGAACGCAGTGAGGGATCTGTTTATGAATTTGGGATTCCTCGCTAAATTCGGAATGACAAATTGTTTTATTATTTACCTGTCATCCCGACGAAGGAGGGATATCCTTTTATTTAGCAGATTCCTCGCTGCTTTCGGAATGACAAAAAATGTTCTTGTTCAAAGTTCCCCTCAGGGGGCCACCTCCCCATCCAAAATCATATCAATAAATTCTCTCACAGCACCATCCCCTCCATTTTTCTCTAAATGAATAATGCCTGGAATTGCTTTTACTTTCTTAACGGCATTGGCAGGACAAGCTGCTAATCCAACTGCTTCTAATAAACTAATACAATTAACATCATCACCTACATAAGCCACTTCTTGAATTGTGATGCCTTCTTTAGCACAAATTTCAAGTGCCGCATCGAGTTTGTTACCAAAGCCCTTGCCCTGATACAAATAATCGAGTTTCAATTTAGCAGCACGACGTTCTACCAACTTCGTATTTTCTGTAGTGATAATGCCGGTTTTAATTCCTTCTTTTGCCAATAGATTAAAGCCCATACCATCATGAGTGTTGAATTTTTTCAATTCATCACCATTCTCAGTATAATACATGCCGGCATCAGTTAATACACCGTCAACATCCGATAAAAACAATTTTATTCTCATTGTATTATTTTTTTGTCATTCCGATCCCCACAGTACTGTGAGGGAGAGGAATCTTTCCAAACTAAATAAATTAATCTTAAGTAAATCCCTCACTGCGTTCGGGATGACATGTTGTAACATTCGGGATGCCATCTCATTACCATGCCGTCCAACCACCATCAACCATCAACACAGAACCTGTCATATAACTACTGGCATCAGACGATAAGAAAATAAACGGTCCTTCTAATTCTTCTCTTTCACACATGCGACCCATTGGAGACATTTTAGAAAAGTTTTTCAAAAATGCTTCATCATGATTATTGTAAATGCCATGCGGTACTATTGCATTACAACGAATATTATCGTTGCAATAAAATGTAGCAATGTATCTGGTAAAATTTGGAATAAATGATTTGGATGCGATATAATCGATGGGCTTAAAGTTCTTAATGCCTTCACCAAAATCATATAAGTTTTGATTGGGTGCAACTACAGAATACGTAGATGCAACATTAATAATATTACCACTGCCTTGTTGCAACATTTGTCTGCATGCAGCTTGTGTCATAATAATAGTTCCGGTCAAATTCACTTCCACCGATTTTCTTAACAGATCTAACGGATAAAACTCAAACCTGCTTTGGTTTACCGCACTCATACCCGTTTTGTCAAACTTTGCATCAATAGCGGCATTGTTGATTAACACATCTAGTTTACCAAACTTGGCTACGGTTTCGGTAACAGCTGATGCAGCATTATTTTCATCTGTAATATCTAACTGAATCACCAAAAAATTAGCGGCATCAAAATCTCTTAGAAGTTCTTCTTGTAATGCATCAATTGCAGCAGCATTAATATCAGCCAATACTACTTTTGCGCCATTGGTTAAAAAAGCCTTGCTGATTTGTTTACCGATTAAACCAAAAGCACCGGTTACCAAAATCACTTTGTTTTGTACTGAAACTGGATTAGTCATAACTACACATCTTTATAATTTGATAAGAAGCTTCTGCTTGTTGAATAGAAAAATCAATCACATCTCCTGAAGCAATACGTTCAAAAAAGGCTTGGGTTTGAGCCAGAAACATGTCGTTTCTATCAAACCCTTCTGCTACTGTTGTTTTTTTTCCACTTTCTGTAGCAATAGTTAGGGTATTAGCGAAATAATCAAAATCAACTACAGCTTCATCAAAAATGAATTTGTAAAAGCGTTGCGGAATTTTCTGACAAAAATTTGCATGCACATGGGCCGATGCACCGCTGTGGTAAGCGATATTCAAATCAAACATCGATTCAGTATTAACCTTCAACTGCGATGTATAATTACCCAATGCCTGAAACAATTTAACCGTTGAACCCGAAAGCCAATTGGCCAAATCAATATCATGGCTTAATGTTAAGGCAGGGCCACCACCTAATTCTTTCTTAGCAGCATATGATGTTGTATAATCTTCCCAAGGATGCCAATGCGGCAAATATTCTCCCCAAAAAGTTTGAATATTGAGCAGATTGCCCCAAGTTTTTTGATGAATTTCTTTTTTTAACAATTGCGCAAAAGGATGATAACGCATCATATAACCTACCTGCAATAGTACTTGATTGACTTTTACTAATCGAACTAATTCAGTGGTATTAAAAACGGTATGCGATAAAGGCTTTTCTACTAATACATGAATGCCGGTATTGATACATTCAACTGTTTTTTCGAAATGATGAGCTGTTGGGGTGCAGATGATAGCCGCTATGGGCTTAGCTTTCAGCACTTCAGCCCAATCTGTCAATACCGTAACTTTTGCTTCTGCAATGTCTCTGAAAGGAAGATTACGTTGTCTGAACACAAGAATATTGGTGTATCCTAATGACCATAAATTTCTTATATGCCGCTCTCCTATTGAACCTGCACCAATTACAACTACCGGGCTATGCTTATCCATTAAATTTAATACAATCGTTATTACTGATGACTTCTGCTGCTTTATCGAAACTGCTGATATCATCTATATCAACCGCAAACAAGGCGTCAACAATATGTGGTAAAATATTTTTTCCTGACATCAACTGTTGTTCTGTTATCACTGAAGTTTTAATTACATCTAAAGCACCTATTTGCCAAAATACTTTTGGCAATTTTTGACGAGGTTGATTGTAAAATTCAGGCACATCTGGTAATTCCATCAATGGCTTCATGGTTTCACCGGCTTCATCTGCTACCCACATTTTATAGGGTGTAATGGGTGATGGTGTAATGATACGAAGCGAATCAGCTTGGGGATTTTGTATCATTTTTTCGATACAGGTATCAATCATCCCCGACATTCTTACCGGCGAAGTTGGACGAAGTTGTACTACAAAATCAGGAATATAATTTTCGTTGGTTTTCAACCAATCTAAAGCATGTGTAAATACTTCAAAATCTGTGCTTAAGTCTTGGGCAAATTCGGCAGGCCTTATAAATGGTAATTCAGCCCCATACTGTTTAGCGGTAGCAGCAATAGCTTCATCATCGGTAGAAACAATTACTCTGGTAATATGTTTAGATTGTTGTGCAGCTAAAATGCTGTAAGCGATCAAGGGATGACCCAATAATAGTCTAAGATTTTTTCCGGGCAATCCTTTACTTCCTCCTCTAGCCGGAATGATTGCTAAGATGTCGGGCATAATTGGTTATTTATAAATCTCTGAAGAACTTCAGGAGTTTTCGTTTTGCTTTAAAAGCAAAACTTTTAGTGTTATATCGTATAACAGATTGTTCTCTTTTGTTAATAACAGTGGTAGCACTTAGGCTACTATAATCAACAGGAGATAATAATGTATTTGACTTTCTAAATAAACCGGTTAGGTATTGCAGTTCAGGATGTTTAGAAGTAACGTTATGTTCTTTAATGGCAACTTTTTCAAAGCCAGCCAAGTGGCAGGTATTAATTAAAGTTTGATCGTAAAAACAAATAGGGTGAGCTAACTCAAATGAGAGATGCCCACCCAAAGTATTTGGTACTTCGATTAATAAAAAAGCGTTTGCTGCTGCAATTGTTTCATTCAAAAATGATAGGTAAGCCGCAGGTTCAGGTATATGTTCCAATACATGAGACATGCAAATGGCATCTGCTGTTATGCCTTTGGCTTTCATTTCATTGATATCGCTAAATACTGTCAACCCTTTGTTGTTACAAAATTGTCTGAATTCATTTCCAGGCTCAATTCCGTACATATTGGCATTTGGAAACAAAGCTTTTACAGCATTTAAATGAACACCGGTTGAACAACCAATATCTAAATAATTAAATGCATCATTGCTATTGTATCCGCTTGTTGCCGCAAAAAATTGCGCTAAATGATTACCACGTTGTTGCTGCGTTTTTAATAAAGTAGCCGAAGGTTGCTGCATATCGCTATACAAACTACGATAGTCTTCTTCATAAAATTGTTGTAGTCTTTCATCCGTCATTTGCGATTGCATCATAATCAATGTACAATTACCACAAATAACATAATGCAGCGGGTAACCTAAATGCTCTCTCGATCCAAAAGGGTAAAACTGTTGTTCTCCGCAATTTGGACAATTGGCAACTACTTTGTTAAACGTAATCAATGGATGGGATTGATGGTTCGGCAATATGTTATGCTGCTACAGTTTGCTTTCTGTATTTCAGTTTTTCACGCTGAACGGCTTCAATATCCAATATTTCAGATTGCTTGTAATGTAAAGCAATGAACGTATTGTTTAAGTCACGAATCAATTTGTGTAAACCCGGCATTTCTAATGATGCAGCATGGTCTGTACCCTTCCAAGTTCTATCTTGTGTAAAATGTCTTTCAATCCAAGTAGCACCTAAAGTATAAGCAGCAATATCTATTGAGATACCCAAGTGGTGACCACTAAAACCAAAATCTTTTACTCTGCCTATATAATTATCCCTTAAGCGAACAATCTCTAGTAAGCAAACATCTTTAAATGGAACAGGATAACCGGAAGTACAACTGTACACCACTAATCGATCTTTAGCTGCACCGGTTTCTTCAAAGAATAAAATTATTTTTTCGATTTCTTCTAGCGTTGTCATTCCAAATGAAATATGCACTTCGCCTTGATAATTATCACGAAGCATGGCTAACATTTCAAAATGGTTATTACAAGCCGATGGTACTTTAATTAAATCGGGTTGCAAAGCAATAATTTCTCTGGCAGAGGTGGTATCCCAAACTGAAGTAGCATAACCAATGCCAATATTTTCGGCATAAGCTTTTAGTTCGGCATGTTGCTCGGCAGAAAACTCTAAGAATTCACGGTGTGCACCATAAGTGGTACCGTAAGAATTATATGGCACCGGATGTGGTGCATTGTATTGCTCAGGTGTGAGCAATTCTCTATTATTTCGTTTTTGAAATTTGGCATAGTCTGCACCGCAGTCTTTAGACAAACGGATAAGGTCTTTTGCAATAGACATATCACCCATGTGGTTACAGCCTATTTCTGAAATTACTTTTGGTTTTTGAAAATTTGGCAATGACATAATTAACGGTTTTCGAATGAATAATGGTTACGGATTAAGCTATAAACGTAGATTTTTACAGTTTATTATCAATTATTATGGCTTTAATAGCAATTTTGCTTGTCGGCTATTTATTTGGCATCCCATTCATGATACACCAAAACACCATCTCTCATCGAGTCTAGTATTTTTCCGGTACCATAATAATCACCTTTTTCTACATCAATGACAGCAATAGATTCAATGGAATCTGTTAGTTCATGGTCATGTTTCAACAAAATATCTATAAAGTATCGGCCAGGCAACAATGGTAATTTTGGAATATGGCAGATGATATCTCCTGTTTCACCCAATCGCATCACGCCTTTATGAGAAATTCGAGATAATAAATTCGCTACTTCTAAGTGCAGATTATTTCTAACTTTTATGTTGACGATGGGATTCGGGCTATGCTCAAAGCTCTTATAACTCAATTTAATGTTCAAATCCATACCCGTTTCTAACACTTGAATGGGTTCTGACTTCGCATTCAAAAAATCGAGATTGGTGACAATAAATTTACCATTTCCCGAACGATGTTCTAAATTTAAACGAGTAGCATCTTCTCCGCCTACACCGCTAGCATTTTTAAGATAATAATCTACTACCTCAGCCGGGTCACCTTCTTGTACAATCATTCCTCTTTGTAAAAGCACAGCTCTGGTACATAAGTTTTTGATGGCAGCCATATCATGCGAAACAAATAAAACAGTACGACCTTCCTTGCCGGCCACATCCTGCATTTTACCCAAACATTTCTTTTGAAATTCAGCATCACCTACAGCTAATACTTCATCAATGATTAAAATTTCGGGGTCTAGATGCGCTGCAACGGCAAATGCTAACCGAACTTTCATTCCGCTAGAATACCTTTTTACAGGTGTTTCCATGAATTTTTCAATTCCGGAAAAAGCAATAATTTCATTAATACGTTGGTCTATTTCCTTTTTGGTTAAACCTAAAATGGTTCCGTTTAAATAGATATTTTCTCTACCGGTTAATTCCGGATTAAATCCGGTTCCAACTTCCAATAAACTTGCTACTTTACCATGAATTTCGATTTTCCCTTCGGTAGGTTCGGTGATACGAGAAAGCAATTTCAACAATGTACTTTTCCCGGCACCATTCTTACCAATAATGCCTAATACTTCTCCTTCAAATACTTCAAAATTGATGTTTCGATTGGCCCAAAAAATATCTGCATCTTCAACTTGTCCGCCTACTTTTTTTAAGTTGCTGATTCGCTTAAAATTTTGCAATGGCTTAAGTAAAGTACTTTTAATTGCACCTACTAAAGTTTCACTTTTTTGCTCTTTTAAACCTATGCGATAGGCTTTGCCGAGATTACTTACTTTTATGGCTATGTCAGACATGAAGAATAATTAATGGCCAGAATTTTAAGGTTTGGTACAGAAGAACATATCCTCCCCTTTTTGTAACCCATATTTAAATTGATCGGCTGCAGAAAACGAACCTACATAATCAATTTGTTGTACGCTGAAACCTGCATCTGTTAAGCGTTTTACATAATCTTTACCACTGTACAAACGTACATGGTCAGGTTGTCCAAACAATTCTAATCTTCTTTGCGGATCTGTAATCATATGATCTTCAAAAGTGGTTGCCCTATCCTGTTCAAATGGTACATTTAATATGGCTTTTCCGCCCGGTTTTAGTACCCTAAACATTTCTTGCATAGCAATATGATCATCTTGAATATGTTCTAATACATGATTACAAATGATGAAGTCGAAACTATTGTCGTTGAACTTTAAGTCCGTTAAATCCATATCCAAAGTTTCTGCGCTATAGGTATATTCATCTGGGTATTTATCAATAGCAGTATAATCTATTGTACTTAATTTTTTGAGCTTATGATAAAAGAAGATTTCAGGAGCAGAATGCAATAATTTCATCGGCTTTTTCAACAATTCTGTTTCCCTTTCAATGAATAACCAAACCATTCTATGTCTTTCCAGTGCACCGCAATTCGGGCATCTTGCATTGGTTCTTTTTTTAATGCCGGCAGGTAAAAAAGTAACAAATGTTTTACCGCAGCAAACACATTCTACATTATCACCTTGCAAGGCAAAATTGATGAGTTTCTTTTTTAATATTTTTTTGATAGAAGACATAGAATAGGGTTAATGACTGATTAAGAAGAAAAACGAATTTGAGCGGTAATTATTACAGACCAATAAGAATTTGTTAGTTACATAAGCGGATTGGGAACACAAAGTAAAAAAGGATCATTAAGCACACTACGAGTTAATCTAAACTTAAACTTCATGTCCTTTGTGTCACTTCATTCACTTTGTGAAACTAAACTTAATTACACAAAGAAAATAAGAACCATGAAGGGCAGTACGACTTGTCATGTTTATCATTTATATCCATTGATAACCCTTTTAATTCCATTCTTCAGTAAAACGGATTTAAAATTTAGTATCAACCCATGTCTAAGTTGCAGAAACTTCAAGTAAGTTAGCATAGAAGCTATATGGATGTCAGCAATTGCCTCTATTGATTTCGTTTCAATTACTATTATTTTATCAACAACAATATCTGCTCTATATCCAACATCTAAAGAAACTTCTTCAAAAATTACTGGTATGGGTTTTTCAATCTCCACAAACAAACCCCTTTTCTCACTCTAACGATATGCCAAACAATGTTGATATACTTTTTCTAACATTCCAGGACCAATTTCTTTATGAACATAAAAAGCTTCATCTAAGATTACTTTTATGATTGCTTCTTCATTCATTCAAACTTTATTGACCTTTATGTTACTTTATGTAACCTACGCCAAGTCTGCAAAATGCTTTTCCATCTTTTTGAAATACAATGCTCCACTAATAAATATTACTGAAGCACTAAGTAAACTTATCAGCATGATACTCCAAGGCATAGTAGTATCTGCTGCAAAAGCATTTCTAAATCCTTCAATCACACCAACCATTGGGTAAGCAGCATATACTTGATACCAGCCCTCTCCCATTTTGGCTAAAACTAAACTTGCCGGAAATGCAACCGGTGCGGCATACATCAATAACGGCAACAAAAAGCCCAAAGCAAATTTAAAATCTCTGTATTGTACCGATAATGCAGCAAACCAAAGTCCTAAACCTGCTGCAGATAATATTAAAATGAGTAGTGGAATAATAACAAACACTACATTAGAACCGGGCATGTATCCAAAATAAATCATGATGCCAATTAGTATCAGAAATGAAATAGACAAATCAACCAATTTAGAAAAAACTGCCGTCATCGGTATCATTATTCTAGGAAAATATACTTTAGTAAAAATTGCCGAAGCGCCAATTAAACTTGCTCCCGAGGAAGAAACAGCAGATGAAAAATACGTCCAAGGGATAACCGCCAAACAAGAGAACAATGGATAAGGCATACCGGCAACATCGGGTTTAATACCGGCTAAACTGCCAAACACTACACTAAAAACTACAATCTGAAATAACGGGTTTAAAATGGCCCAAGCAAAACCTAAGACAGTTTGTTTATATAAAACAGTAACATCTCTTAATACCATAAAGTATAATAAATCTTTATAGCGCTTAAGTTCGGCCCAATTAAACAGGCCGGCATTTCTATTGGCTTCTATGATGGTTACTTGCTTTTTCAAAAAAACAATTGTTTAATTGTTCAAAATTTGTTGTTTTGAATCATGTACAAAAAGATAGTTTGTTCGACCCATATCGCTATGCACTTCAATATCTTCTAATTTACTGAGCGTCGCAGTATTTTCATTTATCAAGTACAATTGATAGCCCAATCTTTTCAAAAAAGTCAATAATTCATCTTGTCTTCTTTTACGCTTGATTCCATTCTCGTTTGTCAATGTATACACCGGCAAAATTTCGACAACTAAATTGGGTTTAGACAAATTGAGTACTTTTTCCAAGCCTTTCAACACTTCTAATTCGGCGCCTTCTACATCTACTTTAATTAAACCAATTGCATTATATGTAGATGGTTCTAATACCTCATCTCCTTTCATTACAGGTACAATCTGTACTACTTTGTGAAATTCTTCACCAGTCCTAAAATCAGCAATAATGGATGCGCCACTGGCAATTTCATTGTTTCCAAACAATCGAACTATTTCAGTTTTATCAGATAATCCCACCGGATAAATCAGCTTATTGGTCAAATTATTGGCGAGGAGTAATTGGCGGCTGTAATTATAACAAACCGGATTCGGTTCAAATCCTATGTAAGCGATTTCAGGGTCAAGTCCTTCTAATTTAACAATGGTCTGCCCAAGATTTACGCCAACATCTAAAAAAATACCTTTTTTCTTATCTATTAATTGGGGTAACAATTGCTCAAACCAATGCTCGGTACTCATCAAATTATAATAGCCAATCCCATTTACTATGGGAATTCTTAGGCTTCTATTACCAGTTTTTTTGGTAATCGTAAAATTGAAGTATTTAAGTAATCCTAGTTTGCTAAGAGCATGACATAAGAAGTACCAAAAATGCTTTAGATAGACCATGAATGATAGAATATTGGGGGTATTACACTATTAATGATACTAAAAAATAAATATGAACAAAGTCTAAACGTATCCTTACTTATATTTATTACCAAGTAAGGCCATTTAAGGCGTATTAAATTATTTTAATGGCTAGATAGGAATTAAATAACCTGCCGGAAACTCCACCGTCATTACTTGTCCAAGGGTTTCAAACTTCACATACACTTTCTTTTTTCCACCTTTTATAACAGTACCTTCTCGATCCATAAACACCCCGTGAGTAACCCTTACATGGTCATTGTCATGAAAACCTTCTAAACTGCTAGTAGTAATTCTGGCAGATTTTTCGTCGAGGTACTTTTTAATCAAATCAATTTCTTCATCTCTAATTATTGCAGGCTTGCCAACATAATATACAAAATTGAGTACCCCATCCGTCATCAATACTTTTGTTTTCTCCTCTTCAACAATATGAACAAATACATAAGATTTGAATAATGGATCGTCAATGATTTTTTTGCGATCACTCCATTGACGTTCTACTCTTTGTATAGGGCACCAACTTTCAATACCTTTCTTAATTAAGGCAACATCAATTTTCTTCTCCCACCGTGGCTTAGTGTATAATACGTACCATTTTTTTTCCATTTCCATTCCTTTTTTCAAAAGCCTACAGCTTCGCCACCTCACTCACATTGGATAAATAAGCAAGTCTGACCTTTGGTTGATTCTTTATCATTATTCTCTACCCTCCAATATTTGAAGGATGGAGAATAGCATTTGTTTATCTTAACACAGTTATGTGTTACTATGATTTTCCGGCACCAGCCCTTCCAAATAATTTGCTAAACATTCCTTTCTTCTGTTCCTGAACATAGTAACCATATCCATAACCGTAGCCATAACCATAGCCATAACCATACCCGTAACCATAACCATATCCAAAAGAGGAATCGTTACGAATACCATTGACAATGATGGACAGATTTTTGAATTTCTTCTCTCTGTACAGCTTGTCTATATATTGTATGGTTGTTTTAAAAGTGTATTTATGTCGGATGATAAACATTGAAGCATCCACATATTTTTCGAGCAACAAAGCATCAGTAACCAGGCCAACTGGCGCCGTATCAATGATAACAAAGTCGTAGTTGGCTCTTAAATATTCGAATAATCTTGTGGTTTTAGGACTCAATAATAATTCTGCAGGATTAGGCGGAATGGGTCCTGAACTAATCATATCAAAATGCTCCTGACCAGGAACTTTTTGAATAATGTCTTCGATTGGAATGTCTTTAATGATGTAGTTAGATAAACCCATTTCACTAGGCACATTCAAATATTTACTCAACTTAGGCTTACGCAAGTCAAACTCAAGAATAACGGTTTTGGCACCGGTAATACCCATACTACTAGCCAAGTTTAGGGATACAAAACTTTTACCCTCACCACTCATAAATGAGGTGAACAAGATTGTTTTTACAGGCTTCTCCACGCCCATGTATTGCAAATTGGTTCGGATTAGCCTAAATTGTTCTGAAATTAAGCTGCGGCTTTTACTTTCAATTACAATACTTTTTCTAGTTTTTTCGTAACTCAATTCACCCAATATTGGTGTTTGGGTTACAGCTTCGATTTCTTTTCTGTCAGATATGGTGTTATTGAAAAAGTCTTTGATGGTAAGGATAATAGTTGGAATAGCTAAGCCAATGATTAGTGCAAAAAGCATAACCGATCCGGCTATTGGAGTTACTACACCGGCGTCAAATGCAGGATCAACAATTCTCGTATTGTTGATGTTGGATGCTAGCGATAATTCTGTCTCTTCTCTTTTCTGTAACAAATAAATGTATAGATTTTGCTTAACGCTGATTTGGCGTTGCATGCTCAGTAATAATCTTTCTTTCTCCGGTAAACTGGCAATACGGCTTTCTAATAAACTGAAATTATTTTCTAACTGCCTTAATGCAGTTTGAAAACCGGTTTTTAGCACTCGAATATTTCTTAAAATATTGGCTTGTTGATCTTTGATTGAAGTAGCTAGTTCCAATAGCTTGGGATCACTAGCGCCACTGCTAACTTGTAATACCTGATATCGAGCAACAGATTCATTATGGGCATCAATCAACTTGAGTAAAGTAGGCTCTTCTAATCCCATCGAAGATGGAATGATTTCATTGGTATTTTGAAAAGTAACAATATAGTTTTCTAAATCTTCGAGTAGTTGTAATTTGGCATATTGGTCTAATTTTTTCTCATCGGCATCCATGGCTTTGCCAAGATAAATACCTGATTCTTCACTTAAAGATCCAATTTTATTAGCTTTTTTAAATTGCTCTGCTTGAATTTCAACGTCATCTAACTGTTTGTTTACCGTATCAATTCTATCGTTTAAGAATTTGATGGTTCTAAGGCCAACAATATTTTTATCATCTAAACCGGCATTGTCATAAATTTTTATCAATGTGTTTAGTATAACAATCCCTCTCTCCGGTATGGCATCGTTCATAGATATTTCAACAATACCACCCATATCATGGGTTTGTGCTAAATATACACCACCTTTTAATGTTTTGGCTTCCGCTTCTTTATTAAAGAATGTAATGCGATAACCTTTCGGATCTATTTTTACTTTATAGTTTCGATTAAATATAAGTTTACCGTATGTTGTGGTAATCGTATCTCCGTAATTGTGTGTAGTGGGGCCTCCCGGACCACCAATCAATTGAAAACTTTCTCGTTTAAGCAGCAATTTATAAGATGAAACAGGAGCATTGGGTTCTTCCTCAATTACTTTTAGTTCAATAGGTGATTCTTCACCAAATAATGGTGCCGTGGTTACTCGTCCTTCTTTGTATACTTTAATGTTGAGGTGTAAAGAGTCTACTACCTTTTTTACCATGGTAAAGGACTGAATGATGTCCATTTCATTCTGAACATCTTTATTGCCCGATACCACACCTAGTTCTCTTAATACTTTATCATTTACATTTCCCCCACCGCCATTATCTTCTTCTTTGATTAATAAAAAGGCCGAGACTTTATGGATGGGGAGGGTATACCGCAAATACATTTTTGCAGCGAATAGTGCGATTGCTACGCTTAATATAAACCAAGGTAAAAAGCCAATTATTTTGTAAATGAATTTTTTTACATCAAATTGACTGCCCCCCGATTGGCTTGAAAAATCCTGTTCTGCTACACCTGTAGGATAGCTCATCTAAACTAATTAAAATGTACAATGACGTAAAAACCCGGTACTTACTAACCTATCTGTGTACTATCTAATTGTGAATGATAAAATCAACGCAACAATACTTGTTATTGAACCCAAAATACCAAGTAACCTGCCTGTATCATCTATCTTGACCCTGTTTTTTGCCGGCTCTACATAAACCACATCATTCCTATGCAGGTAATAATAAGGTGATGTAAACACCGTTTGCTCATTAAAATTGACCATACCAATTTCCCGGCTGCCAGCGCTGTCTCGTATAACCCGTACGGTATTGCGTTTGGCATAAACGGTCATGTCACCGGCATAACCGAGTGCATCTAGTATGGTAACTTTTTCGTTATTAACAGTAAATGTTCCGGCAGTTTTAACTTCACCCAAAACAGTGAACCTAAAATTGACAAGCCTAACACTTACCAAAGCATTTTTGAGTAAATCTTTTGTAGTGATTTCTTTAGTGATTTTGTCTTTTACTTGATCTTTTGTTAAACCACCCACTTTTATTTTGCCTAAATATGGAAAATCAATCTCCCCTTTGGCATCTACCAAATAACCACCACCGCCGGTAGCAGAAACTCCGGCATTAGCTGAATTACCTGCCGCAGTATAAATATTGAATCTTGCGGCAGCCTCTTCATTTGCACCACCAACCCTAATGTCTAACACATCGTCTGTTTCAACTCTATGTTCTTCCCGCTTAATTTCGGGCAACTGAACTTTTGGATTGTTAGCTAAATCGGCAAAATAAGTGACCGGCTTTGACTGTACACAAGAATGTAAAAGCGGTATGAATAATATCAAGTAAGCAAAACGTGGTATTTTGCTGATGAGCAAATTAATTCTACGCAGGCCGTTGGGAACGGTTCTGCAAATAGAATGCAATGTTGGCATACACTTATGGGTTTACATTCAAAATTAGCCTAATTGAACTACCAATGACCACCGCCACTTTGAGATATTATTAACAAAAGTTGATAACTTTTTGGGCTAAAAATTATTCACAAATTGATTTTGTAAAGGGGAACGTATTTGGCTTTACATAAATAAAAAAACTGTTTCTGCATAGATGTAGGTAGATAATTTTTAAAAAGCGATTTTGTTTTAGCATCAAATGCTACAGAACCCTTTACTATCCTTACATTCAACAGAAACAGTTCTCTAAAAAAAATAGACAATTAGTTTTTTACAGTGTTCGTTTTTTCATTTATCATGTCGCTAACAACCTTCGTTGCTTCGTCGATGTAAACATCAGAACGCAAATTTTTGAGCCATTGTTTGTAGCGTTCACCCTTGTCTTTGTCTACATTATTATACTTATAGTTATCCACAGCTAATCCTTCTATCTTCATTTCTTGTTCCAAACGGGTAAGATTATCATTTTGCTTCACCGTTTCTCTCAATCTTTTTAGGTCTTGCTGGTATTTGGCTAAACTCAAATTATACACTTTATCATTCTCAGTAGCTAACCATTTTGCATTATCATCTATCAAGCTAAATACTTTATTGTTTTTTATACGTTGCTCACTTTTAGCTTTGATAGCCGCCCAATTGGTTCCACTATTGAAAGTTGTGTAAGGTGCTTTGTTGATTTCATCCCATGGCAATGGATTAGGGTAATTTTTCTCCCTTACAAACTTCAAATATTCTAATTGGTCAGGAATCACAATATCAGGTGTAACACCTTTTAATTGAGTGGAGCCACCATTAACTCGGTAGAATTTTTGAATGGTTAAAGTGATTGATCCAAATTCTGTTCTACCGCTGAAAAAATCGAGTGGTTTACCAAATGGAATAGGGCGTTGAACGGTTCCTTTACCAAAAGTTGAAGTACTACCAATGATTATGCCTCTCTTATAATCTTGAATGGCAGCGGCAAAAATTTCAGAAGCAGAAGCACTTTGTTCATTTACCATTACGGCCAATGGGCCATCGTATAAAATGCTTTTATCTCTATCACTCCAGTCGCTAACACGGCCATCTTTATCTTTTACTTGTACAACAGGTCCATTTTGAATGAATAAGCCAACCATTTTTACTACTTCAGATAATGACCCACCGCCATTATTTCTCAAATCAATGACAATGCCTTCTACATTTTCTTCTTGTAAATTGGTGATTTCTCGGGCCACATCCGCTGCACAGCTGAGGGTATTTGGTCTTTCAAAATCGGCATAAAAATCCGGTAAATAGATGTAACCAATTTTGTTTTTTCCTTTTACAATCGCACTACGTACATAACCTTCGTCTTGTACTATTTCGTCTCTAATAATAGATATTACTTTAATGGCTCCATCAGGTTTTTTGATGGTGAGTTTAACTTCTGTTGCTTTATCGCCACGAATCAATTTAACCGCATCTTCTACGCTATAACCCGTTAAATCTATCGGCTCATTTTTACCCTGACCAACTTTTAGAATTACATCTCCCACTTGAATTTCGCCACCTTTCCAAGCCGGACTTCCGGTTACAACAGAAGCGATTTTAATGATACCATCTTCTTCTCTCAAACTGGCGCCAATGCCATAAAACTTGCCGCTGAATTGTTCGTCAAAATAACGTTTATCAACAGGAGCTAAGTAACTGCTGTGAGGGTCCATCATATCGGTAATGGTATTTACAAACATGTTGAACTTATCATCATCATTAAACTTTAACTTGTAACGATCAAAGGTTTTATCCATCAATTTAGTTACCCTTGCCCTAGCATCGGCTTCTAATTCTGCATCGGATTTGACCACAAAATCAGCCTTGCCTTTATTTTTCTCTCTTTGGTCTAATAAATCGGCATAACGTTCTAAAGTCAGGTACTTTAAACGTAAACGCCATCTTTCTTTTCTTTCGGTTTCATTAGCCGGATAACCAATTTTTTCGGCATCCAAAACAGCCACTTCTTCTGTAGTAAACTCAAAAGGCTTTGATAAAAAATCCTTTGCAATTTGTGCCGCTTCATTCACTCGTTTATTGAATACTTCTGTTACTGCAGGCAAAAACTGCAACTCGGCGCCATGTATTTCATCATCCAATTTATATTCAAATTTTTTAAACCCGGAAATATCTGTCTGCAAAAAGAATACTTTGTCAAAGTCTAATGTTTCCAAAAATTTGGTGAACATTTCTTTAGAAAATGCGTCATCAATCTTTCTTGGGCTGTAATGTTCATCTTCAATAATATTACTTAAAGAAGTTAGTATTTTTTGTTGCTTAGAAACAGGTTCGTTACCATTTCCCTGGTAACGAAAGGCAATAAAAGAAACTGCAAATACAATAATTAATACAACGGGCAGTACTTGTCTTTTAAACATAAAGGTGAAAATTTGTTTCATGTAGGTTCAAATGTAAATCAAAAATTGGCTGACACTTAATTACAAATGCATTTAACAAGAGTTTTTGATGAAAGGTTGAAATAAGATTTGTAACATTAAAATCAAGAGAAAGAAATTTTTTAGTGAAAAACAGTTTCTTCAAATGGTCTTTTACCCTATTTTTGCAGCCCGCTATCAAAGGCGGTTTATGTGGAGGCTGTAGCTCAGCAGGTTAGAGCGTCAGTTTGTGGCACTGAAGGCCGAGGGTTCGAGACCCTTCAGCCTCCCTTCTTTAAAGCCTTGTATGCGACGAGCTACAAGGTTTTCTTGTTTTAATTATTGTATCATGAATTATTGGCTTCTTATTCTCATACCATTTATTTCAGCCTTTATTGGATGGTTCACCAATTATATAGCAATTAAAATGCTATTTCACCCCCGTTTACCGGTAAGAGTGCTAGGTATGACCTTTCAGGGAATATTTCCTAAACGTCAACAACAATTCGCCGAAAAATTGGGTGCTTTGGTGAGCAAGGAGTTATTGTCTTTCGATGATATTCAAGGTAAAATAGCAAGTCCCGAGAATTTGAAAAAGATCATGCCACTGGTAGATTCGCATATTGATAACTTTTTGAAAACCAAGCTATCCGAAACAATGCCAATGATAAGTATGTTCATTGGAGAAAAAACAATAGGACAGTTGAAAGCTGTTTTCATGACCGAACTAGAAGCGTTATTTCCGCTGTTAATGAACCAATACATGGGCAATCTAAAAGCAGAATTAGATTTAGAAAAAATTGTTACCCAAAAAGTTGCCGCTTTTTCGTCTGATAAACTAGAACAAGTGTTGATTCAAATCATGGCAAAAGAATTCAAATTTGTAGAGATAATTGGAGGCGTTTTAGGCTTTGTAATTGGATTACTTCAGGTTTTACTTACCATGTTTACCCAATAACCTTAGCTGATTGCCAACTCCCCCACCCTTTCAGCTATAATACCGCTTATCAAATTAGAGAACCGGTCACTTAACTATTGAGCCACCTTTGTGTTATATAAGCATATAAATAAGCAACATGAGATATTTTGTATTACTATCCCTTTTAACATTCATTAGTTTTTCAAACACATTTTCGCAAATGCCAACCGGTAGACCCGGTGGTGGAGCTTCTCAAAACACCAACATGGGCCATTTTTATGGTAAAATTGTTGACAAGCAAACAGGAAAAGGTATTGAAGGCGCAACGGTTCTTTTAGTGGGCAGCAAATTTGATCCCGCCACTAAAAAAATGAAAGAAGCCAATCTCAAAACTTTAATCACAGAATCAAACGGCGATTTTAGTTTAGAAGATTTACCAATTATGGGTAAGTTTAAACTTAAAATTAGTGCTATTGGTTACAAAGCAATAGAACAACCGGTTGCATTTGATTTTAAACCCGGTGGAGATAGAACAGCTATGATGGCTGCTGTTGATAAAGACTTGGGCAATATTAAATTAGAACAAGATGCTGCAAATTTGGGCAATGTTGTGGTAACAAGTACCAAGCAAATGTTTGAGTTAGGTATAGATAGAAAGATATTTAATGTAGATAAAAACTTAGTTAGTACCGGTCAATCTGCTACCGAAATCATGAGAAACATTCCCTCTGTGAATGTTGATATAGATGGAAATGTAACGCTTAGAAATGCTGCTCCAACTATTTTTGTGGATGGCAGACCAACTACCCTTACTCTTGATCAAATTCCGGCAGATATTATTGATAAGGTAGAGTTAATTACCAACCCTTCTGCCAAATACGATGCATCTGGCGGCAATGCCGGTATTATTAATATTGTATTAAAGAAAAATAAGAAAACCGGTTATAATGGAGGTTTAAGATCTGGTATTGATAGCCGTGGCCGAGTGAATATTGGTGGAGATATCAACTTCAGACAACGTAAGGTAAACATGTTTTTAAGTGGTACTTACAATCAGAGAAAATCAATTACAACAGGATCTACAGAGCGTAACAACTTTACTAACCCACTCAGTAATATTTTTCAAGAGAATAATGGAACGAGTGTTGGTTATTTTGGTTTTATAAGAGGCGGTTTAGATTTCTTCATTGATAATAGAAACACCATTTCTGTTGCCGGTAGTTTTAACAGAGGCAAATTTGATAGTGAACAAGATCAACAAATCGATTCTGTTATCAACAATGCCATGATCTCATATAGTGACATTACAACATTGTCTGAGATGAATTTTAAAAACTTCGGTTCAACACTAAGTTACAAGCACAACTTTGCTAAAAACGGTCATGAGTTAACAGCCGATGTAAATTATAATTCTAGCAATAATGATAATTTATCATTGATTAATACGCAAACGTTTCAGCCAAATAGTACTCCAAAATACTTGCCTTTATTGCAGCAAACTTTGGGTGATGGTTACAATCGTTTTTTAACGATTCAAACAGATTATGAAAACCCAATAACCGATAATAGTAAAATTGAAGCCGGTGCAAGAATTGCCATTCGTAATTTTAGAAACGATAACGAACAATATTTCTTTAATAACGGAAGTGGGAAATATGAGTTGCTACCAACGATAAGTAGTAACTATAAGTTTACCGATCAAGTATATGCAGCTTATGTTTCTTACAGTTTAAAACATAAAGCATGGAGTTATCAGTTTGGATTAAGAGCAGAAAGCTCTAATTATGATGGTACTTTGATTGGTAGAGATTCAGCCTTTAATGTTAAATTTCCGCTGAGCTTGTTCCCTAGTGCTTTTATCACCAATAAAATATCGGATAAAGAAGACTTACAGTTTAACTACTCTCGTAGAATTAACCGACCAAACTTCTTTCAACTGATGCCATTTATTGACTATACTGATCCCCAAAACTTAAACGTAGGTAATGCAGGTTTAACACCTGAGTTTACCAACTCGTTTGAGTTTTCTTATAATAATGCTTACAAAAAAGGAGCAAATTTCTTAGCCACCATCTTTTATAAGCAAAGTGATGACTTAATTACACGTTTTCAATACAAAGAAGTTAGTCCACTAAATTCAGCTGATAGTGCAATATTCAACACTTATGTGAATGCCAACAACAGCCAGTCTTATGGTATTGAATTAACCAATAAAATTGGCGTAACAAAATGGTGGGATTTAACTGTTAATGCTAATCTTTTCAATTCAAAAATTAATGGCAACAATATTCAAACCAATTTAAGCAACGAAAGAGTGAGTTGGTTTGCTAAGATGAATAATAATTTCAAGTTGAAAAAAGGCTTGTCTATTCAGTTAAGTGGCGATTATCAAGCTAAAACCGTTTTACCACAAAGTTCTGGTGGCGGTGGTGGTGGCCGTGGTGGTGGCGGAGGCGGTGGAGGCTGGATGGGCGGCGGTGCTCAGGTTTCAGCACAGGGTTATATCTTCCCACGTTATGCCATTGATATTGCCATCAGAAAAGATTGGACATGGAAGAACGGTCAGAGTGGTTCATTAACATTAAGTATGAATGATATTTTTAGAACTCAGTTGTTTAAGACTTACTCTGAGAGTATTTATTTTACTCAAATCAGTCAGCGTAGAAGAGACCCTCAAGTATTGAGATTAAATTTCAACTATCGCTTTGGCAAGTTTGATGTGAATTTATTCAAGCGCAAAAACACTAAAGGCGAACAAGGCGGTGGAATGGATATGATGGGTCAGTAGTAATTTAACCCCCAAGAATTAAAAGCCATAATGCAATTGCATTATGGCTTTTTGTTTGTACTATTTGTAACGGATGCTTGCAAAGCCAAAAACTTATGAGTAGTTTTAAACAACCTAAAACTATTGCCATGAAACCTTCAACCATTTGTCACACCTCCGCTATTATTTTCGGTTGGTTTATGATCGCTGTATCAATACCACATTCTTTGTTAGGACTACAAGAGTTAAGATCAGCTTTAGCTACAACAGCAGCCAATCAAGCATTAAGTGATACACTAATTAGTAACATCAAAATAGTATGGGTGTTTAGTGGCGTTACTATGTTACTTATTGGCATGTGGGTATTGTTTAATGCAAAAGAAATTAAAGCTTTAGAACGCAGAGCTTGGATTGAATGTTATGTAACAAGTAGTGCCATACTTTTTTTTGGTGTTGCATTTTTTCTACGCAATCCAACCTTTCCGCAATCATTGCACATGATAGGTTTTATTGCAGCGGGCTTAATTCTATGGTTACCGTTAATGGTTTATCGTAGTTCGTTTAAAAAGAGTTCGTAAATGGTAAATCAATTACGATTTTTTTCAACAAATCAGGGTAAAATTCATAGCAATAAACAAATACAAAAATAAGAAAGCCTCGCAGTTTTGCGAGGCTTTGTGGGAGTTGACGGGGTCGAACCGCCGACCCTCTGCTTGTAAGGCAGATGCTCTAAACCAACTGAGCTAAACTCCCTTTTTCAAAATCGGATTGCAAAGATAAGGGTACAGTTTTTTCAGCCAAATATTTTTTCGAAAAAACACTAAATAATCTAAAAAAAGAATAAGGCAGATTAAGCTAATTTTGTTTCTACTATTTGGTCATCGAGTATGAATACAGAAACGCAGCATCAACAATGGGTAGATACCGATGTGATTACGGAACTTGAAAAACAGTTTAGTCTCATTGTTTGGAATGATGAAGTGAATACGTTTGAATGGGTTATTGAAACCTTGATCGAAATATGTAATCATTTACCTGAGCAAGCAGAGCAATGTGCTTTTTTAATTCACACTAAAGGAAAATATGCAGTTAAACATGGTGATTATGATGACTTAAAACCTATGTGTGATGCAATAACTGACAGAGGTATTGGTGCAACAATCGAAATTGCTGCCAATAGATAATCCTACTGATAAATTTTCTATCAACCATGTTGTATGCTTTAGATGAATCGCTATGGTTCCCTCCGGTTGAAGAAGCCTTACCCGATGGTTTATTAGCAATTGGTGGCGATTTGTCTGTAGAACGGTTATTGTTTGCTTACCAAAAAGGCATCTTCCCTTGGTATGATGGTGATATTCCTATGTGGTGGTGCCCCGACCCTCGTTTTGTGCTTTTTCCTAACAAGTTGAAAGTGTCTAAAAGCATGCAACAAGTTTTAAAACAAAATTGCTTTGAGTACCGCTTCAATACCAATTTTCAACAAGTAATTAATCATTGTAAAAACACTAACCGGCCAAACCAAGACGGCACTTGGATTACCGATGATGTTGAAGCGGCATTTATCAAACTACATCAAATGGGATATGTCATAGCTGCCGAGACTTGGCAAAACAATGTGCTGGTTGGCGGTTTATATGGAATAAAATTAGGCCATATATTTTTTGGCGAAAGTATGTTTAGCCATGTCTCCAATGCCAGCAAATTTGCTTTTATTCATCTCGTCAATCAATTAAAACAGCGAGGTTGTACATTAATAGATTGCCAGGTTTACACACCACATTTAGAAAGTTTAGGGGCAGAAATGATTAAAAGAACCCAATTTTTAGCCCTAATTTCAGGTTTGAATAAGAAATAAACCAATTTTTATTGGTTTTTTCCAACATAAAATAGTGTTAATTGATTATTAATCATAAATTTGAGACATCCAATCCTACTTCAAGCCCTAGGAAATTACTTCCACAATTTTAATCCACCATTCAGTAGTCACACTTTGTTGTGTACAGTCACCTATCTGTATACAATAGCAACCTATACGAACACCAAGCGTAGTTAACAAATTGTGTAACAAATGAACCTTATGAGACCTATTGTACTATTTGCTGTACTCACATTGTCGTGCTATGCATTAAATGCACAGGTTCAGATGGTGGAGAAAAGAGTTGAAACCTACAAAGCCGAAAAAAGATTGAATCTTCGTTTTGGCGGTGGAATTCAATATCAAAGTGGCCCAGCTAATGTAGCTCCTGAATTTGACCAAAAATATGTTACTCCTTTTGGAGAAGGCTTCTTTGGCTATAGATTCGATATTGGCGGCGGTTACTCTTCCAACTTTGTTGGCCTTTTTGGTCGCTTCAGCACCCTTAATAAAGAAGCCATCAAAAATTTAAACGATTTAGGAGCCATATCATACCCAAATACAAATAATACCGGTGCCTTAGTGTACGAAGTTGAAGGTGGAATGATTTTCGACGATTGGTTTAGACTATCGGCAGGTGTAGGACAAGCTCGGGTTAGAGTAAATAATGGACAAAGAGATAATCTTAATTACTATATCGCCACAACAGGTTTAAACCTTCGTTTTTCAAGTTTTAATCTATTCACCACAATTGGTGCTCAATTTGGTACTGATTTTAAGAAAGCAGCGCTTCGTGGTGGTGCAGGTTTGATGGTTGACTTTAGATTTTTATCTATGAAAGTGAAATAAGCTTTGTGCTTATTTGGCTACATGTAGCAGATGTTTTTCTTGAAAAAATGGTTCATGAAAAAGGCTGTAGATGTGAATCATATTAGGCTTTACCCCACTTTCAAATATTTCTTGTGTTAAGTCCCCTCCTTTCAAACATATCAATCCATTTGGTATGGGAGAATTGGTCGTTTTCTTAATCAAAGGTTTTGACCAACGCCATAAATCCTTTAAAGGTGCTACTGCTCTTGAAACAGAAAAATCAAATTTTCTGTTTACAATATCTTCTGCCCTTGTATGCTGAGTGGTTACATTTTTCAAACCTATGCTTTCGGCAACACTTGTTACTACTTTT
>CALRQJ020000001.1:0-487967 GCA_943370285.1 Methylophilus rhizosphaerae | reverse complement strand
GCGCTGTGATTACAGTTACAACAACTGACGGTTGTGGTAATGCAACATCAGTAACTTACAATACAAGAATAGATAATACCGCACCAACAGTAACTGTTGGAACTATCGGAAGTTGCTATGCAACTGCTGCTGCTGCCGAAGCTGCTGCTTTAGCTGCAACAACTGCAACGGATAATTGTCCGGGAGCATTAACTGAAGTAGCAAGTACCGTTGGAACATGTAGTGCTGTGATTACAGTTACTACGACTGACGGTTGTGGTAATGCAACACAGGTTACATACAATACAAGAATTGATAATACACCACCATCATTAACTTGTCCTGGACCAATTACAGTATGCGGTACTGCCGCAGTGCCTGCTGCAAATATTGCGTTAGTAACAAATGTTACAGACAATTGTACGGGTGCTATCACCGTTACACACGAAGGTGATGTAGTAAACGGATTCTCATTAATTGCTCCTTATACCATTACAAGAACATATAGAGCTACAGATGGATGCGGTAATTTCACGGATTGTTCACAAACTATTACGGTTAATCCAATTCCTGATGCAGTAGCAACACCAGCTAGTCAGACTATCTGTTCAGCCAATCCAATTACAACCATTGCCTTAAGCAGTGCAGTAAGTGGAACTACATATAGTTGGACAAGAAACAATACTGCATCGGTAACAGGTATTGCGGCTAGTGGTAGCGGTGATATCAGCGGAACGCTGACCAATACCACATTTGCACCGGTGACTGTAACGTTTACGATTATTCCAAGTGCCAACGGTTGTGATGGTGCACCGATTACTGCAACAGTATTGGTAAATCCAACACCAACTGCAGTAGCAACGCCAGCTAGCCAGACTATTTGTTCAGCCAATCCAATTACGACCATAGCATTAAGCGGTGCAGTAAGCGGAACGACATACAGTTGGACAAGAAACAATACCGCATCGGTAACAGGTATTGCGGCTAGTGGTAGCGGCAACATCAGCGGTACGCTGACCAATACCACATTTGCACCAGTAACTGTAACGTTTACAATTATTCCAAGTGCCAACGGTTGTGATGGTGCACCAATTACTGCAACAGTATTGGTAAATCCAACACCAACTGCGGTAGCAACGCCAGCTAGCCAGACCATCTGTTCAGCCAATCCAATTACGACCATCGCATTAAGCGGTGCAGTAAGTGGAACGACTTATAGTTGGACAAGAAATAACACTACATCAGTAACAGGTATTGCAGCTAACGGAAGTGGTAATATCAGCGGTACGTTGACCAATACCACATCAGCACCAGTAACTGTAACGTTTACGATTACGCCAAGAGCTAACGGTTGTGATGGTGCACCGATTACTGCAACAGTATTGGTTAATCCAACACCAAATGCAGTAGCTACACCATCGAGTCAGACTATTTGCTCAACTAGTCCAATTACTACCATTGTATTAAGTGGCGCGGTAAGCGGAACGACTTATAGTTGGACAAGAAATAATACAGCAGCTGTAACGGGTATTGCAGCGAGTGGAAGCGGCGATATATTTGGAAACTTAACCAATACCACTTCAATACCGGTTACTGTAACATTTACTATAACACCAACTGCCAATGGTTGTGTGGGTGCTCCGATAAACGCAACAGTATTGGTCAATCCAACGCCAAACGTGGTAGCAGTAGCCAACCAACAATTGTGTAATGGTGCAACTACAAATCCGGTAAGCTTTACGGGTGTTGTTTCCGGAACATCGTACAATTGGATAAATTCTAATCCATCTATTGGATTAGCTGCATCAGGAAGTGGTAACATTCCGGCATTTACAGCAATTAATACCACGGCTTCTGTTGCGGTAGCAACAATAACAGTTACTCCGGTTGCTAATGGTTGTAGCGGTAATCCTATATCGTTTACTATTCAAGTAAATCCATCGCCTGTAGTTACATTGGGTGCTTTTGCGGCAGTTTGTAGAAATGCTGCATCCTTTACACTAAGTGGTGGTAGCCCGGCAACAGGCGGAGTTGGTATTTATATTGTTAATGGTGTACAGCAAACAGTGTTTAATCCTGCAAATTATGCTCCGGGTAACTACACTATTGTCTATCAATTCACCAATACATTTGGTTGTGTTAGAACAGCAACACAAAGCATAACAGTACACCCAATTCCGGTAACTGATTTTGTTACAACAACGAGCAGTGCACAGTGCTTAACAGGTAATACTTTCAGCTTTAACAATACTAGTACCGGTGCAGTATCTTATGTTTGGAATTTTGGTGATGGTACAACAGCCACCACACAAAATGCAACTAAGATTTATACAACTGCCGGCACATACACTGTAACACTAACTGCTACAAACAGCAATGGATGTGTAGTGGTTAGAACTAGAACAGTTACAGTTTATCCGCAGCCAATTAAACCAACTGTGGTTCCGGTATTTGGATTTGGTGTAAGAAGTAGTGTGATTGCCAATAATTACGTATGGTATAGAAATAATATAGCCGAGCCGAATAGTAATGTGTTTAACTTCTATCCACAAAGAGCAGGTTTCTTACAAGTACAAGTATTTAATCAGTTTGGCTGTTCAGAGAAGAGTGATAGTGTATACTATATTCCGGAACGTAATTTTGGAGTGGGTGCTGATGAACAATTTGCGTTTGTCTATCCTGTTCCTGCAACCAACAATATTATCAATGTACACTTTAACGTAGCTACATCTAAGCCGGTTAATTATGAGTTGTTAACCTCTGATGGTAAGCTATTAGAAAAGGGTGCAATACCTACTAACTCTCGTAATTTCCAAATTGATGTTAGGAAGTACAGTAGTGCAGTTTACATCGTCAAGTTATTTGATGGATATAAAATTATAAGAGGAATGGTTGTACCAGTATTAAGGTAACAACTGGTATTGCAAGCATTTTTACTAATCAAGAGGCTGTCTCGAAATGTTGAGACAGCCTCTTTGTTTTTGAAAACGATCTAAGGTTTTGTTGTTGTAATTAAATACTAACGCCATTGAATTGCAATTGCTTAAATATCGTTTCGGTAATGTAGGAGAGATGTACATTAGATTTGAAAGCATTCATTTTGAACAGCAGCTACTTGCATTTAGGAAAACAATATTTGCTGTTACGATTCACTACATTTCAGCTTTAATTGTAAATCATAATTAGAGTCTATTAATAGCTATTGTATAGATATAAAAAAACTCCCATCAATTTGATTTGATGAGAGTTTTATTGGTTGATCAATTATGTTATAGCTTAATCGTAAGTCCAAATTTTCCGCCTGAGAAAGCACTGCCGCCACCTAATTCTAGGTTTAAACTAACTTTGTTACTCAAGTAATATCTTCCACCTAATTGGGCTCCTAAACCTAAGCCTGAATTATGTGTTCCATCGTAGTTGTCAGGAGATGACCATGCAAAAAATCCTATGTTTAATCCACCATAAAAATCTACTGCTTTTGGTACATTTAAAGCGTGGTTAAAGTGATAGTTGATATTTCCCAATACACCAGTAATGGCGTGGCGATATTTATTGTCTTTCCAATTTTCTCTGTAAGAACGATGAGAAATTTCTGCACCTAAAGTAAAGTCTCTCGATATGCTGTTGTCAAAACCAAGGTAAACCGGTACGCCCCAGTTTGAAAAGCCAACACCAAAGTTAAGTTGTGATTTTCCTTTTGGTAAACTTCCTTGACTGTAACCAGCAACAGTGCCGGCCATAAAAACTGCAATAATTAATAAATGTTTCATGATTTGTTTTTGATTTCCCCGAAGGGATACTTCTATATGAAGTATAATGTAAAGATTGATTTAATTTGTAGTTGGTTCTGTTTTCTTAACCACCGCATTAGCAACCACAAACTGAAGTATAACACCAAAAATTTTGGAGAAGGTGTTTTTGGGTTTACCAACGATAACTCTTTTGGCCAAGTATCCGGATGCAATACCAAGTATATTGCTATAAATTAGTTGTTTGATATCTCCGGATGCTGCTGTTTCTTGCAACGTACTTTTCAATAAATTGAAAGGTCTTAAACTTTGATACGTTTCCCTTAATTGTATGTGTAATGCTTCTAATTCGTTTGATTGTTGTTCTTTCAATGCTGCAATCTGAAGCTTTAACTGTTGGTGTCTATTAGTCTTCATGTTGTTTTGCTTTCAGCAGTTTCGAGATAATAAGTTCAGAGATAGGAATTTTAATAAACTGCTTTCTAAAAATATAGATCACAATAGCGATAAGCAAATACCCTGTGCCCACTATTATAAATCCATAATAATATGCGCCAAGGTATTCGCCTAGCCAAATAGCAATACCAATATTGATGAATACCGTAGTAAGTAAGAGCACTATAAGTACAACTGTTGCAGATACTAATTCTGCTACAATAGCCGCAAGTCTGTCTATTCCTTGTAAAGAAAGTAATTTGATAGTAGTCTTACTAAATGTTCCTATTTTTTCAAATAGTTGCTCTACTTCAGATGGATTAGTACTCATTGTTATGGGGTGGAAGATGTTGGCAATAGCAGATTAAGCTACTGTTTCTTTTGCTTCTTGTTTAAATTCGTCGAATTTTGTTTTGCCTTTTGTAGCCCACTCTTCAGCTTGAGCTTTTGTATCTTCAAATTTGTCAGCAATAGCGTCTAGCATACCGTCAAATTTATCTTTCAAAGCATCGGCATAATCTTCGCCTTTGTTTAGAATTTTCTTTCTTGTGTTGCATCCTTTATCTGGTGCAAATAAAATTCCTAAGACTGCACCTGTTGCAACTCCTGCTAAAACGCCGAGTAATAATTTTGCTGAATTCATAATTGTTATTTTAAATTGTCTATAATATTTTTCTGCCTTGAATAATTCTTAATAGAATGGCAATGATGGCAATGACAAGTAGTATGTGAATAATGCCGCCAGAGTTATAACCTAGAAAGCCAATTGCCCATGCAATGATTAAGACTACGGCTATTAAATAGAGTAAGTTTCCCATAAAAAAAAGTTTAAAAGTTATCAGTTGTTAAAATAATTTGAGTATCGGGATATTGAGTATTGGTATCTACTTCAGCGGTTACAAATACTTTTTTTGGTTTTACTGCTGTGACTGTTTCAAAATTGGCTTTCAATTTTCTTGATAAAAAGTTTTTATCACTCGTTATTCTGCCAATATTTTTTGTTTCGTCATTATCAGTTACTAACCAAACTACATAACCTTGTTTGCCTTGTTGTAGCCTTGAAACTTCTGCTAAATCTTGTAGTTTGATCTGAATCGTATAGTTTTTATTGTCGTCTCTTTTTACTTTAACAGTGCCATTTGCTGCAGGAACGACAGATGATGTTTGAAAATGAATTTTTTTAGCACAAGATGCTACACTAAATACTAAAAAAAGAAATAATACGCTTTTTATGATTCGATTACTTTGTTTGTTGATGGATGAAATTGTCATGATGTTTTTTTAGTTTATTACTATGTAAAGTTCAGCTACTTTGATAGTAGTTGTGTTACATAATTAATGCTGTGAATGTCAAAATCCACATATTTTTTTTATGCTTCATCTTTTGTGGCTCTGACTAAGCCAATGCCCGAAATGAAAAATATAAGTCCGAGTGTACCATAGATTACCATCGTTTTTATATCTCTATTTCCGCCGTTAGAGTTAGCAAATAAAACGGCTGTATAAATTAGTCCTCCAATACCCAGCACTGTGAGTATGGCTCCAAAAATTCTTTTAATATTCATTGTTAGCTATTGTTTTGTATAAAAATTAAAGGCAGACAAAAGCCTGCCTTAATTATAACCCCCAATCAACGTGTTAATCTGTATTTTTTGTAACTAGATTGCCAAATGCTCTACTCAATTCTTCCATATCATGGTTGAATTCGCTTTTGAATGTATTCCAATCAGTATTATTTTTTTCGTAGAAGATTACCCTGTTCTTTAGATCGGTATTCTTTTGTTCTAGGTTGGCAATTCGCTGTGCAAACGCAGCATCCATAGCTTTACCGGGCTTATTCATGCTGGTTTTTAAATTTGCTATTTGCAACTCGTTTTTCTTAATTTTTAACTCCGTCTCTAACTTAAAGATTTTCCATTCTTCGGCTGTTGCTGTCTTTTGAGCAGCGGTAGCTGAATTGTCCTGGGCGTCTTTTAAATCTGCTTTTGCATCGGCTACTTTCTCTTCTGCATCATTTTCTTTTTGAGCAGTGGATTTGCATCCTGTAAACAATAGACCAGCGATGAATATACTGGCAACTAGTGTTGTTAATGTTGGTTTTGTCATGTTAACTGTTTTAATTTTTGTGTTAAGGTTAGTTGATATGTATGCTTGATGTTTTTTGTGAGCCTATTTAAGTGAGGCTAACAATTCATCTAATTCTTCTTTTGATTTGCCAAGTTTGATTTGTAGTTTACCTAGCAACTCATCTTCTTTTCCTTCTTCTAACAGCAAATCATTATCTGTAAGGGTAGCAAATTGTTGTTTTAATTTGCCTTTTTGTTCATTCCAATTGCCCTTAAATTCAGTCTTGTTCATGGTGTTTATTTTATGCTGATTTGTCAGCGGTGAGTATTTGCTTTTGTTATACAAAGGTCAAATTCTAGTTTAAAAAACGCTTACATAATTGCAAGCATTAATTGTATGTTTCCTATGTTCTTTTTTGCCAAAAAAAACAGCCACCTAAATCACTTAGGCAGCTGTTAATTTGTATCACCCTATTTTTCTGCTAATCTATTTTACAGGAATGATATCTATAATCACCGTACGATTGTAAAAACGTTGTTCCGGAAAATTATTCTCGAAAGGAGATAGATTCTCATCTTCACCAAATCCATATAATTCATACTTCACATTATTTCTACCCAATTTAGCCAAACTGTTTTTAAGAATGGTTTTAACATCATTGGCTCTGGCTAAAGAAAGCTTTTCGTTGTAACCATTATCACCAATGATATCTGTATGTCCATGTATGATTACAGTGGCGCCATCAGCAACTTTCGGTGCTACGATTTCAGTTAAATATTTTTCATAAATACTAATTGCTTTTGATTCATTGAATTCATAGATAACACTGAAACGCATGCCTTCTTGTAGTGTAGATGGTGTCCACAAAACCATATGAGCAGTTGTTTCTTTTGTTACAATTTTATTATCCATTGTTCTACCAATCATTTTGATGGTAAAATCTGCTTCAGGTCTAGTGCCTAAAATTGTTTTACCCGGAATGGTAACATACTCTTGTGTATACGGTCCAAAATATTGCACTACACCTTTATTGTCTTTTATTTCCATTTTCCATGATGTAAATGCTTTTGACGCACCTGCATTATTAAAGGACACATAGCTATCTAAAGGAGCATCTTGTACACCAACAATTTCAATAGGTTTTAATGGTGAGTTTGGTCCCATTTGAAATTCCATTAATAAATCAGGTGAAGCACTTTCAATTGATACTCTTCTGTCACCTTCTCTTAATGACACTAAATCTTTAGTACCACCAGATTGTTCAGATGGAATATTAGGTTTTGTATTTCCTTCTGTGGTAATGCGGCTTGCGCTAATTCCAAAAATTGTTACTAAGTAATTTTTTACTTCTTCCGACATAAGCTTACCATCAGCCGATCCTTTTTCTGATGAACCTACCAAGTTGATGTTAGCATTTTTGTTTTTACCCATTCTATCACCTAGAATATTTAAAACATTGTAGTAGACAATCATTTGTCTTTCTGATCTGCCTGATAAATTCTTTGGGCGAAATAATTCTAACTGATCTTCTTTAAAATCTTTCACTTGATTTTTTTCAAGTAATACATAACGCTCCGGTATTTTTGTGGAGCCTAAATCAAAGAATACATAATTTCTTAAAGGAAATACTTCTCTTACTCTACGTTCAGTTGGAATATTCTTAGGAGCATTTACCGTAAATACTACATCAGGTGTAGGTACAACAACTACTGCAACAGTGTCGGGTTGTTTTACAGGCAACACATCAACCACAGGTGGTTTTACTGTTGCTGCAATTCTAGTTCCGTTACCAAATTTTAAAGCAGCACCTACTCTTAATGTGGTTACTTTCCAATCTTCTGTAGAGCGTGGATTTTGACCAAAATAAGGATGAAACGATACAAACGGAGACAACATAAATTGTGTTTGTCTGCTGCCATTCGATAATGGAATATCTATACCGGCACCAGCTTGCATGCTAATGATATTTGAATTTGTTTCGCTAAACTCTCCCTTTACTTCGGGTGATGGTGGCTGCTGCGGAAAGTTTGGATTTATTCCTAATTTGTATTTAAAATTCTTTTCTACATTAAATGCAAATCGAGGTCCACCAAAAATGTAAAAGTTAGATTTGAAAGGTGCAATACGTAAACTAGGTTCAACAGTGATGTAACCTAATTTTGTTCCTAAGTCTGCAGGACAATTACAGGCACTGATTACTTGATCAAATTTTGCTGTTCTATCATCGTAACCGGCTTGAAGCATAAAGCCAAATACAGATTTTGGAAGATGGTATTCTACTAATGCAGCACCGAATACACCGGCACCATCACCATCATGAAATGCAACAGGTGGTCTAAAGTTCTGATTCAACTGTTGTGTTGTACCTTGATAGTAGTTGAAATTTGCACCACCCGCTACACCAAACCACCAACTAGGAGCAGTAAACTTTTTTTGTTGTGCAGCTGTAGGCATCTGAATTGCAATAATTAATATTAAAGCAGATAGGAGTTTAAAGGAGATGTTATTAAGCAACCAGCGTTTCGCTGATTGCTTTTTAGGTTTGATATTATTTGTCATATTTTTAATTAAGGCTTATTGATATAATTTGTGTTTGTCATTACTACTGAACCATTTCTAGCTAACATTCTACCTGTAGCTGTTGCACCAGAACCCATAGTGATTGAGGTTAATGCAAGTATATTACCATAGAAGTTGGTAAAGTTTCCTAAAGTGGCAGAGCTACCGGTTTGCCAAAATATATTTTTAGCTTGTGCCCCACCTATCAGAATTACACTACCACCTGCACCACCAACTGTGGTAAAGCCAGATGCGATTTGAAAAATCCAAACTGCATTTGGATCACCTTGTGCATCAAGCGTAAGGTTACCCGATTGAATCATTAATGTAGAAGTTGATTTATAAATACCGGGAGCTAATGTTAAACCACCTTGATCTCCTGAAACTGTTACCGGTGCCGGAGATACAGCTGATTCTGCGGCTAAATAAGCATTCATTAAATCTTGTTTGGCTTGACTTAACATGGCTGCAACACCCGGAGGAGCTATATCATCCGAAGCATATATTGCACCATTAATGATGATGGCCGGAGGAAATCCTGTTACAGAAGAACGAACACCCGGACTAATACCTACATCCAAATTTCGTATTTCACTAAAGCCTGCATTATTGCTTACTCCAACACCGGATAAAATACCAAACCTAGCTGCTGTTCCTAAGTCAATTGCTTGTCCGCCTAAATTCGCCTTCGTTGTAAATGACCAAGTATAGTTATTAGCTAAAGGTACACCTGCAATATTTTTTGCACCTGTGGTAATTGTAGCTGTATATACGGTATTGGGTTCGAGACTTACAAATGGAGTAAAGTATGTGGTTGTTCCACTATATGTCACTAATCCAACAATACTTGTAATACCTTTTTTAAGGGTGAATGTTGAACTATTAAGTGTAAGTGGATCCATCGCCATGTTGAATGTGGCATTAACAACTTTTGTTACCAATACATTGGTTTCATTGTTTGTAGGATCGGTCGAAATCACTAAAGGAGCTGTTTGTACTAACGTTGTAAATGTCCAAACGTAATTATTAGCTAATGCTGTACCAGCCATATTTTTAGCAGCTGTTGTTATGGTAGCTGTATAAACTGTGTTTGGTAATAAATTACTAGTTGGTGTAAACGACGCAGTTGTGCCAGTATAAGTTACTACACCCACAACCGAGTTAGTACCATTTTTAACTGTGAAACTTAAACCATTAATTGTTGCAGGATCCATCACTGTGCTAAAAGTGGCAGTAACAACTTTATTTAGTGTTACACCAGATGCATTGTTTAGCGGATCTGTTGCAATAACAGTTGGAGGATTTTGTACCAAGGTTGTAAAGGTCCAAACATAATTACTTGCTAATGCTGTACCCGCCATGTTTTGTGCAATGGTGTTAATAGTTGCAGTGTAAACAGTGTTTGGTAATAAACTAGTAGTTGGTGTAAATGATGCAGTTGTACCTGTATAAGTTACAATACCTGCAACAGGAGTAGTACCATTCATAACCGTGAAGCTTAAACCATTGATGGTTATAGGATCCATCACTGTGCTAAAAGTGGCAGTAACAACTTTATTTAGTGTTACACCCGTTGCATTATTCAAAGGGTCAGTTGCAATTACTGTTGGTGCATTTGGTGTTTCTGTTGTAAACTTCCAAACATAGTTGCTAGCTAAAGCAGTACCGGCAGTATTTTTTGCAGCCGTTGTAATAGTAGCTGTGTATTGTGTATTAGGAAGTAAATTAACTGATGGTGTAAATGTAGCTGTGGTGCCTGAGTAAAATACTGTACCCGGTACTACAGTTGGTGTTGTGCCATAAGTTACGGTAAATGATGCTGTATTGATCGTTAAAACATCCATTGGTACACTAAAAGTGGCTGCCAATACTTTGTTCAAAACAACATTCGTTGCATTATTTGCAGGGTCAGTTGAAGTTACCGTTGGTGGTGTAGGACTTAATGTCGTAAACGTCCAAACATAATTATTAGCTAATGGTGTACCTGCCAGATTCTTTGCTCCGGTTGTTATCGTTGCCGTATAAACAGTACCGGGATTAAATAAACCTGTAGGAACAAACATGGCTGATGTATCTGTATAAGAAACAATACCAGGAATAATTGTTGTGCCTTGTTTTACTGTAAATGTTGCTGCATTAATTGTTGTAGGATTCATCGGAATGCTAAACTTGGCAGTAATGATTTTACTTAATGGAACGGTTGTTGCATTATTTGCAGGATCAGTTGAAGTTACTGTAGGTGATATGATGGCACCTGTACTAAAACTCCAAACATAATCTGCTTGTAAAGCATTGCCTGCTTTGTCTTTTACACTAGTTGTTACTCTGCCAGAGTAAGTAGTGTTTGCTGCTAACGCAGCCGATGGCGTAAATACAGCAGTAACGCCGCTATACGTAATGGTACCTGCAATGGCAGTTCCGGCTGTTACAGTAAATGAAGTATTGTTAATGCTTTCTGCATTCATTTCTTCATTAAAAGTTACTGTAATGTTTGAATTAAAAGGCACATTTGTGGCACCATTAATTGGTGTAGTACTAACAACCACAGGGCAAACGCCGGGAGTATCTACGTACTTTTCTTTTTTACAGCCCAAGATGAGTGCTGCTGATAGGATTGCAAAGGTTGCAATCAGTTTTAATTTTTTCAATGTAGTTGATTTTTTACCCGTAACTGGCGGGACAAGTGTGAAAGGATTTTCACATCACAAAGGTGGCAAATAAATTTTGCGGTGCTGTTACACAATGACTTGTTAATGTATCAATATTCACAGACTGCCCCAAAAAATAGGGATGATTATCGAGGAGATATTCTGTTTAAGTGAATATATAATTAAATATTTTCTAGCATTATTCTTCTTTTGTACTGCTTTAAATGCTTGAAATAAGTTGGCGTAAGTCCTGTAGTTTTTTTGAATTGGCTAGATAGATGAGCAAGACTGCTGTAGTTCAATTTAGCTGCTATTTCACTTAAATTTAATTCATCGTATAATAACAACTCTTTTACTTTTTCTACTTTGTGTGCAATGATGTATTGTTCAATGGTGGTACCGGTTACATCAGAAAATAGGTTGGCCAAATAAGTGTAATTTCGATTCAATTTTTTACTTAAATAGTTAGAAAAATTAGTATTTGGTAATTCTTCCGAATAGTGTACCATTTCAACAATTATCGTTTTTACTTTTTCAATCACAATCGCTTTCTTGTCGTTCATTAATTCTAAACCAGATTTTGCTAATGCCGATTTAAGTATTTTAAGTTGCGCAGCTGTAGGTGTTTCTTTCGTATCTACTTCACCCAATTCAATAATGCCATAATGTAAGCCAAGTTTATCTAACTCGTTTTTAACAACAAGTTTACAACGAATAGATACCATATACCTTATGTATAGTTTCATTTCGTAATTTTATTCAATTAATTTTCGTAACCACTTTTAATAGTGGTAGAAATCATTTTAAACTGTTGGTTTGCTGTAAAGTGGTGTCTAGAATGGGCCGGTATAATTATACCTTCTCCTAATTTTAATGAAAAATTTCGTTTATCAATTGTTAGTTCTGCCATTCCATCAATGATTTGGATATACATATCAAATGGGCTAATCTTTTCCGCTAATTCTTCCCCAGCATCAATCGAAATAGCGGTTACATTTCCGGTTGTTTTTTTGATGATAGTCTTTATTACAACTGAATTTGGAACGTATTCAATTATTTCTACAATAATATGAGCTTTCGATTTTTCGATTTCATTCGTGTCCATGCTATTGTGATTGCTTTGTTTTAGAGCCAATTTTTGTAAAGTTGCACCTATTACTTTGGTGCATTGTTACACTTATCTGTTTTATTATTTCATCTTTCCTAGCTTTCCCTTTTTCTTAAGTCTTTTCAGTTTTATCTTTTTGTAAAAAGTAGGTGTGAGGCCCGTAATTTTTTTGAATTGTGTAGAAAGATGGGCAACACTGCTGTATTTGAGGCGATAAGAAATTTCTGTGAGGCTGAGTCCTTGGTATATCAGCAACTCCTTTACCTTTTCAATTTTATGTACAATGAGGTAATGCTCAATGGTTGTTCCGGTGGCTTCAGAAAAAATGGATGCCAAATAGGTATAATCTGCTTTTAATTCTCGGCTTAAGTAATCCGAAAAATTGATATCAGGTAAATCATCTGCATAATGTATGCTTTCGATGATAATTTCTTTGATGGTAGCAATTAAAACGGCTAATTTATTATCCATTAATTCTAATCCCGAAATTTGTAAACCTATTCTCAAAGCTTCCATTTGTTCGGGGCTTATGTCTTCCTTTACCTCTACTTCGCCCAAATCAACCGTGCCGTAGCGAAGGCCAAGTTTTTCCAATTCACTCTTGACCATTAGCTTACAGCGTAAGCTAACCATATATTTGATATAGATTTTCAGGTGTTTTCTTTGATGTAAGATAGGCTATTATTTATGGTTTGCCGATTTATTTTTGCATTTCAATTATTTTAATTTGATTGTTCTTTATTTCATTAATAAATAAGGGGGACAAAAAATTTGCCCCCCTTATACCTATTCATCAATCTCAACAACACCATATGAAACTTATATAAACAACATGTGTGTTCCAATACCATTTCCTTGTTTGTAAAAATCGCCAACCGTAATTACACCATCTAGTCCTTCAATCATGTCTTCTTTAGTGTAGTGAAACATTTCCATGGCTAATTTGCAAGCCCATAATTTTACACCCGAAGCTTGCAGTATTTCTAGAAATTCATGCACATCAGGCATATCAATTTTTTCCATTTCTTTTTTCATCATGTGGGTAGCTAATGCTTCCATGCCAGGTAAGCCACCCAATAAAGTAGGCATGTGCATGGCAGGGTTGCCAACCGTAGCTACGTGTAGGTGTTCTAATTTCTTTTTATGCACTGCTTCAAGTCCAAAAAAGGTAAAGAACATTTCAGCTTCTATGCCTTCCATTCTTGCGCCATTGGCTAACACAAATGCAGCATATACATTTTCGAGGGTGGCTTTAGAAAGAATGATCATCATCTTTCTAATTTCGCCATTATATTCACTCATGATTGTTTGTTTATAAATGATTAAATACAACTTGCCGGTTTAGGAACACCTGCAATTTTAGTTGCTGTTTTTAAAGGTGCATTAGGAAAAAGTGCATAAAATTCTTTAATATCAACTACACCACTTTTGCCAATTTTTCGGATGCTGAGTGGCGATTCATTTTTGAATTCGTTTTGTAAATAGTTAATCACTTCCCAATGGCGAGGCGTTAAATTAATGTTTGATTCGGTTGCAATAGCTTCTCCTACTGCCGTTTCCCATTGACTGAAGTTGGTTAGATACCCTTCTTCATTTACGTCAATTGTTTTGCCTGCAATTTGCTTTTCCATAGTTGTTGTTTTTATAATGAATTAAAATTCTTTACCTGATTCTGACATTTGAGCCGATACAAAAGGAATGTGAGTTCCTTTTAATAACATATTCCAATAAATCCATCTGAATGCTAGTTTGCCCATATGATTCATTCTGCTTTCTTTCAATAATCTCAACGGACCAACGCCGGGGAATGGGAAGGTGCCTTCTACGGGTTCATGGGTGTAATTAAAATCAATCAATAATGCTTTGCCATTACCTGTTTCTACAAAGCAATTAGCATGGCCGTCAAATTCTGCTTTAAGGGGTTCGCCCTTGATATAATGAATAATATTCTCTGTTAAAATTTCGGCTTCAAAGTGTGCTACAGATCCGGCTTTAGATGCGGGAATGTCTGAAGCATCGCCTATTATAAATATATTGTCATACAGTTTAGATTGTAAAGTGGCTTTATTGGTTGGGATAAAGTTTAAATCATCACCCATGCCTGAACGCTCAATCATTTCATCTCCTTTATTGGTTGGAACAGTTACCAATACATCAAAATCAATTGCTCTGCCACCGTAATCAATCATCTTTTTATTGTCATTATCAATTTCAGCAATCGCAAAATCTGTTTCGATCTTGATATTTTTTTCTTCAAGCAAATGACCCAATGCTGCGGTTGCTTTTGGTTTAGTAAAAGCACCACCTAAAGGGGTAACATAAGTGATCTCTACTTTGTCTCTCATATGTTTGTGCTTAAAAAATGAATCTGCTAGAAATGCAAATTCTAATGGTGCTACAGGACATTTGATTGGCATCTCGGTAATATGTACTACCAATTTTCCGCCTTCCCAGGTTCTTAATTTATTTCTAAGTGCTAAAGCACCTTCGAACGTATAAAAATCAAAAACAGATTGTTGCCAAGCTGCACCTTTCATTCCCTCTATTTCTTCCGGCGCAATTTTAGCACCCGTTGCAATAATCAAAATATTGTAAGCAATGGCCTCACCATTTTGTAGTTTGATGATGTTTTGAGTAGGTTCAATTTTATCAATGCTTGCAGTAAGCAGTTGTACACCTTTAGGAATAAAGTCTTTGGTTGGTTTAATGATGTCTTCCGGACTGTAAATATCAAAGGGTAGAAAAAGATAACCGGGTTGATAATGATGTTCTGTTCTTTCATCAATGATGGTAATGTTCCAATCTTCAGTTTTAAGTTCATGCTTTAAATGATTGGCCATCATTGTACCGGCAGTTCCGGCTCCTAGTATGATTATCTGTTTCATAAGTAGTTGTTTTTGTGTTGTGTTGATGTTGATTGATATCTCGTCTTAAATTTTACAATACAAAATTAGACCGCTACCTATCCCTGCTCTGTGATGTAGGTTACATAAGAATATGACATTCGTCATGATTCATGGCATACTCGTTTGTTGTATGGATGTTGTGTGACTTTAGTCACCAAACTGCTCTTTATTATTTACTGCGTGACAAAAGTTACTATGCAAGCTTTTGTGTAAGAATAGTTTTGCCTTCAAATCTGAAAATATGAATAGACAGAATAATTTGATGGTAAGTAGTCTCGCTGTTTTTATTTCCTTCTTTATGCTAATCAATACGGTTGCGTCACAAGAAGTTGCTAAACTGCTCACTTTGCAAGATGCATTGCAGCAAACATTACAGCATAACAAAACATTGGCAGTAGTAAAGCAAGACGAAAAAATTGCTGCCGCACAATACAAACAAACAGAGGCGATTCAATTACCTCAAATCAATCTCTCGTATTTCGGAATGGCAACGGATAATCCACTAAATGCATTTGGGTTCAAGCTGCAACAGCAGCGCATTGAACAAGCAGATTTTAATCCTACTTTATTAAACAAGCCAAACGGGATTTCAGATTTTATGACAAAGCTTACCGTACAACAACCCATTATAAATATGGATTTGCAGTACATGCGTAAGGCAGTAAAAATGCAGTCGGAAATTTATCAATTTAAAACACAAAGAACAGCCGAATATCTTTCTTTTGAAGTGGAGAAAGCATTCGTACAATTACAGTTAACCTATCGTTCTATTGCAGTTTTAGAGGAGACCTTACAACATTTTAATGCCTTACTCACTTTCACTTCTAATAGATACCAGCAAGGTTTATTACAAAAGTCTGATGTATTAAATGTACAAGTGCAAATTGCGGATGTATCGGCTAATTTGTACACTGCAAAATCTAACACAACAATTATTTCTGATTACCTAAATCTCTTAATGGGTAAATCTGTCGGCACTACTTATAAAGTAAACGAATCGATTTATGAATCTGCTGCTTTGATTGATACAGTTGCTTCAATTGCTGCTGCAAGAGCAGATTTTAAAGCAATGGAAGCTGCATTGAAATCATCAGATATGATGATTAAATCTACCAAAATTGGGTATCTGCCAAAATTAAATGCTTTTGCCTCTTATCAATTAAATGATAGGAAGTTAATTGGTTTTGGCAGTGGAGCTTATTTAGCAGGCATTCAATTATCGTGGGATATTTTCAAAGGCAACACCATAAAAAATAGTATGGCAACGCAAACCTTACAGCGAAACAAGTTGGCTAATGAATTAGAGGTTCAAAAAGAACAAAGCCAGCTTGAAGTAAATAAAACACTTAGCGATATTCAAGCTGCAACCTACCAATTAAAACAGCGTAAACAAGCTATCGGTTTATCAGAAGAATCTCTACGCATTATGCAAAATAGATATGAGCAAGGACTAGTAAATACTACCGATGTATTGATGGTGCAAATGCAATTGTCTAAAAATAAATTAGACTACCAACAGTCGCTACACAGTATTGCTATTACCAAAGCTTACTTGAAATTTTTAACTACATCATCTAATTAATTAAACGCTTTAATCAAATACATATGAACGCAATAGTATCATTCAAATTTTCATTCCTGCTTTTAGGTATAGCCTCAATCGGATTAATGTCCTGCATAGGTGATAAGGCAACAGCAACAAATACAAAACAAGCTACCGTAGCTGTCACTTTGAGCCAGCCTACTGCAACACAGCAAAACGGTATTAGTGCAAGTGGACAAATTGAAGCAGGACAAACGGCTGCTATTAGTACAAGGGTGATGGGTTATATCACAAAGCTTAGCGTTAAAGTTGGTGACTATGTGCAAAAAGGGCAAGTCATTGCAACCATCAATAACCAAGATATGGGTGCTAAGAAAGCACAAACTGATGCTGCTATCGCAGAAGCTGAAGCCCATGTAAAAAATGCACAAAAAGATTTTGACCGATTTACTGCCTTATACAATCAACAAAGTGCAACGGCAAAGGAATTGGATAATGTAACACTACAATACAATGCAGCAAAAGCAAGATTAGCTGCTGCAAAAGAAATGCGAAATGAAGTGAGTGCTATGATGAACTATACCGTGTTAACAGCGCCTTTTAGCGGCGTAATTGTGCAAAAGAATGCAGAGGCTGGTACTATGGCATCACCGGGAATGCCTATTGTGGTGATTGAGCAAGGTGGTAGCTTTCAAGTAAGTGCTGCTATTCCTGAAAATGCAATTAGTACGGTTAAGATTGGCGATGTTGCACAAGTACTCATCAAATCAACCGGTAAAACTTTCTCTGGAAAGATCATACAACTCAATCCATCTTCACAATTTACAGGAGGTCAATACATCGTAAAAATTGCTGTGCCGGACAATGATAAAAAAGGATTGTATAGTGGTATGTATGTGAATGTTTCAATCGAAGGTAAAGCCGTTGCGGCAAAGCCTGCAACCGATGTAGTGTTGATTCCTTTATCAAGTGTGGTGTACAAAGATCAGCTTGCCGGAGTATATACCGTTAGTACAAAAAATACTGCTTTGTTACGTTGGTTGAGATTAGGTAAAACCTACGGTACAAGTATTGAAGTGTTGTCTGGTTTAAGTGCTACTGAACAGTTTATTCTATCTGCCGACGGTAGATTATTTAATGGCGCAGCCGTTACGGTAAAACAATAATTAAAAAAAATAGCTAAAATATATTTATGGAAAAAGGATTGTCGGGTAGAATAGCCAATGCTTTTCTTACTTCTAAGTTAACAGTATTGCTGATGATTGCCTTTTTATTAATTGGTGGTTACAGTACTATGTTAATTCCAAGAGAAGAAGAGCCACAAATTGAAGTGCCCATAGCTGATATTATGATTGGCTTTCCAGGTGCTGGGGTAAAAGAAGTAGAAACGAAATTAGTAGCACCGCTAGAAAAAATTGTATCCAATGTTAAGGGTGTAGAGTATGTTTATTCTACTTCTATGCAAGGACAGGCCATGTTGATTGTTCAGTTTTATGTTGGTGAAGATGTAGAACGTTCATTGGTAAAACTCTATAACGAAATTATGAAGAGCATGGATAAAATGCCGCAAGGTGTAACCCTGCCTTTAATAAAATCTAGAGCAATTGACGATGTGCCTGTGTTGGGTTTAACTCTTTGGAGTGATAAGTATGATGATTACAGTTTGCGCCAAATGGGAGAGGCTTTAACCAATGAAATTAAAAAGATACCCGATGTTGCAACCGTAAATATAATAGGTGGTAGAAGCAGACAAGTACAGGTTATTTTAGATAAAGATAAGATGGCTGAAAACAAAGTTGATTTTCTTACCATCAGTAAACAAATACAAGGAAGTAACGAACAAGTTGTAAGTGGTAATTTAATTAAGCAGGATACTTCTTTTTCTGTGCAAACTGGTAACTTTATCAGTACAAAAGAAGAGTTAGAAAATCTTATTGTTGGTATCAATAATCAACAACCCGTTTATCTGCGTCAAATTGCTAGCGTAGTTGATGGTGCTGAAACGCCAAGCCAATATGTATTTTTTGGACATGGTAAAGCAGACACTGCAAAAGCTCGTGCAACTGCATCAGAGTATCAAGCTATAACATTATCAATTGCCAAAAAGAAAGGGGCAGATGCTATGCATTTGTCAAAACTGATTATTTCAAAAGTTGATCATGTTAAAAATGAAATCATTCCGAATGAAGTAAATATAGCCAATACTAGAAATTATGGTGAAACTGCTTCGCATAAAGTATCTGAATTATTGATGCACTTAGTTGTGGCTATTGTAGCTGTTACTTTATTTGTGATGTTAGCAATGGGTTGGCGTGGCGGTTTAGTAGTGTTTCTTTCAGTGCCTGTAACGTTTGCACTCACTTTATTCTCGTATTATTTCATGGATTATACGCTCAACCGTATTACACTATTTGCTTTAGTATTTATTACCGGTATTGTAGTAGATGATTCTATTATCATTGCTGAGAATATGCACCGACACTTTAAGATGAAACGATTACCATTTCATCAAGCTGCTATTTATGCCATTAACGAAGTTGGTAACCCAACAATATTAGCCACATTCACCGTTATCGCTGCGGTATTGCCAATGGCTTTCGTATCCGGTATGATGGGCCCTTACATGAGTCCAATGCCTATTGGTGCATCTATTGCAATGTTGTTGTCATTAGTTGTGGCATTAACATTAACACCTTACTTAGGGTATATTTTTCTTCGTGAAAAAGATCATCATACAGACAAACAACCTACATCCATAGAGCAAAGCCGTATTTATAAAATATATAAGGCGTCTATTCATCCGATGTTAGAAACAAGATGGAAGCGTTGGACTTTTATTGTATCGGTTGTTGTTGTGTTGTTGGGTTCTATGATGCTTTTTTATACCAAATCTGTAGCGGTAAAAATGTTGCCATTCGATAATAAGAATGAGTTTCAAGTAGTGATAGATATGCCCGAGGGAACAACCTTAGAAAAAACGGCTGCCGTAACAAAAGAAATTGCTGCTTTTGTTGCAGAAGAAGATAATGTAAAAAATATACAAGGTTACGTTGGTACAGCAGGTCCAATTAGTTTTAATGGTTTGGTTAGGCATTATGATATGCGTAGAGGCGATAATGTGGCAGATATACAAGTGAATTTGGTTGATAAAGGAGATAGAAGTATACAAAGTCATGATATAGTTAAGCAGATGCGTAATGGTATTCAAGCCATTGCTAAAAAGTACAACGCCAATGCTAAATTGGTAGAAGTGCCACCCGGTCCACCGGTATTGTCAACGATAGTGGCAGAGGTGTATGGTCCTGACTATAAACAACAAATTAAAGTAGCTGAGCAAATTAAATCTATCATTGATAGTACAAAAGATGTTGTAGATGTTGATTGGATGGTAGAAGCTGCACAGCCTGAGTTTAGGTTTGAAGTTGACAAAGAAAAAGCCATGCTTAATGGCATTGCACCGGCACAAATTGTTGCTACTATGAGAGCCGCTTTGTCAGGTCAGCCGGTGGGAGTGCTGCACGAATCAGTTTCTTACAATCAAGATAATATTGTACTGAAATTAGCAGATGCTGATAAGGCTGATGTGAATGATTTGAAAACGTTGAAAATCATTGGTCAACAAGGTAATGCAGTACCACTTGGAGATTTAGTGCAAGTAGTCAAAGATGTAAAGCAGCCGAATATTTATCGTAAAAATCAGAAACGTGTAGTATATGTTCTAGCTGATATGGCTGGTAATTTAGAAAGTCCGTTTTATGCGATGAGTGCTATTTCAGAAAAATTGAAAAAAGTACAATTACCTGTTGGTTACAGTTTGAATGAAGAATATAGTGCTCCACCTGCAACAGAAGATAATTTTACATTGAAGTGGGATGGCGAGTGGCAAATTACTTTCGAGGTATTTAGAGATTTAGGTATTGCATTTGTAGTTGCCATCATCATCATTTATATGTTGATTGTAGCTTGGTTTCAAAACTTTACAGTACCTGTGTTAATGTTAGCTGCTATACCACTTTCTTTGATTGGTATTTTATTTGGGCACTGGATGTTGGGAGCATATTTCACTGCTACTTCTATGATTGGATTTATTGCGTTAGCGGGGGTAATGGTTCGAAACTCCTTGCTGTTAATTGACTTTATAGACATCAGACTTAAAGATGGCATTCCTTTAAAGCAAGCCATTATTGAAGCAGGTGCCGTTAGAACGACACCTATATTGTTAACCGCAGGAGCAGTAGTATTGGGTGCAGTAATTATACTGTTTGATCCTATTTTCCAAGGTCTAGCCATCTCATTAATGGGTGGAACCATTACATCCACCTTCCTTACCTTATTGGTAGTACCCTTATTGTATTTCAAAATGATGCGTAACAAAGTAAAATAAATTATTATGAAACTTTTATTTGTAACTAGTATAAAAGAAGACCAACAAACGGTTGCCGCAATTTTTGTAAAAGCAGGAATTGAAGTATTCAGCATCACAGAAACTGTTGGGGTAAAAAATAAACAGTCTTTTGATTTGATGGATGCATGGTTTAGTAGCGGAAGCGAAAAAGCCGATGCCCTTATACTGTTCAGCTTTACAGCACAGGATAAAGCAATTCAAGCCATCGAATTAATTAAAGCACACAATGAGGATACAGCTTCAGCATTTCCCATCCGTGCATTTATAATGCCGGTAGAACAATCAACTTATTCCATTTAACAATAAAACAATTATGTATGAGAGAAAGAATTGTAAGAGCCGTAGCTGGCACATTTGTACTGACTAGTATTTCATTGGCTCATTTTGTTAGTATACAATGGCTTTGGCTTGGCGTTTTTGTAGGTGTAAACTTATTGCAGTCGTCTTTTACAAAAATTTGTCCCTTGAATAATATTCTAGATGCGTTAGGTATTGCAAAAGATGAAAAAGGATGCTGCTAGGGATTTATTATTAAATAGCTTTGCTCCACAAATTTGAGATATGTCAAATAATAATATGCTTAAACGGGTTGTTGTTGTTTCTTTGTTGTTGTTCTTGTGCCGCACGGTAAGTGTGGCACAAGAACCTGCAAAGCAATTGTCATTTTCGGTGAAACTTGTAACTGAAGATTTTGCACAGTTTCCGGCATTGCATTCATTTGTTTATGGCGTGTGGGAAGGTAAATGGGTATTAATTGGTGGCCGAAAAGATGGCTTACACCGCAGACAACCATGGGCAAGTTTTTGGACAGAGGACAATAACGATTTTGTTTATGTCATAGATCCTGTCAAGAAACAAATCTGGAAAAAAGCGTTATCGAAATTAGCTATAGCTGATAGTTTGGTAGAGCAATTACGCAGCACCAATATGCAGTTTTATCAACAAGAAAAACAACTTATTGTAACCGGTGGATATGCTTACAGTAAATTAAAAGATGATCACATAACGTTTCCTTACATCACTGTAATTGATTTACCAAAGCTTATTACTTCCGTTATCGGAACAAAAATTTCAACATCCATTTTTCTACATCAGTACAATGAACAAATGGCTGTTACAGGTGGTAAAATGGCAAAAGCTGCTGATGGAAAATTTTTGCTGATTGGCGGACATCGTTTTGATGGAAGATATAATCCTATGGGCCCCGATCATGGACCCGGCTTTACACAAGTTTATACCAACGAAATTAGAAAATTCAATTTGTCTATTATAGACACTACGTTACAAATTCTCAACTATCAAGCCATTAACGATACAGATAACTTACATCGTAGAGATTATAATTTAGCGCCACAAATATTTGCAAATGGAAAATTTGGCCATACCATTTTTTCCGGCGTATTTCAATACGAAAAAGATATCCCATACACAAGTATTGTAGATGTGTGGGAAGATGGCTATTTCTTACAGCCCGATTTTGAGCAAAAACTAAGTCATTATCATAGTGCATTAACACCATTATATAGTGCTACTACCCAAAATATGTACACTATTTTTTGGGGCGGCATTGCACAATATTATCCTGATACAAAAGGAAAAATTAAAGGAGATGAAGATGTGCCATTCACAAAAACAATCAGTTTGATTACTAGAAATGGCAATACTATCACCGAAAATTATTTGCCTGTTCAAATGCCAGGTTTTTTGGGTGCGGCGGCGGAGTTTATAATTAATCCTGCTTTGCCGATTTATAAAGATGGCATTATCGATATGGACAAATTACCCAAAGGAGAACAATTAATTGGTTATATCGTTGGTGGTATTAAAAGTTCGGCACCCAATATTTTTTGGGAAAATACGGGTAAAGAAAGTTCGGCCAATAATAAAATCATCAAAGTGTATTTACAGAAAAAATAGCTTTACACACAAGAGCTATAAATACAATCAGCAGATAATGGCTTGTAAATCAATAAGAAGCTTCAAATTATTGCAATAATTCCTGCAATAAATGGCAAGCAATGCCAATATCACCTAATTTCGGCTTTCATCATGCTTTTATTTGAAGATTGCTTATGAAATCGAGATCTATTCTACTGTTATTATTTTTAGTTGTGTTAAGCGAAGCTTTTACGCAATCAGCCCCAAAACGAGAATTGCGAGGTGCTTGGATTGCTACCTACGCTAATATTGATTGGCCCGCCAATAGTTCTACATCGGCACAAGAACAATCTACTTTTATACAGCGGGTAGATGAACACAAGACTACCGGCATGAATGCGGTATATGTGCAAATACGGAGCCAATGCGATGCTATGTATCCTAGTGCTTTTGAACCTTGGAGCAGAGATTTAACCGGTACTCAAGGTACACCGCCCAATCCCTACTACGATCCGTTAGAATTTATGATTACCGAAACTCGGAAAAAGGGGATGGAGTTTCATGCATGGTTTAATCCGTATCGGGCATTGGCTAGTGCAACAACCACCAATTTAAATGCTTTGCACAGTTCGCATTTAATCAATACTCAACCTTCATGGATATTAGATTGCACTACCGGTACTTCGGTTCAAAAAATTTTAAACCCGGGATTACCTCAGGTGTGGGAACATGTTATTAAAGTAGTAATGGATGTGGTAAGAAGGTATGATGTTGATGGCATACATTTCGATGATTATTTCTATCCTAATCCGGCATTAACAACCTATAATGATGATGCAACTTTTGCCGCCAACTCAAGGGGTATTGCAACCAAAGCGGAATGGCGTAGAAGCAATGTAGATACATTGATTAGAAGATTAGGGGATAGTATTCGTTCCGTTAAACCTTGGGTTAAATTTGGTATTTCTCCATCTGGTATTTGGTTGAGTCAGAATAATGACCCTGTTAACGGAAGTAACACCAGCAGTGGCGCCACACAACATTACAAAGACCTTTTTTGTAACAGTCGTTTGTGGATGCAACAAGGATGGATAGATTATTTAATGCCGCAGGTATATTGGTTCATGGGGCAAACAGGTTCTGATTATAATATTCTTGTGCCTTGGTGGAACAATAACAGTTTTAGCCGACATATGTACATTGGCTTAGCCGGTTATAAAGTAGGAGATATGGCACAGAATGCTGCTTTTGCTACCAACACTTCACAAATTCCTAATCAAGTGAGGTTGAATAGGCAGCAAGCTAATATTAGAGGTCAAGTTGTGTATAACACCACTAGTTTACGCAATAACCCATTAGGATTTAGAGATAGCTTACAGCAGAATTTTTACAATAAACCTGCCATGCCGCCAACCATGGTTTGGAAAGATAATACTGCGCCGGCGCCTGCTACAACATTAGCTATAACATTACAAGGCGACAATTCAAGAAGATTAACTTGGTCTAATCCTACGCCATCTAACGATTCTTTACAACGAGTAAAACGTATTGCTGTTTATCGTTCTACCAATTCTGTAGTAGATATTTCAAATAGCAATAATTTAATTGCCATTACATGGAACGATGCTACTGAATATGTTGATTCGGAATCTTTACCTGTCAATAATTATTACTATGTAGTAACCACCTTAGACAGATTATACAATGAGTCAACACCAAGTAATGTGGCATCTTTTGGTCCGTTGCCTTTGCAGCTATTGCAGTTTTTAGCTTGGAAAGATGGCAGCAATACTGTTCAGTTACAATGGAACACTGCCAACGAGAAAAACATAGACAAATTTGAAGTACAGCGAAGTACCGATGGCGTCAATTTCATTCCTGTTTCAACTATTACAGCAGGTCGCCAACAATACTTAGTGCAAGACATAATTTCATCTAGTCCTGCAATTGTCTATTATCGACTTAAAATAATGGAGCTAGATGGTAGTTACCAATACAGTCCGGTAAGAACTGTACAGTGGACTAAACGCCAACCCATGTTTAAAGTATATCCTTCCATCGCTGCCTCAACGAGTCAATTACAGTTGGTAATGCCTGAAGTAAAGGGCAAAATATCCTTACGTTGGCTTGGTATGGATGGTAAATTGATGCACCAATCACAAGTAAATATGGCAAATGGTTTTGGCAATGTTCAAGTGCCTACTCAATTGCTTCAGGGTAATTATATACTACAAGCTGTTGTTAATGAGTCAATTAGAACAACGAAAATTATCATTCAGTAAGCAAGCACTTCATATCATATCTATTTAAAAATCCGGCTACAGTGCCGGATTTTTTTATTGCTTGATTTTATAAAGGCTCTTTTTTAATTAAAAAATACAATAAAAGTTATAAAACTTAATAAATTTATTTATTTTCATACTCTAAAACTACTGCTTTATGAAAAAATTGTACTTCTCCCTGTTATTTTCAGCTTTTGTAATCGTTACAAATGCACAGCCTTTTACCTCTCAATGGCAAAAAAGAGCTGATGGGGTAGGATATGCTTGGTTTACCGCAGATAATAATGTTACAAGCCTCGATTATAATCCGGCAACAAATAAATTATTGGTATCTAAAAGAAACGATAGAATCTTTATTGTCAATCCAAACACAGGTGCCGAAGAAGGACAATTGAATACTACAGGGGTAGGTTCAGAGGGTTTTAAATATAATAAAATTCGAGTAACATCAGATGGTGTTATTTATGGTATTTCTTTAGCAACTGGTGCAGGTCAATGCAAAATTTACAGATGGGCAAATCAAGGTTCAGCCCCAACATTGTGTGCAGATTTTGCGGTAACAGAAAGAACCGGTGATTCATTTGGTTTGTCTGGAACTGGTAATAATACCATTTTGTATGCAAGTGGTGCAGGAACTACAGCAAATGCATTTAATATTTACATTCTTAATACCGTTAATGGATTAAATTACTTTGTAGAGAGTAAAGTAACAATGACATCATCTCCTACCGCCAATCAACAATGGGCAAATAGAACTGTAGAGCCGGTAACAAATAGCTTGACTTCTGACATTTGGATTAAAGGTGGGGGATTTAATGCTCGTAAAATAGCTGTTGGTACTAACAATAGCGGTGTAAGAACAGGTACTGTAGTTACCACTATTACAGATGGTGTTGGCAACGGACAAGCCTCAATTGGCTATGGTGGGTTACGGCATTTAACTACTGCCAATGGGAAGTACTTAATTTTTTCGGGGGGTAATAATTCCAACGCTGGAACTCGAATGAAGATGTTGAATATAACCGACGAAATGGCTCCAACAAATTATGGGTTAGATTCATTAGGTGATCCTACAATTGATTATGCTACGAATGCCAATGGTACTGGAGATGCGTCTTATCGTTTAGATGCAGATGGCGGTTATACTGTATTTTATTTGTCTACCAATAATGGAATTGAGGCAACTAAAACAGGTTTGGCGATTTTGCCGGTTACCTTATCCAGCTTCAATGCCACAATTCGTAATAAAGCCGTTGTAGTAAATTGGTCAACTGCAACCGAAATCAATAACGATGGGTTTGTAGTTGAAAAATCTGTAAATGGTAGAGACTTTAGTAAGATTGGATTTGTAGCCTCTAAAGCTATTGATGGTAATAGTACGGCTGCTATTAGTTATCAATTCGAAGATGGAAAATTGTTGGATGGTAAAAGCTACTATCGTTTACGTCAGGTAGATAAAGATGGTAAAGCTGCTTTATCTGAAACTAGAACAGTACAAAATACCATCAGCGGATTTACAGTAAAAGTATTGTCAAATCCTGTTAGTGAAAATATTGTGTTGAGTATGAAAACCAATAGCATCAAACAAGTACAACTTACGTTAACCAATGCTTCAGGTGCTGTATTGATGAGCAGAAATCAACAGATTGCAGCAGGCGATAACAATGTTAATATTCCGGTACAACATTATGCGACAGGATTACTATTCTTAAGTGTAAAAGATGGCGATAACAATCACGTGATCAAAATTGTAAAGCAATAAATTTCGTTTATTTGTTTAGGTATGCAAAAGGAGCCAATTGGCTCCTTTTGTTGTATAGAGAATTTTGTAATCCTATATTCATTATTTCAATTCAAAATCTACTTGTTGGGTATCGGTTGAATTGCCTCCAACAAATACACTAAACTTTCCGGGTTCTAATACCAACTTTCCTTCGGCATTGTAAAAAGAAAGTGATGTGTCAGATAAAGTGAATCGTACTGTTTTGCTTTCTCCTGCATTCAAAGTAATTTTTTCAAATCCTTTTAGTTCTTTTACCGGACGAATAATAGAAGCAGCATGGTCACGAATATACAATTGTACTACTTCTTCGCCGGTTCTATTGCCTTTATTAGTAACTGTTACCGTTACTGTTAATTTTTCTCCTTTGGCAATAATAGCAGCCGATAGTTGCGGTTTTGAGTAAGCAAATTCAGTATAGCTCAAACCAAAACCAAAAGGATATAGTGGTTTATTTTGGATATCTCTAAATCTTGAGTACCAATTACCGGCATTGTCTGTAGGGGTGGGGCGTCCGGTATTGAAATGATTATAATAAACAGGAATCTGCCCAACGGCATAAGGGAAAGTCATTACTGTTTTTCCTGATGGATTATAGTCACCACTTACTACATCAGCAATCGCATTGCCATGTTCTGTTCCTAAAATCCAACATTGTAAAATCGCATCAGCTAAAGGTTCAATAGGTGTAAGCACTAATGGTCTGCCACTAGAAACCAATGCAACAACTTTCTTTCCCGTAGCTTTTAAAGCCTTAAGTAATTGTATTTGCGCAGCCGGAATTTCAGGATGTGCCAATGAACGGTCTTCGCCGGCCAATTTACCACTGATGCCAATATTCACAACAACAACCTCTGCTGTAGCAGCCATACTTACAGCTTCGTTGATGAGTGTATCGTTAGTAGTAAGGTCTGTATGGTAGCCTTTAGCAAATTGCATATTACTGAAATTTTTGCTGAAGGCTTCATACACCGAAACTGCATCATTACTTTTTCCTTGAGCCACCCAAAAATCAAACATGTCATCTTTGCTTACTGCAAATGAGCCAACGAGAAGTAATTTTGAAGTTGTTGCTAATGGCAAAGACTGGTTATTATTTTTGAGTAGTACAACAGATGAACGGGCTGCTTTAGCTGCAACTGCTCGATGTTCGGGAGTAAAAATTTGAGTACGTTCTCTTTCATCATCACAAAACTTTAAAGGATCTTCAAATAACCCAAGTTTGAATTTATAATAGAGTATTCGAGCTACAACCTCATCCAATTGCAACATGGTAATTTTTTTCTCTTTCACCAATTCTGCCAAATGAGTAATAGTTACTTGGCTAAACATATCTATATCACTGCCTGCAATAAATGCTTTGTAAGCGGCATCTTTATCATCGGCAGCATAACCATGGTTAATCATTTCTTTAAACGATGCCCAATCACTCACTACAATTCCATTATAATGCCATTGTTTTCTTAATATGTCACCTACCAAATATTTACTGCCACTTACCGGCACACCTTCAAATACATTAAAAGCATTCATTACCGTTGCGGCTCCTGCCTTTACTGCGGCTTGATAGGGTGGTAAATATTTGTTCCATAACGCTACTCTTGAAACATCTACATGATTATATTCTCTTCCTGCTTCTACTGCACCATAGGCGGCAAAATGTTTAACCGTTGCTAGCATATGGGCTGCATCATTCAAGTTTCCTTGAAAGCCTTTAACTCTTGCTGCAGCAACTAGGCTTCCGTAAAAAGGATCTTCGCCGGCACCTTCCATAACACGACCCCATCTTGGGTCGTTACTGATATCACACATAGGTGCAAACGTCCAATGTAAACCTGCCGCAGCAGCTTCTTTCGCAGCTATTGATGCATTACGTTCAATTTGATTAATGTCCCAACTGCAAGCCTCTGCTAATGGAATCGGGAATATTGTTTTATAACCATGAATAACGTCATAGGCAAACAACATAGGAATCCCCAATCGACTTTGCATAGCAACTTGCTGTATGCTGCGAGTATCTGCAACACCGATAACGTTGAGCATGGATCCTACTTTACCAGCTTTCACCTGTTGCATTTTTTCTTTTTGTCCGGCATCGTTCAATGCAGGTCCGGTGAATGCACCACCACTCAATTGGTTAAGCTGACCCACTTTTTCATCAAGCGTCATCCGGCTTAGTAAATCTTTTATTCTTTGTTCGATAGGAAGCTTAGCGTTTTTATACGGTACTATTGTTTGAGCATTTAAGGTTTGAGATCCGAGTGCAGCAATCATAATGATCCAATATTTTTTCATTCTGGAGAATATTAATCTAGTAAATCAATACTGTTTTGACATGTTTGAAATATGAAAGGTATCAATAAAATAGTTTGCTGTCATCAATTGTGCCGTCAAAATAAAAGGAATAAAGTTTGATTTGTGAGGATGGTTTTTAAACCTGATTTATTTATTACATGTATACCGCTGTCTAAAAGGATGAAATAGTAAACGTTTGTTGTCAGAAAAGGAAAAATGAAATAAACTTTGTTTGTGATGAAGGATTATTATGATAGTACAGATTAATGGAATTAAATATCAATACGTATGTGTTAATACTTACAGGTTTGATTATTCACTATTCAATCTTGCTTTGTACTTACATTAATAAGGCTAAAAGAGCCCTATATGGGCATTTTGGGGGCTATCTCCCTCACTCCTTCACAATATTTCTCGTAACATCTGTTTTGTCAATCCAAATACGAAGGAGATAATTACCTGCCGGATATTTTTCTAATGTATTGACTTGTTCCGTCAGGCTTAATCCGGTTTGTTTAGGGGTAGATTGGTAAAGTATTCTGCCATTGGCATCATACAATACATAGCGAAAAGATTTGCCGGTATTCATCGTTAACCTAATCAAAAATTTACCCGAGGTGGGATTTGGTGATACCGTTAAATCTTCTACACCCGGAATATTTACTACAGCTGTAACCGCACATCTATCATTAATATAGGTGTTCACCGCAGTGCGGATATTGGGTAAATCGGCATGAGTGGTATTACCCGGGCATTCAGTTGCACAGCCATCTCTATGGCCTGAAATACGATTCAATGTTAAATTAGATGAAGCATGAAACCCAGTACTCAACGGATTCAAATTTGAATTGCAACATTTCCAGGCTAAAATTTCTACCAGCTTTTTCTTAGCTGTATCGGTCAAGCTTTGTGTAGTATAAGTGCCCAACATACAGGTGCCCATAGTGCCACCATTGAAGCCACAAAAATGTGCTCCAATCACATTGTTTCCGCCGCCTCTTCCTTCATATAAAACACCGTTAGGGTCAATCAACCAGTTATAGCCAATATCTGACCAACCATTGGTATTGACATGGCTATTCCAAATACTCAACACTACTGCAGGCCAGTTGGCAGAAGTGTTTGAACCGGCCGAATGATGTACAATCAAATGTGTTACGGTGGTGAAAGATGGGGATGTAGCCCCTTGCGGACAATTCCAACCGGCACGGGTTACAAAAGCAGGTTGTGGACAAGGGCAAGCTGTAGTACGAGCTGCAAACAGTGGACTATTGGTGTTTACATCGGGACTGCCATTCGTTAATTTTTTACCATTTGCAGGATTAAAAAAATTCAACATTAAATGGTTCAATATATTTCCCCTCAAAGCTAAATTACTCGTTAATTGTATTTGATAAAACCGATGCTCTTTTTCGGTAAACAATAACTGCGATACAAATTGGTATTGGCTATTGCTGCTGTGTTCATCTACCGTTAATGGTTGCCAATTGGTCCATTGTTGACCATCGGTAGAAAAACGTATGGCAATTGAAGTATTGATTTGGTGTGAGGTACTAAGTTCATTCCAGCCGCAAGAAAGGGCCAGAAATGGCGTAACATGTTGAAGCGATATAGTAAATACTTTGGATGTTATAACGATAGGCTTTTCTGTTTCCCATTGCTTACTGTCAGGTGTAGTATTTGTTCCCCATTCTTGAAAAAATGCCCTTCTTTCTGAAGCAGATTGCAGGGAGAAATGTACCAATTGCTTTTCTGCTTGATAGTTTTGTTGTGAAAATGATTCGGCAGCAATTAATAAAGTAACTAATAGTACAAATGACTTCATAACTAATCTTTTTCTATTAAGATAAAATTTTATTTCTAGCAATTAAGCAGCCACCCATTACACCTGCTTTGTCGCCTAATTTAGATACCTTAAATTGTGTATCGCTATTCACTAAACTCAACGAATATTTATTTAAAGCACTGCGGCCCGGTAGCCTGATATAATCACCGGTTTTGGCAATTGTACCGCCTAAAATCACCAATTCAGGGTTTAATAAATTAATCAATACGGCCATTGCTCTTCCAAGTTTCTCACTAAATTCAGCTAGTAATTCAATCACCAACATATCTTCATTCAGCGCAGCATCAACAATATCTTCTAGTTTAATATCATCTAACGGTGTGTCATTTTTTACCAATGATGAACTTGATCCTTGTTTAATTTTTTCTTTAAACTGTCGTATCAAAGCCAAGCCCGACACTTCGGTTTCTAAACATCCTTTTTTTCCACACTGGCAAATTATTTCATTGTTAAAAAAAGGAATATGTCCAAACTCTCCACTAAAGCCAGATTTACCGTAATACAATTTTCCATCTATCAAAACGCCTAAGCCTGTACCATAATCTAGGTTAACAAATAATACATTTTTTTCGTTGGTTACCACGCCGCTACAAAATTCACCATACGCCATAGCACGGGAGTCGTTTTCTAAAAAAGTTCTAATGCCCAATTCGTTTTGAATGGTTTCACTTAAAGGTTCTTCGTGAAAATGAAAAAAGCTGTAACTGTAACCGCTATTATTATTAATGCGGCCGGAAAGATTGATGCCAATGCCCAACACTTTGTCTTTACCTAGTTTTTGTTCTTTTAAAAAATCTTTAATACACTTAATAAGATCGTTGAGCGATTGTTGGGTATTTTCCATCACATAAGGCACATGTTCCTTAATGGTAACCAAGTGTTTTTTAAAATCTAGCAAGCCTATATTAATGCCAAAACGTTTTACATCAACCCCTACAAAATAGCAAGCATCACTAACTAAACCATAAATGTTAGCTCTTCTGCCGCCTGTTGAGTCAATTTTGCCTTCGTCTTGCAATAATCCGTCTTCTATCAACTCATTCACCAAACTGGTGATTTTTGGAGTGCTGATGGCCAATTCCTTAGCCAAATCTGCAATCGTCATATCGCCACTACTATCAATTTGGTTGATAATGGCTTTTTTCAAGGCCTTATTCTTATATGCCACCCCGCTTCCGGGGTTATCTACTGAAAAAACTTCAAAAAGTTGGTGTGCCGTTGTCATTGAGCTAAGATAATTAACAATTTAGGGTTATAAACTTGGCTTTAGAATATGAAGCTATAATTTTTTAAAAGAAAATAAATATTTTAAAAAAGTCAGCGTTTTTGAAAGAAAATAAATAATATTGTCCTCGAACTTAGTAATTAATATTAATTATATGCAGGAGGTTCATGACATTGCTCCAGACAACGCTGCCATTATCAATGTTCATCCATTGACAAAATACGCCGCACAATATAAAGATGAGTTAATAGGAAATATTTTACCATTTTGGCTTTCACACAGTAAAGATGAGGAAAATGGTGGCTTTTTTACCTGTTTAGACAGAACGGGTAAAGTGTACGATACCGATAAATTTATGTGGTTACAAGGTAGACAAGTGTGGTGCTTTAGCTATATGTACCACCATGTTGAGCCTAGGGCCGAATGGTTAGCTATGGCTAAACACGGCGCTGCATTTATGGAAAAGTATGGCAGAGATGCAGAAGGTAACTGGTATTTTTCGCTAACTGCCGATGGAAAACCGTTGGTTCAGCCTTATAATATTTTCAGTGATTGTTTTGCTACTATGGCTTTTGCTGCTTTAGACAAAATTGCCCCAAGCGATACCTATAAAAAAATTGCATTAGACACTTTCGAAAATATCATCAAGCGAAAAGATAATTGGAAAGGCAGTTACAATAAAGCTTATCCAGGTACTCGGAATCTCAAAAACTTCTCACTACCCATGATTCTCTGTAATCTCTCCTTAGAGTTGGAGCCGATTATAGGTACCGAAAGAGTGAACAGTTTTATTCCTACAGTCATTCATGAAGTAATGGATGTTTTCTATCAGCCCGATTTGGGTTTGATATTAGAAAACGTTTATGAAGATGGTAGCTTCTGCGACAGTTTTGAAGGTCGGTTGCTTAATCCCGGCCATGCAATTGAAGCCATGTGGTTTATCATGGATTTGGGCAAACGTAATCAGGATGAGGCTTTGATCAATAAAGCCACTGACATCATGCTGAAAACTTTAGAATATGGTTGGGATAAAACATATGGTGGTATTTTTTATTTTTTAGATGTGCAAGGTCATCCCACCCAACAATTAGAATGGGATCAAAAATTATGGTGGGTGCATGTAGAGGCATTGGTGGCTTTAGCTAAAGGATATCAATTAACCGGTAATGTAGCCTGTTTAGAATGGTTTGAAAAAGTGCATAATTATTCTTGGAAACATTTTAAAGACGATAGTTACGGCGAATGGTTTGGTTACCTCAACAGGAGAGGAGAAGTATTGCTCCCGATGAAAGGCGGCAAATGGAAAGGATGTTTTCATATACCCCGTTCCTTATACCAGGTTTGGAAAACTTTAGAAAGCCTGTAATGTGATTGCATAATGAAAAAATTATTGACGATACTGCTTGCTGTTTTGCTACACAGTCAATTTACTTTGGCACAGTTAGCTGTAACTGCTGATGTTTTGGTAGTAGGTGGTGGTGCAGGTGGAACTGCGGCCGGTATTCAGAGTGCAAGGTTAGGTGTTGCAACCATTATTGTTGAAGAAACCGATTGGTTGGGTGGCATGTTATCTGCTGCCGGTGTTACTGCTACTGATGGTAACCATCGGTTACCATCAGGTATATGGAATGAGTTTAGAGAAGCATTGTATAAAGTGTATGGTGGTCCCAACAAAGTCTTCACCGGTTGGGTAAGTAATACGCAATTCGAGCCGCATGTTGCAGATAGTATTTTCAAGAAAATGGCTGGCGCCGAAAAGCAATTGAATATTTACTACAACTATCGTTTCAAAAAAGCGATTAAGAAAGGTAATAAAGTGATTGGTGCCGATTTTGTGCACAAGACTACAGGAATGGTGCTTATGGTAACTGCCAAACAAGTGATTGATGCTACTGAATTAGGCGATGTGTTAGCAAGTGCAAAGATTCCAGCTGATATTGGTATGGAAGCCAACGGCATCACCGGTGAAAATGTGGGTGTATCATCATCTAACGATATTATTCAAGATTTGACGTATGCTGCTGTATTAAAAGATTATGGTATTGGAGCCGATAAAACAATTGCTAGGCCGGCTAATTATGACCCATCTGAATTTGATGGGGCTTGTACAAATTATTATATTGATAAAAGTAGGCCAAAGCCAAGTGTAGATGCTCAAAAAATGCTCGACTATGGCAAATTGCCAAACGGAAAATACATGTTGAATTGGCCGGGTTATGGCAATGATTACTACGTAAATTTATTACATCTTACGACTGCCCAACGAGACTCCGCTTTATTACATGCCAAAGCACAAACCTTTAGATTTATTTATTTTATTCAAACACAATTAGGGTTTAAACATATTGGTTTGGCTGATGATGAATTTAGCACTCCCGATAAATTGCCCCTCATTCCATATCATAGAGAAAGTAGAAGAGTAAAAGGTTTGACTCGATTCAACCTCAATCATATTGCAAGGCCTTTCGACTTTAATTTGTATAAAACAGGTATTGCTTGTGGCGATTATCCTATCGATCATCACCACAAAAAAAATCCGGCAGCACCACAGCATTTAGCTTTTTATCCAATTCCTTCTTTTAATCTGCCTTTGGGTAGTTTAATTCCTGCTACTGCAGATGGCATTATTGCAGCTGAAAAAAATATCAGTGTTAGTAATGTGGTAAATGGTACCACTCGATTACAGCCTTGTGTATTAACTACCGGTCAGGCTGCAGGTACACTTGCCGCATTAGCTGTAAAATCAAAAAAACAAGCTAGACAAATTAATACTAGACAAGTGCAACAGGCATTGTTGAATAATAAAGCATTGATAATGCCTTATATCGATGGAGGCATTGCTCATCCACATTTTATGGCCATTCAAAAAGTTGGGGTAACTGGCATTTTAAAAGGAAAAGGTATTCCTAATGCTTGGGCTAATCAAACTTGGTTCTATCCAGATTCATTGGTAAATACGCAGCAATTAAGAGCAGATTTTAAGCCTTTTGGAAAAGTTACGTCTTCTAACAAAGAGTTGACAATCGGCGAAGCTATTACAACCATCTACAACACAAAAAAGCTAAAAAATAACAATTTCAGTGCCACCAATAAAAATCTTTTTCAGCAACAAATAGCTGCATTATGGAGCACTTGGAATTTACATCATTTTGATAGCAACAGAGCAATTACTCGTGCTGAATTTGCCGTATTGCTAGATCAAACCATCGACCCATTCCATCAAAAATCAATCAACTATAAAGGAGAATTTTTACACTAAACATTTTTAAACACAAAACAATATGAAAAAACTAACGCTATTGCTGCTTTTGCTCTTAGGTACCGGGCAATTGATTATGGCACAGCAGATCAGAGTTGCCGGTAAGGTAACGGATGCTGCAACGGGTAATCCGCTAGAAGGTGCTACTATTCGTATCAAAGGTGCTACCAGAAGTGTGATTGCAACAGCTACTGGTGATTTTGCAATCCGTGCAGATAAAGGTCAAGTGTTAATTATAAGTAGCACGGGTTATGCTGCAAAAGAGATAACTATAGAGGGTGAAAGTTTGAATGTTGCCTTGAATGTAGAATCAAAAGAATTACAAGATGTTGTGGTAGTTGGTTACGGCACACAAAAGCGGGCTAATTTAACAAGTGCGGTTTCTGTGGTTAAAGGTGATCAGTTATTAAGACGTCCGGTTGCTTCTACAAGTATGTCTTTACAAGGTTTTGCACCGGGTGTTACTGTAAGACAAGGTTCTGGCCAGCCGGGTGGTGATGGCGGACAAATCAATATTCGTGGTGTAGGATCTATCAATAACAGTAGCTCTCCGCTCATTATTGTTGATGGCGTTGAGGGTGTAAGTTTAAATGACATTGATCCAAATATTATCGAAAGCATTTCTATCTTGAAAGATGCTGCATCAACTGCTGTTTATGGTGTGAGGGCTACGAATGGTGTAATTTTAGTTAAGACTAAAAGAGGGCAAAATGGTAAAACATCTATTTCCTTCAACAGTTTTGTAACACACCAACAGCCAACTAACATGCCAAATACATTATCTGCTGTAGATGATATGTTATTGAGAAATGAAGCAGTCGCCAACACCGGTTCTACTGTATTACCTTTTGCTCAAACCACTATTGATTTGTATAGGAATACTGCACCAAATAATTTCACTGTTTTTAACACAGATTGGAGAGATTTAATATTTCAAAATACCGGGTTAATGCAAAACCATAACTTGATTATGAGTGGTGGTTCTGATAAAGCTTCTTTCTTAGCTTCTGGTACTTACTTAAATCAACAAGGTTTAGTATTGAACAACCAGTTTACCAAATTTGATTTGCGAATCAATGGTGATGTCGCATTAACCAGTAAAATAAAATTCACTTCTGATATCTTTTATACCAAGGCTACCAATAAAGTGCCTGCAGGTATGGCTCCCACACAAATCATTCAAAGGGCTATTACCATGGCAAGACATTTTCCGGGTAAGTTTGAAGAAGGTAAATATGGCGATGCAGGACAATCAAATTCCATCAATCCCATTGCCATGGCAGAAGCTTCCAATACCACTACTACAGAAACGCCAACACTTTCTATGCGTTTTGGAGTAAAAGCAGAAATCATCAAAAATTTATTTGTTGAAGTTGCTTATAACAATAGATCATCTTACACACAATCTGTAAGACCGGGAAGAACTTATGAAGTATTTGTTCCCAACCCTTCTACTAGTACTTTAATTAAGACTGCTGATATTGGTGATTCTTCTATTAACTTTTCTAATAATCGGTTTAATTCAAACCAATACTTTGCATCTGCCAGTTATAATTTTGTTGTGGCCAAGCAACACAAGATCAAAGTACAGGGCGGTTTTCAAGCCATTGATAGTTATATCGAAAATTTATCAGCAACCCGTTTTGGATTGCAATATCCTGACAGACCATATTTGAATTTGGCAACCGGTTCTCAACAACCACAAGTTGGTGGTGGTGCAACTGAAAATGCTGTTGCCGGTTATTTTGGTAAGATTAATTATGAGTTTAAAAATCGTTATTTGTTAGAGTTAACCGGACGTTACGATGGTACCTCTAGATTTAGTCAATTGTACGATCAACAACAAGGTTTTTTCCCTGGTGCTAGTGCAGGTTGGGTAATTAGTAACGAAGATTTTTTCCGTGGTATTAAAAATGTTAACTATGCTAAGTTGAGGGCTAATATCGGTTCATTAGGAAACCAAGAAGTTGGTTCTAACTTCCCATTCACCGCAACATTAGACCCCGGTACAGCTTATTACTATAATAATATTTTAACCAGAGGATTCTCTTTAAACAACGTTCAAAACGTAAGTTTAAGTTGGGAAAAATCACAGCAATATGGTGTAGGTATCGACCTTGCTTTCTTCAAGAATAAATTGAATGTAACGTTTGATTATTACGAGAAAAAAGTTACGGATATGATTATTGATGTACCTAGTCCGTTGTATGTTGGATTTGTAAGTAATCAATCTTCTATTCCAACCAATGCCGGTGCTATGATTAATAAAGGTTGGGAGTTTTCTGCAACTTATCGCAATAAAATTGGTAAATTAGGATACAGCATCACCGGTAATTTATCAGATGTGGTGAATAAAGTAACGGATACAAAAGGGTTAGATATTGTAACATCTGCCGGATTAATTGCCCGTGGCGGGTTTCCTGTAAATTCTTACAATTTGTATTTAACCGATGGTTTATACCAAACAGGTGACAATTTTAGTGTGCCTACAAACGGAACAAGATTAACAGGTGCAGGTGATATTAAATATGTTGATAATAATAAAGATGGTGTACTCAATGCATTTGACCGTGTGTTAACCGGCAATAACTTTCCTCGTTATGAGTGGAGTACTGATATTAATTTGACGTATAGCAATTTTGACTTAGCCATATTTGTGTATGGTGTTGCTAAGAGAGACAACTACATCAGCGGTGTTGGTGTTGAACCCTTCAATGCCGGCAACTGGATTGCCTCAGGTTTGGAACCTATTTTAGACAGATGGACTCCTAATAATCCGGGTGCTAAATATCCAAGACTATATTCTGGTGGTAACCAAAATTACATAGCATCAGATTATTGGTTAAGAAACGGTGCTTTCTTACGTGTAAAGCATATCACACTCGGTTACAATTTGCCTCAGCGTTTATTGGCGAAAGCTCAAATGCAGCAATGTCGTTTTTATGTGAGTGTAGTAAATCCGTTTACCATCTCTAATTATGAGCCTGGTTTCGATCCTGAAATTAGTAACCAAAACGGTGCATTCTATCCTATCATGAGAACAACAACTGTAGGCTTTAACATCAAGTTCTAATCTGTTCACACTAAAAATCAACAATCATGAATTATAAAAAATATTTGTTAGTGCCTGGTGTAGCAGCTTTGCTACTTGGCGTAACATCGTGCAAAAAATATTTGAATAAATTACCATTAGATACGATTACATCCGAAGCATTTTACACCAATGCAGCACAAGTACAACAAGGTTTAACCGGTGTGTATAGTGCTTATGGGGCAAGAACCATCAGTCCGGGTTTTGCAAATCCAACAACCTATTATGCTAAAATGGATTTGCATACTGAAATAGGTTTGGAAAGGGGATTAAACGGTACAATCGGTTCTGGTGCTTACGGTCCAACCGATGGAACGATTCGAGAATTATGGGCCGGATTTTATCAAGTCATTCAAAGAGCTAATAGCTTGTTGTTTAATATGCAAAGAGCACAATCAGTTATGGATCCTGCAGAATATGCTAGGGTACAAGCTGAAGCAAAAGTGTTGAGGGCATCTGCTTACTGGTACTTGATGGTGTATTTTGGTGATGTGCCTTTCTTTACCGGTCCATTAGAACAAAGCGATTTCTTTAGTGCTTCTCGTAAGCCTAAAAACGAAATCGTAGATTTTTTAGTGAACGATTTAAAATCTGCTGCACCTAGTTTGGGTTGGTTGCCAACCGAATTGGGTAGAGTAAGCCGTGGTGTAGCATTAGGCACTGCTGCAAGAATTGCCATGGTAGATAGAAGATACCAAGAAGTAATTACGTTGACAAACGATATCATCAATAATGGTCCTTACAACTTGAATCCGGTGTTTGGTAATTTATTCCGTAAAGCAGGACAAACCACCAATGTTAATAATGAAATCATGTTCATCTATCCTTATGGTGATGCAGACGGTGGTTCATTTAATTATTTAAACTTGGTACAAGGTTCAAGAAACCAAGGCGGACAGTCTAGCCATTTCCCCTCTCAGTTTTTAGTAGATTTATTTGAATGTACCGATGGTAGAACAATTGATGTTTCTCCTTTATACAATCCGGCAACACCTACCAAATCCCGTGATCCAAGAATGAAACAAACCGTTATTGTTCCCGGTGATACCGTTATTGTGCAAGGCTTTACAAGTAATGTGTATAGTCCTACTAATCGCACAGTTCACACTTTTAATACCACCAATCAAGTTGTAACATTATCTACCACTGCAAATCAAGATAGTGCTAATATTTTTGGTCCAAGATTAAATGGCTGTGGTAATTTATGGCGTAAATATGTACAAGACAGAGATGTAAACGGAACGGCCGGCAACCTGTATAAAGTAGGTTGGGTGTACATGCGTTTTTCTGAAATATTATTGTTAAATGCCGAAGCCAAATTAGAAACTGGTGCACCTGCAACTGAAGTTGCTATACCTGTAAACAGAGTACGTAGCAGAGCCGGTATGCCAAATGTAGATGCGGCAACCTTGGCTAGTCTTGCTGCTTTAAAACAATTGGTACGTCGTGAAAAAACGGTAGAGTTTGCAAATGAAGGTATTCACATGGCCGATATGCGTCGTTGGGATAACGGTGCTTATGCTGCTAAAGTAATGGCGGTTCAAATTTATGGTCAGCCCTTATCTGCTATGACATTTCAAACCGGTATAGGTTTGGTATTCAATACACCTGCACCTGCACCAACATTCGACGCAACTTATAAAGTGCCAACAATATGGCCAAATGCCGATGCCTTAAGATTAAAAAGAGAGTTAAGGATTTTCAACAATGGTCAACATAATCTTTGTCCAATTCCGCAAGGCGAATTAGATAAAGTACCATCATTGGTTCAAAATCCCGGCTGGTAGTCTTTATTGTATCTCCCCCCAAAGGCGACGATTTATCGTCGCCTTTGTTATTAATTTGATAGTATGAATAGAAATGAAAGTTTAGATGCACTGCGTGGCTTTGCGATATTAACCATGGTATTATCGGGTAGTATTGCTTTTGGAGGTGTATTACCTGCTTGGATGTATCATGCACAAGTGCCGCCGCCATTACACAAGTTCAATCCTTCCATTCCCGGTATTACTTGGGTTGATTTAGTCTTTCCTTTCTTTCTTTTTAGTATGGGGGCTGCCATGCCTATGTCATTGTCTAAAACAATCGATAAAGGTATTGGATCTGTTGTGTTTATTGCTTTTCGCCGTTTTTTACTATTGGCTTTTTTTGCATTATTTACCCAGCATATGAAAGCTTGGGTAATTGCACCTGAGCCTGATTATCGCCATTATTCTTTATCCATCCTAGCTTTTGTATTGTTATTTTTTATGTTGTATGATTATAGAGGATTGCATTATAAAAAATTGTTTTTGGCTCTAAAAATCATTCCATTTGCTGCTGCGCTATGTTTACTCTATGTTTTACCTTTTCATGGCGGCAAAGGTTTTATGCTTTCTAAAAGTGATATCATTATTTTGGTGTTGGCCAATATGGCTTTTTTTGGTACGATTATTTACAGATTAACGCATAACAAGCCTTGGCTTCGAATAGGCATTTTGCCTTTTATCATGGCCATTTTTTTAGCCGGGAAAGAACCTGCAGATAGTTGGACGAAAACTTTTTTAAACTTTAATGCTATTGGCAGCTTTGATATCAGTTGGTTGTATAAGTTTTACTTTTTAAAGTATTTATTCATCATAATACCCGGAACTTTTGCCGGTGAATGGTTGATGAAAGCGATGAAGCATAAGGAGAAGAACAATCAGACTAGTCAAACTGTTAGCATTGCATTCTTGTGTATTGGTTTGATAGGATTGAATCTTTACGGATTATTTACGAGGCAACTAATCCTAAACGTATCACTAACGCTGATGGTTGCCTTGTTGCTATTTTATCTGTTAAATCAATCCGGCGAAGCCAATAAAAAATCTTACCAAATATTACTACAAGCCGGTATTTATGTATTGCTGTTAGGTTTATGTTTTGAGGCTTATGAAGGTGGTATTAAAAAAGACAGTTCTACTTATAGCTATTATTTTGTGACTACCGGATTAGCTTTCCTAATACTGATAGCTTTTGATGTTTTTGGCAAATTACCAATGTCTAACACAATCGTTCATTATTTAGCCTTGAACGGTCGAAATCCTATGATTGCTTATGTAGCAGGTAGTTTATTATTAACACCTTTTTTGAAGATTACATCGGTAAGTCAATGGTTAGATTTACTCAATACCAATCCGTGGGCAGGTTTCTTAAAAGGTATCATTTTTACGTCTATCGTTTCACTCATCACCGTTTTTTGTACCAAGCAAAAGTGGTTTTGGAAAACTTAGTATCGAATTAACAAAAAATTTATTCTTTTTCTCTCGGCTATTATTGTAATTTTCTATCACAAATCTTTCGCCCTTTAATAGCCATTGCACATGAAAAAATTAATCCTTGCCCCCGTTTATTGGTTGGGCTTACTCGCTATTGTAGTAATGATAGGTAGTTTAGCTGCTTGCTCCAAAAAAAAATTAGTACAAATAGATCCTGAATTTAGCCGGTATATCGATGCCTATACTTCTGGTGTAATATCCAAAAAGTCGGTCATTAGAATTCAGTTGGCAACCGATGCAACCACTACCCACACCCTGAATGAAACCATCAAATCTGATTTATTTGATTTTTCACCTTCGGTGGAAGGAAAGGCTTATTGGATAGATGCCAGAACAATTGAATTCAAGCCTGAAAAAGATTTAAATCCTGATGAGTTGTATGAAGTGTCTTTCAATTTAGGCAAAGTGTTGAATGTGCCATCTAAATTTAATGCGTTTAAGTTTAATGTGCAGATTGTAAAACCATCTATACAAGTCAATGATTTTGGTTTGCAAAGTAATTCCAAGGACAGAATGATATTAACCGGCGAAATCAATACCGCAGATGTAGAACCAAGTAAACAAATAGAAAAAATATTAACTGCAAAATTAGGTGTTCAAGATTTGGCCATCAAATGGCAGCATAATGAAAGTAACAAAACTTATGCTTATACTATTGAAAATATCAAACGTACCAATGCTGCTCAAACCTTGCAATTAGAATGGGATGCTAGTGTAATTAATGCCACTCAAAAAGACGCTAAAAAAATTGATGTGCCTGCCATTGGCGATTTCAAAGTGCTTAACATTAGAGCAGTTCAAGAAGAAGAAGAATTTACATTAGTTCAGTTCAGCGACCCCATTGCTGTTAATCAGGATTTATCGGGCTTGATTGTTATTTCCAATCAAGCAGATGTAAGTTATACCATCAATAACAGTGAAGTAAAAGTGTATGTGTCTAATCGGTTAGATGGTAATTATACTGTTACGGTTAATGAAGGCATTGAAAATTTATGGGGTGATAAATTACCTAAAGCATTTACCGGAAATATCTTTTTTGAGAACCGACTGCCCTCAGTTAAAATTCATGGTAAAGGCAATATCCTTCCCAACAGTACAGGTAAGTTAGTGCTTCCGTTTGAAGCAGTTAATTTGAAATCGGTTGATGTTTCCATCATCAAAATATTTGAAAATAATATTGCCCAATTTTTGCAACAAAATGCACTAGGAGATGAATATGAATTACGTAGGGTAGCTAAGCCGGTTGTACAAGCAGTAGTAAAATTAGATGATGACAAATCACTTGATTTACACAAGAAAAATCGCTTCTCTTTAGACATTGATAAATACATCAAAACTGAGCCTGGCGCTATTTATAGAATACATATCGGTTTTAGACCAGAATATTCTTTGTATACCTGTGCTGAAATAAAGAAAACAGAAGAGAATGATTATGACTACGAATATTATAACGAAACCGGCGAAGTAGATGATGATGATGCATTTTGGAGAAGGTATGATTCGTATTATCCTTACGGGTATAATTGGGAAGAAAAAGACAATCCGTGCAGCAATTCTTACTTCAGTAAAGATCGCTTTGCTGCAAGAAATATTTTAGCCAGCAATATAGGGTTAACCGCTAAAAAAGCCAATAATAATAGTTTACTGATTGCTGTTTCTAATATTATAGATACTAAGCCAATGGATGGTGTTGAGTTAGAAGTATTAGATTATCAACAACAAATTATTGCAACCGGTAAAAGTGGTTCCGATGGTATTGCTACCATCGAACTAAAGCGTAAACCTTACTTACTCATTGCTAAAAAAGGTACCGAAAGAGGCTATTTAAAATTAGATGATGGAAGTGCTTTACCACTGAGTCGTTTTGATGTGGCTGGCGAAGAAGTGAAAAACGGTATCAAAGGATTCATCTTTGGCGAAAGAGGCGTTTGGCGGCCCGGTGATAGTTTGTTTTTGAGTTGTATTATTGAAGACAAAGACAATAAACTTCCCAAAGATCATCCAATAGAAATGGAACTGATTACGCCTAATGGTCAGTTGTATAAAAGATTGGTACAAACCAATGCCAACAATGGGTTCAACGTTTTTAGAACTGCTACCGGTAGTGGGGCTCAAACAGGTAATTGGCTATGTAGAGTGAAGGCCGGTGGTGCACAGTTTGAAAAGAAAATTAAGATTGAAACCATCATGCCCAATCGATTAAAAATCGATTTGAATTTTGGCAATAGTTCAAGTTTAGGAAAGGGAAATACTGTGTCGGGCAATCTTAATGCAAAATGGTTATTTGGAGCAGTTGCTAAAAATTTAAAAGCAAGAGTAGATGTGGCTTTGTATAAAAGTAAAACACAATTTGAGCAATACAAAGCTTTTTCATTTGATAATCCGATTTCAAACTTCACTCCACAAAATAAAACCATATTTGATGGTAGTTTAAGTGCTGAAGGTAATGCACCTATCAACCCTAACTTCGATATCAATACACAAGCCCCCGGTGTATTAACCGCCAATCTCTTGGTTAAAGTATTTGAGCCGGGTGGTAATTTTAGTATCGATAATGTAGCCATGCCTTATTATCCCTACAATAGTTATGTGGGAGTAAAAATGCCTGAAGGAGAAAAGCCTTGGGGTTGGTTACAATCCGGCAAGCGTCATGCAGTTGACATTGTTAATGTAGATACAAAAGGTAATGCCATTGGCGGAAGTAATACGGTCGAAGTGGAGTTGTATAAAATTCAGTGGCGTTGGTGGTGGGATAATAGCGGCGATAATTTCAGCAACTTCACGCAAGATGAATACAATAAATTAGTTAGTAAACAAACAGTTAACCTCACTAACGGTAAAGGAAAATTTGATTTAAATATTCGTACTAGTGATTGGGGTAGATATCTAATTGTCATCAGAGATACCAAAAGTCAGCATGCTACCGGTACTACTTTTTATGTGGATGATTACAGTTGGCAAACTAGAAGTGATAATAATGACCCATCAGCAGCGGCAATGTTGTCTTTCACTTCAGATAAAACCAAATACAATGTAGGTGATGAAGTAAAAGTGACTATACCAAGTAGCAAAGGTGGTAGGGCATTGATTAGTATCGAGAGTGGAAGTAAAGTGCTGAAAACTTATTGGACAGAAACTGAGCAAGGAAATACTATTTTTAAGTTTAAGGCCGAAAAAGAAATGGCCCCTAATGTATATGTAAATGTTAGTTTGCTACAACCACATGCACAAACTATTAATGATTTGCCGATTAGGATGTATGGTGTTGTACCCATTGTAGTAGAAGATAAAAATACCATACTAAAGCCGGTAATAAAAATTGCCGATGTAATAAAACCTGAAGTAACGAATACTATCACCGTGTCTGAAGCTGGAGGGAAAAATATGACTTATGTTGTGGCATTGGTTGATGAAGGATTACTTGATTTAACTCGTTTTAAAACGCCTGACCCACATAAATCATTTTATGCTAGGGAAGCATTAGGTGTTAAAAGTTGGGATATCTATGATTTTGTCATTGGTGCATGGGGAGGAGATTTGGAACGGATTCTTACCATTGGTGGTGATGAAGATGGTGGGCCGGGAGGTAAAGGTAGATCAGCAAATCGCTTTAAACCCATTGTACAATTTATGGGTCCATTTACATCAAGTGGCGGTAGTAAAACGCATACATTTACTTTACCTGCTTACATGGGTAGTGTAAGGGCAATGGTAATAGCCGCCGGCGATGCAGCCTATGGCTTTGCAGAAAAAGCAGTTGCGGTAAAGAAACCTTTGATGCTGTTAGCTACTATGCCAAGAGTACTTGGTCCGGCAGAAGAAATTAAAATACCGGTTACGGTATTTGCAACGGAAAAAAATATCCGCAACGTAAGTTTATCTATGCAGTCTAATAATTATTTACAACCTGTTGGGGCTGCAACACAAAACATCAGCTTTAGCGGTATAGGTGAGCAGCAAGTGTATTTTAATGCTAAAGTTAAAAGTGCAACTGGCATTGCAACAGTTACATTAGTAGCTACTAGCGGGAAAGAAAAAACTACGTATAGTGTTGAGCTTGATGTTCGTAATCCTAATCCACCTGTTACAAGTATTACAGAAGCCACATTGAATGCAGGACAGAATTGGAATAGTGCGATTGCGACTATAGGCGAAGTAAACAGCAGTAAAGCTGTAGTAGAAATTTCTAGTATTCCTGCAATGAATTTGGAGAAGCGATTGAACTATTTGATTCAATATCCGCATGGCTGTATTGAGCAAACAACTTCGGCTGTATTTCCACAGTTGGTCTTACAACAGATGATGGAATTAGATAATGCCAAAAAATTAAATATTGAACGTAATATTAGAAAAGCAATTGAACGCATTCAAAACTTTCAGCAACCCAATGGCGGTTTTGCTTACTGGCCGGGCAGTGGCGAAAGCGATGAATGGGGCACCAACTATGCCGGTCATTTTTTGTTGGAAGCAATAGATAAAGGTTATAATGTACCAAATGCGATGTTGCAACAGTGGAAGTTGTATCAACGTAATCAAGCAGCTAAGTGGAATGTAACTGCTGCACCTTATTATGGTACAGATTTGGTGCAAGCCTATCGTTTGTATTTATTGGCTTTAGCTAAGGCCCCGGAACTTGGTGCCATGAATAGATTGAAAGAATTTAAGTTTATTACTCCTGAAGCAAAATGGCGATTGGCAGCTGCATATCATGTAGTTGGACAAAGTGGGGTAGCATTAAAATTAATCAGTGGCTTAGCTACTAGTTTCCCTGCAAGACCTATACCGGGTTCAACATTTGGTAGCGATTTGAGAGATGAAGCTATGGTGTTAGAAGCATTAACTATAATGGGTAGAAGAACAGAAGCTGAACCTTTAGTTCGACGTGTTGCTAATAAATTAGCGCAAGAAAATTGGTATAGCACTCAAACAACTGCTTATTCCTTATTGGCTATTGCAAAATTCTGTGGTAAAAATGCAAGTGGTAATAAATTGATGGTGGAAGGCAAAGTGAATAACCAGAACATCAACATTAACTCAGCAGCCTATTTGTCACAACAAACGATTAGCTGGCAAAATGGTAAATCGGTTATTCAACTCAAAAATAAAGGCAATAATGTATTGTATGTTCGTGTGATTAATCAGGGACAACCTATTGCCGGTGATAGTTTGAAGGTAAACAATAATCCTGCTATATTAAGTGTAGGTGTTAGCTTTTTAACTACAACAGGTGCAATGCTAGATCCATCTAATATTACACAGGGTACTGATTTCGTGGCAAAAGTTACTGTTAAAAATCCGGGCAATAGAGGCTATTATTCACAACTAGCTTTATCTCAAATCTTTCCAAGTGGTTGGGAAATTTTGAATACCAGATTGTACAACAGCGAAGGTGCATTCAAATCTTCACCATCAACATACATGGATATCCGAGACGATAGAGTGTATCATTATTTTGATTGCAAAGCCGGTGAAACCTTAACGTATTATGTGCAACTCAATGCTGCTTATCCCGGTCGTTTTTATTGGCCCGGTGTGTATTGCGAAGCTATGTATGACAATACCATAAGCGGTGGTGTAAGCGGTAAATGGGTACAAGTTGTTCAATAATTGTATTTTCAGATTGCCGGTTAAAGCCGGCAATCTCTTTTAATTTATTTTGCTTGAAGAACATCATTAAACATATACAACATTATTTTCAACAGTTTGGAAGGAGGAAAACGATAGCATGGAGTATAGTATGTATTGTCTTGTCATGCTTTTGGTTTTCACTTCCAGCTAGATTGTTTACTACACCTACCTCTTTTGTTATTGAAGATAAAAATGGAATGTTATTGAATGCAAGTATTGCTACTGACGGACAATGGCGTTTTCCATACAATGAACAAGTGCCCGAAAAATTTAAAGCTTGTATTGTAGCTTTTGAAGACAAGCGATTTAATTATCATTTTGGTGTTGATCCTATTGCTTTGAGTAGAGCTATTGTACAGAATGTCAAAGGGAAAAAAGTAATCAGTGGCGGTAGTACACTGACCATGCAGGTAATACGTTTGAGTCGAAAACAATCAAGAACCATTTGGCAAAAATTAGTAGAGACCATATTGGCTGTGCGACTAGAATGTACGTATTCCAAAAAAGAAATTCTAGCATTGTACGCTTCAAATGCCCCTTTCGGAACAAATGTGGTGGGTTTAGATGCTGCGGCTTGGCGTTATTTTGGGAGAAGTGCTGCACAACTGAGTTGGAGTGAAATGGCAACGTTAGCGGTATTGCCTAATGCACCTTCATTTGTACATACCGGTAAAAACCGACAATTGTTATTGCAGAAAAGAAATCGATTACTCGATAAATTAGTGTTGAACAAAGTCATTGATAAGGTTACGGGTGACTTAGCTAAAATAGAACCTTTACCCACGGCGCCAAAACAATTACCACAGTTAGCGCCGCATTTATTACAGCGATTTAAGAAAGATTATATTTCTAAAACTAATCCAAATAAATTTCAACTGACAGGTATCAAAACCACAATTGACGGTAGTTTGCAACAACAGCTAACCACTTTAATTAATCGACATCACCAAAGTTTAAAAGGCAATGGTATCAATAATGCTGCAGCTATGGTCGTCGAGATTGAAAGTGGTGCAATATTATCTTATGTAGGAAATATCTTTAATACTGCTGACCCTGAAATTGAAAGTCATGTAGATATTTTAGCCTCATCAAGAAGTCCGGGTAGTACGTTAAAACCTTTATTATACACTGCTATGCAAGCAGATGGATTGTTGTTACCACAACAACTCATCCCTGATATTCCAACACAAATTGGCGGCTATACACCACAAAATTTTGATTTAGGTTATGACGGCGCTGTGCCTGCTAATAAAGCATTGAGTCGTAGTTTAAATATTCCTGCAGTGAAAATGCTACAGCAATACAAGTACCAAAGATTTTATGACGTATTAAAAAAATGTGGATTTTCTACTTTAACACAACCTGCTGACCATTATGGTATGAGTTTAATTTTAGGTGGATGTGAAATACAACCTTTTGAATTAGCAGGAGTGTACAGCAGTATGGCAAGAATGTATTTGCATCAACAACAAAACAAAGGATTATTGAATGCAAATGATTGGTATTTCCCAACCTATGAAAATACGAAAATCAAAAAAGAAGCTATCGCAGCACCAACATTTGATTACACTTCTTTATGGCATACGTTTAATGCTATGAATGAGTTAATGCGGCCCGGGGAAGAAGGCTTATGGAATATGTTCTCATCTGCCCAACGCATTGCTTGGAAAACCGGTACCAGCTTTGGTTTTAGAGATGGATGGGCTATCGGCTTCAATACTAAATATTGTGTAGTGGTTTGGGTAGGTAATGCAGATGGAGAAGGAAGACCCGGTTTAACAGGTATCAATACCGCAGCACCAATCCTCTTCGATGTGTTTCGTTTGCTGCCCACTGCTGCTTGGTTTAGTCCGCCGCAATACGATTTTATGTATATGCCCATTTGCCATAAAAGCGGTTATAAAGCAGGAGATAATTGTGAAAAAGTAGATACCGTTTTAGTCAGTAGTAAATCAAAGAATAGCAGTATTTGTCCTTGGCATATCAAAATACATATAGATAAAACAGGAATGTATCGGGTAAACGAATCTTGCGAAAGTCCATCTGAAATGTTGCACAACAGTTGGTTTGTATTGCCACCGGCTATTGAATATTATTACAAACAAAGTCATCCTGATTATAAATTATTGCCGGATTTTAAACCAGGCTGTCAAACTTCGGTGAATAAGCAAATGGATATTATATACCCGGATGAACAAGCTAAAATTTATGTACCACTAGAAGTGAGTGGTGAAAAAGGAAAAACCATTTTTACAGCAACTCATCGTAAACAACAAGCCAAAATCTTCTGGCATTTAGATGATGCATTTTTGGGAACAACCACACAATTTCATCAAATGGCTGTAAACCCAAGTATTGGTAAACATACGCTTACCATTGTAGATGAATCAGGCGAAACTGTATTAAGACATATTGAAATTTTAGGCAAGAAACAATAAACATTATTCGATGTCTAATTGATTTCGCAGCAAATCTTCAAATGTATCTCTTCGGCGAATCAAATTCGGAACACCATCTTTTACCAAAACTTCTGCGGGCTTATAGCGACTATTAAAGTTGCTACTCATTTCAAAACCATAAGCTCCTGCATTGTAAAAAACCAAATAATCGCCTTCACGTATTTCAGCTAGTTTTCTATCCCAAGCAAAAGTGTCTGTCTCACAAATATTACCGGTGATGGCATATTTATGCTGTTCGCCATCTGGATTGCTGATGTTTTCAATACGATGATAGGCATCGTAAAACATAGGTCTTATCAAATGATTAAATCCACTGTTGATGCCGGCAAAAGTAGCTGCTGTAGTATCTTTCAGCACATTTACTTGTGTAATCAAATAGCCTGCTTCGCTAACAATAAATTTACCCGGCTCAAACCAAATTTGTAATGGCTTGCCGTTAGGGTTGGGATGATTAGCAAATGCTTCTTTAACTTTCAATGCCAATAAATCAATATCTGTCTCTGCATCTCCTTTTTTGTAAGGCACTTTAAATCCGCCACCCAAATCAATTACTTCTAATTCATTAAAATGTGGAATGATATCAAACAACACTTCAATTCCTTTTACAAATACTTCCACATCTTTAATTTCGCTGCCGGTATGGATATGCAAATTTTTGATGTGTAAATCATACTGCTTTACCAAGTCCAATACTTCCGTTAATTGCTCAACCGGAATACCGAATTTACTTTTATCATGACCGGTAGAAATTTTCAAATTACCACCTGCTAAAATATTCGGCCTTAATCTTATACCAATAGGATAGGAGTGCCCAAAGGCCTTTCCGAATTTGGCTAAGTTTGAAAGACTATCAATATTAATATGTACACCCAATTCTTTTGCTTCAACTATTTCATCAAATGCAATGCCGTTAGAGGTATATAACACTCGGTTGGGTTCGAAACCGGCATGTAAAGCCAATTTAACTTCGTTGATACTACTACAATCGACATTGCAACCCAACGATTTAATATGCTTCAGTATGTTGATATTAGTAAGTGCTTTGCAAGCATAAAAAATAGTGACATCGCTATGTTGAAAGGCGGTTGCAAGTTTTTGGTATTGACGGGTTATAGTTGCCGCATCATAAACATATACCGGTGTTCCAAATTGATGGGCAATTGCAATTAATTGAGCTGGAGCTAAATGATCAGACATAGTTGCGAAGATAAAGTCTGGCAGCAATCGTTACAGTAAAAATTATTCTGATGGTGTTTCTGATGTTGGGGTGGGAGTTGCTTCATCCTCTTCATTGGTTTCTTCCAATGGAGCTGCTTCACCATTTCCCAGTTCTTCAAACGTAGCTTCATCGGCTTGTAATGCTTCGGCTTCTGCTAATGCTTCTTCTTCAGAAAGAGTTGGTTCTTCAAATGTTAGATTGTCTTCTGTTTCTTCTTTAATATCGCCTACGGCGGAAGTAAAATCAGCAGCGTTAATGATGGTACCTTCTACCATTTGATCGGCCAACACTTCTTTGATTTTTGGTAAATCTTCGGCAGAGTTAATGCCAAAATAATCCATAAAGTTTTTAGAAGTAGTGTACACCAATGGTTTGCCCGGTAAATTTTCATTTCTGCCAGAAATGATGATCAACTCTTTTTCTAATAGTTTTTGAACACTGTAATCGCTGTTCACACCACGAATGGCCTCAATCTCTCCTTTAGTAATTGGCTGCTTGTAAGCTATGATAGCCAAGGTTTCTAAAGCGGCGTTTGACAAACGTTTCAAAAACTTATCGCCATTGAGTTGTGCAATGGTTTTATGAAAATCCTTCTTGGTTAAAAATTGATATCCACCACCGCTTTCTCTTAATTCGAATGGATAAAATTCCGAAGCATATTTTTCTTTGATGCCGGTCACACAACTTTCAACTTGGTCTAAGGTTACCCTTTCTTCCATAAAACCGAATGCATTGTTGATGAGTTCAACAATATCTAATGCTGTCAGTGGTTTTTCACTGGCAAAAATCAGCGCTTCAATGTGTGGAATAATGAGACTTAGTTCCAAGATATTCGTTTGTTGGGGTTCAAATAGGTACAAAAAATATTAGCCTTGCAAAGCAGCTGCACCACTTACAATTTCCGTTAATTCGGTTGTAATAGCAGCTTGTCTTGCTCTGTTGTAACTAATTTTCAAAGATTTCAATAGCTCGTTGGCATTCTCACTTGCCTTATCCATAGCGGTCATTCTTGCACCATGTTCACTAGCATTGGCATCAAGTACTGCCTTGTATAATTGGGTGTTTAAAATCTTTGGCATTAACTCGGCAACCAATTGTTCTTTAGCCGGTTCAAAAATAAAGTCGGCTTTTTTAGCACCTGCTTTCTTTTCAACTTTAGGAATTGGTAAAAATTGTTCCGCTGCAAATCGCTGGGTAGCAGCATTTTTAAATTCGCTATACACCAACTCAATAGCATCAAATTCTTTATTTTCAAACGCTTTCATAGCAGCTTGTGCAGCTGATTGAACGTTTTCGAAAGTAAGTTGAAGAAAAATATCTTTGAAATCTGCATTTGTAGTAAAGCCTGATTTTGTCATGGATTCCCAACCTTTTTTACCAATATTCCAAATGGTAACATTGCCTTTTTCGGCAACGGCAGCATATTTTTCAGCAATTAAAGCTTTTGCTAATTTCACCACATTAGAGTTGTAAGCACCACAAAGTCCTCTGTCACTCGTAATCACAATCAATAATACTTTTTCAACTGCTCTTTCTTCGGCCAATTTAATATTGATATCACCATCGGCATTACTTACAATATTGCTCAACATTTCTTGCAATTTTTGAGCATATGGTCTCATTTGAACAATGGCATCCTGTGCACGGCGTAATTTAGCGGCACTCACCATTTTCATAGCCTTAGTAATTTGCTGTGTGCTTTGTACACTCTTAATCCTGTTACGTACTTCTTTTAACTGACCTGCCATTGTTAATGTTTAAGGTTGAAAGTTTAAAGTTGGCCTTGATTTTATCTCGGCACCGGAACTTTTCCTGAAATTGGCTGCAAAAGTAGCAGAATCGGGCTGAATTTCCATCCCTATTACCGTAAAATTCAGCCTATTATTCCACACCCTGTGAAAATACCACTATCTGGGTATAGATAAACAATGCTTTTATCACTATTTTTAAACCTAATTAATTGATAATGAGGTGTTTAATTACTATTTCGGCATATCGAAGCTTGGTTCAAAAGCAGCGTTCTTGTTTATTCGATGCAGCACCGCCGCTGATTTTCTTAGCCGGATTTGGGTTACTGATGTTGCTATTATTGATTGGACTCATTGCTTTGATTATCTTGGTGGTGAAGAAAATTAGAAAACATAAATGACGATTATGCTAAGTATTTTATTAGATGGCGTATCGCCACTTTTTGTAGCTGGCTTCGGAATAATAGTATTGTTAGCTATTATTGGGTTAGTAGCATTAATTGTGTTAATCATCAAAAAAATCAGACAAAAATGAAGTGGTTTAAAATTTCTATTACGGCGCTTTGTATTTGTATGTGTTGTAACCTGCTATGGGCAGATATGCCCGGCAACAGACCAAGGCCTTCGGTGTATGTTCATTTTGAAGGGTTAGATAGCATAAACGATGTTCAGTTGTACTTTCAAACTGATTACGCAGATAGTGTAAGCCAACTTTCTGATACGGTTTGGCTAAATGGCGGCATGGGGAAACCAGATGCATTATGGGTTTGGGCAATTAATAACAAGACCGGAAAATCTACCGATACCTTATGGTTTTTTAATGATGAACAACATCGTGTAGTTAAGTTTGATGACTTTCAAAACAACAAAATAACTTACACTGAATCTGCTATAAATGTAACAAATGATGATGTGGCTGATTCTACTGCTGATGACGAAGAACCTACATTGATTCCTAAACGCAAGATGGGTAAGCTTTTATTGTACACTAGTGGTATAGCAATATTGCTGTTGATGGCTTTTTTCATTTGGAAAAAAAGACAAAAAAAATAAGCAGATGCCATTCTATGTTTATTTTATTCTAACTATTCTGATAGAACTGCCAATCGTTTTGTTATTGTTGAAAGGCGACAAAAAGGAATTATTGCTTGTTGGATTTTTGTTGAATTTATTTACTTGGCCTATTTTGAATGTGTTGTATGCAACTACTTCTTTTAATTTAAATGTGATGGAAATAATGGTGGCATTAACCGAAGGGTTGGGCTATTGGCTATTCTTTAAACAATCTTACTGGAAATGCACAGCAGTAAGTATTTTGGCGAATGGATTGAGTTATGGTATTGGATTATTATTGTAAAATACATGACGATGAAAAAGTATGCATCATTGCCTTTGTGTTGGGGAGTTATTCATGGCTTGAATGATTATATATCTGGATTTATCTTAAGTCATTATAGCATTTCTGAATCAACCGAAACCGGTTATCTGCTGATGATATTATATGCGGTATTGGCATTTGGTGGCCAACTTCCCTTAGGATTATGGTTAGATAGTAATAGGGGAATAAAACGCTTTGGGCTTACTGCTGTTTTTCTGATGCTATTGGCAGTTATGATGGCTTTTATAAACCCTTTTGCAGCCGTGTTATGTGTTGGCGTTGCATCGGCAGGTATTCATGTAGCAGGTGGCAGTGTTTGTGTGTTGATGTGCAACAATAAAACCGGTCCATTAGCTGTGTTTACAGCTCCGGGTGTTTTGGGATTAACGCTTGGTATTTTATCAGGTCAGTTACATATGGCTTGGCTAGGTTTACCGGCAATGGCAGGAATGTTTTGTTTAGCTTCCATTAGTCGATTGCCATTCCCGCTGTATATAAAGCAAGGCAAAAAAGAGGCTGTCAATCAATTTGATAATCATGATGTATTAATGATTGGTATTTTACTCATCATGAGTTTTCGTTCATTTATCTATGACATTATCAACCATTTTGCCGGCAACTTAGCGCAAGGTATTTTGATTATTGGTTTGAGTGCATTTGTAGGAAAAATTATTGGTGGATTTATGGCTGATAAAATAGGATGGAAGCGTTGGGTGTATATTTCTCTGCCGTTGGCTTTTTTCTTTTTACAATTCGGCAAAGATAATTTGTACATGCTTGCATTTGGAATTGCTTGTTTACAAAGCAGTGTGCCTATCACACATTTGTTGATGTATAAAGCTATTCCATCTTTCCCCGCAACGGCTACTGCACTTAGTTTGGGTACGGCTATTGCATTAGCTGGACTTCCTTTATACGCTTTTGATACAAAAAGATTTATTCAAACCTGGTTTGCTGATTACTGGCTTTGGTTTTTGTTTGCAGTTAGTTCAGTGCTACTTTGGTTATGGGTAGTACAATATAAAAAATCGAAGCAGATGAGTGCTTAAATTATCTATTCGTTTCGAGGTATTTTAATCTGATGATTTCTTGAACCGGCACATGTTTGATTTTGCTTTCGAGCCATGAAATAACATCTAAATAAACAAATGCCCTTGTCTCAAATTTATTCTTTTCGTATTGCTTTAATCGGTCTAGTAAGGTGATGAATTCAGGCTTCAATTCTGATGGTGTTAAATTGAAAGCATTTCTCAAAAAGCCAAAAATGGCTTCTTCCACCACACTTAAATTTTCCATTTTTGCCATAAAGCGGTACACTGACTTTGCCAAATATTCCAACAAATTATAATTGCCTAATTCGTAATGTGCAATGAGATGTAATAGTCTAGAATAACATTGTAAATCTGTTCTCAAATCTGTTTTCCAATTAATGATTCGGTTAAGATAATCGATGGCTTTATCATGATTGCCACAGCCAAAATATAAACTGGCAATTTTATAGTAGAATACCAACACCCTGTGTCTGTCTAAATACAATTCGTATTCATCCAATTTCGCTTCAATAAATGGTACTAGCTTGACACCTTCATCAAAACTACCTACGCTAAAATGAATATTGAGTTTGGCTGTTTGTAAATATATGAATGTGAGAATGCGGTTATTATCATTTTCGGTAATAATGGGAGTTTCAGCAAATGATTCAAACTGTCGTAACACCTCCTGCATTTTTTTTACATTGTGTAAATCAAAATGGGCACTTAATAAATTGTGAATACCTTTGACGTAATGACCGGTTTCAATGCCTTTCATCACAGGAAATTCTTCAAAAATATCTACCCATTTTTGTGCATAGCGATAGTAGTATAAAAAATCTTGTTTGATAAAAGCAATCCAACAGTAACATTGGTACAGATAAAGTCTTTCATAAAATCCTGTTGCATGATTAGCTTCCGGTGGAAAATGTTGATCGAAAAAAGACGCTAATTCTGCTTCATCTTTTTCGTTTCTGGCATGTCCGTGTTTGATATACCAACTATACAATAATAAAGAAAGGTTAGATAACCTTGAACTCAGCTGCAATCGATCACTAACTGCATCTGCTTCGGTAGTCAGCTTGTCGGCCCTGTCCTGCATACTTCTAGTAATGTACAGTGCCTCAATTTTTTTCTCAAAAAAAATGGCTTGTTGCAGGTAAGTAAATTGTTGATGCTGTTTTGCCGTTTCTTTTAATCGGTCTAGAATTTTAAGACTTTGCAGGTACAAGCCTTTATTGTACAAAATTCTGGCATAGTCCATTTGTTCGTGTAACTGTAAGTCGATGTTTGCTTCATCTTTTATCAGCCTTAAACTGCTCAAAATTTCTTTGTACAGGTGTGCCTTTAAATTGGAGAGTTGTTGCTTTTTTATGGCAGTATTTTTCTTTAGCATGGACTCTTCATCATATTGCTCAGCTTTATCTAAAGCATCAAACAACTGAATGATTTTAAGGTCTTCGCTGGCCGAATTACGAGTCATGTAAAGTTTGAAGTTCCGCTTCTCAGATTTTTTAAGCGACTTCACCAATTGAAAAAGGGCATCTGTACTTCTGTTGGGCATCGTAGTTTACCTCTGTTAAAATCCTTTACTGTAAAGGGTTTTAAGCGTTTTTGCAATAATTAAGCAGTGTAAAAGCATACTCATTTTGGTTTGATTTAGCCATTGTGTCTCAATATTTTCGGAAACGCAGGCTGATTATTTCAAGATGAGAATGAATCAAAAGTAAACAGTCTCTTATTTTTTCAATCATTTTTCTATGTCCGATAATAAAGTTTACATCTTCGACACCACCTTAAGAGACGGAGAGCAAGTTCCCGGCTGTAAGCTCAATACTAAAGAAAAAGTGGAGTTGGCAGTTGCTTTAGAAGATTTAGGCGTTGATATCATTGAGGCCGGCTTTCCTATTTCTTCCCCCGGAGATTTTGAAAGTGTGCAAGCTATCGCTGCTATTGTAAAAAATGCAACTGTTTGTGGCTTAACAAGAGCGGTACAAAAAGATATTGAAGTAGCCGCAGAAGCTTTAAGACATGCAAAAAGACCTAGAATTCACACCGGTATTGGTACAAGTGATTACCACATTAAAGGTAAGTTCAATAGTAATAGAGCAGATATTTTGCAACGAGCAGTACAATGCGTTACATGGGCAAAAAATTATGTAGATGATGTTGAGTTTTATGCCGAAGATGCAGGCAGAACAGATAATGATTATTTGGCTTCGATTATTGAAGCAGTAATTAAAGCAGGTGCAACTGTTGTTAACATCCCAGATACAACAGGCTATTGTCTGCCGCATCAGTACGGCGAAAAGATTGCATACTTGGTTAATAATGTACCCAATATTGATAAAGCCATTATTTCATGCCATTGCCATAATGATTTAGGTCTTGCCACCGCAAATTCAATTGCAGGTGTTATGGTAGGTGCAAGGCAAATTGAATGTACCATCAACGGTTTGGGTGAAAGGGCCGGTAATACTTCATTAGAAGAAGTGGCTATGATTATCAGACAACACAGTTCTTTAGGCTTATACACAAACATCAATAGTAAAGATTTAAATCCTGTTAGTCGTTTGGTGAGTGATACCATGCGTATGCCTGTTCAACCCAATAAAGCAATTGTTGGTAGTAATGCTTTTGCCCATTCATCCGGTATTCATCAAGATGGATTTTTGAAAAGTGCCATTACGTATGAAAGTATCAATCCAATTGATGTTGGTGCAGATACAAGTAAAATTGTATTAACTGCACGTAGTGGCAGAAGTGCCCTTGCTTTTCGTTTGCAAAAGTTGGGTTATAGTTTTAATAGAAATGATGTTGACTTTTTATACGAAGCATTTTTAAAAGTAGCCGATAGTAAAAAAGAAGTGAACGATGATGATTTACATGTGATGGCAAAAACTGCTGTTCCTGTTTTAAGCGGAAATGCAGCACTAGTCTAACGATTTAAGAAAATATTTAAACTAAAAATGGATAACAGCGCTACATATCATCAAGCAAACGACAATGCTGCTCCAGTGAGTAAGCTTACCTTATTTGAAAAAATTTGGCAAAAGCATATTGTTAAAACAATTGAAGATGGACCTTCGGTTTTATATATTGATAAGCATTTAATTCATGAAGTAACTTCTCCACAAGCCTTTGCAGGCTTAGATAAAAGAGGAATCAAAGTATTTCGACCAAAACAAATAGTGGCCACAGCCGATCATAATGTGCCTACCTTAAATCAACATCTTCCTATCAAAGAAGAATTGTCAAGATTACAGGTAGAAGCATTGACAAACAATTGTGTTAATCATGGTATTGAATTATATGGCTTAGGACATCAGTATCAAGGTATAGTACATGTTATTGGGCCGGAGTTGGGTTTAACACAGCCCGGAATGACCATTGTTTGTGGTGATTCTCATACCTCTACACATGGTGCATTTGGGTCTATTGCTTTTGGTATAGGTACAAGTGAAGTAGAAATGGTGATGGCCACACAATGCTTAATTCAAACTAAGCCAAAATTAATGCGGATTAATGTTGATGGTGTACTAGATAAAGGTGTTGTGTCAAAAGATATTGTACTCTACATCCTTTCTTTAATATCTGCTAGTGGTGCAACCGGTTATGCTGTAGAATTTGCAGGAAGTACGATTAGAAGCTTAAGCATGGAAGCTAGAATGACCATTTGCAATATGAGTATTGAAATGGGTGCAAGATGTGGTTTGATTGCACCTGACGAAACAACATTTAATTATATCAAGGGTAGAAAATTTGCACCGACAGGAGCAGATTGGGACAAAAAATTAGCCTATTGGAAAACGCTGTTCAGCGATGCGGATGCAAAATTTGATGCAGAGATTTATATTGATGCTAAAGATATTCAACCGATGATTACTTATGGAACTAATCCCGGAATGGGCATTGGTGTAAGTAATCATATTCCTGCAGTACATGAAGTGGAAGCAAAAGAAAAAACTTCCTACGTAAAAGCATTGCAGTATATGGGACTTGAAGCAGGCGCTAATATCAAGGGACAAAAAGTAGATTATGTTTTTATTGGCAGTTGCACCAATAGTAGAATTGAAGATTTACGAATGGTAGCATCTTTTGTAAGTGGTAAACAAAAAGCAAATGATGTAGAGGTTTGGATTGTACCCGGCAGTAAACAAGTGGAAGCACAGGCGATAGCCGAAGGTTTGGATAAAGTGTTTGAAGCTGCAGGTTTTCAATTGCGTCAGCCCGGTTGCAGTGCTTGTTTGGGGATGAATGAAGATAAAATTCCTGCCGGAAAATATTGTATCAGTACTAGTAACAGAAACTTTGAAGGAAGACAAGGCCCTAATGCAAGAACATTATTGGCAAGTCCATTAACAGCAGCAGCAGCAGCTATTACAGGTGTTGTGTGTGATGTGAGAGAATTACTGAATTAAGCTTAAAAAGTTAAGAATGAACAATTCAAAAATATTATCACCATTTCAAAACACCCCTTTGGGGGATGGGGGCTTCACTTCTACTGTTGTTCCACTTCCTATCGAAAATGTAGATACCGATCAAATTATTCCTGCTCGTTTTTTAAAAGCAACAAGCAGAGATGGTTTTGGAAAAAACCTATTTAGGGATTGGCGCTATGAAAATGATAATGAAGCCACACCAAAAAAAGATTTTGTGTTAAACAATCCTATTTATACAGGTAAAATCTTGGTGACAGGAAAAAACTTTGGCTGTGGTTCAAGTCGTGAACATGCTGCTTGGGCCATTAAAGATGCAGGATTTGATGTTGTGGTAAGTAGTTTTTTTGCTGATATATTTAAGAATAATGCGTTAAATAATTTTTTATTACCTGTTGTTGTTAGCGATGCTTTTTTGAATACAATTTTTGAAGTAATAGAAAAGAATCCAACAACAGCATTAACAGTGAACCTTGAACAACAAACCATTACTTTAAACGAAACAGGAGCAACTGAAAAATTCGATATCAATAACTACAAGAAGACTTGCTTGCTAAATGGCTTTGATGATATAGATTATTTACTCAATATTAAAGATGAAATAGCAGCATTTGAAAAAGCAATAAACAATTAAGTTTTTAAAAACCGCTCATTGTCCTCCTTGAGGAGATAATGGCAACAATAATGCCCTTTAAGGGATTGTAGTATGAACAAAAAAATTACAGTTATAGAAGGCGATGGGATTGGTCCGGAAGTAACGGCACAATCAGTTAAAGTGTTGAATGCAATTGGAAAAAGATTTAATCATGAGTTTACTTATGATTACCAGTTGATGGGTGCAATTGCGATCGACAAAACGGGTAATCCTTTGCCAGATGAAACCATTGCATCTTGTTTAAATAGCGATGCAGTGTTGTTTGGTGCTATCGGCCATCCTAAATATGATAATGACCCAACCGCAAAAGTTAGACCAGAGCAAGGTTTGTTGAAGATTAGAAAATCTTTGCAGTTATACGCCAATATCAGACCTATTACTACCTATACTACATTGCATCATTTGTCTCCTTTAAAAACAAAATTATTAGAGCATGTAGATTTTGTCATTTTCAGAGAACTCACAGGTGGTATTTATTTTGGGAAAAAAGAAACCAACGAAGCCGGTGATACTGCATTTGATGAGTGTATGTATAGTAAAATGGAGATTGAACGAATTGCTCATTTGGCTTTTCAAGCTGCCCAAAAACGAAGAAAAAAATTAACCCTTGTTGATAAGGCTAATGTACTTGAAACATCTCGTCTTTGGCGAAAAGTGGTACAGCAAATTGCTATTGAATATGCAGGTGTAACGGTTGATTACATGTTTGTTGATAATGCTGCGATGCAAGTCATGCTCAATCCCAAGCAATTTGATGTTATCCTTACAGAAAATATGTTTGGCGATATTATTAGTGACGAAGCAAGTGTGTTGAGTGGTTCATTAGGTTTGTTACCAAGTGCTTCTGTTGGAAAAGGTGCAGCACTGTTTGAACCCATTCACGGCTCATATCCTCAAGCAGCAGGAAAAGATATTGCTAACCCAATTGGTTCTATTTTATCAGCAGCTATGCTACTGGATTTTTTACATATGTATGAAGAAGCAACCTTAGTAAGAGAAGCTGTAGCATGGACTTTAGAACACAAGTTTATCACAAAAGATATTGATCCTGTTAACTTTTATTTCACTTCAACTATTGGTGATTTATTGGTAGACTATATCAACAATAATTTACAAGGTGTGGTGCATGCAGAAAATATTGAATTGAGAAAGTCAACTATCATTTAACGAAAGAACAAAATGTACTATAACGATAATACGATTATTTTTTTTAATGGACAGTTTGTAAAAGCTGCTGATGCAAAGGTTGATTTGTACGGACAAAGTCTGCACTATGGTTATGCCGTATTCGAAGGTATACGTTCTTATCCGGTAAATGATGGCACTAAAATTTTTAAAGCTGCTGAACATTATGACAGGTTAAGGCACTCCGCACAAGTAATGAAAATTCCATTTAATTATTCAACTCAGGAATTGATTGATTTGACCTATCAAGTATTAGCAAAAAATGATTTTAAAGATGCTTACATCCGACCAATAGTGCTATGCTCTCCAAATATGTCATTGTCGAAAGCCAAAGAAAGTTATCTCGCAATTGAAGCTTGGGAGTGGACAAATGGTTACATGAGCAATAAAATGCGTATCGGTACTTCGACGTATTGCAGACCAAATGCAAATGCATTTCATGTAGATGCTAAAGTAAGTGGGCATTATGTCAACTCCATTTTAGTTTGTCAGGAAGCAAAAGATAATGGGTTTGACGAAGCATTAGTATTGGATAGTGAAGGCTATGTAGCCGAAAGCTCCGGTGCAAATGTGTTCTTCGAAAATGATGGAGTGATTTACACACCACCTAAGGGAAATATTTTACCCGGTATCACAAGAGCAACAGTGATTGAATTGTGTGATGAACTCAATATACCGGTGGTAGAAAAATTATTTACACCTGATGAAATGCGTGGCGCAGATGCCGGATTTTTTTGTGGTACTGCTGCTGAAGTAGTGGCATTAGAATCTTTAGATAATGTATTATTTAAAAAAGACTGGGAAGATAGTTTGAGTGCCATTATTCAAAAAGCATATAAAGCAAAAGTGTTGGATAAAACCTTTGTTTTAGAAGAAGCATAAATGTTGAATAAAGAACTAAAAGGTGAAGTGTGCGACGCAACTATAGCTCAATAGATATTCGAAAGTTAAGTACATAAAAAAATAAAATGTCGGAATTAAATAAGTATTCAAAAACACTAACACAAGACCTGACGCAGCCTGCGGCTCAGGCTATGTACTATGCTATTGGTTTTAAAGAAGAAGATTTTAATAAGGCCCAAGTTGGAATTGCAAGCATGGGTTGGGATGGTAATCCTTGCAACATGCACTTAAATGATTTAGCAACTGAGGTAAAGCAAAGTATTAATGCAACTGATGGATTATTAGGATTACGTTTTTATACAATTGGTGTGAGTGATGGTATCAGCATGGGCACAGATGGCATGCGTTATAGTTTGGTGAGTAGAGATGTGATTGCTGATAGTATAGAAACTAATGCCGGAGCACAATATTATGATGCATTGATTACTGTTCCGGGATGCGATAAAAATATGCCCGGTTCAGTGATAGCTATGGGAAGGTTAAATCGTCCATCTATCATGTTGTATGGCGGAACGATTGCTCATGGACATTACAAAGGAGAAGACTTAAATATTGTTTCTGCATTTGAAGCGTTAGGACAAAAAATTGCGGGAAATCTAAGTGAGGCTGATTTTAAAGGCATTGTGCAACATAGTTGTCCTGGAGCAGGAGCTTGTGGTGGCATGTACACAGCTAATACCATGGCAAGTGCAATTGAAGCCTTGGGTATGAGTTTGCCTTATTCATCGAGTAATCCTGCTTTGAGTGAAGACAAGAAAAAAGAATGTGCCGCTGTTGGTAAAGCCATCAAAATATTATTAGAAAAAGATATCAAGCCAAGCGATATCATGACGAGGAAAGCATTTGAAAACGCAATCACTGTAATCATGGTATTGGGCGGAAGTACTAATGCGGTTTTGCATTTGATTGCCATGGCTAAAAGTGTTGGTGTTTCAATTACGCAAGATGATTTTCAAAGCATCAGTAATCGTATTCCGGTATTAGCAGATTTTAAGCCAAGTGGTAAATATTTAATGGAAGATTTACATCAACATGGTGGTGTACCAAGTGTAATGAAATATTTACACAGCAAAGGTTTGCTACATGGTGATTGCTTAACAGTAACCGGAAAAACCTTGGCAGAGAATGTAGCTGAGGTCAAAGATTTAGACTTTGATAAACAAAAAATTATCCTGCCTTTAGAAACGCCTTTAAAAGCTACCGGTCACCTACAAATCCTGTATGGAAATTTAGCAACAGGTGGTAGTGTAGCAAAAATATCGGGTAAAGAAGGAGAACGATTTGAAGGAACTGCAAGAGTATTTGATGGGGAGAAGGATTTGATTGCAGGCATTCAATCGGGTAAAGTGCATGAAGGAGATGTGGTTGTCATCAGGTATATCGGTCCTCGTGGTGCACCAGGTATGCCCGAAATGTTAAAACCTACAAGCGCCATAATTGGTGCCGGTTTGGGCAAATCAGTTGCTTTAATTACTGATGGTAGATTTAGTGGTGGAACACATGGTTTTGTAGTTGGTCATATAACCCCTGAGGCCTTTGACGGTGGTTTAATTGGTTTGGTAGAAGATAATGACATTATTGAAATTGATGCTGTTAATAATACCATCAATTTGAAAGTTAGTGATGCAGTTATTGCAGAACGAAAAGCCAATTGGCAGCAACCTGCTTTAAAAGTAAACAAGGGGATTTTATACAAATATGCAAGATTAGTTAAAACCGCTGCAGATGGTTGTGTAACAGATGAGTAGCTCCGTGAATAATTACAAGCCTAATTTAAGACGCTAAAAATATTTATATGAGTGTGTTAACTGAAAATATTGAAAAGCAGGAACAGAAAACTAATATCGCTCCTTTAGGAGTTGAGGTTATTTCAGGTTCTCAAGCTGTACTTGATGCTTTGGTGCATGAAGGAGTTGATACCATATTTGGATATCCCGGCGGTGCCATCATGCCAATTTATGATGCATTATATGATTATAACGATCAATTAAAACATATACTTGTAAGACATGAACAAGGTGGTATACATGCAGCACAAGGTTATGCTAGAAGTAGCGGTAAAACCGGTGTAGCTTTTGCAACAAGCGGTCCCGGCGCCACTAATTTAGTTACCGGATTAGCAGATGCAATGATTGATTCAACTCCAGTGGTTTGTATTACGGGACAAGTGTTTGCTCATTTATTAGGTACTGATGCTTTCCAAGAAATTGATGTATTGAATATTACTACTCCGGTTACTAAATGGAATTATCAAGTTACTGATGCCACAGAAATACCTGCCGTTTTAGCTAAAGCATTTTATATCGCATCAACAGGTAGGCCTGGCCCGGTATTGGTTGATATTACTAAAAATGCACAGCTTCAAAAATTTGAATACAGCGGCTATAAAAAATGTTCACACATTCGAAGCTATAGACCAAAGCCTATTGTACGACAATCTTATGTTGAACAAGCTGCTCAATTAATTAATCAAGCTCAAAAACCCTTCGTCATTTTTGGTCAAGGTGTGATACTGGGCAAAGCAGAAAAAGAATTTAAAGCATTCATAGAAAAAGCCGGCATTCCTGCTGCATGGACAATTCTTGGTTTAAGTGCATTAGAAACAGATCATCCACTAAACGTTGGTATGTTAGGTATGCATGGTAATTATGGTCCAAATGTATTAACCAATGAATGTGATGTGTTGGTGGCAGTGGGTATGCGTTTTGATGACCGTGTTACCGGCAGATTAGATAAGTATGCCAAGCAAGCTAAAATTATTCATTTAGATATTGACCCGGCTGAGATAGATAAAAATGTAAAAACAACTGTACCTGTATGGGGAGATTGCAAAGAAACTTTACCCATGCTTACGGCATTGGTTGACACCAAAATGTATCCCCATTGGTTAGATACATTTAATCAATACAAAGAAAAAGAACAAGCCGTTTGTATTCAAAAGGAACTGCATCCAACTAGCGAAGCACTGACTATGGGTGAGGTGATTCATGTACTCAATGAATTGACTAATGGCGATGCTATTATTGTTACTGATGTTGGTCAGCATCAAATGGTAGCCTGTCGGTATGCAAAATTCAATCAATCAAAAAGTAATATAACAAGTGGTGGCGCAGGTACCATGGGCTTTGCATTACCAGCGGCAATTGGTGCTAAGTACGGTGCTCCTGAACGTACTGTGGTGGCTATCATTGGCGATGGTGGCGTGCAAATGACCATTCAAGAATTAGGCACTATCATGCAGACAGAAGTGGATGTAAAAATCCTCATTCTCAATAATCATTTTTTAGGAATGGTACGTCAGTGGCAGCAGCTCTTTCATGATAAGCGTTACTCTTTCGTTGATATTGCTAGTCCCAATTATGTGCAGGTAGCTAAGGGTTATGGCATTCCCGGAAATAGTATTTCAAAACGAGAACATTTGAAACAAGCTTTAACTGATATGTTGAATCATAATGGGGCTTACTTGTTAGAGATTGAAGTAGGAAAAGAAGATAATGTTTTCCCAATGGTACCGCAAGGAAGAGGAGTGGCAGAAATTGTATTAAGTAAAGAAGAAATTTAAAATGCTACCCATGCAAACGCAGAAGAAAAATTTAGGTAGATTTTTTTGTGTACTCAACAATAGTTTAAAAAGTAAGCTTCGGTTGCGTCGCACACTTCAACAGAAGCGAATAATTGGAACATTTAAAATAAAGCTATGAGCCAACTACAACATCATTCAACAGCAGACAAATTCTCCACGCTTGGAGGAGTTGGAGGCAAGCTTGAATTTACTATTACGGTGTACACCGAAAATCAAGTGGGCTTATTAAATCGTATTGCAATTATTTTTTCCCGAAGGAAAATAAATATCGATAGTCTAAATACTTCACCTACTGAAGTAGAGAGTGTACATCGGTTTACTATCGTCATTAATGAAACCGAAGAGGTAGTAAAAAAACTTTGTCGTCAAATTGAAAAACAAGTAGAAGTTTTAAAAGCGTATTACAATACCGCTGATGAAATCATTTGGCAAGAAATGGCTTTGTATAAAGTACCAACAGATATCATTGCATCAGAAGTAAAAGTAGAACGATTATTAAGACAGTATGGTGCCAATACAGTAGTAATCAGAAAAGATTATACCGTATTTCAAGTAACCGGTCACAGAGAAGAAACAGACAATTTGGTGCAATTTTTAGAACCCTACGGGTTAATTGAATTTGTAAGAAGTGCAAGAATCGCAATCATCAAAGACAGCAAAGGCTTTCATGAAAAATTAAAAGATTTTGAAGCTTTTATGCCCGGTAAAGAAGTAGTAGAAAATGAATATTTAAACGAAGGGCAAGAAGTCTTTTCAATGTAAATCAACAACTAACAAATATCTATTCACATCTTTCAAGTCTTTACTTGAATGTAAAAAAAGCAACCATGGCAAAATTAAATTTCGGAGGTGTAGAAGAAAATGTTGTAACAAGGGAAGAGTTCCCATTATCAAAAGCACAAGAAGTGCTACGTAACGAAACGGTAGCTGTAATTGGTTACGGTGTTCAAGGTCCGGGACAAGCATTAAACCAAAGAGATAATGGTATTAATGTGATTGTTGGTCAAAGACAAAACTCTAAAAGTTGGGATAAGGCAATAGCAGACGGATTTGTTCCCGGCGAAACTTTATTTGATATTGAAGAAGCACTACAACGTGGTACTATTATTTGTTATCTGTTGAGCGATGCTGCACAAATTGCATTATGGCCAACCGTAAAAAAACATTTAACGCCTGGAAAAGCGTTGTATTTCTCTCATGGCTTTGGTATTACTTTCAACGAGCAAACAGGGATTATTCCGCCTTCAGATGTTGATGTGTTTTTAGTAGCACCAAAAGGTTCAGGAACATCGTTACGAAGAATGTTTTTACAAGGCCGTGGATTAAATAGTTCTTATGCTATTTTTCAAGATGCAACCGGTAAGGCATTTGACAGAGTAATTGCATTAGGTATAGCAGTAGGCAGTGGGTATTTATTTGAAACCGATTTTAGAAAAGAAGTGTATTCTGACTTAACAGGAGAGAGAGGAACATTGATGGGTGCTATTCAAGGCATTTTTGCTGCTCAATACCAGACCTTAAGAAACAATGGACACTCACCATCCGAAGCCTTCAATGAAACAGTTGAAGAATTAACACAAAGTTTAATGCCACTAGTGGCAGAAAATGGAATGGATTGGATGTATGCCAACTGTTCAACTACTGCTCAACGTGGTGCATTAGATTGGTGGAAGAAATTCAAAGATGCAACTCAACCTGTCTTTGATGAATTATATCAAAGTGTAGCTTCAGGCAAAGAATCTCAACGCAGTATAGATAGTAATAGCAAAGCCGATTATCGTGAAAAATTAGAAGTAGAGTTAGCGGAATTAAGAGACAGTGAATTATGGCAAGCCGGTAAAACCGTAAGAAGTTTGAGACCCGAAAATCAGCCTGCAGCAAAAAGTGGAACCGCACAAGTTGAAAAAGCACAATTGAACTTTTCTTATTGGATTTAATGCAGGCAACCATACCTACATATCAATTAGATTTTGCAGCTGCTACAGAACGGTTGAAAGGCATCGCTGTGAAAACTCCTTTGCAATTCAGCCATAGTTTGAGTAGAAAGTATCAAAGTAATATTTTTCTTAAAAGAGAAGATTTACAAGTAGTACGTTCTTACAAACTACGTGGTGCATACAACATGATGCGTAGTTTACCGGTTAATCAATTACAGCTTGGTGTAGTTTGTGCAAGTGCTGGTAATCATGCACAAGGTTTTGCTTATAGCTGTAAAAAATTGGGTGTTAATGGTGTTGTGTTTATGCCAAGTATTACGCCAAAGCAAAAAATCACACAAACTAAAATGTTTGGTGAAGGGTTCATTACCATTAAATTGATTGGCGACACTTTTGATGATTGTGCTGCTGCTGCAAAACAATATACAATCGATCATGATATGGTTTTTATACCACCATTTGATGATTATAAAATCATTGAAGGGCAAGCAACAGTTGGGGTTGAGATCTTACAAGATTTATCTGATATTGATTTTATGTTCATGCCGGTTGGTGGTGGAGGATTAAGTGCAGGTGTAGGTAGCTTTTTCAAAACCTATTCTCCAAAAACAACATTAATTGGTGTAGAACCCGAGGGTGCACCAAGTATGTTAGAAGCATTAAAAAATGGAGCACCTGTTTTATTGAATAGTATCGATCGTTTTATTGATGGTGCTGCCGTTAAAAAAGTAGGCGATATAACTTTTAGCATTTGTAAAGAAGTGCTGGATGACATGCATTTAGTGCCGGAAGGAAAAGTGTGTTCCACTATTCTACAACTCTACAACGAAGATGCTATAGTGGTTGAACCCGCAGGTGCATTGAGCATTGCTGTTTTAGACGATTATGCTGATGTCATCAAAAATAAAACTGTTGTCTGTATCATCAGCGGTAGTAATAATGATATAGACAGAATGCCCGAGATTAAAGAACGCAGTCTTCAGTACGAAGGACTAAAACATTATTTCTTAATCAGCTTTGCTCAAAGGCCAGGTGCATTAAAAGAGTTCGTCAATAATATTTTAGGTCCCGATGATGATATTACTCGATTCGAATACATGCAAAAAACCAATAAAGAAAGTGGTCCTGCATTAGTTGGAATTGAATTGAAGTCGAGAGAAGATTATGAAGCTTTATTGAATCGATTAAGATATTCTAATATCAACTTTACGGAGTTGAATAAGAATGATGACTTATTTGGTTATTTAGTGTAGGCTTTGTCGTATCTTGACGGCACTGCTTGCCATCCCATTTGGGATTTTTTGATACATACAATTAACTGATTATGGCAAGCAAAGGTTTATATTCTGCTGCGTTCGAACATGATGCCTGTGGTATCGGCTTCGTTGCAAACATCAAAGGAAACAAATCGCATCAAATTGTTTCTGACGCATTAACGATTCTCGAAAACATGGAGCACAGAGGTGCTTGCGGCTGCGAACATAACACAGGCGATGGAGCAGGATTAATGGTTCAAATGCCACATGAATTTTTCTTTGATGAGTGTGTTAAATTAGGTGTGCATTTACCGGCTTACGGTAAGTATGCCGTAGGAATGATTTTCTTTCCTAAAGACATTCGGTTAAAAGAAGAATGTAGAGATATTTTTAACCGAGCTGCTGACAAATTAGGACTTGAAATTCTTACCTATAGAAAAGTACCTGTTAATCCTTCAGGTATTGGCCCAACTGCATTATCTGTAGAACCTGAGATAGAACAAGTATTTATTGCTTGCCCCGATTATATTTCCAATCCGCTTGATTTTGAAAGAAAGTTATTTGTACTTCGAAATTATGCTAGTCATACCATCAACAATAGTGTAAAAAAAGATGCCATAGGTTTTTATGTAGCTTCTTTATCTTATAAAACTGTCATCTACAAAGGACAATTAACGAGTAATCAAGTAAGAGGTTATTTTCCCGATTTAAATGATAAGCGATTAGTATCTGCTTTTGGATTAGTGCACTCTCGTTTTGCAACCAATACTTTCCCTTCCTGGAAACTGGCACAGCCGTTTCGCTATATGGCACACAACGGCGAAATCAATACACTACAAGGAAATTTGAATTGGCTTAAAACCAGTGAGAAAGGGTTTACTTCTCCATTCTTTAGTAAAGAAGAAATGGAAATGGTATTGCCAATCATCACACACGGACAAAGTGATTCTGCTTGTTTAGACAACATGATTGAGCTGCTAACACTTACCGGTCGTTCATTACCACATGTCATGATGATGTTAATACCCGAAGCATGGGATGGTGATGAATTGATGGATCCGGTAAAGAAAGCATTTTATGAATTTCATGCTTCGTTTATGGAGCCTTGGGATGGTCCTGCCTCTATTTCATTTACCGATGGAAGGCTAATTGGTGCTACGTTAGATAGAAATGGGTTAAGGCCTTCGAGATATTGTGTCACTACAGATGACCGAGTAATCATGGCTAGTGAAACAGGTGTGTTACCTATCGATCCAACTTTAATTAAAGAGAAAGGAAGATTGCAGCCGGGAAAAATGTTTGTGGTAGATATTGAACAAGGCCGAATCATTAGTGATGAGGAATTGAAACAACATATTTGTGCACAAAAGCCGTATGCCGAATGGTTGAATAAATATAAAATCAGGTTAGAAGAATTACCTGAACCAAGGGTTTCTTTTACCCATTTAGAACATGAACAAGTTTTTAAATATCAAAAAGCATTTGGATATTCGACAGAAGATTTAGATACCATAATTGCGCCAATGGCAATTGATGGTAAAGAGCCAATTGGTTCAATGGGTACCGATGTTCCCTTGGCTGTATTAAGCGATCAGCCGCAACATTTGTCTTCTTATTTCAAACAACTATTTGCACAAGTTACTAATCCGCCAATCGATCCCATTCGAGAAAGATTAGTAATGTCATTAGCAACATTTGCCGGTAACAACGGTAATTTATTAGCCGAAGATCCATTGGCTTGCCATAGTGTAGCATTGAAACAGCCTGTTTTAAGTAATCATGATTTAGAAAAAATTAGAAGTATCGATACCGGAATATTTCAAGCCAAAACATTGCAAACTTATTTTAGAGCAGATGGCAAACCGGGCTCTTTGCAAAAAGGATTAGAACGTCTTTGTCGCTATGCAACAGATGCAGTGGAAGATGGATTTGAAGTATTGATTTTATCTGATAGAGCTATTGATAGTGATCATGCTCCAATACCTTCATTAATAGCAACTGCTGCAGTTCATCATCATTTAATTAGAAAAGGGTATCGTGGTCAAGTAGGTATTATTGTTGAAGCAGGTGATGTGTGGGAAGTTCATCATTTTGCCTGCTTAATTGGTTTTGGTGCTACTGCTATCAATCCTTATTTAGCTTTATCTACTATTAGAGATATGAAATTGTCTGGTAAACTACAAACAGACCTTGAAGTAGATCAACTCAAAAAAAATTATGTAAAATCTGTATGTGATGGATTGCTCAAAGTATTCAGTAAAATGGGTATTTCAACATTGCAATCTTATCAAGGTGCTCAAATTTTTGAAATAATCGGCATCAATCAATCTGTAGTAGAAAAATATTTTACCGGTGCTACTTCAAGAATTGAGGGAATGGGTTTAGATGAAATTGCGAAAGAAGCATTGGCAAAACATCATCTTGCTTTTAGTAGAAAAGAAGTGCCTATTGACAGATTGCCGGTTGGTGGAATTTACCAGTGGAAGCGTAAAGGTGAATTTCATTTGTTCAATCCACAAACTATTCATCTGTTGCAGTATTCAACCCGAATGAATGACTATGCTACTTTCAAGAAGTATTCAAAGTTGATTAATGATCAAGGAGAAAAAGCTTGTACACTTAGGAGTTTATTCGAATTTAAACCTAATCGTACTTCTATTTCAATAGACGAGGTTGAATCAATCGAAAATATATTAAAGCGTTTTGCAACAGGAGCTATGAGCTTTGGTTCGATCTCACACGAAGCACATTCCACTTTAGCAATTGCCATGAATCGTATTGGTGCAAAAAGTAACACAGGAGAAGGCGGTGAAGACGAGATACGCTACGAAGAAATGACTAATGGCGATTCTATGCGTTCGGCAATTAAACAAGTAGCATCGGCCAGGTTTGGTGTAACGAGTAATTACTTAACACAGGCTGATGAATTACAAATCAAAATGGCACAAGGTGCTAAGCCCGGTGAAGGCGGACAATTACCTGGTCATAAAGTAGATGATTGGATTGGAAAAGTACGACATGCTACACCCGGTGTTGGGTTGATTTCTCCCCCGCCACACCATGACATTTATTCGATTGAAGATTTAGCACAGTTGATATTTGATTTGAAAAATGCTAATCGTAATGCAAGAATCAGTGTAAAACTGGTATCAAAAGCAGGTGTTGGAACGATTGCAGCAGGTGTAGCTAAAGCAAAGAGTGATGTGATTTTAATTTCAGGATATGATGGTGGTACAGGAGCGTCGCCGGTAAGTTCTATTAAACATGCCGGTTTACCTTGGGAGTTAGGCTTGGCAGAAACACATCAAACCTTAGTGAAAAATAAATTACGTAGTAGAGTTGTTGTGCAAGCCGATGGACAAATGCGTACAGGTAAAGATATTGCTATTGCTACTTTATTGGGTGCGGAAGAGTGGGGCATTGCTACTGCTGCATTAGTTGTAGAAGGCTGTATCATGATGCGTAAATGTCATTTAAATACTTGTCCTGTTGGGGTAGCAACGCAAGACCCGGAGCTGAGAAAAAGATTTAACGGCAATGCTGATCATGTAGTAAATTTCTTTCATTTTATTGCTACTGAGTTGAGAGAAATTATGGCTGAATTGGGTTTCAGAACCATTAATGAAATGGTCGGACAAGTAGATTGTTTGCAACAGAGAACAGACATCCAACATTGGAAATACAGTAAGTTGGATTTATCTCCTGTCTTGTATAAGCAACCGGAGTCTTTATATACCGGCTTATTCAAACAAGAAGAACAAGATCATGGTTTAAGCAATGTGTTAGATTGGAAATTATTAGAAGCAGCTCAACCTGCATTACATCAACATAAGCAAGTAAAAGCAGTATTCGACATTAAGAACACAGATCGTACGATTGGTACAATATTGTCGAATGAAATTTCAAAGCTATATCAATCTAAAGGATTACCGGATAATTCAATATATTTTACCTTCAAAGGAACAGCAGGACAAAGTTTTGGTGCCTTCAATACAAAGGGAATTACTTTAGAATTAGAAGGTGATGCAAACGATTATTTTGGTAAAGGTTTGAGTGGCGCTTCTTTGATTGTATATCCCTCAAAAACCGCTTCATTTGTACCCGAAGACAATATTATTATTGGAAACGTAGCTTTTTATGGGGCTACCAGTGGCCAAGCATTTATTCGTGGAAAAGCTGGTGAACGTTTTGCTGTTCGTAATAGCGGTGTTAGTGCTGTAGTAGAAGGTGTTGGAGACCATGGTTGTGAATATATGACCGGCGGAAGAATTGTAATTCTGGGTGATACAGGAAGAAATTTTGCTGCAGGAATGAGCGGTGGCATTGCTTATATATATGACGTAAAAAATCAGTTTCATCAGTTGTGTAATAAGGAGATGGTAGATTTAGATCCATTGTCGTCAGCAGATGCAGAAGAATTGATGCATATGATTACCCAACACTATCAACTTACCAATAGTACAGTAGCAAAATTTGTGTTAGATGATTTTGATAACCAAGTCAAAAACTTTTTGAAAGTATTTCCTAAAGATTATAAACGAGTGTTGCAGGTTAAAGCCCTACATGTGCAAGTGGGATAAAATAATTATTTAATAATGAGCATTTAATTTTTGGTATATGGGAAAGCCTACAGGATTTATGGAATTTACAAGGTCGCTTCCGGCTAAGCGATTACCTGAAGTAAGGGTAAATGATTACAATGAATTTATAGAGCGATATGCTGACGAACAATTAAACCAACAGTCATCTCGTTGCATGAATTGTGGAATTCCTTTTTGTCACAATGGATGTCCTTTAGGAAATATCATACCGGAGTTTAATGATGCTGTATACAGAAAAAATTGGTTAGAGGCTTATGAGATTTTGTCTTCGACCAATAATTTTCCTGAGTTTACTGGAAGAATTTGTCCTGCCCCTTGTGAAAGTGCCTGTGTATTAGGCATTAATCAACCGGCAATTACTATTGAAGAAATTGAAAAACATATTATTGAAATTGCTTTTGAAAAAGGATTTGTAAAGCCTAGGAAACCTGCGATAAGAACCGGTAAAAAAGTGGCTGTTATTGGTAGTGGTCCCGCCGGATTAGCAGTTGCCGCACAATTGAATTATGCCGGTCATGCAGTAACAGTTTTTGAAAGAGACGATGCACCCGGAGGCTTGTTGCGATATGGTATTCCCGACTTTAAGTTGGAGAAGTGGGTAGTAGATAGAAGAATACAATTGATGCAAGAGGAAGGTATTGAATTCAAGTGCCATGCTAATGTTGGTGTAAACATCAGCATTAATGATTTATTGAGAGCATTTAATGCAATTGTTTTAGCTAATGGTTCAACGGTTCCAAGGGCATTACATATTCCGGGGAATGATTTAAAAGGTGTTCATCCTGCCATGCAATTTTTAAAGCAGCAGAATAAACGTAATGCCAATAAGAATCCATTAGAAAATGCTGCAATAGAAAGTAATATTTATGATGAAACAATTGTAGCTGCCAATAAACATGTTGTTGTTATTGGTGGTGGAGATACAGGCAGCGATTGTGTAGGAACTAGTAACAGACAAAGAGCTGCATCCGTTACCCAATTTGAATTATTGCCTAAACCACCTGAAAGCAGAACAGACTTCATGCCTTGGCCATCTTTTCCCATGGTGTTAAAAACCTCATCTTCGCATGAAGAAGGTGTTGAACGGAAATGGGCAGTTAGCACAAAAGCATTTATTGGTGATGAAGATGGTAACTTACAAGCATTGAAAATTGTGGATTTGCAATGGACCAGTAGTCCAGATGGAAGACCGGCTCAGTTTACAGAAGTGCCAGGCAGTGAAAGAGAAATTCCTTGTCAGTTAGCGTTGTTGGCAATGGGGTTTGTTCATCCTCAGCATGAAGGTATTATCCAACAATTAGATGTGGCTTTAGATGAACGAGGTAATGTAAAAGCATCAGAAAAACAGTACCAAACTAATATTCCTAAAATTTTTGCAGCAGGAGATGTAAGGCGTGGACAATCATTAGTTGTTTGGGCTATCAGTGAAGGACGGGAATGTGCCAGAAAAGTAGATGAATATTTGATGGGTTCGTCCTTGCTTGAAACTAAAGATGCTTCTGTTTTAGCGGTTAGTATTTAATCAAATTAATTTTGGAGAATCTAAATTTTAATTATCTTGTCATCTCATATGGTAAAAGCCCCATCATATTATCTATCATTTTTTGTAAAGCATTCTGCTTTTACAACTACAACTATTATTACAACCCGTTAGGGTTGTACTTACACATATTAACCAAAGGGCTTCGGCTGAGATTATCACATCATCGTTTTCATTTTACTAATTTCTATTTATGCAGGTTTTAAAGTTTGGTGGCACTTCTGTAGCCAATGCTACAAATATTAATAAGACAATCGCTATTATAAAAAATGCAGTAACTAAAACAAAAACAGTAGTAGTTGTTTCTGCATTAGGCGGTATTACAGATACGCTGTTGCAATGTGCCCATTCAGCAGCAGCCGGTGATGAGCAATTTAAGGATAAACTGCAAGAAGCAGAGCAACGTCACTTAGATGTGGTTCGGGAATTAATTCCTGTAACTCAGCAAAGTACTATACTCAGTATGGTTAAGAAAAGCAGTAATGAGTTAGAAGATATTTGTAATGGGATTTTTTTGTTGGGTGAATTATCTCCTCGTACAAAAGATAGAATTGTGAGCTATGGCGAATTATTATCTTCTCAAATCATCTCTGCTGCAATTAGTGCGAATGGTATAATCAATACCTGGAAGGATTCAAGAGACTTAATTAAAACAGATAGTCATTTCACTAACGCTGTTGTAGATTTTAAATTAACTAACAGCACGATAGTTTCTTTTTTTAGTAGGGCTACAACTGATTTATTTGTGTTGCCAGGATTTATTGCTGCTGATGCAACAGGAACTACTACAACTTTAGGTAGAGGAGGATCTGATTATACAGCTGCCATAATTGGTGCAGCCTTACATGTTGAAGCTGTAGAAATATGGACCGATGTTAGTGGTATGATGACTGCGGATCCAAGGTTAGTGCCCAATGCAATCATTATTCCACATATCTCATATCAAGAGGCAATGGAGTTGTCTCACTTTGGTGCCAAAGTGATTTATCCGCCAACTATTCAACCTGTGTTGCAAAAGAATATTCCGGTATGGATTAAAAACACATTTGCTCCATCCGATCATGGAACGGTAATACAAGTAAATACAGATGCCGATGCAAATGCTATTCGAGGAATTTCAAGTATTAATCGTTTGGCATTGTTAAGTTTAGAAGGAAGCGGAATGGTTGGCATACCGGGTTTTTCTAAAAGATTATTTGAAGCATTGGCAAACGATAAAATAAATGTGATTTTAATTACACAAGGTTCGTCGGAACATTCTATTTGCGTTGGAGTAGATGAAGCCTTTGCCGATAAGTCACAATTAGCTGTTGATGCAGCTTTTGCTTATGAAATTGAAATTGGAAAAGTAGAGCCATTGGTAGTTGAAAAAGATTTAGCTATCGTTGCTTTGGTTGGCGATAATATGAAAAGTCATCCCGGTATCAGCGGAAAAATGTTTGGTACCTTGGGACGAAATGGTGTTAACGTTAGAGCTATTGCTCAAGGTTCGTCTGAAAGAAATATTTCAGCCGTTATTGCTTCAAAAGATGTTAAAAAAGCGATTAATGTATTGCATGAACAATTCTTTGAAACCACCTACAAACAAGTAAATTTATTTATTGCCGGAGTAGGTAATGTAGGTAGTAGATTATTAGCACAGTTGCAACAACAAAAAGCTTACTTACAACAACAACTGCACTTACAAATCAATATTGTTGCTTTAGCAAATAGCAAAAAGGTATTGTGGAATGAAGAAGGAATAGATTTGGCAAATTGGAAGTTGGATTTAGAATCAGAAGGTGAATCTATGAGCTTAACTGAATTTGTTGAAAATATTCGAAACAAAAATTTGCGCAATAGTGTCTTTGTAGATGTTACTGCTAATAGTGCTGTGGCTTTGGTGTATGATAAGTTATTGGAAAAAAGTATTTCCGTTGTTGCTTGTAATAAAATAGCAGCTTCTGCCGATTATGCTTATTATAAAAAATTAAAAGATCTGACTAGAGAATTCAATGCCCAATTTTTATTTGAAACAAATGTAGGAGCAGGGTTGCCCATTATTGGTACTTTAAATGATTTATTAAGAAGTGGTGATAGTGTCAATAAACTCGAGGCAGTACTAAGTGGTACCTTGAATTTTGTATTTAATCATTACAATGGCGAACAATCATTTGCATCAGTTGTACGCCAAGCACAATTAGAAGGATATACTGAGCCTGATCCTCGACTTGATTTAGGTGGAACAGATGTGATGCGGAAGATTATGATTTTAGCTAGAGAATCAGGAGAGCAATTAGAAATGAGTGATATTGAAAACATTTCTTTTATGCCTGCCGCTTGTATGGAAGGCGATGTGGCGAATTTTTATCAGCAAATGGAAAATTATGAAGCACATTTTAAACAGTTGTATGATGCTGCTGTTGCAGCGGGTTGTAAATTGAAATTTGTTGCCCAATATGCTAACGGAAAAGCATCTGTTGGCTTACAGCATATTCAGCCCAAACAAGATTTATATCATCTTTATGGAAAAGATAATGTAGTGCTTTTTTATACGAATCGCTATATCGATCAACCATTAGTCGTAAAAGGTGCAGGTGCAGGTGCTGAAGTTACCGCCTCAGGTGTTTTTGCAGATATAATACGAGCAGCAAAAATTTAAAAACATGCATAGTGTAAAAATATATGCTCCTGCTACTATCGCAAACTTAGTTTGTGGATTTGATATTTTGGGTCTTGCTTTGCAATCACCACAAGATGTGATGCAGCTTACTTTGTCAGAAGAGCCCGGCTTGCGTATCAAACATATTGATGGTTACGGACTAACCACTATACCTGAAGTAAATGTTGCCGGGGCATCATTATTGGCTTTAATGGAATCACATGACAAAAAAGTTGGTTTTGATTTAGTCATTGATAAGCAAATTAAACCTGGCAGTGGGTTGGGGTCAAGTGCGGCAAGTGCAGCAGGTGCTGTTGTTGGAGCTAATCATTTGTTAGGCCAAATTTTTTCAAATGAAGATTTGGTTCGATTTGCTATGAATGGCGAAAAAGTAGCATCAGGTGTTAAACATGCCGATAACATTGCCCCTTGTATTTACGGCGGTGTCACATTGATACGGTCTATTTTCCCCCTAGATATCATTACACTAGAAGCTCCTCCTCTCTATGTTACAGTTGTTCATCCACAGATTGAAGTAAAAACATCTGATGCCCGACAAATTTTGCGTAAAGAAGTATTGCTAAAAAATGCCATTAAACAATGGGGTAATATTGCGGGATTGGTTGCCGGTTTGATGAAACATGATTATGATTTAATTGGACGATCATTGGAAGATGTAATTATTGAACCGGTACGAAGTATTCTTATTCCAGGGTTTGATGAAGTAAAAGCAAAGTGTAAAGCAGCAGGTGCTTTGGGTGGTGGCATTTCTGGTTCTGGACCTTCTGTATTTATGCTGAGTAAGGAACAAGCATCCGCTCATTTACTTGAAACCATTATGCAAGAAGTGTACACCAAAATAGGAATTGAATTTAAAACCTATGTTACGGCAATCAGTCAGCAGGGAGTACAAGTAGAGCCACTTTAATTAATTTGATATGCGTTATTATAGCCTCAATAAGCAATCGCCGATTGTAGATTTTAAAACTGCAACTATACAAGGACAAGCACCCGATAAGGGATTGTATTTTCCTGAATATATTCCGCAGTTATCTCAACGTTTTATCAATGCTATTTCTTCTAGCAGTAAAGAAGCAATTGCTTATGAAGTTATTAAACCTTTTGTTGGTGACGCAATTCCCAACAATATACTGGAACAAATCGTTGCGGAAACGGTTAATTTTCCATTCCCGTTAGTTGAAATTAATGCTAACATTTCATCATTGGAATTATACCACGGACCAACCCTTGCATTTAAAGATGTTGGAGCAAGATTTATGAGCCGTTGTTTGGGATATTTTGTTAAAGGAATAGAAAAAAAAGTTACTGTTTTAGTTGCCACTTCCGGAGACACAGGTGGTGCTGTTGCAAATGGATTTTATGATGTAGATGGCGTAGATGTTGTGATTTTATATCCTTCAGGTAAAGTGAGTAGTGTTCAAGAATTACAACTCACCACACTCGGGAAGAATATTACTGCTTTAGAAGTAAATGGAACATTTGATGATTGCCAACAAATGGTGAAACAAGCATTTGTTGATGCAGATTTGGCAACTAAATTATTTCTAACTTCTGCGAATTCTATCAATGTAGCTCGTTGGCTACCGCAGCAGTTTTATTATTTCTATGCCTACCAGCAATGGAAAAATAAATCGAACTTACCTGTAGTGAGTGTGCCTAGTGGTAATTTTGGTAATATTTGTGCAGGTATTTTAGCTCATATTTCGGGCTTGCCATTTGCTCATTTTATTGCAGCTTGTAATGCTAATGATACTGTGCCTGATTTTTTACGATCAGGTATTTATCAAACTAAACCGGCTGTTGCAACTATTTCGAATGCCATGGATGTAGGTAGTCCTAGTAATTTCGTACGAGTTTTAGCCTTATTCCATAATCAATTTGGCGATTTGAGTAAAAACTTATCGGCCTATAGTATTAATGATGATGAAACTAGAAATGTTGTAAATCGGGTAAATCAAAATCATGATTATTTGTTAGATCCTCATGGGGCCGTTGCTTATGCTGCACTTGAACAATATTTAAATGACCATCCTAGTCGTAAAGGAATAATTTTAGAAACTGCTCATCCGGTTAAGTTTTATGATGTGGTAGAGCCTATTATAGGTGAACAGATTGAGATGCCGGCTGCTATTCAAGCCGTTGTTGATCTAAAAAAGAAAAGCATCACGATGGATGCTAGCTATGATGCTTTAAAGACTTTCTTGTTAGATAAAGTTTAACTAAGTAATCCTAAATCGGGCTGGGCATATTTGTACACCTTAAAATAGATGGTTGTCTTAGTTTGGTTTACGCCTTTGATGGATGAAATTTTATTTACAAACTCTACTAAATGGTCATTGTTTTTACACATTACATCTACTTCTAAATCGTAATCGCCACTTGTCATAGCTAAAAAACTAACTTCTTTAAACGTAGCAATTGTTTTGGCAATTTGTTCCTTCATTGTTGCTGGTCGTACGTACACTGCAATATGAGCATAGCAATTGAAACCAACTTTATCCGGATTCACTCTACCCACAATATGTACTGTTCCATCTTCAATCAATTTATTCACCCTTGTTCTTACGGTTCCTACTGAGACATTTAATTTTTCTGCCATTACGGTAAAACTCATCCTCCCATCTTGCTGTAAACAAGACAACACATTAAAATCTAATTCATCTAAAGCTATATTTTCTTGAGCCATGTAGTATTAATTAGTCTATATAGTAAAAGCAACATGTAGTAAATGGATTATATCCAATCCCCGATGAAACTACAAATATCTGTTCATAATCTAAAATTATGTTCAAAATATTTGGTGTTTACTAAAAATATTTTATATTTATTCTTTATTTTTATAAAATTTATAATTACTTGCCATGAAATATTCGCCGATTCAAAATTATATCTATGGGAAATTTGTCCCTGCAACCACATCTAGAACCTTAGATGTAATCTCTCCTTTAGATGGCAATCATTTATCCACTGTTCCTATGTCTTCTTCAAAAGATTTAAATGAGGCCGTGAAAGCAGCTAAAGCCGCCTTTCCAGCGTGGAGCAAAACACCCGTTAAAGAAAGGGTACAGGTTTTCTTTAAATACAAGTACTTATTAGAACAGCATTTAAAAGAATTGGCTGAATTGTGCAGTGAAGAAAACGGAAAAACTTATGGTGAATCTGTTGCTGAAATTGAGAAGTGTATTGAGTTGACAGAATTTGCTACTTCTTTACCTCAGTTGGTAACAGGTGAAGTCTTAGAAGTTAGTCGTGGCGTGGAATGCAGAACAGAACATGCTCCATTGGGTGTTGTTGCATCTATTGTGCCTTTCAATTTTCCATCTATGGTTCCTAATTGGACGATTCCCAATGCCATTGCTTTAGGCAATTGTATGATTATGAAACCCAGTGAAAAAGTGCCTTTGAGTTGCGGTCGTTTGGCTGAATTATTAAAAGAAGCAGGACTGCCCGATGGTGTCTTTAACATTGTTCATGGAGATACTGAAATTGTAGAAGCTATTTGCGATCATCCGCATATAGAAGCTGTAAGTTTTGTGGGTTCAACCAAAGTGGCAAAAATCGTGTACCAGCGTTCTACTCAAAATTTAAAAAGATGCTTGGCTTTGGGTGGAGCAAAAAATCACTTAATGGTTTTACCTGATGCCATTCCTGGAATGACTGCACAAAATGTAGCTGCAAGCATGAGTGGCTGTGCTGGGCAGCGTTGTATGGCTGCTAGTGCAATGGTAGGCGTAGGAAATATTGACCATATCATCGAAAAGATTTGCGAAGAAGCAAGAAAAATTGTTCCGGGTGAAAATTTGGGAGCAGTTATTAATAAAGCATCACAAGAACGCATTGAGCAATACATTACTCAAGCAGAAAAAGATGGTGCTAAAGTTTTGGTTGATGGACGCAATACAAAAGTTGCTGGAAAAGAAGGCGGTACTTATGTTGGTCCAACAGTAATTGATTATGTAACACCTGATATGAGTGTTGCCAAAGAAGAAATTTTTGGTCCTGTCATTTCCATCATGCGTACCAATACCGTTGATGAAGCATTGGCTATTGAAAATGCAAATCCTTATGGCAACGCAGCCAGTGTGTTTACACAAAATGGTGGTATGGCCCGTTACATCATAGAACGAGCAAGTGCTGGTATGATTGGTGTGAATGTTGGTGTGCCGGTGCCAAGAGAACCATTCAGTTTTGGTGGCTGGAACGAAAGCAAATTTGGCGTTGGAGATATCACCGGAAAAAGCAGCATTGAGTTTTGGACGAAGTTGAAAAAGAGTACCACGAAATGGAATGCAGAAGCAGGGGTTAATTGGATGAGTTAAGATTATATCACACGAAGAAACAGTGCATACAAAGTGCATAAAGTATATTGTTGTTTTTCAATGCCTTTGTGTACTTAGTCACCTTAGTTACTTTGTGTGAAAAAATAAGTTCAATATAGTTTCAATCGTACAAGTGTGCGACGCAACGGCTGCTCAATAGTTATTCAACAGTTGGAAACATAAAAAAAATCTATAAAGGGCAAATTATGAATACTGAAACATTATCTCTAACACAAGAAATTATTCAAGATAATTTGGATTATACTTTGTTTAGTTGGAGCAAACAAAAAGGTCATTCACCCATTGCTGTGGAGTATGCTGAAGGTGTGTATTTGTACGATTACGATGGCAAGCGTTACATAGATTTCAGCAGTGGTTTGATGAATGTAAATATTGGTCATGGTAACCAACGTGTTACAGAGGCCGTTGTAAAACAAATGCAACAAGTTGCTTATGTAACACCAAGTTGTGTTACAAAAGTTCGTGGTGAGTTGGGTAAAAAATTAGCAGAGATTTGTCCAGGTGACTTGAATAAAGCATTCTTTACTTTATGTGGTGCAACCTCCATTGAGAATGCAATTAAGTTGGCAAGATTATACACCGGAAGGCATAAAATTATCACCCGTTACCAATCGTATCATGGAGCAAGTATTGGAGCCATCAGTGCAGGGGGAGATCCTAGAAAAATTCCTGTAGATAGTCAGCAAGCACCCAATTTTATACATATTGATATTCCTTATTTGTATCGTTGGGAATATGGAGCTGAAAACTTACTCAAAGAAGCTGTTGCAAGTTTGGAAAGAATGATTGCTTATGAAGGGCCGGCTACTATTGCTGCTATTTTATTAGAAGGCGAAAGCGGTTCATCGGGTTGCATACAATATCCTGTAGGTTATTTGAAAGCGGTAAGAAGCATTTGTGATAAGCATGGTATTCTATTAATTATTGATGAAGTGATGAGTGGCTTTGGGCGAACAGGAAAATGGTTCGGCTTCGAAAATCATGGTATTATTCCTGATATGATTTGTATGGCAAAAGGATTAACTTGTGGTTACTTGCCTTTTGGTTGTTTAATGGTGAGTGACAAAATTGCTGCAAAGTTTGATGATACTGTTTTGGCATTGGGGTTAACGTATTCTGCTCATCCTGTTGCTTGTGCTGCAGCATTAGAAACTTTGAAAATTTATGAGGATGAAAAACTAATTGAGAATTGTAATGCGATGAGTGCTTATCTCAACAGCCGAATTGAAGAATTGAAAAAAATACATTCATGCATTGGCGATTGGCGTAACACAGGCTTATTGGGTTGTTTAGAATTGGTAAAAAACAGAACAACCAAAGAACCAATGGCTCCATTCAATGCCAAGCCAGATGAAATGGTGGTAATGAATAAGGTTGCAGCGAAAATTAAAGAATTGGGCATGTACACATTTGTACGCTGGGGCTATGTATTTATTGCACCGCCTTTATGTATAACCAAAGAACAAATTGATGAAGGATTGGCCATTATTAGTGAAGCTTTGAAAATTGCTGATGAACATGTAAATTAATTTTTAATTCCTAATTTATAATTCAAAGCATGCATGCTGATGAAATACTAACAGAAGAACTACAAGCATCATCGCTACACAGCGAAGATCTTGCTCCTGTACCATCTTCTAAAAGAACATGGACAACAAGCAACTTTGCTGCATTGTGGATAAGCATGAGTTTATGCATTCCAACTTATATGTTGGCCAGCTCACTCATTCAAGGTGGCATGAATTGGTGGCAATCCATCTTGACCATATTTCTTGGAAATAGCATTGTATTAATCCCCATGATCTTAAATGGTCATGCAGGAGCTAAGTATGGCATTTCATTTCCTGTTTTTGCAAGAGCCAGTTTTGGGACAACAGGAGCTAATATTCCAGCATTGTTAAGAGCCATTGTTGCCTGTGGTTGGTTTGGTATTCAAACATGGATTGGTGGGTTTGCCATTTACCAAATGATGCGTTTATGGATTCCTTCATTAGAAACATTGCCACAAATTTTTCCAACTTCCTGGGGCTTGCAAACGGGTCCAGCTATTTGCTTTTTTATATTCTGGTTACTCAATATGTATGTGGTGTATTTGGGAGTAGAAAGTATTAGAAAATTATTGGTATTTAAGGCCATTTTTTTGCCGGTTGCGGCGTTGGCATTATTGTATTGGGCCATTACTGCTGCCAATGGTTTAGGGCCTATTTTACAAACGCCTTCTAAGTTTGCAACAACGGCAGATTTTTTTCATTTCTTTTTTCCTGCTTTAACTGGCATGGTTGGTTTTTGGGCAACATTATCTTTAAACATTCCAGATTTTACACGGTATGCAACTTCTCAAAAAGCACAAATAAATGGCCAAGCAATTGGCTTGCCAACTTCTATGACTTTGTTTGCTTTTATTGGGGTTGTCGTTACCTCGGCTACTACGATTGTATTTGGAACAACCATTTGGGATCCAGTTGTATTAGCAGGAAAATTTGAAAGCAAAGCATTGGTAAGTGTTGCCATGGTTGCTGTTGCAATTTCAACATTGGCAACCAATATTGCAGCGAATATTGTGAGTCCGGCAAACGATTTTGCTCATCTAGCTCCTAAAAAAATTAATTTCAGAACGGGTGGTTATATCACAGGTGTAATTGGTGTTTTAATTTTTCCCTGGAAATTAATTGCCGATCCAACGGGATATATTTTTACTTGGTTAATTGCTTATTCAAGCTTGTTAGGTCCTGTTGGTGGGATAATGATTGTAGATTATTTTTTCATTCGTCATAAAGAACTTCAATTGAAAGAATTGTATAGTCATAAAGGAATATACAGTTACAGCAATGGGTTCAACACAAAAGCAATCATTGCTTTGTTGGTAGGCATTATTCCTAATGTTCCGGGATTTTTGATTACAGTAAAATTATTACCTGCGGATTCAGTTGCATCATGGATTGAACATTTATATAATTATGCATGGTTTGTTGGTTTTGTAGTCAGCGGCATTGTTTATAGATTATTAATGAAAACAAATAAATAGAGTTGTGTTACCAGCAACAGAATAAGCATTACGCTTCTGTTGCGTCGCACACTTGTACAAAAGAATATAATTGAACAAAAAACCACAACAGAAAACGACATAATGACATCACAACATTGTGAAACTTCGTGTCTTAGTGGTTCAAAAAAGTAACCATGAGTATCTTAATCAAAAACGGAAGAATTATTACTGCAACAGATGATTATGTTGCAGATATTTTTATTGAAGGTGAAACCATTGTTGCTATTGGTAATAACTTACATGTTACTGCCGATGAAACGATTGATGCAACAGGTAAATTAGTAATGCCAGGTGGCATCGATCCACATGTGCATTTGGATATGCCTTTCATGGGAACATACAGCAGCGATAATTATGAAACGGGAACAAGAGCAGCTTTGTATGGTGGAACAACTACAGTAATAGATTTCATCTTGCAAAAGCAAGGCAATAGTTTACAATCTGCTTTACAAGAATGGAAAAGCAGAAGTGATAACAATGCAGTTGGCGATTACAGTTTCCATATGGCCGTTACTGATTTTAACGAAAACACTAAAAAAGAAATTAAGACTTTTATCGAAGAGCATGGCATCACTTCTTTCAAAACATTCATGGCTTATAAAGGAGCTTTGATGATAGATGACAGGCAGATGATTGATTTAATGCTCGAAGTAAAAAAACATGGTGGACTTATCAATGTACATGCTACCAATGGGGATATGATTGACTTCTTAATTGCCAAGCATAAAGCAGAAGGAAAACTGGCTCCATTGTATCATTATTTGTCACAGCCAGAAGTTACAGAAGCTGAAGCAAGTGGACGCTTTGCAGATATGGCAAACTATACAGGCTGCCCAGGTTACATTGTTCATTTAACTTGTGAAGGTGCATTGAATGCAGTACGAAATGCAACCAGAAGAAACCAAAAAGTATTTGTTGAAACTTGTATTCAGTATTTGGTACTAGATGCTTCACTATATGAAAGAGAGGATGGAGCCAAATGGGTAATGAGTCCACCTCTTCGTGAGAAGAAAGACCAAGCAACATTGTGGGCAGGAATTAATCAAGGCTTGGTGCAAGTTGTTGCAACTGATCATTGTCCTTTTATGTGGGAACAAAAATTGATGGGAAAAGATGATTTTTCAAAAATTCCAAATGGTCATCCTGCCATAGAAAACAGAATGGAACTACTTTTTAGTGAAGGCGTAAGCAAAGGAAAAATTTCATTAAATAAATATGTAGAAGTTGCCAGTACAAACGCTGCAAAAATATTTGGGATGTTCCCTAAAAAAGGAACCATTGCTGTTGGAAGCGATGCAGATATTATTCTATTTGATGCTAATGAAAAACATACGTTGTCAGCATCAACGCATCATATGAACGTTGATTACAGTGGTTATGAAGGTTGGGAATTAACAGGTAAAGTAAAAACCGTTTTATTGAGAGGTAAAGTTGCGATTGATGATAATGAATGTAAAGTGGAGAAAGGATATGGAAAGTTTATTAAAAGAAACCCCCATCCCCTAAAGGGGCTTTAAAATAATTTATCACAAACCATTTCCCCCTTCAGGGATAGGGGCAAAAAATAACTTATGGCAAGAATCATCAAATCAGCACTCATTCAAATGTCACTTCCTAAAACAGAAGGTGAAGGTACTATTGAAGAAATCAAAGAAGCCATGGTGCAAAAGCATATTCCTTTGATCGAGGAAGCCGGCAAGCAAGGTGTGCAAATTCTGTGCTTTCAGGAAATTTTCAATACACCCTATTTCTGTCCCGGACAAGATGCTGCATGGTATGAAAGTGCTGAAACTGTTCCTGGTCCTACAACAGAACGAATGCAGGAGTATGCCAAAAAGTATAACATGGTCATCATTGTTCCTGTTTATGAAAAAGAACAAGCTGGTGTTCTCTACAACACTGCAGCAGTTATTGATGCAGATGGAACTTATTTAGGTAAGTATCGCAAAAATCATATTCCACATACTGGTGGTTTTTGGGAGAAGTTTTTCTTCAAGCCGGGTAATCTGGGTTATCCTGTATTTCAAACAAAGTATGCAAAAGTTGGAGTATATATTTGTTATGACAGGCACTTTCCTGACGGTGCTCGGTGTTTGGGATTAAATGGAGCTGAAATCGTTTACAATCCAAGTGCAACAACCGTTGGGCAATCTCAATATTTATGGAAATTAGAACAGCCGGCACATGCGGTTGCTAATGGTTATTTCATGGGTTGTATCAATCGTGTTGGTACTGAACAACCCTGGAACTTGGGTAAGTTTTATGGTACTTCTTATTTTGTAAATCCACTCGGACAAATTATTGCAGAAGCAAGTGAAGACAAAGATGAATTATTGGTTGCCGAATTTGATTTAGATTTAATAGAACAAATAAGAAGTAAGTGGCAATTCTTTAGAGATAGAAGGCCTGAGACTTATGGTAAAATAACAGAACTATAAACCCCCAATCCCTAAAGGAGAGTCATTACACTATTTCTTGTCCCCCTTTAGGGGATAGGGGCAAAACAAATTAATATGATAAAAAACAATCGTCTTACAACAGAACAATACGAACAAAACTTCTCTGATATTCATCCTCCATTTGAAACGAAGGATGCTGCTTTAGTAGAAGCCAATCGTTGTTTGTTTTGTTACGATGCTCCTTGTACAAAATCTTGTCCAACAAGTATTAATGTACCGAAGTTCATCAAGCAAATTACAACTGATAATATTAAAGGCTCTGCTCATACTATTTTCTCATCTAACATTATGGGAGCTGGTTGCAGTAAAGTTTGTCCTGTTGAAAAATTATGTGAAGGTGCTTGTGTATTTAATTTGATGGATGAAACGCCTATCAATATTGCCAAACTGCAACGCTATTCAACAGAAATAGCTATGAATAATAACTGGCAACTGTTTGAACGCAAACCCTCAACCGGTAAACGAGTTGCTATTGTTGGTGCTGGTCCAGCAGGTTTAAGTTGTGCTCATACCTTAAGCAGAGAAGGTATTGATGTAACTATTTATGAAAAAGAAAGTAAAGGTGGTGGTTTAATGACGTATGGTATTGCAGCTTATAAAGTAACGCCACAGTTTTGTGAAGATGAGGTGAACTATATAACAGCAATTGGCGGAATAGAAGTTAAATATAATCAGGCATTAGGAAAAGATATAACCTTAACAGAATTACAAGCTAATTATGATGCAGTGTATTTGGCATTTGGTGTAGGCTTAGCTCGTCAACTAGAAATTCCTGGAGAAGATTTGAATGGAGTATTTGATGCCATTTCATTTATCTATGAACTTCGAACCAATAATTACGCATCTATTGCAGTAGGCGATAAAGTAGCTGTGATTGGTATGGGTATGACAGCAATTGATGCTGCTACACAAGCTAAACGTTTGGGAGCTAAAGAAGTAACATTGATATATAGAAGAACACAGGAAGAAATGCCATGTACAGAACATGAGTTGAATATTGCTAAACTCGATGGCTGTAATATTATTTGGTTAGCTGCACCAAAAGAAATTAAAGGTGAAGGAGGAAAGGTGACACAACTGATTTGTGATCTCATGCAATTAGGTGAACCAGATGCAAGTGGAAGAAGAAGCCCTGTAGCAACTGGCGAAACCATTACATTGGATGTTGATATGGTTATCAAAGCAGCAGGACAAATGCCATTTGAAAGTTTAGTGAATAAAAATCAGTTAGAAAATAAAAGCGGAAAAGTCAGTGTAAAAGAAAAGACAGCTACTAATCTTACAGGTGTTTTTGCAGGTGGCGATTGTGTGAATGGTGGTAAAGAAGTAGTAGATGCAGTGCAAGCTGGTAAGGATGGATCAGTAGCGATTCTGCAATACTTGGTTGCACACAAGGAACACTAAGATTACAATGAAACAAAGCATTATATAAACATACCATGCTTCGTGAACTTAGTATCCTAAGTTCCTTCGTGTGAAATAAAAAAATTATACTATGGCAAACATATCTTCAAACTTCCTTGGCATAAAATCTCCCAATCCTTTTTGGTTGGCAAGTGCTCCGCCAACCGATAAAAAAATAAATGTACTCCGTGCTTTTGAAGCAGGCTGGGGTGGTGTGGTTTGGAAAACGTTGGGTAGCCAGGTGAAGAATGTTTCAAGTAGATATTCTTCTGTTGATTATGGTGGTCATCGTGTTATGGGCTTCAACAATATTGAACTCATCAGCGACAGACCATTAGACATCAACCTCAAAGAAATTACCGAGTGTGTAAAGTTGTTTCCAGATAGAGCCATGATTGTTTCGCTTATGGCTGATAACAATCGTGAAGCTTGGCATCAGCTCATCAAAAAATGCGAAGATGCAGGTGCTATGGGTTTTGAACTCAATTTTGGTTGTCCGCATGGCATGACAGAACGTGGCATGGGAGCTGCTGTGGGTCAAGATCCTGAAATTGCCAGAATGGTAGTAGAATGGGTAATGGAGAAAGCAACCATTCCGGTGATTACAAAATTGACCCCCAATGTACATAGTGTGGTGCCAACAGGCAAAGCCTGTGTAGAGGCCGGAACCAATGCACTCAGTTTAATCAATACCATACAATCCGTTACGGGCATCGATTTAGATACATTGGTTCCCAATCCATATGTAGCAGGTAAAAGTGTATTTGGTGGTTATTGTGGTCCGGCAGTTAAACCCATCGCATTAAAATTTCTCACTACCATTGCACAAGATGCAACTACCAAAAAAGTTCCGATCAGTGGCATTGGTGGTGTTAGTACTTGGAAAGATGCTGTTGAGTTTATGCTATTGGGTGCAAGCAATGTGCAAGTGTGTACAGCAGCCATGAAACATGGTTTCAGAATTGTTGAAGACATGATTGAAGGCCTCAACAATTGGATGGATGAAAAAGGTTTTAAAACGCTTGAAGATTTTATTGGAAAAAGTGTAGAAAAAATCACCCATTGGGAAGATTTAGATATCAATTATCATCACATTGCCAAAATCAATCAAGATAAGTGTATTCACTGCGGCTTATGTTATATAGCTTGTGAAGACACATCGCATCAATCCATCAATATCGAAAGCGGTAACCCTTACAATACATACACTATAAAAGAAGAAGAATGTGTAGGCTGCAATTTGTGTAAGTTGGTTTGTCCTGTTGATAATTGTATTACCATGGAAGAACATCGTGTTGCTCCTGAATACATCAACTGGAAACAATGGCAGGAACAAGGTTTACCGTTGAATGATCATTAAAAGTCTGCCAAGCTGTTTATAGTATTATTAGAAATGTTTTCATGGTTCACATGTAATTGCCGGTTTTTGCTCTCTTAACATTAGCTGGCATGTTTTTTTCATTGTATTTATAAATTAAATTAATACAATGAAAAAACAATTATTAGTAGCGTCGATTGCAGCTATTTCTATTTTAACTGCATGTAAAGATACCCCAGAGAAAGTTGAAGGTTCTAATGAGCAAAGTGCAGCTACTCCAACAGCTAGAACGTACACAACACGTCAGTTAGATAACAAGAAATTGATTGATCTTAAGACCAATAAGGAAATTGTATTTAAGTATGATACTGTTCATTATTACTACGTAGATGCTACAACTCAAGAGCCAATAAATTATTACTATTATGAGCCTGATACAAAAGATACTTTTGACTACAGAGGATATCTTCTAAATAATAGTCTTATTTATAGCGACGGTTTTTATACCATCGATGAAGATAAGTTAATGGCTAATCCATACAATATTGAGCTTAAAAAAGAAATTGGCACATCGGCAAGTACTGATGATACAAAAGTGAAAGTAAATGAAAATTCATATAAAGAAAAGACTGATACAAGTAAAATAAAAATTACTGATAGAAAAACCAAAGTGAAAATTAAAAAACCACAGGATTAAGTAGTTATTTCTGTTGTAAAGCCGCCTCAAAATTTGAGGCGGCTTTTTTTATTTTGTGATCAACCAGCATTTTCCTATTTTACCAAGGCTAAACAAACAGAACTAACGGATGATTAACTGTTGTTACGGGCAGCAGAACAAGAATTGAACTACCGTTGCGTCGCACACTTGTACTGAAGGAATTTTATTAGGCTTTTATCGAAGCATAGTTTTGAACCACAAAGTCTCTATGACACAAAGTTTCACAACGTTGTTATTTCTTTTTGTCGGTTAGCCGTTGTGGTAACTTGCTCAATGTTGTTATAAGCGTTGAAGAGTGCGACGCAACGAAAGTTCAACAGAAATTCTACAGTTTGTTCCATAAATTTATACCATGAAAATTAATGCATCTCGTTTACAACAACATTTCGAAGCCATGAGCTTGATTGGCAAGTTGGGCGAAACAGGTACTTGTCGCCCTGCACATTCGTCAGAAGAAAAAGAGGCATTTACATTAGCAGCATCGTGGATGCAGGAAGCAGGCATGAAAACAAGAATCGACAACTTTGGAAATTTAGTTGGAAGGCTCGAAGGAACAAATCCTGAACTGCCGGTATTGATGATGGGCTCTCACTTGGACTCTCAACCTTATGGTGGAAGATTTGATGGAGTAGCAGGTGTATTATGTGCCATTGAAGTAGTGAAAACATTAACTGAAAATAATATTCAACCAACAAGAACGATCGATGTAATTTCTTTTGCTGATGAAGAAGGTTGGCGTTTCAACAAAGGCTTATTTGGAAGTAAAGGTATTTTAGGAAAGTTAGAAGCCGGAGATGTTGAAAGAAAAGATAAAGATGGCATTACAAGAGCTCAAGCCTTAAAAGATTTTGGTTGCGATATTGCTAAATTCAAAAAAGATGAGTACAAACCCGGCAGCATCTTCTGTTTTTTGGAATTGCATATCGAACAAGGTCCTGTGTTAGATTTGGCAAATAAGCCTATTGGTGTGGTATCAGGAATTTCTGGTCCATTGTGGTTAACGGTAAAGCTAAAAGGAATGGCTGGTCATGCAGGTTCTGTGCCAATGGTAATTCGTAAAGATGCATTGGTAGGGGCTGCAGAAATTATTGTTGCATTAAATGAAATTGCGAATCAAATTCCGGGTGCACCAACTGTTGGTACCGTAGGAACATTGAATGTATTTCCTGCATCAAGAAATATTATTCCGGAAGAAGTAACTTTTACAGTTGACTTAAGAGATATTGATTTAGAACGTAGACATCGCTACGAAAAACAATTGATGGATAAGATACAATCTATCACAGCAAAGCACAATTTGACTTACGATATTTCAGAAGATACCAACAGTGAACCTCGATATTGTGCCGCATGGATTAAAAAGATTATTCATAACCAATGTAAGGCTTTAAACTTGGATGCCCCTGAATTAATGAGTGGTCCGTTTCATGATTCCTTGCCATTATCTTATGCTTGTGATTATGGAATGATTTTTATAAGAAGTAAAGATGGTATCAGCCATAATCCTTTGGAGTATTCTTCTTATGAAGATTTGTCATTGGGTGCAGAGGTATTGTATGGAACTGTATTAGAAGTTTTAAGCAGTAGGTAGATTATACTATTTATTTGTTGAGCTCTTTTATGCAATTATGGGTATCATTTTTTGCTTGACTTTTTTGCTTGCTCAAATAAAGCTGCAAACTATTATCTTTAGCCAAGCTAAACCCTTTCTTACCCATGGCTAAAAGAATCAAAACTGATCGAATTCAGTGGAATCAAGTGTTTAATTTAAAAAACCTGACACAACTATTTATTGGCACCTGTTTAGCTATATTAGCTATGAAAGGCTTTATGATTCCCAATAAGTTCATGGATGGTGGAATAACCGGTATTTCAATTTTGATACATGAAATCTTCCACATCAACATCAGTATATTAGTTATACTACTCAATATTGTTTTTATCTATCTTGGTTACAAAAGAATAGGTAAAACATTTGCCGTACAAACAGCTATCGCAGTACTCTTTCTTGCAATTGGTTTATTATTTTTTGATATTCAGCCCATTACTTCCGATAAATTATTAATCGCCATTTTTGGTGGAATTTTAATTGGTTCTGGTATTGGTTTAGTGATAAGAGGTGGTGGTGTAATTGATGGGGCAGAAGTGGTAGCCGTATTCACTAGAAGAAAAACAGGTTTTTCAAACAGTGAAATTATCATGCTTTTCAATACACTCATTTTTGCTGTGGCAGCTTTGCAGTTTGGTATTGAAACTGCTATGTATTCTATCATCACTTATTTTACGGCTACAAGAGCAACAGCATACGTGGTGGATGGGATTGAAGAATTTACCGCTATGAACATTATATCTTCTAAGCATGAAGAAATTAAAAGTTTTTTGGTGAACGATTTAGGTAAAGGAATTACAGTGTATAAAGGGGAACGAGGTTATTTACCAGGTAGTTTTGATATAAAGACTGAATGCGATATTGTTGTAACTATCGTTACTCGACTAGAAATAAAACAAATAGACGACTCCTTGCATAATATAGATCCCAAGGCATTTATATACATTCAAAGTATTAAAGAAGCTTCAGGTGGGATATTAAAAGCCAAGGCTCATGCAAAATAAACTGCTGATAAGAGATTTTGTATTAGAAAAATTATCCCATTTATCTCCATATTATTATTACCATAATTTGGATCATACCCTATATGTTATTAATCAATGTAATATTATTGGGAAACATTGTGATTGTACAAATGAAGAATTAGAATTATTGGAAATAGCAGCGCTATGGCATGATACTGGTTTTTTAGAAACCTACTACAATCATGAACAAGCCAGCTGTGCTATGGCTAGAAAATATTTACCTCAATTTGATTGTAGCGACGATGACATTGAAACCATCTGTACAACTATCATGGCTACAAAAATTCCCCAAACACCTACCAATCGGCTAGGCGAAATTCTTGCTGATGCAGATTTAGAATATTTAGGCACGGATGCAGCAACAGATAGGGCTAATGCTTTGTTTCATGAAATAAAGCACATTAAGCCATCAATAACCCCTGAAGAGTGGAATCATATCCAAATAGATTTTTTAAAAATTCACCGGTATTTTACTGATTACTGTAAAACAAATAAGCAGCCGGGAAAAGATAAATTTCTTAGTACGATAGTTGAAAGTTTGTAGCTTTTTTATCAAATGAAATAAGAAAACCTTCTTACAATCGTATTACATCTAAGTTTTTTGGCGGGATTATATTAACTAGAGGAGTAGCGTTAGATGTGGATATACAAGTAGGGGAAGGCACTACATAAATTATTCAATTACCGGTTGCCTCAATTATTAAATAAAACGGCCAAAATTATGATGATGCAATACTTGAAAAAAATAGCTTGTCTTTTAGTTTTATTAATCCTGAATACGATACTGTATAGTCAATACAAGGTGACATTTGTTGTGAGTCAGCCTAATGCACCTCAGTACGATAGTATATACATAGCTGGCACTTTTAATAATTTTTTGAATGAAGGGGATTCTAAATATTTGCTGACTTCCACTGCATCAAAAGAAAAGACGATAACGGTTGATCTAAAAGGCGGTAGTCATGAAATTGAATTTCACAGGGGATCTGCGGGAACGGAGGCTAGAACAGTTGAAGGATTTAAACTAAGGAGTCGAAATATTACGATTCAAAAAGATACGATCATTCACTTTTCAATTGAAGCATGGAAAGATCAATTACCATTTTTGCCTGTCTTAAGTATTTCAGCAAGTATCATTAACGATAATAAGGGTATTCCACTCAGCGAATTAAATTGTTGGTATTTTAAAAAAGGGAATAATGCACTTGAAATAAGCCGAAATAAAATAGATACAACCGGATGGGTAAAGTTTCGTCCTGCTGACGTTGATAAAGGGCTAGCTGATAATAATGGCAGGAGGGAAGGTTGGTTTAAAACATACATAAGAGTGGATTCATCGATGATGTACAATCCGATTTACTTCAAATTTGGATTGTTTGGTGCCGGAGAATTGTATATAGATGGAAAGCTGATACAAACTTATGGTGTAGCCGGGAAAGATAAAAAAGAGTATAGAGAATTTACGCCTAATCACCGTGTGCCTATTCAATTTACATTAGAGTCCGCCGGAGTGCATGAATTAACATTACATATAGTTGACTACTTGGTTCCATTAGAAAATGAAAAATATAGCAAGGGTTGGTTCGTTGGTATTTGGGATAAGGCAGGTGCTGATGAGTACGCCAAACATGTAGAGGAAGAACCCTTTTTCAATACACTTTGGCTCACAGTAGGAGCCTTATTGTGTCTATTGTTTTGGGCATTGGCTTTTCAAAATCGGGATGAAAAGAATCTCCGCTTAATTGCCATTACTTCTACCAGTTTATTGGCATTATCCATTACAGTATGGATGCCCCATAATGCATTTGCTTCATTTTTTCTCATGATAATCACTAATGAATATCTATCAGTGATAGCTATGAAATTCTTTTTCGTTTCTAGCATTTTACTGGTTGTAAATATTTTTAAAAGAAAGATTACATGGATACTAAAGCTGATTTTTGGGTTGTATTTGGTAAGTACGATAATTGATTTTATATACCCGGATTCATTTTGGTTTATGAGCATTACTTATTTCGCTTTCGCTTTTATAATTAATATTTATTATGTCATTACATCTTGGAAATCTTTGAAAGGGGCACAATGGTTTATTGTAGCTGGTGTTTTGCTTACTTATTTGCTGATTACTACTTTGTTAAGTATTGGTTTTTTAAGAACCGACCTTCTTCAGCATACCCTGCTTGGTCTTTTGTTTACAGGTATATTTTTATCCCTACCAATATCACTGTTATTCTTTATTTCTTTTCGATTCAAAGAGTTTATCAAAGATGTTCAATTCAATGCACAACAAGTTGTACAGTTATCAGAAGAAAAAAAGCTACAAGCAGTAGCGCAACAAAAATTATTAGAACTTGAAGTTGAACGACAAACTTTGGAACTTAGAACGTCAATAGAAACTTTAAAAGCTACCCAATTTCAATTAGTGCAATCTGAAAAAATGGCTAGTCTTGGTGAGCTTACTGCAGGTATTGCCCATGAAATTCAAAACCCATTAAATTTTGTCAATAATTTTTCGGAAGTAAACAGTGAGTTGATTGCGGAGATGAAAGATGCATTAAACAAAGGGAATTTAGAAGAAGCAAAAAATATTGCAGATGATATCAATGACAATGAGCAGAAAATAATATTTCACGGAAAAAGGGCAGACGGTATTGTAAAAGGGATGTTACAACATTCAAGAAGCAGCAGTGGTGTAAAAGAACCAACTGCTATCAATGCCTTAGCCGATGAATATTTAAGATTAGCTTATCATGGGTTGAGAGCAAAAGACAAAACATTCAACGCAACGATGAAAACTAACTACGATGAATCTATTGGAAAAATAAATATCATTCCACAGGATATGGGAAGAGTGATTTTGAATTTGATTACGAATGCATTTTACGCAACAAGTGAAAGAAAAAAAATAGAAGGTGGCAGCTATGAGCCAACTGTATCGGTAAGCACAAAGAAAATGATTGATAAGGTTTTTATTACTGTTACAGACAACGGCAATGGTATTCCTCAAAAAATAATAGACAAAATATTTCAGCCCTTCTTTACTACTAAACCATCAGGAGAGGGAACAGGATTAGGCCTATCTTTAAGCTATGATATTATCAAAGCCCATCTAGGTGAACTTAGTGTATTGTCAAAGGAAGAAGAAGGAACAACGTTTAAGATTATTTTACCATTATAGTGCCCCATTATGAGAAACAAATATTTACTGCTGTTTTTGATATGCATTTTGCATATTAGTATTAGTGCACAACAAACCCAGCAGCCTGTATATCTCATTAATACAGATACAGCTATTTCTTTTTCAGTACAAGGAAATTTTTTATCTTATTGGTCCGATAGTGCCGGCAGTACAACATTTGATAACATCTATAAGATGGGTATTGTAAACAGATTTAAACCATTTGACAGTACACAGCAAACAAATTATGCTATAAAAACATACTGGTACAAATTCAAGATTAAAAATAATACCAATAAAGACCTTTTGCTGGGCTATAGAGTTTGGACATTATATGGAGACTTATATTATGCAGATTCTACACTTAAGTGGAAACATCTTAAAAATGGTAGAGGTTATTCTAAAGCAGATAGGGATGGTTATTCATTACTCAACTTAATAGATTTTAATATCCCTGCTCAAGCAGAAATAATGGTTTTTTTAAGAAGAAATAGTTATTACAGAAACGAACCACCTAAAGCAATAGATCTTTATTTAATGCAAAATGCACTGGAAAAGGAGTTTACAGTAAAAAAGAAACTCTTTGAAATTCCCCCATCTGAAATTATTCTTAGTGCCTTTTTATTAGGAATGATTTTAATTAGTTGCATCACTAATCTTACTTTTTACAGGGCAATCAAGGAAAAAGAGTATCTGTACTTTGTACTTTTTTTATTAGCAATGGGGCTAAATAATTTATTTGGCTATTTGAGCGATTTATTTTTTGACAAATCAACTTTTTTTACAACAGTAGCCTCTTTTTTGACAACACTATTGCTTTTCTTTTATTTAATGCGGTTTATTCAATATTTCTTTAGAACAAAAGAATATCTACCCAAATGGAATAAGTTTCTGAACTGGTATAATTATGTAATGGTAGTAGTTTGGTCAATTTCTTACATGCTTACATTCAGTCAAATCGATCAAAAACCTTTCGACCTAATGTCAGATATAATAGGCTTTTTGATCTACTTCTTCATGGATACACTGTTTATTACTATCTTTTTGATACTCTTTAAAAAGCAAGTAAAAATAAATTTGAGACTGCTGGCAATTGTGCCGCTGTTGTTTGTATTTGGACCTTTGTTTAGTATCGGATTCTTCTATCAATTAGCTGAAAAATATTTTCAGATTACTCAACCTGCTTTTGTTCATAGTCTCAATGAATGGACTACTTTACTTATTACGATTGGTATTTTTTGGGTGATACTCTTTTTTAGCTGGCTATTATTTAAGCGATACCAAAGTATTCAAGAAAAGTTGATTCAAGAAACATTAGACCGTCAGAAATTACAACAAGAAAAAGAAGCAGAAAAAATTTTACTGATTGCTCAACAAAAAGAAAAATTAGAAATAGAAGTTGATGAACGTACAAAAGAATTGAAAGCAACAATTGAAACCTTAAAAGCCACGCAATCTCAATTGATTCAATCTGAGAAAATGGCTAGTCTTGGTGAACTTACTGCCGGCATTGCCCATGAAATTCAAAACCCATTAAACTTCGTGAATAATTTTAGTGAAGTAAGTAATGAATTAATTGGTGAAATGATGGAAGAAGTGAACAAAGGAGACTTTGAAGAGGCAAAAGCCATCGCTAATGATATTCAGCAAAACTTAGAAAAAATTAATCACCATGGCAAACGAGCCGATGCTATCGTTAAGGGTATGTTGCAACATAGCAGAAGTAGTAACAATGCCAAAGAGCCAACAAATATCAATGCATTAGCCGATGAGTATTTACGCCTTTCATATCACGGCTTAAGGGCAAAAGACAAATCATTCAACGCAACCATGATAACTGATTTTGATGAAACGATTGGCAAAATCAACATTATTCCACAGGATTTGGGAAGAGTGATATTGAATTTGATTACGAATGCATTTTACGCAACAAGTGAAAGGAAAAAGACGGAAGGCGGAAGTTATGAACCAACTGTATCGGTAAGCACAAAGAAAATGGCTGATAATATTTTGATTACAGTAAAAGATAATGGCAACGGTATTCCTCAAAAAGTGTTAGATAAAATTTTTCAACCTTTCTTTACCACCAAACCAACCGGCGAAGGAACAGGCCTTGGTTTGTCTATAAGTTATGATATTGTAAAAACACACGGGGGTATTTTAACCGTAAATACTGTAGAAGGAGAGGGGACAGCATTTACCATTTCATTACCTTATACCGATTAATAATACAAGTATGAAAATTTTAGTAGTAGATGATGAAAAAGATGTTCAACTTTTATTTGAACAACGCTTCAGAAAAGAGATAAAGAATGGTGAAATTCAATTTGCCTTTGCTTTTTCAGGCGAAGATGCTTTGCAGTATATGAATACGCATGAACATGAAGCGGTATTAATTCTTTCAGATATTAATATGCCGGGTATGAGTGGATTGGAATTACTAAAGCATATTAAGCAAAAGTTTCATAAACCACCGCCCATGGTTATGATGATTACCGCATATGGCGATGCAGAAAACTTTAACACTGCAAAAGAATTAGGTGCCGATGATTTTTTAACTAAGCCTGTTGACTTTACTGCTTTAAAAGAGAAATTAAAACATATAACTGAATGACTAAGATACTAGTAGCGGATGATGAGACAGATTTGGAAGTGCTCATCAAACAGAAATTCAGACAAAAAATAAGAGATGGCCATTACGAATTTGTTTTTGCAATAAATGGTAATGATGCATTATCTAAAATGCAGAAACATGCAGATGTTGATATAGTATTAAGCGATATCAACATGCCAGAAATGGATGGTCTCACTTTGTTGCAAAAATTGGGCGAATCAAGTCCTCTCGTTAAAGCGGTAATTGTTTCGGCTTATGGCGATATGGATAATATTCGTTGTGCCATGAACCGCGGGGCATTCGACTTTATTACCAAGCCTATCAACTTTGAAGATCTTTCTATTACAATGGAAAAAACCATTAGCCATGTTAAGCAAACGAAAGAAACGATAAAAGCCATAAAAGAAAATAACATACTCAGAATGTATGTGGATGAAACGGTATTGAAATTTATGAGTAGCAGAGAATTTGAATCCTCATTAATGTCTAATGAAAGCATTGACGCTACTATTGTATTTTTAGACATTTGCAGTTTTACTACTATCAGTGAAAATGCTCCTGCCGATACGGTTGTACAACTCTTGAATAATTATTTTGATGTAATGGTGAAAGAAATTATTGCACAGGGTGGTTATATTGATAAGTTTATTGGCGATGCCATCATGGCCGTATTTCGTGGTGATTATCATTTAGATAGAGCCATTGATGCAAGCCTTGCAGTAAGAAATACCATTGCAGAACTTCCTGCATTATCAGAACATGTTAGTTTTACACCCCATGTGGCTATTGGAATTAATAGTGGTGAAATGATATCGGGTAATATTGGCTCTGCCAGTTTAAAGCGATTAGATTATACCGTTATTGGAGATGTAGTTAATACGGCTCAACGTTTACAATCAGCAGCTAAAGCCGGGCAAATACTCATCAATGAAAATGCTTACGAAAAAGTGAAAGATGCTTTTCACTGTAAAGCTTTAGGAGAAATGATACTTAAAAACAAAACGAATGCGGTAAAGGTGTATGAAGTAATTGATTAATCGTTAAATCGACCATCTACATTTTTGTATCAATTCAACATGCTAAGTTACTATCAATGAAAAGCCCCGTCTGTAAACAGACAGGGCTTTGTTCTTGTGAGTTATTTCCTATTCATTACCCCACAATTAGTTGATCACTAATTTTTCAATCCAAGATTTATTACTATCCATTACTTGTATTAAGTAAACACCGGGAGTGATGCTTGTTGGCAATTTCAACTTCATCATATTAGGTCCCATATTAGTGGCTCTAACAGGAATTTGTTTGCCATCAATTGTCTGCATAGTCAAACTTGATTTACCGGTTGTAGTTACCATAATGGTTACTTCACTACCTGTTTTTGTTGGGTTAGGGAAGATCATTAAATCACCAGGTTTTGGAGCGGCTTTCTGTACATTGGTAACAGGATTCGCTTTCTTAATTATAGCATCTTTAACACCTTTGTCTACCACAGGCTTGCCGGTTGCTGTTCTGCACCCAATGTTGATATCAACAACAGTGGTTAAGCTATATACTTCTTTACTACAAGGACCAACTAACATTTTCAATCTGAAATAAGTAGTTTGTGCTAAAGGCCCAGATTGATATTCATCTGTGTCTGCACCCATGATATCAGACCATGGTCCCATGACATTTGTTGCACTTTGCCATTGGTACGTAACTTGTCCGTTGCTTGCAACGCAATCACCTTGCAATACAAATTTTGCAGGTGTTGCATTGGCACTGGCACAAAATGCTTGATAATCTGGATATACCGGTGCAGGGCTATTCAAAACTGGATAATCGAAAATATTTACCGGAGGTGTTGATACTGAAGAACCACAAACATCAGTTGCAATTCTAAAGTAGGTTGCACCATAACCACCAGAAGTAAAAGCAGGTGGATTAAGTAAGCTAGCACTTGTTTCGCCGGAAATAGTCGAATAAGTTCCGGAACCGGCATCGTACATTTCCCAACGATAAGAAACAGGTCCGGCCTTACTGCATTCTTCCCAAGCACTTATAATGGCACCCGGTGCAACACCGGCACAAATTACAGGTGTAGTAGGGTAAATAATGCCATAACTATTGAAACCGGTGTTGAAGTAAACAGTTAATACATTAGAATAAGCCGTATCACCGCAACCTGCAAATGCTGCTCTTCTAAATTCAGTAGTTTGATTTGCGGGGCTAGGACCAAAGTCTGCAGCAGTTTGTCCACTAACATCCATCCAATCACCGCCTTTTACTTTGCTTTGCCACTGATAACTAACCGGGCCGCTTCCGGTTGCAGGAGTTACACTTGACAAACTAAGCGGAGATGCAGGACTACAAATTGGTGTAGCACCAAGACTAATTTCACCCGGATCTGTTGGAGCACCAATACTAAAGCTGATGACATTAGAGGTTGTAGATGCGCCACAAGTATCCGTTACCCTTCTACGAAAATCTGTTGGTTGTGTAATAGCATTAGTTGGTGTATACGTTTCGCTAGTTGCACCACTAATAGGATTCCAACCACCACCATTTACATTTATTTCCCATTGGTAGCTAAACAATCCTGTACCACCCGAAGCTGAAGTGCCATTCGTTAATGTGCCAGGCGTAAAGCCACTGATGTTACAAAGACTTGTGCTATTTGAAATAGTACCTGCCGCTAAAGGTGCGGTTTGGTAGAAGAATACAATTTCATTGGTGTAAGCAGTATCTGTATTTTGATCTACTGTACCTCTTCTAAACGTGGTATTTTCTGTTATGAATTGTGGCGCTAGTGTAGTAGTAGTTTGTCCCGGTAATACAACCCAAGCACCGGCCGTAGCTGTCCAATATTGCCAGAAATAAGTGTAAGGTTGAATGCCATCGCTAGAAGACGCATTTTCAGTTATTGGAGATGTTGGGAATCCGTTAGGCACACATGTTAGTGCGGTAGTTAGATTTCCTCCAAATAAAGTAGCTGCAGCATTAACATCGATGGAAACCGTGTTACTAAAAGATGTTCCATTACAAACAGCATCTGTAGCAACAATTCTATAATAGATAATAGTATCTACATTGGCACCGGGAGATAGATAGGTAGTTCCGGTTTCGCCAACAATATCTGTCCAAGGACCAGATGCAGAAGCGGATGTTTGCCATTGGTAAGTAAATACGCCTGTTCCACCAGTAAACAATGTGGTTAATTCAAATGGATTGCTTGGGCCAATGTTTGCTGCCGCAACCATAGATGATGGTGTAATCACACCAGGAACGATTGCTGGATTCACGGTAATGGTTACTTCATTTGAATAGGCAGACGAAGCATTGGCATCAGTTGTCTTTCTACGATATTTAGTCGTTTCAGTAATCGCAGGTGGTAATAAAGTAGTACCTGTTTCACCAGGAATTACTGTCCACACATTTAAAGTGGCATTCCAAAACTCCCAAGCATGCACATATGGTTGTAAACCATCACTTGCTGCTGCATTTTCGGTAATAATAGATGGCTGGCTTCCGGATGGAACACAGTTTGAAGAAGTGATGATATTACCTGGGTATAATGGAGCAATACTAGTAACTGTAAGTTTAACGCTATTGCTTGGCGATGTGCCATTGCAACCCAAATCCGTTGCTAATACTCTGAAGTACACTACAGCATCACTTGGAGCAGCAGCTGCTTGATAACTTGTTCCGGTTTCTCCGGCAATATTGGTCCATGGGCCAGATGCAGAAGGGCCAGACTGCCATTGATAGCTAAAGCTGCCTGTACCACCAGAGAATAATGTACTCAATGTAAATGGTGCAGGAGCAATATTTAAACCAACGGTTTGATTGGCAGGAGTAACGGCTCCCGGCACAACAGCGGCATTAACGGTAATAGTTACGTCGTTAGAGTAGGCCGATTGCATATTTGCATCGGTTGTTTTTCTACGATATTTTGTGGTTTCAGTGATGGCAGGAGGGGTGAGGCTTGTGCCGGTTTCTCCCGGTATCACTGTCCATATATTTAAAGTGGCATTCCAGAACTCCCAAGCATGTACATAAGGTTGAGCACCATCACTTGCTGCCGCATTTTCAGTAATTGTAGCCGGTTGACTACCTGAAGGAACACAAGTTGATGAGGTGGTTATGTTGCCAGGGTATAATGGCGCAACAACAGTAAATCCTATGGCATTGGTGAATGATGTGTTGCATAAATCATATCCTCTCAGTCTGTAATAAGTGGTGCTGAATAATGCAGGTGGTTGATAATTTAAAGCAGTTGCTGATGGAACATCGGTCCAAGGGCCTGAAGCTGAACTACTCGTCTCCCATTGGTAGCTGGTAGGTCCAAATCCACCGGTAAAAGCCATAGCAGAAATTGGTGATGGAGTTCCTCCAGATGAAATGGTAGATCCTGGAGCAAGGGTTGTAGCAATTAACGGAGGAAACACATCAACTATAATTTCTCCAGTTGGCTCATATCTTTTATCTAAACCACATTGGTCAATTGCGACACGTCTAAAATAAGTTCGTTCTGAAATAAATGATATGGAAAAACTAGGCGAATTGGTGTTCGCTATTTCTGCCCATACGGGGTTAGAATCAGTCTTAAACTCCCATACATAGCTCAAATTTCCTAAGCTACTAAATCCATCAACTGCACTAGTTATATTAATAGGCACATTGCCGGCACAAATTGGGCTAGCACCGGTGTAACTAATGGAACCGGGGATAAGTGGCGTATTAACAAGTGTATAAGTAATATCGTTAGAGAAAGCAATCTCTAAAACTTTATCAGTGGTTTTACGTCTGAATTTAGTCGTTTCTGTAATAACAGGGGGCTGTAGAGTAGTTCCTGTTTCGCCGGGAATAACGGTCCAAGTGCCCAATGTAGCATTCCACATTTGCCACTGATAGGTATATGGTTGTACCCCATCACTTGATGCGGCACTTTCAAAAGTAGCAGCAGGTGGATTACCCGGAAATACACAATATGAACTGGCTGCAATACCGCCACCAAAAAGTGGATCAGCTTTGAAATCAGATTGTTGTGAATTACTCGCTGCTACAGTTACAGCTTTTTTGAAAGGAGCAATTTGCCCTGTTGCATGGTAGCTAAGTACTACCAAAAACAGCATGATCATGCTGTTGAGCTTACGATGTAAAGAAGACGTCATACTTGTAGGTTTTTTTTGTAAGGCTTGGTCACACACGGTAATTCAACAGAAAATGGATGGCAGCAGCATAGGATACTACAAACCTTACGGTCTTGGCAAAGGATTGGATAAACAAAACTGGTTTGTAAAGAAATGTGGGATTAAAACAGTGGTAATAGGTGTTTACCCTTTAAGGTAAGGTTATTACAAAAGGTATTGGATAAGCGGTTCTTTTGGTTCTTAATTAGGACGAAATACGGATTGGTATTGGAATATAAATGGAATATCGGATATGTAAATGTAGTATTAATTTATAAATCTGCTTATTTTTTTTCTGAGGTATGCAACCTTTTTTTATTGGGTTGAAAATAGAAAGATTATTTATTTAAAGTATTGAAAATCAGTAATTTAATAAATAATTATAGCGTTAATACCTTCAATAATACCATCATTTGTATTGTTGAAAAGCGAAGAATTGGGGCCTTTAATCAAAATTTAATGTGAAACAAACACTTTTTAAAGGCTCAAAAAAAAGCCGGCCATTGCATTTTGCAACAGCCGGATATGATTTTTTGTTTTTTCTTTTAAGGAATGATAATCCTTTCGGTTGTTTTAAAATTACCCGATTGTATTTGTACCAAAACAATTCCGGATGATTGATGTGGTAAGCTTATTTGAGCAACTCCTGCCGATCCTGCTAAATTACCCGTTGCTAAGATTTTACCTTGTACATCAATAATGCGATAATCACTTTTTGATCCCGGTAATTGGTATTTTAGGGTTAAACCCTTTTGTTGATTAGGGTACACTTTTACTGTTCCCGAACTAGCTGTTTTATTGATGCTAATTATTGCAGTATAAGCTTTTTGGCCATCTTTATCTTTTAATTGCAACCTGTAGTAACAAATATTACCTAATGAATTAGCTTGCTTATCTTCAAACTGATACGTATTGCTACCAGTGGCATTAACTTGTGCTATAGCTGTAAAATTTCTACCATCTGTACTTCTTTCAACAATGTATCCTTCAAAATTATCTTCATTGGCCGTTTTCCACTCCAATAAATTCCCAGATACAATTTGTTTGCCCGTGAATGATAATAATTTAACCGGAAGTACTTGTTCAAAACTAATCACTGCAAACAAATCTGTTGCTCCGGCATCACCATTATTAGCCATAAATAATAATTTATTGTTTACAATTACCATGGGTGATGGGTTTGAACTTGCTGCAAATGGCGCAATATCATTAACAATCAAAGTATTGTTGGTAGTGCCGTCCGTTCGCCATAACTCAGTAGCAAAAACATTATCTGTACCTGAAAAATAGAGGTAATCGTTGGTGTAAAACCAAGCTAATTCCGATATGCCATCTCCCAAACCGGGTACAAGGTCTTTTACTAGTTTTGTGCCGGCAACAGTACCATCTGTTACATATAATTCATAGCCATGTGTAACGGTGAAAGCAGCAAAAAAGAATTTGTTTCCTTTGAATAAAGGGGCATCAAAATTACCATAACCATTAACAAACGGGGTAAGTAAAAATGGAAATGCATCGCCGGGACCTGCCTCAATATCAACAAATAATTTTGTTCCATTAGTAGTTCCATCGCTTTCCCAAATTTCAACGCCGTTAGCAGCTGAATAGCAAGAAAAATAAAACTTTGTAGCGGATTTTATTGCGTTATATAATACTGGGTCAGAAGGAATATTTCCTGGCTCTATATCTTTTATTAGTTGCGTACCGGCTGAAGTGCCATCTGTAACCCAAAGTTCTCTGCCATCATTTTGAGTTTCTGCAGTAAAATAGATTTTATTATTGAAAATAATTCCTTCGTTTGGAAAAGATCCGGGATTTCCGGGATTAATGTCTTTTACCAAAACTGTACCTGCAACAGAACCATCTGTAACCCAAAGTTCTCTACCGGTTGCTGATGTTTCTGTAGTAAATAAGAATTTATTATTGAATGTAGTTAATGCCATAGGCGTGGCAAAATTGCCATCCTGGTTACAGTCTCTCAACATGATTGTACCGGCTGAAGTGCCGTCCGTACGCCAAAGTTGACCTGCAGCGCCGGAGCTATTGGTAACAAAATAAATGAAGTTATTTGTTGCTACCATTTTGTACAAACTACTGTAATTACTGTTGCCCGTGCCGGTTGTAACATCTTTTACTAACACGGTGCCGTTAGTGCTACCGTTGGTTTTCCAAACTTCTCTTCCATGGGTGGCTGAAAATGCAGAAAAATAAATTTCATTATTCAGTAATACAAACCTATCACCAGGATTTGAACTTTCAGGGCCTGGATTAATATCTCTTACCATAAAAGTACCACCGGCTGTGCCATCTGTACGCCATAATTCAGTTCCTGTTGCACTTGATTTGCCAGAGAAATATAAGACATTGTTGAGCACACTAAATCCGCCATCTTCATACGTTACAGTATTGATAATTTGAACTGTTCCGGCAGGTGTACCATCACTAACCCAAAGGCTTTGATCTAAGAGCGAACTGAGAATTACTTTGTTGTTCAATAATCCTAAAAACTCTAAACTTTTATTATTGTTTAAGAGTGAGGTTTGAGCATGTGATAAATAGCTTATTGTAACTAAAAAGCATATTAACGAGTGTCTAAATTTTTGCATAAGTAATTTTTTATGCAAAAGAAATACAGATTATATGATACGGCAATCGCATGTATATGTGAGAAAGATAAACGGCAAAACAGGCTGATGAATTGTTGTGCAATTATGTGAATAGTTCTTTGTGTTTTTGTATCAAAAAACCAGCATTTAAATGTTCGTAAACTAAGCCCTTTGAGGTGATACAATACCCACCGGTAATGGCCCCATATTGCAAACAAGTTTGTAGAGAAAGTTGTTTCATCCAACCATATAAAAATCCTGCAAAAAAATTATCTCCTGCACCATTCGCATCAATCACAGGTAAATCTGCAATTGATTGTTGCTCTAACCAAACGCCGGTTTTTGTAAGTAAAGAAGCACCTGCTTTTCCGTGGGTACAGATAACCAATTCTTTACCTGCTGCTATTAATTGTTGCATGGTAGCTTTGTAATCCTCTAAATTGTCAGAACTTAAATGAATGTATTGTGCGGCATCAATAAATGGTTGATGGTAAGCGTTGCTTCCATCATAATCATGTAAATCTGTCCAAACAGGTTTTTGCTGAGCAGCAACTAATGGAATGAGTTGTTTACAATATGCTATAATGTTCAGCACAATAATATCAGCCCTATTCAATATGTTGTTGATGGCATCTGTCGAAAAGTTGATTGTTTCAGAAGAAGTAGTAATGAACATTGAAATTCTGCTGCCTTGTTCATCCATCAAATTAATATGACGTTCTGTTCCTTTAGGATCAAAGTCGTAGAACAAATCAACTCCATGCTGTTGTAAATCTTTAATGATATAATTACCATATTCATCATTGCCTAATACCGAGTACAAGGTATTGCTGACCCCAAGTTTAGTAAGTGCTAAAGCTTTACCTGCACCGGTTGAACCAGTTCCTTCGTGAAATGGTGCTGAATGAACAGTAGTGGGAATTGGTTGTGGTAATTGCGGTAGCGAAACAATATGATCAAAAGTTGTTCCGCCGATAATCGCTACATGATTCATTGGCAATGTTTATTTTTATTCAAATTACAATTTATTCCTAAAAACATATAGCCTCGTAAGAATACGAGGCTCATGATTGTAAACTAAAAACTACCCTTTCAACTTGCTTATTAGCCAATCTCTTGCTGTAATAAAATTGCCGCACAAAGGTTGGCTAATAAAAATCTTTCTTTATCTGAATTACTGTTCATAAATACCATTCCATTATCAATCAAGGAAACAGCAGCTACCGGTTGTTGCTGTGGGTTAAATATTTCAAATCCGATAGAACCACCAAGTATAGGTTGATTTCCTTTTTTTGTTTCCATTTTATACACCGGCTTAATAGTGTAATAATTTTCTTTGTCTAGCGCCAATACACCTTGATAGCTTTTCGCTCTGGCTTGTGCAGCTTGGTTATCTAATAGCAATTGCCATGGGCCAGCTTTATCATCAGTATAAATTTGTACGTAATAAAAGCTGGTAGATTGACTAGTAACACCCAACAAATCTTCTGCAATATTGATAATGCTATTTGGTCTATTTCCAATTTGTAAATCACGGGCTGCAAATTTAGAAGCACAATACACATCGCTTTGTTGTTGCTTGTCATCTGTTAACGAAAAACGGATAGTTTGTTTTTTGTTGATATATTCAACCGATATAATATTTTGGTAAGCTGCATTAACGACAGTGCCAATACCTGTTCTACTGCTATTACCTTTAGTCCAAGAACGTTTAACCGTATTAGTAGCATAGCTGCCAAAGCTCAATTTTTGTTTGATTAAAATGCCTTGTCTTCCTTTTACTTTAAAGGTTTGTTTATTTTCCCAACCGGTTTCACTAACAGCGATTTTAGGCGTTGTGCATTGGCTGCAAAGTATTGCTACGAACGTTAAACAAAGTATAGATAATTTCATTGCTTGATGTCATTTTGATACTGCAAAGAAACCAAGGATTATTAACTGTGGCTATAACATAAATGTGTGAAATATTTGCCGGAATGGAATCTGTAAGGTTAGTGTATCACATCAAATGGTTAATCTCTTCGCCATTTTTCAATGATTTCGATAATGGATGGAAAACTGTTTTGTAAATGAGCTGCAATTGTTTCTGCATCTGCCCATATAATTTGCTCAATATCTTCTTCTGTTTGTGGAATTAATGCTTGGTTATTATCGGCTTGCATGTGATACCACCAAGTTTCTTTGATTACTTCTTCACCCACCCATTTATCAAAGTATTGGTGATAGGTTTTGCCAATTAATTCGCCTAATTGTTTTGGTTGAACACCGGTTTCTTCCGCTACTTCTCTTAAAGCACAAGTAGGTATATCTTCGCCTGCATCTAATTTTCCTTTTGGTAAATCCCATTTTCCTCGACGAAAAATCATCAATAATTCCCCTTTTTCATTTTCAACTAATCCGCCTGCGGCAATAATTGTTTTCATGCTGCGAATTAACGAATAATCAGCTTCAACCAACAATTTGTAGGGTAATTAAACTTTCACATTTACCTTAGCGGCATGACAAATGAGAAAGCCGTAGCTGAAAAATTGCTTCATATTGGAGCCGTAAAATTGAGCCCCGAAAATCCTTTTACTTGGGCAAGTGGTTGGAAAAGTCCTATTTATTGCGATAATAGAAAGGTGCTTTCCTTTCCCTACATCAGAGAATTTATTAAGAGTGAAATGTGCAATGTGGTATTTGAGCAATTTCCTGAAGCCGATTTATTGGCAGGTGTTGCTACTGCCGGTATTGCCTGGGGTGCCATGGCCGCTGATCAATTGAAGTTGCCTTATATTTATGTTCGACCAAAGCCCAAAGAACATGGTTTAGGCAATCAAATTGAAGGTGCTTTTGAACCAGGACAAAAAGCGTTGGTAATTGAAGATTTAATTTCTACCGGAAAAAGTAGTTTACAAGTTGTTGAGGTTTTGCGTAATGCCGGTGTTGAAGTGGTTGGTATGGTGTCAATTTTTAACTATGGTTTTGCTATTGCTGATGAAGCCTTTGCAGCAGCCGGCGTAAAATATGTGTCATTAACCAATTATGCTACCTTAATTGATATGGCTGTACAAAAAGGAACAGTAGCAGCAGCAACAGAAAGTTTGTTGTTGAGTTGGAGAAAAGATCCGGCAAACTGGCAAGGAATTTGATTTAATGATTTTTAAATATAAAGTATGAAAAAAATGATGCTTGGCTTGATAGCTGTATTGTTTATAGGAATAGCTGCTACCGCTCAAAATGCAAAACCGGAGTGGGCTACCATAAAAACCCCGGCCTTACGTTGTTGGGAATGTAAAAAAAGTGTAGAAGAATATTTTGCTAAAGAAATAGAACAAACAGAAGGTGGTATTATCAAATTGCAGATTAATTTATTATCTGGCACTTGCAGGGTACAATATTGGCCCGATAGAACAAATTTAGATTACATCCGTACTGTTTTTGCCAATGCAGGTTATGATGCCGATGAAGTAAAGGCAGAAGAAGACAGTTATAAAAAATTGAAACCGGCTTGTAAAAGAGCAGCTGACGGTGGCGGTCCTCAAAAAGGGAAGCCTTGTCATATACAACCGTATTAAACTATCACATATTTTTTTGAAGCAGGTCTTTATGGCCTGCTTTTTTTGTTGAAATAATGAAAGGATTGATTGTCTTGGTTATTGCTTATTTTACAACAGATTATACAATATGAAAAAGCAATTTTTTATCGGCGTTGCCATTTTAATGATTACCATATCAGCCAAGGCACAATACAACATAACTGAAGTAACAAGCCTAGGTAAATTATCTGCCTTGCATATGGCTTATTACCCCGATGAAAAAGCATGGACTTTTTCTAATGGCTATTATGTATTTAAAACCTGGAACGATTTTAATGACGCCAAACTATTATTTAATACCTATCCTAAATTTCAATTTTCTTTAGATCGGTTTCCAAATAAAAATTATTTCAGCAGACATTTTGATACAAAGGGTGCACCTGATGGCTTTGAATACCGTACTAAGTTGTTAGATTCAAGTGCTATTTATATCATGGGAGATTCGTTGAAGAGCATTAATCAACTAAGTCCTTACACAATGGTGAAAATTGTGCAACCTACTGCTGAAAGAAAAGTGATTACATGGGCTGCCAACAACTGTTTTTTATGGGGTAAAGATTCCTCGGTTATTTGTAATAATGGAACAATTGGAGTTGAACGAAAAATAAATGGCAAAGACAGTTTACAACGCATTTTTACACCACATTGCTTAACCGCTTTACAAGTGTCGGCTGATGCCAAGTATGCCGCTGCAGGAACTAGAGATTCGGGCTTTTATTTTATTCCAACAGCTTCCCCTAGGGATTATGTAAGACTTCCTATTTCTTCAATCGATAATGCAGTTGTAGCGTTCTACTTTGATGAAAACAAACAGCAGTTATGGGTAGAAGAAGGTGAACGGTGGGTGAAAGGGTTTAATGCTTTAAGTCAATACGATTACAGTTCCGGCATTCCTAAGCTGATAAAAACATACACCGCAGAAGATTTTGGAATTGGAAATTATGATGATACTAAATTGGCATTTGATTTTATTCAAGATAAATTGTATATACAATCTGTACTAAGCAAGTTGATATTGTTTGATTTGAAAATAGGCACTGTTGTACAAGATTTCTTTTGGCATATTCATAGCTATAATATTACCAATATACACCAGCTGTATTTTAATACATCGGATAGCACTTTATACTTTTCAGCTTCAAAATTTGATTCTACTTTTTCTAATGGACAAAACTTTTTGTACCGAATTCAACCTCGTAATGATGTTTATGTACAACAAGTAATGCCTAAAAATAAACAAGCCGACGACCAACTCTATCCTGTAGGGTTAACAACAGTTGTCAATCAAATGCCAACTAGTAGTTGGAAGCAGAAGGTTAGCATTTCTAATAATGATTTGGCTTTGTTTTCTTATTCCGATAACACGTATTTGTTATATAATATTCGTAATGGTAATATGATTACTGCTTTTCCATCAGCCAATGTTGATTTGAATACTTTTAGTAGAATATCAAAAGACAATACGGCATCATTGTCACCCAATGGAAAATATGTTTTTGAATGGATGATTAAGGCAGGTATTACAAGCGGCATAGCCGACACATTGCAAATGGCTTTGATTAATGTAGTAACAGGAGTGATTACAAAAAAACGTATCCTACTTGCAGGAGGCAACAAAAATGAAGCCATCCAATCTTTTGCTTGGGATAACATGGACCGACCACAATTTGTAAAAAAGAGCAATGGACAATATCCTATTAAGCAATTAGAAACCTTTTATCTGGATAGTTTACTGCTAGCTCATACAACCAATACATACAATGTTGTTTCTAATGAAGTGTTGTATGATGCTTGGCAAATACCAGGTAGTTATGACTACTTAATTAGGACGGGTAAATTAAATAATGAGCGAAGCGAAAGCATAAGTATTATAGGCAGCAACAATGAAGTGCCAAGGCTTTTGTTAAGTGCCGCTTCGATTAATGCACCGATGATTAACGACTTAGGTATTTATTTGAGTCAAAAAAGTGGCGATAGTATAAAGTGGCATTGGTATAACCTTAAAGGCGAAGCCATTTATGCAGCACATTTATCCAATAATGTAGATATTCAGCAATTATCGCAATCACAACCTCTTTTATATGTAAGAGAAAAAAGAACCTATCAGCCCTCTCAAATTAACCTTACTAATGGGAAACTCAATCAATTATATTCTGCTACAAAACCCGGGTTTAGTTATACCGTAAGTCCGAATGATCAATTGTTGGTTTCGGTTTCTGATGATATTCAAACTTGGCAATTACAAAAAGATACTTTGTACAAACTCTATCACCTAAAAGCAGAAAAAGATTATATCCGCTATACACAAATCACCAATAAACATTTAGTAAGTGATGGTAGAATTTGGAATTTGTCTAACGGCTTATTAATACAAGCTGATTTAGTCAATACTGCTGTATTAAATGATAGTATGCAGCTTTCCAGCATTGCTCCAAATGATATATTAGAAGATGGTGGATGGGGGTTAAGTGATGGGAAGCGATACACGCTGAAATCTATCAAACAATTGTTTGTTCCTTCGGCAGAACGGAACAAAAATTTGTATCAATGGCAGCGCAATTTCAATGGCATATTAGTAGCAGCAAAAAATTTAACTGCAACCATACCCGATGCTGTGTATGAATTACCATTTACAAGAGATTATGGGTTAGATTTAAAATTATATCCACTAAGTGGACAGCAAGCTGTGATGGTTTTAAAAAAGGGTGAGTTTAAAACTTTCGATAACGATTTACTCACTAGCAATACCGATTCAATAGTTGTACTCAATATGCAAACAGGCAAATTATCCAACATTCTTGCCGGTAAAATAGTTGGGCAAAAACAACTCCATAACAATGTGTTTATTTTCTATTTGCTGAATCAAAAGACAAAAATCATTCAGCCCTATCGCATTGAAAATAATCAGCTCAAAAAAATAATTCATACCGTAAAACTGAGTGTTGACAAGTTTCAATCTGTCAATATTGTTGATGTAAATACGATTCTATTTTCCGAAGCAGGGGCACTAATTTTTTATAACTTACAAACCGATAAAAAAACAGAAATCATTCGCTTTAACTATCTATCTAGCAATTATTTTACATCAAATGATTTGTTTTATGATGATGTAGAAAAAGCAATATTCATTGCTTACGATGATGGCGGAATCGTAAAAATAAAAGATGGAAAAATTGAAGCTTGTGTAAAGGCTGTTGCATCGGTAGAATCGATAGCCGGTAGTCAAGGTAATTACTTGTTGTTGCTCGATAAATTAGGCAACTACTACATGGTGAATAAACAAACCTTAGTAGCAGATTTAACTTTGTTTACTTGGAAGGGTGGTGGTTATGCCGATAGAAAATATCTATGGCTCACCAAAGAAAATTATTATATGGCTACACCGGGTGTAGAATCTAATATTCATTTTGTTCAGAACAGTACAGTAATTCCATTGAAGCAAGGTGACTTGCAATATAACAGACCCGATAAAGTGTTGGAATATTTAAAAGCACCACAAACTGAAATTGATTTTTACAAACAGTTACATCAAATCAGACTCAATAAGTACAAAGCTTCCACTACAGGATTTGGTGGTGTAGCTTCAACTGTACAATTACAAACTCAAGCTAGTTTGTCTCCAAGACAATTAAGCTTAACTGTTAATGCTAATGCCGAAACTGCTATTAGTACTGTTCAGGTGGTAGTTAATGGTTGTCCTATAGTAGTAGCACCAACAACCAATACCAAACAGTTGCAGCAAACCATTCAAGTACCTTTAAATGCTGGAGACAATGTGATCTACACATGGGTAGAAGATGCAAAAGGCAATCGCAGTAGTTTCGACGAAAGAAAAATTGTTGGCGAATTTGCCGACAGTGGTAAATGGTATTTTGTGGGCATTGGTGTGTCGAAATACAAAGACAGTGCTCAAAATTTAAAATATGCCGATAAGGATATTAGAGATATTGCGCTGTTTTTGAGTAAGGAATATCCGGGCATCATTATCGATACACTATTGAATGATCAAGTAACAGCAGCAGCCATTCAGCAGTTAAGCAATAAACTGCAACAAACAAAACCCGATGATAAAATCATGTTATCATTTAGTGGACATGGTTTGTTAGATGAGAATAAGAAGTTTTGGTATGCTACGCATGATGTTGATTTTTCGGCACCCGAACGTAATGGATTTTCTATGGCGGCTATCACAGGTATCTTCAATCAAGTGCCAGCCCGTTACCGCATGATTACATTAGATGCTTGCCATAGCGGCGATGTGGTAGCAGGCTTTACCACAACTGCTACACCGGTAGTATTTCAACAACCGGTAGAAAAACAATCGGGCATAAAAGGCAGTAAACTATTGGGTAAGGGCAGCGGACAATCATCTGCTACTTTACTCAAATCCATGCAAATGATTTTTACCGATCTACTGTCAAACACCGGTATTAATTTGATTGCTGCTTCATCAGGAACTGAATTTGCGTTAGAAGGCGAACAATGGAACAATGGTGTATTTACCTACGCTTTATTAAACGGTTGGAGATGGGGAGCAAAAGTTGATGGCAGATATAATTCAAGCAAAAAAGTGCATTACCGAGATTTGAAGCAGTATTTGCAGCAAACCGTTTCTGCTATTACCAACGGAAGACAGACGCCCAATACCGTAATGGAAAATGGAGAAATTAATTGGTGGTTAGTGCCGGAGCGATAGGATACTTTCAAATAATAACAGTTGTTAGTTGACAATTGTCATTTTTTTTACGGCGATTAATAGCAATTTTTAGTTAGAATTTCACCGCTAAAAATTTTTGTTATGAGAAAATTGCATGAATTATTGTTAGAAAAAGGGCCTCAATTTAATAAGGTAAATATAAATGATACCGTACGAGAAGCTTTGGCCAAAATGGCTTCTGAAAATTTGAGTTATGTAATTGTTTTTGACGAGGATACTTATGTGGGTATTTTTTGTGAAAGAGATTATGCCAGAAAGGGGATTTTAATGAATCGCCACTCAGATTCTACTTTAGTAAAAGAAATTATGACCGAAGATTTACCGGTTGTAAATAGTGATTACGAAGCAGAAGAATGTATGATGTTGATGAATGCCCATAAAACAAGATATGTAGCAGTTTTTGATGGATTGGTATTTAAAGGCATCATTACCATCCACGATTTAATGAGAGAAACCATTCGCAGTTTACAAGACCATTCTCATACCGATATTGGTAAGCGAAAACTACAAACCGCCATTGAGCATTTTCATTATTGGGTGTAGGCATTACCATTAACTATACTGACTCACCAAAAGTGAGTAAATTATTATCGGGGTCAAGAAGAGCAAACTCTTTTTGGCCCCATGGTTTTATAGCCAGTGCTCCATTGGGGTGAATAGCAACGTTACGGTTAAGCAGTGATTGATAATACACATCAATATTTCGGGTACGGATATACACCTGACCATAATTAGTTGCAGGGTCGAGGGTAGGGAACAGGAAAAAATGCAGTTCAATACTATCTTTTTGTACCATCAGGTATTCGGCATAATTGGCTGAGCCGATGACTGAAAATTTTAATTGGTCTACATAATAGGCCTGGGTTACTGCCTTATTACGCATGGGTAATTTGGGATGTACTGCTATTAACATGTTTGCAATTTGTACAGTAAATATAAGGGGATGCGTTGTCAATACTATAAAAATGCATCTATAATCAATGGTGAAAAAAATGACTATATTAAGTGTAATTACTTATATTTGAGCTTAAGAATGAAAGTTTTGAAATTCGATATTTGACCATATGGATAATGAATTTTTTGACAAAACCTTTAAAATACTAAATATACATAGTCCAAACTTATGAGATTTAAAGCTACAATAATTGATATGTCATATTTATCAGAAGTGCAACTTGATCCACTTAAAATGGAATTTATTTTCTCAAAAAATAAAATATTCTTTACCAAAGAAATGAAGTCTAAATTAAATGAGTTTAGTGCTGACCCGTTTGGTGTAAGTATTATTAAAGAGGGGACTAACTACACTATTCAAAAAACTTATCACAATAAAACGGACAAATCAATTTATGAAGTTTCATTTTTAAAAGATTGCAAGTATTATTTGCGTGTTGACCTGATAAACGAAATGAAACTTAGATGGATTCATAAAATGACAATAATTCAAAAAGAACCATTGGCAATAATTGCAATTATTATTTCAATATTAGCATTATTTCTAAATTGTAAATAATCTTTTGCGTATGAGTTTAATTATTTAGGTTGTCCAAATTTTTTTTCGTCATTATGGTGTATTTGAGAGGAGTAATCTCAATTGCATTTACTTTTAAGTGCTATACTTTTAAATTCTTTTTTAAAATATTATCACAAGCGAGGTATTTGAAACATCATTAATTTAATTATCGCAATTGGACTAATAATTTTGGTTGTTTCAGATGTCGTAATATGTAAGAAAAAAATGAATAGAAGTCTAAAGAAAGTAATTTTATGGTTAGCAGTTCTGCCTGGATCAACTATTGCTGCAATTACTGCTTTGTTTTTTTTACATCTTTTCTTGGAACGTACGTTGTCCAATTTTATTCCAAAATACCCGGAGCTCCTTGAAAGAGTTTTTACCCCGTTTGTGTTTATGTTTACATTTGTTTGGTCGGGCTATCAAATTGCACCAAATAATAAAAATAAAACTGCAATTTTTTTATTTGCAATGTGTATTTTTTTATCTGGTGGATTGATTGTATCTTCTTTAACTGGGGGAAAGTTATTTGACGAAGAAATTTATCTTGAAGCTAATGGGTTTGCTACAGTAATGGGGATGGTAGGTGCATTTTGGGCTTTATTTACTGTAATAGGCAAAAAAAATATAGAAGAAAGTAATAATTCTTACAATGATGATAAGAACTTAAATCGGCAAAAAGTTGAAGGGGTTAAGAATAGGAAAATATCTTTTGTAAAAAAATATCATAGTGAACTACTCAATTTAATGTTTTCTATTTTGTTTTCGTTTTGTGTTTTTATCGAAAATGTAAGATTTGTTTTTTTTATCATAATTCTGATTATTGTTGGCTTAGGTATTTTAATAGATTTAGTTTTAATGGACAAGAATGGAATAACTAAAAGCAAAAGAATAGAGATTGTTAAAAATTTGATATACTTTAGTTTGATCGGGGTAGGAGTCTATGGAAGTATAATTGGTTATTATGTTAGTATATTATTTTGTATAATTCATTTTTACTACCTCTTTAGGAGTTTCTCAAATAGAAATTATTTTAAACAAAGTGAGTAAAATATAGTTTGGTGTAATACGGCTATAGCTTTACAGTTTTGAGGACAAACTCAAAACAGATGAAAGAATAAAACATTAACATAAACATATAAATTTTGCTAACGTTTACAAGCAGACTGAATGTTAATTCCAGCTCTGCAGCAAGCCCTGTTCATTAGCAGCCATATTGGAGAACCGACACTAAGACTAAACCAAAACACAAATGAACAATAAATCATTAGTAAGACTGAGTAACATAATTGGGATAATTTCAATACTCCTATTGGTTTATTGGGTATTCATATTTATATCAATAACTGTTTTCGGACTGAAAGTATTTAGAGAAAACATAACAGAGACGTTTTATTTAAGTGTTGTCGGAATTTTGGCATTAATGTTCGGTTCTTTGATTATTAATGTAATGTTCAACTTGACAAGAATTGCAGAGAAACATAATCAAGACGAATTGAATGTTTCAAAAAGAACAAGTAAAAAAGTCAGTTTACTTTTTGGACTAAGTTTTCCACTGGTTTTTGGACTTCTTTTTGGAGGAGACTATTTAACTTCCAAGAAGAAAGAAAAAATGTTAATTTCTTCTGCTAAATCAATTATTGAAAACAACAAAGAAAAATCGAACAAACTACTCAATTATTCTTTCAACAAAAGTTGGATAATTGAAACTGACGATATTCTTGACTTATACTCAAAGACAGATAAACACTTTCCTTATGTATCAGTGATTATTGTAGACAGTATTGACAAGTCACAAGTATTTTTAGGGTTCAGAGACTATTATGGGAAACTTAATGACACAATTCAACCTATAAAAAAGAACTTTATTCAACAAACAACAAAAGAAGAACGAGAGTATTTGGACAAAGTGTTTTACAAAAATCTTGATGAAGTTAGATTTAGTGCAACTGACGGACGTTATGAATTATTTTATCCTTATATAAGGGACGGGAAAAAAATTATACTTTACTTTTCCGACTATCAACGCTATGGTAAAATTGGTAGTTAATCGACAACGAAATACGGCTGCTAACAAAAGGTTTGCCGTAAGGCTGTCGAATGGAATTACTATCTCCTCCAGAATTAGGTTGACTACTAATCAATCATTTGATGGACTTTAAAGAACGGATTATTCATATCCGCTTTTTATAACAGTCAGAATCAATTTGAACCTTCCATTGGGTTTTATATGACTTGGCTGATGAGCTGGTATAAGTATGCCATCTCCAGTTTTAAGCTTAGAGGCTTTACCGCCAATCTCAATGATTGCACTGCCGTCAATTATTTGTGCATATGTGTCGAATGGAGAAGTTTTTTCATTAAGCCCCTCTCCACTTGCAAATGACAAAGCATTGATGGATCCTGTAGTTTTTTTCATTATTGATTTGCTTACAACAGCATTTTGCTCATATTCTATTAGTTCAACGATAATATGGGCTGCACCTTTCTCAATTTCGCCATCTTTACTTGGCAATTTTTCGAGTTCTTTTGTATCCATTATCTTGATATTAATTATGGGAATATTTTACATTACAAAAATTGCAAACTTTATTAACCTAAATTGTACATAATTCGAGAAAAAAATTATATCATTCGCATATTTTCAATTGCCACTAACATTAGTATGGCAGCAAGTGGGGTGGGACGTTAATAATTAAGCTTTAGTTCTTAACTTCATCTCATTAATAAAATTGGGCTTTAGTTGTCGGCGGACGGTTTTTTAATTATCCCAACAATGCCTAGCCTCTAACGTTAGCGGCAAATTTTATGGAAACCCTCTGCAAAAGAATCTTACCTTAAATTTCTAATGAAACAACTGCTCATTATTGCGACACTTCTTTTCGGTTTGACATTTAAAACAAAGTCACAAATAGTTGAAAATAGAGTTAGCAAATATTTACAAGTAAAAGCCATTGACACATTTCTAGTATATTCATTTCTTTGCTCTGGACAAGGAGTTTGGTTTGACAGCTGCAAATATGAAGAACCACAATATTTGCTTTGGACAAAACATGGCAATTACTATCTAAGAAAGTTTGACTATTGCAATTCCTTTTCAGTCATCAAAATTGATAGTATCAATCCACTTACATTTTACTTAAAACACAAAAAAGTTATTGACAGAGAAAAAATAAAACAACCAACTTATTATGAATACAAAACAACCAATGGAAAAGTTGACACGCTCAAGGTAACAAGCATGGTCGGCCATTTTTGCTCTCATAAATTTACTTTACCGTTGAAGAGAAATTCAAAATATAAGTATGCCAACACATATGACCTTGACTTCAAGCTGTTTGATAATGGTCGTAAAAACATTTATTACAACTATAATCAAAAGACCAAGTTCAAATTATTAATAGACCTTACGACTCAGCTTATTAAACAAAATGAGACAGAAAATATATTTGTACCTGAGTAAATCTGCCACTGTCTCCTCCTGAAATAGGTTGCCTACCAATCCATCACTTTATCACCACCGCTGTAATTACCTTTTCACCCAATGCTTCGTTCACTCTTTCGATGATAAGGTTTTTTTGGTAGAGTAGTTCTTGCTTTAAGGGGCCAACTGTAGTTTCAATAAAAAGGGTGCCGTTAATAATTTGTATTTTGTTGGTGTACTTGGCAATGGTTTTGCCCATTATATTTTCCCAAATGGCTTCAATTTGTAATGCCTGTATGCCACTTTTGAGTCGGCTTTTACTTAAAAACAATTTTATGGCTTCGCCAATATGCATTTGAGACATGGTACAAAGTTAGGGGCTCTTAAGTGTTTTGTATAGTTGTTGACAATTTAATTGGGACTTACAATTCAATCAACGCAAAATCGGTTCCTATGGCTTCGAGGTGCTGTTGTAGTCTTTCTTTATGGGTATCGGTAATAAAAACCTGTCCGTTTTCTTCGGTGCAAACCCGTTGTAGCAAATGGTGCATCCGGTGGCGGTCCAATTTTTCAAACACATCATCTAACAATAAAATAGGAGGGTAGCCTTTATGCGATTTCAATACACTAAATTCCGCCAATTTTAAAGCAAACAAAGCACTTTTTCTTTGCCCTTGAGAAGCCATCTGTTTAAAAGGCAATCCATTCATGGTAATCGCCAAATCATCTTTATGAATACCTGCGCCGGTTCTTTGTAGGTAAATATCTCGTTGTCTGTTTTCAGCCAATAAAGTGCTCAAAGGTCTTTGTAACAACTGACTGTCATATTGCAATTGTACGCCATCAGCGGCATCGGCAATAAAACGATAGGCTGCTAACACTTCGGGTATAAAATGAGCCATAAACTGCTGCCTTGCTTCAAATATGGCTTGGCCTCTTTCTGCCAACTGTTGGTCCATAATATCGAGTAGCGATTCGTCTAACCTATTTTGTTCAGCCGCAGCTTTTAATATACTGTTGCGTTGTTGCATCAGTTTTTGATACTCCGTTAGCCACAACATATAATCGCTGTTGAGCTGACAAAGCAGGGTATCTAAAAATTTTCTACGGTCTTCACTGCTGCCAATCACCAATTCCACATCATCGGGGGCAATCATTACGGCAGTAAATCGGCCAATATGTTGCGAAAAACGTTTCAACTGTTCTTCATCCACCAAAAATTCTTTGCGATTATTTTCTCTTAGAATACATACGAGCCGATGTTTTTCGTCCCATAAATCGGCAGTGCCATCAATCCTAAACCCGGCTTGGCCTTTTTGCACACTTTGTCCGTCGGGTCTCGAAAAATAACTTTTGGTAAAACAGAGGTAATAAATGGCGTCTAACAGGTTGGTTTTACCGCATCCATTACTGCCGCAGATGGCCACAATTCGTTTGGTAAAGGAGAATTGTTGTTCGGTATAATTCCTGAACTGGGTTAAATGTATGGAATGAAAAAAAGGCATGGTGGTGCAAGATAAAGGATACCATTAGTTTTTATGATTTAACCCCTATATTTGCCCCTCAAAATTTTGAGCAAGTGCCAACTAAATTTTCCAAAGAAACTTACCTGTATTGGTACGAACTGATGCAGTTGATTCGCCAGTTCGAGTTGAAAGCAGAAGAGATGTATAAAATGGCCGGCAAAATCCGTGGATTTTTCCATGCTTATGTTGGTCAGGAAGCCATTGCTGCCGGTTGTATGACCGCTACAAGGCCCGAAGATTCCGTCATTACCGGTTACCGTGACCATGGTTGGGCTTTGGCCAAAGGCACCAGTGCCAATGCTTGTATGGCCGAACTGTATGGTAAAGCTACCGGTTGTGCTAAGGGAAAGGGTGGTAGTATGCACTTCTTCGATGTAAAAAATCATTTTTTTGGTGGTCATGGTATTGTTGGTGCACAAATTGGTACCGGTGCCGGTATTGCTTTTGCAGAACAGTACAATGGAACGGATAATGTGTGTTTAACTTTTTTTGGTGATGGTGCTGCTCGTCAGGGTATGTTGCATGAGACCTTTAACCTAGCCATGTTGTGGAAATTGCCTGCGATTTTCATTTGCGAAAACAACAACTACGCAATGGGTACTTCGGTAGAACGTACCAGTAACGTTATTGATATTTACAAATTAGCCGATGCTTACGATATGCCGGCTGATAAAATTGATGGCATGGACCCTGAAGCGGTGCATGATGCTGTAAGCCGTGCAGTGAAAAGGGCTAGAGAAGGCGGCGGACCTACTTTAATTGAAATGAAAACCTATCGTTACAAAGGGCATTCTATTTCTGATCCTCAAAAATATCGTTCTAAAGACGAAGTGGAAGAGTACAAAGACAAAGACCCGATTGTAGCAGTTGCCAATACCATCTTAGAAAATAATTTCGCTACAGCAGAAGAATTGGCTGCTATTGATGCCAAAATCAATGCTATTGTTGAAGAAAGTGTACGCTTTGCGGAAGAAAGCCCATGGCCTGATGATAGCGAAGTGCTGAAAGATGTGTACATTGACCAGAACTATCCATTTATTGTTGACTAAATAAAACAAAAGGGAAGTTTACATTCCCCCGCATAACAAACCTTACAAATCATGAGTGAGAAGAACGTAGAGCATTTAGAAGCGATTGATACGCTGGCAAAAGCAAAAGGCTTTTGGGAAAAGTTCAAAAAGCCTGTATTGTATATTGGAACTGCTATCATTTTATTAGGTGGCGGATACATTGCATACAATAAATATGTAGCTGAGCCCAATGAAAAATCAGCTGCAGAAGCGATTTTTAAAGCACAAGAATATTTTGCTGCCGATTCTTTGAACAAAGCCCTCAATGGCGATGGTCAAGCAAAAGGTTTCTTGTACATCATCAAAAATTATGGTAGTACACCAACCGGTAATCTAGCTAATTTTTATGCCGGTGTGAGTTACTTGCGTTTAAAAGATTTTAAAAATGCCGTGAAGTATTTAGAAGATTTTTCTACATCTTCAAAATTATTACAAGCTACTGCTTATGCTAAGTTAGGCGATGCTTACAGCGAACAAGGCAAAAACGATGATGCGTTGGATTATTACAAAAAAGCAGCTCGTCATTTTGAAGAAGATGAAGCCGGTTCATCTGAGTATTTATTCCGTGCCGGATTTTTAGCTGAAAGTTTGAACAAGAACAGCGAAGCCTTGGAATTGTACAAAGAATTGAAAGAAAAATATCCTAAGACAGAGAAAGGTTTCCAAATTGATAAATACATCTATCGCTTAAGCGTAGAGAAAAATGAGTTTAGCGTAAAATAATGGCAACTAAAGGAAATACCGCATTGCACAAAGGCATCCCCGGAACAAGGGATGCCTTTGTGGTTATAGTAAAAACAGAATGGAATAGCCAAATCATCAACAAGCTGGAAGCCGGTGCAAAGAAAATATTGAAAGCACATGGTGTAGCTTTTAAAACCATAACTGTTCCCGGTGCTTTTGAAGTACCGTTTGGTGTAAAAGCTTATGCCGATAGCAGCCAGCAAAAGGCAGATGCTTTCATCACTTTGGCAACAGTCATTCGTGGCGATACTCCACATTTCGATTATGTATGCAAAGCCATCACCGATGGGGTATTATCATTGAACCTTTTGCTCAATACACCTGTTATTTTTGGCGTATTGACAGTAGATGATGAACAACAAGCCATAGAAAGAATAGGAGGTAAGCATGGCCATAAAGGAGAAGAAGCTGCCATTACCGCATTAAAAATGATTGCGTTAAAACGAAAATTAAAATAAGCCTTAGGCTTTGCAATAGCACATGAACGTACAACTGTTTATTCCTTGTTTTATTGATCAACTTTATCCGCAAGTTGGTTTTAATATGGTAAAAGTATTAGAGAAAGCCGGTTGTACGGTGAGGTATAATGCCAATCAAACATGTTGCGGTCAGCCGGCGTTTAATGCCGGTTTTTGGGGCGAAGCCAAGGAAGTATGCTCAAAGTTTATTAATGATTTTAGTGGTAGTGATTATGTGGTAGCACCAAGTGCCAGTTGCATTGGTTTTGTTCGTAATTATTACCAGAAACTGTTTGATAATTCATCGGTACACAATGAAGTTAAAAGCTTGGCAGATAGAACATTTGAGCTGAGTGAATTTTTAATAAAAGTATTGCAAGTAGATGACCTTGGTGCTACTTTCGAAGGTAAAGCCACCTATCACGATAGTTGTGCCGGATTAAGAGAATGCGGCATAAAAAAAGAACCTAGGCAGTTATTGTCAAAAGTGAAAGGACTTGAATTGGTTGAAATGAACGATGTTGAAACCTGTTGTGGTTTTGGTGGAACTTTCGCTGTGAAATTTGAACCCATTAGCGTGGCGATGGCAGATCAAAAAATTAATCATGCCGTAGACACCGGAGCGGAATACTTGATTAGTACAGATATGAGTTGTTTGATGCATATTGATGGCTGTGCCAAACACAATGGCAAATATTTAAAAGTGTTGCATTTGGCAGATGTATTGGCAAGTGGATATTGATTAAGTTGAGTAGTGAATAGTGAATGGGGAATAGTCAATAGTGCCTGGACAAGTCGGGGTTGAAAACAATTAAAGTGGTTTAAATTTAGGATATGGCAAAATCTTCAACAACTGCGGTTAATGCTACAGTAGCCCCTGCTACTACTACCGAGAAGAATTATTGGTTAGTAAAATCAGAACCTTTTAAATACAGTTGGGATCAGTTTATACAAGATGGTCAAACCTTTTGGGATGGCGTTAGAAACTATGCTGCTCGAAATAATTTAAAAGCCATGAAAAAAGGTGACCTTGTTTTGTGGTATCACAGTAACGAAGGTGTTGAAATTATTGGCGTAGCAAAGGTGATTAAAGAACATTATCAAGACCCCACTACAGATGAAGATGCATGGGTAGTAGTAGATTTGAAACCGGTAAAAAAGCTGAAAAAAACTGTTCCACTTACGGTAGTGAAATCGGACCCAAGATTGGCTAATATGGCATTGGTTCGTTTAGGTAGATTATCGGTACAGCCCGTTACACCAGCAGAATGGGATATAGTGATGGAATTATCCGAAACCTCTATCTAACCCTATCGATACAATACTTGTACGGTTTCTTTGGTTTGTTGAATCAGTACTACATCTTTTCCTTCAGTCATGGTTTGCAACAGTTCATCGTTGTAATGACGAATAGATAAAAGCTGTAATCCCTTCTCAATATTCACATCAAAAATCTGCGAAGCCAATGCAGCTAATTGGTCAATTTTTTCGCTGCGATTATCTACACAAACTTGTAAACTGATAGCACCCGTTTGGATAAGATTGGGTTTAAAGCGAACCTGTGCAAACATTTCGTATAACTGGCTTACAGGCTTTTCACCTACAAAAGAAAAATCTTGGCTATGCAAATGCACCAACACTTGATCGGCTTTAATAACAATTATAGGCGGTAAGTTTTTTACCTGCTTTTTATGAATGATGGTTCCAGGTAAAGAAGGGTCTAAAAAGCATTTTACCTGCAATGGAATTGCTTTGTTTTGCAGTGGTTTTATGGTTTTAGGATGTATGACTTGGGCACCGTAATAGGCCATTTCAATCACCTCATCAAAACTTAACTCGCTGATTAAAGTAGCATCAGGAAATGCCTTAGGATCTGCATTCATCACACCGGCTACATCTTTCCAAATCGTTAGGCTTTCTGCATTCAGCAGATTAGCAAAAATAGCGGCGGAGTAGTCACTTCCTTCACGACCTAAAGTAGTGCTTTCATTTTCATCGGTACTACCAATAAAACCTTGCGTTATAGTAATGCCATCTGTAAGTGCCAACTGCGCAACTGCTTGTGCTGTTTTATCCCAATCAATGGTAGCATCTCTAAAATTATCATCGGTTCTAATAATATCTCTAACATCTAACCACTGGTTGGTTAATCCTCTTTCGTTCAAATAATGGCTGATGATGCTAGTGCTCATCAACTCACCTACACAAACAATTTGGTCATAATAGTAATCGTAATCTCTCACCGGCTTATCGTATAGTAGCCATTCTACTTCAGTAAAAAAATCATTTAATTGCGTAGCACAACTATTATAATGCGTAACCAATAAATATTTAGCCGTTGTGAGGTGTTGTTGTTTTACCACTTCAAATAATTGTAGGGCATCTGTTTTGTTACTGGCAAAAAATGCTTCTGCTACTTTCTCTAAAGCATTGGTGGTTTTACCCATGGCAGAAATAATAATAACCAATGGTGCAGGCTGATGCAAGGCTACGATATCGCCTAATTGCTGAATTCTTTCTACACTGTTGGCACTAGCTCCTCCAAATTTAAAAACTTTCATGTGTGTGGCTTATTGTGGTGCAAATATATTTCAACTAACGGCAAATGAAGGGCTTTGTTCATGTAATCATTATCAATCTGTTGACTTAGTTTTGTCGTTGTTATGAGAGTGCATTATCATTCAGCAAATTTGCCTGCTTTTACTAAGGCGGCTATCACCATTGGTACTTTTGATGGAGTACACAAAGGGCATTGTAAAATCATTGCCCAACTTAAAGCCGAAGCTAAAGCTATCGGTGGAGAATCGGTGCTGATTACTTTTGACCCACACCCCAGAAATATTGTTGGCGATACCAGTGGCGTAAAGCTCATTACAACGCTTGACGAAAAAATACAATTGTTAGAACAGCAGGGTATTGATCATGTGGTGATCGTTCCGTTTGATGAAGCGTTTGCCAACCAAACAGCCGAAGCGTATATCAAAGACTTTTTATTTGCTCAATTCAAACCCGCAGTTTTAATTATTGGTTACGACCATCGTTTTGGAAAGGGTAGAAAAGGTGATTATCATTTATTGGAGGATTTTGGCTTGCAGTTAGGTTTTGAAGTAAAGGAAATTCCCGAAGCGGTGCTAGCAGAAACAGCTATTAGTTCTACTCGTATTAGAAAAGCTATTTTACATGCTTCCATTGCCGAAGCAACTGCTTTATTAGGCTATGCGTATTTTTTTGAAGGAACTGTTATCAAGGGAGATCAATTGGGCAGAACGATTGGTTATCCTACTGCCAACTTACAATTGACCAACGAAGAAAAATTAGTGCCGGGAGATGGTGTATACGCAGTTTCATTATCATTAGCCAATGAGTCAAAAAGGCTAACCGGCATGATGTATATTGGCAGCAGGCCGGTTGTAAATGGAAAGCGTAGAGTAATTGAAGTAAATATTTTTGATTTTGATATGGATATTTATGGGCAACAACTAACGGTTACTATTGAGCATTATATCCGTGGTGATATGCACTTTAATGGGTTAGATGAATTGAAAGTACAATTGGCAAAAGATGCCATCGCTACAAAAAATTTGTTGTCTTCTACTTAATTAATCGGGAATAAAACGAGTGTACTTGTACTCAAATTTACCCAATAGCTGTTTGTTTTTATTGTAGCAATATTCTCTTTGTTTTAATCCGTTGGCTGCATATTGATATTTCCAGGTGAGATGTCCTGTAGTGCCATTCTGTACTTGTACCATCTGCCGCATCAATCCTTTTTCATCGTACTCAAACAAAAAATCGGGTAATAAAGTCTTGGCTTTTCTATTGTATCGAACAATATCCGTTAACCTATTCAAACCATCATAGTAATAGAAATACGTTTCATTGATTCGATTATTTTTTTTCCACTTTTCTTCGATTACTTTTCCGGTTGAGTCTAATACTATTTCAATCACGGTAGTATCTGTAACATTTTTTATTTTCAGCATTTGTAGTGGTTGGCCTTTAGTATTGTATTGCCAAACATGTTTTTCTGCTACCGAAAAACTTCCATCTTCGTCATTACTTGTAGAAGCAACAAGAATTAAATTACCCACTGAGTCGTAACTATATTCAGTAATATTGATAGCGCCGCTGCTACTATCTGCAGATTTTATCAATTTATCATTGGCATAAGTGGCTATCAATGCAGATTGTAAAGTAGCAGATAAAGTTCTCGTAAAAACGGTTGTATAATCTGCATTAATGTACTGCGTTAATGAAAAATCGGGTGAAGGTTGATTGTTGCTTTCAAAACTTACAGCTGAAACTTCTTTTATTTTTTGTTTCTTCAGCAAACTCAATTGTTGATTGGTTTGTTTATTTCCAATGATATCGCTGTAATAATATTGAGCATTTGTTGCACTATAACTCAACACTAAGACAATTAAGATTAAAGTTTTTATGGCTCCTGTCATGGTGTAAAATTAGTTTGCTTTGCGTTAATAAATTCAAGCATCATGCGCTAATCAGATTGTTATGTATTTTTAGTCAAATTTTAACAGGGTGTCTCACTTAAAAGAAAGGAAAGAAAAGATTTGTTTGAATTGTCATGCAGTGGTGTATGGTAAGTATTGCCATGTATGCGGACAAGAAAACATTGAACCAAAAGAAACTTTTTGGGGATTGGTTACACATTTTGTTTACGACATCACCCATTTTGATGGGAAGTTTTTTAGCAGCCTAAAGTACTTGCTATCAAAACCGGGCTTTTTGTCAAAAGAATATAGTAAAGGTAGGAGAGCTTCTTATTTACACCCTATTCGGATGTATGTGTTTACGTCGGCATTCTTTTTTATCTACTTCTTTTCAATGGTAAAGGATAAAGAGTCAGATTTTAATGTTACCATCAAAGGGAATGTGGCAGATGTAAAGCAAGAAATAGATAGCACATTAAAAGTACTTAAAGCAACAGCCTTTAATCCTGGTGCGGTAGGGTTACCAAAAAATATTGTTGATAATCGAATTGCCGAATATGAAGCCGATCTAAAGCGATTAGAAACGGATACTACAAAACTAGATGAGCTGAATTATTTCAAAAATAGAGGCAATTTGTTTGGTGCCAATAAATATCGTTCAACTGCCGATTATATCAAAGTACAGGAAGCGACTATTGCTTCAAAAAGAGATGGTTGGATTATTCGTCAATTAAGGATTAGAGAGTTAGAAATGCGTCAAAAATATGGCAATGATACCAGCGTATTACTCAGTAAATTATTAGATAAATTTTATCACCAGTTTCCACAAATATTATTCCTTTCACTGCCCATTTTTGCTTTTTTACTTAACCTAATGTACTTAAGGCATCGTCAACAGTTTTATTATGCCGATCATGCTATTTATGCTGTTCACCTCTACATAGCCATGTTCATTTTGTTGTTTTTTCAACTCATCACTAGAGCATGGTCAAGTATACCTTATTTAGGCTGGCTTGATTTTATTAGTAGCATTTCTGTACTCTATATGCTCTTTTACCAGTATAAGTCGATGCGGATATTTTATGGTCAAAGCAGAATAAAAACGATACTTAAATACTTATTGTTATTAATTACAATGGTTGTAGTATTTGGAATATTGTTTGTGATTTTTTTCTTGTTATCCATCTTTATGGTATAAAAATAAATTATGAAAGAAACAGCGGATAGTTTTATTAGACTTGTACAAATCATGGATGAATTAAGGGAAAAATGCCCTTGGGATAAAAAGCAAACGATTGCTACGCTTCGTCCGTTGACGATAGAAGAAACGTATGAATTAGCCGATGCTATTATTGATGAAGACTACAACAGTATTAAAGAAGAACTCGGTGATATTTTGCTTCACTTAGTATTCTATGCTAAAATAGGAACGGAACAACAGGCATTTACATTGAAAGAAGTGATTGATGGTATTTGCGAAAAATTGATTGTACGGCATCCGCATATTTATGGAGATGTTGTGGTGAATGGGGAAGATGATGTAAAGCGTAATTGGGAGCAAATCAAAATGAAAGCGGGGAATAAACATTCTGTTTTGTCAGGAGTGCCAACATCGTTACCGGCTGTGGTTAAAGCCACACGTATTCAAGAAAAAGCAAAGCAAGTTGGGTTTGAATGGGATAATACCGCTGATGTTTTCAAAAAAGTAAATGAAGAATTAGGTGAACTCCAAGCCGCTATTGAATCGGGTAATCAAAAAGATGTAGAAGAGGAATTTGGCGATGTATTGTTTAGCATGGTTAATTATGCACGGTTTTTGCAGGTAGATGCAGAAACTGCGTTAGAAAAAACAAATAAAAAATTTATCCAACGTTTTCAAATGATGGAACAGTTAGCAACAGAACAAGGAAAAAAACTAGCTGATATGTCTTTGATAGAAATGGATGAATTGTGGAATCAGATTAAAATCAAAATTCGTCAAACTTGATAGTTGTAATTAAGAAAGCATTGTATAAAAATGGGTATCTGCTTATTGCAGCTGCTTGGCTTTATACCATTTCTTTCATTTTTGTAAACTATTGGTCGTATAGCTCATCACCTGTTAAGGTTAAGGAATCTTTAGAAAATTATATTTACCAAAAAGAGCAAGAAGTAAAGCTGTTGGTAGCTGATACAGCTTTATTGACTGCCTTATCAAATGATCCGGTTAGTGATGGTTCATTTCAAACTGCCATTAACAAAGAGTATGGATTATTTGTTTACCATTTAAATGATATTGGTAATCCCATTCTTGATTTTTGGAATACCAATACTGTTCTGCCATTAGAAGGAGAGTTGACAAAGCCGGATGGTGTTTATTTTGCCAATTACCAAAATGGACAGTTTCAACTCATTAAACAAACTATTCAACTTGCTAATAGAAAGTTGATGGTGTTAGTAATGGTTCCGCTTCGTTGGGACTATTTTATTGAAAACAAATACCTGCATAAACAGTTTGCTGCATTTCCGGGCTTAGAGAATAGATATGATATTGTTGACGACACAACAGCTGTTGCTATTAAAACAGTATCAGGTAAAATACTTTTTTACATTCAAGAACTTGAACTACAATCAGGTTCAATACTTGGTAATATTTCCATTGTTTTAAGAGTATTGGCAATCATTGCGTTTCTCATTGTTATCAATGCGGTAGCGGTTGAGCTACAGCATAAGAGAAGTCTCAAAAAAGCATTACTCTTCTTAATTACTACATTAGGTATCATTAGGTTGATAACTTATTTTCTTCCTTTCCCATTTGATTTTAGAAAATTAGAATTATTTGATCCCTCTGTCTATGCGTCGAGTAGTATTCATCCATCCTTGGGAGATTTGCTCATTAATATAGTCTTAATTTTTTGGATCAGCAGTTTTATCAAATCTTTTTATGCATCTACCAAAGCAACAATTATTACTACTTCAATAAAGTGGAATTATTTTTTTGCTGCTGTTTTATGTTTAATGCTAGTGGGCATCAGTTTTGGTTTTGAAAGCATAATTAGAAGCTTAATCAGCGATTCTAAAGTATCATTCGATGTTACCAATTTCTTTAGTTTAAATATTTATACCGTTATCAGTTTTGCGATACTTTGTTTATTGGTAATTAGTTTCATCTACCTCTCACATTTAATATTGGGATTATTGGATGTAGTGCTAGACCTATCGTTGCCATTAAAACTATTATGGTTTTCGTTAACGGGTTTATTGGTATTAAGCATTTCTATTTCAGATACCAATAGTTTTATCAGGTTAATTGTATTGGGCTGGTTACTAGCCTATGTAAGTCTAATGCATTGGCGTAAGAAAGATATGTCGCTTTCGCTTTACCAATCCGGTATTTTGTTATGGTGGCTGATGTTTTTTTCTGCATCTGTAGCAGGTTTAATTACTTATCAAAATAGGATAGTAGAGTTAGAGCAGCGCAAAAGAATTGCCGAAAAATTATCATTGCAAACAGATCCTTCTGGAGAAAACCTTATCAGTATCGCTATAACAAATTTCAACAATTTATTTCTGAGCGATAATTTCAATCGACTTACATATGAGTTCAGTAACAAGTTTATAAAAGACAGTTTAATTAATGAAAATTTTTCGGGTTATCTTAATAAATACGATACCAGAATTTACACATTCGACGCTTCATTAAATGCGCTGCACAATGAAGATTCCACTTCCTACGAAGTTATCAATAGCATCATTAATAATCAAAGCAAGCCTACTTCTATACCAGATTTATTTTACTACGAGAATAGTTACGATAAGTTTAGTTATTTATATCAAAAAGAAATTAAAGATGCCGCCGATAGTTTGTTAGGACACTTGATTGTTATAGCAAAGCCCAAGCGATACAAAAGTGAAGCATTGTATCCTGAGTTGTTTAAACAAGTTAAAGATGTAGCATCGGACTTGAATACCAATTATGCTTATGCTGTCTATAGTAATCTAAAATTAATTAATAATTATAGCGATTATAGTTTCGCTACAGTATTGCAAAACAGCCAAGTTCCTAAAGATGAATTTGAAATCAATATAAATGGAAATTATAATGAGCTATGGTACAATGCCGGTAGTAACAAAGTTGTTATTGTTGCCAGACAAAGTCAATTGTTCATTGAACTACTCACCCTATTTGCGTATTTGTTTTGTTCCTTCTTAATTATTCTATTGCTGTTTTATTTTTTCAATGTGCTGCTTCAAATCAGATTTAATGTTACTAAACTGAAAGGATTGATGCGATTCAGCATCCGTAATCAAATCCAAACTACCATCATTGCTGTTAGTGTATTTTCTTTTTTGGTAATTGGCGTTGCTACCATATCTTTTTTTATTGCTCGATTTGAAAGGAGTAATAGAGAGCGTCTGGTGAAAGCTATACAAGTAATGAGTACCGAAATTGAGAATAAAGTAAGAAGTCAACTCATTTTTGATGATGTGCTTACCATTTCTGATATAGGATTAACCGGCGATTTAGAAAAGAAGATCATTGAAGTATCTGAGATACATAACGTAGATGTTAACTTTTACGATTTAAATGGCAATCTAAAAGTTTCTACCCAGCCATACATTTATAACAAACATATTTTGAGCGATAAAATGCAGCCTACTGCTTTTTATGAACTGCATAACAATAATAAAATTCAGTATATACAGGATGAAAAAGTGGGACAATTTAACTTTCTTAGTATTTATGTTCCTATCAGAGATGAAGATGGAAGTCCGCATGCTTACATCAATATTCCTTACCTCAATTCTCAAAATGAATTGAATTTAGAAATCTCTAATTTCTTAATTACACTGATTAATTTAAATGCATTTATTTTTTTGTTGGCGGGTGCAATTGCATTATCTGTAACCAATAGAATTACTGCTTCATTTAGTTTTATAGGTAATAAGATGAAAGCAGTGAATTTGGGAAGTCATAATGAAGAAATTACATGGCAGGGTGATGATGAAATTGGAGCATTGATAGTAGAGTACAATAAAATGGTTAAAAAGTTGGAGGAAAGTGCATTGGCTTTAGCTAAAAGTGAAAGAGAAGGGGCTTGGCGAGAAATGGCCAGACAAGTTGCACATGAAATTAAAAATCCACTAACACCCATGAAGCTCAGCATACAATACTTGCAAAAAGCCATAGCTGATGATGCACCATCTGTTAAAGTATTGTCTCAACGAGTTGCTACAACATTAGTTGAACAAATAGATCAATTGTCTAAAATAGCATCAGACTTCTCTCAGTTTGCAAATATTGGCAATACAATTACAGAAAATTTTGCCATCAATGAAATTTTGCAATCTGTTGTTGATTTGAATAGTATGGAAGAGCGGATAACTATCATTTGGCAAAATGTAAACAAACAGCCGATAATAGTTCAGGCAGATAAAATTCAAATCAATCGTTTATTTACTAACCTTATTCAAAATGCCATCCAGTCGGTTCCAGAAACTGAACCGGTTACGATAACGATTACTGAAGTTGTTGAGTCCAATCAATACACGGTTGCTATTGCTGACAATGGCCCTGGTATACCAACGGCTGTGCAAGAAAAAATATTTACGCCAAACTTTACCACCAAAACTTCCGGTACAGGTTTAGGTTTGGCCATTTGTAAAGGAATTATTGAAAAAGCCGGTGGTAATATTTGGTTTGAAAGTAGTGTTGCAGGTACAATTTTTTATGTTCAAATGCCCATTGCAGATAGTATCACTGTCGCTTAGCATGTTGAGCTACCAAAAATTTTTCAAATGCTGCAATTGAAAAACTGCTAAGGTTATGCTGCTTTTTTACTGCTGCTTTTCTTGCGGTGATAACACCATATTTTATAGCTTCAAAACCATCAATGCTATGTGCATCCGGGTTGATAGATATAAGTACATTTTTCTCCAACGCATAATCAATCCATCGCCAATCTATATCTAATCTGCTTGGGTGGGCATTTAATTCAATCACCACATCATTAGCTGCACAAGCATCAATAACTGTTTTATGGTTTACAGGATATCCATTGCGGCTTAGCAATAGTCTACCCGTCATGTGGCCAAGAATAGAGGTAAATGGGTTTTCAATAGCATTGATTAAACGCATCATCGCTCTATCTTCCGGCATTTTTAAATTTGAGTGAATAGAGGCGATGACGATATCAAAACTGCTTAATACCTCATCATCATAATCCAATCTACCATCATTAAGAATATCAGACTCTATACTTTTAAAAATCCTGAATGGAGCAAGTTGTGCATTGAGTTCATCAATTTGTTGATGTTGAGCCAGTATTCGTACTTCATCTAATCCTTTGGCGTAAAAAGCCGATTTAGAGTGGTCGCTAATCACTAAGTATTGTAACCCTTTTTCAATAGCAGCTTTTGCCATTTGTTCAATGCTATGTACACCATCGCTCCATGTACTATGGCTATGAATGATAGCCGTGATGTCTGATGTTTGAATCAAATCTGCAAATCCTACTTGCTTTGCTTTCTCAATGGTATTTGCTTTTTCTCTTAAAAAAGCCGGAATAAAATTCAACTGATGCTCGGCAAATAGTTGTTCTTCTGTTTCGTATAATTTTTCACCCCAAGTAAAATGTGTTTTCCAAGCATTAAAGAAATCGCTACTGCAACTTGTTTCAAAGGCTTTGCTTATTAATCCTGTAGTTGGTACACTGTAAAAAATAAGTTTGATATTTTCTGGTCCTATATAAATAGTTTGACCAGCATCGGTGCTTGTTTCTTTATAGTCTAATTTATTGAAAAGCGTTGCAATTTGATCAGCGCTTACATCTGTTACCCATTCCACTCGATCTGTAGTTTCTATTTGTCTTTTTACTTCGCCGGTAAGTATAAATTGGTAGTTTGGGAAAGTGGATTGAAGTTTTTCTTCCATTGCAATGACATAAGTTTCTACTTGTGCATACAAATAGCTTCCAATATTATTGAGATAAAATTCAATGCTATGTTTAATATTGGCTTGTGTTTTTTCCCCAAAGCCTTTGTATAAAGTCAGACGGTTTTCGTTGCAAGCATATAATAATTCGCCAAGTGTTTCAATTTCCAGATCTTTCCAAATCGTAGCAATTTTTTTTGGTCCAATACCTTTAATCTCTAACATTTGTAAAATACCGGGTGGTGTTTTTGCTATCATTTCATTCAGCACACCTAATTCGCCGGTTTCTAATTGCTCTATAATTTTCTTAGCGGTGTTGTCGCCAATTCCTTTGATGTTAGCAATGTTATTTTTATCAATTGTGGATAGTTGGACTTCAAGTTTATCTACCGTAAATGCAGCATTGGCGTATGCTTTAGCCTTAAATGAATTATCGCCATGAATGTCCATGAGTTTAGCCAATAACGAAAAATTGTCAGCAATAGCAGCGTTTTGCATCGATCTGAATTGATTGTAGGGTTGAAATTAAATAAAAAAATCCCGGATAAATCCGGGATTCTTTTGAATCTATTAGAGCTATTCCTAGCTTGCTTAGCTTACTTCTTTTTTGCAGCGGCTTTCTTAGCAGCAGCTTTTTTAGGAGCAGCAGCTTTTTTAGGAGCAGCTTTTTTTGCAGCAGCTTTTTTAGGAGCAGCTTTTTTTGCAGTTGCCATTTTTTTTAGATTTAATGGTTAGTAAATAATGACTAAAAATAAAAAAATTATTCCCAACTACAAAAAAATATTTTTTTAGGCGGTTGCTTCAACTGCCTGAACAGAAACGATTGTTCTGTCTTCTTTTGTTTTTTTGAATTCTACCACACCATCAGTTAATGCAAACAAAGTAAAATCTTTGCCCACACCAACGTTCTTACCTGGGTGATATGAAGTACCTCTTTGACGTAAAATGATGTTACCTGAAGCTGCAGGTTGACCACCATAAATTTTTACACCAAGGCGTTTGCTTTGTGAATCACGGCCGTTCTTAACGCTACCTTCACCTTTTTTATGTGCCATAAAAATGCTTTTTAGAAATTAACTACTTGTTTGATTAAAGCCATGCATTAAGCAATGCTTTCAATCTTAATTTGTGTATAGTGAGTTCTGTGACCATGCTTCTTGCGAAAGCCCTTTCTTCTTTTCATTTTGAAGGCTATGACTTTGTCGCCCTTAACAAGGTTATTAACGATTTCTGCTTTTACAGTTGCTTTGGCTGCTGCACCGGCAGTGATTTGGCCATCAACATCTACAAAAAGCACATCGCTAAACTCTACTTTGTCTCCGGTGGTACCTTGCAGGTGGGGTACATACAGGCTCTGTCCTGCCTGAACTTTGAATTGTTGACCTGCGATTTTTACTACTGCAAACATGATTTGTCTAAAATTAGGTCGGCAAAGGTAGGGTTTTGACTGATAAATCAGCATATTTTTCTCCCCTTAAACTAAAAATATTTGTCTCAAAGCCATTTTTAGCACAAAATCACCCTTTTAGATATTGTTTGCGGCAAAAAAACAACAAAAGTTACTAAATGGCAAGCGCTAAAGGCTGTATGATAAAATCATTTGTTAATGGCATTTGAGCGTCAATTCGGCTTTTTTTGTCAATTTCACAAATGCCTGTGTAAACTTGAAGTTTAATGAGATACCAGTTAGCTATATGCTAGCAGTAGAATTGTGACACTAGTTTTCGCCTCGCTGCTTAACTTGCATCGCAGATATCTACGCTATGAGCATAAAATCATTTTTGGCAAAACCTTTTGCCGCATATATCCATAATAGTATCCAAAAAGGAATGCAAACTGCTGTTGCAGATCAAGAAGCGATTTTGCAGCAGTTGATAAAAGTGGGCAGATTGACCCAATTTGGCAAAGACCATCATTTTGATGATATTGATAATTACGAGACGTTTAAAAAAGCAGTACCTATCCGAGATTATGAGCAAATCAAAACCTATATCGAATTAATTAAGCAAGGCAAACAAAACGTATTGTGGAAGGGTAAGCCCATCTATTTTGCAAAAACGAGTGGTACTACAAGTGGGGTAAAATATATTCCTATTACCAAAGATTCCATTCCTAACCATATCAACACGGCAAGAAATGCTCTTCTCTGTTATATGGCCGAAACCGGTAACACGGCTTTTACCAACGGTAAAATGATTTTTTTGAGTGGCTCACCTGAGTTAGATAGAATTGCGGATATCCCAACCGGTAGACTAAGTGGCATTGTAAATCATCATGTGCCAAAATATTTGCGTACCAATCAAATGCCTAGTTACGAAACCAACTGCATTGAAGATTGGGAAACTAAACTTGATAAAATAGTTACTGAAACCATTAATAAAGACATGACTTTAATTAGTGGTATTCCTCCTTGGATGCAAATGTATTTTGATCGATTAGTAGAACGCAGCGGTAAAAAAATAAAAGATTTGTTTCCTCATTTCAGTGTGATGGTGCAAGGCGGTGTAAATTTTGAACCCTATAAAGCTAAATTGTTTGAAACCATTGGTAAGCCAATAGATTATATTGAATTGTTTCCGGCAAGTGAAGGTTTTTTTGCATTTCAAGATTCGCAAAAAGCAGAGGGTTTGTTACTGAACACCAATAGTGGCATCTTCTTTGAATTTATTCCGGTGGCAGAAATCTTTAATGATCAACCCACTCGTTTAAGTTTGAAAGAGGTGAAAGTAGGGGAGAACTATGCGTTAATCATAAATAGTAATGCAGGATTATGGGGGTACAATATTGGCGATACGGTAAAGTTTGTAAGTACTAATCCATACAGATTAATTGTTAGCGGAAGAATTAAGCATTTTATTTCCGCCTTCGGCGAACATGTGATAGGAGAGGAAGTAGAATATGCATTACTAAAAGTTGCTAACGAGCAAGGTGTAAAAATCACAGAGTTTACTGTTGCACCAAATATTGCACAAAATAATGGGTCAAGCTATCATGAATGGTTTATTGAATTTGAAAATGAACCAGCTGATATGGCTCAATTTATAATACAGGTAGATGATAATTTGCGGAGTAAAAATGTCTACTACGATGATTTGATTGCCGGTAATATTTTAGATCGATTGAAAATCAGAAAAATCAAACGATACGGATTTATTGATTATATGAAGGGTATTGGAAAATTAGGTGGTCAAAATAAAGTTCCTAGGTTAAGTAATGATAGAATTATTGCAACAGCATTACAACCTTATGTTAATGATTAGAACCTTAACAAATTTACATTGCCGGTATCATCATGCTTTGATACTATATTTATAATACTATTCTTTGTGTAAAAGAAGGATTCCTACATTAATAATGGCTGTCATCAAACCAATTCATAGTAGTAAGTTAATAGCATTTCTTGTTATTATATTATTGCTGTTTCATGTAAACACAACTGCTCAAAATAAAGCGTCAGATTTTATAGTATCGAGCCGTTGGTTAAATGTTGAAAGTGGTCTTTCTTCACCCGAAGTATTTTGTGGAGTGCAAGATAGTCTTGGCTTTTTATGGTTTGGAACAAGAAACGGTTTGAATCGTTTTGATGGTAAAAGTTTTCAATTATATAATACCACAACACATGGGCTAAGAAGTAATATAATTACACAAATAGCAACTGATAATGGAAGGAGACTCTACATTCAGTACGGGGCTCAAGGTCATGCTAGATTAGCAACTGGAGTAGTTGATGTAATGGATTTAATTACCGGAAAAATTGAACCGCTGAGCACCGTTTTTCCCAATCTCCCTTTTCGAGAAAAAAATATTTACTGGATTGTAAATGATGGAACAGCAAATATCTCTTTTTTAACTTTTGGTCCTTTTCAAATGTGGCAATACAATGAAAAAACCGGCTTTGAGTTAAAGGTAGAAATGAATGATTGGAACGATGTTAATGAAAGATTTAGTGACCTTACCGGTCCGCTCAATTATTTTAATAAAGGCCAAGCAATTTTAGGTTTTGGAAAAGCTTCCGTCTATAACGTATCAACTACCGGAGTTAAAAAGCTATTTCTTACCGGTCTTGGCACAACTAATTTTATTAGGCAAAATGCTAAAAAGGATATTGCATTTTATTTTATTAATTCTACGACTCCAAAAGGTAGGTTTGGTATACTAGATGTAAACGGTAAACTAAATTTAAATGTTAACTTAAAACTGCCTTTCTCTTCTATCGTAAAAGAGCCTAATAATACACTTAACGATACTACTTGTTTGTTCAATTTACCCGATAGCGGTATTTTCTATTATGATGGTACACATACTGTTAAAATTGTGGAGGCAAATACCCTTCAAGATTTTCCTAATCTGCAAATACATGCTAACTTTAGAGATAAACAAAATAAGTTATGGGTATGTACATCCTTAGGAATATTTAGGGTGAAAATAAAGCCTAATAAATTTCAGCATTACTTTACTAAAGAACAACAGAAAATAGAAACCAACAATCAGGCAAGATCTATTTTTGTTGACGATGATGGTACCATATTCGCCAATATTTGGCAGCACCTATTTATTCAGAAAGGCAATATCGTTAATGCTGTAAAAGCAAACGAAATATTGTACGCTATAGTTAACAATAAATCGCAGCTATTTGTTACTAATTATTACCTCCGCTCATTAAACAAAGTAAATAATACATTAAAAAGATTTGATAGGTCACATTCGGGCAGAGAAATTTTATCAGCTTTGTCACTCAACGATTCCATCTTTTTACTTGGATGTGTTGAGCAAGTGTACAAGTTTAATATAAATACCAATAAGCTTACAATGCTTAAGGCAAATACTGCAGATTTTCCACTTCCCAATTTTGTGTACCGATTCATTGCTAATAAAGATGGTACAATATGGGTTGTAGCTGAGTCGGGTTTATATCTTTTAAGCAAACAAAGTGAATATGTTGAAATTTATACCAACTCCTTCAAAGGCAAGTACCAATTGCCATTTAAAAGTTTAACAGATGTTCATATTGATAAAGATGGAATTTTTTGGATGGCTACAAACGGTGATGGCTTGTATCGTTGGGACAAATCAAGTCACACTTTCAACCAATTTTCTATATCGCAGGGGTTTCCATCCGGTGTTATATATAGGATTGAGTCTGATAACAATAACAACCTTTGGATAAGTACAGAAAATGGGTTAGTGCGGTTTAATCCGATAAGTTTTTCAGTTAATGTATATACAGACAAGGATGGTATATCGCAAAATGAATTTAATAGATTGTCTTCTTATAAAGCAAAAGATGGCAGATTGTTTTTTGGAGGGTTGAACGGCGTAAATGCTTTTTATCCGCAATCATTTTTAGCAGATACTGCAGATAGTGATATCCCTATTCGAGTTATTGCGTACCAACAGTTTAATGCAGCAAGTGGTAAGTTAGAAGATAAAACCAAGCAACTATTACAACAGGGGAAAATTGTATTAGAGTCCGGCGACAAGTTTTTTACTATTGAATATAAGCTACTCGATTTTGAAGACCGAATTCATCGCTATGCTTACAAGATTGAAGGACAAGACGGTAATTGGAATTATACCACCGACAACAATATACGGGTAAGTGGATTGCCTGCAGGTAAATACACATTAATAATAAGAGCTCAAACCCTTTCCGGTCAGTTTAGCAAAAACGAACTAACCTTTCCAATTGAAGTTGTTGCCCCCTTTTACCAAAGACCATGGTTTCAAATAATGATTTTACTTCTTTTTTTAGGTGGCGTTGTATTGTTTATTAGAATTCGAACTGCTACACTGTTGAAGGATAAAATGCTGCTCGAAGCAAAAGTGGCCAATCGAACGGCACAATTGCAAAAAACATTAACCGAGAGAGAACTTTTGTTAAAAGAAATTCACCATCGGGTAAAGAATAACTTGCAAATAATTTCTGGCCTACTCGATTTGCAGAAAGAAGAAATTGTAGAAGAAGATTCAAAAGCCGTTTTTAATGAAGGACAAAGTCGAGTAAAAAGTATAGCATTGATTCACCAAAATTTGTATCAGAATGAAGATTTGGCTAATGTTAAATTTAGTTCCTTTATCAATGATCTTACCATTCAAGTAGGCGAAGTATTTGAACAATTGAATAGAAAAATGGCCCCCACAATTGAAATGGGAGATTTTATGTTTGATATTGATACTGCTGTTCCGTTAGCATTAATATTAAATGAGTTACTTACTAATTCTTATAAATATGCCACAAAAGCAGATAGAACAGGTAAAATATTTATAGCGCTAGAAGAAACCGAAGAAAAGGGCAATTACAAACTTGTATTTAGAGACGATGGGCCGGGTTTAAAAAAGGGAATTAGTTTTGAGACCGCAGAAACATTGGGCCTTCGATTAATTAAAGGTTTGGCAGCGCAATTATATGGCGAAGCAACTTATACTTATAATAATGGTTGCCAGTTTACCATCAGTTTTAAAGATGCTGAAGCTCGAAAGTTAGAGTAACGAAATGTAGTCTATCCCATTTTTTGCAGGGTTTATCCCTGTTTTTTTGAAATGAGTAAAACAGATGATACTTTAGATGCTTATTAATAGAAAACTTAGGCATGAGTAAGGTAACTATTGGTGTTGTTGAAAATGAAATGGTAATTGCAGATACCATTTGCCTTACGTTGCGTAAATTAGGGTACGAAGTTTTTCCGCCTGCCCCTAATTATAACCGAGCGGTTAAAATGATTGAGGACCATAAACCGGATTTACTTTTGTTAGATATAAATTTAGGTGGGCAAAAAGATGGTATTGATTTAGCTTACTTTGTTAGAGAACACTATACAACACCCATTATTTTCTTGACTGCCAATAGCGACAAAGCGACCATAGACCGTGCTAAGCCGGTTAAACCCAATGCTTATTTAGTTAAACCATTTACTAAAGAAGATTTGTATTCTGCTATTGAAATTGCCGTTAGCAATTATTTCGATGCCGATCAACAAGAGAAAAAAGAAGAAAATGCTTTGTTCATCAAAGACGGGTATAATTTCTCAAAAGTTTATTTTAAAGAAATGATGTACCTGATGAGTGAACATAACTATGTAACATTTCATTTGGCAAATGGGAAAAAATTAATGATGCGTTCTACTTTGCAGGAAATGATGAACAAGTTACCTAACGATAGTTTTGTTAGAATTAATCGAGGTACTGTTATAAATATAAATTATATCACTACAGTTGGTACAGATAAAATTTACATTGAAGAAGAATCTTTTCCCATCACCAAAATTTCTCATGATGAAGTTGTGGAGAAGCTGACAGGTAAGACCAAATAAAATACGTCATCCCATTTTTTGCCAATTTCATCCCATTTATTTTTACATATCCCTGCTAGCTATTAATCTTGCATTACATCTCTGGGGGGAGACTTAATAAAGTCCTCGGTTGTTCATTCAATCGAGGACTTCTTATTGGTTATCAATGAGTTGCTTCATCCCATTTTTTGCCTGTTTCATCCCATTTTTCTTTTTTTCTTTAACAATATATTTAACATTGTCGTCTATTAGTGTTAAAGTTACCAATTACTGCCCCCATATTAATTGTTAATAGCCTGATAATTTATCCATTATTCTTCAAGAAATACCATAGGCTATAATGCCAAATAACAAAGATTTTTAGATACGCCTCATTCTCTAGCAAAAACAACTCAATATGAAATTGCAACAAAGCAAAGTAGCAAGGGTATTTTTATTTGCCCTTTTAGCTTTAGGCTCCTTTTTTATGCCAACTAAAGAAGCCAATGCCACCCATGCCTATGGTGGGCAGCTCAAATGGCAACAAGCCGGTGGCAACACCATCCAGTTTAACTTTACCTCCACTTGGAGAAGGAGTTTTTTTGGATCACCAACAGTTGGGCAAACCATAAGTGGAGTTGGCAGTTTAGTAACCGGATATCCCGGTGCTCCAGCATTATCCATTGTTCCTGTTATCACGGCTGTAGATGCGGTAAATGACCAAATCTACACCTCATGGACGGGTTCCTATACCTATCCGGCAACTGGTAATTATACTGCACAATATGATTTGTGTTGCCGTATCAGTAGTTTGTTAGATGGCAATAATGATCAAAATATTCGTCTTCAAACGATTGTAAACGTAGGCCCTCCTTATAATAATCCTCCTGTTAGTGCATTCCCAACGATTGTTTTTGTATCAGTTGGTCAAGCCGCAGCAACGTTCAATATTCCGGGATCTGATCCTGATGGAAATACGCTTACTTACAGATTATCAACTAATGCGGAATCAAGTTTAGTAACACCTGCTCCAGCAGGTCTAACCCTTTCTTCAACCGGTGTTGTTACAATGAACACCACTACCCGTTCGATTAACAACCGTTTCGCCGTTCAAGTGATGATACAAGATGGCTTAACAAAAACACCTGTAGATTTTATTATTCAAATAGTAGGGATTTCTGCACCTCCAATTTTTGTCGCTCCAACGCCTATTGCACCTAGTAATAACCTTACAGTGTTACCTGGCAATAACTTGACTTTTACTATTGCAGCAAGAGATAATGATGCTGGATCTACAGTAAGACTCAACCCCATAACTTTACCTCCAGGAGCTACGATGTCTCCTGTATTACCTGTTACGGGTGCAGCTAATGCAACCGTATCTTCAACGTTTAGCTGGACACCTACATCCTCTCAAGTTGGTAGTTATGTACTTACTTTTCCTGCCGTAGACAATGTTGGTGTACAAACATTAAACACCGTTAACATTACCGTTCCTTGTCCTTTAGACGCTCAATTAACAACGGTTTCATCTGGTTGTAATATTGGCGTAAATGCAACACCTTCTAATTTTTCTAGTTCTGGTAACTTGCTTTATTCTTGGACGGGGCCAAATGGCTTTACGGCAAGCACACAAAATATTTCAAATCTAGCTTCTGGTACTTACAGCCTAAGGGTAAATGATGTAGCAACAGGCTGTTTGGTGGTTAGAAATATCAATGTTATTTCTCCAACGCCAACAGCAACCATTACTGCTGGTGGACCAACTTCTAATTGTACAGGAACTCCTGTTGTGTTAACAGCACCTAGTGTACCTGCAAGTAGCACCGGTAATGCCATGACATTTGGCAGTGGCCGATATGCAACTGCCCCACATACTGCTGCTAATAATTTAGGTGCCGGTACAACGTATACTTTGGAATCATGGATTAGGGTTACAGATAATGTTAACAATACCATTGTAGATAAAGGTGATTATAATTACTTGTTCCAAACACATCCTAATGGAAATCAAGGTTTGGGATTGTACAACAGAAGTTTTGGATGGATTTATTCTGCAGGAACTGTACCTATAAACCAATGGGTACATGTTGCCGTAACGTATGATAATAGAACCGTTAAGTTTTATCAAAATGGTGTATTACAAGGCACATATACTGCAATAACAAACAGCACAGGAGATACTGGTCCACTAAATATTGCTCGTCAATCTCCGTCAACTTGTGCATGCAATATTTTTGATGGTACAATGGATGAGCTACGGATGTGGAATGTAGCCAAATCACAGTCAGATATACAAGCAAGCATGAATGCAACTGTTCCTGCTAACAGTGCCGGATTAGTAGCTTATTATAAATTTGATGAAGGAACTGGAGGTACCATTGGTGACGCAACGGCAAATGCCAATGCAGCTACTATGGTTGGTTCAACCAATTGGCAATCACCATCTACATCTCCATTAGGTGGGGTTGTATACTCTTATTTATGGTCACCTGGTGGTCAAACAACACAATCAATTAATGCTACAACAAGTGGCACTTATAGTGTTACCGTTACCAATACAACGCAAGGTTGTTTTGCAACTTCTGCTCCAACAACGGTAACTATTAATCAAGCCCCAACTATTACATGCCCGGCAAATATTGCTGTAAACAATACACCAGGACAATGTGGTGTGGTGGTTAATTTTACCGGAGGTTCTGCAACCGGTCTTCCTGCACCAACTGTAACTTATACTCCAGCAAGCGGAAGTTTTTTCCCAGTTGGTATAACTACTGTTACTGCTACTGCAACCAATAGTTGCGGTACGGTTAATTGTACCTTTACTGTTACAGTTACTGATACAGAAGGACCGCAGTTTACCACGCCGGCCTCTATTCTAACACCCACCAATCCTCAAGGAGCGGTGATAGCCACAAGTGTTGATGGAGCTTTTGTAAATTATACTTTGCCAATAGCAACAGACAATTGTGGAACAGCTAATGTGGTTTCAATACCTGTAAGCGGCTCACTATTTCCAATCGGAACGACAACTGTTACATCTATAGCTACAGATGCTGTGGGCAATCAAACCATCAGCACATTTAATATTGTGGTTAGTGGCGCAGCCCCACAAGTGGTTTGCCCAGCAAACATTTCAGTAAATGCTTCTAATGGCGATTGTGGTGCAAATGTATTTTTCAATGCTACTGAAACGCAGGGTGATCCTGCATCAACCATTGATTATTCTCCTGCAAGCGGTAGCTTTTTCCCAATTGGAACAAGTATTGTTACCGTTACAGCAACAAATGCCATAGGTTCGTCTACTTGTACTTTTACGGTAACAGTTGTAGACAATCAGTCACCTTCTATTACTTGTCCAGCTAATATTAATGTAGTTGCAACAAGTGCTGCTGGAAGAGTAGTTACTTACACAGCTCCTGTTGGTACAGATAATTGTAGTGGAGTTACCACTTCAAGAACAGCCGGTTTAGCCAGTGGTTCAACTTTCCCAATTGGAACAACAACGGTTACGCATACTGCAACAGATGCAGCCGGACGTACGACAAGTTGTTCATTTACAGTAACAGTAACAGGCGTAGCCCCTCAAGTGGTTTGCCCTGCAAACATTACAGTAGATGCAACACCGGGTCAGTGTGGAGCCAATGTTAATTTTGTTGCCACTGAATCAGTAGGTAATCCTGCTTCAACCATAACCTATAGTCGTCAACCGGGTAGTTTCTTCCCTGTGGGTACTACATCAGTTACTGCTACAGCAAGTAATGCGGTAGGGGTTTCAACTTGTACCTTCAATGTGGTAGTTAGAGATGTAGAAGGTCCAACTATTACAGCACCTTCAAACATTACGGTGAACGCAACACCGGGTCAGTGTGGTGCGGTAGTAACTTTCATAGCACCAACGGCTGTAGATAATTGTACATTGATAACTTCTCCAGGCAACGGTACTTTTGGACAAGGCGGTAGCGGCGAAGGCCCAACACCAAATTGTAATGGTGGCGATTCTGGCGGCGGCGGCGGCGGCGGCTGGTATGGCGGCGGCGGCGGTTATGTATATTCTTCAGGTGCAGGTGGTAGTAGTTATACTACACCATCGGCTACAAACGTAATTCATACACAAGGATGGAATAGCGGAAACGGTCGAGTTATTGTTTATTATAGTGTAACTCCATTTTCCCAAACCTTTAATTTCACTGGTGCTGCACAATCATTTGTTGTACCAGCAGGCGTTACTAGTTTAACTGTCGATGTTCTTGGTGCTCAAGGTGGCAGCAATGGCGGTGGCGGAGGTAGAGTTCAAGCAACTATACCTGTAACTTCTGGTGAAACATTAGCGATATATGTTGGTGGACAAGGTGCTAATTCTAGCCTTGGAGTTGCCAATGGCGGTTTCAATGGCGGAGGTAACTCTGGAAATTGTAATCCGCAGTTCTGTGGTGCAGGTGGTGGTGGTGCCTCTGACATTAGAAGAGGAACTACCTTGAACGATCGTATTGTAGTTGCCGGTGGTGGTGGCGGAAGTCATCCAATCAATTCTACTGGTAATGCTGGTCAAGGCGGAGGTACCGTTGGTGGAAGTGTTTCTTCAACAGGTAATGGTTGTATTGCAACTTATGCTACAGGTGGCACACAAACAGCCGGAGGTTTACCAAGTACATCTTCAGGATTCTGTTGTACTGTACCTGTAACCAATACGGTAACCGTATCTCATCCTTCAGGTACTAATTTCCCTGTTGGAACTACTACAGTAACTGTTACAGCAAGAGACGCTTCTAATAATATCAGCACAAGAACCTTTACGGTTACGGTGGTTGACAATCAACAACCAAATATTTCATGTCCTTCAAATATTAATGTAAATGCTACTAGTGCTTCAGGCGCAGTAGTAAATTATACAGCTCCAGTAGGTACAGATAATTGCAGTGGTGTAACTACTTCAAGAACTGCAGGTTTAGCTTCAGGCTCAACTTTCCCGATAGGAACAACAACAGTAACTTATACCGCAACAGATGCTGCAGGACTAACTGCAAGTTGTTCATTTACGGTAACTGTTTCAGGTCTTGCGCCGCAAGTAGTTTGTCCTTCAAATATCACAGTGAATGCTACACCAAACCAATGTGGTGCAGTGGTTAACTTTAACGCAACTGAAACACAGGGTATTCCTGCATCAACCATAACCTACAGTCATGCTCCGGGTAGTTTATTCCCTGTTGGTACAACTGAAGTTACCGTAACTGCTACCAATGCAGTGGGTGTTTCTACTTGTACGTTCACAGTAACAGTGGTAGATAATGAATTACCTGTGATTAGTAACTGTCCATCAGATATTACGGTTAATGCCGCTCCGGGTCAGTGTGGTGCAGCAGTACCATTTAGTTTGCCACCAACTGCTCCATCGGTAGATCAACAAATTACAGATATTTTTACAGGTACAGTGGGTACAGATCAATGGCAGTCATTTACTGCTGGCAGAACCGGATTGTTAACGCAAGTGGACTTGTACAGAAACGGTATTCAAGTGTTTGATGGTACACTTACTATTTACCAAGGTGTAGGTGTTAGTGGTACGGTAATCTATTCAAGTACCTATAATTATCCTGCTGATAACAATTGGACTAGCCTTCCATTAGTTCAGGCTAATCAACCTACAGTTACAGCTGGTCAGACTTATACTATTAGAATTCAAAGTCCGGTAGGTGATTTTGGTGTAGGCTTAATGTTATTAGGCGGAAATCCATCTAATCAGGGTACGTATTTTTCTAATAGCTACGGATTAAATCCGGGATGGAAATTAAACTTTAGAACTTATGTTGCTACTGCTAGTCCTTCTATCAGTGCAACAGATAATTGTGCAGTAACATCGTTTACCAGCACACATAATTCAGGTGATGTATTCCCTGTAGGTACAACGCCTGTTACCTTTACAGCAGTTGATGCTGCAGGTAATACAGCTACTTGTACATTTAATGTAACGGTTGTAGATAATCAACCACCAAGTTTAACTTGTCCTGCTAATATCAATATGGTAGCAACAAGTGCAGCAGGTGCGGTTGTAAATTACACGGCCCCTGTTGGTACAGATAATTGTAGTGGTGTTACTACTACAAGAACTGCCGGTTTAGCTTCAGGCTCAACCTACCCGATTGGTTCTACAACAGTAACTTATACCGCAACAGATGCAGCGGGATTATCAACCAGTTGTTCATTTACAGTTAATGTTACAGGCTTACCACCAAGTATTTCATGTCCTTCTAATATTACAGTGAATGCTACGAATGGTCAATGTGGTGCTAACGTTAGCTTTACAGCTACGGAAACCCAGGCAATACCAGCATCAACGATTACGTATAGTCATGCACCGGGTAGTTTCTTCCCTGTAGGAACAACAACAGTAACAGCAACTGCTACCAATGCTGTTGGCGTATCAACTTGTACATTCACTGTAACTGTGGTAGATAATCAATCACCTGTATTAGTCGGTGTACCTTCTAATGCAACAGTAGAATGTAATGCAATACCTGCAGCAGCTACAGTAACCGCTACGGATAATTGTACAACATCTACACCGGTTATGACCGAAGTGATTACATCGAATGCTATGCCAACCAGCGGATTAAAAGGATATTGGAACTTCAATGAAGGAGCAGGAACAACTACAGCCGATCAATCAGGTTTTGGCAACGCCGGAACATTAGTAGGCAGTGTTAGCTGGACCGCCGGTAAATCAGGCAGTGCAGTTGCATTCCCCGGAAGTGGTAATAATTATGTGCAGGTTCCGAATAATACACAAGGGGCATTAGATACGAGAAGATCTCTATCTATGTTTGCCTGGTTCATTCCTGGAACAAATGGTTTCCAACAAATGCCAATTCTTCAATACAATGCTAATGGATGGGGGCCGCATTTATGGCAAACCGGTTCTAACCAGTTGTTTGTAAGATTCACCCAGAGAAATACATTAGGCTTTACCAATGCATTAGCAGCAAATGTGTTAATACCCGGTCAATGGAATTGTGTAGGAGCAACCTATGATTATTCTACCGGTATGGCCAGATTGTGGTGTAACGGCGTGAATGTAGCCAGCGAAAATATTGGTATTACTGAATTAGCTACCAACTACCCGCTTAGAGTAGGTTCTGTTGACTTTGATGGTAGAAGAACAAATGGAAAGGTTGATAATGTTGCTATTTACGACCGAGCGCTGAATGCAACAGAAATTGCCAATCTATGTGCAAATACTTGTCCTAATAATTATACCATAACAAGAACCTGGAGTACAACAGATGCTTCTGGCAATACAACTACAGCATCTCAAACCATTACGGTTCAAGATACCCAAGCACCAACATTAAGTGCGGCACCAGCCAATACAACGGTTGAGTGTGATGCAGTACCAACTGCTGCAGTATTAACCGCAACAGATAATTGTGATAATGCACCTGTAGTAACCTTTGCAGAAACAAGAGCCAATGGTAACTGTCCAAGCAATTATACTTTAACCAGAGTATGGACTGCAAAAGATGCTTGTGGTAATACTTCAAGTAAAACACAAACAATAACCGTACAGGATACACAAGCTCCTGTATTAAGTGCAGCGCCTGCTAATACAACTGTAGAGTGTAATGCGGTTCCTGCAGCTGCTACTTTAACAGCTTCAGATAATTGCGATAATGCACCTGTAGTAACATTTGCAGAAACAAGAGCCAATGGCAATTGTCCAAGCAATTATACATTAACCAGAGTATGGACAGCGACTGATGCTTGTGGCAACAGTTCAAGCAAAACACAAGTAATTACTGTACAAGATACCCAAGCACCAACGTTAAGTGTGGCACCAGCTAATACAACAGTTGAGTGTGATGCAGTACCTGCACCTGCAGTATTAACTGCAACAGATAATTGCGATAATGCACCTGTGGTAACTTATGCAGAAACAAGAGCCAATGGCAATTGTCCAAGCAATTATACATTAACCAGAGTGTGGACAGCAACCGATGCTTGTGGTAATACATCAAGCAAAACACAAGTTATCACTGTTCAAGATACACAAGCTCCTGCATTAAGTGCAGCACCTGCTGATGTAACAGTAAGTTGCGATGCGGTACAAGAACCTGCTACCTTAACTGCAACAGATAATTGCGATGTTGAACCTGTAGTTACTTTTAATCAAGTAAGTACTCGTAATGCAGATGTAAACAATGCAGCGCATTACAATTACACGATTACCAGAACATGGACGGCTACAGATGCTTGTGGAAATACATCAAGCAAGACACAAACGATCACAGTACAAGATGTAACTAACCCAGTGATCACTTGTCCTGCAAACAGAACAGTGAACTGTCAAGATGATAACACATCATCAGCCACAGGCGTAGCAACAGCAACAGACAACTGTTCACCGGTAACAATCACACAATCACAAACATCAACACAAAGTGCAGATATCAACAACCCTGCCCATTACAACTATGTGATTACCAGAACATGGAGAGCAACAGATGTAACAGGCAACTTTAGTGAGTGTGTACAAACGATAACAGTACAAGATGTAACTAATCCAACAATCACTTGTCCTGCAAACAGAACAGTGAACTGTCAAGATGATAACACTAGTGCAGCCACAGGCGTAGCAACAGCAACAGACAACTGTTCACCGGTAACGATTACACAATCACAGACAAGTACACAAAGTGCAGACATCAATAATCCTGCTCATTACAACTATGTCATCACCAGAACATGGAGAGCAACGGACGTAACAGGCAACTACGCAGAGTGTGTACAAACGATCACCGTACAAGATGTAACTAATCCAACCATCACTTGTCCTGCAAACAGAACAGTGAACTGTCAAGATGATAACACATCATCAGCCACAGGAGTTGCTACTGCAACAGACAACTGTTCACCGGTAGCGATTACACAGTCACAGACATCAACACAAAGTGCTGATGTCAATAATCCTGCTCATTACAACTATGTGATTACCAGAACATGGAGAGCAACGGATGTAAGCGGCAACTATAGTGAGTGTGTACAAACGATTACTGTACAAGATGTAACTAAACCGGTTATTACTACATGCCCAACAGTAGCTGCATCATGTAATGATTTAGCAGGCAATAGTAGAACCGCTACATTAGTAGCTACAGATAATTGCAGTCCTGTAACAGTAAGTTATACCTTAAGTGGAGCTACTACAAAAGCAACACCAACGGTATCAGCAACAGCAACAGAGAACTACAATATCGGAACTACTACTATTAATTGGACGGTAAGAGATGTAACAGGTAATACGATTACTTGTACTACTACAGTAGTCATCAGACCATTACCGGTAGTAAGTTATGTAACAACCGATGCCAATGCCTTCTGTAACAAGCTAACGTTAACGGCCAGTTCAACGTTAAGCGGACCATACAGTTATGCATGGAGTTACAACAATGCACCATTTGCATCAACGGCTAGCATACAGTTAGGCAATACCAATGGCGATGGCAATTACAGTGTGTACAGCTTTGATGGCTTTGGTTGCAGAAGTGCGGTACCTGCAGTGTACAACTACCAGAAGCAGAACATCATCAGCAACTACACCATACTTGCTTACAAAGAAGTAGAGATGAAGAAGTACAGTGATGTACAGAGTGGAAGTGTAGGTGTGATGACGATAAAAGGCGAAGCAGAGTTTAAGCAGTATTCAGCTATGACAGGCGCCGGTGCTTTTGTAAAAGCACCAAAGATTAAGGTAGAGCAAGGTGCTAGTGTACCCAACCGCATCTTAGGCGTAGCAACAGTAAGCTTACCAACGATGCAGAAGAACCTGTTAACCAATCAGCAAATCAATGCTTTACCAAGCTTTACGGTAAATCAGTTTGTAACAGTTACCTTAAACGGCAATTACAAAACGCTTAAAGTGAGAAAAGGCGCCAATGTAACCTTAAACGGAACCATATTTGGCAACATAGACATTGAAGAGGGAGCAGTAGTAAGGTTTACGCAAACTACATTGAACATCAGCGATCTTAAAGTAGGCAAGGGTCCAAGCAATGGATCAACTGCGGTTAAGTTTGCCGACAATACGAGTGTGAGGGTAAGCAAGCAAGTTAAGGTAGAAGAAGATTGTTACATCAATCCTGATGGCAATAAAGTAACATTCTACTTAGGAGATGAGAAATGCGATGAAGAGAAGTTCCAGGTGAAGGGCGGCAATACTACGGTTATCGCCAATATCTATGCCCCAAGTGGTAAGATCAAAGTAACCGGCGGTTCAAATTGTCATTCCTCTCACAGCGGATGTGGTGGTAACAGCCAACACAGAAACGGACATGGAGATGACGACGATGATGATGATGATGATGACAATGATGGTTATGGCAACGGCAATGGCAATCAAAATTGCAATGCGGTGAACATGATAGGTTTATTTATAGCCGATGAAGTAGAGAGCGAAGGCAAGTATGTAAACTGGAATGGTTACAGTTGCAGCGGTAATGAAGCCCCAACGTACACCAAAGCGGTGTATGAAATGGAAGAGCAGCCCGAAGCAACCACGTTACAAGTAAAAGTAGCACCCAATCCATCGTTAACGGACTTTGTGATTATGGTTCAAAGCAAGCAGCAATCACCAGTTACCATCAAAGTAACCGATGCACAAGGTAAAGTGCTTACGGTGATTAATAAAGTAGTAGTAGGTTCAGCAATACCTGTAGGCGGCAACTACAGCAGCGGCATCTACTTTGCTGAAATCATTCAAGGCACCGAACGCAAAGTAGTGCGATTGGTGAAAGGAAACTAACTATAGTTCCGTACCTACAAATAAACCTCAACGGGCTGCCCAAAAGGCAGCCCGTTGTTTATTTTGTCACGGCATTAACAGAACAGCATCATACAATAAACGGCACTTTTCAATATTCCATTATCTTTACCGCCTGCAAAAAGCTAAGCATGACCACCAAACGCATTGCCATTTTCGGTTCTACAGGTTCAATAGGTACACAGGCATTAGATGTTATTCAGGCCAATCCGCATTTGTTTTCAGCTGCAATATTAACAGCACATACCAACGATGAATTGTTGGTAAAGCAAGCATTGGCCTTTAAGCCGGCTGTAGTGGTAATTGGAGATGAAACCAAGTACAGTAAAGTAAAACAATCTTTAGCCGGCACTACCATTCAAGTAATGGCAGGTGAACTAGCGGTAGAAGAAGTCGCTGCCATGGACGTATATGATGTAATGTTGGCTGCTATTGTAGGTTATGCCGGCTTAAAACCTACCCTTGCAGCAATTGAAAATGGTAAAACCATTGCCTTGGCCAACAAAGAAACCTTAGTGGTAGCCGGTGATATCGTAATGCAAAAAGCCTACGAAAAACAAGTACCTGTAATCCCGGTAGATAGTGAGCATTCAGCCATATTTCAATGTCTAGTTGGCGAAACCAGAAACAAAATCGAACGAATTATTTTAACAGCAAGTGGTGGCCCTTTTTTTGGCAAAAAGCCCAATTTTTTGGTGAATGTAAAACGAGACCATGCGCTGCAACACCCTAATTGGAGTATGGGTGCCAAAATTACTGTTGACTCTGCTACTTTGATGAATAAAGGTTTGGAGATGATTGAAGCGAAATGGTTGTTTAATTTACAGCCACCGCAAATTCAAGTAGTAGTGCATCCGCAAAGTATTATACACAGTATGGTGCAATTTGAAGATGGTAGTATAAAAGCACAAATGGGGTTACCCGATATGAAATTGCCCATTCAATATGCATTGGCATTTCCGCAGCGTATTCCGAACGATTTTCCAAGATACGATTTCAAAAAACCGAACACATTAACGTTTGAAGAACCGGATATTAAAACCTTTAGAAATTTGGGTTTAGCCATTGATGCATTGAATAAAGGGGGTAATATGCCTTGTGTATTGAACGCTGCTAACGAAATTGCCGTATATGCGTTTTTGAAAAATAGGATTGGGTTTTTAGATATGACCGAAGTGGTAGAACAAACCATGAACAAAGTCACATTTATAGAAAAACCGAGTTTAGAACAATATTTTGAAACCGATGGCGAGGCCCGTAATTTCGCTGCTTCGCTGATTCAGATGTAAGTTTATGTCGTTTTCAGCTACTAATGGGCCGAGTGGTGTTGCTACCGTAGAAGTGAGTGACACAACCGGAGTTGATTAAAACACCATAGTTCGTAACCAAACAATAAAAAAAGTAGTCCTCTTTTAAAGGACAGGTTTGTATGACTTTATTAGCAATAGATTGGGCAAGTATAGCCGTAAAAACAGGACAGTTTATTTTATCGTTTTCCATATTAGTTGTACTGCATGAGTTGGGACATTTTTTGCCGGCCAAATGGTTTAAATGCAGGGTAGAAAAATTTTATTTGTTTTTTAATCCTTGGTTTAGTTTATGGAAAAAACAAAAGGGTGAAACCGAGTATGGTATTGGTTGGGTGCCTTTCGGTGGCTATGTCAAAATTAGTGGTATGGTGGATGAAAGCATGGATAAAGAGCAAATGAAACTGCCACCGCAAGATTATGAATTTCGCAGTAAGCCGGCCTGGCAAAGATTGATTATTATGGTGGGTGGTGTGTTTGTAAATATTGTTTTGGCATTGGTGTTATTTGTAATGATTATGTGGGTTTGGGGCGAAGAATATTTGCCCGTAAAGAATATGAAATATGGTATTTATGCGGATAGTTTAGCCGTGAAAGCCGGACTTCAAAACGGAGATTACATTGTTAAGTTGGATAATAAACCCGTAAAAAACACCTTAACCATTCCGGTTGAAATTGTTTTAGACGAAGTAAAAACGATGACTGTTGAAAGAGATGGTAAAACCTTTGACTTAGCTGTTCCTGAAGGATTATCGAATGAGTTAAATAAGAACAAGTTGGGTGGTTTTACAAGTGTAAGAGTGCCTTTTATTATTAGTGAATTTACTAAAGAGTCTACGGCTGAAAAAGCAGGGTTGAAAAAGGATGATGTGTTGATTGGTGTTGATAGTTTGGCTTCGCCTTATTTTCAGGAAATTGCCAACATAGTAAAATCTAAAGCCGGACAAAAAGTGGCGGTTAAATTTTTAAGAGGCAAGGATACTTTATCGCTGACTATTCCGGTAAGTAAAGAAGGATTTATTGGTGCAAGACCTGTTCTAGCTATGGATAAACTAGGTTTTGTTTTAGAAACACAGGAATACTCATTTTTTGAATCTATACCGGTGGGTATCAAAAAATGTTGGGAAACTTTGGGTAGATACGTTACCGGACTAAAGCAATTGGTTACCGGAAAAGTGAATCCTAACGATAGTTTAGGAAGTGTAATAAGTATTGGAAATACTTTCCCCGGTGAGTGGGATTGGCAGCAGTTTTGGCGTTTAACTGCCATTTTTTCTATCATTTTAGCATTCATGAATATTTTACCTATTCCTGCATTAGATGGCGGCCATGCTTTATTTACATTGGTTGAAATGATTACCGGTCGTAAACCAAGCGATAAGTTTATGGAATACGCTCAAATGGTAGGTATGGTATTGTTATTGGGCTTGATGGCTTATGCACTTGGGCTCGATTTTTGGAGAATGTTTAAATAGGTTCGATAGGTTCAAATGTTCAAACGTTCAAAAGTTTTTAATCAGAATTTTTTAAAGAATTGAACATTGGAACGCACAAACTCAAATGGGGCTGTATTGGTTTTGACAGCAATGTTCTTTGTAGGTGTAAGCATGCAGTGCGTTGGATAATTAGCACTTTAATCTGAATATTCAAACACTAAATGGCAATACTCAGTATGCCATGGCTGCCTAATCAGTGATTAAGTAGTCATTTGGGCCGCCGCACAGGTTTGCTTTTTACCAAGTGCCGCCGCCGACTCAAAACAAATAAAAGCTGCTACAACAGAAGGCTGTGCCTGTTGTTTAAGACCATCCAGCTAAGGTGGGTATTGGTTCGTTCTGTTCCGGTGCTTGCCCTACAATCAATACAGAAATAAGCATGTAGAAAGCTTACGGCGAATTTGTTTGGACACCGGTTCGACTCCGGTCAGCTCCACTAGCGGAAATAGTAGCATAGCTATTTCCGTTTTTTTATGGCTAAAACTGATTGAAGTCATAGTATTTCAAATGTATTACTTGCAGTTTTGCTGTTATGCAACGCTGGGTAAATATCATTCGCCGCCCCAAATAGTACATTGTACTTTTTACTATTTCTTATTCCTACATTTTCTCTCATTATTTATCTGATTGCTTATTAACGGCAGTATTTCAAACTATTTATTATGAAAACAATCATCGAGCCCTTCAAAATAAAATCTGTAGAGCCCATACATTTTACAACAAAAGCGCAGCGTTCCGACATTTTACATCAAGCCCATTATAATATGTTTTTGATTAAGGCTGATGATGTATTGATTGACTTATTAACCGATAGCGGCACAAGTGCCATGAGTAGTGCACAATGGGCCGGGATCATGACCGGAGATGAATCTTATGCCGGAAGCAACAGTTTTTTTCGATTCGAAAAAACCATTCAAGATATTACCGGAATGCCGATTGTTATTCCAACTCATCAAGGTAGAGCATCTGAAAAAATCCTTTTTTCTGTTATTGGAGGTGCAGGTAAATACATTGTAAGCAACACATTATTTGATACTACAAGAGCCAATATTGAATACACCGGAGCACAAGGCATTGACTTGTTGTGTGCAGCCGGTAAGTTGCCCGAAGTGCCTGCACCATTCAAAGGCAATATGGATGTTGCTGCTTTTGAGCTATTCATTGCTGACAAAGGAGCGGCAAATATTCCGCTATGTATCGTAACGGTTACCAACAATTCCGGTGGTGGACAACCGGTGAGTATGCAAAATATTAGAGACATTAAAGCAATTTGTAAACAACATGGTATTCCGATGTTTATAGATGCTTGCAGGTTTGCAGAGAATTGTTATTTTATTAAGCAAAGAGAAGCAGGTTATGTAGATACTCCTGTTGTTGATATTGTACATGAATTGTTTTCTTATGCCGATGGTTGTACCATGAGTGCTAAAAAAGATGCTTTTGCCAATATTGGTGGATTTATTGCTATGCATGATGAAGCCCTGGCTTTGCAGTGTAGAAATTTATTGATTATTACTGAAGGGTTTCCAACTTATGGTGGTTTAGCCGGGAGAGATTTGGATGCCATCGCTATTGGATTACAAGAAGTGATGGATGAGAACTACCTGCAGTATCGCATTAGAAGTATTGCTTACCTGACTGAAAAACTAATCGCTGCCGGAGTGCCGGTAATGCAGCCCGCCGGTGGGCATGCGGTATATTTAGATGCCAAAGCTTTTTTACCGCATATTCCGGTTTCGCAATACCCCGGTCAGGTGTTAGTTGGTGCTTTGTATTTAGAAGGTGGAATACGAAGTGTAGAAATTGGTTCTTTGATGTTTGGTAAATATGATGCCGATGGAAAATTGATTCCTGCTATGATGGAATTGGTTCGGTTGGCTATTCCACGACGAGTGTACACCCAAAGTCATATTGATTATGTAGCTGAAATAATTATTGAAGTGTTTCAAAATAAACACCAATACAAAGGCTTGAAAATCATAGATGAAGTGCCATTTTTACGACATTTTACTGCTAAACTAGCTTCGGTGATTTGATTATTATGTGTTCTATTTTATAACTCATTAATTAATAGATGTATATTAACGCATAAATTTAATTTTGAATTTCTTCAAATTCCATTATTTTCATAATTCAATCAAAACTATTTTATGAAAAAAACACTACACTTTTTTTCGGTAATGCTCATTGCCGCAATTTTCCAGCTTAACAGTGTTAATGCCCAAGTCCTATTTAATGAAGACTTTGATGGCATACCTGGGTCTACAGCCGGAGGGGCTGGAACGTACAATTTTCCAACAGGTTGGTTTCTAAGAAATGTGGATAATAGAACACCTAATTCTTCTGTAGCTTATGTAAATGAAGCATGGGAAAGAAGAGAGGATTTTGCAAGCAATGTTACAGACAGTTGTGCTTTTTCAACTTCTTGGTATGCGCCAACAGGTAGTGCAGATGATTGGATGTGGACTCCAGGTGTTGCCCTCCCTACAGGTAAAACAATTAGGGTTAGTTGGAATGCCGTAGCTTATGATGCCATGTACAAAGATGGGTATGAAGTAAGGATAATGACAGTAGCACCAACAGGCGGAACAGGTGTAATAGGCAATCAAGTTACTAATTCTACAGTATTGTTTAGTACAACAGGGGAGAATTCAACTTGGACAAGTCGAAGTGTTGATCTAAATAGCAGTTATAATGGTCAAACAATTTATATCGGCTTTAGAAATAATTCCAATGATAAATTTCTTTTATTAATAGATGATGTAAAAATTGAAGCAGTTACGCAATTTGACGGCTCTGTAAGTGTGGCCAATAGTACAGGCCCATACAGCGCTTATGCAAAAACACAAAATCCATCATTCAACTTAGGTGGTTCTATTTCAAATTTGGGTTCTGATCCTTTAACCAATGTAAACTTACAAGCAAAGGTATTTCAAGGTACAAACCCTGTAGCCCTTCAAACCACCAATGGTACACTTTTAGGTTCATTGGCTGCCGGTGTAACTGCTAACTTTACATGCGGTACATTTACACCATCTACACCGGGTACCTTCACAGTTAAATATTATCCTGTTGCTGCGCAAACCGATGCAAATAATCTCAATGATACTATAGTTAGAACAATAGTGGTTACAGATTCAACTATGTCAAGAGATGATGGTATTGCTGTAGGAAATTTGGGAATAGGTGCAGGCAACGGTGGGTATATAGGTCAAAGTTTTACTGTAGCAAATGCCACCGATTTGTCATCTGTTGTTATAGGGTTCAATCGTGGTTATACCGGACGGAAATATGCCTGTGTAGTTTGGAATACAACAGGGATGGGAGTGCCAAATGCAATTATTGCATCTACCGACACTTTACTTTACCCTAATAATGATCCTTTATTAGATACCATAAGAATCTATGGTGGAAAAATTACATTAGCCCCTGGCACCTATGTAGTTACAGCAATTGAATTTGATTCTACATTGGCGCTAATAAACACTGCAAATGTTTTTACAGCAGGGGCAGGTTGGGTAAACTGGCCTACTAATCCTAATGGTACATGGTCTAACGTCGAAAGTTTCGGCTCTACATTTGCAAGACCATTTATGATTCGATTAAACTTACGTACACCAGGTGCATTGCCAGTTAAGTTAGTAGGTTTTGTAGGGGCAAAAGTAAACGGCGGTAATAAGTTAGAATGGAAAGTAGCGGAGCAATCCGGTATTAGAGAATATGTATTGGAGCGTAGTTCAAATGGTATTCAGTTTTCACCGATTGCCACAATTGCTGCCAATAACTACCAATCTCATCAGTATCAATATACCGATGCCAGTCCTTTACAAACAGCCAATTTCTATCGGTTGAAAATTGTGGAGGATAGCAAAATTGCATATAGCAGTATTGTGAAAATTTCAGGAGATAAATACCATGTTTCTCTAACACCACAGCCCGTAAAAAATGTAGCCACACTTCAAAGTAATAGTATGAAACTACTTAATACTAAAGCTACTTTAGTAAATGCAAACGGTGCCATCATGAAACAAATGGTTATTAATCAATTACCTTATCAAATGGATGTTTCTAGCTTGGCAGCAGGTGTTTATCTACTTAAGCTTGAAGATAATACTGTACTAAGAATTGTGAAACAATAAATGAAATATATCAATACATGCAGGAGAACCCGCTGTTTACAGCGGGTTTTTTGTGTATGCCTATTCTGATAAAACAAAAAATCCCCCGCCAAAAGGCAGGGGATTTCACTTACTAACCCATAAGTGTATCTGTAAAATGTTAATTCATTTTTTGTTGTAAAGAACTTACTTGTTCTTGTAAGTTGTTGACAATATTAGCGAGTTGATTTACATCCCAACGGTTGGTTACATTGGCTTTTTGCAACACATAAACGGCTTTCCAAACTTCCATAATATCCTCTGCATTTACCTGAAATGGTTCGTACAGCGGGTTATCACTAATCATGGTAAGTTTATTTTTTGCCTTATTGTTCTTTACTACTCTTTTGTACACTACACCTTCGTTACGAGATAATACTACATAAGCCTGATTGCTTTTAAGTTCTTCTAAGCCATCTACTTTTTCACCAACAATAACGCTGCCGCTCGGTGTTGGTAACATACTGTCACCCACTATTTCAAAGGCACGGTAATTACCGGGTGCCAACATAGGTAGCGTAAAAGTATTGAGCTCATCTAAAAAATCAGGGTCGGCATAACCCGACATATAGCCTGCTGCTGCTTTTACCGGTACAAAATGTATGACGCCGGTTGCAGCGGAATCCATTTTTAAAGCACGGCGACTTTCCAAATAACTACCGGTTTTGGTAGCGGTTAAATCTTGTAACAGCAATTCGTCTAAACTTAGTTTAAAAATGCTGCACATGATTTCTAGCACATCTAGTCGAGGTTCGGCTCGTTCTTCTTCATAAGCACCAATAAGCGACCGTTTCACTTTTAGTTTGTTGGCAAACTCCTCTTGTGTCCACCCTCTAAGCTTTCTTAGGTAGCGTAAATTTTTTCCGGCGTATGACATAACTAACTGATTTAGCTGCAAAATACTAATATTTTTAGTTTCTGCAAATATTTTTTAGTAAAATATATTTCAAAAGCTGAAAGGCTGGGGGATTGAGTGAAAACCCCGCTGAGGGTTTTGTAGCCAAGCCTTGCGGCGGAGTTGTAGCGATAGCCGCAACTACTGCCGACAATTGTTTTACTGCCGACAGCCCCAATAGCAATAGAAATCCACATTTTGGACGAAGTGCTTGCTATAAACTGCCCCATAATCCACAGTTGGGTGGTTAATGGCTTTTACAATTATATTTGTTAGTTATCGAAACGCTATGGCCAACCGATTAAAGAAAAAAACACCGCCGCCGCCGGACCCCGAGCAATTAACGCCGGAAAAAGAAGTGGAAGTAACGGTGGAAGAAATTGTGAAAGATGAACGTACCTACAAAATTGCAGGTGCTGTTTGTTTATTGGTTACCCTGTTTTTATTTGTAGCGTTTACTTCTTATCTATTTACTTGGCAAGAAGATCAAGATAAAGTACACCAGTTTGGTGTGAAGATTTTTAGTGTGAGTGATGTAAAGGTCAATAATCTGTTAGGTGTTTTAGGAGCATACACTGCTCATATATTTTTCTACAATGGTTTTGGTTTAGCCTCTTATTTATTTTGTACTTCCTTTTTTGTATTGGGTGTGAACTTGCTATTTGGAAAGAAAGTTTTTAGCATCATCAAGAACCTAAAATATGTAGTTAGTGGGTTATTGGTGATTAGTGTAACCTGCTCATTTTTTGGTGAAGGCAGTAGTTTTAGTTGGGGTGGTGCTACCGGCGAATTAGTGAATCAATGGATGGTGAAATGGGTTGGTGCCGTTGGTACAGGTGCATTGTTGATATTGGCTGCTGTAGCATATATGATATGGCGATTCAACCCAACGTTTAAAGTGCCTGAGTTTAATTGGCTAAAAGCCAAATCAAGTGTTGCAGATATTGATGATGCAATAGAAGATGAAGCAGAAAGCGAAACTACAACAGCTGCATTAGATGAAGATTGGACACCAAGCGATGGTAAGTCTATCAATGAATTATATGCCGAACAAATGGGGTTGATTGAAAAAGACCCTGAGTTGCCTGTGAGTCAGAATAAATTGAAAGGCGATAGCAAAGGCGTATCTGTAATTATGCCTTTGGCAGATATGAAATCGGATGAGTTGCCTGCTTTAGAAATAGTGGAAAAGCCAGATATTCCTGCAGAAGCAGAAGTGAATTTAGCCGACCGTCCCTCTTTATACATTGAAGAAGAAGTGTTGCCAGAGCTTAAGCCTGTACGTAGTAAAAAAATTGTGACTGAACCCGAAGAAATTCCACCATTAGAAATTAATGAAGGCGGTGAAGAAGCGGTAGAACAGCCGATGAATCAACACAGTGGTTTACAAGTAAACTATGAGCCCACGCTAGATTTAAGAGATTATAAATATCCTAAACTTGATTTGTTAGAAACACATGGCAGTGAAAAAATTGTGCATGACCCTACCGAATTAGAAGTTAATAAAAACCAGATTATTGCTACGCTGAAAAATTATGATATCGCTATTCAACGCATTTCAGCAACGGTTGGTCCTACGGTAACCTTGTACGAAATTGTACCGGCAGCAGGGGTTCGTATCAGCCGAATCAAAAACTTAGAAGATGATATAGCATTAAGTTTGGCAGCTTTAGGTATTCGTATTATTGCTCCCATTCCCGGTAAAGGAACGATTGGTATAGAAGTACCCAATGTTCGTAAAACGGTGGTGAGTATGCGAACTTTATTATCATCTGAAAAATTTCAGAATAATAATTTTTCATTGCCCATTGCTATTGGTAAAAAAATTGACAACGAAAATTTTATTGTTGATTTAGCAAGCATGCCTCACTTGTTGATGGCCGGTGCTACAGGGCAGGGTAAATCGGTTGGATTGAATGCAATATTGGTGTCTTTGTTGTACAAAAAACATCCGTCGCAATTAAAGTTTGTATTGGTCGATCCTAAGAAAGTAGAGTTGAGTTTATACCGAGTGATTGAAAAACATTTTTTAGCCAAATTGCCGGGTGAAGAAGAATCGATTATTACCGATACCAAGAAAGTAATTTACACTTTGAATGCCTTGTGCATTGAAATGGATAACCGGTACGATTTATTGAAAGAAGCCCATTGCAGAAACATTAAAGAGTACAATGAAAAATTTGTAAGCCGAAAATTGAATCCACAAAAAGGGCATCAATTTTTACCATTTATTGTGTTAGTAGTAGATGAGTTTGCCGACTTGATTATGACAGCAGGCAAAGAAGTAGAAATGCCAATTGCTAGATTGGCGCAATTGGCCCGAGCTGTTGGTATTCACTTAATTATTGCTACACAAAGACCATCCGTAAATATTATTACCGGAACAATTAAAGCCAACTTCCCGGCGAGGATTGCATTTAAAGTGTCGTCTAAAATTGACAGTAGAACGATTTTAGATACCGGCGGCGCCGAACAATTGATTGGAAAAGGAGATATGTTGGTAAGCTACAATGGCGAAATTACTCGTTTACAATGTGCTTTTGTTGATACGCCTGAAGTAGAACATGTATGTGAATATATTGGCGACCAAAGAGGTTATCCGCAAGCATTTTTATTGCCGGAATATGTGGATGAAAAAGAAATAGAAGGCAGAGATTTTGATGCCAGCGACCGTGACCCATTATTTGAAGATGCGGCAAGATTAATTGTACAAAACCAAATGGGTAGTACATCGTTGATACAACGTAGAATGAAGTTGGGCTACAACCGTGCAGGTAGATTGATGGATCAACTAGAAGCCGCCGGTGTAGTCGGGCCAAATCTCGGCAGTAAAGCAAGAGATGTATTGATTAAAACCGAAATGGAATTAGATGAATTGATTAGTGGGTTTTAATGCTTTACCAAGGTTTGTGTTTTCACAAATCAATAAATCATATCCTTATCAACCATGCCATTGGCTTGTGTCTTCGCAAGCCAATAATAGTATCACTTGGTTTGTGTCTTCACAAACCAATAAAAGTGTATTCAATGGTTAAAACAAGAAAGTAGTCAATGCATCATGATTAACCGTTGTTTGTTCGCCTTTGCGTAAATCTTTAATCACACAGGTGCCATTTTCCAACTCTTTACTACCGAGAATAATGGCATAAGGAATGCCTTTCTTATCGGCGTACTTAAACTGCTTATCAAACTTGGCTTGTTCGTGATACATTTCACAAGCAATGTTATGAGAACGTAATTGTTGCATTAAACCGAATGCAGTTTTGCTTTCGGCTTCGCCGAGATTAAAGAACAATACTTTGGTGCCGGTTTGTACCGCATCTGGAAATAATTGCAATTCTTCCATCACATCATAAATACGATCTACTCCAAAAGAAATTCCCACACCGGGTATGCCCGGTACACCAAAAGTGCCGGTTAAATCATCGTATCTGCCACCGCCGCCAATGCTGCCCATTTGCACCCCTTTGGCTTTGATTTCAAAAATGATTCCGGTGTAATAATTGAGGCCACGGGCAAGGGTGAAGTCAGTAATCAACTGCGAATAGGCAATGGTGGAATTGTTCAACAAATAAGTCAATTCAGCAATACCATTTTTACCGTTTTCATTGTCTGCTAAAATGTTTTGAAGTTGATTTATTTTAGATGCATTATCACCTTCAATTTGTAAGTAGGTCGCAATTGTATTGATTTGTTCAGCATTCAATCCCCGTTGTTCCAATTCCGCTTTTACTTTTTCTAAACCAATTTTATCTAGTTTATCGATAGCAATAGTAATGTCAATCATTTTTTCGGCACCGCCACAAACAGCTGCTAATGCAGCTAAAATTTTTCTACTATTAATTCTTATCTCCACCTCAATTCCTAATCGTTCAAAAACAGTTGCGTAAATATTTACGAGTTCAACTTCATTGAGTAAAGATTTACTGCCTACTACATCGGCATCGCATTGGTAAAATTCTCTGTAACGGCCACGTTGCGGTCTATCGGCACGCCATACCGGTTGTATTTGGTAGCGTTTAAAAGGCATGGTTAATTGTTGGTGATTCATGGCCACATACCTAGCAAAAGGAATGGTTAAATCATAGCGCAATGCTCTTTCTGTAATGCCCTTGGTATTTTTTCCTGCTAATACTTTTTCAAAATCAGCTTTAGCTTGTTCATGTTTAGCAGAATTGTCTAAACCATTATTCAGGATTTTAAAAATCAACTTATCACCTTCCTCGCCATACTTCCCCATTAGGGTATCAAGGTTTTCCATGGCAGGTGTTTCTAATGGTTGAAATCCATACAATTCAAACACCGTACGAATGGTATGGAAAATATATTGCCGCTTACGCACTACATCTGCACTAAAATCTCTTGTTCCCTGTGGTAAAGTTGGTTTGGCCATATTGCTTGCTTGAAAGCGGCGAAATTATTTCAATTGCACGGCTATTACAAATTTGTATGCTTAACCATGCAAATGCTGCTGTATAATGGCGTTGCAAGCGGAGGTAATCATGTCAAATACTTCGTGATAGCCATCTTCGCCGCCATGCCAGGGGTCAGGCACATTGCGGTTTTCTGAAGGGTGGGAGGCATTCAGCAATAACTCAACTTTTTCGGCTTGCCAATTTTTGCCGCTAATCCGTTTTACTTCGTTGTAGTTATCGTTATCCATCACATATATCTTATCAAACACCAATATGTCATTTGGGGTAAATTGTCTACATTGTTGTTTCGAAATATCAATACCATTCAGCTTAGCCACCCTTTGCGATAATTTATGCGGTGCTTCACCAACATGGTATCCGGCTGTGCCTGCACTATCAACGGTCCAATCTAATCCTGCTTTATCAATCGCTGTTTGCATAATGCCCTCTGCCAACGGACTTCTACAAATGTTCCCTAAACAAACCATCAAAATTTTCATACTGCTAAATTACTGTTATTGAGGCTTCATTTTTTCAAATGAAACTTATCATTCATTTATGCTTTCCTACAGGGCATAGCTGTTTTAACACCCCTTTAGGGGATGGGGGCTTTATGGAATCCATCACCTACAGCATCTCAATACAAACCGGCGCCGGGTTTTAAATAACATTATTCACCATTTAAATTGTTGGTTATGAAACCCGAAATGATTTTAACAAGCTCTATGCTTGATATATTGTTCAACAACCGTAACAAAGCATACGGGGCCTATGATTTGCGTAAACATTATCAGAGTCGTTTATACAAAGCCTTAGCAGGAATGATGCTGTTTGTACTATTATTTGTAGTAGCCAATTTGTTGCAAGCCAATTTTGGAAAAGTGGTTAATCTCAATTACGCAAAAGAAATTACGCTGTCAACTGTAGATGAACCTAAAGTGGTAGATAAAGAAAAGCCAAAAGAAAAACCGGCTGAAAAACCTAAAGCAAAAGTGGCTACCACACCACCTGAAGTACCATTGGTAACACCTGAAATTGTACCGGATCCTCAAGCCAATCAAAATATGGCTACGGTAGATGAATTGGAGCATGCTACTATTGGTGCCAATAGAAAAGATGGTGATAGTCTAGCATTAGGCCAGGTTCAATTACCAACAGGCACACCCGGTGGAAATGGAACAATAGACGAACCGGAAGAGCCTGCGACAAAAGCACCGTTAGAATTCGCCGAAATTATGCCCGGTTTCCCCGGTGGAATGGAAGCCTTCAAAAAATTTATGTTGCGCCATTTAAGAGAACCCGATGAATTAAATGAAGGCGAAAAAGTGGTGGTGAAAGCAAAATTTGTCGTTGATAATAGCGGCAGTATTATTGATGTTGATATTACACAAAGCGGTGGCAGTGCATTAGATGCTGAAGTATTGCGAGTAATTAATAAAATGCCAAAGTTGGAGCCGGGTCGTCAAAATGGAAAAACTGTACCCGTTTATTTCAGCTTGCCGGTTACCTTTTTAGGTCCCCAACACTAAGTATCGGTCATGGAAACGCAATTTTAATAGGAGGTTGGCGGTGAAAAAACATTTTTATAATTATCTTGCCCAACCCAATTTCAATTTTTGAGTGATGGAGAATGATTTTCAGGATAAAAAACGCAAATGGTACATCTTAAGAAGACAGTTGATGGATTTTGGAATGGGACTGATTTATTTGTTCATGGCGGCAGTAATGATTTTTCCTGAACAACTACATTTAACCACCGATTTGTTCGATAAAGATTTTAGGTATTTGTTCGGCGGTATTTGTGGTTTGTACGGTGCTTGGCGAATTTTTAGAGGGTTTAAGAAAGACTATTTTACAGAATGAAAACGATATATATATTAGCTATTGTGGTGTTGCTGTTTTCTGCCTGTAATTCAACAGATACAGATAAATTGCCTGGCGATACGCCAACTAGTGGCACTATCTATATTAGTGTGGATGAAAGTTTTCAACCGGTAATTCAGGAACAGATTAAAGTGTTTCAATCTTCTTTTCCTAATGCCAAGATTATAGCCGAATATAAATCAGAAGCGGAGTGTTTAAAAGACTTACAGAAAGATAGTACGAGGATGGTGATTGTTAGCCGCGGACTTAACGACAATGAATTGGCTTATTACGAAAGTAAATTGCAATACAAGCCTAGGTTTGCAGCAGTTGCCTACGATGCAGTAGCTCTTGTGTTACCCAATAATGCAACTGATTCTTTGTTTCGATTGTCAGACATAAAAGCTATGCTTAACGGCAGCAGCAAAAAAACAACACAGTTAGTAGTTGACGGCAATAGTGCCACTAGCACAGTAAGATATTTGATTGATTCGATTTTAAAGGGAGACACTTTAGCGAGTAATGTAAATGCAGCAAAAGGCTCTAAAGCGGTGTTGGATTATGTAGCTAGCAACGATAATTCTATTGGCTTTGTAGGCATTAGTTGGATTGGTAATCCACAAGACCCTGAGCAATTAGCCTATTTGAAAAAGTTAAAGTTAGGCTTGGTAGAGTGCCGTTTCTGTGGAAACGACATGTTTGGCAAGCCTTCTCAGGCAACTATTTCTTGGGGTCAGTATCCTTTGGTACGAGGATTGTATTACATACTAAAAGAGAATGCCGCAGGGTTGGGAACAGGCTTCATCAATTTTATGAGCCACGAAAGGGGTCAGTTAATTTTCAGAAGGTCTTATCTTGCCCCCGGAAAAATGAGTTTCAACAAGCGGAGTACTAAAATCAAAGAACAGAACAATTAAACACAACAATACACCATGAACATGAAGAACAAAATGGCGTTACTGGTTGCGGGTTTTATAATGGCTGCAACTTCACTCAGTGCTCAGAGCCTTGCAGATGGGATCAAAAACATCTACTACGAAAAGTACAACACGGCTAAAGATGTGCTGCAACAGGTGTATAATGCAAATCCTAAGGATCCGGCAGCTATCTATTGGTTGGGTCAGGCACATTTGCAGTTAGATGATGTTGCCGGTGCAAAAGCTTTGTATCAAAAAGCCCTTAACGAGGGTGTAAATGATGCTTGGTTATGGATTGGTATGGGGCATGTAGAGATGCTTGAAAAAGGTGATATCAATGCTGCTAAGCAAAAGTTTGAACAAGCTATTACTGCCACTAAAGGTAAAAAAGCCGAAAACCCAGACATTTTAAATGCCATTGGCCGTGCCAATGCAGATGGTGGTAGTGCGGTTGGAGATCCTGTGTATGGTGTAGAAAAATTGAAAAGAGCTGCAGAAATTGATAAAAAGAATCCTGAGATTTATATCAATATGGGTATCTGTTACCTTAAAATGGGTGCAGAAAGAGGCGGTGATGCGGTATCGGCTTTCACCGAAGCATTAAACCGTGATCCTAAAAATGCCAAAGCGAAGTTTCGTATTGCAAAAGTGTATATTTCTCAAGAAAATGAACCCATCTACATGCCTGCTTTAGAAGAAACTGTAGGAATGGATGCAGCTTATGCTCCTGCTTATTTGGCATTGTATGAGCATTATGCAAAGAAAAACTTTGATAAAGCAAAAGAGAATATTGAATTGTTTTTAGTGCATTCAGAAAAGAATCCAAAGAACGATTTGTACTATGCCGATTACTTGTTTCAAGCCGGTAAATACCAAGAATCTATCGACAAAACAAAATCAATAGAATCAACAACAAGCGGCGAAAAATTACCTGGTGTCTATCTTTTGTATGCCTATAACTATGACAGATTAAAAGATAGTATGCAGTCCAAAGCGTTCATGGAAAAATTCTTAACTACAGAGAAGCCTGAAAAAGTATCTCCTGTGGTTTATGATTTTGCTGCACAGGTGTTGACTAAATTTCCAGGTAACGAAGTAAAAGCTGCAGATTATTACCAAAAAGCTATGGATGCTGATACTACTGTAGCCGGTAAATCAAACTACATCAACAAGATTATTGCTATGATGCAGAAAGCTAAAATGTATCCCGATCAATTAAAGTGGATGTACAAATTAGCAAGCACTAAACCGGAGTTGGGTAAGGTTGATTTAAACAATTTTGCCAATACTGCTTTCAGTAACAGTCGTGCAGATATTGCTGATAGTCTGGCCAATGTTATCATGGCAAAATACCCAAATGATGAATTCGGTTATTTTATTAAAGTAAGAGCCTCTAAATTGTTAGATACTGATTCTACAAAAGGCTTAGCATTTACACCAATTGAGCAATATGTAACTTTTTTACAAAAAGATGTTACTAAAAATGCAAGCCGTATCAAAACACAGTATTACTATATGGCTTCTGTTTATGCGGATAAGTTGAAAGATTATGCAAAAGCCATTGAAGTATTGGATAAAATTTTAGTGGTTGACCCTGCTGATCAGTTTGCTAATCAAGCTAAACCAGTTTTACAGAAAGCACTAGACAAAATACAAAAACAACCTGCAGGTGCACAGCCTAAACCAACCGGTAAAGGTTAAGATACTTCAGTCATTATTTAAAACTCCTCTGTTTAAGTTAGGCAGAGGAGTTTTTATTTTAAACAGCTTTCTGTATTTCAGTTGAGTACCCTTATTTTTGCTGCTCATTTAAGTAACTATGGCATATCTGACCATTTTTCTGGATGCTTACAATCCTAATCCCGCTACCAATTACCTGCCCATAGCTATTCAACTGCTGTTTGCGGTAGGGTTTGTGGCTACCATGATTGGCCTTTCTCGTTTTTTTGGCCCAAGAAGAGATACCAAAGACAAATTGGCAACTTTTACCAGTGGTATTGAAACCCATGGAGATGCCCGTCAACCAATGGCCATCAAGTACTTTTTAGTTGCCATTCTATTTGTTTTGTTTGATGTAGAAGTGATTTTCTTCTATCCGTATGCTGTAAACTTTAAGGGTTTGGGTTGGGATGGATTTTTTGCTGTTGTAATGTTCGTAGGCTTTTTCCTTGCCGGCTTCTACTATATTATTAAAAAAGGAGCATTGAAATGGGAGGATTAAAGCCCGTTTTAATTTTGATTATTGATGTAGTGAACCTTAGTGGTTGAAAATGGTTAATAATCAACTGTTGTAATTGTACTTTCAAACTAAAAACTATGCGTCCAGTACGTTTTAATATTCATCCTAAAGAGGCAGATTTAAAAAATAGCCTCACTATGGGAGAACTACCTCCCGGTCATCAAGGCGAAGGTTTCTTTGCTACTAAGTTGAGCGATGTGGTAGGTCTTGCCCGAAAAAATTCTATTTGGCCCTTGCCTTTTGCAACTTCTTGCTGCGGCATTGAGTTTATGGCTACCATGGGTAGTCACTACGATTTGGCTCGTTTTGGTAGCGAAAGAGTAGGGTTTTCTCCTCGTCAGTGCGATTTGTTGATGGTAATGGGCACTATAGCCAAAAAAATGGGTCCTGTAGTAAAGCAGGTGTATTTGCAAATGGCCGAACCTCGTTGGGTAATTGCCGTTGGTGCATGTGCTTCATCGGGTGGTATTTTTGATACTTACAGTGTATTGCAAGGCATAGACCAAGTAGTACCTGTAGATGTTTATGTACCAGGCTGTCCGCCAAGACCCGAAGCTATTATTGATGGTGTAATGCGAATTCAAGATTTAATTCAAAACGAAAGTTTAAGAAGAAGAAACGGAGAACAATACAAAGCTTTATTAGAAAGCTACGGCATTGAATAATTGTCTGCCGATAGCAATTGGTAGCATCATTTCTAACTAAACTAAATCCTAACCGGATTTGAATATATGAGCTTGAACAACGACATAATTAAAGAAAAATTGGTAGCAAAATTTGGTGACCAAGTCTTCGGGTTCGAAGATTCTTATGGTATCCTTAGTTTTGAAGCACCAAAAGAAATGAATCTGAAAATACTTCAGTTTTTGTACGATGATGAAACCTTGAAGTTCAAATTCATGACTGATTTATGTGGCGTTAATTATCCTGATAACATAGGAAAAGAACTAGCCGTTGTTTATCATCTACACAATCTTACCGATAACATCCGTCTACGCTTTAAAGTATTTACAAGTGTTGCTGAGCCTGATGTGTTTACCGCCACACAACTTTTTAGCGCAGCCAATTGGATGGAAAGAGAAACCTACGATTTTTACGGAATCAACTTTGTTGGACATCCTAATATGAAACGTATTTTGAACGTAGATGAAATGGATTATTTCCCTTTAAGAAAAGAATACCCATTAGAAGATCAATCAAGGATAGATAAAGACGATGAAATGTTTGGCCGTGGAGGCAGCATCAGCTAATCATTAATCAAATAACTTCCCTTTGGGGATTAGGAATATGACAGAACATCAACACATATTACTTCCGGAAGGATCAATCGAAAAGCAAACTACTACGCTTAATTTGGGTCCTACTCACCCGGCAACACACGGTGTATTTCAAAATATTTTAGAACTAGATGGTGAAAGAATTGTAGGTACAGAGCAAACCGTTGGCTACATCCACCGTGCTTTTGAAAAGTTGGCAGAACGTCGTCCGTTATACCAAATTACCCCAATTACCGATCGTTTAAATTATTGCAGTAGCCCCATCAATAACATGGGTTGGCATATTACCTGCGAAAAATTATTAAAAGTAGAAACACCCAAAAGAGTAGATTACTTAAGGGTAATCATAATGGAGTTGGCTCGAATTTCTGACCATTTAATTTGTAACTCTATTGTTGGGGTAGATAGTGGTGCTTATACCGGCTTTTTATACGTGATGCAGTACCGGGAGCTTATCTACGAAATATATGAAGAGGTTTGTGGTAGCCGATTAACGACCAATATTGGTCGTATTGGTGGGTTTGAAAGAAATTTCACCAATACCGCTTTCGAAAAATTAGAAAAGTTTCTGAAAGAATATCCAAAAGTGTTGAAAGAGTTTGAAAACCTTTTTTCACGAAATAGAATCTTTATGGAACGTACCCAAGGTACAGGTGGCATAAGTGCAGAAAGGGCATTGAATTACGGCTTTACCGGTCCTAATTTAAGAGCAGCCGGTGTTGATTATGATGTTAGGGTACACTCACCCTATAGCAGTTATCAAGATTTTGATTTTGTTGTACCGGTTGGTACAACAGGAGATAATTACGACCGTTTCTTGGTGCGTAACGAAGAAATGTGGCAATCATTAGCCATTATAGAACAAGCTTACAGAAAAGTACAAGCATTTAAAGGTGCTGAAGCCGAGGTCTTCCATGCAGATGTGCCGGAATATTATTTACCGAAGAAAGAAGATGTGTACACCAAAATGGAAGCCTTAATCTGGCATTTCAAAATCATTATGGGTGAAACAGATATTCCAAAAGGTGAGGTGTACCAAGCTGTAGAAGGTGGAAATGGTGAATTAGGATTTTATTTGATTAGTGATGGTGGAAGAACACCGTTCAGACTGCATTTCCGCAGACCATGTTTCATCTACTATCAAGCTTATCCTGAATTGACAAAAGATGCGATGTTAAGTGATGCTATCATCACCATGAGTAGTCTGAACTTAATTGCAGGTGAGTTGGATGCGTAATGGTAACCAACTAAAAAGTAGATTAGATTTTTTGAACGTATATATTATACAATTAAATAAATACCCTTTGGGGAACTAGGGCTTATGGCTAAGTTTAACGATACACAGTTAGCGGAATTCAATCGGTTGGTGAATCGCTATCCGCAAGGCAAACAAAAAAGTGCTTTGTTGCCGGTTCTGCATTTGGCACAAGAAACCTTTGGCGGCTGGTTAAGTAGTGAAACCATGGATTATGTTGCTGAACTATTGCATATCGAACCCATTGAAGTGTACGAAGTAGCAACGTTCTACAGCATGTATAATTTAGAACCTGTTGGCAAACATTTATTCGAGGTATGTCAAACGGGTCCATGTATGTTAAATGGTAGCGATAATATTATTGATTACATCAAGGAAAAATTAAATATTGGTGTAGGCGAAACTACCGAAGATGGGTTGTTTACGCTGAAAACCGTAGAGTGTTTAGGTGCTTGTGGTTATGCTCCTATGATGCAAATGGGTAAGCACTATAAAGAGCATTTAACCAAAGAAAAAGTGGATGCCATTATTGAAGAATGCAGAAAAAATGCTGCGGTAAATAATTAATGTTGAAGTTCTTTATAGCCATAGCTTGTTTGTTGTTGTCGATTGGTGTAATGGCAAAGCCAGATACACTAAAACTGCACCAAAACATTGCTCAGCTTAATATGGCCTTGCTGAAAAAAGATACCTTTCAATTGAAGCAATTATTGCACAAAAAATTGACTTATGGTCACAGCAATGGATGGGTACAGAACAAGCAAGACATGGTTGCTGATTTTGTAAGTGGAAAAATTGAATATCGAACAATTGAAGCCACAAATGCTGTAATCGTTTGGGAGAACAATATTGCAAGTGTAAGAAACGAAGCTGAAGTAGAAGGAACAGTGAATGGCACTGCATTTAAAATGAAATTGCACATTGTACAGGTGTGGGTGTGGAAGCAAAAGAAATGGTTATTGCTGTCGAGACAAAGTGTGAAGTTGACTAGTTGATGAATAAAGCGGCAAAAGCCGATAACAACATATTTGAAACAAAACACAATCATCTCTTAACAGAGATTTTGTTATGGGAAGAAAATTACTGTTAGAAAAAGCACATGTAGAAAACATCAGATTGTATGATGTGTATCGCCGTGAAGGTGGCTACAGGAGTGTGGAAAAGGCATTGAAATCAATGGCTCCGGATGATGTTACTGAGGAGGTGAAAAAGAGTGGACTTCGTGGTCGTGGTGGTGCAGGTTTTCCTGCGGGAATGAAATGGAGCTTTTTAGCAAAGCCTGAAGGAGTGCCTCGTTATTTGGTGGTGAATGCTGATGAAAGCGAACCCGGTACATTCAAAGACAGGTATTTGATGGAATTTATTCCGCATTTGTTGATTGAAGGTATGATTGTTAGTTCGTATGCCTTGGGTAGTAAGAATTCTTACATCTACATACGTGGTGAATACGCCTGGATCGTTGATATTTTAGAACAAGCTATTCAAGAAGCCAGAAACAATGGATGGTTAGGAAAGAATATTTTAGGCAGTGGATTTGATTGTGATATTCATGTGCAGCGTGGCGCCGGTGCTTATATCTGCGGAGAAGAAACCGCATTGTTAGAAAGTTTAGAAGGTAAAAGAGGTAATCCAAGAATTAAACCGCCGTTTCCTGCGGTGAAAGGTTTGTGGGATTGTCCAACTGTGGTGAATAATGTGGAAACAATTGCAGCCGTTGTGCCAATCATCAACGAAGGTGGCGAAGAGTATGCAAAGATTGGAGTAGGTAAATCTACCGGTACAAAATTGATTTCTGCCTGTGGTAATTTGAACAAGCCCGGGGTCTACGAAATTGACATGACCATTAGTGTAGAAGAATTTATTTATAGCGATGAATGGTGTGGTGGTATTGCCAATGGTAAAAAGCTGAAAGCTTGTATACCGGGTGGATCTTCTGTACCTATTTTGCCTGCTAATTTGTTATTGAAAACCGCAAAAGGCGAATCCCGTTACATGAATTATGAGAGTTTAGCAGATGGTGGTTTTGCATCCGGTTCTATGATGGGTAGTGGCGGATTTATTGTGTTAGATGAAGACCAATGTATTGTGAGAAATACCTATTCATTGGCTCGGTTTTATCGCCACGAAAGTTGTGGTCAATGTTCACCTTGCCGTGAAGGAACAGGTTGGATGGAAAAAATCCTTTGGAATATTGAAACAGGGAAAGGCAAAATAAGTGATATAGATTTGCTGTGGGATATTCAACGCAAGATTGAAGGAAATACGATTTGTCCGTTAGGTGATGCCGCAGCATGGCCTGTAGCAGCAGCAATCAGACATTTTAGAGATGAGTTTGAATGGCATGTAAATCATCCGCAAGAAGCCCAAACCAGAAATTATGGTTTAGCACATTATGCAGATGAAATTCATGTACCGGTAGGATAGGGCTGATTATAATGCATATTATTTGTAAATATTTATAATATAAATCTCCCTTTTTGGGGACAGGGGCATGAGTGAACAATTATTTAAAGTTACGATCGACAACATCACGATAGATGTACCGGCTGGTACTACTATTTTGAATGCTGCCCGCCAAATTGGTGGCGAAGTTGCACCGCCTGCCATGTGCTATTACAGCAAATTACAAGGTAGTGGCGGTAAATGCCGGACCTGCTTGGTAGAGGTAAGTAAAGGTTCTGAAAAAGACCCAAGACCAATGCCAAAGTTGGTTGCATCTTGCCGTACAACAGTAATGGATGGCATGGAAGTAAAGAACATTACTTCGCCAAGAGTATTGGATGCTAGGGCCGGGGTGGTAGAATTTCTATTGATTAATCACCCGTTAGATTGCCCTATTTGCGACCAAGCCGGTGAATGTCATTTACAAGATTTAAGCTACGAACACGGTAAAGAAAGTACTAGATATGAGTTTCAACGCCGTACTTTTCATAAAGTGGATTTAGGCGATAAGATACAGTTACACATGACTCGTTGTATTCTTTGCTATCGTTGTGTGTTTACTGCCGATCAATTAACGGCGAAGAGAGAACATGGTATTTTAGATCGTGGAGACCATGCTCAAATTGCCACTTTTATTCAAAAGAATTTACAAAACGACTTTATAGGTAATGTAATTGATGTTTGTCCGGTAGGCGCATTAACTGATAAAACATTCCGGTTTAAAAACAGGGTTTGGTTTACCAAGCCGGTTGATGCACACCGTGATTGTGAAAACCCCAATTGCTGTGGCGAAGTGCAGTTATGGATGAGAGGCGACGAAGTGTTTAGAGTAACAGCCAGAAAAGATGAATGGGGTGAAGTGAAGGATAGTACTACCGGTAAACCTGGATGGATTTGTAATACTTGTCGTTTCGATAAAAAACAAGTGACAGATTGGGTGATTGAAGGCCCAAGTAAAGTAAACAGACATTCTGTTATTGCTCAAGGACACTATGTTGGTGTAACTAAACCACAAGAAACCATTGAGAAAGTAATGGATGGCCGTAAACCAAAATTATTGATGGATATTCATAGCATAAGCGAAGTGAATAAACCGGCTGTTGAACTGAGTTTGCTAGACAGACCTGCACACTCTACAGATTTTAAATAAACTAACTGAAGCTAAGATGTCTTTATTATCATTGGATTGGATACTGCTGCTAGAAAAATTGATTCTCATTGCAGTAATCATTTTTGCTAGTTTGGGTATTGCATTGTACACCACTTTTGCCGAACGTAAAGTAGCTGCCATTTTACAAGATAGACCGGGCCCTAACCGTGCTGGTCCTTTTGGTTTGTTACAACCTTTGGCCGACGGTGTAAAGCTCTTCATGAAGGAAGATGTAATACCAAACAGCGCCAATAAATTCTTATTTATCCTTGGTCCGTTTTTAGCGATGACTGCTGCTTTAATGACTTGTGCTGTTATACCTTGGGGCGATAAAGTTGAATTATTTGATAGAACAATTGCTTTGCAAATTGCAGATGTAAACATTGGTATTTTATACATTTTTGGTGTGGTGAGTATGGGAGTTTACGGCATTATGATTGGCGGTTGGGCGAGTAATAATAAGTTTTCTTTGATGGCGGCATTGCGTGGGGCCTCTCAAGCTATCAGCTACGAATTAGCTATGGGCTTGAGTTTGATTGCGGTGCTGATGATGACGGGAACATTGCAGTTGGGTCAAATTGTAAGAGACCAAATGGTTGATGGTGCTTGGTGGAACATTGTTTACCAGCCTTTAGGCTTTCTCATCTTTTTCATTTGTGCCTTGGCTGAGTGTAATAGAACACCTTTTGATTTACCCGAAGCAGAGAATGAGCTAAACTTTGGTTATCACCAAGAATACTCTTCTATGAAGTTGGGCTTTTATTTGTTTAGCGAATACATCAACATGATTATGAGCAGTGCAGTAATGGCATCGCTTTATTTTGGTGGTTATGATATTCCTTTCTTAGATGAAAGTACATTAGATGTAAATCTGGCTGCAATACTTGGTGTGGTTGCTTTACTAACAAAAATTATCATTTTCATTTTTGTGTTCATGTGGATTCGTTGGACGATACCACGTTTCCGTTACGACCAATTAATGGATTTGGGCTGGAAGAAACTAATGCCATTGGCTTTAATCAATATGTTGATTACGGCTGCTGTAGTACTTTGGTTAAATACGAAATAGTAGCCAATGAAACGGAGAACCATTAGAACAGACCCCGAAGTAAAACCATTTTGGAAAAATGCAATGGAGTGGTTGTGGTGGATATCAATGCTACTACTGATAGTTAGAGGAATTTTGAAAATAAAAAATAAGGCACAACGAATAGAGCCATCGGAATTTGAAGGTCTGCTAGGTTGGGTTTTTGTAGCTTTCGTGTTGTTGTTCTTAATTCCTGGTATTGTGTATTGGATAGCACCGGTATTGTTCAGGCAGCGTAGAGCATCAAAAGTACAAGAGTGCGACGCAACGGCTGCACAATAGTATTGTTTAGTCGGGTACAAAAAATATATTTGCGAACTTAAACAGATAGCCTAAGGGCAAAGTGGTATGCAGGCATTAACAAACAGAGCAAAAGCGGTAAACAGAAAACCCATGACATTCATGGAGAGTTTGTATTTACCCTCTATCGTTAAAGGTATGGCTATTACGTTTAGCCATATTTTTAAGAAGCAACCTACTATTCGTTATCCGGAGCAAAAAAGACCATTTAGTCCGGTATTTCGTGGATTACATGTGTTGAACAGAGATGAAGAAGGCCGTGAACGTTGCACCGCCTGTGGTTTATGTGCCGTAGCTTGCCCGGCAGAAGCCATTACTATGGAAGCTGCTGAACGTTTACCCGGCGAAGAAAATTTATACCGTGAAGAGAAATATGCAGCCAAATATGAAATTAACATGTTGCGCTGTATTTTCTGCGGATTATGTGAAGAGGCTTGTCCGAAAGATGCCATCTACCTAAGTGAAACATTTGCACCGGCCAACTATACCCGTAAAGGTTTTATTTATGGCAAAGATGATTTATTGATACCAGACCCTGTAACGCAACCGGCAGAATATGCTGCTGCAAAAGGGCTTAATTAATATTGCTTAACAGCAAATTGAATTGTTCTCATGAGTATAACAGAAATTGTTTTTTGGATATTAAGTGTACTGGCATTGTTTAGTGCAGTGATGGTACTGTTAAGCAAAAACCCAGTTCATAGTGTATTGTGGTTGATTGTGGTGTTTTTTGCCATCTCCGGCCATTATGTAATGTTGAATGCCCAATTCCTAGCTATTGTTAATTTGATTGTGTATGCCGGTGCCATTATGGTATTGTTCCTCTTTGTAATTATGTTGATGAATTTGCGTAAAGAAACTGAGCCGCAAAAAAATCTACTCACCAAATTAACCGGTGTTATTGCAGGAGGTTCTTTAATGACTATTCTTTTGTTTGTATTGCGAAGTGCAAGGGATATGGAAACTCGTACTGCGCAAGTGAACGAAGGCGATATTGGATTAATTAAGAACTTGGGAAAAGTGTTGTTTACAGAATATGTTGTGCCTTTTGAAATTGCTAGTGTACTCTTTTTGAGTGCTATGGTTGGGGCAGTTGTAATCGGTAAAAAGGGAGATTAAGTTATTTTAAAACGAATTGATTTCAAATTGGAATTATGCCAATAACGTATTATATCACATTAGCAGTTGCACTTTTTTGTATCGGTGTAATAGGTGTATTAACTCGCCGCAATGCCATTATCATTTTCATGTGTATTGAGTTGATGTTAAACGCAACGAATTTGCTTTTAGTAGCATTTTCTAAAATGCATCATGGTACTGCTTATGCTTACGATAAGCTAAGTACAGTTGGTACAGAAGGTCAGTTATTTGTATTCTTTATTATGGTTGTGGCTGCGGCAGAAGTGAGTGTGGGTTTAGCCATTATTGTAATGATGTACAGAAATGTACACAGTGTAGATGTGAACTTTTTAAACAGATTGAAGAACTAAAGGCTACTGCAAACAAATTGAAAGCTATTGCTTTCATCATGTTGCTTTGGGCATTAAGCATATAACTTATGAGTAAATTGGTCTACTTGATTCCATTGTTTCCATTGATTGGTTTTTTAATCAATGGTTTGGGTCGTAAGTCTTTATCAAAAAACATGACTGCCGTAATTGGTAGTGGTGTTATTCTAGCATCATTCGTAGTAAGTTTCTTGATTTTTTTAGAAATTAAATCAACAGGAACAGGTACTGAAGTGGTATTATTTAATTTTATTCAGGCTGATGCATTTACTATTCCTTTTGCATTTTTGGTAGATCAATTGTCTGTCATTTTTCTACTCATTATCACCGGTGTAGGTTTTTTGATTCATGTGTATTCTGCCGCCTACATGCATGAAGAAGAAAGCCATCATTTTGCCCGCTATTTTGCTTACCTCAACCTGTTTGTTTTTTCTATGTTGATGTTGGTATTGGGTGGTAATTATGTGATGATGTTTATTGGTTGGGAAGGTGTTGGTTTGTGCTCTTATTTATTAATCGGATTTTGGTTCAAGAACGATAATTACAACTATGCAGCCCGTAAGGCTTTTGTAATGAACCGTATTGGCGACCTAGGCTTTTTATTAGCTGTATTTTGGATTATTGCTAAATTAGGTACGGTATCTTACGGCGATGTTATGGCACAAGCGTCAACGCTATCCACTTTCGATGCAACGGTTATTACCATGTTGCTTTTTGTAGGTGCTATGGGTAAAAGTGCACAAATTCCATTGTACACTTGGTTACCTGATGCGATGGCCGGCCCCACACCGGTTTCTGCTTTGATCCACGCTGCTACCATGGTTACAGCCGGTATCTACATGATTGTAAGAAGCAATATCTTATACAACTTGGCTCCTATAACGCAAGGTGTAGTTGCGGTTGTTGGTTTAACCACTGCTTTATTAGCAGCCACCATTGCCATCAAACAAAATGATATTAAAAAAGTATTGGCTTATTCTACTGTTAGTCAGTTAGGATATATGTTTTTAGCATTAGGCGTTGGTGCCTATGTTGGCGGTGTGTTTCATGTAATGACACATGCCTTTTTTAAAGCCTTATTGTTCCTTGGAGCAGGGAGTGTAATTCATGCCATGCATCACGAACAAGACATTACAAAAATGGGTGGTTTGAAAAAACATCTTCCTATTACACATATTACTTTCTTATTGGGTTGTTTGGCTATCGCCGGTATTTTCCCTTTCAGTGGTTTCTTTTCCAAAGATGAAATTCTAGCAGCAGCATTTGCTAAAAATCCACTCTATTGGGGAATAGCAGTTGTTGGTGCCGTAATGACGGCCTTTTACATGTTCCGTTTGTATGCGTTAACTTTCTTAGGTAAGTTTAGAGGAACACATGAACAAGAACATCATTTGCATGAAAGTCCGAAGGCAATGACCATTCCATTAATTGTATTAGCTATTTTAAGTGTTGTGGGTGGATTTGTTGGCATACCTGCTGTATTCATGGAACATGCACATGCTTTAGAACATTTCCTTTCACCAATCATTGCGAAGCAAGAAATGCACCACCTTAGTCATAGCACAGAATATATGTTGATGGGTGCTTCTATGGGTTTAGCGTTAATAGCTATTGTTGTGGCTTGGATGAAATTTAGCAAACAAACACAGTTTAGCGAACCTACCGGTTTAGGTAAAATCCTTTCTAATAAATGTTATGTTGATGAATTGTACGATACGGTGATTACAAAGCCATTGCTTTGGATAGCTGGTATTTTTAATTCAATAATAGAAAAGAGTGGAATTGACGGATTAGTGAATGGTGTGGGTAAAAGTATTCAATATACAGGCCGCCAAATTAGATTACTGCAAAGTGGTCAAGTGGGTAGTTATGTATTTATGATGGTGATTGGAATTATTACTGTTTTTATAGTGATGTTTTATCTGAGATAATTTTTTTGAAATAACTGATATGATACCTGTTTTATTAATATTGATTCCGTTGGTGGGTGGATTGATTAACTTTTTTTTGAAGGAAGAAAAGGCTGCCAAAGGATGGGCTGTTTTGGTGAGTGTTGCCACATTAGCAGTTGCTGTATGGGGAATGTATCAATCAGATGCTACCTTACGTAGCTACGATGCAGCTTGGTTGCCTCAATTAGGCAGTCGTTTCAGTCTTTCTATGGATGGTATGAGCACCATGTTATGCTTACTCACCGCTGTTTCATTTCCATTGATCTTTATTGCAACGTATAATAATAAATATATTTCTCCTAATGCTTTTTATGGATTGATGTTGCTGACTCAAACAGGACTTACAGGTGTATTTACTGCATCAGATTGTTTATTGTTTTATTTCTTTTGGGAGTTGGCATTGATACCGGTTTATTTCTTATGCTCTAAGTGGGGCGGAGAGAAGCGTATTGCAGTTACTTTCAAATTCTTTGTGTACACCTTCTTTGGATCTTTATTAATGTTGATTGGAATTGTGTACCTCTCTTACCAAACGCCTAATCATAGCTTTGCCATGCAGGCATTCTATGATTTACAATTTACATCAACACAGGGTTCCATATTATTTGCATTATTCTTTATTGCATTTGCCATCAAAATGCCCATCTTCCCTTTTCATACTTGGCAACCTGATACTTATGAACAATCGCCAACTGCGGTAACAATGGTTTTGAGTGGTGTTATGGTTAAAATGGGATTGTTTGCGGTTGTAAGATGGTTGTTGCCTGTTTTTCCCGAAGCAGCTGCACAATGGGGCAATATTGTCATCATCCTCGCAGTAATAGGAATGATTTACGCTTCACTGATTGCCATCAAACAAGATGATGTGAAGCGATTGATTGCTTATTCTTCTATTGCTCACATTGGTTTAATGTGTGCCGCATTATTTGCAGGTGATAAAACCGGTTTTCAAGGCGTAATGATTCAAATGTTTAGTCACGGTGTTAACGTCATTGGCTTGTGGATAGTAGCCGATTATATTGAACAACAAACCGGCACTCGTAAACTGAGTGAGTTAGGTGGATTGGCAACAAAAGCACCTGCTTTAGCCATCATGTTAGTAGTAATGGCTTTAGCCAATGTTGCATTGCCATTAACCAATGCTTTTGTAGGTGAGTTTATGATGTTTAATGGCCTATTCGCATACAATGTGTATATCGCAGCAGTTGCAGGTAGCAGCATTATCTTGGCAGCTGTTTATACCTTGTGGATGGTACAAAAAGTAATATATGGCACAGCCGGTCAAGCAGCTAGTCAAATTACCGACTTGCCATTCAATACCAAATTAGTATTAAGTATTTTGGTGATTATAGTGTTGGTGTTTGGAGTGTATCCACAACCCATGATCAACTTAACGAACGATGCTGTACAAAATCTAACAGCATATTTGAACCAATAACAGCATACGAGCAGACGATTATGAATACGATTATACTTTCGGCAATTTTAGGTGTGGTGATGATGTTTAGCGGCATCTTCATCAAAAACAAAGCAGCATTTAAGTACATAGCAGCTGCTGGTTTTTTGTTGTTGCTATTAGCCAATATTGGAGAATCTAACAACTTCAACATCTTCAACATCAACACCAACGGTATGTTGCATGTTGAGAAGTTTGGCTTACTCTTCAACAGTATTTGTATTGCAGCTACATTGTTATTTGTGCTATTAAGTGGATCTGATATTGAGAAAGTGGGTAACCATACCCCTGATTATTTTGCCTTGATATTCTTTATTACTTGTGGTATTGGTATAGTTACAGCTTACCAAACGTTATTGATGTTATTTATCGGAATCGAAATCATTTCTATCCCATTATACATCTTAACCGGATCGGATAAGCGTAACCTAAAAAGCAATGAAGCTTCGTTGAAATATTTCTTGATGGGTTCTTTCTCAACAGGTATTATGTTAATGGGTATTGCACTTATTTATGGTGCTAATGGTTCATTTAGAGTAGAGAAAGTAGCCTCGGTTATGCCGGGTGTTTCTTTATTAGAAGCGTCAGGATTGTTATTGTTATTGGTGTCTATGTCTTTCAAAGTATCTGCTGCTCCTTTTCATTTTTGGACACCTGATGTATACGATGGAGCCCCAACCGTTTTTACAGCCTATATGGCTTCGATTGTAAAAGTAGCCAGCTTTGCTGCTTTTATCCGTTTGTTCGAAGCAAGGTTTGGATCATTAGGCGGGCAATGGCAAATATTAGTTGGACTCATCATCATAGCTACACTTGCTGTTGGTAATCTTACGGCGGTTTTTCAACAAAGTGTAAAAAGAATGTTGGCATACTCCAGTATTGCTCAAGCAGGCTTTATGATGTTTGCCTTATACGCCTTTAACGAAGAAGCAAAAGAGGGTATGATTTTGTATGCAGCTGCTTACTGCTTGGCAAGCATTGGCATATTTGCAATTTTGATTAAAATGGATGATTACAGTTTTGATGGTTATAATGGCTTAGCAAAATCGCAACCTTTATTGGCAGGATTAAATACTGTTTTCTTATTGTCCTTAGCTGGTATTCCCCTTACAGCGGGCTTCTTCTCCAAATATTATATGTTATCTGCCGCTATACGTAGTGGTCGATTTACATGGATTGCCATTGTAGCGGTTGTATTTGCTGCAATTAGTGCCTACTACTATTTTAAAGTAATTCAGGCGATGTATTTTAAAGAAGGTGAAGTAACGATTTCAACCATTACACCTGCTTTTAAATGGCTATTGGTAGTTACAGCTGCGCTGATTATATTATTGGGTGTTTTCCCAAATGCTTTATTGCAATTTTATTATTTCTGATTCTTTTTCAGTCACTAACTCAATCAACATCATGCAACACCATAAAAAAAAGCCTGATGTTGATGTGATTGATACTGTGTTGAAAGCTGTCCTGGCGGCAAATCCAAATGCTGAATTTGTGAATAGTCTCTACTTTCAATACCATGAGAGGGGCGGCTTGAGTAAGAAGCAAATACAAGGCCTTTACTACAAAGCACAAAAAGTAGAAACGGTAAGTGCTGCAAATTTGGCCACTCTAGAAGCCATCATGCTAAAACAGCCCAATCGGTTTAAATCGGCATTACCCGAAACGAAACCGCTTTATACTATTGACCCTGAAATTGCAAATCAAGTAAACGCTATTCTTGAAAAATATCCACAGCATAAACGAGTATTGTACTTCAAAGCTAAGTTGGATAAAAACGAAATTTTATTGCCTGTTGAACTGACAGAACTGCAACGTTTCAGCAAATTATTGTTGTAACTGTACCGCTACACTTAGCTAAACTTTGTTTTCATTTTTTTATTGCTGATTTCTTTTACTAAATCTACTGTTTATCAATAGTTTTTTTGGAAGATAGGATTGCTTGCTATTATTTTGCACCCGGAGAGATGGCAGAGTGGTCGATTGCGGCAGTCTTGAAAACTGTTGACTGTTACAGGTCCGGGGGTTCGAATCCCTCTCTCTCCGCTTCACCCTCCATAGCTTTAGCGACGGAGGTTTTTTTATTTATAATTATCTGCACCAAGTCGTTTACATATTGTTATGTCATGATGGTACGTATTACACCGGTTGTACCAGTAATCTTGAAGAAAGATTAATTCGGCATCAAAGGAGAGATGTTGATTCAACGAAGATTTTTTTGCTATTTCTATAGTTTTTTTTTGCTTTTTATTGATAAAGCAAAGGCATTTTAATATGAACGGTACTTGAAATCGGATTTGGGGATTGCTTTTAGAAATAAACAGAGAGTTTCAATACTCCAATTTTACCAATGCTATGATGACATTTTGAAGGGTAATCATTTTTCATGCAACTATTTTTTACATACTTTATAATTGTTGTAGGTGCAAATATTCTTACCATAGCTTTTGTTTATTTTTTACTTTTAAAGCATGAATCATCAATTATTACTTGATAGTTTCAACAATTATGTCAACCTAACAAAGGAAGAAGAAGAGTTTGTTTTGCTACACACTGTCGAAAGATGTTTTAAGAAAGGAGATTTTTTAAATATCGAAGGTGAAATCAATCGATATACCAATTTCATTATAAAAGGTAGTGCCAGGGTATTTTATATTGAACCCAATGGTCATGAACATGTTGTGCAATTAGGCATCGGCAAATGGTGGGTCGGCGATTTTCCAAGTTTTATTATGCAAACTAAGGCTAGTATGTTTACTGAGGCATTAGAAACTACGGAGGTGCTATCCATTTCCTATGATCAACTTCAATTAGTATATGAGTCTGTGCCCAAAATGGAACGCTTCTTTCGACTTCTGATACAAAAGGCCTATGCAAGTTTTCATCGGCGTGTATTAGAATCTCTTGGCATGGATGCAGAACAGCGTTACATCGCTTTCAGAAATACTTATCCCGAAATGGATTTACAAATTTCACAAAAGCATATTGCCTCGTATTTAGGTATGACGCCGGAGTTTTTGAGTCTAATAAAAAAACGAATTGTGCAAAAAAATCGGGAGCAAAAACGACAAACAAACTAGAATGGTTTTCGTAAAAAAATACCGCTATTGATTTTCGTTTTTAAAGGATACCCATATTGATTCACATTCACACCTACACCGAACTGAAACTTTTTTATCTGTATTCCCACCCTTGCACGCTGGTAACTTCTATTGTGATGATTTGGGCCGACATTATGCATAAATTGTAATCTTGAATACAGTTTTATTTTCTTCGTTAATGTTGGTTGGTACTCAAGCATTCCCATTAATTCAGTACTGCCGTTTTTAGATATATCAGCTCTTGGTACAATCGCAATTAAACCATTTTTAAATATCTGTGTAAATTGAATGGCAATCGAAGGTCGAATACCTGTAACATTTGTATAAAATAACCCTCCCAGAAAAGTAACATTTTGAATTACCTCTTGGCTGAGGTATACTTGATTCATAATTTCATTTCCCATGCCTCCTTTATTGGGATTTTGTTGATACCAGTTGCTGATGTTTGCAATATGAACAAAACCTACCTTACTGTTTTCTTTTATTTTTTGGCGAAATAAATGTTGATAAAATAAGTATCTGTTGCCAGGCATAACTTCAGCGGTATAAGCTTGTGCTGAACTCTGTTGATACACTTGTAGCAGTATTGCCAATAGTAAATAAGCTCTCATTTCTTTTTTATTTAATTGTAATGACTTTCATTTTGTTCACAAAATTTCGATGATAAGTTGAAGTGGAAAATGAACTAGATTAAGAAATGAGCGTATAAAGAAGCTTCTATTCTGAAAAACTTAAACTAGATTATTTTTCTTAGGTTATCCCCACCCGATTTTTGCAATAAAAAATATATAACATGAAAAAAATGAACTGGTTATTTCAATCCGGCGATCATGTAAGAGGCATAATTACACGACTTACACTTGGTATCGTCATTTTACCGCATGGACTTCAAGTGCTACTTGGTTGGTTTGGTGGTTATGGATTTAGTGGAAGTATTAAATATTTTACATATACAGTAGGGTTACCTTGGTTGATTAGCTTTTTAGTGATTCTGTTACAGTCTCTCGGCGCATTAATGTTGATTTTAGGTTTTGTTACTAGGCCTTTGGCGCTGTTTACCATCTTTTTGTTTATCGGCATGATTGTTACAGCACACATCGACTTTGGTTTTTTTATGAACTGGGATGGAACACAAAAAGGTGAAGGCTTCGAATATCACTTACTGGTAATTGGTCTGTCATTATTGCTATTGGTTGATGGTGCAGGAAAATATTCAATTGATTATCTTGTAGTAACTGGTAATTCGTCTTATCGTCATGCATAAACAAACAGGATATGATCAAAGGATTATTTGAAACGCATCTGTTTGTAAAAGATATCGAACGGTCAGCAGCATTTTATAAAAACGTACTTGGGTTGGAAGAATGTTATAGAGATGAGCAACGCAACATTTTGTTTTTTTGGGTAGGAGCCCCACAAAAATCTATGCTTGGCCTATGGCAGGTACCTGCTAGTGAAGTACAGCAACGGCATTTCGCATTTGAATGTGATTCAGAATGGGTATTAAATTATTCAGTTAGTTTTCTAAAGCAGAATAAACTTCCTTTTTATAACTTTTTGAATGATGGAATTGAAAAGCCAATGGTTTTTGCATGGATGCCGGCAGTTTCGATTTACTTCCATGACCCTGATGGACATATTCTTGAATTTATAGGAATACTCAATGGTTTGCCTAGGCCTCATCTCGGAGTATTATCGTATGAAGAATGGTTAGGAGTTACAAGTAATACATGATTTTGTTTGTTGTTTTTTGATGTAAAAGCTAGGTTTCTACCTGGCTTTTTCTTTTCCGTTTTGGTGATGTGGTAAAATAATCTATGGATAAAAGTATCTATTCGCCTTCCTTATAGTTTAAATGGTATTTCTTGGTTTAGTCAATAGCGAGTTTTCTTGTAATTAATTTAGACTGTATTCCAAGTACCATTTTATCCGAAAAAATGTTTGTAGCATTTTTTATTGAAAAGCTATTTCGGCAAGTATTTACAATGGATTGACAATAAGGAGTAGCATTGTAGTTGATGTTTGTACGAATAAAAACCAAAAAGTTATTAGACGTAAGCATTTCAACATCATTCATCGTTCTAATCTTCACCCACTAATGACAGTGTTTTGTTTTTATTGTATTTAACCGTACTTCAATCCCCTAATCCCCTAAATTTGTAGATATCAATTTTCAGTACATGGTACCAACACCCAAAGGAAAATTAATTGCAATTGGTGGTGCAGAAGACAAGGGTAATGAGTTTGAAAAAGACGGATTACATCGGCATAACCTCAATTTTATTGAACTAGGTATTTTAAGAAGAATTGTAGATGAAACAGGAGGTCCAAACGCAAGAATTGAAGTGATTACGACGGCATCTACTATTCCCTACGAAGTAGGAAATAATTATATGGATGCTTTTGGCAAAATGGGTTGCACCAATATTGGTGTGATGCATATTCGTAATAGGGAGGATGCACAGCAAGAAGAATATGAAGAACGCATCAGAAATTGTGATGGTGTGATGTTTAGCGGTGGTAATCAACTTCGGCTCACTACCATTTTCGGGGGCACTAATTTATTTAAGACTATTCGTTACCGTTACTTACATGAAAATTTTGTGGTAGCCGGAACTTCTGCCGGTGCTATGGCCATGAGTAATACCATGATCTATGAAGGCAATGCCTCAAGGGCTCATTTTAAAGGAGAGGTGAAAATCACAACAGGTTTGGGCTTTATGGATAATGTGATTTTCGATAGTCACTTTGAAAAGCGTGGAAGGTTTGGTCGTTTAGCACAAGCGGTAGCTGCTAATCCAAGCTCTATTGGAATAGGATTAGGAGAAGATACCGGTATGCTAATTACGGGTGGCGATAAGATGGAAGCTATTGGTAGTGGTTTGGTGATTATTATTGATGGGCATAATATTCGACATAGTAATATGGCTGATATCCCTGAAGGAAATCCTATTAGTATAGAAAACTTGATTGTTCATTTCTGCGAAATGGGAAATGGTTATATTGTTAGTGAACGAAAATTTTTGATGGAAGCACAGCAAGGAGCTGTGATTCCAAAGCAAGTAGAAGTAGAGTAGTGACACTATCTAATTTGTAATAATTGCTAATATGAATAGGAAAACTTTCCTGCAACAATCTACCCTTGCAGCAGCAGGGGTTTTGTTATCTAAGTATAGTATTGCCGGCTCTAACAATCAATTTCCCATTGTTCGTACCCTAGCTATTCAACGAAAATTTACTAGTAAGGCTGTTGAAAATGTAATTGCTGATGTGAAGCAACATATCGGCAATAAAGAAATAGCATGGCTGTTTGAAAATTGTTTCCCCAATACTTTAGATACTACAGTTGAATTTGAAATCATAGACGGCAAGCCGGATACTTATGTTATTACCGGTGATATTGATGCTATGTGGCTGAGAGATTCTACAGCTCAAGTTTGGCCTTATCTGCCATTGTGTAAAGAAGATAAAGATTTACAACAGTTGATTAAAGGTGTGATTAACAGACAGGTGAAATGTATTTTACTCGACCCTTATGCCAATGCTTTTTATAAAGATGTAACTAAAGTAAGTGAGTGGAAGAATGATTTAACAAAGATGAAGCCGGGCATTCATGAACGTAAATGGGAGATTGATAGTTTGTGTTATCCTATTCGTTTGAGTTATGGCTATTGGAAAGAAACCGGCGATACTACTGTATTTGATGAACAATGGTTGACTGCCATGAAGCTGATAATTCAAACCTTTAAAGAACAACAACGTTTTGAGGGCAAAGGTACATATAGTTTTCAACGTACAACAGCTTGGGCTACCGATGGAGTGCCATTGGCCGGTTATGGTTATCCTGCAAAACCTAATGGATTGATTTGTTCTATGTTTAGACCAAGTGACGATGCAACGGTTTTTTCCTATTTGATACCTAGTAATTTATTTGCATGTGAAGTGCTAAAAAATTTGAAAGTAATATTAGCTGCTATTAATAAAGGGAATGATCTCTTATTGCAGATAGATAGGTTGGTTTTTCAAATAGCTGAAGCAGTAAGCAAATTTGGTATTGTTAATCATCCAACATTCGGAAATATTTATGCATATGAAATAAATGGCTATGGTAGCTATAATCTTATGGACGATGCCAACATTCCATCATTGTTGTCGCTACCTTATTTGGGTGCTGTGGCTGCCAATGATAAAACTTATCTCAACACCCGTCGATATGTGTTATCAAAAGAAAATCCATTCTACTTTAAGGGTAAAGCAGGAGAGGGGATTGGTGGGCCACATGTGGGTATGGATTATATCTGGCCCATGAGTATTACCATGAGGGCATTAACAAGTAACAGTGATGTAGATATCAATGTATGCCTTACCATGTTACGAGAAACCCATGCCAATACAGGATTTATGCATGAATCTTTTCATAAAGATGATGCTTCAAAGTTTACACGTAAATGGTTTGCTTGGGCCAATACATTATTCGGCGAATTAGTTTGGAAATTATACCGAGAGAAACCCCATTTACTACGATAATATCTATTAATACAACATCTATGGCCACTAAAATAACCTTGTTTTTAATGTTTATTGCTGCCATGTTTTTAATGTCGTTCAGGCAGAATAAAAAAAAGAAAATTATTTTCTTTGGCGATTCTATAACAGAACAAGGAGTAAAGCCAGGTGGGTATATTAATTTGATGGATTCATTGATGAAGCAAGATGGATTAGAAGAAAATTATGAGCTAAAAGGATCAGGGAAAAGTGGTGATAAAGTATATGATTTGTATTTGCGTTTAGAAGATGATATTATGCAGCATTCACCTGCTGTAGTGGTGATTTATGTTGGTGTAAATGATGTTTGGCATAAGCGTTTGTTAGGTACCGGTACCGACTTTGCTAAGTTTGCTAAATTTTATGAAGGTCTTTATAATAAGCTACAAGCTGCAAATATTAAGGTAATAGTATGTACTCCTGCTGTTATTGGAGAACGAACAGATAATAGTAACGAATTAGATGGCGATTTAAATTTGTACAGTAATTGGATTAGAACCTTTGCTGCAAAAAATAATCTACCAATCGTTGATTTGCGTAAAGCTTTTATTCAATACAACTTGGAACATAATATCGAAAATAAAGAAGCGGGAATCTTAACGACAGATAAAGTACACCTAAATGCAAAAGGCAATCAACTTGTTGCTAAAAATATTTGGACTGTGATTAAAGACACAAAATAGGACTGCCACACAGCTCAACTATTTTCTGTTAAGTTCTGTTAGTTTAGGTCTTAATCTAGCTTTGCTTTTGTTGAAAATATGTTGTCCGTGATCTACGCCTTTTCTTAATTCTTTTTGACGTTCTAGTGGTAAATGCAAAGTGTCTTTACAGGCATTACTACAACAGCCATCGTAGTTTTGAGCACATTCACTACATTGAATAAACAATAAATGACAACCATCGTTTTTGCAATTGGTATGCACATCGCAGGGCTTACCACATTGGTGACAATTGGCAATAATGTCATCGGTAATCCGCTCACCTAATCTATTGTCAAACACAAAATTCTTACCAATGAATTTACTTTCTAAACCTTGTTCTTTGGCTTTTTGAGCGTAGTTAATGATACCACCTTCTAAATGGAAAACATTTTTAAAGCCCTTATGTTTCATAAAGGCACTCGCTTTTTCACAACGAATACCACCTGTGCAATACATGATAATATTCTTTTGTTCATTTCCTTTCATCATATCAACTGCCATAGGCAATTGATCTCTAAATGTATCTGAAGGAATTTCAATGGCTTTTACAAAATGACCTACTTCATATTCATAATGATTACGCATGTCAATTACGATGGTGTTTTCATCTTCTAACAGTATATTCATTTCGGCTGCATTCACATAACGGCCTTTGTTTTCCATGCTAAAGTTGGGGTCGTTAATGCCATCGGCTACAATTTTTTCTCTCACTTTTATTTTAAGTACCCAAAAGCTTTTGCCATCATCATCAACAGCAATATTCAATCTTAATCCATTTAAGGGTGCAATGCTGTAAAGAAAATCTTTGAAGGCTTCATAGTTGTTAGATGGCACACTAATCTGTGCATTTATGCCTTCTTTGGCAATATAAATTCTACCAAATACTTTCAACAAGTCAAGGTGCTTGTATAAGTAATCTCTAAATTCTTGTGGGTTTTGAATCGGGAAATAATGATAAAAACTGATGGTTGTTCTTGGTTCAGTTTCTTCCATGAGGCGCTGCTTCAACTCCTCATTATTAATGCGGTTGTGTAAAACGGGCATACCATTTAATTTTAGACATCCACCTTTCGGTCAATGTTTCATGAATAATGAACCCACTTGCAGGGTGGGCAAAATTGTTTGGCAAAGGTAAGAAATTGTATCGTATAGTGAATAATCAGTAGTGAGTTGCAGATAGCCTCACCATTGATTCTATTCACTATTCATCATTGACCATTCACTGATATTACAATCCCGGTCTACTTCTACCTGCTTCGGTTTCGGTAAACATGGGTAAAGAAAATTTGATACCGCTTGTTTGCCAACCTTTATTGGTAAATGATTGTACATAATCTAATCGTAGTATTTTAAAGATATTTTCTAATCCTACAAATACTTCGCCGTAGGTACGATCTTTAAGGTAAAGTAAGTTACTACCGGTTACTAAAAACCAGTTTAATTTTTTAAATACCGGAATTTTGTTGGTGAGTAGTCCATTAAAATGATGTTCTACATGTACTTCTCCATAAAACTTTTCAGCATTGCTGTATGCATAAAGAGGCATCAACTGAAAGCTTTGTAAAAACGGTGTGGCTGAACTTACTTGGTTACCAAGATAATGTTGCATGTCTGGTATATAAACTGTTTTACGATTCAAAAAGCCACCAATTGCGGCCCTATAATTAAAGCGACCACCTAATTTAAAATTCAAATTATCACTCACTCCAAATCGCCACTTCGAATAATTTATATCACTGCCCATCAATCCATTTACGCCTTGCGTAAATGCTAAACTCAATCTTGGATATTTAGAAGCACCAATGTTTACTTTTCGGTCTGGAAATTCAATGTATTTAGAACCGGGTTGCCAGTTTATTTGAACCGATGCAGTAAATGCTTGGTGACGAGGAATATTAGGTAAACCTAATTCTTGTGGTGTATTTGGTGTAAATGAACGATTTTTAATGTCTTGCCATTTGTGTAGAGTGGTATTTTCTAACGGTGATCTATCTTGATAAAATAGGGTTGTGCTTACCGTAAATCCATCACCAATACCTGCAGTGTAATTCACTCTGCCAAAACTTGCTTCGTATAATTTCATCAGATTTTTTTCCCATGCCAATGTAGCAAATGTATTTACTCTAGGCTCAACAGGATTGGCATTGTTAAATTGGAATACTGTTCTTCCTCCGGTTGCTGTAAACGAGTTGAAATACTTTTTACCCCAGATATAAGTTCCTGCTAAATAGGCATTGAAACGTTTAGTGCTTATGCCATATCTAAAGTCTGGAGTAATGATAATTCTTCTGCGGCCTAATGTGTCTAATCGTTTTGTATAAGTTGGAGCAATGTTGAATACTGCACCCTCCACCGTATTGAAATTGATGGCATCTAACAATGGCGCAAAGGAAATAGAATAACGCTTACGTTCTTTACCAAATGATTGACCGCCCATAATTAAACCAAATGGACTGAATTTGTTACGAACTCTATCTAATGAGTCAAGATATTTTGGATCTCTTCTAGCTTTTTCTAAACTGTCTTTTTTTCGGTAATCTGCTATTTCATCGACTTGTAAAGGCATTGGTCTTGCTGCATCCCAATATGCCGGAGAACGTTTATTTGAACTATCGAAAAATTTTAAAATCGTATTGCCAAAATATTTTTTCTCAAACTTGGGGTCAAGATTATACTTGTCATACACCTGTACAAAACTGCCGTATCCATCAAAGCCTAAAAACTTTACCGAAGGATAAATAATTTGCTGCTTCAATACCCAAGCATTATTGGCCGGTACATACAATTGTTCAATGGTCAATGTATCTACTAATTGCATTTGATTCTCTTTGTACAACGTTAGTTGAACACTATGTATTCGCCATTCGTTTTCAATGATATTGATATAGCCATTAAAGAGCGGTTCGTAAGTACGTTTTGGTGTAACTTTTATACGACTTACCATTTTATTGTTATCGAAGAAAGTGCCTTCAAATTTGTATTTATAAAATCCAAGTGCCCCGTTTGCGATAGGAGAAACAAAGCCCCTAGGATTAAGCCCACTACCTAGTTGTATATTATTTTCATAGAAAGAAAAAATTTGCGGAAAGCTAAATCCAAAGCCATTACTGTTGCCGCTTACTTTTGTAGAAACTACTTCTACTTTCTTTTTGTCCGGCGCTTCGAAAGAATAGTTAGCAATGGTTTCAGATAAAAAAATCATTTTACGTTTGCTGGTATCGCCATCTTCAAAATCTACTTTTTGACCAAAGAAACGCTTGGGATAATTTCGCAATTTCATTTGCCCTTTCAAATATACTTCGCAACTATACTGATTGATTTCTTTTTCGTAGAAAGGTCTTTTTTTAATGGCTTCTCTAATAATTGCATATGCAGGATCTTCAGCTCCGGTTTTTACCACTACACTGCCTAAATCATATTCTTGTGCTTCTAATTCAAAATCTAATGTGGCATCAGCATTACCAATCGTAATCGTCTTTTCTATTTTTTTATACCCCACACGCTGACAAACAATAGTATAATTCCCCGGAGGTAATGTAATCATATACTTACCTTGGTTATTGGCTGATGTACCTTTGGTGCTTCCTTTAACCAACAATGATGAAAAGGGCAGTGGTTCACCTTTCTTATCTTTTACAACACCTGTGAGAATACCTGCATGAGCTTTGCTACAAAAACCGATGATAGCAATAAATAGGAGTAACTGTTTCATAAGCATATTTACAGTTGCGAAAATAGCCGAGACATGTCACTTTAACCGTATTAGTATTATAAACGGTGATAAATTAACGAAATATTGAGGATGATAGCGATAAACGCTGATGTTATCTATAGCTATAGCTCACTAATGCCCCCTTTTTCTATGTTTATGGTGATGACTTTTTACTTTGGGGGTAGGAGCTTTTTGTGTATGATGGTTTGTATTTGTAGTTGTGTTAGCTTGCTTAATTAACAAATATCCTATGAGCAAGGCAAAGGCTCCGGTTAGCCCATAAAACAATTGATTACCGGCAAATTCATCGGTAATGATGCGTTGTGCAATTACTACAAATAAAGCTAGTGCGCCACTTACAATTACGGCATTGCCAAATAATGGATTTTTGCCGATGCCTAAAAAAATGCTAAGTGTGCATGCAACAGCTAAGGCCGTCAGTACATATTTGTCCCAATCAGATTCCGTACGCTGAAATAATTCATATGCGGCATAAGCAGCAGCTACAGCTGTAACAGCTAGTAGGATGTAGGCGATTTGTTTGGCGGGTTTCATATTTTGATTTTTTATCTTGTTAGTTTATAACTAATAGGTATACTAAATGCTTCATCGGTTAGTTTAACGGCAAGTGGTTCGTTAACTTCTCCAAAGCCATGTAATACAAGCAAAAGCATATCAAACTTGGAACTATAATTACCTTCCTTTTTGGATATGCTTATCTCGTATTTTGTAGCATCATAGGTGATGGTTCTTTTGTAGAAACTTCCTTTTTCGTAGTTGTATGTTTCTCCATCATCTTCATAATAAACAAAACTGTTGTTGTTATTACCTTTCCAAACATGTAAGTATAAAATGCCATTCCCTTTTTCTTTGGTATGTTGAATCACAGACTGCATCGGAATGATTGCTCCTGCTTTTATAAAAACGGGTAAATCATCTAAAGGAGCAGCAACACTATATGATTTAGCACCATCAAATGCTTCATCATTGCTTAGTCGATACCATTTATGGTTGCCGGGTAAGTAAACATCTGTTATTTGTTTATTACTCTCTACCGGACAAACCAACATATTATCGCCAAACAAAAACTGGTTTTCAAATTTTCCTTCATATACTTTATTGTCAAACGTATAGTTGATGGGTAGCATACGATTGATAGGCATGCCCGTTTTGTGAGCCGTATAAAAACTGCTGTATAAATAAGGCAACAAACGATAACGTTGTTCTAAAATAGTTCGAATTTTATTGGTGTTGTATTCACCAAACAACCAAGGTTCACGGTAGTTGTAGCCGATATGTGTGTGATTTCGGAAAAGGGGAGAATAAACACCTAAACTCATCCAACGAACAAACAATTCGGGTGATGGATTGCCGATGAATCCACCAATATCCATTCCGGTATAAGGTATGCCACTTACACCCATACTATTCAATAATCGAAATCCTAGCATCATATGTTCATCACTTGCTACATTATCACCTGTCCATTGTGCTGAATATTTTTGAATGCCTGCATAAGCGGCTCTTGTGAGTACAAATGGTCTTTGCCCATTCATTAATTTTTTTGTGCCTAATGCTGTGGCTTTACTCATCAATAGCCCATATGCATTTTTTACACTAAATAAAGTTTTCTTATTTACACCATCTCCAAATTCAATTAAGTTAGGAAACTCTCTGCCCCAGGCTGCCGGTTCATTCATATCGTTCCAAAAACCACGAATGCCAATATCGGTATATCCTGCTTTAAAACTTTTGCCCCACCATTCTTGTGTTGCGGTTTTGGTAAAATCAGGAAAATGGCAACGGCCTGGCCAAACATGACCGGTATATACTTTACCGCCTGGATATTTGGCAAAATGCTGTTGTGCTAATCCTTCTTCGTATGCTTGATATCCTTTTTCAATTTTAATGCCCGGATCAATGATAGTTACCATATCAAATCCAAGCGTTTTTAGTTGGTCCATCATGGCTTTGGGTCGCGGAAACCCTTTAGGATTCCAAGTAAATACCTTGTAATTATCCATGTAAGGAATGTCACTTACCATTACATCGGCAGGCAATTTTTTACTGCGAAAATTTTGAGCAATATCCAATAACTGTTGTTGACTATCATAGCCCCAACGACTTTGTTGAAAGCCCAAACTCCAAAGCGGAGGCATCGGCGTCCGACCCGTTAATGCAGTATAATCTTTAATTATTTGTTCAACCGTGTTACCGCCAAAAATATAATAATTCATTTCGCCATCATCGGCACCAAAATGAAATAATTCTTCATCAGCACCGCCGCCAAAATTGAAATATGATTTATGACTGTTGTCGAAGAAAATACCATAAGTAACATTGCTGTGAATGCCAATAAAGAATGGGATTGTAGAATACAACGGGTCTGCATTCGTTGCATAGCCTGGCACATCACTGTTCCAGTGATAAAAATAGTTTCCACGACGATTGATGCCGCCGGTTTTTTCACCCAAGCCAATAAATTTTTCATCGGGGTGTAATTTCTTGTAACAGCTTACCTGATTGCCAAACCAGCTAACGCCTAATGTACTCTCATCGCCACATAATAATTGGCCATCTTTGTTGAACACACTTACCCTGAATGGTTTTGTTTGTACCGATACTTTTATGGCATCTGTTGAATAATCATTTGTTGTTGCCGTGTTTGATTCCGTTACTGAAAAATTGGCTTGTACTTCGGGGTTTTCTATAGCAAAAGAAAAATCAGTTTTGGGCTTCTCTTTTGTAACTCTAACTCTGACAGTTGTAGGATTATAGAAACTGATTTCCGCAAAAGCATTCGTTAATTCATAATTGTATTTGATACTGTTTTTACCGTTGAATGGCGTCAGTTTTACAATATTGCCAATCTGTTCACTGAGTCTATTCATTTGAGCAAAAGATAAAGCATGAGTAAATAAAAAAGCAGCAAGCAATACTTTCTTCATAGTGTCTATTTTACATGTAGCAAAGTACACAATAAAAAAGGAGAAGCAAAATGCTTCTCCCTATTATTTGAATGATTGTTATCAGTAAGATGTTATGCCCAAAGATTGGTGGGGTAAATACCATCTGCAACAAGCTTATCAATACTGGCTTGAACGCTTGGTGCATCTTCAATAAATGTAACACCAAACCATTGTGCAGTAGTAGGTATAACTTTTATTACACCCTTACCTGATTTGACAAAATGATCTGCAACAATCGGGATAAAAAATTCTGATTTTGGTTTATTCATTTCTGTTGCTAAAAAATCATCAAATAGTGTTTGGCTTAACTCAAAGATATTAGGAGAGAAGCCCCAAAAATTCATACTCACACTAGCATTTTCATTTACTTCATGTAAACCATCTCGATCTTCGTAAGTAATTACTCCAGCATCGTTTCTAAATATGCTAGTACGTTCGTTAATGTCAGTTAAATTGCCATCTGCATCAACATCGCAAACACCACGGCTTACGCTACCATTTTCACTGAGGGTTCTTTTTAATTCGTAACCAACCAAGCAGTAGGTAGTGTCGTTACATGCTGTTGTAAGAAAATCGAATGCTTTTTTAAATGCATCGGCACCATAAAAATCATCTGCATTAATAACTACAAAAGGTTCTTTAACGGCATTTTTACAGCACAATACAGCATGGGCTGTTCCCCATGGTTTGGTTCGATCGGCCGGAACAGTTTTATCGCCAATGAAAGCATCTAAAGATTGGTACACATAATCGGTAGCTATTTTTCCGACTACTTTGGGTTCAATTAAACTTTTAAAAACATCTGCAAATTCTTCTCTGATGATAAAAACTACTTTACCAAAACCGGCTTTAATGGCGTCGTAAATAGAATATTCCATAATGGTTTCGCCGGATGGGCCAAAACCAGCTGTTTGCTTCATACTACCGTATCTACTTGCCATACCGGCTGCCAGAATAACTAAGGTTGGTTGCATTGCGTAATTTTTTAAACTTTGCGAAGCTAAACCATAATTTTTTAGCTCCCAATATTTTCATGGTCTTACACGATTTGTTAACCCAATCAGTACCTATTCATGCATTGAATAATGCTTGGAATAAATCAATATGGGTTGATGTATTGCGGATTGACACTATTCATCCTATCATTAGCGGTAACAAGCTTTTTAAGCTTTCGCATTATGTTTCTGATGCTATTGCTAAAGGTTTTGATACCATTACAACATTTGGTGGAGCATATTCTAATCATATCGTAGCTACCGCTTGTGCTTGTCATTTGGCTGGAATAAAATCAGTTGGTTTGATTAGAGGAGAACAGCCCGATACTTTATCCCCTACTTTGCAAGAGGCAGTGTCATTTGGTATGCAATTGCAGTTCGTTAGTCGGGACATGTATCGTAATAAAGCCGCCATTATGCAGCAAGCCGAATTTGCTGATTGCTATTGGATTGCAGAAGGCGGGTATGGCCATTTAGGTAGTTTAGGGGCAGCCTCTATTTTAACAGTTGTAGATACCTCAAATTATACACATATTATGGCTGCATGCGGCACAGGAACTATGTTGACCGGAATTATTCAAGCAGCATTGCCGCATCAGCAAGTGATTGGAATAAGTGTATTGAAAGGGCATACAGGGTTAGCAAAAGATATTAGGTATTTGTTGCCTGATGCATCGCAGGAAAAGCCATTTTCAGTTTTGCATGATTTTCATTTTGGTGGTTATGCCAAACATCCGCAGCAACTCATCGCATTTATGCAGGAGCTTTGGCAGCAACATCAATTACCAACCGATATTGTATACACATCAAAACTATTATTTGCCGCCAAAACCTTATGTGAACAAGATTTCTTTGAACCGAGCAGTAAAATATTATTGATACATAGTGGTGGGTTGCAAGGCAATCGATCTTTGCCACAAGGTGTATTACCATTTTTATAACTTACCAGCAATTATCTTTGCTCAAATTCTATTGTCGTTCTAATGAAGAAAGCAGTTGTTTTAGCTTGGATAATGTTGGCCATTTTGTTGAATGCTGTAGCACAGGATACGCTACCCGATTTTTCTGCTGCTGAAAAATCGCCTCGAAAAATTCTTGTTAGTTGGGCAAATCCATTTGAAACTTGTATTCAATTGAACGTTCAACGGTCATTTGATAGTGCCAAAAACTTTAAAACTATCTTTTCGGCATCATCTCCCGAACTTCCACAAAACGGTTTTTTAGATGCCACTGCACCCAATAATAAAATGTACTACAGAATTTTTTATGTACTTAAGGGTGGAGCCTATTTTTTCAGTCCGGCAAAAAGACCGGATACATTAGCCATTACAATCAAAACGAGTAATAGCGGTAGGCCATATATCAATCAAACGCTAAATACAGGGAATAATACAAAAAAAGACGTTCAGCCTGAAGAACCCGAAAAGCATTACGTTACGGTTATAGTAAGAGATAGTATTTTGGCATTGTTAGATGATTATCAATTTAAGCGGTTTAGAGATTCCATCATGTACAGAACAAAGGATACTTTATTTAATGTGAGCGGTGATGAAGTGATCTTAAAACCTTTTGTACCCATTCCTGCTTGGAAGCCTTCCGTTTATGTATATACAGATAGAGATGGTTATTTGAATATACGATTGCCTATGGCTCGTTATCGGCACTATCGTATTCGTTTTGTAGATGATAAAGACAATGAAGTATTTGAAATAAAACAAGTAAAAGAAACAGAGTTGATGTTAGAGAAATCTAACTTCCTCAGAGCCGGTTGGTATTTTTTTGAATTGTACGAAGACAATAAACTAAAAGAAAAAAACAAGTTCTTTTTACAAAAAGATTTTTAGATAAAAAAAGGCGAACACAATAATGGTTCGCCTTTTTTGTAAGCTATTTGTTCAAATGATTATTCTGAATCGTAAGCCCATTTTACTAAAGTAGCACCCCAAGTAAATCCGCCACCAAAAGCTGCCAATACCAGATTATCGCCTTTGTGCAGTTGTTTTTCCCAATCCCACAAACAGAGTGGTAGTGTAGCAGCAGTAGTATTGCCGTATTTTTGAATATTAATCATTACTTTTTCTTTGGGTAAGCCCATGCGATTAGCAGTAGCATCTATAATTCGCAAATTGGCTTGGTGCGGAACAAGCCATGCAATATCATCTCCGGTTAATTGATTACGTTCTAATAATTCGGCACTTACATCAGCCATACCTTTTACTGCAAATTTAAAAACGGCTTGTCCTTCCTGATAGGCAAAATGTTCTTTCGCTAAAACAGATTCAACTGAAGCTGGTTTTAAAGAGCCGCCTGCTTTCATATGCAAGTATTGTCTGCCGCTGCCATCACTTCTTAAAATACTGTCTAATACACCTAATCCTTCAGTGTCGGGTTCTAATAAAACTGCACCGGCACCATCACCAAAAATGATACAGGTAGCACGGTCGGTATAATCGATGATGGCACTCATTTTATCCACCCCAACTACAATTACCTTTTTAAAGCGACCACTTTCTATGTACATGGCGCCAGTAGTTAAGGCATATAGAAAGCCGCTGCAGGCAGCACTCATATCGTAACCCCAAGCATTGGTAGCACCAATTTTATCGCAAATAATATTGGCTGTTGCCGGAAAAACCATATCCGGCGTTACTGTAGCACATATAATACAATCAATATCTGTTGCTTGTAAATTTTTCTTTTGCAAGATTTCTAGTACCGCAGGAACAGCCATGTCGCTACTGGCTTTTCCGGGTTCTTTTAGTATTCTTCTTTCTTCAATGCCTGTTCTGGTCCTAATCCATTCATCATTGGTATCAACCATTTTCTCCAAGTCAAAGTTGGTGAGTTTGTCTGCCGGAACGTAGCCGCCAACGGCGGTAATGGCTGCGGTAAGTTTATTCATGGCCGCAAGATAAAATATTTTAAATAAAAAGCCGGTAGACTGATTACGCATCAATCTACCGGCTCACACAAATGCAACATTTTACGACTGTATATAACTTTTAAGTGCAGATATCGTTTCTTGATGGACTAAGATTGTTTCGTTAATCACATCGCTGATAGAAACAACGCCAACCAATTTGCCACCTTCCATAACAGGTAGGTAGCGAATATTATGTTCAGATATCAAGTGCATGCAAGTATCTATCGTATCTGTTGGTGCAACAGCGGGTAAATTATCGCTCATGATTTCTTCTACCTTCGTTTCAGTAGAAGAACGATGTTTCAATACTACTTTTCTCGAATAGTCTCTTTCCGTAACAATGCCGGCAAAGTTTTCATCTTTCAGTACAACAATAGAACCAATATTTTTTTCGGCCATTAATTGTAAAGCATCAAAGACCGTTGTGCCGGTAGGTACGCTTTCAATAGTTCTACCTTTGCGAAGCAAGATTTGGGAGACTTTTCTCATATTGAGTAGTTTGGGGCTTTAAAATACCCCATTTTTTACTGATTTAGTAATTTCTGCGTAAAATTTTAGAAAATAGTGTTAATGCAGCAACATATTTTGGATGGAAAATGGGTTTGTATTACTTTCGCCATCCAATTTTATAGTAAACAATATTTATTAACGCCTTTAAATGTCTATTTAACATGGCAGTAAAAATGAGACTTCAACGTCACGGAAGTAAGAAAAGGCCTTTCTACTTTATAGTAGTAGCCGATGCCCGTGCACCCAGAGATGGGAAATTTATTCAGAAAGTAGGTACCTACAATCCATTAACTGTACCTGCTCAAATTCAATTAGATCGTCAAAAAGCATTGGAATGGTTGCACAAAGGTGCTCAACCAACTGATACTGTACGTCGTATCCTTTCTTTCAAAGGTGTGTTGTATTTGAAACACTTGTTGCGTGGTGTTAAACTTGGTTTGTTCGATGATGCAGCTGCAATGGTTAAATTCCAGCAGTGGCACGAAGAGCATGAAGCCAACATTACTAAGCGTGGTGAAATTCACCGCAAAGAACAGCGTGCAAGAAGAACTGTTCCTTTAATTAAAAAAGTAGAAAAAACTAATGATGCTCCTGCTGCTGAAAGCACTGAAGCATAAAACATCAGTTAAATACATTAAAAAAGTCCCGAACCTATGTACGGGACTTTTTTATTAGTTTGATAGCCATGAACGAATATTTTAGTGTAGGAAAATTTGCAGCCACCTTCGGCGTAGCCGGAGAATTAGTGCTAAAACATGCTTTGGGTAAGAAAACTGATTTGAAAGGATTAGAAACCTTGTTTGTAGAAGACAGGAAAGATAGTTTTTTGCCATACTTTGTAGATTATGCAAAAGGAAAAACTCACGATGAAACATTGGTTAAGTTAGAAGGAATTGATAGTAAGGAAAGGGCTCAGTTACTTACACGAAAAGAAGTATGGTTACTGCAAAAAGATTTTGAACAATTTACCGATGCCGCTGCACCGCTTTCATTATTGGGTTATATGATGATTAACGAAGGAGAACCAATTGGTGAAGTATTAGAAGTGATTGAACAGCCACTGCAAGTATTGTGTAAAATTATGTACAAGGGTAATGAGGCACTCATACCCATTCATGAAGAAACATTAGATGAAATTGATAAAGAAAATCGGGAAGTGCATGTAACACTCCCCGATGGTTTATTGGATATTTACGCTTAAGCGGCCACTTGTTTTTTTTGAATAGCCTTCAAACTGTTTTCAGCCTGTAGTAAATGTCTTTGATTATGTGCAACCAAGAACATCAATACATCGCCTAATTTTAATTTTATGTATGAAGCGATAGAAATGGGCACTCTAGTCGCATTCAAATTAATTGTTCTAGCCTCTCTAAGTAGGAGTAAAAATGTTTCTTGTTGCTGAATAAATGTTGCCACTACTGAAGCAGCATCTAGTTTTTCTGCTGGGAGATGATTTTTTGGCGCTTTCATTTTTTTACTCGGCTTTCCTTTGTATTCCGGCTTCATTAAATTGGTAAAATAGTTACCCAACCAACCACTGTTAAAATTCATAGTAGGTTGTTGTTGTTGCTGTTTTGCTTTTTGAATGGCTTTTTGTAGCTGGGGCAAATAATAGTTACCATAGCTGTTTAAATGGTCTAAACATTGTGCTGCACTCCATTTACCTGTTGCCGGAATCTGATTAAGGATTGAAGCCGGAGTTAACTGCCATTCAGCAGTGGCTTTGTTGAGTATTGATTCTGTAGCTGCTTCTAAGCTATCTATCAATGTGATGGTGTTGTATGTTGGCATAATTATAATTTTCAGCAAAGCTGTCATTTCTCCAACAACAAAATCTTGGTCTACACCAAGATTTTACAATCGTACACTACTTAATAATTTACTGAAAGTAGTAGCATCAATGCCTAAATAAGAAGCCAAATATTTATGTGGTATCAATTGTAAAACATGCGGACTGCGAGTTAATAATACCCTGAATTTTTGTTCAGCCGAAAAGCATTGCAATTCTATTTGTCGCTCTAATACACCTGCTAAAGCATAACTAGTAGCTTTGCGAATAAGCCGTTCAATGCTGTGGTGTTTGTCCATCAAATCTGCTACTTGCTTATACGTGGTTCTTAGAAAACTGCTTTGCGTTAATGTTTCAAAATAATAACGAGATGGAGTTTGTGTTAAGAAAGAATCGGCTACGCCAGAAAACGAAAAAGGATACGTAAATACTAATGTAGCCTCTTTATCATCTTCACCTAAATAAAATGCTCTTTGTACACCTTCCGTTACAAAGTATAAATGCTTTTCTGTATCGCCTGCTGATGTAAGCGTTATTTTTCTTTTTGCATTAAATGGTTGCCAAATCAATTCAAAATCTTGCCAAGCCTCATCTTGTAGCGGATGGATGGCCATAGCAAATGTTTTGAGTTTATGGATACCATCTACCATAGTTAGTTGATTTTATTTTCTACCTTTTTCAAAAAATTCTTTAAAAAATAAGAGTTGATAGCGTACTGCTTTGTCCCAATATTTCCAGTCGTGCCTGCCCGGTCTTTCAATATAATCGTGTTGTATTTTTAATTTCATCATCTTTTCATGTGCTGCTTTACTCATGCCATAAATAAAATCTTCTGTACCACAATCAATGATAATGGCAAGACTGTCTTTAGGATATTGTTCCATCACTTTCATCACACTCCAATCTTGATAATATTTTTTATTGGTGATGGTATCGCCTAATCTTTTTTGCATATCGTATCCACGGGTGATTAAACTAACATCTAAAGCGCCACTCATGCTACCACAAGCACCAAAGGTTTCGGCATGTCTAAAACCCAAAAACATACCGCCATGTCCGCCCATGCTCAAACCCGTAATTGCTCTTGCTTTACGGTCACGAATGGTTTTATATTTATTATCGATGTAATTGGGTAACTCTTTGGCAACAAAGGTTTCGTAGCGGAAGCTGCTATCTACCGGAGAATCAAAATACCAACTGCCGAATGCACCGTCAGGACAAACAATGATGAGCTGGTTTTTATCGGCCAAGACTGTTAAATCTGGTACTCTATTTACCCAATTATTGTAACTGCCTCCATAACCATGCAGTAAATACACCACGGGAAAAGTTCTTTTTTTCTTACCATATTGTTTTGGTGTAATAACTACGGTTTTAATATCTTTTTTCATGCTATTGCTATATACCGCAATAGTATCTGCCTTACCGGCGAAAGCAAAGGAAAAAATGCTACTACTTACAATCAACAATAACAATCGCATACACTAGTTTTTGTAAAAATAAGATTTGGATGGTTTGAATGTCATAATTAGTTTCATTGTAGTAAAATTGGCTGCTTTACCAAGTATGCAAAAAAGTAAAAACAAAATTTATCTTAAAACATTGGAGAAAGAAAACAAAGTATTGTTTTGTGTGACCAAACGACAAAAATTATTGTTGTGGTTTGTAGTGTTGATTTGTTGTGCTTGTTCGGTTTTTGTAACTGTCATGACTTTGTCTATGACTACTGCTGAATTACAACAAGATTTTAATTCAATAAACGCTGCAAGAATTTGGCAAGTTTTTCTGATATTATTGGGCAATGTACTAACTGCTGTATTGATGTGGATGAGTGGCCGTTATGTATTAAGTATTGAGCATTTGACCGATGGTTCATTGAAGATTGTTGTATGGAATATGTTTTGTATTCATCAAACGAAATTTTTTTCAACTGATGTTTGGCAAAAGCCGGTATCGTTTCATGAAGGGAAAACCAACTTTGCCGGAGTGCCTAGTGTAAATGCGCCGTGGTTGGCTATAAAGCCAAAAGGCAGTAAAAAAATGATTATTGATTTGCAAGGAGAATTTCCTTTGGGAATAGATATCTTATTAGCAATTGTTGAACCAACATAAAAAAGGATACCACTTTATGTAGTATCCTTTCTTGTTATTATTATAAATAATATTTAGTTTTTCTTTTGTGCTTCTTGCATAGCGTTTCCGCCGGTGCTTTGGCCTCTGCCACGATTTCCACCAGCTTTAAACAATTGAAAACGAGTAGGCATTTCTTTTACCGGCCACATACCGTTTTCTTCGTTGATGTCTGCCGTTTCTTTATTCGGGTCAAGGCGAATAGCTGCTACTTCTTTTCCTTTCATAAATACTTTTGAGAACTGTTTTTCATTGGCTCTCCAAGCAGTAACAGGTACATAGTCAACTTCCTTCGTACCATCTTTAAAAGTCCATTCTACAATTACAGGCATAATCAATCCGCCTACATTACTAAAAGTAAGTTCATAAATGTTAGTAGACTTCCATTTTGCAGCATTATCATTATCTTTTTGAGCCGCTTCGGTACGTAAGCGCTGTTGTTCTCTCATGTTGGCATCAGCATCTCTATTGTAGTAATAGAAGTCTCTTAAAGTTGTATCAGTGTCTGTAGCGAAAGTAATGCTCTTATCTTCTTTGTAACGTTGTTTGCTCAATGCTTCAAAGGGTTGTTGGTTGAATGCAGCTGCATTTGATGCATCATCCATTTTAAACCATTTTACACTGTCTAATGCAATATCTACAGGGTCAGTACCAAAATACCAACCTCTAATAAACCAATCTAAATCTTTACCACTTGCATCTTCTAACGTACGGAATAATTCTGCCGGCGTTGGATGTTTGAATGCCCAACGTTGAGCATATTGCTTGAAGGCAAAGTCAAATAATTCTCTGCCTAAAATGGTTTCTCTTAATATATTCAAACCTGTGGCTGCTTTTGCATAAGCATTTGAACCAACATTGGCAACTGCATCGCCTTTAGTCATAATAGGTTCTAATGTTTCCTTTGGCATACGCATGTAGTTGGCAATTAAATGTGCCGGTCCACGTCTTGAAGGATAATTATTGTCAAACTCTTGTTCAGCCAAAAATTGAACGAATGTATTCAAGCCTTCGTCCATCCACCAATACTGTCTTTCATCGCTATTGATAATCATTGGAAAGAAGTTATGCCCCACCTCGTGAATGATTACGCCAATCATACCATATTTAGTCGATTCGCTATAAGTGCCATCTTTTTCTGTACGGCCATAATTCATGCTAATCATTGGATATTCCATGCCATTATCTGCTTCAACTGAAATGGCAACAGGGTAGGGGTATGCAATGGTATGCTTGCTATAAACTTTTAAAGTATGAGCTGTTACTTTTGTAGAATATTTGCGGTAGAGGCTATACGCTTCTTTGGCATAATAACTCATGGCCATCACTTTTTTGCCTTCGATATCAACTGGCATTGCATCCCAAACAAATTTTCTGGATGAATTAAAGGCAACATCTCTCACATTTTTGGCTTCGTAAACCCATGTTTTCTTAGCAGTACTTTTTTGCTTTTCAGCAGCTTTTGCTTCATCTAATGTTACAATTTCAATAGGTTCGTTTGATGTTTGGGCTTTCATCCAACGATCGTATTGAGCCGATGTAAGTACCTGCTTTAAATTTTTACATTCGCCTGTACTTGCTACAATATGGTCAGCAGGAACAGTAATACGCATTTTATAATCACCAAACGTTAATGCAAATTCTGCACCACCTGTAAAAGCTAAATGTTGCCAGCCTTTAAAATCGCTATACACCGCCATTCTTGGATACCATTGTGTAATAGAATACAAGTTGTTGCCATCTTCTGGGAAATATTCATAACCACCTCTGCCTCGTACTGTTGCTTTGTTGTTCAATTTGTAATTCCAATCAATTTTGAACACAAATTTTTGACCGGGCAATAATGGTTGTGCTAAGTCAATACGCATCATCGTTTGAACCACAGTATATTTCAATGGTTTGCCGGATGCATCTACAATTTTAGTTAGGTTTAGTCCGTAGCCATCTAATTGTTTAGCTACATCTAATGCTTCTAAAGCAGCATTGCTTGTACGGTTGTTGAATTTGCCCGTATTGTCTCTATTATTGTCGCTGTTAGGGTGATGAAAATTTTCATCTAACTGCAACCATAGATAGCTTAATGCATCGGGGGATTGGTTGAAATAGGTAACGGTTTCTTTTCCGAAAACGTAGTTCTTAGCTTCGTCTAATTCAACGTCAATTTCATAATCAGCTTTTTGTTGCCAATATTTTGGTCCGGGTGCACCACTAGCCGTACGGTATTCGTTTGGCGTTGGCAATAAGAAACCTAATTCTTCAAAGCGATTGCCATGATTACTCTGCGGATTGTTGTAAAACTGTGCATTAGCTGCAGCTCCTACTAACAGCATGAATGCAAAAAACGATACAATTTTCTTCATCTTGAAAGGTTTGGTTATGGTCAGTTTTGGTTTGTATGTTGATGTAAAGTTGGTGCTACAATAGCAACTATTTCTTTTGTACGTTTAAATGGATTTCTTTCTATCACCATTTGTGTAGCAACCGTAATAATTACTGCTGTCACAAACAATAAAAATTCTCTTTGGTTTATTTTAATCAGCTTAATGCTTACAAAGGAAACCATAATCACCGCTGACACAATCAAAAGTTGGCCAATTTCTAAACCAATGTTAAAGGCCAACAGTTGCAGCACAATACTTTCATCCTTGCCCAATAAACTTTTGAGGTAATTACTAAATCCCATGCCGTGAATAAAGCCAAAAAACAGGGCATAATAGTATTGAATAGGCAGGTTTTTGTGTTTGGATTTTTTGGGTGTTGCAAGATTGTGAAAGGCAGTAATTAGGATGGTGATCGGTATTAAAAACTCAATCCACGATTGATCGATTCTAATGATGTTGAACACACTTAAGGCTAAAGTAATAGAATGACCGATAGTGAAGGCAGTTATTAAGATGAGTATCTTCTTCCAATCGGCCAATTGATAGCGCAAACAGAGTGCTGTTACAAAAAGTATATGGTCAATACCTTTCAGGTCAGTAATATGTTGCCAGCCTAATTCCAGATATAAGCTAAAATCTCCCATGCAGCCGTTGGTAATATTTTTTACAAAGTGAGCAATTTAATCAAGACTTTTGTGAGTGGAAAAAATTATTGTCGAATGGTAAATAGTTTCGTTCAGTGGGTGATTGGGGCTTTTCTCACCTTAAGTCATCCTTTTTTTGTTAGCATGACCGATATTAAACACAACGTTACAGAGCAATCTGTAGAAGTGAGTGTTCGGATATTTACGGATGATTTGGAAACCATCATCAAGAAAAATTGTGCTTGTAAAATTGATTTGATGAAACCTGTTGATAAAGCCCAAGCCGATAAATTAATTTCGGCCTATATCAAAAACCACCTTACCATTTCTGCCGATGGCAAGCCGCTGACGCTTGGTTATGTTGGTTATGAATTACAAGACGGTAGCATTTGGAGTTATTTTGAAGTAAAAAATATTACTTCAGTCAAGCAAATGAATATTACCAATAGCTTGTTACATGATTACAAAGACCAACAAGTAAATATGATTCAAGTAAAGGCAAATGGTAATAGCAAAACGGTTAAGTTAGACTTCCCGACTACAACTGCAACAATCAGTTTGTAATTAAAAGGCGTTGTAAAAATTTTCACTCATTTTTTTGCTCACTGGAGCATGTATATCATCTCCCAAGATTGCTTGCTTTAAGGTTTGATAACTATTGATGTATCGGCCATGTAAGTAGCAAATATTGAAGTTGATATCATCATGGATCATCACAAAATTTTTATGAGCATCTCTAATTAAGGGATAACTACTGCCTTTTGAATAAGGCTGACTCAAATATTTGCGTATTATGCTATTGATGATTTCTGTTTTCTCATTCTCGGTTAATAAACCAACTGATATGTCTAAACCGATAAAAAACAAAGCATCGTTGTGAAAATGCAATTGCATTAACACAGACAGATTATTTACCGATGCCCTATAAAATGCAACTTTGTGATTATTCTCTCTTTTATTGTTATAGAGGTATTTGGGTTTGCCAGATTGTTTGATAATATCTTTTAAACTGATGTCGAATTGAAGACCAAATGGCTGTAAGGTTTCTTTGGTATTGAGAACAGCTGCATTATTGATTTGCTCAAAAATGGTATCGTAAAAAGCAATCACCTTTCGAAAAAAGATGCGGTTATAGAAGTAATCATCCTTCTGGCTACCTTCTCCGGTATTTTCTCCGGATAAAAAGTTTTTAGCCCGAAGCATTAATTGGTTAATCATGACTCGGTTAGAATTTATGGGTTGTATCCGTTCTTAAGACGTAAATTTACTATCAATTAGTTTCTTAAACTACTGCTTTGTTATCCACAAGAAATTAAGATATTGTATTAGCAAAATTACTTATTGCATATCAGCCTTCATTTCATCGGTAATGGTAATGAGTAGTTTGTCGATTCGGTGTACATCCATATCAACAATTTCGATGGTAAATCCTTTCCAGTGCAGGGTATCGCCGGTTTGAGGAATACGTTCTAATTCATGCAATATAAAGCCGGCAAGGGTATCAAACTCTTGGTCTCCTTCGTTCATCCATTCGGTTTTGTCAAAATAGCTCAAGAAGTCATAAAAGGAAATTTGAGCATCTATCAAGTAAGATCCATCCTGTCTTTCGGTTATTTCATAATCATCTTCATCCGGCTGTGGTATGTCTCCAACAATCGCTTCCAAGATATCATTTAAGGTAATCATACCTTGTAACGTTCCATATTCATCTACAATAAATGCACTGTGAATTTTTGTTTCTTTAAAACGTTCTAATACCTGATATGCGGTATTATTCTCCGGAATAAATAAACCTTTACTCATCAACGATTCCAATACTGTATTATCATTGGCCAATACAATATCTTTTACACTTACCACACCTTTAATATCGTCAATAGTACCATCGCAAAGCGGATAACTGGTGTGCACCACTTCACTCATATGTTCTTTGGCAATGGTAACAGTGTCGTTTACATCTAACCAAATAATATCGCTGCGGTGTGTCATCAGCGAAGTGATATTTCTATCGCCTAAATGAAATAATCGTTCAATGATTTCTTGTTCTGCTTCTTCAATCGTTCCTTGTTCTGTTCCCTCACTAATAATGGCTTTAATTTCTTCTTCTGTAACATGACCATCATTGCTCTTGATACCTAACATTTTCGATAACACCGTTGTGCTTTTTGTCAATAACCATATGAAGGGATAAGTGATTTTTGACAAAATGTTCATAGGGCCGGCAACAGCTTTGGCAATATTTTCCGGCTTACTTAAACCTATGCGTTTGGGCAATAATTCTCCCAATACCAAAGAGAAATAAGTAATTAGAATAACGATGATAGCTGTTGAAATACCATTGGCATAAGCTTGTAACGCTTCAAACTGATTGACAAAAGCCAATACATCATCTTTAATATTTTCTCCGGAAAAAATACCTGTTAAAATACCAATTAAGGTAATACCAATTTGTACGGTAGATAGAAAGGTATCGGGATGGTTGGCCAACTTCAATGCTTCCCTGGCTTTAGCGTCGCCTTTATTGGCCTGCGACTCTAGTCGGGCTTTACGGGCAGACACCAACGCAATTTCTGCCATTGAAAAAACTCCGTTTAAAAGAATAAGGCCAAGAATGATAAAAATCTCTGTCATTTGCGGCAAAACTATGAAATTGTTGCCAAGTGGGTTTTTGAGTGGCTTTTTCTGTTATTATCATTGTATTAAAACCGATTAACAGCTAAAACTTATCTTGCGACCCCAAACATGGAAAATTGTAAAAAAATAGCTGTTATTGGCGCTGGTCCGGCGGGATTAACGGCTGCTTATTTGTTGGCAAAAGCAGGGCATAAGCCTGTTATTTATGAGCAAGACAAACAGCATGTTGGTGGCATTTCTCGTACAGAATCTTACAAGGGCTATCATTTTGATATTGGCGGTCATCGTTTTTTTTCAAAAAGTAGTGAAGTAGAAAATTTTTGGACAGAAGTTTTGGGTGATGATATGTTGGATAGGCCAAGAAGCTCAAGAATTTATTATAACAAACAGTTTTTTTCTTATCCATTAGCGGCCACTGAAGCGTTACGAAAATTAGGCATCATCGAATCTTTTTTATGTGTGTGGAGTTATTTGCAAGCCAAACTTTTCCCCGTAAAAAATCCTATTCATTTTGAAGATTGGGTGAGCAATCAATTTGGAAAAAGATTGTTCCGCATTTTTTTTAAAACCTACACGGAGAAAGTTTGGGGAATTCCATGTAACCAAATTTCTGCCGATTGGGCCGCACAACGCATTAAAGGCTTGTCGCTTTCGTCCGCTATAAAAAATGCACTGTTTAAGCCTAAAATTGGCAACAAAGATGCGTTGATTAAGACACTGATTGATACTTTTCGTTACCCCAAAAAAGGGCCGGGCATGATGTGGGAAGCTTGTGCCACAAAAGCAGTTGATTTTGGTGCTGTGTTAATAATGGATAAACAAGTTAAGGGCTTAGCTAAAAAAGATAAATGGGAAATTATTTTCAAAGATGGCAGCACAGCAGGCGATTTTGATGGTGTGATTTCATCTGCACCAATCAAATATTTAGTGCCAAATATTTTTCCGCAATTGCCACAAACTGCTTTAAACGCAGCACAACAATTAAACTACCGTGATTTTATTACAGTAGTACTGATTATGAAAGATGAAAATGCCTTTATGGATAATTGGGTGTACATCCATGATCCTTCGGTGAAGGTTGGACGAATACAAAATTTTAAATCTTGGAGTCCTTATATGGTCCCTGATGAAACCATGGCTTGTTACGGATTAGAATATTTTTGTTTTGAAGGCGATGGCATGTGGAATTGTAGTGATGAAGATTTAATTGCATTAGCCAAAAAAGAATTAGAGCAAATTGGTTTAGGCAAAGTAGCTTTGGTAACGGATGGTTGTGTGGTTCGACAGCCCAAAGCTTACCCGGTTTATGACCATGACTATAAAGAAAATGTTGCTGCTGTAAGCGATGCATTAAAGAACTACTCTGGTTTATATTTAACCGGCCGAAACGGTATGCATAAATATAATAATCAAGACCATAGTATGATGACAGCCATGTTGGCTGTTAAAAATATTATTGCCGGAAAAGAATTGTATGATTTATGGCAAGTAAATCAGGATGCAGAATACCACGAAGCCGGCGACCGTGGAGCAGATGAAGGGGGTAGGTTAATTCCATCTCGTGTAGCTTAATTTTTAAATATGTTACCACAGGCATTATTACATTCACTTGAATCAGCAACGGGTTATAACCGTGTTGCGTTTGAACAAGTACATGCATCTGGAGAACAGGTAACATCTATCAGAACCAATACATCAAAAATCTCTAATACAAATTTGTCTTTTGAGGTATCGCAGCCTATACCATGGTGTGAGCATGGTTATTATTTGCCAAGCAGACCTTCATTTATTTTTGATCCTTTATGGCATGGCGGTGCTTATTATGTACAAGAGGCGAGTAGTATGTTTTTGCAGGAAGCTTTACGTCAAACCATCGGCGAAACTACCAACAATAAAAGAGTATTAGACCTTTGTGCTGCACCAGGCGGAAAAAGTACTTTGTTAGCTAATTACTTTAAAAATGGGTTGGTAGTAGCCAATGAAGTCATCAAATCAAGAGTAACGATATTAGCTGAAAACTTATCTCGATGGGGTAGTTTACATACAGTAGTTTCTAATAATGATCCGGCAGATTTTGCTCGGCTCAACGGATTTTTTGATGTGATTGTAGCCGATGCTCCATGTAGTGGTAGCGGTTTGTTTAGAAAAGACCCTGCAGCTATCGAAGAATGGAGCGAAGCAAATGTGCAACTGTGCAGCCATCGACAGCAACGTATTATAGCCGATGTTTTACCTGCGTTAAAAAAAGGCGGATACTTGATTTACTCTACTTGTTCTTATTCTCCAGCAGAAGATGAAGCAATTTGTGACTGGCTGATGGAACAAGGTGATGTAGAAAATGTTCCATTGCAATTGGATGAAAATTGGGGTATTGTTACAACGATTTCTGCGCAGCATAAGGCGGTGGGATATCGTTTTTACCCCTACTTATTAAAGGGGGAAGGTTTCTTCATTGCATGCTTCAAAAAAACAGGAACAGATGAAGGCTGTTATAATGGTCCGGCAGGCAAATCTGCAGTTACAGCCACGGAAAAAAACATAATTGAGCCTTGGGTTTTAGATATGGCATCGCTTTATTTAACCAAACAAAAAGAAACATTAATAGCCTGGCCAAAACAGTTTGAAGGAGAAATTTCATTATTACAACAACACTTAGGTTTAAGAATGGCGGGCATTGCGTTAGGAAGTATCAAAGGCAAAGATTTTATTCCGCATCAAGCATTGGCATTAAGCCATGTGCTTCATCCTTCAATTCCGACTATAGAATTATCCGAATCAGAGGCCGTTGCCTATTTGCAGAAAAAAGTATTTGACCTGCCATGTCAACAAAAGGGATGGGTATTGGCACAATACAAAAATGTTAATTTGGGTTGGATGAAACTGTTGCCAAACCGCATCAATAATTATTATCCTAATGAGTGGCGAATTTTAAAAGACCGCATTTAGCATTCTATTCAGTAATATTGTACCGGAAAAAGGCCATATTTTATGAAGCGTATTGTTGTAATTCTTTTGTTGACGGTAGTTTTTTTTAAAGTACAAGCACAACAAGCCAAATTAATGGTAGAAGGTGTAAGCCCTAACCTTTACCTTTTGCATAAGGTTACTAATGCACAAACCTTGTCTGGTATTGCTACTATTTATAATTTAACTGCTTCAAGAGTTGCAACTTATAATAGTTTGGCAGCTACAGCTACGCTATCCGGAAAATCGACTTTAAAGATTCCTTTAGACAACAATAATTTTGAACAGAAAGGACAAAAGCAAGCCGATGAAACATTAATTCCTTTGTACCATATGATTGGTCAGGGAGAAACTTTGTATCGCATTTCTTTAAATCACTTTAAAGTTCCGGTGAATTATTTAAAGGAATGGAATAACCTGAACAAAGATGTTATTTGGCCCGGAACACCATTTATTGTTGGGTATCTGAGAGTTAAAACCAATCAGGTTGCCGCTTTAAATGGAGATGTTTCTAACCAACAAGTTCAAAATACTGTTGTAGATACACCCGTAATCGAACCCGTAAAAGTTGAGCCGAAACAAGTTGAACCGGTAGTTAAACCTGCAGACCCTATTGTTAAAAAAGATCCACCAAAAAGAACGCCGGGTACTGCTGTTATCAAAACCGGTTATTATACACCGCAGTACACTAAAGATGAAGCGGACAAAACGCCAATCACTTTAGCGGGGGAAGCTGCTACGTTTAAAACAACAAGCGGTTGGCAAGACAAACGATTTTATGCATTGATGAATGATGTTACACCAGGCACCATCATCAAAATAACTTCGGCTGATGATAGAGTGATTTATGCTAAAGTGTTAGGGGCATTGCCAACCATGAAAGAAAACAATGGTTTGTTACTACGTATTAGTAATGCAGCTGCTTCTGAGTTGGGTATTGCAGATGCTAAATTTAATCTTACTGTTAACTATTTACGTTAAACAATTATACGTTTCAATAACCTGAGTTGATGTGTTCTTACACCGGAATCGGAATGAACAATGCCTTGACTGTCTATCTTATCAACCCTTACTTTTTCTGCTGCATGTGCAATTTGATGGCTGTTGAGTAATATTCCAACATGAACAATTTTGCCGGCTTCATTATCAAAAAAAGCGAGGTCGCCACAACGGGCTTCTTGTAAAAAACCGATTACTTCTCCTTGTTTGGCCTGGTGGGCTGCATCTCTTTGTAATGCAATATTCAAAAACTGATACACCATTTGAACAAAGCCACTACAGTCAATACCAAACACTGATCTTCCGCCCCATAAATAAGATGTACCCAAATATTTTTCAATCAGTTCACGAATGGTTGTTTCGTTTTTAATGGCAGTAGCAGGGTCCCAAATTGTTCCATCAAAACTAGCTTGATACGTACCAAATGTAGCTTTGCCAGATTGGAATTGCTGTAACGAGCTGCCAAAAGGAATGATCATTTTGCTATCATTATATTGAATGCTTGAACACCAATCTGCACAACGCAAAACCGGATTTTCTAATACCGTTTCATCAACAATCGTTAATTGATTGGTGTATACCCAACCTTCATAATGATCATGCAAACACCTGATGTTTGAAAATTTGTTGTTTGTTTCCATTACTTCGGCCAATTCACCAAACAAGAGTTGACTAGTCATTTCACTATGGTGTGTGGGCTCTTTTCTCAACGCACAAATGGGTACAGTTGCCGCAGCAATCATCATCGTTTTCTTTTGTACAAAGAAACAGATTTTAGATGGACTGAAAATAGGATATGGATTTTTATATCTTCTGCATCTATGCATAAAATATTAACCTTACTTTCAAGGCTGTGAGTTTAAACAAGTATGCACATATCACCGATGCCGAACTGCTCGAAAAATTTAATGCAGATGGGAATAACCAGTGGTTAGGTATTTTGCTGCAACGCTACACCTTGTTGTTGTTGGGTGTGTGCATGAAATATTTGAAAAATGAAGAGGATGCGAAAGATAGTGTGCAACAAATCTTTTTGAAATGTATTGCCGAGTTACAGAAGTATAAAGTAGATTATTTTAAAAGTTGGTTATATATGGTGGCTAAAAACCACTGTTTGATGAAGCTGCGAGACAAACATGGAAAGGTGCCGGTAGAACTTAAAGATCAATTGCCTGCTGAAGAATCGGTAGACTTGGAAGAACTACGAATGAAAGATAAAACCTTAGACTTATTGGTGCTTTCTATCCCCGAACTCAATAAAGAGCAGCAACAATGCGTAACTTTATTTTATTTAGAAAAGAAATCGTACCAACAAATTGCAGCATTAACCGGATTTAGTTTGTTGCAGGTTAAGAGTTATATACAGAATGGCAAACGTAACCTTAAAATCATCATTGAAAAAAAGTTGAGTAATCAATAATGGCGTCAGACAAAAATATATTGCAAGTATCAGACGATGATTTGATGAATTACCTCGATGGTAAGCTGTCAGATCAAGAAAGTCATGAATTAGAATCTATCATGGCCGATTCGCCATTTGTAAATGATGCGGTAGAAGGATTACAAGCATTTGATCAAAAAGAGAAATTGCAGCATTTGGTAGAACAACTTAACAAAGATTTACAGCAAAAAGTAGCCGATAAAAAACAACGCAAGGCAAAACGAGCAATCAAAAATGTTTCTTGGGTGTTGATGGCTGTGGTGTTCGTTATTTTCCTTTGTTTGATTGGCTATATTGTTATTCATTTAAGAAAAAAGGATGATGGTAAATTCTTGCCAACACCTCCACCAAAAACAGAAATCAAATCATCAACTTAAGGGGATATGAATAGCTACTAAAGTGCCTCTGCCCGGCGCCGAATCAAATTCAACTTGTCCTTTTAAATAGCTGATTCTTGCTTGAATATTCTTTAGCCCAATACCATCACTTTTTTCTTTGGCATCAGCATTAAAACCTTTACCATTATCTTCTATTGTACAACTTATTCCATCTTTGTCTTTGAATAAAGAAATATCTAATCTATTGGCGCTACTGTGTTTGATCACATTATTGACAATTTCTTGAATCACTCTGTATAATACCGTTTCAACACTGCTATCTAAACGTTGATTTAAACCTTCGGTATGCAATTGAACTTGTAAACGAGAATGGTCAATCTTATCTATAAAATCTTTTACAGCCGATGATAATCCTGCTTTGAGTAAAGCATTCGGCATCATATTATGCGATACAACTCTTAACTCTTTGCAGCTTTCATCTGCCAATGCAATTGTTTTTTCAAATAGTTGTTTATCCTGTTCCGATGCTACCGTTATTCTATCTGCCAAGCCCGATAAATTCATCTTAACTGCACTCACTATTTGTCCTAACCCATCATGCAAATCGCCGGCAATGCGTTTACGTTCGTTTTCTTCAGCTTCAATAATAGCACGGCTTGCAATATCTTGTTGATGTATGATGGCGGCCTGTAAAGTTGCTTCTTGTTGTAGTCTGTTTCGGCGTTGCCAGAAATAGGCAATTAAAATTACTGCAAGTATTACGATAGCCGCAGTCAATAATAAATAATTACGCTGCTGAATCTTAAGCTGTGCTTCTCGTAAAGCCCGTAACTCTTTTTCATTATTGTATTTCGATTCCATTACGCCAATCATTTGTTGTAAACTGTCTTTTCGCAGAGAATCTGCATTCAGCGACAATGACATTTTACTATTGATGATGGCAACTGCTATTCCAGGGTTGCTTAACACTGTTGCTAGTTCTTTGTATGATTGTTGCAGCAATTGGATGTCTGCCATTTTTTCAGCTACGCTGATGCATTGTTTATAATAGAAAATGGCTTTTTCAGGTTGTTTTTTTTGATAATAGGTTTGTGCCAAATACAGGTATACGGTACCCAATGTTCTAGTGTCTCTTTTGGCTTCTGCCAACGGCTGTGCTTTTTCATACCATTGTAATTTCAATGAGTCTGATGTAGCTATTGCAGCTTGTTGTAAAAAGTAGGATAAACTATCTTGAGCCTTTAAGACGGGTAGTGTAAACAATAGGGCAGTAGCAAGAAGAACCCGTTTTAAAGTTGATGGCATAATCTGTGATTTAAAAGTTAAAATAACAACGCTTTAGGTCCATAGCCTATACCCACTTTACGGTATTTAACGACAAAGGCTTTCTATTACTGCGTTGTGTTGCGGATAAGTTGCTGCTAAAATTGAACCATCGGCCAATTCAAAATCGTTGAAATCGAAGCCTGGTGCTACTGTACAACCAACAAAGCTAAATGCACTGTCTTTGGCAGGAGCGGAAGCAAACCAACAACCTGCCGGCACTACCGCTTGAAAAACTTCTCCTTTGGCAATATCATTTCCTAATCTGATGATGGATAATGCCCCGTTTTTATCAATCACATATATATTCAATGCACCCCCGGCATAAAAATGCCAAACCTCATCGCTTTGAATAATATGAAAAGCAGAAAAATTACCTTGCTCCAATAAAAAATAAATGGCGGTTGAAAATGACCGATCGCCACCAAAACGATTGGGCAATGCCGAATGACTAATGTGTTCGGCAGAGCGATACATTTCTTTATAAAACCCACCTTCGGGGTGGGGAAGCATCTCGTAAAATTCAACCAGTTCTTTAGGAGTCAACATTTTTTTCGACCAAGTTATACATTTTACAATCGGTAAAAAAGCGGTATAGATATTATTACAGCCTATTGTTGCACCTATTATCTTTACCAAAACATAGTTTATGAAACGTTTGGTATTTGTTCTGTTGATTGCACTGACTACTGTAATGGCAATGGCACAAGCTAGTTTGCATTATGATGTTGCCGCACCCAATGCAACACATCACGAAGCAGAAATAAGTCTTACGGCAGATGGAATCAACAAAAAACAAGTAGCCATTTTTAGAATGAGTCGTTCATCACCTGGTCGTTATGCCACCCATGAATTTGGTAAAAACGTATACAATGTTAAAGCATTTGATAAAGCAGGAAATGCTTTACAAATAGAAAAAATAGATGCTGATGTGTACCAGGTTTCCGGCCATAAAGGGTATGTAAAATTGAGTTATACCTTGTATGGTAATCATGCAGATGGAACCTATGCCAGTATTGATGCTACAGGCTATCATTTGAATATGCCTGCTTCTTTTATGTGGTTGAAAGGATATGAGCAAACACCTATCAGCATTAGTTTTCAATTCAATAATCCCGATTTTAAAATTGCTACACAATTACCACCGCAAGTCGGTTCGGTAAACACATTCACTGCACCTGATTTGGCATATTTCATGGATTCTCCCACCAAAGTGGGCAAGTTGATGTTTAGAGAATGGACAGTGAAAAATCCGGATGGTAAAAGCTATACTATTCGGTTTGCTTTAGAAGCTGAATCTGTCGATTCAGTGGTTGATAAATTTTTTCTGAAGTTGAAGGATATTGTAGCCGAGGCTACAGCTGTTTTTGGCGAAACGCCGGCTTTCGACTACGGTACTTACACATTTATTGCAAGTATCAATCCTTATGTAAAAGGAGATGGCATGGAACATAGAAATTCTACCATGATTAGTTTGCCTTTACCTTTCACCGGTCAAGATTTTTTATTGGATGTATTTGCACATGAGTTTTTTCACAGCTGGAATGTAGAAAGAATCCGCCCAAAAAGTATTGAGCCTTTTAACTACGAAAAAAGCAATATGAGCGAAGGGTTGTGGTTGGCCGAAGGCTTTACACAATACTATGGCGATTTTATTTTACACCGTGCCGGAATATTGAATTTGGAAGAGTGGAGTAGAAGTATGGAAGGCTTAATTGCCGTTAAATCACAAACACCTGGTGGTATCTATTATTCACCAATTGAAAATAGTCAAAGGGCAGTGTTTGCTGATGCCGGAGTATCGGTTGATAAAACCAATTATCCTAACATGTACTCTTCTTATTATCCTTATGGCGGCGCTATTGCCTTGGCATTAGAATTAGATTTAAGGAGTCGTTTTAAACTTGGCTTAGATGCATATATGCAACAGTTATGGACCAAGCATGGCAAGTCTGAACAACCTTATACCATGACAGATTTACAACAAGCTTTAGCCGATTTAACCGGCAATGAATCGTATGCCCAAGCGTTCTTTGCCAAATACATTTATGGCTATGAACCATTTGATTATGCTGCTGTGCTAAGCAAGGCAGGATTAGTATTTGCAAAAGCTAATTCAGGTAAAGCATGGATGGGAAATCTCAGCTTTAAACCGCAAAACAACGAATTGGTAATGGCCAATAATAGCATTAGAAATACACCAATGTATGAGGCAGGAATTGATATTGATGATGTGTTGGTGTCACTCAATGCTAGAAAAATAAAAGAGTTTAAAGATATTGACGAAACATTAGCAGCGCATAAACCCGGCGATACTTTGAAAGTGGTGTATCGGCATCGCGGAAAAATTATGGATAGCATAATGGTGTTACAAGAAAACCCGGCTATGCGGATTACTATAAAAAGTGAAGGTGATTTAACTGATTCAGAGCGATTATTCCGTAAAGAATGGTTGTCAACAAAAATCAAGTATTAATGATTTTTTAGACCAAATGTTTCAACAAATAAGGATCTAAGGGCAACACAATAAACAGCTTGTTCACAATTAAGCATTTCCAATATTATTTAATTGTGAACCCTTCTTTTTTCGAAAATAGGGGTGTAACTTTTGCTTCCAAATTGAACTGCCATGAGTCCGCTTACAACTTTGTATTGGTCTAGTGTACCTGCTTCTTTAGATGCTAAAGTATTTGAATTAAGAAGTAATGATAAAAAGTTACTATCGCTAATGTACAACGATCATACCCATGTAGCTAAATTCGAAACATCGGGTAATAGACGAACTTATCATATCGAAAAGGAAGGATTTTTACGAAATCGAACAGCTATTTTTAACGAATATGGCGTAAAAATTGGTCAGATTGTTCCCGATATGTTTAGTCATGCAGAAGGCAGCTTTCAAATTAATGAAGAGCAATTTCATTATTCTATATACTACGGTTCTGTTTCAAGAATTAAGGTGTATACAGCTCGTAATAAATCCATATTGCTCAGTTGCAGTTTATCCGATAAGAAAGGCGTTACAGAAATCAATCTTGCATCTTCCATTTCTACTGAACAATTTCAATCTGCCATCAATGTATTGAGTTGGTTATTGTTCATCCCAAATACGGTAGACACAAAAATGAATCAGAAAGTGTAAGGCTGTTTCCGCTATTATTTTTTCAAATGCGTTACAAAGCCTTTTGCTAAGATGCTAAAACCGTACCCATAGGTAAGCATGACTACAATATTGAGGATGTGAAAGCCTTCTTCGCTGCTAAAGTAGAATTTATTGAGTGCTAAGGTTAAATCTGATAATACCAATAACAAAGCCCCCGGCAGAAAATATTTTATCCCTAGCGTTGATGTTTTTTTGTTGGCAATCACATTTGCTGCAGTTGCAGTCATTAGAACAATCACCATACTATAAATGATGACAGGTATCTCGAGATGATTTAAATACGAATAAATAAAGCGAATGCTTAAGCCTGCAATCACCAATAAAGGCAGTAAAGCACCAAAAAAATATTCCGATTTTTTCAAGTTTAATGGATGCAATTTGCTGAAGTAAGCCGTTAAAATAATATGTGCAATTAAAAAGCAAACTAATCCTGCAATAAAAAATTGATCTCCAACATAGAGTAATAAAACATCGCCTGCCAATGCGAGTAACATCGCCATATTGGCTAACACTTTTGAAGTAGAGTGGTGTCTTCTACTTACATTCAAATTAAAGTAAACCAATAGCGTAGTTAATAACAATGGTTTAGTGAACCATCTTAATGCATCTTGTTGGGCATAGATAAAGTAGCAATCTGCTAATAAAATAATCCAAAACAATCCGAGACCATACTTTTTGAGCATACAATAAAAATTAGTTAGCCGCTATTTTAATTGGCTTATTGTAATATTTTTTTAACGAGTCAATAATTCTTGTGGTGTCAATTGGTAAACATGTTACCGGTATATACAAACGATATCGCAATGTATCCGAAACAACTAAACTATCTGCCACAACGCCACTTTTAAAAGATGTATACGTTTTGAATAAAGGGGTTATTTTATATTTCCATTTTGTTTGCAATAACACCATTTTATAAGTAACCGAATCATTAATTACAACAGCTGCAGCAGGTGGTGCTAACGTTACTGTTGTATCTACGATTGTACTATCGGTTGTGGTTTCGTCTACTACAGATTCCTCATTGTTTTGTTGTAACAAGGTATATACTCCCCAACCTGCACCAGTTAAAATAATAGCCACCACTATAAAAAGTAAAATATAAAAAGCAGCCGTTTTACCGGTGCCAGCATTTTTCTTGGGCTGATTAGAAAAAAAACCTTCGGTTACAAAATGATCTTGAACCGGTGGATGGTTCACTTCAGCCATTTCGGCTAAAATTTTACCGGGAGTAAAAATAAAACTACCGTCGTTGATTTTGTTGAGTGTACCAATACCAATCAATTCATAAGGCTTGCCTAAGTTGATGAATTGCTTCATCAATGATAGATGTGAATCTACATCTGCAGCAACCAATGGCTTGATTTTACCCATTTGTTTGGCCAAATAATCAATAATGGCAGGGTCGGTTACTGCTTTTTTGTCGTGTTGAAAATGCACACCTGTAATGGTAGTATCTGCATGTTTATCGGCCAAATCGGGCAGGTAAAACGTATCATCCAAACTAAAAATACCAATACCTTCTAAGGATAAAGTTTTGTTGTCGTATAAAAAACCGGCGAGCAGGGAATCAATTTTCACAAAATGGGGGTTGTGGATGCAAAATATAAAATTATTGCAGTTTACTGTAATATTCATTCAAATTTTAGGCTGATAATGGAATACCCGTAATTTTGCGGCATGCTATCAGCAGAGGAACAGGCTTTTATGGCCTATTGGGAAAAGAATAGAGATAAAGAGAAAAAGACGTTTCGTCAGCTACTCATTGGTTTACCGCTTGGTTTAAGCTTTGCATCTTTCATACTTATCAGTTTTGTTTCGGGTTGGTTCGAAAGGGCAAACATGGTGGCATATAGTAAGTTTAATCCGATGGTTTTGGTAGTTGCTATTTTATGCATTGCCGGTTTTACGGCTATATTTTTCAAAAAGCATAAATGGGATTTGAATGAGCAACAGTACCTAGAACTTAAAGCCAAAGCCGATTTTTTGAATAAACCAACAGAAGATGCAGCAGAACAACCAAACCTTAAGTCCTAATACAATAATCAATCAACACAACGCAATGAAGAAAATTTATGCATTATGTGCGGCAACACTAATCTTGTTTACAGGTTGCCTCAAGTCTGACGGTGGTGGATGTGATAATGCCACCCCACAATCTGAAGAGGCTACTATTGCAGCCTATTGTTCCGCCAATTCTATTACTGCTACCAAGCATAGCAGCGGTATTTTTTACCAAATTATTAATCCTGGTGCCGGTGCAACGCCGGGTTTGTCATCAAAAGTATTTGTTACTTATACCGGCAAATTATTAAGTGGTACCACCTTTGATTCACAAAATAACTCAACCCTAACCGGATGGCCTCTAGGCGACTTAATTCAAGGTTGGCAAATCGGTATTCCATTGATAAAAAAAGGTGGTCGCATACAGTTAGTGGTGCCTTCATCTTTGGCTTATGGCTGTTCGGGCCGTGGTCCTATTCCTTCTAATGCACCGTTGTTTTTTGATATTGACTTAGTAGATGTGCAATAATCAGCATGCAAAGAATCAACATAAAAAAATCCCTCTTACCATTAAAGTAGGAGGGATTTTTTAATTCCGATTTGTCCGTGTATCTGTACTACTGAAGGCAATCGGTTTTTCTAGATCATTGGATATTAAAAACGGTTCTTCGAAAAGCGATATTGGATATTTGCTAGTGTAAAACTACACCTCTTAACTACTGGGGGCTATATACATTTGGTTTATGCAATACCCGAAAAAGACAAAATATTTTTTGCATCTCACCAAAAATACTGTCCTACAAAACGCCAAATCTGTAACTTACCCACTTAATTAAACTCCATGAAAAGGCACTTTTATTTAGTTATCGCTTCGCTGATAATGTTTTCCATATCGGCAGTAGCCCAACCAAGTTTTATTAAAGACAGTTTAGACCAATACATTAAAACCGGACTGAAAGATTGGCAAGTACCCGGCTTATCTATAGTGATTGTAAAAGACGGAAAAGTAGTTAAGCTAGAAGGTTATGGCGTAAAAAATATCAATAGTAAAGAGCCTGTTGATGCCAATACATTATTCATGATTGCCAGTAATACTAAATTATTTACCGGTACAGCATTGGCTAATTTAGAATTTAGGGGTAAGCTGTCATTGAATGATAAAATCACCCAATTTTTTCCGGAGTATCGGTTGTATGACAACCTTAGTACTCAATTAGTGACAGTTAGAGATATGCTCACACATCGTATTGGAACCAAAACATTTCAAGGCGATTTTACTTTTTGGAATAGTAAACTCAGTCGCAGAGAAATCATGGAAAAGATGCGATTGTTGAAACCGGTTGCTAATTTTCGTCAAGATTATGGCTATTGCAACAGTTGTTTTTTAACCGCCGGCGAAGTGATTCAGAAAGTATCTGGTCAGCCATGGGAAGTATATGTGTACGATAGTATCATCATCCCCACAGGGATGACCAATACCCATGCTTTATCGCAGGGTATTGAACAACGGAAAAATGTAGCAACACCTTACACCACTAGTTACACCAATCAGTTGAATATTGTGCCTTACGATCAATGGGATAATTTGGCCCCGGCAGCAAGTATTGTTAGTAATGTAAATGATTTAAGTAAATGGTTGATGTTGCAATTAGATAGTGGGAAGGTTAATGGAAAAACTGTACTCAACTGGAAGGTATTACAAGCAACAAGAGATGTCAATATTATTACAGGTAGTCGCAAATCTGCTACATTACCTATGCATTTTAGAGGCTATGGCTTAGGAGTATTTGCTGCAGATTATAACGGTCGTCAAATCTATTGGCATACCGGCGGTGCCGGTGGTATGGTGAGCAATGTTTGTTTTGTGCCGGAAGAAAACTTAGGTATTGCCATATTAACCAATAATGATAATCAAAACTTTTTTGAAGCCTTGCGTTATCAAGTATTAGATGCTTATCTCAATGTGCCTTATGTGAACAGAAGTAAACAACAATTGGGTGGCTTTAATAAAGAGATGGAGGCACAAGTGGCAGAGATTGCAGGTTGGAAAAAGAAAGTGGAATCCGCAACTGCTGCACCGCTTCCATTGTCTGCTTATGCCGGCAATTATCACAACCTATTATATGGTAATATGAAAATGGTTGCTACAGCAAATGGATTGCAAGTGAAGTTTTTAAGCCATAACAACCTCGAAGCCAATTTACAACACATGGGAGGAGAGGAGTGGTTACTAACGTACACCAATATTGAGTACGGCATTTATGTGGTGAAGTTTACAACAGAAAAAGATAAAGTGTTATCCATAGATATTAAAGCCAACGATTTTGTAGAATATGATGCTTATACTTTTGTAAAGCAATAAGTTTAGTGTAATTGTTTTTCCTTTATTTTCAACGTTCAAACTACCCACATGCTTAAAAGAATTTTATTGTTGAGTGCTGTTATAACAAGTCAGTTAGCTATTGCACAAGATGTTACTGCTATCATTGAGCAACAAGCCAACGCAGTAAAAGATTCTGTTATTGCTTGGCGCAGACATTTGCACCAACATCCGGAGTTAAGTAATCGGGAGTTTAACACTTCGGCGATGGTAGCTGCACATCTAAAAAAGTTGGGATTAGAAGTGAAAACAGGTGTAGCCAAAACCGGTGTTATCGGAATTTTAAAAGGTGGAAAACCCGGACCTGTAGTGGCTTTAAGGGCCGATATGGACGCATTGCCGGTAATTGAAAGAGTAAATATTCCTTATGCATCAAAAGTGATGACAGAATATAATGGCATGAAAGTAGGGGTAATGCATGCTTGCGGACATGATGCTCATGTGGCCATGCTAATGGGTACTGCCGTGGCACTCACCAAAATGAAAAAAGAGGTACCCGGTACTGTTGTATTTATTTTTCAACCGGCAGAAGAAGGAGCACCTGAAGGGGAAGAAGGTGGAGCCTCATTAATGGTGAAAGAAGGCGTATTGGATAATCCTAAAGTTGATGCGGTATTTGGAATTCATATTGAAAGTAATATCCCCGCCGGTGATATCCAATACAAGAGTGGTTCTTTTATGGCGAGTGCCGATTTGTTTAAGATAAAAGTGAAAGGCAAATCATCACACGGTTCTCAGCCTTGGTTAGGTATTGACCCAATTACCACCGCCTCCAATATTATTCAAGGATTACAAAATATTGTAAGCCGACAAAGTGATTTAACCAAAGCACCGGTGGTGATTACCGTTGGTGCCATTCATAGTGGTGTGCGGTTTAATATTATTCCCGAAGAATGTGAAATGCTAGGTACCATTCGTAATTTGGATAGTGCAGTACGTAAGAAAGTATTAGAGAAAATTAAGTTTACTGCCGAAACCATTGCCTTAGCTAATGGTGCTACTGCAGAGGTAACGATTGAAAATAAAACATTAGTTACCTATAACGATCCTGCGCTGACTAAAATGATGATTCCTTCGTTAGAAAAGGCTGCCGGTAAAAACAATGTGAGAGAAATGAATTGGGTAACGGGTGCCGAAGATTTTTCTTTCTTTGGCGATAAAGTACCAGCCCTGTTTTTATACTTTGGAGGCATGCCTCGTACCATGCAGCCTAAAGATGCTCCACCGCACCATACCCCAGATTTTGCTATTGACGATAGTCGTTTAGACGTTGGCATAAAAGCATTTTGTCAGTTGGTATTTGATTATGCTAGGTTGAAGTAGTGAGGGATAGGAATTGGGAGTTTGGAATTAATAGTAGAGGTGATTCTCCTTTTTAATTCTTCTAATGTTTATGATCAAAACATTACTCATTTCCCCCACCGATAACAATACCCAAACCATCGCAACATGTTGGGGAGTTTTTCCATGTCGCAAATGAGTTGGCTGCGTTGAAAGCTTTGCCAGTTGTTGATGGTGTTGTTACTGCCTTGTAATGCTTGTAATTGTTGAATGGCAGTAAAGCCTAGGGCTACAATACCCGACATGGCAATAGTCAGTTGCATTTTGGCGAGCTTGCTATGGGATAATTGTTGTATGGATTGGTGTAATACTTGTACTTCTTGGGTAAAAGTTTGGTGTAGATCTGCCATATTACTGCATCGGTTGGGGTAGGTGTAAATACCTTGTTGTACATCTTTATAAATGTCAAAAATATCGTTACTTAATTGTATAATAGCACCTAATTGATACCAACATTGTTGTTCTGTTGTAGTGATGGTATCAGCCATATAATAACTGCATAATTGTACCGAATAGCCGCCTTTGGCTAAACTAATATTTAATAATTCAGCTGTTGATGTATTGGCAGCTAATTGTAGACTACTGGCCAACTGCGATTGAAATACAGCTTGCTTGCTTTCCACATATCCGGCCTTGGCCGAAGCAAATCCATCTAAGTTTTTTTTAAGCTGTAAGAATAATTTTTCTCTATACGTCTGCGGTATATAATCATCCGAAAAAGAAATAGCTGCTATTTGTTCGTTCGTTAATAACTGTTCATCAAAAAAATCATCGAACAAAGAACTGTTGACGAAGAATTGTAATAATCTTTCTTGTTCGGCAGTATTGGTAGATCTGTTTCTTAATCGGTTAAATGCATCGGCAATCACCGGTATAAAAATAACTTGTCTGCTAATGATTTTTTTCCGCTCTGCGGCATTGAGCTCACCACCTGCTGTTGCTTCTAGTTGTGTCAATTGTTGTTGCACTGTTTTTACCTTAAATAATCGGTGCCACAATAGGTGAATGACCAATAGCAGCATGGTTTTGGCGAACACAAAAGGGTAAAGCAGTCTCACTATTGATAATTGGTTGTGGTTACAATATTACTCAATAGCGGCAAAATGCTAAGTTTGCACTCAAAATAACTATTATGAGTCTTGGATATTTTAATTACCCGGTTCCTGCTAACGAACCTGTTTTGCAGTTTGCGCCGGGCAGTCCCGAAAAAGCAGCGCTTAAAAAAGCCCTTGCCGATGCGAAGAAAAAAGAACTCGATATTCCTATGTATATCGGCGGCAAAGCCGTTAGAACGGGGAATCGACATGCGATTCATCCGCCACACGAATTGGCTCATATTTTGGGCTATTTTCATGCCGGTGAAGAAAAGCATGTACAACAAGCTGTAGATGCAGCATTGAAAGCAAAAGCGGCTTGGGCTGATATGGCATGGGAAACAAGGGCTCATATCTTTTTAAAAGCTGCCGATTTATTGGCTACAAAATATCGCTATCAAATGTTGGCTGCTACCATGTTGGGCCAAAGTAAAAATGCTTTTCAGGCAGAAATTGATAGTACTTGTGAGTTGATTGATTTCTTGCGTTTTAATGTCCATTTTTTAGGAGAAATCTATAAGCAACAACCGGTGTCAGCTCCGGGTATTCACAACCGAATGGAGTGGAGACCTTTAGAAGGATTTGTATTGGCCGTTACGCCATTTAATTTTACCGCTATTGGTGGTAACTTGCCCACTAGTGCCGCATTGTGTGGCAATGTGGTTGTGTGGAAGGCTGCCAATACACAGATTTATTCTGCCCAACTCTTTATGCGTATTTTGAAGGAAGCCGGTTTGCCCGATGGTGTCATTAATTTGGTGTATGTAGATGGACCAACCGTGGGTAAAGTTTGTTTTAGCCACCGTGAATTTGCCGGTGTGCATTTTACCGGATCAACAGGTGTGTTTAATAATATGTGGAAGACGATTGGCGAAAATATGGCTATGTATCGTAGCTATCCAAGAATAGTAGGGGAGACAGGGGGTAAAGATTTTGTGGTGGCTCATAAATCTGCCGATGTAGATGTGTTAGTGGCAGCATTGGTAAGAGGTGCTTTTGAGTTTCAGGGTCAAAAATGTTCTGCGGCTTCAAGGGCATATATTCCATCGAATATTGCAGCACAAGTAAAAGCTAAATTGGTGGCTGAATTAGCTACCATTAAAATGGGTACGGTTGAAGACTTTACCAATTTTGTGAATGCCGTAATTGATGAAAAAGCGTATACCAGTATCACCAAGTACATCGCTAAAGCCAAGAAGGATAGAAAAGCCAAGATATTGTTTGGTGGTAACTATGATAAGCGTAAAGGTTATTTTATTGAACCTACTGTGATTGAAACAACCGACCCTAAATACCTCACTATGTGTGAGGAAATTTTTGGTCCGGTGTTAACCATCTATGTGTACAATGCCGATAATTTTGAAGGCATCTTAAAAACTGTAGATGAAACTTCGCCTTACGCCTTAACAGGAGCTATCATTGCACAGGATAAAACTGCTGTAGAATTAGCTACCAACAAGTTAAGACATGCTGCGGGTAATTTCTACATCAACGATAAACCTACCGGTGCCGTGGTTGGCCAGCAGCCATTTGGCGGTGCACGGGCAAGTGGTACTAACGATAAAGCAGGTAGTGCTATTAATTTGTACCGTTGGTTGAGTGCCAGAACCATTAAAGAAACGTTTAATCCGGTAACCGATTATCGTTATCCGTTTTTACAAGAAGCTTAATTATAATTTGAAAGCCCTGCAATTTTGTGGGGCTTTTATTTATTTCGGCATCGTACTTTTAGCAAAATTATTTCTGTTGAAAACAATTTTATCAGCGCCACAAATAGCCCTTACGGTGAAACGGCTAGCACATCAGGTGTTAGAGAATCACCTTGGTATGGAAGACACGGTAATCATTGGGTTACAACCAAGAGGCGTTTTTTTGAGTGATCGTATTGTACAAGAATTGCAAGCACAATTGCCTGCGGGAAAAGTGCAATATGGTAAATTGGATATTACATTTTACCGAGATGATGTTCGCCGTCAGTTGCATATTGCCAACAAAACAGATATCCCTTTCAGCATCGAAAATAAAAAAGTGGTGTTGATCGATGATGTGTTGTTTACGGGCAGAACTATTCGTGCTGCGTTAGATGCATTGCTGGATTTTGGTCGTCCTGCTAAAGTAGAATTATGTGTGTTGATTGATAGGCGTTTCAACCGACAATTGCCCATTCAGCCGGATTATGCAGGCCGAGCTATTGATGCTGTGGTGAATGAAAAAGTGTTGGTGCGTTGGAAAGAAAATGATGCAGCAGATTATGTAGCCATCAGCTAACTAATACTGCTGTATGAGAATCCTGCTACCGATTAACCCAATTATCTCAACTTTCTATTAACTTCGCTTTTTAATGAAGCTTTCTACCAAACACCTCCTCGGTATTAAAGACCTCACTAAAGAGGATATTGAACTAATTCTATCTACCGCCACTCAGTTTAAAGAAGTTTTACAACGACCGGTTAAAAAAGTACCGTCTTTACGAGATGTAACCATTGTTAATTTATTCTACGAAAATTCTACTCGTACCCGAATGAGTTTTGAATTAGCAGAACGTAGGTTGAGTGCTGATGTGTTGAATTTTGCGGCTAGTACATCTTCTTCCGCCAAAGGCGAAACTTTACTCGATACGGTCAACAATATTTTAAGCATGAAAGTGGATATGGTGGTGATGCGGCATAGTGCAAGTGGTGCACCGCATTTTTTGGCCAAACATATTCCCGCTGCTATTGTCAATGCCGGAGATGGTATTAATGAACACCCTACACAAGCTTTGCTGGATGCTTTTTCTATGGTAGAAAAATTTGGCAGTCTGCAAGGTTTAAAAGTGGCGATTATAGGTGATATCATGCACAGCCGTGTGGCACTCAGCAATATTTATTTGCTGACCAAAATGGGGGCAGAAATTATGGTTGCTGGTCCGCCGACTTTAATACCTACTTATATTACTGAAGCTTTAGGCGTTAAGGTTGAATACAATTTGAAAAAAGCCATGGCTTGGTGCGATGTGGCCAATGTGTTGCGGATTCAGTTAGAGCGACAAAACCAGCCTTTGTTCTCCTCGTTGAGAGAATACAATTTGGCGTATGGCGTAAGCCGAAAAGTATTAGACAGCCTTGGCAAAGAGATTGTGATTATGCATCCCGGGCCTATTAACCGTGGTGTAGAATTAGATAGTGATGTAGCAGATGGACCATATTCTATCATTTTACAACAAGTAGAAAACGGTGTTGCTGTAAGAATGGCGGTGCTGTATTTATTGGCCGGCGGTGACCAGTAATTGAAATACTTTTATATCTTTCCCCACTAACGATTTTATACATGAGCAGAATCTGCCTTTTTCCCGGAACATTTGATCCAGTTACGTTGGGTCATATCGATATCATCAACAGGGCTTTGCCATTGTTCGATAAAATTGTGGTCGGTATTGGCGTTAACTCTGCCAAAAACCCCATGTTTAGCGCCGAGCAAAGAATGGAATGGTTTAGTGAAATTTATAAAGATGAACCAAAGGTTGAAAGTGTAGCGTTTGAAGGACTCACTGTAGATTATTGCAAGGTAATTGGGGCAAGATTTATTTTAAGAGGTATTCGTTTTGTGAGTGATTTTGAATATGAAAAATCCATTGCCGATGCCAATCGTACGATGGATAAAAATATTGAAACCGTGTTTTTAACCGGTGAGCCAAAATATACCTCTGTGGCCTCTACTATTGTACGAGATATCTTAAAAAATGGTGGCGATGCTGCACCTTTCTTACCCGATGCGGTGATTCATTCTATTAAAAAATTACATAAGTAATATGTCAATTTGGTTTAAAAAAGATTTGGCCATTGCCGATTTTGAGCATTGGGGAAAAAATACCATGGGTGATTTTTTAGGGATGCGATTTACAGAGATTGGGAATGATTATTTAACCATGACCATGCCGGTAGATGAACGTACCAAACAACCCTATGGCTTGTTGCATGGCGGTGCATCGGTAGCGTTAGCTGAAACCGCAGGAAGTGTAGCTTCGGCTTTAGTTGTTAATCCGGATTTGTTTCAATGCGTTGGGTTAGAAATCAATGCCAATCATTTGCGTGGTGCCATTTCAGGCATAGTTACTGCTGTTTGTACACCCATTCATCTAGGCGGAAGCACACATGTTTGGGATATCAAAATTTACAATGAAGCCCAACAATTGGTTTGTATCAGTAGATTAACAGTTGCTGTTCTTAAAAAGCGTTCTTAATCTGGCTTAAACTCAATTACCACTACAGCATTTTTTTGCTCGGTAGAGGTTAAAAATAATTCATAGCGCTTATTGCCTGCTGTAATCACCATCGTAGCAGTGTTAGGTGGAATAGAACCGAGGTTTTCGGCCACCATCACAAATTCATGGCGAGGTCGGTCTTTATCAATTTTGATGGTAAATGTAATGGGGGTTGCACTTAGTCTTTTGTTAGCGGCGATTAATTCATTATTGTGAAAAACAGTGATGGTGTCATTATCAATCTCGCCATTATCATACAAATCAATTTTGATTTCTTTGGCAGATGTAGTGAGTTTTTTAACCAATGTGTTTTCTCTTTCTTTAATCACTTTCGGTACTGCTACTGACTTTGATGGTTCCGGTAATTTATTGTTTGGCTCATCTGATTTAACAGCAGGTGGGGTTATGTTTTTGGGATTATTTACAGAATCAGTTTTAGTAATCAAAGCATCTTCGGCTCCCGGTTTAAATTTAGGCTTAGCGGCAGTATTATTTTTATCGTCACCTTTTTTCTTCTTTCTAGCCTCAGCGTCTTTTCTATCTTTTTCAACTAAAAAATCTTCTTTTTTAAAGTCAGAATACGTTGTTCTTTCTAAGTACACAGTGCCATAGCCACAATCACCTTTGTTGTTCATGTTTTCACTGGTGTATGTACCGCTTAGGGTTTCAAAGTTTCCAATCTTGCTATACTCCAAATAATACGTCATCAAGCAAGGTTCAGATTTGTCTCTAATCTTTACTTCCATCAACCTTGTTTCTTTGAACAAGAGGTTTTTAGTTTTTTTGGTAAACAAACCTTGCATTGCGGCTTTGCCATAGAAAACAGTTGTTTTGTAAGAGTAAGTAACGCCTTTAACGGCATTTGAATTGGTGTGGTCTAACTGCACTTCTAGTTTATAGCGTTCTTCAAAAAATCCAAATGATTTTTGTGCAAAATATCCCCGCCAGATGCCGGTGAGTTCTTGGGCACCTGAAAAAAGCGAACACAGTAAGAGGAACAACGTACAAATCAACCTCATAGGGCAAAAGTAGAACTGCAAATTACAAAAAGCAGCTAAAAAAGCGTTAAGGTTTTGAGTTATAACAAATGTAAAGCCTTTTATCGCAATACTTTAGGAAGGCAATTTGGTGTTTAAAGTCTTCTAGTGTTTGTGGGGATGATTTGTTACATTTGCTGCCATTTTAACATCATTGAGATTTAGGAAAAGGTATGATTAACATTACATTACCCGATGGTTCGGTAAGGCAATATGACAGCGGCATTAAGGCGATTGATATTGCAAAATCCATCAGCGAGGGTTTAGCCCGAAAAGTATTAGCAGCAAGTGTAAACGGAGAAGTATGGGATGTAACCAGACCAATCACTACCGATGCTGCATTCAAACTATTAACATGGGATGATACGGAAGGTAAATCTACTTTTTGGCATTCCTCTGCCCACTTAATGGCTGAGGCTGTGGAAAGTAAATATCCAGGTGCCAAATTTTGGGTTGGTCCGGCGATTGAAAAAGGTTTTTATTACGATATAGATTTAGGCGATAATAAACTGACCGATGCCGATTTAGTGGAGTTAGAAAAAAAGATGAACGAATTGGCTAAACAAGCCAATGCCTATATCAGAACAGAACAGTCCAAAGCTGAAGCCGTAGCTTATTTTACTGAAAAAGGCGATGAGTACAAATTAGATTTGTTGCAGAATTTGGCCGATGGGTCTATTACTTTTTACCAGCAAGGCAGTTTTACCGATTTATGTCGTGGCCCACATATACCTCATACCGGTTTTATCAAAGCCATTAAATTAATGAGTATCGCCGGTGCTTATTGGAAAGGCGATGAAAAGAACAAACAACTTACTCGTATTTACGGTATCACTTTTCCAAATCAAAAAGAGTTGGATGAATATCTAACGATGTTGGAAGAAGCCAAGAAAAGAGACCATCGCAAATTAGGTAAAGAATTAGGCATTTTTACCATGGATGATGATGTAGGCCCCGGTTTACCACTTTGGTTGCCCAATGGTACTATCATTATTGAAGAGTTGGAAAAATTGGCTAAAGAAACAGAAGATGCCGGTGGTTATAAACGAGTAGTTACGCCACATATCGCTAAAGAAAGCATGTATTTAACCAGTGGTCACTTGCCTTATTATGCCGATAGTATGTTTCCGCCTATGGAAATGGATGGAGAGAAGTATTATCTCAAAGCCATGAACTGTCCGCACCACCATAAAATATTTGATGCCGAACCAAAGAGTTATAGAGACTTACCCTACCGTATTGCAGAATACGGCACTTGTTACCGTTATGAGCAAAGTGGGGAGTTGTTTGGATTGATGCGGGTTCGTTGTCTGCACATGAATGATGCACATATTTACTGCAATCGAGAACAGTTTTTTCAAGAGTTTAAAGCAGTGAACGATATGTACATCAAGTATTTCAAAATATTTGGTGTACATAAATATGTGATGCGTTTGAGTTTACATAACCCCGAAAAATTGGGGCAGAAATATGTGAATGAGCCTGAGTTGTGGAAAGAAACGGAAGATATGGTGCGTCAGGTGTTGATAGAAACGGGTACGCCATTTATTGAAGTACAAGACGAAGCTGCATTTTATGGTCCAAAGATTGATGTGCAGATTTGGAGTACTATTGGTAGAGAATTTACATTGGCTACCAATCAAGTCGACTTTAATAGTGGACTTAAATTTAAATTGAGTTTTACCAATCAAAATAATGAACCTGAGGTTCCATTGATTATTCACAGAGCACCTTTAGGTACCCATGAACGATTTATTGGCTTTTTGTTGGAGCATTATGCCGGTAAATTTCCAGTATGGTTAGCACCGCTGCAGGTTAAAATTTTGCCTATTAGCGACAAGTTTTTGGATTACGCTACAGAAGTAAAAGCTAAACTGCGCAGCCGTGGTATAAGAGTTGAAATTGACGAAAGACAAGAAAAGATTGGTAAAAAAATTAGAGAGGCAGAATTAAGCAGAGTACCCTATATGTTGGTATTGGGTGAGAAGGAAATGACGGAAGGCAAGTTGTCTATTCGCCGTCAGGGTAAAGGAGATTTGGGACAATTGGAGGTAGATGCCTTTATCAACAACGTAGTGGATGAAATTGTGAACCGTAAATCAGAGGAATAATATATTTTTACTCCGTTATTGATGCAAACAGCACTACAGATGAAGTGATTGCGACGCAACAAATGACGCCAAGGGTTACAAAAGCTGGTATTTATAATTAACAACAAATCAATTTTTAACCAAACAAGTTTTAATGGCATTACCATTCAGAGGAGGCGGGGGCGGAAGGTTTAACCCCAGGTTTAACAGGCAACCAGAACCGGAACATCGTATCAACGAAAGAATTCGAGTGCCTGAAGTTAGATTAGTAGGCGACAACGTTGAAGTTGGCGTTTATGCTACGCAAGATGCATTACGCATTGCTCAGCAACAAGAGTTAGACCTAGTTGAAATTTCTCCCAACGCTGCGCCGCCGGTTTGTAAAGTAATTGACTACAAAAAATTCCTTTACGAAAAGAAGAAGAAAGAGAAGGAAATGAAGGCGAACTCTAAACAGAGTGAAGTAAAGGAAATACGTTTTACACCAAGTACAGACGACCACGACTTTGACTTTAAAGCCAAGCATGCCGAAAACTTTTTGAAGGATGGCAACAAGGTGAAAGCTTATGTTCAGTTTAAAGGTCGTGCCATTATGTTTAAAGAAAGAGGAGAGCTAGTGCTCCTTAAATTTGCTGAACGTTTAGCAGAAGTTGGACAACCCGAAGCTTTACCCAAATTAGAAGGGAAGCGGATGTTTTTGATGCTAACACCAAAAACAGCTAAGAAGAAAAAAGACGCTTAATTGTTGATACAAAAGCACCGAAAGGTGCTTTTTTTATGCCCAAGATTTGGTGTTGATGTGTTTCATGATGACTGCAGTGGCGCCGGTTTTAGAGGCAACATATTGTCCGGCTTTTTCAGCTGCTTGTTGGTAAAAATTGTTGTCGGTCAGTAATTTGCTGAACAAGTTTTCAAGTTCTAATGCATTGTCAATACTGAATCCGCCACCATGTATTTCCAATTCTTCGGCTTCAATAAATTTATCGTAAACAGGTCCGAAAACAACCGGTTTGTAATAGACTGCAGCTTCTAAAACATTATGTACGCCATCATCACCAAAACCTCCGCCAACATAACAAATGGTGGCATATTTATACAATCTGCTTAACATGCCAACATTATCAATAATCAACACATTGGCATTGGTTTGTGCCGTTGGGTTTTGAGCATAGGCTGAAAAGGTGACCGCATTTTTATACAGTGTTAAGCATTCTTCAATTCTATCTTTTATGATGTTATGCGGTGCAATGATGAATTTGATGTTTGGATTTGTATTGGCAAAATGATCGATTTCTTCATCATCTTCTGTCCATGTACTACCTGCAACAACGGTAGGTTTATGGTTGATGAATGTTTCGATGATTTGGATGGGTTCAAAAGTTTGGGCGATGTTAACTACACGGTCAAAACGAGTATCGCCGCAAACAGTATAATTGGTAAATCCAATAGAAGAAAGTAATTGACCCGAAGCATCATTTTGCAGAAAAAAGTGGCTGAATGATGATAGCATTTGCCGGTTAAAATCTCCATATGCTTTAAAAAAAGTTTGGTTTGACCTGAAAATTCCGGATACCAAGAGCAAAGGAATTTGCCTTTGTTTCACTTCTTTCAGATAATAAAACCAAAATTCATATTTCACGAAAATTACGAGTGAAGGTTTAATACAATCCAAAAAGTGACGAGCATTTGAAGGGCTGTCGATAGGTAAATAACAAACAATGTTGGCACCGGTATAGTTTTTTCGTACTTCATATCCCGAAGGGGAAAAGAAAGTCAGTACAATCTTACTATTTGGTTGCTGCTGTTTAATTGCTTCAATGATTGGTCGGCCTTGCTCAAATTCGCCTAAAGAGGCACAATGAACCCAAATATAACTGGCATCAGCTGCAACTTTGGCGAGGAGTTTTGCCTGCCAATTTTGGCGTCCTTGCAACCATTTTTGGGCTTTTTCATTCCATAGTGATGCGATTCTTATCCCCAAAGGGTAGAAAAACAAAAACAGCCGGTACAATAGTTTAGCCAAAGCAGTGATTTAAAGCAAAAATAAAGCTTGTGTTTACTTATTCGGTTTTTATAATACCAATACACCAAATTAGCTTAGTTTTGCCGCCGTTATAAAACAATAGTTATGAAGCCAATACAAATGGTTGACTTGAAAAGTCAGTACCATAAAATTAAGGCAGAAGTTGATGCCGCAATAATTGAAGTGATAGAAAATGCTGCTTTTATCAATGGAAAACAGGTTCAAGAATTTGCAGACAATTTAGCTACATATTTAGGTGCTAAGCATGTTATTCCTTGTGCCAATGGTACGGATGCTTTGCAGATTGCTATGATGGCATTGGGTTTGGAGCCGGGAGATGAGGTGATAACTCCATCCTTTACATACATTGCCACAACAGAAGTAGTCGCTTTGTTGAGACTAACTCCTGTTTTTGCTGAAGTGAAGCCTGATACTTTTTGTATTGATCCCGAATCTGTACGTAAACTGATTACGCCAAAAACAAAGGCTATTGTTCCGGTACATTTATACGGTCATGCGGCCGAAATGGAGGAAATAATGGCGATTGCAAAAGAGCATAATCTATTTGTGATTGAAGACAATGCCCAAGGTATTGGTGGCGAATACACATTTAGTAATGGCGCCTCTCAAAAAACCGGTACTATCGGCCATATTGGTTGTACTTCTTTCTTCCCATCTAAAAACTTGGGCGGTTATGGTGATGGCGGAGCTATTTTTACCAATAATGATGAACTAGCAGGCAAGTTGCGAATGATTGCCAATCATGGACAAAGTAAGCGCTACTACCACGATGTGGTGGGCTGTAATTCTCGTTTAGATACTATTCAGGCAGCCATCTTAAAAATCAAATTAAGAGAACTAGACAATTATATCGATGCCCGGAGAAAAGTAGCCGATTATTACGATGCCGCTTTTGCCAATCATCCAAAAATAAAAACGCCTTTTCGGGCTGCTAATTGCAAGCATGTATTTCATCAATATACATTAATCTTAGAAGGGGTTGATAGAGATGGGTTAAACCAATTTTTAGCAGAACGAGATATTCCTTCTATGATTTACTATCCTGTCCCAGGCCATAAACAAAAAATGTTTGCATCATTTGGGTTAGCTGATGTTAACCTAGCAATAACGGATTGGTTAACTGAAAGGGTAATTTCTTTACCCATGCAAACAGAATTGGATGAAGAACAATTAGCATATATCACAACAAACGTATTAGCATACATCAATCAATAAGCTTTTTATGAAGATTGCAGTAATAGGCACAGGCTATGTAGGTTTAGTTTCAGGAACTTGTTTTGCAGAAACCGGCAATACCGTAACCTGTGTTGATATTGACCAAAGAAAGGTTGAAAAATTATCTAGTGGTCAAATCACAATATTTGAACCTGGTTTGGAAAAACTATTTCATCGTAATCTTAAAGAGGACAGACTTAAGTTTACCACTTCTTTGGAAGAAGGTATAAAAGATGCAAAAGTAATCATGTTGGCTTTGCCAACACCACCGGGTGGCGATGGAAGTGCTGATTTAAGTTATGTTTTAGGTGTTGCGGATAAATTGGGCCATCTACTAACTGAATATAAAGTTATTGTTGACAAAAGTACTGTGCCTGTTGGTACGGCAAAGAGAGTGCATAATGCTATTGCTGCTAATGCTAAAGTAGAATTTGATGTGGTTAGTAATCCGGAGTTTTTACGTGAAGGTGTAGCTGTTGAAGATTTCATGAAGCCTGACAGGGTGGTGATTGGTACAAAATCTGAGAAAGCAAAAAAAATCATGAGTGATTTATATGCACCATTCGTACGACAAGGTAATCCGGTGATTTTTATGGATGAAGAATCTGCTGAACTAACAAAATATGCAGCAAATTCTTTTCTTGCCGCAAAAATTACTTTCATGAATGAAATAGCTCGGCTTTGTGAGTTATTCGGGGCTGATGTTGATATGGTTAGAAAGGGAATGGGTAGTGACGCCAGAATAGGTAAACGCTTTTTATTTCCAGGAATTGGATATGGGGGGAGTTGTTTTCCAAAGGACGTTCAAGCTTTAGTTAAATCAGCAAGTGAAGTTGATTACGATTTCAGAATATTGAAATCAGTAGAGATAGTAAATGCTGAGCAAAAGCTATTGTTGATTGATAAAATGAAGGAATACTTTGGGGATATGAAAGGCAAAACTTTTGCCATGTGGGGATTGGCATTCAAGCCTAATACTGATGACATTAGAGAAGCTCCAGCTCTTTATATGATTGATAGTCTACTCACACAAGGAGCGATTGTTCAGGTTTATGACCCAGAAGCAATGGCTAATGTAAAAGCTATCTATGGAGATAAGATACTATATGCCGAAACGCAATATGGTGCTTTAACAAATACAGATGCATTAATCATTGCAACAGAATGGGCGGAATTTAGAACACCTGACTTTGATAGAATTGCAGCATTAATGCCTTCTAAAATCATTTTTGATGGAAGGAACTTGTTTGACCTTTATCTTTTAGAGGAGTTAGGGTTCACCTATTTTAGCATTGGTAGAAGAACTGTTGCTCAATAATTTTTGATGGAGTTACAAAAGAGGATATTGATAACTGGCGCTGCGGGCTTTTTAGGTTCGCATCTTTGTGATCGATTTATTAAAGAAGGATATCATGTGATTGGAATGGATAATCTGATTACCGGTGATATGAAAAATATTGAACATCTTTTACCTTTGAGGGAGTTTGAATTCCATCATAATGATGTTTCTAAATACATTCATGTATCAGGTAGATTAGATTATATATTACATTTCGCTTCTCCTGCAAGCCCCATCGATTATTTGAAAATTCCTATCCAAACTTTAAAAGTTGGTTCCTTAGGTATTCATCATTGTTTAGGCTTGGCTAAAGATAAAAGAGCTCGAATTTTAATTGCTTCAACAAGTGAAGTGTATGGCGATCCGTTGGTTCATCCGCAAAGCGAAGAATATTGGGGTAATGTAAATCCGGTGGGTCCTAGAGGTGTTTATGATGAGGCTAAGCGTTTTCAAGAAGCGATGACCATGGCTTATCATACCTATCATGGCATTGAAACAAGGATTGTAAGAATATTTAATACTTATGGCCCGAGAATGCGACTCAATGACGGTAGAGCTTTGCCGGCATTTATTGGTCAGGCTTTAAGAGGGGAAGATTTAACCGTATTTGGCGATGGTAGTCAAACCCGTTCTTTCTGTTATGTAGATGATTTGATTGAAGGTATTTATCGCTTATTGTTAAGTGATTATCCTTACCCAGTAAATATTGGTAATCCTGTAGAAATTACTTTGAAGGAGTTTGCTGAAGAAGTGTTGAAGTTGACCAATGCTGATGTAAAGATTGTGTATAAGCCTTTACCGGTAGATGATCCAAAACAACGCCAGCCAGATATTACCAAAGCAAAAGAAATTTTAGGCTGGGAGCCGAAAGTGAGCAGAGCAGAGGGGTTAAGAATTACTTACGACTATTTTAAAGGATTGCCTAAAGAGGAATTGTATAAGTTGCCCAAAGAATTTAACAGTAATAATAAATAATATGTATCAAGCACTTCTTTCTAAACAAAACAAATTAGCAGTTATTGGATTGGGTTATGTTGGTTTGCCCATAGCTTTAGAATTTGCGAAAAGAATCTCCGTTATAGGATTTGATATCAATCAAAAACGAGTGGATTTGATGAAGCAAGGTATTGACCCAAGCGGGGAATTAGACAAAGAAGCGTTTGAAAACAGTGATATTATTTTCACCAATGACCTTGAGGTACTCAGAGAAGCCACCTTTTTTGTAATCGCTGTGCCTACTCCTGTTGATGATCATAATGTGCCTGATTTAACTCCCGTGTTAAAAGCATCAGAAACAATTGGTCAAGTGCTGAAAAAAGGAGATTATGTAGTGTTTGAATCAACTGTTTATCCGGGTTGTACGGAGGAAGATTGTTTGCCGGTAATGGAGAAAATCAGCGGCTTAAAATTGGGCGTAGACTTTAAGTTAGGTTATTCACCGGAACGTATCAATCCGGGTGATAAATTACATACTTTACAAACCGTAATAAAAGTAGTTTCTGGGTGTGATGAAGAATCATTAGAAGAAATTGCAAAGACATATGAACTTGTTGCTCATGCCGGTGTACACAGAGCATCTTCTATCAAAGTTGCTGAGGCCGCAAAAATCATTGAGAATACACAACGAGATTTGAACATCGCTTTGATGAACGAATTGTCTATCATCTTCGATAAGATGAATATCAATACATACGAAGTGTTAGAAGCCGCCGGTACAAAGTGGAATTTTTTAAAATTTCAGCCGGGCTTAGTTGGTGGTCATTGTATAGGAGTTGATCCTTACTATCTCACGTATAAGGCAGCAGAATTGGGCTTCAACTCTAGGGTAATTCTAGCCGGCCGCTATGTAAACGATACAATGGGTAACTATGTAGCTAAGAAAGTGTTACAATATATTATCAGCAATACCGACAATGTAAAGGCATCGAAAATCTTGGTATTGGGTGCTACTTTCAAAGAGAATGTAAGTGATATCAGAAATTCTAAAGTAGTTGATGTTGTAAAAAATTTACAATCTTATCACTTAAATGTTTTTGTGTCTGATCCTTATGCTGATAGCGATGAATTAGAACATGAATATGGCTTTAGATTAACTGAACAATTGGATAATGATTATGACGCAGTAATTATTACAGTGCCGCATACTTCCTATTTAGATTTAGGAGCAGCTTATTTTGAATCTATTACAAAACCTCATGCTGTAATTTATGATTTGAAAGGTTGTTTGAGGAAGGAAACTATCAATCGTACTTATTGGACATTATAATTTTTTATGAAGCCAACTATTGCAGTCACCGGGTGTAACGGCCAACTTGGTTGGGAATTGCAACAGTTGGCTTCTGCTTTTCCGATGTATCAGTTTATTTTCACCGATAGGAGTTCACTCGATATTTCTAATGCCGATGTGGTGACAGCGTTTTTACAACTGCACAAACCTACATTTCTCATTAATGCAGCAGCGTATACAGTTGTTGACAAAGCCGAATCAGATAAAGACAACGCTTTTGCTATCAATGCAACTGCTGTAGGTTTTTTAGCTGCAGCCTGCGAAACCTTTCATTGTCAATTTATACATATCTCAACCGATTATGTGTTCAATGGCGAAGGCCATACACATTATCATCCCTATGATATAACAGACCCAGTTAATTATTATGGCTATACCAAGTTGCAAGGTGAGTCATTAGCGCTGCAACATAATCCTACTGCTATTATCATTCGTACTTCGTGGGTATATAGTAAACATGGCAATAATTTTGTTAAGACCATGGTTCGTTTGATGAATGAGAAAGATAGTGTTAACGTAGTGGCCGACCAAACCGGTGCACCAACTTATGCTAAAGATTTGGCAGAAGCTATTTTATCTATCATTCAATCTAAAACTGCCGGTAATTCAAACTTTGGCATATATCATTATAGTAATAAAGGTGAAATTACTTGGTTCGATTTTGCAACTGCTATTCAGCGTTTCACCAAGAGTAGTTGCACTGTAAATCCCATCCCAACAACTGATTATCCAACACCGGCAAAGCGGCCTAAATATGCTGTAATGGATTGCCAAAAAATTGTTACCGATTTTGGTATTGTATTAAAAGATTGGGAATCAAGTTTGGAAGCTTGTTTGAAATAATAATACTTCTTTCTATTATTTCAGCTGTCGTTGATACATCTGTATCGCATTTTCAAATCCAAGATATAGCGCATCGCATACTAACGCATGACCAATGCTTACTTCATCTAACCAAGGTATATGTTGTTTGAAAAATTGAAGATTTTGTAAGTCCAAATCATGACCTGCATTTAAACCTAAGCCAATTGATTTGGCTTTTTCTGCTGCTACAACATAAGGAGCAATAGCATCCAACTTATTTCCAGCTGCAAATTGTTTGGCATAACTTTCAGTGTACAGTTCAATACGGTCAGTACCGGTAGCAGCAGCGCCTTCAACCATTTCAATGATAGGGTCAACAAAAATTGAAACCCTTATATTGGCTTGTTTAAAGTGTTGAATGATATCAATCAAATAATTTTTGTGTGTTATGGTATCCCACCCATGATCGCTGGTAAGTTGTCCTAAAGCATCTGGCACTAAAGTAACTTGATGTGGTTTGGTAGCTAGTACTAAGTCAATAAATCTTTGTTCTGTTGGGTTCCCCTCAATATTAAACTCAGTTGTAATATTTGGCTTTATATCGCTTACATCTTGATAGGTAATATGTCGTTCATCGGGCCTTGGATGCACTGTTATGCCATCAGCACCAAATCGTTGAGCATCTATAGCAGCTTTAACTACATTAGGATTATTGCCACCACGACTATTTCTAATCGTTGCAAATTTGTTGATATTGACAGAAAGTTTTGTCATGCTGCAAAGGTAAAATTGTTTTGCAGTTTAAAAGGAATCTGTAGTTTCGGGAATAGAAAAATCAGAGTTATGTCGATGTTTTTAATTTTTGCGTTGTGGATAGCAGCTATTGTGTTAACCATTAAACGAATTTTCGAAAGGCCTGATTTGGAGCAAAACACTAAACTCTTGTGGACGATTTTAATCGTTGTTGCTCCTGTACTCGGCATGATTGTTTATTACCTAGTTGGTGAAAAAAGAAACAATTGATTATTTACTATAGCTATTAACAAATAAGTGCTATGGTTGTTATCCTTATTAACTTTACATTTCAATCTTTTAAGGATGGCATACAATAGTTTAGAAGCTTGTTTAATTGATTTAGAACGCAATGGTCATTTAGTGAGGGTAAAAGAAGAAGTTGACCCTTATCTAGAAATGGCAGCTATCCATTTGAGGTTGTATGAAGCCAAAGGCCCGGCAGTATTGTTCGAAAATGTAAAAGGCAGTAGGTTTAGAGCAGCATCTAATATTTTCGGCACTTTAGATAGAAGTAAATTCATTTTCAGAGATACATTTAAGCTAGTTCAACAATTGATTGAACTAAAAGCCGATCCGGTTAAAGCCATCAAATCCCCCATCAAAAATTTTAGTGCCGGTTTAGCTGCGCTGAAAGCGTTACCGCTAAAAAATCCACTCTCCACACCAATACTTTACGATCAAATAAAAATCAGCGATATCCCTCAAATTCACCACTGGCCTATGGATGGCGGTGCTTTTGTGACACTCCCACAAGTGTATACCGAAGATATTGATGCACCGGGCATTATGAAAGCTAATTTGGGTATGTACCGCATTCAACTTTCCGGTAATGATTATGTTGCCGATAAAGAAATTGGATTGCATTATCAATTGCATCGTGGCATTGGTGTGCATCAAACCAAAGCCAATAAAAAAAGATTGCCTTTGAAAGTTAGTTGCTTTGTTGGTGGCCCGCCATCGCATACTTTATCTGCGGTAATGCCATTGCCCGAAGGTATTAGCGAAATGACTTTCGCCGGTGTACTTGGTGGCAGAAGATTTAGGTATTTTTACCAAGATGGATTTTGTTTAAGTAGCGATGCCGATTTTGTAATTACCGGTGAAGTATATCCCGGCGAAAACAAAACCGAAGGTCCGTTTGGAGATCATTTAGGCTATTATTCGCTTCGCCACAATTTCCCTTTGATGAAAGTTCATAAGGTGTATGCCAGAAAAAATGCCATTTGGCCTTTTACTGTTGTGGGCAGACCGCCACAAGAAGATACGAGTTTTGGTGAATTGATTCATGAATTGACAGGGGCAGCTATTCCCCAAGAAGTACCCGGTTTAAAAGAAGTACATGCGGTTGATGCCGCTGGTGTTCATCCTTTGTTACTGGCAGTCGGTAGTGAAAGATATACGCCTTATACACCCACTAAACAGCCCGCAGAACTACTTACCATTGCTAATCATGTATTGGGCACAGGTCAGTTAAGTTTAGCTAAGTTTTTGTTCATCAGCGCAGATGATAGCAATCAATTGACTACACATGATATTGAAGCATATATGACTTATTTGTTAGAGCGAATCGATCTCACCAGAGATGTTCATTTCTACACTAATACAACCATCGATACATTAGATTACAGTGGTACGGGTTTAAACAGCGGTAGTAAAGTTGTTTTTGCTGCCTACGGCGAACAACAAAGAGCATTAGCTACCGAAGTGCCTACTGTTCTAAAAGAGTTGAATGGTTTTGAAAATCCACAATTGTGCATGCCCGGAGTTGTTGCTTTACAAACCAATAAGTTTAGAAATTACGAAACAACTAAACAGGAAATGGATGTATTAAACGGACAATGCTTGCCACATCTCAATCAGTTAACAGGTGTTGCATTTATTGTGTTGTGTGATGATGCTAGTTTTACGGCCGCTACACTAAACAATTATCTATGGGTAACGTATACAAGGTCAAATCCATCACATGACATTCATGGCATAGCCGAGTTTACCGAAAATAAGCACTGGGGTTGCCGTGGACCATTAATCATCGATGCCCGAATTAAACCACACCATGCACCCCCGGTAGAAAAAGTACCAGCCATTGAGCAAAAAATTGACCGACTTTTCGCCAAAGGCGGAAGCCTACATGGCATAATTTAAGCCATCGTAAATTATTGAAATGGCCTTCATCCCATCTTGTTAAACCATTTAACAGATTCATTTCGTAATTACATATAAAAAATATCGGTTAAACCCCTATTTTTGGTAACCTTGTAATTATGATAGCTTTTGTTAGAGGAAAGTTTGTACAAAAACAACCGGCCTTGGTGGTGGTAGATGTAAATGGCGTTGGTTATGAATGTCATATCAGCCTAAACACTTTTTCTGTAATTAGTAATGCAGATGAGGGTCAATTGTTTACGTATTTACACATCACCGAAAATGCTCAAACATTATATGGTTTTGCAGATGTGTTAGAAAAAACAACTTTCTTACAACTTATTAGCGTAAGTGGGGTAGGTGCAGCAACAGCAAGAATAATGTTGTCTGGTATGAGGCCGGCAGAAATTGCCAAAGCTATTGTACAAGGCAACGTAAAACAGCTAGAAAGCATCAAAGGAATAGGGAAAAAGACAGCCGAAAGATTAATTGTTGAGTTAAAGGATAAATTGAGCAAACAAACCACCGACATGGGCTTTGCCTCATCAACCACCGGATCAACAATTGAGTACGACGCTGTACAAGCACTAATGGCATTGGGTATTGCTAAAGCAAATGCAGAAAATGCGGTAAAGAAATCGCTTCCTGCTATTTCGGGTGACGTAACTTTAGAACCATTGATTAAACTGGCATTGAAAAACCTTTAAAAGCAACAGCGTATAGTAAGAATTGTACTTAATCAGCTTATTCAGTTTTGACCCGGATGCTCAAACTCTTTCGTTTTTTTACCCTTACTACGGTAGCATGGCTTTGCGTTGCCCAATTATCAGCACAACAAAAGGCGGATAGTACCCGTAATGATTCGCTTCGTTATCCCATCAAGGACCGACATGCCGATCCATTTTCGCAGCGCAGCAATAATCCTTTTGATATTAGAGATACATCGCTCATCAAAAGAGATATTCGATACGATCCAAAAACAAAAGAATTTTACATCGTAGAAAGAATTGGTAATTCTTATTACCGAGTGCCTACTTCACTGAGTTTTGATGAAATGATGCGACTCCAAGGTCGCCAATCAGAAATTGATTATTTCCGTCAACGGTCACAAACTTTAAGTGCATTAAATCGCAAGGCAGTAAAGCCCAAACTACAAGTATTCGATAAATTGTTTGATCGAATTTTTGGTATTGGTCCTAATGGGTTGAAAGTAGATATCAAGCCACAGGGTAGCGTAGATATCATGGCAGGTTATCAAGGGCAGAATGTAAAAAATCCAACGCTACCGGAAAGAGCAAGAAGAAATGGTGGTTTCGATTTTGACATGAATGCCAATGTGAATGTGATGGGTAATATTGGCGACAAACTAAAACTTCCCATCAACTATAACACACTTGCCAATTTTGATTTTGATAATCAGCTAAAGTTGGATTACAAAGGCATGGATGATGAAATTATCAAATCTTTAGAAGCCGGAAACGTTTCATTCACTTCCAAAGGAACTTTGATACCAAGTGCACAAAGTTTATTTGGTATAAAATCGCAATTACAATTTGGTAAATTGTTTGTAACAGGTGTTTTAGCCAATCAAAGAGCTCAACGCCAAAGTATGCCGCTGCAAGGTGGTGCCGCAACTACTCGTTTTGAAAAAAAGTTAGATGATTACGAAGAAAACCGTCACTTTTTATTAGGACAATACTTCAAAAACAACTTCAACAAATCCATGAAAAACCTGCCTGTTGTAAACAGTCAGGTACAAATTTTAAGGGTAGAAGTTTGGGTAACCAACCGTACAGGGGCAACAACCGATGCCCGAGATGTAGTGGGCTTGATGGATTTAGGGGAAAGGAACACTTACAATCCGGTGAACGTACCATTAACCAATAGCGATTTTCCGCAAAATGGTGCCAATAATTTGTATAGTTTTTTAGTATCAGATCCCAACAATAGAAATCCATCTCAAATCACAAGTCGTTTGTTGGCACATGGTTTAAAACCGGTAGAAGACTATGAGAAAACTTTTGCCCGTAAATTAACCACCAACGAATATTATTTCAATCAGCAAATCGGATTTGTATCGTTGAATCAGCCATTGCAGCCTGATGAAGTGTTGGGTATTGCTTACCAATATACGGTGAATGGTAAAGTATTTCAAGTTGGTGAATTTAGCCAAGACATTGGTTTAGACAGTAATAGCCAAGGCGTACAAAAAGTACAGTTTTTGAAATTGTTGAAAGCTACTTCTCAAAGACCCAATCTGCCTATTTGGGATTTGATGATGAAGAATGTGTATTCTTTAGATGTGCCGGGCATTCAACGCCAAGATTTTAAATTGAATGTATTGTACGAAGAACCAAGCGGTGGATTAAAAAGATTTTTGCCTGAAACCGCAGCTTCGGTGGAAGGATTATCCTTATTAAGAATATTAAATCTTGACCGACTCAATAATCAAAATGATCCTCAACCCGATGGTGTGTTTGATTATGTAGAAGGGTATACCATTTTAGCACAGCAAGGAAAAATCATTTTTCCGGTGTTAGAACCTTTTGGTAGAGATTTAGATACATTGGCTTTTCCGGGTTTATCACAAGCCTTAAAAAAGAAATATGTATATTATCAACTTTACGATTCTATTAAAGCCATTGCACAAACGTATGCGAACCTTAATCGATTTGTGATGCAAGGGCAGGTGAAGGGAAGTTCTTCATCAGAAATTTATTTAGGTGCATTTAATGTTCCGCCGGGTTCAGTAAGTGTTACAGCGGGTGGTCAAATATTGCGAGAAGGTGCAGATTATATTATTGATTATAATTTAGGTACCGTAAAAATTCTTAATCAAGCCATTTTGAATGCCGGATTACCGGTGAATGTGCAGTTTGAAAACAATGCAGGCTTTGGTATTCAGCAACGAAATTTCTTGGGTTTAAGGGTTGATTATTTAGCTAATAAAAAATTAACCTTAGGTGGTACAATGGCTCGTTTGGGTGAAAGACCATTCTTTACCAAAATGAATTATGGCGAAGATCCCATTCGTAATACCATGTATGGTTTAGATTTTAACTATCGGTCAGACTTACCCAAGCTTACCAAAATGTTAGATAAGCTGCCGTTCTATTCTACCACGGCCATGTCAAATATCAATGCATATGGAGAAGCGGCTTATTTGAAACCAGGTCACCCTAAACAAATTGGAGATGGTAGTGATGGCTTAATTTATATCGATGATTTTGAAGGAACTCGTAATAGCATCGATTTACGTTTCCCTTTTGTGTCGTGGACTATGGCTTCAACGCCAAGTCGTTTCCCAGAATCAACTTTAAATGATAGTGTAGCTTACAATTACAACAGAGCAAAATTAGCTTGGTATAATATTGAACCTATTTTACAAGATAAGAATAGTGCCAGCAATCCATTGCGTAGAGATGTTGCCGCATTAAGTGATCCAAGAACAAGGGCGGTAACCAATGCCGAATTGTTTCCTCAACGTACCACCGATTTAGGACAAAATCAATTGGTGACTTTTGATTTGGCTTACTATCCAACAGAATTGGGGCCGTATAATTTTGAATATCGCCCCGGACAAATTGATGCCAATGGTAAACTCACCAATCCAAGACAACGTTGGGCAGGTATCATGCGTAATATTGACCAAACCGATTTTGAAACCGGTAACGTAGAATTTATTGAAATGTGGGTGCAAGATCCATTCATCAAAAAGCCTACAAGCACAGGTGGTAAACTCTATATTAACCTAGGAAACATAAGTGAAGATGTGCTGAAAGATGGTCGTCGTTTTTATGAAAATGGATTGAATACACCAAATGTTCCTGCTGCTGTTGATAGTAGTACCAAATGGGGTAAAACGCCGGTGAATCCTATTCAAATTACACAGGCTTTCAGTAACGATCCGGCAGATAGGCCTTACCAAGATGTTGGATTCGATGGTTTAACAGATGATGAAGAATTTAGAAAACGGAATAAATATATCACCGATTTACGTAATAACTTCGGGGCCAATTCACCCATAGCGCAAAGAGCTGCAATTGACCCAAGCAATGATAACTATCGTTGGTACAGAGATGAAGTATACGATGCTAGCAGAACAGATATTTTAGGTCGCTATAAAAACTTCAATAATCCGCAAGGTAATTCACCGGTTTCTACAACAAGTTCACAGTTTAGTCCGGCTGCAACCTTATACCCCGATAATGAAGACTTAAACCGAGATAATACACTGAATGAAACGGAAGAATATTATGAATATGCATTGGATTTAAAACCCAATATGTCGGTTGGTACAACCAAGTATTTAACCGATAGACAAAACCTAACTGTTCGTTATGCGGATGGCACTACAGGTCCTGAGACTTGGTATCTGTTCCGTGTTCCTATCAGAGATTATGTACAAAAAGTAGGTAATATCCCCGACTTTAAATCCATTCGTTTTATGCGAATGTATTTGAGCGATTTTGAAGATTCTGTGGTGATGCGTTTTGCACGGTTAGATTTAGTTCGTAACCAATGGCGTCGTTTTCAATTTGAGTTAGATACCACAGGTTCTTATACACCATTAGTTAATACCAGTACAATTTTTAATGTATTGGCAGTGAATATTGAAGAGAATAGTAAACGTCAGCCGGTTAACTATTTGATTCCTCAGGGCATTGAAAGGGTTCAGCAGTTAAGCAATAACAATATTAATATTTTACAGAACGAGCAAGCTATGAGTTTGCAAGTTAGAGACCTAGCTAACGGCGATGCTAGAGGCGTATTTAAAACTTTCAATTTAGATATGCGGCAATATGGCAAACTCTCCATGTTTGTGCATGCTGAAAGCATCATTGGTCAGCGAGTAGTAGCAGATGGCGACTTGAATGCGGTTATTAGAATTGGACAAGATTTTCTGAATAATTATTACGAAGTAAAAGTGCCACTTAAGGTAACACCGCCAAAACAATATGCCAAAGGAGAGGAAGAGAAAGTTTGGCCGCCAGAAAATAATTTGGACTTTGATTTGCAAGATTTAATTCAAATCAAAACCCGACGCAATAAAATGAATCCCATGCCTTTAGGCATTTATCGGGAACAAATTGATAACAAAACGATTTCCGTTTACGGTAATCCTAACTTGGGCGAAGTAAGAAGTATGTTAGTAGGCGTAGAAAATCCTTATGAACCGGATGGATTGCCTATTGATGCTGAAGTGTGGATTAATGAATTACGTTTTTCCAGATTAGATGAAGAAGGCGGTTATGCTGCAATTGGCAGAATGGATATTCAGTTGGCAGATTTGGGTAATATATCTGTCAGCGTAAATACTTACAGCAAAGGCTTTGGTACTTTAGAGCAAAGAGTAAACGAAAGAGCTAGAGAAAATTTTATGCAGTTTGATGCTGCTGCTACCATTGATGCCGGTAAATTATTACCTAAAAAAGCAGGCATCACTATACCGGTATATGCTAGCATCAACCAAACTGTCAAAACTCCGGAGTACGATCCTTATGATTTGGATATTAAGTTAAAAGATAAATTAAGTTCTGCTACTGTTAAAGCTCAAAAAGATTCGATTAAACAAGTAGCGATTGATAAAACCACTGTCAAAACGGTAAACTTTACGAATGTTAGAGTGGGCAATGGCAGCGGTAAACCTAAGTTGTGGAAGCTGAGTAATTTTGATTTCAGTTATTCTTATATCAAAACTTCGAATAATGGTCCTTTGGTCATTCAAAATGATGTAACGAAACATCGTGGTGGCTTAGGCTATAATTTTAATGCACAGCCGAAGTATTGGGAACCGGCCAAAAAATTGATCAAGTCAAGATCGCCTTGGTTTTCATTGATTAAAGATTTCAACTTAAATCCATCGCCGTCATTATTAAGTTTTAGGGCTGATGTAAATAGACAGTTTGGCCAGTACATTCCTCGTATTGTTAACTCATTTGATAATAAAGTAGAAAGAGTAGATACTACTTACGATAAGTACTTTACGTTTGATCGATACTACAATTTGCGTTGGGATTTAAGCCGATCGCTAAATCTTGATTTTAGTGCTACTAACAATGCTAGGGTTGATGAACCTTATGGTATGATTAATACCAAAGCAAAAAGAGATACTATCAACAAAAATTTCTGGAATGGTGGCAGAAATACGTTGTATAATCAAAAAGCAATTTTGAGTTATAACCTGCCTACTGCTAAGTTTCCATTGACAGATTGGATTACAGCAAGATATAGTTATACGACTACTTATAATTGGATTGGTGCAAGCCGATTGGCAATAGACTTAGGTAATACCATTGAAAATAGTCAGGAGAATAATTTGAATGGAGAATTTGATTTCACTCGATTATATCAGAAATCAAGATGGTTAAGAGCACTAGACGAAGCTCCGGCACCTAAAGCACCGAAAGACGACGCCAAAGAGGATGATAAGAAAGATAAAAAATCAAAAAATTCAAAAGGTGCACCTAAGTTAAGTGGTAGTCGTATGCCTGAAATGTCTGAGCAACCAAAATCTGACATTAAAACCAAAGCAGAAGTTACCAAAGGCCTTACCGGTAAAAAACGCAAAGCAGCGCTTAAAAAATGGCGTCAGCAAAAGCGGGCTGAACGTAAAGCCAAGCGTTTAGCAAAAGCCAATCAACCAGTTCAAATGAGCGGTGTTGCAAGAGCAGGTGGTAGATTGTTGACTTCTGTAAAAAGAGTTTCGATTAACTACAGTGAAAACTATCGCAGTAGACTGCCGGGTTATATTGATAGCACTAGAATTTTAGGTCAGAATTGGAACAGCATGGCACCAGGTATGGATTATGTATTTGGTAAACAACCAGACACCTCATGGCTGAATAAGAAAGCAGCGCAAGGTTTGATTACCAGAGATTCTACTTTTAACTTCATGTTCAGACAAAATTTTGATCAACGATTAAGCATCACCGCTCAATTAGAACCGATAAAAGAATTAACCATTGATTTGAACCTCGATAAAAGCTTCAGTAAAGAGTATACCGAGTTGTTTAAAGACACAGGAGTAACCGGTAAGTTCAATCACTTAAGTCCATTAGCTTCGGGTGGATTCAACGTTAGTTATATAGCCTTCAAAACTTTGTTTGGTAAAGCAGATCCTACACAAGTATCTGCCACTTTCAAAGAGTTTGAAAACAATCGTATCATACTAAGTGAACGTTTGGCAAAGAGTAATCCATACCAAGCTGGCTTAGGTCAAAATGCTGATGGTTTCTACAAAGGGTATGGTCGCTATGCACAAGATGTTTTGATTCCATCCTTCATTGCAGCGTATACCGGTAAAAATCCGCAAACGGTTGGCTTAATTCAACAATCAAATCCTGATGTTAAGGCAAATCCATTCAAGAGTATTAAGCCTTTACCTAATTGGCGATTGACTTATACAGGATTAACTCGCAATCAATCTATCGCCAAAACATTTAGTACCATCAGCATTACACATGCTTACACCGGAAGTTTGAGCATGAATAGTTATAATAGTGCATTATTGTATCAAGATCCATTTGCCTTTAATGCACCGGGTTTTGTAGATACTGTTTCGGGTAATTTTATTCCATATTTCTTAGTACCTAACTTAAGTATCCAAGAGCAATTTGCACCGTTGATTGGGTTTGATATCACCACAACAGACCAACTCAATGTGAAGTTCGAATACAAAAAGAGCAGACAACTAAGTTTGAGTTTGGTAGATTACCAATTAAGCGAAGTAAGAAGCACAGAATGGACAATTGGCGCCGGTTGGAGGAAGAGAGGATTTAATCCAGGATTTAAATTGCCGTTTGCTAAAAATAAGAAGCTAGAAAATGACATTAACTTCAGACTAGATTTAAGCATGAGAGATGATGCTAACAGTAATAGTAGACTTGATCAACAAAACGCTTATAGTACCGGTGGTCAAAAAGTAATTTCTATCAATCCATCTATAGATTATGTGATTAATAATCGAATTAATATCAAGTTATTCTTCGACCAACGTCGAGTAATACCTTATATCTCAACATCAGCACCTATCACTAATACTAGAGCTGGGTTACAGATCAGAATATCGTTAGCACAGCAATAGAGTCTGAAAATAAACTCATTTCATTGGTAAAAGCTTTTCTAAAAAGGGAAGCTTTTGCTTTTATAGCAAGATTGCTACCGCTTATAAATCCTTCTTCTCAGCCTCAGAGGCTTATCTTATCTTTATTGCCGAATTGTTGGATATGACATTAAAAGACACTTTTTCTTTAGCTTACCGAACGGTAAAAAGCAACAAGATAAGAACAGGCATTACTGTAGCCATTATTGCTTTTGGTATTATGGCGCTGATTGGTATTATTACGGCCATAGAGGCCATGAATCAAAGTTTGAGAGAGAGTTTCTCAGTGTTGGGTGCCAATGCTTTTAGTGTTACATTTCGTAATCGACAGGTACGTTTTGGTGGACCAAGTAGTAATCAACAAGGAAAAAAAGTAAAGAATTCTAATCTCGATAAAGTAATTACTTACGAACAAGCAAAACAATTTAAAGACAATTATACATTTCCATCTACCACCGGAATTCAACTAAACGGACCAAGAAGTATTAAAGCCAAGTTTGAGAATAAAGAAACAAATCCCAACCTCAGTATGATTGGTGGCGATGAGAACTACTTGATTGTATCTGGCTATACGATAAAATCGGGTAGGGCATTAAGTAGATTAGATGTTGAAAGTGGGAGAAACGTTTGTTTGTTAGGGTACGATGTTGCAGTAAAATTGTTCGGTGCAAAAAATCCGGAGAAGTGTGTAGATAAAGTCATTCGGGTTTCGGGTATGCCATATCGCATTATTGCATTACTTGAACCCAAAGGTTCTAGTGCATTTCTGCAATTGGATAAAGTCATTATAACTTCTTATAACAATGTGCGGCGATTACCGGGCACAAGTTCTTCTTATATAATTAATGTAATGGTTGGCGATATCAAAATGATGGAAGCAGCCATTGACGAAGCAACAAGTAGGTTTAGAAATATCAGAAAACTGACACCAATGGATGCAGAAAATTTCTTTTTAACTAAAAGTGACTTTGCTGCAGAAACGTTTATTAGTTTATTGGGTAGTATAACCGGTTCCGCAGGTGCAATCGGATTGATTACTTTGATTGGTGCTGCTATCGGGTTGATGAACATTATGCTGGTATCGGTAAATGAAAGAACAAGGGAAGTAGGATTAATCAAAGCAATTGGTGGAAAGAAAAAAGATATTAGAAGTCAGTTTTTGTTTGAGTCTGTTATCATCAGTTTATTGGGTGCCGTGTTCGGAATTGTACTTGGTGTCTTGGTGGGTAATATTTTCTCCTCTTTCTTAAACACAGGCTTTGTTATTCCTTGGTTTTGGGTAGTTTTAGGTATTGTAATTTGCACAGTCGTAGGGTTAGCAGCAGGCGTATGGCCGGCACAAAAAGCTGCAAGACTCAATCCGATTGTAGCATTACGCTACGAATAAAATTTGCTCACCCAAACATAGCTTTGCCATGATGAAGTTTTCTGCAGTAAGCCTTTTGGTCTTGATTCTTTTTGCGTCTTGTAAAAAATCAAATACAACAAGTGGTGGAGATGGTACGCCTACACCCACACTACCTGAAAGGGTGTTTTACACACCTTCACAATTTGTGATGGGAGCAGATTTATCTTACGTTAACCAGGTGCAAGATTATGGTGGCGTATTCAAGGATTCCGGTGCTGTAAAAGACCCATTTACTATTTTCAAACTGCATGGTGCTAATACTATTAGAGTAAGATTATGGCATAACCCATCGTGGACCGGGCCACTAAATGCCGGAAAATTTTATAGCGATTTAGCCGATGTTGAAAAGACCATTCAAAGGGCTAAAAATGCCGGCATGATTGTGAATCTTGATTTTCACTATTCCGATGAATGGGCCGACCCCGGCAATCAAAAAATGCCTGCTGCTTGGAGTGCCAGTTTAAGCTTAAACGATTTAAAAGATTCTGTTTACAATTACACATTTCGAGTTTTAAATTACCTCAAAAGCAAAAATCTTACACCAGAAATGGTGCAGGTTGGTAATGAGACCAATCAAGGTATGTTGTTTAATACCGGCAAAGTGGTGAGTAACAATTGGACACCTTTTGCCGAGTTATTAAAAAGTGGTATTAAAGCAGTTCGAGATTTTTCACTTAGTTCAACCATCAAGCCACAAATCATTTTACATGTTGCAAAAATTTCGGATGCTGATTATTTTGCCAACGGCGTCATTAATCTTGGTGGTGTTACAGATTTCGATATCCTCGGTATATCTCATTATTACATTTGGGCTACCGTTAATACCATGAGTGATATTACTGCTCGAATCAGTAATTTGAGAACTAAATATGGCAAAAAAATAATGATTGTTGAAACTGCTTATCCGTGGACAAGTGCCGGTGCAGATAGTTATAACAATATCATTTCGGGCAGCACCGCTGTTCCGGGCTATGATATCAGCAAAGAAGGTCAATTAAAATATTTAAAAGATTTTACCCAAGCTATTATAGCAGGAGGTGGAAGCGGCATCATGTATTGGGAGCCTGCTTGGATTACTTCGGGTTTAAGAGACAAATGGGGAACAGGCTCTAGTTGGGAGAATACTACTTTATTTGATTTTACCGGAAATTCGCTACCTGCTATTGATTATATGACAGCAAAGTATAATTTTTAGTAGTCATCAATTAATAGATTGCACATGAACACAACTTCAATAAAGTTGATGAACCTCAGTTTTATACTGATGCTGACAACTACAATACTCTTAGCTCAAACATCAAATAGTAAAAAGGCAGATAAATTATATGTTGATAAGCAAGGAGTGATGCGTTGGAAAAATACCAATTCGGAAGCAAGTTTTTTTGGTGTGAATTATACCGTTCCATTTGCTTACGGATATCGTTCTCATAAAGCCTTAGGTATTGATGTAGAAAAAGCAATTGATGCTGATGTGTACCACATGGCAAGATTGGGTTTAAATGCATTCAGGGTGCATGTTTGGGATACTGAAATAACAGACTCTGCCGGTAATTTATTAGCCAATGAACACCTACGTTTGTTCGATTATCTCATTTATAAACTTAAAGAAAGAAACATCAAAATTCTCATTACACCCATTGCTTTTTGGGGAAATGGTTATCCGGAACGAGATGAAAAAACCAAAGGTTTTTCAACTATTTATCCTAAGCAAAAAGCCTTGGTAAATGACACGGCAATTGCTGCGCAAGAAAATTATTTGAAACAGTTTTTTAAACATGTAAATCCATACACCAAACTCACCTATCATGATGACGAAGCGGTAGTTGCCATGGAAATCAATAATGAGCCACATCATAGCGGTGCAAAAAATAAAGTCACAGATTATGTCAACCGAATGACAAAGGCTGTAAAAAGTACGGGGTGGACCAAGCCGGTTTTTTATAATATCAGCGAATCACCTGCCTACGCCGACGCAGTTGCAAAAGCAGCTATTGATGGCGTAAGTTTTCAATGGTATCCTACAGGATTAGTAGCTAATCATACTTTACAGGGCAATTATTTACCACATGTAGATAATTATAAAATTCCTTTTGGAGATACTATTCCCCAATACGCCGGTAAGGCTAGAATGGTATATGAATTTGATGCAGGTGATGTGTTTCAACCTATCATGTATCCCGCTATGGCAAGGAGTTTTAGAACAGCAGGTTTTCAATGGGCAACCCAATTTGCTTACGATCCTTTGGCAACAGCTTACGGTAACACAGAGTATCAAACACATTTTGTAAATCTTGCCTATACACCTTCAAAAGCTATTAGTTTGTTGATTGCGGCAAAAGTATTTCATGCAGTTCCTAGGTTGAAATCTTACGGTGCGTATCCCGCAGATACTGCATTTGAATCTTTCCGTATTAGCTACCATCAGCAATTGAGTGAAATGAATTCAGATGAAGCATTTTATTATTCTAATACCACTACTTCTACACCAATAAGTATTTCAGCTTTAAAACATATTGCAGGAGTTGGTCATTCACCTGTAGTGAAGTATGATGGAACAGGAGCCTATTTTTTAGACAAGTTATCAAATGGTATTTGGCGGTTAGAAGTTATGCCTGATGCAATTGTTGTTGAAGATCCATTTGGCCGTTCGTCACCTAAAAGAGAAGTAATTCAAATATTGAATAGAGATAGATTAATGCAATTGACTTTACCAGATTTAGGTAATGCATTTACAGTAAAAGGAATAAATAGCGGAAATACATTCACTACCACTGTAGTGAATGGTAAAGTTTTACTTTCAGCCGGGACTTATATATTGATGAATGTTAATCAAATGGCAGTAGTGGATGAAACACTTTCATTTAATAATCTCAAATTGAATGAATTTGTAATGCCAGTTTTAAAGCCTGAAAACAATAAATTATTACATCAGCCTTTAGCAGAAGTAACTGCAGGAAAATCATTTGAAATAAACATGCAATTTTCATCTGCCATAAAGAAAGATTCTGTTTTTGTACAAATCGGAAAATTAAATTGGCAGTTAAGAACATTGACGGCTGAAAGAGTATCTCTAACCGATTTCAAAGTAAGTGTCCCTGTAGATTTGATAACACCCGGTCAACTACAGTATAAAATTGTATTGAAGAAAGCTAATGGCAGCTATGTTCAATATCCTGATGCGTTAGAACATAATCCATTTACATGGGATAATTACCATACTGCTTTTTATCAAACTAATGTTGCCACTGCTAATGCACGAATAGAAATTTTCAATGCCAATACACATCGAATCAATACCAATTTGTATTTGCCGAATTGGAGAAATTATAATGCCCAATATGTAACGGTTGATAAGCCCAATCAATTGGTACTTCAGTTAAACGGTAAATCAGTTGATGAAGATTTGTTGGTAGGCTTTCAACATTTTTTTGGCGATAAATGGAGTGGAAGACTAGGAGATGTTGCTAAGTGTACTAAACTAGTAATTAGGGCAAGAGTTATTAATCAGGCAGCAGCCATTATTAATGTTGGGTTAACGCAAACTGATGCTGCTACTTTTTCAAAAAATGTTACGTTAGGTAGTGAATTTGCCGACATCGAAATCCCATTTACCGAAATGCAACCTACGGCTATGTTGCTATTGCCAAGACCCTATCCCGGTTTCTTGCCTTTATGGTTTAAGCAGGCAAATGCTACAATAATCAATCCATTGTTATTAGAAAAATTACAAATCATTGTAGATGGAACCTTAACAGGAAGTAAACAATGTAGTATTGAAATAGAATCAGGTTGGTTGAAGTAATATATGTTAAACACTTAGTTATGAAAAATTTGCTGTTACAGTTTTGTATGATAAGCTGTTTGTATGTGGGGGCATTTGCTCAATCAAGACAAACATTGAATTTTGATAACGGATGGAAATTTCAGCTTGGTCATGCAGCTGATGCTGTTAAAGATTTTAATTATAGTATTGGCAATATTTTTTCTAAAACAGGTAAAGGTGATAATACGGCTATTGCTCCTTTGTTTAATGATAGTAGTTGGCGACAGCTAGATTTACCGCATGATTGGGCGGTAGAATTGCCATTTGAAAATTCTTCCAACTTTGATGTAATGGCACATGGCTACAAGCCCGTTGGTGGATTGTTTCCTCAAAACAGTATTGGTTGGTATAGAAAAAAATTTGATGTAAATGCAAAAGATTCGGGTCAACGTTTTGTATTGCAATTTGATGGGGTTTTTCGCAATAGTAGTTATTGGATCAATGGGATTTATTTAGGCAATAATTTGAGTGGCTATTTAGGTGCTTCATTTGATATTACAGATTTTGTCAATTATCAAAAAACCAATGTGCTTGTAGTACGGGTTGATGCCACGCAGTACGAAGGTTGGTTTTATGAAGGAGCTGGTATTTATAGGCATGTTTGGTTGCATCAATACAATAATACACATGTGGTAGAAAATAGCATTTTCATACATTCAAAAGTTAATAATAACAAAGCACTTGTTGATGTAAGTTTGGCCGTTACCAACAAAAGCCTAAATCCGGTTGGTGCAACGGTGCAAACCATTATCACCCACCGCAATGGAGAAAGAATTGCTTCTTCTTCAGAACAATCTATGAAACTCGCAGTTAATCAAGAAAAACAAGTACAGTTTAATATCACCCTTCAAAATCCCAAACTATGGTCATTAGAAAATCCTTATTTATATCGTGCCATTTCACTTATTAGACAAGACGGAAAAGTGATTGATAGTGTTACTACTCGTTTTGGCATTAGAACAATTGTAATGAATACAACCGATGGGTTATTATTGAATGGGAAATCAGTTAAAATAAATGGTGTAAACTGTCATCAAGATCATGCAGGCGTTGGTTCGGCTTTGCCGGATTATTTGCAATATTATCGCATCAGACTTTTGAAAGAAATGGGAGTGAATGGGTATAGAACAAGTCATAATGCACCAACACCTGAATTGTTAGATGCATGTGATAGTTTAGGTATTTTAGTAATGGATGAAACCCGTTTATTAAATAGTGGTGCTGAGTATTTAAGTCAATTAGAGCGATTGATTAAAAGAGATAGAAATCATCCTTCCGTATTCATGTGGTCTATTGGCAATGAAGAAGGACTAATTCACAGCAATAGTATTGGCAAACGAATTGCACAGACTATGATGGCTAAGCAATTAGAGCTAGATCCAACAAGATTGTGTACGTATGCAGCCGATAATGGTAAAATCTATTATGGTGCAAATGAAGTTGTACCCATTCGAAGTTTTAATTATCGAATTAAAGATATTGAAATGTATCACAAGCAGTATCCAACCCAACCAATCATTGGAACTGAAATGGGCAGCACCGTTACCACTAGAGGAATTTATGTAAGAGATTCTATCAGGGCTTATGTACCCGATCAAGATATTTCAGCGCCATGGTGGGCCAATACCGCCGAAGATTGGTGGAAGCTTGCGGCTGACAAAAAATATTGGTTAGGTAGTTTTATCTGGACAGGTTTTGATTACCGTGGCGAACCAACACCTTTTGCTTGGCCAAACATCAATTCGCATTTTGGTATTTTAGATATGTGTGGATTCCCCAAAAATATTTATTACTACTATCAATCTTGGTGGACTACTAAAGATGTATTGCATATTTCTCCGCATTGGAATACACCAAGAGGATTAAACGGCGAAGCAAGAAAAGTTGGCGATGTCGTTGATGTTTGGGTAAACAGTAATGCCGATGAAGTAGAATTGTTTTTAAATCAACAATCGTTGGGCAAGAAAAAAATGCCCCGAAACAGTCATTTAAAATGGCAGGTAAATTATCAACCCGGAACTTTAGAAGCCATTGCCTACAAGCATGGCAGAAAGTTTAAAACAACTGTGGAAACCACCGGAGAAGCCACTGAAATAGTGTTAACTCCCGATAGAACAACCATTACAGCCGATGGTAAAGATGCTACTGTAATTAATGTAACGGTTAATGATAGCAAGAGTAGGGCGGTGCCTGATGCTAACCAGATGATTACATTTGAGTTGATTGGCGATGCTAAAATAATTGGCGTTGGTAATGGAGACCCAAGCAGTCATGAAGCAGATAAATTTTTAGATGGCAACTATAAACGCAGCTTATTCAACGGTAAATGCCAAGTGATTGTACAAAGTAGTAATAAACCATCCACCTTTCAGTTAAAGGCAACATCAAATGGATTGAAAGCTGCAACTGTAAACATTTTAGCTCAATAAAAGAATGGTGTGTTATTGCTAGATGAATAAACCCCATTCGTCTTCAACATCATCTTTTTCAAAAGTGGCTACCCATGTTTTAAATAGCGTTCTAAATTTATCAATCTCATCTCTTATGATTTGACGATGCATATCTTCCATTATACCTTCTTCAACAAAGCTGTGCATCGAGATATAAATGAATTGCGCTGTTTTTCTGATGATAGCAGCATTTTCCATTCGTATAATGTAAAGCCCAGCTTCTGAACTTTTAATTTTAGCACCAACTTCATACGCATCACTGATGATAATGTCTTTGTGATGATCCCAATAATCAGGTCCAAACATCGCATCGTCAGCTGGTGTTTTTAAACTATCAAAAGCAGCCCTTAATAAAATGAGTACTGTATTCCATTGTTGATACATGGCTTTACAAGCTAATTTGGTAGGATTGGGTTTCCATGACTCGGCCTTGGCATCTTCATCTTCAAATTCATGGTCATCCCATTCGGGTAATTCGCTTAGGTTATCAATTCTCATGCTTTGAAAGTACAACAAATTGAGTGTTTAAACCTCAAGAACAAAAAACGTTCGGGTTTTGACCGAACGTTTCTACAATTAATTAGAATCCATTATTTGGGAAAATCTACCGGAGGGTTTAATCTTCTAGGTATTGTGGTAATGGATTGTAAAAAAGCGGCCAATGCATTTACTTCTTTATCTGTTAAATTTAATTTATGTAAAATGGGAGAAGTTTTGGGTAATAAACTGTCTCTTGCGGTACCCTGATATTTTTTTTGAATGGGAGCCGGGTTGCCTAAATTGTAGAAGAAAATTACATCTTTGATGGTTGGAAAATTACCATGATGAAACCATGGTCCGGTATTAATGGTTTCTCGTAATGATGGCGTTTTAAATTTGCCCACATCTTCTTTTTTACCCGTTACATTGTATAAGCCTAGGTCTTCATTATCGCTGCCAAATAAAGTTTGTCCATCGTTGTGAAACTGGTTATCGCTAAATAAACCACCATTATGACAGTTCACACAGCCTGCCTTGGTTCTAAATAAGTGTAAACCCAACACTTCTTCATCTTTCAAGGCTTCTGATTTACCTTTAATGAAGTTATCAAATCTGCTTGGCGGACTAACAATTGTTCTTTCGAAAGAAGCGATTGCTTTAAAAATCCTATCTAAATTTATGTCTTCATCGCCAAATGCTTTTTTAAACAAAGGCTTATAACCGTTAAACGATTTTACTTTATTTTGCATAGCTCCTAAACCTTGGTTCATTTCTAAATGATCCTTCACCGGAAATTGTGCTTGGTCTTCTAAGCTACTAGCCCTGCCATCCCAAAACAAAGTTTTGTAATAAGCTGTATTTAAAATGGTCATGGCATTTCGGCCACCTAATTTTCTATCATGGCCAAATGCCAAACGCTTACCATCACCCCAACCTAGTTGAGGGTCATGGCAGGAGGCACAAGCAATTTGTCCGGATACGGAAAGTCTTGGATCAAAAAACAACATCTTACCCAAATCTTCTGCTGCTTTATTTTTTGGATTATCGGCAGGGTAGGGAACGCTATCTAAAATCCCAATGTCTTTAAAATTAACAACGCTATCATGTACAACAGCTTTTGGCCATTTTGAATAATCGCCACTGCTATACAATTTCCGCAATCTTTTGATATTGTATTTGCCTTCGCCACTATTAAAAGAGAGACAAAGTCCTGCACCGGCTAATATTAAAAAACCGGTTACTATATTAGTCTTACGCATGTGAATTGTTTTAAGGTCTGAAACGATATTTTCTTACTCTAGCTGCCGGGCCACCAATTGATGTTTCATCAAACACTATATCAATATTAAATGTGCCTGCTAATGTATTGTAGCTTCCTCCACTACCACTAATACCAAGCTCAAAAAAGCTACCACCTATTCTGTACACCCTAACTTTTTGTGGCAATACATTAACGGTGCCCATATGTGTTGAGTCGGGAGACTTTGGGATAAATTCAAAACATTTAGGAATGGTGATATTGTAATACCCGGAATCGCTTGAAATACGTTCGTTACTGTACAAACTTCTTATGTTAAGGGCATTGGTGCCTTTACCTATATTATACGGATTGGCAAAACCTAGTTTGTTGGGGTCGGCGGCAGAGGTAAAAGCAAAACCAATGAAAGGTCGCCATACATTGATGGAATCGATGTACACTTCTCCTTTTGGTGCATAGAAGGGCTCATTCTTTGCCCATGTTGCTGCGATGGTTGGCTTGGCATAAGTTGCCTCAGCGTTAAAGTTCTTTTTGCAACCCGCAATGATTAGGGTGATGATTGCAAAAAAAGGTATAAGTTTTTTCATAACTATCATATTAAGGTGTAATAGGTAATGGTGATGCAAATTTTGTGTTAGGATAAGTAAAACTGCAATTGGTAGAATTACAATCTGTTCTTACCAAATTTTTTTTCTTTCTTGCTATATCGTAAAACAAATGGCTTTCGTAACAAAGTTCTCTTCTTCTTTCATTAAAAATTTCATCTAATACTTCTTGTTTAATGGCAGATGTAAAATTAGTTGCTGCCGGGTTTCCTCGTTTGCGAATTAAGTTAAGATCTGTCAAGGCATTTGTTAAATTATCCAATTCAGCGGCAGCTTCTGCTCTAATCAAATACAATTCAGAAGCACGGATGATTTTTATATTATTGGCGGTATCGCTTGTGCCTTGGTATTTACGAGAAAAATAATACGTGGTGCCACTTATTACAGCAGGCTTAAACATTGAACTTTGGTTTCTTACATCATTGGCCGTAAATAAATTCATGATATCGTTAGTGGCAGCTAATTGGCCGTATAAGGTAGTTCCGGGGTTGTAATAATCGCCTAGCGAGCCACCTGTTCTGTTACCATAACCTAATTCAAAAATTGACTCAGAACTAATGATTTGCTTACTCCAAGAATTAACGTATTGAGCATTACTAATGAGGGGATATTGATTGCCACCTAAAACATCATTACTCAAACTAATGGCTTTTGCCCAATCTTCTTTATACAATGCAACCCTTGCCAGTAAAGCTTTTGCAGCATTGCCGGAGAAAAATATTTTATCGGTGCCAGATTGGTAGATGGGAATACTGTTGGCATATAAGGTGATGGCTGTTTCTAAATCGCTAATGATTTGATCGTACACTTGCTTAACTGTTGCGGGTGGTGCGACAGGATCAGTTAACAATGTGTTAGTAGTCCTAATCACAATACCTTGATGCGAAGCATCTGACGTAAAGTTATAGGGTTGAGCAAAGGTTCTAACCAAATCAAAATGAGCTAATGCTCTAAAAGTATAAGCATCTGCCAACATTCTATTTTTTTGAAAAGTGGTAGCATCTGCTGCTTTATCAATGTATTGCAGAATATTGTTAGCCCTATAAATGGTATTGTAGGCGACGGAATAAAAATCCTTCATATCAGTTGCCAAACGATCGTTGGTAAAATTGTAAGAACCAAACAATACTTGGTTATTGGTTCGGGCATATTTGATGTTGCCACCTGTCATATCGGAATAAATAGAGAAGTCCTTCAAATAATACTCCGACGATTTTAAATTATCATAACAAGAAATTAAAGTGGTTCTTGCACCTTCAAAATCCTTAAATAATTCATCAATGCCTATTCTATTAAAGGTTTCTTGTTCTAGAAATTTTTTGCAAGAAACTAGACTGATGAGCAATAGAAAATATATACTTAGTTTTTTCATGTTTAATACACTTTTAAATTTAGAAACCCAATCTAACACCCCAAGTAAAAGTTTGTGACTCTGGGAAATTGAATTTGTATTCCTTCAAACCATTTCTGTCTTTGGGAGATTTTTCTTTGTACCAATAAGCAAGATTTGTTCCGTTAACAAAAACGGTAGAACGAACCCCTTTTAATTTACCAAACCATTTTTGTGGAATAACATATGCTAACGATACGTTGCTCAACTTTAAATAAGTGTCTTCGTATAAGAAACGAGTTGAATTGTACACAATGGGATGATCTCTACGCAACTGCGGAATATTGGTAATATCTCCGGGCTTTTGCCAACGGTCTAACAAGTTTACACTTTGGTTTCTATTGTCTAAGTTTCTACCGTTGAATTCATTAATATAATCTGCGAAGCGGTACCCACCAATCGAATATAAAATGTTGATAGTAAGCGTTGCACCCTTGTAACTAAAGTTATTGATAAATCCTCCTTGTACTTTTGGTAAACGATCGCCAAGTGCAGTGCCGTTAACACCAATACGACGGTCTAGTAAGGCTGCAGTTGAAATTTTTCCTTCTCTATCATAAAACAATTCTACGCCTGTTGCGGGGTCAACACCGGCATATCTAAAACCCCATAATGCAGTTGTGCTACTGCCTGCTTTTAGTGCAGATGGATTATCATTACTAACAAATCGTTCGGCATTGTTTTTTACTTCTAGCACAATGTTTTTATTGAAGCCTGCATTCAAAGTACTATTCCAAGTAAATGTTCCTCTTAAAATTTGAGCATTAAAACTTGCATCTAAACCACGGTTACGCATTTTAGCCACATTAGCTAAAACTTCGGCAAAGCCTGTTTCTACCGGTACTCTAACTAAAGAGATGGCATCGTCAACAATGTTTTGATATACATCAATGGTTAAGTTAAATCGCTTGTTGAAATTAAAATCAAGACCAATATTTGTCTTGTAACTTTTTTCCCAACTTAAATCAGGGTTTGGAGCAGTTGCCGGATATGCACCAACATTACCATAGTATCCACTATTACTAAAGTTGTACAATCCTCTAGCTTCATAGCTGCCAATTCTAGAGTTACCGGTAGTACCATAGCTTACTCTTAATCGCAACATATCAATAAAATCTGCTTTACTTAAAAAGTTTTCTTTAGAGATTACCCATCCAAAACCTGATGATGCATTTACTGTTCCGTTTACATCGCTGCCGAAGATAGATGCAGCATCATATCGGCCACTTACATTAGCAAAATACTTGCCTTCGTAGCTGTAAGCACTTTGTCCGTAAATAGAATAAGAACTGCCGGTTTGAATGGATGACGCAGCAGATTGGTTTTGGGCATTACTCAATTCATTTAATCGATAGTAACTAAAACCGGTTCCGCTACCACGCAATAATTTGGTACTCTGACTTTGGGCTTCAAAACCCACTGTTACATCAAGTTTATGGCCATTTTTTAATGTAGGTGTATAATCGGCCTGACTAAAACTAATCCAACTGAAATTGGTTCTATCATAAATTTGTGCACTACCATTTACGTTACTTCCAGTAGCATTCTTTCCACTGCGAAAAACATTTTGTTTGTTCACTAAACCATCAATACCAAAGCTACTTGACAGTCTAAGTTGGTTAAATGGTTTATACTCTAATCTTACGTTACCATTGATGGTTCCACCTTCGGCATTGTCAACATTTTGTGCTAATACTGCCAATGGGTTGGGTACTACCAAATTACTCAACTGGTAAAAACTTCCATCTGCATTATAAGCAGGTACATTAGGTATGATAGGTACATTGCTATATACATTTAAACCATTCTTTTTTGTGAACGAAGGTGCTAGTGTTAGACCGATACTCATTTTCTTATTAATGGTATGATCTACTCTTAACCTTAAGTATGTCTTCTTAAAATCGTTTCCTCTTTGAATGGCTTGTTGGTCGAGATAAGAGGTTGAAAATCTAAACTGTGTATTTTCATTGCCACCACTTAAGTCAAAATCTATATTATTAAAAATACCATATTGGTTAGTAAGTTGAAACCATGGAGTATTGATATCGCTAGGACCTGCTAAAATTTCGGCATCGAAGGGACTACGACCTTCGTTAGTGTACATTTCTTTCAATAAGCCTTGATATTGTTTTCCATCTAACCATTTAATTTGATTGATGGGTTGCGACCAACCATAGCTATAACCCAGATTAACCCTTGTTTTTCCGGCTCTTCCTTTTTTTGTTGTGATGATGATTACACCATTACTACCATTTGCACCATAAATAGCTGCGGCTGCGGCATCTTTCAAAACTGAAATACTTTCAATATCATCAGGATTTAATCCGGCCAACGGATTCAACAATTGTTCATTAGATAGTTGAATGGGCTCATCGCCACGGCGTTGTTCAATAATCGGTACACCATCTACAATAAATAATGGTTGAGATGAAGTAGTGATAGGAGCCCTGTCATTACCTGTAAATAAATTGGTTAATGAGTTTTGGCCCCGAATATTAATTTTCACCGGAGTTCCTAATTCCGTATTGGTTTCAACCTGCACACCTGCAGCCAAACCTTCTAACATTTTATCAAAACTTTCTATGGGTCTTGAGGTTTGAAGTTCTTGTGAAGACACAGTTACTATACTACCCACCACTTCTTCTTTGCGTTTGGGTCTAGTGTAAGCATTTGTAACAACCACATCTTTTAATTCTTGGATGTTTTTTTGCAATACGATGTTTACTGCTATTCTTCCTGCTAAACGTAATTCTTGTTTGTAATATCCTGCTGAAGTAAAAACTAAAACAGCGTCTTTAAACTCAGCATCAGTCAGTCGCAAACTAAACTCCCCGGCATTATTAGTACTCGTTCCACGGTTTGTACCTTTTAACACAACACTAACACCTGCTAATGCTATGTTCTCATCAGCTGCGCTAACGCTACCTTTAACTTCTTTTCCTTGCCCAAAACTGAGTGAAACACAAAGTATTAGGGGTAGAAAAAACAGCAAAAACTTTTTAAAAAAAATCATAAACTCCTTCTTTAATTGGTGCAAACAACAACAAATTAGGCAATTAAACACAAAATTTGTTACCAATGGCTGCTTTTTTTGATTTAGTTTAGTCGCCAAAACTTAAATAGTTGAAATATGAAAAGAGCCTTACTCTTATTAATTACAGTATTTTTTTTCGGTCAATGTATTCAAGCACAATGGGTTTGGAATAATGACCCAACCATCAATAACGAAGTATGTACTGCTTCTAATACCACTGCTAAAAGTATTTTAGTAAGTACTACAGATGGTGCAGGCGGTATGTGGATCGCCTGGGAAGATAGTCGCAACTCAGGTACAACCGGTACAGACATTTATGTGCAAAGACTAAAAAGCGATGGTTCTATTGCACTAGCAGCAACAGGGGTGGTGGTATGTGATGCTTCCCAAGGCCAAACATCCATTTCTATTACAGATGATGGTGCAGGCGGCTGTATTCTTTCTTGGACGGATGCTCGAAATGCCAATAACGATATTTATGCACAACGCATAAGTAACACCGGTGTAGCACTGTGGGGCGTAAACGGGGTAGCGGTTATTGGCACATTAGGTTCAGAATTGGGCTCTGTCATTAGAAGAGTTAATGCAACTGAAGTAATGGTTGCTTGGAGAGATGACCGTAACAGCGCCATAAGTGGGCAAGACTATTTTGCCAATAAATTGGCTATCAGTACCGGCGCAAAACAATGGATGACTGATTACACAATAGTAGCAGCAAACAATACGCAATCTAACTTAAGATTATTAGCAGATGGTTTAGGTAATGCTTTTGCCACTTGGGTAGACCCAAGAGTAGCCACAACCAATGCAGATATTTATGTGCAAAAAATAAACAATGATGGTACCGGTTCATGGACAGCCAATGGTGTAAATCTTACAGCTGGGGCTACTTTTAATCAAAATAATGTACAAATGATTGCTGATGGTAGCGGCGGCATCATTGTAGTTTGGGATGATAATAGAGCTACTTTGTCTGATCAAGGGATTTATGCTCAAAGAGTAAATGCAACAGGTACGCCACAATGGACTGCAAACGGTGCATTAGTAGCCGATGTTACCGGATCAAACTCTAGAAATCCATGGTTGTGTAGCGATGGTGCAAACGGTGCTATCATCGCTTGGCAAGACACTCGTAATGCTGGAACAAGTAATGACTTATATGTACAACGCATTAATAGTGCAGGTGTGGTTCAATGGACAGCAAATGGAGTTTTGGTAAGTAACGGACCTAACTCACAACCCAATGCAACGGGTAATTTAAATGTGATTGAAGATGGAAGTGGCGGAGCTATTATTGTTTGGGATGATGCTTCAGTCGGTACATCCGATATTGATGTTAGAGCTCAACGTTATAATAGCGCAGGTGTTGAACAATGGACTAGCCTTGGCGTACCTGTAGCCACAAAAACAGGCAGTAATCAACGGGCACCAATAGCCATTGCAAGTGGTGCTGCAAATGTAATTGTTGCTTGGTCCGATGCAAGAAGTGGTACAGCAAATGCTACAATATATGCTTCAAGGGTTTTTCCAAATGGCGCTTTGCCATTACAATTTGTAAATATCAACGCTATTTTGCAAAACAATACGGGCCTAATTAGTTGGCAAACAGCCAACGAAGTAAATACCCACGTATTTATGGTTGAAAAAAGCAGTGACGGCAGAAATTTCAATTCAATTGGGTCTGTACAAGCGAAAGGAAGCAATGGACATGAATATGTATTAACAGATAAGTCTTTATTGACCGGAGATAATTTTTACCGTATTAAATCGGTTGATAAAGACGGTGAATTCCAATATTCTGCAATCGCTAAATTGAATTATGGTAAAAAGGGAAATGTATTTGTAACTATTTATCCTAATCCTGCTGCTGCCATTATTAAGTTGCAAATAGCTAATGTAGCTAAAGGGAAATATCAACTTAGAGTAATTAATTTGAATGGGGCAGTGGTGATGACTCAAGCCATGCAGGTGAATGATGCTTTTTATCAGCAAGACATCAACATCAACCAATTATCAAATGGCGCATATCAAATACAATTGATTGATGCTGCCGGACAATCCGTTCAATCGAAATCATTTATCAAACAATAAGTATTACAAATCATATCATAGTGTCCCGGTTCAACAAAATGAACCGGGATTTTTTATGCTAATCATGGTTCGAGCTATCACGTAATAGTTGAGCCTTCCGCTTTAATGATTTAACCAGCCGCTAAATTAAAGCTCTTTTCTCCGCTCTCTTTTGGAGACGGGTCGTGGGTAAGGAGCGGCTCCTTCATCAAAAAAAATACCCCGCCTTTTATGGGCAGGGTATTCATCCTTTTAACCTTTTCCTTTCCTTATTTATGAAAATCTTTATTTCTTCTTTCCGGCAGTTATTCCTGTGGTGTCTAGCTGTTGTGTTTCTAAAGAAAATTTATAACGCTTTAGTGCATTTACCACGCAAGTAGCAATTTCTTCTTGTCCTGATTGACTGTTCAAATAATCTTCTTCTTCGGGGTTAGAAATAAAACCGGTTTCTACCAATATACTTGGCATGGCCACCGCTTGCAATACCCAAATACCCACTTGGCGTTGTCTAACTTCTCTACTAATTCTACCTACTTTTTTAAACTCATCTTCTACTGTTAGGGCCAAATTGGCACTACGCATGAAGTATTGTTTGGTTTTTAAAGAGTATAAAATCATTTTTTCAGGAGAATCAGGATCGAAATCTCTTACCATGTCAGCCGTATTACTATCTAAATACAAGGCTTCATTTTCTCTCATCGCCTTTTCCTTCAATTCATTTTTATGAGCTCCCCAAATATAAGTTTCGGTTCCTTTGGCAACACTTGGTGTACGGTGATAGCGATAAGTGGGCACCCTACGAGTCATTTTTTTACGCTTTTTTCCCTTGCCTTTGTAATAAGTTTCGGTTCTATAACCGGTAAACTCACGGTGAACATTATCGGGTGCACTGTTACAATGTATTGAGATAAAAAGGTCACCTTTAAAATCGTTGGCAATTCTTGCTTTAGCTGGCGGCGATTGGTACACATCGGTTGTACGAGTATACAGCACTTCTACTTCGGGCATTTCTTGTGCTATTAATTGACCTAACTTAAGGGCAACTGCTAAGGAAACATCTTTTTCTTTAGAGTACCGTCCATCGGCACCACCATCCGAACCACCGTGACCTGCATCTATCACCACTTTACGAACTGTTGGTCGCTGTGCTTTATAGGCAGGGCTTATATCGTAAGATGATAAAGCTATGATTCCGATAGAATAGAGGATTATTGCAAGAACATTCTTCAACATAATTACATTCGTTAATGGGTAATCTTCACATAATTTTTTAATTGTTAAAGCCTAATTTTGCTCGAACTGTGTATGAATAAACGCAATAAAGTTAGTAGAAATTGTTTGGTAGCAGGAATTGCTTTATTGTGTTTAACGCAATTATATTTTATTACAGCTACTCAAGCCGGCTACACTACTAATTTTTACCCTTTATTAACAGACCATTCAGATACTACTACTCCGATTAAGCAACAAGTTCGTAAACGCATCGATACCGGTAAATCGGCTATTTACAATGATACAATTATTACAAAAGATAGTAGCCAATCGGTTCAAAAAATTGACACTTTTAACGTAAAAATGTCTAAAGATTCTTTAGATGGTCCGGTGACATACGAAGCGGAAGATAGTGGTGTATTGATTATTCCTACCCGCCAATTTATTTTATACGGAAAAGCAACTACATCTTACCTCGACTTAAAATTAACGGCTGCGTTAGTTAAGATGGATCAGCAATCTAACCGCATCACGGCTTATGGTAATACAGATTCTACCAATAGTCCGTACGATAAACCCAAATTAGACCAAGGTGGAATGACAAGTATCAGCGATACGATTTTCTACGATATCAAAACCCAAAAAGGATTAACCAAAAGCACTTACTACCAAGAAGGCGACATGTTTGTGTATGCCCAAAAGTTGAAGAAAGTAGATAAAGATGTTTTTTATGCTTCGTCGGGTAGATTCACCACTTGCAATCTAGATACACCACATTTTGCATTCAGAACCCGTAAAATGAAATTGGTTAATAATAAAATTGCCGTTACAGGGCCTGCCAATCCTGAGTTTGAAGGTGTACCGGTACCAATTGGAATTCCGTTTGGCATTTTTCCTTTGAACAGAGGTAGGCAGTCCGGCTTACTGCCTCCGCAGTTTGCGAGTAATGAAGATTTTGGATTGGGCCTCGAAGGGTTGGGTTATTATAAAGTATTGAGTGATAATTTAGACATTACGGTTAGAACAAATATTTATAGTTATGGCGGATGGAATGTTAATCTTTCTAATCGCTACTTAAAGCGCTATAAATATTCCGGTGGTTTTACGTTGGCCATTCAAAAGACAAAAATTTTAGATCGTTTTGGAAAGGGTACGGATGAATTTATCCGCAACTCAAGTTTTCAAATTGGCTGGAATCATAACCGAGATGCAAAGGCTAGGCCGGGTAGTACGTTCAATGCCAGTGTAAATGCAGGAAGTACACAGTTTAACCGATTTACACCTAATAATGCGGTGCTTAACTTTCAAAATCAGTTAAGTTCTTCTATCAACTATACCAAAGATTGGAGAGGTAAATACAATTTATCGGTTAGTGCCAATCACAACCAAAACAATACCAGCCGATTGGTCAATTTGAATTTGCCAACAGTCAATTTCAACGTAGTAACCTTATATCCATTTGAACCAAAAGATAAAATCGGCGAAGGCAAGTGGTACGAAAAAATTGGTATTGGCTATAGCGGTAACTTGCAAAATCAGTTAAGTTTTTATGACTCAGCATTCAATATTCGCAGGGTTTTAGATACCATGCAATGGGGTGCTAATCATAGTATTCCTATCACTTTATCGTTACCTCAATTTGGTCCAATACAAGTAGCGCCTGGTATTTCATATGAAGAAAAATGGTATGGTCAAAAAATAGAAAGAAATTGGGATACAGCTTCTAAAAGTATTCTCACCAATGTTTCGAGAGGTTTTTTTACTGCTCGTCAGGTTTCATTTAGCCTTGGTGCTAATACCCGAATTTTTGGTACGTACGATAGATTTAAGAAGAGCAGTAGATTAAAAGCCATTCGACATGAAATTAGACCAAACGTAAGTTTGAACTATAAGCCCGATTTGATGAAGCGATTCTACAAGTCTGTACAAATAGATACTACAGGAAAAAACTTTGTTCGCTTTTCTCAGTTTGAAGGCGGTATAGGCGGAAGTTTTGGCGAAGGTACTTTTGGTGGTGTTGGTTTTGGTATTGATAATGTGTTAGAGATGAAAGTAAAAGACAAAAATGACACCGCTGTAACGGCAACAAAAAAAATAAAATTGATTGATGGCTTTGGTTTTAGCAGTGCTTATAATATGGTAGCCGATAGTTTTAAACTTCAGCCTTTTAGTTTTTATCTGCGTAGCACTTTATTCGATAAAATAAATATTACTGCATCTACTATTTTAGATCCTTATGAAGTAGATAGCAGAGGATTTAGAAGAGATAAATTATTATGGGCTGCAGATAAATTTAGTTTAGGTAGAATTACAAACGGAAGCATATCTGCCTCTACACAGTTTCAAAGCAAAAGTAAAGATGGCAAAACAGATGATGAAAGAATACCACAAGATGAATTTATGACACCGGATGAACAACAGCGACAGTTAGAGTTTGTGCGTCAAAATCCGGCGGAGTATACCGATTTTAATATTCCTTGGTCTTTACAATTATCCTATTCGCTTAATTTCAGCAGATTGCCTAAAGCAGATTATAGTGGGTTTAGAACAGAAATTTTTTCTAACGTTAGTATCAACGGAGATTTTAGTTTATCACCCAAGTGGAAAGTAGGTGCCCAATCGTACTACGATTTTAAAACAGCGCAAATTCAAACCTTAACTATGTTTGTAAGTAGAGAAATGCACTGCTGGCAAATGTCAATCAATATTACCCCTGTTGGATTGTATCGTTCATTCAATATAACAGTAAATCCTAAATCAGGTATTTTGAGAGATTTAAGAATCAATCGTTCCAGATTCTTCTATAATCAATAATTTGCTGTTAAAAATTGTGCTTCTACAGTAGCGTATTCATCGGCTACATTATATAACCCTATCAATTTTTTTATCACTTGTTCTACTAATGCATCCGGACAGCTAGCACCGCTAGTGATTAAAATTTTTGCCGGTGTTTGTTGCGGTAGAAAATCAGTAACTGTTCGTTGTTCTTTAGATTTCCAATTGCAATCGATGATAGTATGTTGATCAATAATTCTTTCTGCAGAATCAATAAAGTAAGTAGGTAGTTTGGCTTCGCAAAGTTCTACTAAATGAGAAGTGTTGCTACTGTTGTAACCGCCAATCACTAATGCAATATCTGCATCAGTATTTAGCATGCCGGTAACAGCAGTTTGATTATCGTTAGTAGCATAGCAAAGTGTATCTCTAGTATCTGCAAAACGTTCTGCTATATTACTGTCATCTAATTGAAAATGTTCTTTGATGCTGTTTTTTAGGTAGTCGGCAATTTCTTGTGTATCGGATGCTAACTGCGTGGTTTGATTTACCACACCAATACGTTGAAAATCTTTAGTGGCATCAAATCCTTCCGAAAATCTTCCTTTAAAAGCTGCTTCAAAATCAGGGGCAGGCAATTCGCCGGTGATGAATTGTGCTAGCGTTTTCGTTTCTTCCAAATCATTTACCACAATAGTTGGGGTATGTGCCGATGCATGAGAGAATGTTGCCCTTGTTTCTTCATGTTTTGGTTTGCCGTGTACAATAATAGTATAGCCTTTTTCGGCAATTTGTTGACTACGATTCCAAACTTTCTCAACAAATGGGCAAGTAGTATTGTACTTTTCTGTTGGAATGCCTTTGTCGTTCAACATTTTTTCAATGGCTAATGTAGTACCAAATGCAGGTATCAATACGATATCATCTGCGGTAACTTCCTCAAAAGGTATCACTTGTTTGCCGTAAGTATCTTGTAAAAATTGTACACCTCTAGCTTGCAAATCGGCATTCACTTGAGGGTTATGAATCATTTCGCTTAATAGAAAAATCCGTTTGCCCGGATTTTCATCAATTGTTCTAAATGCAATATCAATCGCATTTTCTACGCCATAACAAAACCCAAAATGACGGGCAAGGTAAATTTGTAGAGCACCAAAATCAAGTAAGGTAGGAGAAAAGTCTTTTTTCATTTTGTCCTGCTGTTTACGTTGGCTTTTGATGGCACTAATCAGCGGACTGCGATATATGTTTGGAACGTTGAACTGCTTCATTGGTATCTTTTGGTACTAGAGGTAACAGTTGCAAAGATACATAGTTCATTAAAAGTAAAAAGGTTACCCCGGGGGAAGGGTAACCTGGCCTTGGGGGCTAAATGGCCATCTTTAATTTTTTATCTTCAAGTATTTGTAATAATGCGCTACTAATGGTCGACCATAATAGCGGTTTGTTGGCAAATTTCTTAACCATGTCATACTCCATTGATTTTCTGATATCTACAGGATCGATAGAAGAGGATAACATGATTACAGCAACATTATGTAACAGCGTATTGGGATTGTCTTTACAGGATTGTAAAAAAGAAAAGCCATCCATTACCGGCATTTTAATATCGAGTAAAATAACATCAGGTAACTCGGTGCCGGTTGTTGTAAGCTGATTGTATGCTTCTAAACCATTGCAAAAATCTGTAACTGTTGCATCTGGTAGATTTTTTTCTAGCATCTTCTTAGAAATGAAAATGTCGATTTCGTTATCATCAATCAGATAAATATTGAGGTTTTTGCCCGTTTCCATGAGTTAGGTTTTATTTTCATCGGGTTCTATCGAATTACTGAGTTCAGTGATGATAGTTTCCAACTTTTCAAATTCGTTACTTTTGTCTAAAAAATAGGCAGCGCCCAAATCCATACAAATTGTTTTGTAGTAATCATTGTAATGATTGGTAAGCATTACAACTTTGGTTTGGGCATCTTTTGCCTTAATGATTTCTAACAAATCAATTCCGCTTTTTTCCGGTAGGTTAATGTCGAGCAAAACAAGATCGTATTGTTTTGATTCAAATGTCTTCACCGCATCATCATAGTTGTGAACTACATCAACACTTCCAGTCCAATGCATGTTTCGTATTAATTGTTGAATACGCTTGGTTATTATTTGCGAATCGTCTACAATTAACATGCTTAATTCTTGAGCTACAATTGTTTGAGATTTCATTGCAAAGCAACAATTAGTTGAGCCAGCAAGATATAGTGCTGGTTATTGTATACTTGTAGGGGCACAGTACTGCATTTTGTAGTTGAAACAACTACAAAGACATTAAAAAAGACTATACTAATTTGTTGGAGATGGCGTAGTGCGTAAGCTCAGCGTTAGAGTGCATATTCATTTTTTCAAGAATCCTGCTTCTGTATGTGCTAATGGTATTGGGAGAAAGAAAAAGTACTTCTGCAATTTCTGATACGGTTTTTCCCGATGCAATTTGTTTAAGTACTTCAAACTCTCGATCAGAAAGTTGCGTATGTGGCTTTTCGGAATTAGTGTTCAGTGAGTCAGCTAACATCTCTGCCACTTCGGCCGTAATATATTTTCTGCCGCTTAGTATTTGATCAATTGCTTTTACCAATTCTTCCGGTGCACTTTCTTTATTTAAATAGCCCGATGCACCTGCTTTTATTGTTCTTACGGCATATTGTTCAGCAGCATGAACGCTTAAAATGAGTATGGGTATTTTGGGCGCTAAGTCTTTAATTTCTTTGATCATTTCAATACCCGAACGACCTGGCATAGAAATATCGCTGATGATAATATTCCAATCATTTTTATCTACTTCTTTCAATAAATCAGTTCCATCTGCTACCTCGGTAACAGTTGCAAAAGGGTATGCATCTTTTATAATCATAGACAACCCTCTACGTACAACACTGTGATCATCTGCAATTAATATTTTCATAGTATTAATTAGTTGGTAGCGGAATCGATAATGTAGTAATCGTTCCTGCTGTTGAATTGCTAGTAATGCTAAATTTACCATTAATCATCTTGGCTCTTTCTTGCATACCTAATAATCCGAATGTGTTTTTTGTTGTCGTTACATCAAACCCAATACCATTATCAATAATCTTCATGTTGAAACTATCATCTTCACTATTGACTGCTACAATGACAGACACTTCTGTTGCTTGTGCATGTCGTAAGATATTGGTAATCGACTCTTGCAAAATACGAAATGCAACGGTAGTTGTATCAGGGTCAAATGAAATATTTTCAGTAATTGTATTAGTGTATGTACAAGTAATGCCAGAACGGCGTTGAAATTCAGCACATTGCCATTGTAGAGCGGCCATCAAGCCAATATCATCCAACATGCTTGGACGTAGCTCACTTGAAATCCGGCGAATGGTTTTAACGGTATCATCTAATAGTTTGCTTACTTGTAGAAATTCTTGTTCTAATGCAGGTTGTAAGGCTATTATTTTTTTCCTAAGCAAACTGATGTCAATTTTTATTCCTGTTACCTGTTGCCCTAATTCATCATGTATTTCTCTGGCTATATGTTTCCTTTCTTCTTCTCTTACTGAAGATAAATAGGCTGATAACTCTCTTAATTGTTTGTTAGAGTTGTTTAGGTCTTCTTCGGCCTTAACTTTTTCGGTAACATCTTGCGAAAGGATTAATCTACAATTTCTGCCCTCATAATTAATGGTATAAGAGGTAATATTTACTTTGATAAGCGTACCATCTTTTTTAAGATGACGCCAGATACCATTAAATTTTATTCCTTTTTTATCTTCTTTTTGTGTTTCTAATAATAAAGGCACATCTTCTTCAGGTCTAAGTTTTAAAATTGACATGCCAACAAACTCAGCTCTAGTATAACCGTAATGTAGTTGAGCTGCTTCATTAACATCTATAATGGTTAGGTTCTCTATGTCATACATCCACATCGGCATCGGATTGTTCTGAAAAAGTATTCGATATTTTTCTTCAGATTTAATTAGATGATCTTGAGCTTTCTTTCTTTCAGTGATATCAATACCCACACCAATTAAGCAAGTTTTATCTTCGTATTGTATTCGCCAGCCATTAAAGTAAAATGGTATTTCTTTTCCCGATTTTGTTACAAACGAAGCCTCTACATCTGCATAGCCTACTTCGAAAACTTTTTTAATACGCTGTTCTAATATTTTTTTCTCAGCGCCTTTAAAAAATTGAAGCGGATGCATATTGATTATTTCTGAACCACTATATTCAGAAATAATTTCAAAATTCTTATTCCATCGGATGAATTTTCCGGTATCGTCATAGAGATAAAAAACTCCTGGTAAGCTATTAATCAAAGAATCTGATAGTTCTTTTTCTTTAGTGATTTGTGCTTGGGCATTTTTTTGATCTGTTATGTCAATCATAGAGCCCACCATTCTATATACTTCACCATTACTGTCTAGTAACGAAAATCCTCTGTCATATAATTGAATGATACTTCCATCGGCTTTTATAAATCTATATTCTCCTTGCCATAATGTTTGTTTGTTCTCAATTGCTTCGTAAAGACTTGAAACTGTTTTTTCTTTATCCTCCTGATAAAGATTGTCAATCCAAGAATCAATCCCTGATGAAATGTTATGTTTTTCATACCCGAAATACGAATAGAAATTATCATTCCACCACATTTTATCATTTTTTACATCCCAGTCCCAAACCACATCATTGGTTGCTTTAGTGATGAGTTCAAATCTCTCGTTAGTGGCTTTAATGCTTTGTTCTGCTTTTTTCTTAGCTGTGATATCTCTGAAATAAATAGATAGGCCGGTTGGGGATGGGTAAATATGATTTTCGAACCACAAGTCGTAGGGCGGGTAATACTCCTCTATATATTCATATTGCTGTGTTTTCATGGCTCTGTAATACGCCAAATAAAAGGGCTGATTAATACCTTCGGGGAACTCGGTCCAAATGTGTTTTCCAATTAAACAGCCAGGCGGTTTCCCAAAAATTTCATTAGCTCTACTGTTAGTATAAGTGTAGCACCAATTGTTATCTAGGGCTACAAATGCATCACTAACTCGTTCAAAAACACTTTGAATTTCAGCTGTTTTTTCTTGTACTTCCTTTGCTAATCTATCATTAAAATCTTCTAATTCTTTTATATTCTTTTTACGTTGATTGTAATCATCAATGATTCTTAACCCTAAGATTATGAGTGATATAAAAATGATACTTAAAGTGAGGTAGTATATGTATTTTAATTGCTGATAGGCTGTAGCGTTAGCTGCCTTTTTTTCATTGAGTAATTTATTCTCATCTGCACTTATTAGGTTACTCCAGTACCGTATTTTAATCATGGCAATTTTACCAACGCCTTGTGCTAGCAATTGCTTTAATCTTGTTTCATCATTTTTTTCTTTTGCAGTAATAAGATTGAGGGTACTCGCAATTCTAATGGCTACATAATTTTTTACTTGTTGAACTTTTTTTTGCTGTGCCGAATTGTCTTTTGTTAAATAAGATAAGTTGTTTAACTCTTTTTCTGTTTCGTGAATCAAAAGTCGAACAGTATCAGTCCAATCTTTTTCTGCTGTCAACAAAAAACCTCTACCTGCAGTTTCGATTTCGACGGTTTTGAGCAGTACTTGTTGGCTACTAAACAATATTTGTCGGGTATGTTCAATAGCAATAGCTGTATCGTTTAATCGTTTAGATTGCTGAAGAGAAATTAATACCGATGCCAATGCCGCAAGTATCGCCAACACTATTCCTGCAATGATGCTTCTGCTGGTTCGGCTTGACATGTGTTAGGTTAATTGATATTGTAAAATTATTTAATTATTTTTATTATTTCATTTTTCGTTTAATTTTTTCACTATTCACAGGTAATCCCCAAAAAAAGTAAAGTTTGACGCTAATGCCATTAGCTTGCTTACCTTGCAGTCATGCAACAGTATCATGAGTTATTGCAACATATTTTGGATAATGGGGTGTCAAAAACCGATAGAACCGGTACGGGAACCCTTAGTGTGTTTGGTTATCAAATGCGATTTAACTTGCAAAAAGGCTTTCCATTGGTAACAACAAAGAAGCTACACTTAAAAAGCATTATCTATGAGCTTTTGTGGTTCTTAAATGGCGAGACCAATGTTAAATACCTAAACGACAACGGTGTAAGTATTTGGAACGAATGGGCAGATAAGGAAGGAAATCTAGGGCCGGTTTATGGCAAACAATGGCGCAGTTGGGAAGGCGCCAATGGTAAAGTAGTTGACCAAATTACCGATGTTATTCAGCAAATTAAAACCAACCCAGACAGCAGAAGAATGATTGTTAGTGCTTGGAATGTGGCCGATTTACCGCAAATGGCTTTAATGCCTTGCCATACTTTATTTCAATTTTACGTGGCCCCGCCGGATAGGACAAAAGGTGAAACCAAAGGCAAATTATCCTGCCAATTATATCAACGAAGTGCTGATGTTTTTTTGGGTGTGCCTTTTAATATTGCATCTTATGCCTTACTTAATATGATGATTGCACAGGTTTGTGATTTAGACTTGGGCGATTTTGTACACAGCTTTGGCGATGCTCATTTGTATAATAATCATATTGACCAAGCCAAACTGCAATTAAGTCGTACCCAATATCCATTACCTCAGTTGAAAATCAATCCCGATGTGAAGGATATTTTCAGTTTTAAGTTCGATGATTTTGTGCTGGAAAATTATCAATTTCATCCACACATTAAAGCAGCGGTAGCAGTTTAATCAAGTACAAATTAAAAGTATGACTATTTCTATCATTGTTGCAGCAGCTTTGAATAATGCTATTGGTAAAGACAACCAATTGCTTTGGCGTTTGCCCAACGATATGAAGTTTTTTAAAAATACTACTTGGGCTTTGCCGGTTATTATGGGCCGTAAAACCTTTGAATCTTTAGGTAAACCATTAAATGGAAGAGTGAATATTGTAATTACCCGTCAAAAAGATTGGAAGGCTGAAGGAGTAGTAGTAGTTAATAATTTAGAAGATGCACTGTTTGTAGCTCAAACAACAGATTGTAAAGAAGTGTTTGTTATTGGTGGTGGTGAAATTTATGAGCAATCTTTTTCAAAAGCAAAACATATTTATTTAACAAGAGTGCAGACTACCATTGATGGTGATACTTTCTTTCCTGAAATAAATCTTGATGATTGGGAACTAGTGTCAAATAAAGATTTTCCGGCAGATGACAAACATGTTTTTGGTTACAGTTTTCAATTGTGGAATAGAAAATAGCACAGCATTAATCAGCCTCAACTATTAGCTTTAATATTATCTTGCAGTCAAAATCTTGAACATGTATTCTGCCCCGATTTTATTGTTGAAATACTTGCAATATTATGTAAAGGCAAGTAATGGAAAGGGGCATGGCGTACACTCTCCATTCGTTTTTGATTTTATTACCCGAATTTTAAATGATGACCGAACCTTTTATGCATTTGAGCAGATAGAACATGTTCGCAGTAGTATGTTGGTTGATGACCGACAATTAACCATCGAAGATTTTGGTGCAGGTTCTAGAATAGCTACTACCAATCACCGAACAGTTAAGGAAATTGCGAAATCCTCGCTAAAGTCCAAAAAATACAGTCAGTTATTGTTTAGAATAATTGATGCTTATCAGCCCAACAATATTCTCGAATTAGGCACTTCATTAGGTATTACAACAAGCTATTTGACATCGGCAAAAGCTGATGCCAATGTGATTACCATGGAAGGAGCATCGGCAATAGCTGCTATAGCCAAAGAAAATTTTGCTACCCTTCAGCTTCAAAATATCGACATTATACAAGGTAATTTCGACTTTACCTTGAATGAAGTATTACAGCATCAAATGAATGTTGTTGATTTTGCTTTCATCGATGGTAATCATCGTTTGGAACCTACTGTTCGTTATTTTCAACAATTATTACCTGTCATTAACGAATACTCCATTTTGGTTTTTGATGATATCCATTGGAGTAAAGAAATGGAACAGGCTTGGCAAACTATTATCAGCCATCCCTCGGTTACTTTAAGTATCGATTTATTCTTTATCGGACTTGTGTTTTTCAGAACAGAACATAAAGTGAAGCAACATTTCACCATTAGATATTAATCGTGGTAACGTTTGCATAGAAACAAGATAAATGTCCTGTTTTCAACTGACAATAATCATGTACAGTTGGGCTAAATGCGATAATTTCGCCATCAAATCACAATAGGGTATCATGACCATAGGAATATTGAAAGAACCACATGGCGATAATAGGGTTTCCTTTTTGCCGGAACAGGCCGAAACGTTTATCAAAAGAAATATCCGCCTTATTGCCGAAACAGGTTGTGGCGTTAATGCTTTTACAACTGACCTTGCTTTTCAAGAAAAAGGAGTAACTATTGCAGACCGCAGCACCGTTCTCAAAGAAAGTGATGTTGTGTTGAGTATTCAGTTACTAACAGAAGTCGATATACAACAACTAAAGCAAGGCGCTGTAGTGCTTGGTGTGTATCAACCGTTGTACAACTTTAACACTATTAATAGTTGGGCTGGCAAAGGATTAACCACTTTTAGTATGGATATGATTCCCCGTACTACAAGGGCACAAAGCATGGATGTATTGAGCAGTCAGGCCAATATTGCCGGTTATCGAGCCGTGCTACTTGCAGCTACACTATTTCCTCGATATTTTCCGATGTTTATGACAGCGGCCGGTTCAATTCCTCCTGCCAAAGTGTTGATATTGGGTGCCGGCGTTGCCGGATTACAAGCGATTGCTACTGCCAAACGTTTGGGTGCAGTGGTAGAAGTATTTGATACCAGACCTGCCGTAAAAGAAGAAGTGATGAGCTTAGGGGCAAAGTTTGTAGAGGTAGAAGGTGCTGCTGATGCTTCTCAAGCAGGTGGTTATGCCATTGAACAAAGCGAAGATTACAAACAAAAGCAACAGGCTAGAATTGCTGAAGCAGTCGCTAAAGCAGATATTGTAATTGCTACTGCACAAATTCCGGGAAAACAAGCGCCATTACTGGTTACACAAGCCATGTTAGATAATATGAAAGCCGGGGCAGTGATTATTGATTTAGCTGCTGCTACAGGTGGAAACGCTGCGGCAACAAAAAACAATGAAACCATTCAGTACAAAGAAATAACCATTGTTGGCAACAGCAATTTACCATCGGGTATGCCTTGGGATGCCAGTAAATTATACGGCAAAAACATCCTTAATTTTTTGAATTTGATGATTGATAAAGATGGTAATTGGAATTTGAATTTTGAAGATGATTTGGTAAAAGGCACTTGCATTACACACGGTGGCAATGTGGTGAATGACCGAGTAAAACAGTTGTTAGGATAAAAGCATAATGACTTCAAATTAAAAAAAGCAAAATGGAAAATATATTAAACTGGCTTTCTCAACACCAAGAAATGATTTATATCGTCATCTTGATGATTTTTGTTGGGATTGAGATTATTGGTAAAGTGCCAAGTGTTTTGCATACACCCTTGATGAGTGGTGCTAATGCTATTCATGGTGTGGTAATCATTGGTGCTATCATTGTAATGGGTAGAGTTGATCCTAGCAATTATGTGGCATTAATCATCGGTTTTTTAGCCGTTGTTTTAGGAACATTAAATGTGGTGGGTGGCTTTGTAGTTACCGATCGCATGTTAGAAATGTTCAAAAAGAAAAAGTAATTAGGCTAGATTTTTCACAAACAATTTCGCTAAAGCAAACAAAGCATACAATGGAACTGAATATACTTACCCTTTGTTATTTAATTGGCTCTGTTACTTTCATTCTCGGACTTAAAATGTTGTCTCACCCCGAAACTGCAAGGAAGGGAAATTTGATTGCTGCTTTTGGTATGGCCATCGCCATTTTTGGAACTATTTTTTTGTACCAAGAAGAGGGAGAAAAACTACATAACTATGGTTGGATTTTCGCTGCATTACTTGTAGGTAGTGTTGTTGGTACTGTAACCGCTAAGAAAGTTAAAATGACGGCTATGCCTGAAATGGTAAGCTTGTTTAATGGTATGGGTGGTGCATGTGCGATGCTGATTAGTGTAATGGAGTTTAAGCATATTACCGATCATGCATTTGTGTGGGATGCTTCGGCTGCTTCAGGTAAGTTTATGTTGATTGCAGACAATGTATCAAATTTGCACATTGGCATCATTGTTATTGGTATGGTGATTGGTTCTGTTTCTTTTGCAGGTTCTATCATTGCTTGGGGAAAATTAAACGGGAAAATCAAAGACTTTAGCTACAATGGTCAGACTTATGTAAACCTTGCTTTACTCATTGGTTTGCTTGGCTTTTGTGTGTATTACATTGCTCAAACTCCTGTAAACAGTGCAGATGTAGGCGATATTAGTTTTACGTTGACCGATGGTACTGTTGCTACACATGGTTTATTTCAAGCACAGGTGTATATGTTTTATGCCATCATAGGTTTAGCACTTATCTATGGTGTAATGTTTGTGATGCCGATTGGTGGAGCTGATATGCCGGTTGTTATTTCATTACTCAATTCATTTACCGGAGTTGCTGCTGCATGTGGTGGTTTTCTGTACGATAATAAAGTCATGCTCACCGGTGGAATTTTAGTTGGTGCAGCGGGCACATTGCTTACCATTTTGATGTGTAAAGCCATGAATCGTAGCTTGATGAATGTACTGATTGGCTCTTTTGGTGGTACTAAAGCTGGTCCTGCCGGAGCAGCCAAAGAACAAGGTAGTTATAAAGAAATTTCATTGAGTGATGCAGCTATGTGTATGTCTTATGCCAACAAGGTAATGATTGTGCCGGGTTATGGTTTGGCGGTGGCACAAGCACAACATATTTGCCACGAATTAGAATTGCTGTTAGAAGAAAAAGGCGTAGAAGTGAAATATGCAATTCATCCGGTTGCAGGTCGTATGCCGGGTCACATGAATGTATTGTTAGCAGAAGCAGATGTGAGTTACGATAAGCTCTTAGAAATGGAACATGCTAATGATGAATTTAAAACAACGGATGTAGTACTTATTTTAGGAGCCAATGATGTGGTTAATCCTGCTGCTAAATCAGATCCTGCTTCTCCTATTTTTGGTATGCCTATTTTAGAAGTAGAAACTGCTAAAACAGTCATTGTAAACAAACGAAGCATGAAACCCGGTTATGCCGGTATCGAAAACGAATTATTCTTTCAACCTAAAACATCTATGCTCTTTGGCGATGCTAAAGCCGCTTTGCAGAAGTTGGTAGGAGAGATAAAGAGTATGTAATTACGCCTCGGTGATGATTGGGGGCAAACCAAACTTCTTGTTATAATACATAGCAGTAACCCAACCGATGCCACCACCAACAAAAGCACCGCCAATAACATCAAGAGGATAATGTACACCTACATAAACCTGCCCATAACTAATGGTGGCAGCCCATGCTATAAACAGCCATCGCCATTGTTTCATAATAGGTTTCATGGTTAATATGATGAATACTGCAACGCCAAAATGATTGGTAGCATGCGATGACGTAAAGCTGAAACTTACCGGACAACGATTCAGCAGCAATCTCATTTGGTTCATCACTTCCGGGTCACGGCAGGGCCTTAATCTTCCAAAAAAATCTTTTAAAAAACCGCTGCTAATTTGGTCGGTTAAAATAACCGTACAAATTAAAATCACAATCCAAAACCAAATTTTATTGCCAAAATTGTAAAAGGCAAATGCCAACAAAAAAACATACAGCGGTACCCAAGTCAATGATTCTCGCCAAACTGGGAATACAACATCTAAGCTAGCATTGGTCCAAACTGTGTTGATTTGAAGAAACAGCCATTGGTCAAATTCTATCAAATAATTGAATATGCCTGACTGTTGTGCGTCTAGTAAAATCATGAGATAAAATTAACTGTGCCGAGCGGTAAAGTTCAGCATTAATTTATTGTTACTTTTGCAGTTGCATGAAAAAATTAAAAGTACCCCGCTATATTCAATGGATAGCCCTAACCGGGGTTATTTTTTTGTTACTGATGACCATCTTCAGGTTAGCGTTAGTATTGGCTTTTAAAACTGCCGCTACAACATCTGTTTCCTTACTACCGGCCTTCTGGTTAGGCTTTAGATACGATGCCCGAATGATTGGTATTGCTGCGTTGGTTATTTTTTTAGTGGGTTCCATTCCTGCCTTACATCCATTGAATAAAAAATGGGGTAGAAGGGTAAGCTTTTGGTTATGGGCAATTGTCATTACCTGTTTATGCATTTTCTACGCCATTGATTTTACGCATTATGCTTATTTGCAACAACGGCTAAACAGTAGTGTGTTGAATTATCTAGACGATGCTAAAATTTCGATGGGAGTTGTTTGGGAAACCTATCATGTTACTTGGATTTTATTGGGTTTGCTTGCTGCCATTGTATTGTTATTTGCCATGGTAAAAGGTATTTACAATATCATATTGTCGCAAAAAAACACTTTTACTTTTTGGAGCAAGATTGGATGGGGCATTGCATTTTTCCTAATTTGTGCAATTGGTATTTTTGGTAGAATTGGTCAATATCCTTTGCGTTGGAGTGATGCATTTTCATTGGGTAACGATTACCAATCGCAAATCGCATTAAATCCGATGCAATCGTTTTTTAGTTCGTTGAATTTTAGACATGCCACTTTTGATGTAGAAAAAGCAAGACAACATTATGGTTTGATGCAACAATATCTTGGTATAGAAAAGCCTGATAGTATCAACCTTAATTTCGAACGATTGGTTCAAGCAAAAAACTACGATTCTACTATCAATCGACCCAATATTGTTCTTGTCATTTGTGAATCGTTTAGTAGTTATAAAAGTTCGATGGAAAATAATCCTTTGAACACCACTCCATTTTTCAAAAGCTTAGCAGAAGATGGTATTTATTTTAACCGTTGTTTTTCTCCGGCTTATGGCACTGCTAGGGGAGTTTGGGCAACCTTGACCGGCGTGCCTGATGTGCAGTTAACTAAGACCGCTAGCCGAAATCCTTCGGCTGTAGACCAGCATATCATTATGAATGATTTTAAAGGCTACGAAAAATATTATTTTTTGGGTGGTAGTACAAGTTGGGCAAATATTAGAGGTGTGTTAACCAATAATATCGAAGGTTTGCATCTGTACGAAGAAGGAAGTTATCAAGCAGCCAAAATTGATGTGTGGGGAATCAGTGATAAAAACCTTTTTCTCGAAGCCAATAAAGTGATTGCCAAAGAACAAAAACCTTTTTTTGCCATTATTCAAACAGCAGACAATCATAGGCCATATACTATTCCTGAAGAAGATTTAGGGCAGTTCAAAAAGTTAGATATGCCAAGAAAAAAATTGTTAGAATACGGCTTTACATCGGTTGAAGAATACAATGCTTTTCGTTATACCGATTTTACCTATCAACAATTCATAGCTGCGGCTAAAAAAGAAAAGTATTTCGATAATACCATATTTGTTTTTGTTGGAGACCACGGTATTAAAGGAGATGCTACCCATGTGTTGCCTAATGTATTTACCAGCCAAAGTCTTACCAGTCAGCATGTGCCATTATTATTTTATGCACCGGGTAAGTTAAAACCCATGCAATATCATATGCCTGTTTCACAAGTAGATATCATGCCTACCATTGCCGGATTAGCCAGCATTGCATATCGCAATAATACTTTAGGTAGAGATTTGTTAGATACCAAGTTCAATCAACAAAATGCAGCAGCATTCATTATTGATCCTGATGGAAAACGAATTGGCATCATACAAGATTCTTTGTTTTATAGTTATGGATTGCAAGGGAAATTTGAGCAAATCGCTTCTATCAAAAGCAATCAACCTGTTGTATTGACAGATGATTTGAAAAAGCAATATCGTAACCTGACAGACGCTTTTTATGAATCGGCTCGTTACCTGTTACTCAACAATAAAAAGAAACCCCACTAGCTTATGTTGCTGAGATGGAAAGTGCCGAAAACAATACAGTGGGTGGTGAAATTATTTTTCATCTTTTTGGCTATTTTTTCGCTGTTTAGAATAGCCACATTTTTTGCATTTGCTCCGGAAGATGTTTCTTTTTGGTCGGCCCTGCCATGCTTTGGCCTAGGTGTCTTGTTTGATATCAGATGGATTTGCATCATTCTATCTCCCGTACTGATTTTGAGTTTTATTCCAAGGTTAACGCCATTCCGTTCAGAAAGGAATAAAAAGTGGTGGACCACTTATTTGGCTATCATAACTTTTTTGATTTTCATATTCTTTGGTGCCGATTTTGGCAGCTTCTCTTACGATAGTACCAGACTAAATGCCATTGCACTCAACTTTGTGGATGATGCCAAGATAAGCATGCAAATGATTTGGCAAACCTATCCGGTGTTTTGGATTGCAGTAGGTATTGCCGTTGCTATTTGGTTTTTTAAATGGTTGTTTCATCAAACACATACAAAAGTAGAAGTGGTGAATAGTGTAGATGAAATCAACTATATGCGTAATTGGTATGCGGCTGCATTATTGTTGATGATTCTAGGCGTTTATGGAAGCATTACAGCCAAACCGCTAAAGTGGAATGATGCTTTTATGTTTAAGGATAATTTTAGGTCGTATTTGGCCTTAAATCCTTTGCAAAATTTCTTTACAACATTACGTTTCCGCAAACCCTACCATGATGTAGAAAAAGCGTTAAAGTATTATCCCGTAGTGAAGGATTATCTCCAGCTTCCACCAAAAGCAAAAGGATATGTTCGACAAGTTGAGCCCGGTGCAGATGGGTTAGAAAGTAAACCAAATATTGTTTTAGTGGTTTGTGAGAGTTTTAGCATGTACAAAAGTACCATGAGTGGTAATCCGCTCAATACAACGCCTTACTTTAATTCATTATGCGAAAAAGGCATTTTCTTTAATAAATGTTTTTCGCCTTCGTTTGGTACGGCAAGAGGACTTTTTGCCTTACTCACAGGCATTCCAGATGTGCAAGTGGCCAAATTCTCTACACAAAATGAAGAGGCTTTAAAACAACGTATCATCATCAACGATTTTAAAGGATACGACAAACATTATTTTTTAGGTGGCAGCAGTGAGTTCAATAACTTCAGAGGATTATTAGGCAATATTGATGGCTTGAAGATTCATGAAGAAAATAGCTTTACATCTCCTAAAGTAAATGTGTGGGGCATCAGCGATAAAAACTTATTTTTAGAAAGTAATAAAATACTGAGTCAGCAAACCAAGCCTTTTTTTGCCATCATTCAAACAGCGTATAACCACCGGCCATATACCATTCCTGAAGAGGATACAGACTTTGTAAAAGATGAAGTACCGGAAGATACATTAGTGAAGTATGGATTTTTATCAGCCGACGAATACCATGCTTTTAAGTACACAGATTACAGCTTTAAAAAATTTATTGAAGCAGCACAACAAGAAAAATATTTCGACAATACCATCTTTGTTTTTATTGGCGATCATGGCGTAGCAGGTAATGCAACAGCTATGTATCCGCAACCCTGGACGGGACAACGCTTAACGGCTGAACATGTTCCCCTACTATTGTATGCCCCAAAGTTGCTTGTGCCAAAAACCATCCATTATCCCGTGTCGCAAATTGATGTATTGCCAACCATTGCCGGATTAGCCAATATTCATTATCAAAACTCAACTTTGGGAAGAGATGTGTTAAAGCCCGATTTGCATCGTAGTGCATTTATCATACATCACGATGAAGGTAAAATAGGATTGGTAACCAATGATTTTTACTTCATCAAAAATTTTAGGTTCGAACAAGAATTGATGTACGCAATTAATACCAAAGCACTTTTTTCTAGTAGCTCGTACAGAGATTCTGTTCGTATTAAATCTTCCGAAATTACCTCTGCTATTTACGAAACTGCAAAATGGATGCTGATCAATAACAAGAAATAGTTATTGCCATACAAGTCTTTTATTGGTATTGAGTTTAACTTTAAGAAAAAAATCATGGCTATAAAATACTACCTATCCATATTGGCATGTCTTTTTACGCTAATTGCTAGTGCAGATGTAATCATGCCTGGCGAAGTTGATAAGCAATTCAAAATCATCAATTTGCATCAATTTAAGGGTTATTCATTCAGCTATCAATACCAACATTACAAGTATGATAAAGGGTATCAACCGAATGGTGTAAGTGTAATTACATTGGTAAATGACAGCACTTTTGGAACCGGAAGAGGAGGTGCAGTAAATATCACCGCAACCAATAAAGCCGGTAAAAGTTTTGTTTCAAACATTAAAGTAGGTGGTTCGGGTAGGTACTATCAGAATGTTGTTGATGTGGTAGAAGTATTCAAAATTGTAAGTATAAAAAATGGTGTCTTACAACTGAAAAAGGTAAAGGAATTGGTAACAAGTAGCGAAAAGGGCAAATTAATTACTACAGAAAAAAAAGTGGGGATACTGACAGGATTAGAAAACCCGTGGCTAATTGGTTTAGTACTTACAGCATTGTTAAGTGCAGCAATTCTTTTTTTACTTAAAACCAAGCGAAATAACTTGGCAAAATGAAGCTGCTGACTATCAATAGGTTAAACTTTTTGTAGCAGTGGTTTAGTTGTTTTATACAACTGTACTGTATAAGCTGATGGAAAGAAAATGAAGTTTTGTCGAACAATCGACTGCAGATATTGTAATAATACAACCACAAGATTTTCATGTTGGTTGTTTTAAGGGTTAAAATCCTCCATGTCAATGGAGGATTTCTTTTTTAGCTAGTTTCATTAACTTGCCGGTATGTCTGCAACGCCTAACTGCCCCAATTGTGGCAATATTACTATAGCATCGGATCAATTTTGTAGCCAATGTGGTCAAAAAACAGCACTTCATCGGTTAACATTAAGTCATCTCTTGCATGAAGTTATTCACTACCTCACCCATGCCGATAAAAGTATTTTTTCTTTGGTGAAACAACTAGCAATAAGGCCGGGGATGGTAGCTAGGGAATATATTGGCGGTAAAAGAAAGTCCCTTTTCCCACCCTTAAATTTTTTCTTGATTGTTGCCGGTTTGTTTGTTTTCATGCTCAGTACGTTTCACCAGTATCGAGATACGACCAATAACAAACTCAATGCTCAAATAACGCAAATTAAAGACCCGACAAAAAAACAACAATTGATAAAGATTCAACAAAGATCACAACAAGCCAATCAGTTCATTAATAAGTACTCCAATTTTATTCAAATGATTGCTACTCCTTTGATTGCTGGTTTCTACTTGTTGTTTTTTAGACGTAAATCATTCAACTACACCGAGCACTTGGTAGCCAATTTGTATTTCTCAGGATTCAATGCATTAGTGTTTGCGTTATTGATTACACCATTGATGAACTTGGCCCAATCTTCAACGCTATATTTTGCAAGCCTTGCATGCTACTTTATGTTTGAATGGATTTATCGTTCAATGGCCTATTACCAATTTATAGGCATTAAAGGCACAAAGGCAGCCATTTATTGTTTGACAGTTTCCTTAAGTTCTGTTATCCTTTGGATTATACTTTCGGGAGGGCTTGTGACTATATTTATCGCCACAGGGTTTGGTATCTGGTAAAAGAATGGGGTAAAATTAAGACGCCACAGCTTCGGCCTTGGCAGCTTTCTCGGCTTTTGCCTTCTTAGGAGTAGATAATTTGGTAATTTCAGTTCCGTGGTAAATACGGGCTTCGTTTACATTCTGTGTTCTGTTCCAAGTTTCAATATTGCCTTCAGAAACAATACGCCAAAAATTTTTGCTTTTCAAATCGTTATAATCACGGGCTTTTAAGAAAATGCCACTGATAGAATTTCTGCTTTTAAAATCGACTTTAACAATTTGGGGAGAAAAGTTAGTCGGTTCCAGGAACTTTTCAATCTGTTCTATATTCATTGGAGGTAAATTTGTAGGAAGGTAGTCTTTAAAACTGTAAAACCCAAATAAAATCCTACATATACAGGTTATACATCCCCCGTAAAGCCTCTATTCAAACTATTAAACACTGAAAGAAGTTCCACAGCCGCAGGTTTTGCTGGCATTAGGATTGCTAAACGTAAAACCACGACTGTTCAATCCGCCTTGCCAATCTACTTCCATGCCCATGAGGTACAATTGGTGGCTTTTGGTCATAATGCATGGAATGCCTTCAATCTCAAAACATTCATCGTCTGCTGCTTGGTGGTCAAATCCCAACACATATGTCATACCACTACAGCCGCCGCCTTTTACACCAAGTCTCAATTTTTGGCTTTGGTCAAAGTTGGCTTCATTCATCAACCGCTTAATTTCTACAATGGCACCTGCAGTTAAAGTAACGGGTGTAGCTACTAATGTTTCCATGCTTTTTGTCTTTACTGCAAAGGTAAACCCTATTGTTGCAAGATGGTAAACTGTAGTTTTCGATTACTGGAAAAATGAACCACAGCTATTAACGATAGATTACAACCTTGGCAACTATCTTTGCGAAAATTTTTTTCATGGATAATACTGTTATTCTGCTTTGTTCCATTATTGCATTGTTGCTAGCGGGTTTTTTGGCGTATATCTTTTGGCAACAAAGAAAAGAAGTACCGGTGCAGGATAAAATCAGTACTAATCCGGGTACACATCAATTACAATTACAGGCTTACGAAAGATTAACTTTATTGGTTGATAGAATTGCATTGCCCAATTTGATTAGCAGGTTAAGTCAGCCGGGATTATCTGCAAGAGAAATGCAAATGGTCATTACACAAAATATTCGTCAAGAATTTGAATACAACATCACCCAACAAATTTATGTAAGTGCCGAAGCTTGGACAGCCATCAAAAATCTGAAAGATCAAAATATGCTCATTGTAAACCAATTGGCTTCTACCATGCCTGCTAATGCTACAGGAATGGATTTGAATAAACAGGTGTTGCAATATTTGATGAATGATCAGAAAGGAAATTTGCATGAAGTAGTGAGTGATGTATTAAGCTACGAAGCCAAGAAAATATTATAACGATTTTCCCTCCGGGGATGAAAAGCATGTTTTATGAGTAATCAAAAAATTACGGATAGCGGTATTGAGATAAAACCGATGTATAGTGCCGATGATGTGTTGCATGCAGCAGATCCGGCTGCCGGAACATTTCCATTTACCCGTGGTGTACAGTCCGATATGTACCGAGGTAAACTTTGGACTATGCGTCAATATGCAGGCTTCTCAACCGCCGAAGAAAGCAATAAACGATACCATTATTTACTATCACAAGGTGTAATGGGTTTAAGTGTTGCTTTTGATTTGCCAACACAAATTGGCTACGATAGCGACCATGCATTAGCAGAAGGTGAAGTAGGTAAAGTAGGTGTTGCCATCGATAGTTTGGAAGACATGGAAAGATTGTTTGCAGGTATTAAATTGCAAGATATTTCTACCTCAATGACCATCAACGCAACCGGATTTATTCTGTTGGCTTTTTATGTGGCATTAGCTAAAAAGCAAGGTGCAGATTTATCAAAAATTGCAGGAACCATTCAGAATGATATTTTAAAAGAATACGCAGCTAGAGGCACTTATATCTATCCTCCAAAGCCTTCTATGCGTATCATCACCGATATTTTTGAGTGGTGTGCCAAAGAATTACCAAAGTGGAATACCATTTCTATTTCAGGTTATCATATCAGAGAAGCAGGAAGTACAGCGGTGCAAGAAATTGCCTTCACTTTAGCCAATGGTAAAGCGTATGTACAAGCAGCAAAAGCCAAAGGATTAGATATCAATGTGTTTGGTAAAAGATTGTCTTTCTTCTTCAATGCACACAATAATTTGTTTGAAGAAGTGGCCAAGTTTAGAGCTGCAAGACGTATTTGGGCAAACATGATGAAAGAAATGGGAGCAACAGATCCCAAAGCCATGATGCTTCGCTTTCATACCCAAACCGGTGGTAGCACATTAACGGCACAGCAGCCGCTCAATAATATTAGCAGGGTAACGGTACAAACATTAGCCGCTGTTTTAGGCGGTACACAAAGTTTACACACCAATGGCTACGACGAAGCGCTGAGTTTACCCACCGAAGAAGCTGCTCGTATTGCATTGCGTACACAACAAATTGTAGCTTTTGAAAGTGGTGTTGCCGATACCGTCGATCCATTAGCAGGCTCTTATTTCGTTGAAGCCTTAACAGCAGAGGTAGAACAAAAAGCCCTAGCATTAATGCAAACTATTGAAGCAATGGGTGGCAGTGTGGCGGCCATTGAACAAGGATTTATGCAAGATGAAATTGCCAAAAGTGCTTATGATTATCAAAGGCAGATTGAAAGTGGCGATAAAATAATTGTAGGTGTAAACTCATTTACGGTAGATAAAGAAACACCAATTCCGGGTTTTAAAATCAATGATAGTATTCGTATGGTTCAATCCGAAAGACTTACCGCACTTCGTGAAAACAGAGACAGAGTAAAAGCTGCGGCTTGTATCAGTAATATTGAAGCTGCCGCTAAAGATGGCAGAAATTTAATGCCATTTGTAATTGAAGCAGTAGAACACAAATGTACGCTAGGCGAAATTTCCGATGTATTGCGTGGTATTTTTGGAGAGTATAAATAACTGTTGCAGTATTTGCATTGCCCAATTATATTCCTAACTTTAAAGCAGAAAATTAAGCTTATGCGTTTTCTGCTTTTTTATTGTTGCCTATTGGTAACAGGTGTTACTACTGCACAAACCTGTTTGTCGGGTGATTGTACAAGTGGTTACGGTACTTACCGTTACACCGATAGTTCTTTTTACATCGGCGAAAGTCTAGAAGGCCGCAGCGACGGGTACGGTATTTTCAAAAGTAAAACAGGCTCTTACTATTATGGCGAATTTGCCAGAGACACTTTTAGCGGCTTCGGAGTTTATTACTATACCAACGGAGATATGTATGTAGGCGATTATGTTGAAAATAAACGCCATGGCGAGGGTACGTACATTTTTTATGGCATTGATTCCATATTGAATGGCGTATGGCAGAATGATGCTTTCGCTGGTCCACAGGTGTTCAAAAATAGTCCGGGCTGTGTATCCGGAAATTGTTACGATGGTTATGGTACTTATGTATACAGCGAAGGAGATAAGTACACCGGGTATTTCAGCAATTTTGTGCAAAATGGCTACGGCATTTACTATTATAAAAATGGGGCTAGATATATTGGAGAATGGAAGGATGGTGTACAAAATGGCTTTGGTGTCTATTACTTTAAAACCGGAGAAAAATATATTGGATTTTGGAATAATTTAAAACGGCATGGTTGGGGCATTAATTACGATCCGTATAAAGAAATTAAAGAAATAGGATTTTGGGATAAAGATTCACTCATTCAATCCTTCTCCCAAGCTTTTCCAAAAACAGGCTGTGTAAGTGGCAATTGCAAAGACGGCTTCGGAAAATTTGTGTACAGCAATGGCTTTTACGAAGGGTATTTTAAAAACGATTTAAGAAACGGACAAGGCACTTACTATTTTGATAATGGGGAAGTGTATAAAGGTAATTTCACCAATAATAAATTTGACGGACAAGGCATATATTATTGGGTATCGGGTGGCAAATATACCGGCGGGTGGAAAGACCATCGAATGCATGGCAAAGGTTTTTATCACTTGAATACAGATATCATCAAAAAAGGCTATTGGAATGCTGGGGTATATAATTATGATGATAGTTCTTTTGTAAAAGAAACGATGGTGAGCAAAGGCAAATTTGCATTCACCAATTTTGAAGGAGAAAAGCGATTAGCATTAGTGATTGGCAATGCTAAATACACCGGCTCTGATTTAACCAAACTGAAAAATCCGGAAAATGATGCGGTTACCATATCTGCATCTTTAGCCAAATTAGGATTTGATACGATTAAAGTCTTGAACGGAACGCTAACCGATATGCGTAATGCAGTTAAAGATTTTGGGTTGCGATTAAAATCGTACAACGTTGGCTTATTTTTTTATGCAGGTCATGGTTTACAAGTAGATGGTGAAAATTATATTGTGCCCACCAATGCAAATATTACCGATAAGCAAGATTTTAGGTATGAGTGTTTAAGCTTATCTGATATACTCCGAAAAATGGAAGATGCCGGTTGTGCTACTAATATTGTTTTGTTAGATGCTTGTCGCAATAATCCATTTGAGCAAAGCAATAGCAGGGCTTTTGTGCGTATTGGTTTGGCACCAGTAAGAGGTCCTGTTGGTACATTTATTGGCTATGCAACAGAGCCGGGACAAACAGCTAGCGATGGGGTAGGAGACAATGGATTATTTACCAGTTCTATACTTAAAACAATTGACCAACCTAACCTAACCATTCAAGACGCTTTTATGAAAATTAGGGCAGATGTGGTTAAAGGTTCGGCCAGGGCACAAATACCTTGGGAGGCAAGTTCGTTGGTGAGCCCATTTTATTTTATCAAGAAAAATTAAGAGGAATTAGAATAAAGTTTGAACGCCATGGGCCACTCTATTCTCATGCTGTAATAACCATTTCTTTCGCCAAATTCCTCCGGCGTAGCCGGTTAAACTTTGATTGCTCCCAATTACTCTATGGCAAGGAACAATGATAGCAATTTTGTTTTTGCCATTGGTAGAAGCGGCGGCCCTGATGGCTTTGGGGTCGCCAATGCGTTTTGATAATTCTAAATAACTGATGGTTTTACCAAAAGGAATTTGCAATAGTTCACTCCACACTTTTTGCTGAAAATCTGTTCCCTCTTGATGAATTGGCAAATTAAAAACTTTGCGTTTGCCGTTAAAAAATTCAATTAACTCTTCGGTGCATTGATGCATCAACTCTGTAATGCCGGGTTCGCCATGCATCAACTGTTGTTGGTCATCTACAAAGCTTACTTCAGCAATATAATGCTCATTGCCGGCAATTTGCAACATGCCAATCGGCGATTCGTAGTAGGTGTAGTGAAATTCAGTCATATTGAAATTAGCCGATTCGATTACCGTTTGTTACCATGTTATCTGGCTGTAATAAAATTACATCATTATTATCGTCATACACACCTAATACTAAACATTCGCTGAAAAAATTGGCAATTTGTTTGGGTGGAAAATTTACAACAGCAATTACTTGTTTGCCAATCAACAACGATGCATCATAATGTGTAGTAATTTGTGCCGATGATTTTTTGATGCCCAATTTTCCAAAATCAATCGTTAATTGATACGCCGGTTTTTTAGCTGCCGGAAATGATTGTGCAGCAGTAACGGTGCCCACTCTCATATCAATCTTGCTAAAATCATCCCAAGAAATCATATGCCATTGTTTGTGAAAGTGTAAGCTATTTTGATTTGAAGACTACTCATCCAATAATTTGGATATCTTATTCAGCTCTTCTAATTTATAAGAGTGTTGTGGCGCATCATAGCATTTGGCTAATTCTTCTGCCAACATTTGAATAATACGCTTATTGCTCATCGGCTTATAATAAGAAGCGGTAGGCGGCACATTGATTCGCTTAAAATAAGCATCAATATCCTTGTGGGTAAACACCTGTCCGGTGATGGCATCAATGTAAAAATGAATCTTATTTTGCGTATGACCGATATAGGTTTCTTGTTCATAGTCGGTATGGAAGAAAGCCAAAATAAATTGTCTCGGAATATTGATTGCCCTTACCGGAATATCAAGCAGTTCGCAAAGGATTAAGTATAAAATACCGTTAGCAATCGCATTTCCTTTCTTTGCTTCTAATACTTTGTGCAAGAAAAAATCATCCGGATTGTGGTAGGCTAATTCAACTCCTTTTAAATTGTAATAGTTGTAAACGATGCTGCTCAGTACATTAGCTTGCTCTAAAGGTGTGAGAAAACTATTCAACTCCAGCCAAATGTTTCTTCTGATTTTTTCTATTTCTTGAAGAACAGGGGTGGTGTTTAACTCAGGGTAATGAAACCGAGCAATTAATAATGAGCCTAAGAGCAAATCGTTGTAAGAACTGTCTTTCCAACTTTTTACATCATTAATCAAATCGGTAAAATGTAAGCGATGAATCAATTGTTCAATTCGCTCTTGTATAGATTCGTTGTGGGTGTTCTCCCAAAGGTCTTCTAGGTTGGGGATGATATTTTTTCCGTACTCTACAATTTTGCCCGATACGGTACTAAAGACTTCCTCATCCGGGTCGTCAATCAACGTAAACAGTGCAGATATTTCTTTTGTTTCCTGCATAGGAGTGATGGTTTAACAAGTGTAATCCATATCTAAACAACAGCGTTCATTGTTCAATATTAGTTATCCTTGTACAAACCAAACTTCGTTATGATTAACTTATTGGCAAATGATAAGTTATTCAGTAAATGTGGATTACTGTTTTAATCACCAATATGCGTTTCAATTCAGGTATTACTTTGCAGTAGATTTTTTGGCTACTTTCTTAGGCGCCGCTTTTTTAGCCGGTGCTTTTGTTTTTTTAGTAAACGCATCTGGCATTTGAGCAACAATCATTTGCTTCACTTCTTCTAACGAAATAGTAGCTAAATCTGCTGCTTCGTATTTAGTGCCGTCTGCTTTTTTACCCAATTTCAACATCAATTTACCGAAGCGAATAAAAGCTCCCCAACGACCATTTTCGATAGAGATTTTTTCCGCCGGCCATTGCTGAATAAAGCGATTAGCTTCTTTCACCACTTTAGCTTCAATTAATTCATTGATATCGGCTTGGCTCAATTGATCGAAATTATATCTTCTGGGAACATTAATGTATAAGTCATTCCACTTGATGAAAGGTCCAAAACGGCCTTTACCTTTTGTAACCGGTAAATCTTCGAATGTAGCAATTGGAGCATCGGCCTGATTTTTATCTGCAATCAGTTGAGCGGCGCGGTCCAAGTCCATTTCATATAAATCTTCTCCTTTAGGAATAGAAATGAATTGTTCACCCAATTTAATATAGGGGCCAAATCGGCCAATATTAACCGATAATTCCATGCCCTCATATTCACCAATGGTTCGAGGTAGTTTAAACAAGTCCATGGCTTCTTCCATGGTAATCGTCTCAATACTTTGATTGGCTTTTAGCTTAGCAAAACGAGGTTTTTCTTCTTCGTTTGCGCTATCGCCAATTTGCACCATCGGGCCATAACGACCCATACGGGCAATTACTTTTTTACCTGTTTCGGCATCTACACCCAATTCTCTTTCGCCCTTTGCTCTTTCGGCAGTTTCTAAAGTATGCTCAATATTTTCATGAAAGGGTTGATAAAAATCACCAATCATTTTATGCCAAATCATTTTGCCACCGGCTATTTCATCAAACTCCGCTTCAATTTTCGCCGTAAAACTATAGTCCATTACTTTTTGAAAATGTTGTTTCAAAAAGTCGGTAACCACCATGCCTAAATCGGTTGGAAATAATTTTGATTTTTCGGCACCAAAATTTTCTTGGGTAATGGCTTTGGCAATCGCATTGTCTTTCAAGGTCAGCATTCTAACTGCTCTTTTGCTGCCATCCTTATCCCTTTTTTCTACATAGTTTCTTTTAATGATGGTTGAAATTGTAGGAGCATAAGTACTCGGACGACCAATGCCCAATTCTTCTAATTTCTTAACCAAAGAAGCTTCTGTATATCTCGGCGATGGTTTGCTGAAACGTTCAGTGGCCTTCATCTCTCTTAAAGACAATGACTGGCCAACCGTTAATGCAGGAAGCATGGCTTCTGCATCATCTTCATTCATATCTTCTTCGTCTTTATCTTCTCTATATACTTTTAAGAAACCATCAAACACCAATACCTCACCACTGGCGGTAAGTTCTTGGTTATTGGTAGAAATATTGATTTTAGCAGTAGTCTTCTCAAATTCTGCATCACTCATTTGAGAGGCAATGGTACGCTTCCAAATCAATTCATATAATCGGCGCAATTCTTCATCTTCTACCGATTTATTGCTCATGTAAGTAGGGCGAATCGCTTCGTGGGCCTCTTGTGCATTGTCGTTTTTATTCTTGTATTTGCGAGGCTGATAATATTTATCGCCAAAAGAAGTAGCTATTTCTTTGTTGATGTCTTGCATGGCCGTATCACTCAAATTGATACTATCAGTTCTCATGTAAGTGATCTTACCACTCTCGTATAACTTTTGTGCCAACAACATGGTTTTGCTCACACCATAACCTAATTTTCTACTGGCTTCTTGTTGTAAAGTAGAGGTAGTAAAAGGTGCTGATGGACTACGTTTGCCCGGTTTAACCTGAATGTCTTTAACCTTGTAATCTGCATTAAAACAGGTTTTTAAAAATGCTTCTGCATCTTCTTGTGTATTGTATTTATTACCTTCTGCTTTGAATGCGATGGCTTTACCTGTAATATCGTTACCGGTAAAAAATGCTTCTAGTTTAAAACTACTTTCGGAAGTAAAATGATTGATTTCTCTTTCTCTTTCTACAATTAATCGAACGGCAACGCTTTGTACACGGCCTGCACTCAAACTACGTTGCATGCCAATTTTTCGCCATAAAACCGGGCTCAATTCAAAACCCACTAAACGGTCTAATACACGACGGGCTTGTTGTGCATTCACCAAATTCATGTCAATAAAGCGAGGATTTTCTACCGCTTTTTTAATAGCAGGTGCTGTAATTTCATGGAAAACGATACGTTTGGTTTTAGCAGGATCTAAGCCCAACACTTCGGCCAAATGCCAACTAATACTTTCTCCTTCACGGTCCTCATCCGATGCCAACCAAACCTCTTGGCTACTTTTGGCTAATTTCTTTAATTCATTAACTACCTTACTTTTTTCATCCGGAACAATATAGCGGGGCTGAAATTTATTATTGACATCAATCCCCATATCGTCCTTCTCCAGGTCACGAATATGGCCATAACAGCTCTTCACTTCAAAGTCTTTACCAAGTATTTTTTCAATGGTTTTTGCTTTGGCAGGTGACTCCACAATCAATAAATTCTTAGCCATGTATTAATGCAATTTAGCTTCCCGTTAAATGAAAAAACGCAAACAGATTTACCATTTGCTGCGCTGCAATATTAAAGCAAACCTTGAAAACGCAAAATAAATTGGGTTTACTACAACATTCTCATAATAAAAACTGCGGCTTTAAATGGGCCGCAGTTGAATAATGTAAAAAGCAAATGTTACCATTTAGTCAGCTTTACCGTTCTACCATCGGTTAACTTCAAGGTATAGATTCCAGCACTGCTATTCGCAATTTGAATGGTAGTTTGTTGTGTACTGATGGAACCGGTTTGGATGATTTTTCCGGCAACATCAGATAAGATATATTTGATAGGCGTGGTAATAGCATAGCCAAGATCAATAACAACAATATTTCCTTTTACCGGGTTGGGGTAGATGGATAAAGGATGAATTTTTTGAGACAGATCAATTAATTTCACACTACTCAAAGTTGATTTGCCGTCTTTATCTACTTGTTGTAAGCGATAATAGTTTCTCCCATTGATAGGAAATGCATGAGTGAATGTATATTGATTGAGTGAGCTATTGTTTTTTGCGGCAACAGTTCCAATTGTGTTCCAATCATTGCCATTGCTACTATTTTGTATGTTGAAATAATCGTTATTGATTTCATTGGTCGTTTGCCATGCTAGTTCCACTTTTCCATTTTTGGGTTGAGCCGTAAACGATACCCAAGTAACAGGCAGAGGACCTATGGTGAAATTATTGGTTGCTGTAAAATCAGAATTCAATCCTAAAATTCTAGTAGAAGCTTTTACTGTATGTGCACCGGAACTCAAGGCAGTTGTTACATACGAATAGTTGCCTGCGCCATCCGTTGTTGCAGTACCATTCAGTAAATTATCTACAAATATTTCAACGGATGAATTGGCAGTTCCTGTACCGGAAATAGTAGGTGTAGCCGTATTAACGGTGGCATTATTTGCAGGAGTGGTAATGGCAGGAATAGCAGGTGCACTCATGGCATTGGCGTTAGTGGTAGCTGTACCTGTTGAGCCGGCAATAGCGCCATAGCTATCGGATGTGGCTATTGAAGTTCCAGCACTGCCGCCATTTACATTAGGACTACCTGCATAACCATTGGCTTGTATTAAAATTCTACCCCCTGCGCCGCCGCCACCGGGACCAGTTGGAGCACCGGAATTACAACTACCCCCTGCACCGCCTGCTGCCTGAATGGTAGTGGCAGAAAATGTACCAACACATCTAATATGAATCGTACCCCCTGCACCGCCACCCCCTGCACCATCTACAGTTGCTGTACTTGAAGCTAATCCACCAGATGCAGTTATTGTACCACCAGAAAAGCTATTACAACGAATAAAAATAATACCACCCCCTGCACCGCCATTAGAGCCGCTAGAAGCACTTACATGGCCTGCACCGCCGCCGCCGCCAAATGAAAGATAGTCGTACAAACTTCCGTTGGTCGCTACTCCACCTAATCCACCAACAACTCTATTGCCATCATCTGAGTTACCACCTCTTCCCCCTGCACCGCCATTGCCCCCTCCACCACCGCCGGTGCTTGAACAAACACCACCTCCACCAGCGTTTGCTACGTTACCTCGACCAGTTTGAGTAGCACCATATCTTGTATTCGCAATCCCTTCTCCTTTTTGTGCTCCTGTAGGTGCTGCTTCATCTAAGCCGGTACAACCTGATGATCCACTTACATCAACTATGGCTAGTCCACCTCTAAATCCTCTACTGGCAGCAGAAATGGTTCCGTTATTGGTTACCGTACCTTGACATAAAAATGCCAAAACACCACCGGTTGAGCCATTCCAAGCACCCGCAATAATCGATCTGGTACTGTTGATGGTAACTGTTGTATATTCAGGAACCGTAATCACTTGAGTAACATTGGCCGTATAACCATAACGCAGTGGAGAAACAAGTGTAATAGTGTTTGACGTAACACTAGCTATTCTTACCAATTCAAATCTGCCAACAGCATTATTGGTTAGATTAATACTAGTTTGATTGCCTGATGCAGGAATGGTTGCAATACCGGTTGACTGCAACACCATAATTAATCTACCGGCCGCAAAATTTGTGGTACTCGTAACACTAAGGGTTGTATTACCCGCCGCCGCCGTTGCAGTTACTTGGGTATAATTATTTATGACAATATTTGAAGCATTAATGTTTAGGGCTCCATCTATACCGGTACCCACAAGGTAATTATCAATTTGTGCTTTTAAAGAATTATTGAAGCAGCAAGTAATTAGTAACCAAATAGCTACGCCAAAGCGAAGTTGTTTCATTGCTTTCATAAGGGTTGTTTTGATAACCTAAAATTAAATGTTAAAATGATGTAGCAAAAAAATTAATAATTTCTTTACAAACCTTCTGTTCCCTATAAATTTTATTATGCCCCAATGTTTCGGTAATCATAAATTGTACATGCGGTAATTGCAATTGTTGTGCAGGAATGGTATCGGTATAAGGACAAATTTTGTCGTCTTTATCATGAATCCAAAGTATGTTAGAAGGAATGTTTTGCACGGCTCTTGTTACTGAAAACCAACTGATGGGTTTTTGGGCCAATTGTTGAATCAACTGAATAAATTCCTCTTTTGTTTTATCTACTAACGGAATAAAATGTAAGAATTGATTGATGGATGATTGTGTTTCTGTAGCCGGTGCAATCAGTACTATTTTTTGTGGGTGGTGTTCGGTTAATTGTTCTATGGCTAGTGCAACGGCTAAGCCGCCTAAAGAATGTGCCATGATGCCATCAACAGCACCAAACTGTTCAATGAAACGTATTATGGCTCTACTATAAATAAGTGCATTAATGGTTTTGCCGGGACTTAAACCATGTGCCGGAGCATCAAAAGCCAATACTTCAAAACCTTCTTTTTGTAAGCCGGTTACATATTTTTCAAATTTATAACTGCAACTGTCAAAGCCATGGCAAATTAAAATTCGTTTACCGTTAGTAGTTGCATTGGCGAATCTGAAACCATTTAGTTCTAAACCATCAAAACTAAAACGTAAGGGTTGTGCTTTATGAAATACCGGTGGTCGTTTGTATTTTTTGTTACGATTATAAGGTGTACAAAAAAGGGTAAGTGCAGATTCGGCAGCTTTTTTGGGTGATAAAGCCCCAATAGCTTTGAATTTGGTTTTGTAGTAGCTGATAGCAATTCTTTGTACTAATTTTAACTCCATAGCAATTCAAAAGTAAATGAAACTAAGCATCATTGGTTCGGGTAATGTAGCAACGGTAATAGGAAAAAAACTATTACAACAAGGTTTTGAGATTGTAGAAGTGTATAGCCGTAACATTGAACATGCAGCAGCGTTGGCGGCTGTTTTATCGGCAAAGCCAATTAGTAATGTACAACAGATTAATCTTGAAGCAGATGCCTATATTATTGCCGTTTCAGATAAAGCATTGATGGAGCTTGCCCCAACATTGAACTTGCCCAATAAATTGGTACTGCATACCGCCGGTTCCGTATCTATAGAAGTATTGAAACATTGTAGTATGCAGTACGGTGTGTTATATCCTGTTCAAAGTATGAGAATGGGTATGGACATTGCAACGCCGATTCCTTTTTTGATTGATGGTTCTAACGAAGCTGTGCTGCAGCAGATTGAGCAACTGGCTTTGGCCATTTCAAACAAAGTAGAAAAAGGCAACGATGAGCAGCGATTGAAACTGCATGTGGCAGCCGTTTTTGTCTGCAATTTTGTCAACTTTATGTATTTACAAAGTGCTGCCTTTTGCGAAAAAGAAGGCATTGACTTTAGCTTACTACAGCCCCTAATGGAAGAAACAGCTAATCGTATACAAACGGCACACCCTGCAACGGTATTTACCGGTCCCGCTGTTAGAGGCGATATGGGAACGATAGCCAAACACCTTGCAGTATTAGCACCCTACCCACCCATGCAAGAACTTTACCAACGGTTGACGGATAGTATCATTGCTTTTGCAATAAGCCAGAACAAGGAGTAAAGGCAAAAAAAATCCCGCTGTTAGCGGGAAGTTTTTGTTGGGATGGCTACAGAACGTTCTAACATTTTATGGAACGATTTGATGGCTATTTTGGGTACATAAAAAGAGCCGACCACATTTTTTGTGATCGGATCTTCACTTTCTTTTGAGAAAGTTGTTATTCTCAAAGATAACAAGTCGGGATGGATACAGAGCGTTCTAACATTTTATGGAACGATTTGATGGCTATTTTGAGAACATAAAAGAGCCAACCACATTTTTTGTGATGTTGATAGCCGAAAGGTGGTTTGCGGAAGTGCAAGGCTCTGCGTAGTTTACGGAGCATAGGCCGAAGCATCTGAGCAAAGTGTTGTATGTTGTAACTGACTGATTAACAATAATAGATACTATGGTATAATATTCTGATACTATAGTATATAGAAAGGGATTGCTTAAATAGTATTTTTATCTCTCAAATTTTAACGTATGAACTGCTTGCCTTCAAATTTGCTTCTGCAAACCTCAAAATTTGTTATCCATGGCTTACAAAATATTTCTAAACGAACTGTTTTGTTACTCATCTTTTCCTTTCTTAGTATTTCAATTTTCTGTCAGGTTAAGATTAGCGGTGTTATTAAGGACGATAAAGGAGTCCCAATCTTTGGCGCAAACGTTGTTGTTAAAGATTCAAAATCCGGAACTACCACCAATGATTTAGGTCAGTTTAGTCTACAAGTACCAGGTTATAACAACATTTTGGTGGTTTCTTACACAGGTTTTATGACCCAGGAAGTGGCTGTAACTAGCAGCCAATCAATAAACATAACTTTAATATCGGAGGTAAAATCTCTTACAGACGTGGTGGTGGTTGGCTATGGTTCGCAGAAAAAAGTTAGTGTCACAGGCGCTATCTCCACTGTGAAAACCACCGAAATATTGCGATCACCCGTTTCTAGTGTAGCAAATGCATTGGCGGGGCGAGCCACAGGTATTATTACAGTGCAGCGAGGTGGGGAACCTGGTAGGGACATTGCCGATATTTTTATCCGAGGAGTTGGCACTTTTGCCGGCGGCAACAGTGCAAGGCCATTGATTTTGGTTGACGGAGTTGAGCGTAGCCTGAACGGTATAGACCCTTACACTATAGAATCTTTTAACGTTCTAAAAGATGCTTCCGCAACTGCTGTATTTGGGGTGAGGGGTGCCAACGGCGTAATTATCATCACCACAAAAGTTGGCCAGCAAGGCAAACCACAATTTACATTTTCCAGTAATTTTTCCGTACAAAAACCTATCAGGTTACCCAAAATGCTAAATGCAGTAGATTGGGCTACCCTAAGAAATGAAGCGGAGGCCAACGACCAAAATAATCCTACGGCCAAAAAATTCAGTGATTATGATATTGAACGTTACAGGCTAAACGATGATCCTTATTTTCATCCTAATATTGATTGGTTGGACTATATGCTTAATAAGTCGGCAGGCCAGCAGCAATATAACTTAAATATGAGCGGAGGTACCCAGGATACAAAGTATTTTGTATCGCTAGGTCATTTAAACCAGAATGGAGCCTACAAGCTAGGCAAAGCATTCGATGATTTCAGTGCTAACCCCAACTTCAAACGCTATAATATTAGGGCCAATTTCGATTTCAATATTTCAAAAGATCTGAGCCTTTATATAAAAACATCTGCCGAAATGCAGACTTCCAATTATAGCAACAGTGCTACCAGCGATATATTCGGAACGATTCTAGCGGCGAATCCAATAATGTCGCCGGTGCTATATCAGGGTAAAATCATACGTAATGTAGACGGATTAACCCAATGGAATATTTCGAATACGCCTTTATATCAGATGCTGTTTTTTGGGTACAACTCCAACTTTAGCAGTCGACTAAATATGAACATAGGCGGTCGTTATAAATTAGATCGCTTTGTTAAAGGACTCTCTGTGAGAGCTATGACTGCCTATGATAGCTATTACCTACAAACAGTAAGACGTAACAAACAAATACCACTTTGGGATTTGCGTCGCAACCCTGCAGCTACCAATTTTCAGGATTCCTTAACACCCATCCCCGTTGTTAATGCCTTTGAAGGTCCGGTTACTTTTGGAAGTGAAACATTCACTAAAAATCGAAAATTTTATTTGGAAGCAGCCATTGAGTACAATCGTACATTTTCAAAACACACGGTTACAGGCCTTTTGTTAGGCACTGTAGAAAGGCTCTACGATGGATCTAATCAGCTACCTTTTAATTATGTGGGGTTGGTTGGTCGCGGTACTTATAACTACGATAACCGCTATTTTCTGGAAGTAAATATGGGTTACAATGGTTCAGAAAATTTTGCCGTGGGAGATCAGTTTGGGTTTTTCCCTTCCTTTTCAACTGGCTATCTTATTAGCAATGAAAGCTTCTTTCCTAGACAGCGTTATGTATCTTATTTAAAGCTTCGTGGATCTTATGGTACCGTAGGTAATGATAAAATTGGTGGTAACAGGTTCCTATTCCTTCCCTCCTCATTTGTAAACGGCAATCAATATTTTTTGGGCCTTGCAAATACACCGGTTACTGGATACCGAGAAGGAACAATTGGCAACCCCGGTGTAACATGGGAGCGGGCTAAAAAACTGAATCTAGGTGCAGACCTTAAATTCTTTAATAATCTATTTTCCTTTAGTGTAGATGTATTTCAGGAAAAGCGGGAAGGAATTCTTTGGAACCTGAATATACCTGTTACTTTTGGAGCACCTGGTCTTGTAGCACCCTATAATATTGGTTCAGCCGAAAACAAAGGCTATGAATTTGAGCTTGCCTATCAGGGTAAATCCAAACCCGGTAAAGTGTATTATTTTGGAAGTGCCAATTATACATTTGCTCGCAATAAAATCATCTATTTTGATGAAATTCCACAACCATTTCCTGGTTTAGCAGCAACTGGTAATAGAATTGGTCAACCAAAAGGATTGCTGGCCGATGGACTTTACAATACGATGGAAGAAATAAATGATCCTAGAAGGCCAATATCGGCTTGGGAAGGAGCTGGGCTAAAACCAGGCGACATAAAATATGTAGATGTAAATGGTGATGGAAGAATTGATGATAACGATCGGGTAAATATTGGCAATCCAAATATTCCTGAAATTATATATGGCGCTACCGTAGGAGTTGGTTATAAAGGCTTCGAATTATCTGTATTCTTTCAGGGTGCTGGTAATGTTTCAACTTATCTAAATGATCGAGCAGCCTGGCCTTTCATAGCGGGTACAATGACTGCTTTTGAAAATGCAAAAGAAAGCTGGTCTCAGCAGCGGTTTGAGCAAGGGGCTAAAATTTCTTTACCAAGACTTACTGCTGCTCCCGATGGCAATCGTCATAATTATAGAGTTTCATCTTTCTGGATGCAAGATGCCTCCTATTTAAGATTAAAAACACTGGAGATTGCTTATACGTTTGATCCCAAATTTATGAATCGTATTGGGGCAAAGTCTTTACGTATCTATGCCAATGGGCAAAATCTATTCACTTGGACAAAAATGCCATATTTCGATCCTGAAATTGCCAGCTCAAATGGTGCAGTTTATCCAATGATGCAGGTGTTCAACGTTGGCCTTAATCTACAATTCTAAAAAGTCAAAATATTATTCAGCATGCCTAATAAAAATAACATGAAATTTTACACATACTTACTCCTTGCTGGACTCGGATTTTCACTATTCAGCATGGTATCCTGTTCAAAATTTTTGGAACAACCCAGCGGAAGCATAGTTACTGTAGACTCTGTATTTAATACCCCCGATAATGCCATGCGTGCACTTTGGCAAACCTATGCCACCTGTGTGGTAAATGGCTTTATTACTGGTGATGGGGGTTCCGGGTTATCAGATGCCGGAACTGTTGATGGTTTTTTACTAGCCGCATCAGACGAAGGCGATCAATTTGGAGTAGGTGGCAGGGCTAATGCATTCAATGCCGGTACGTGGAATGCTACCAACACTGATGAATTCTCGATAAGTCGAGTTCAACTTGGGATGAGAAATGCGAATATATTCTTGGAAAACGTGGATAAAGTTCCTTTTGTAAGTACTGCCGGAATAAATTGGACGCAAGAATTGAAGGCTCAAACCATTGCTGAAGTAAAAGTACTGCGTGCAATGATGCATTATGAAATGATGATTCGATTTGGTGGTATCCCTATTTCAGATGCTGTGCCTAAAGTAACGATAGTGGAAGAAGGGGGAATCAGCAAAGCAGTAGTTACGCCTTCGGCAACTAGAAGGAGTTTGAAAAGCACTGTTGATTTTATTGTTAAGTCTTGCGATGAAGCGGTTGCTGCTTTGCCAAATGCATATCCTGCTTCTGATATTGGCAGAATACATAAAGGTGCTGCTTTGTGTTTGAAAGCCGTTACACTCATGTATGCTGCAAGTCCTCTGGTAAATACAAGTACCCCTCCTGTTTCCTTTGGTAGCAACGATAGTTTACTATGTTTGGGGTCTGCCGATCCAAATAGATGGGTAGTTGCTGCTGCTGCAAATAAAGCCGTTATTGATTGGTCACAAGCCAATGGCTATGCGCTGCTCGATGATCCTACGCTTGGTAAAAGCGAGAGCTATAACTATGCTACTGGTGCTGCATTGGATCCACGTAACAGAGAGATTCTTTTGTATGATAAATCTCATGGGCAACAAGCAGGTGGTGCTAATGTGGTGCGTTGGGGATGTCCGATATATTTTAGCTGGGGTAATACCGTAATGGCACTCCCAATCAACTTTATTACAAAAACATATCGTGATGTAAACGGCAATGACATTACCATTCCAACTGACGGAACTTATACTGATTTCAAAGCTATCATGAGGCGAATGGAGCCAAGATTTCATGCAGTTGCATGGTGGCCTGGTTCACCTTATACTAATACAGGGCTTATGAATGGACAGGGAGGAAATGATACAGCAAAGTTTGTGTTCAAACAGGGAAGCGTCAATGGCAATTTTGTCCAGATTGGAGCAGGACCTCAACTCATTGGAAATGGCGTTCCTAACGGTATTCATCAAAAGAAATTTATAAATCTGGTAAATGCGGTGAATGGAAGAATTGATGCCTATTGGCCAATTTTCAGACTTCCGGAGTTTTATTTAAACTATGCCGAAGCACTCAATGAAATAAGTGCTGGAAATAATGAAATGTATACGGTACTGAATCCAATTAGGCTGAGAGGAGGTTTGCCTGCATTAGCTCCTGGCAATGCTACTTACAATGCTATTCATGGTGATCAGGCAAAAACCAGAGAATATATACGCCGAGAAAGAGCAGTGGAACTTTACGGAGAAGAGCATCGGTTTTTTGATGTGAGACGTTGGAAGATTGCGGGTAATGATGGCGTAATGAAAGGACTATTCTTCCGAAACTTTCTGTATCAAAACAGCGCTACTCCTTATATAAACCCTACTACTGCAATGACACCAGCCCAACGATTGGCAAATGATAACAGGTTATCGTATAAAATTGAATCTTTTGAGAATAGGGTTTGGGAAGATAAAATGTATTTTTTTCCTTTCCCTCAAAGTGAAGTGAATAGAGGATTTCTTATTCAAAATCCTGGCTGGTAGTATTATGTTCACTTTAAAACTAACACTTATGACAACTTATAGAACTATTTATATGAGATACTACTTAATGATTGTTTGCTTCCTGGTCTTCAACCAAATTAATTTTGCCCAGGAAACAGAGAAAATAATACAAAAAGATACAGTTGCTATCAAAGCTAATACTTTCAATGAAAGTTTCTTATTTCAAAATGTGAATTCAGCTTTTGGAAAATCTCAAAACAGAAGTATTATAATTACTTCAACTTCAACAGTGAGCGGCAAAACGTTGAAGAATTTTAATACACCAAATTTGGGAAATACATTCTTCGGACAATTGAGTGGCTTATATGTAGGGCAGGCAGGAAGTGCACCGGGCAATAATGATGCCCCTCGCCTTGCTTTGAGAGGTAGGCAAACTTTTCAGGACAATGGGGTGATGGTTTTAGTAGACGGATTTGAAACTAACTGGAGTACACTTATGCCAGATGAAATTGAAACTGTTACTGTTTTGAAAGATGCTGCAGCCCTTGCACTATATGGTTCCGATGGGGCAAATGGCGTTGTATTAATTACTACAAAACGCGGTAACGATAATGGCAAAACAAATATTCAGTTTAGTAGCAGGTTTGGCCTACATTCTGCAACAGTATTGCCTAATTTATTAGGAAATGGCGATTATGCCGAATTATTTAATAAAGGGATGGTGAGTGATGGTAAATCAATTAGTTCTGGCATTTTCAAGTCAGACACTATAGTTAACTATTATAAATCAGGTGAACAACCTTATCTGTATCCTGATGTTGATTGGCAAAGTGAAATGCTTAAGAAAAATGCATTTAGTCAAGATTATTCCCTTACTTTTTCAGGTGGAAGAACTGATGCAAAATATTTTGTAGGGCTGGGATATGCCAATTATGAAGGGTTGTACGGCAACACTGAAAAAAGGAGAACTACAAATACTAACTATGATTTAAAACGCTATAATCTCAGGTCCAATTTCGATGTAAACATTACTAATTTTCTAAGTGCGGCTGTCAATTTTAGAGCAACAGTTTTAGAAAAGAATTTCCCGAATGCAGCAGAAAATACTTTATGGAGAACTATGTCTATTTTCAATCCATATCCAGTAAAGACAGCGCAAGGTAAATGGGGAGGTACACAAGGTTATAGCGATAATCCTATTGCCTCTATTTTGCAAAGGGGGTACCAATCAATAAATGACAGAACCATTGATGCTAATGTGAAATTGGTAGGTAAATTGGATTTTATAACAAAGGGATTGCAAGCATTTGGGCAGCTCAACTTTAGTAACTTTTTTTTCGATACCTATAATAAGACAAGGGGTAATGCATATGACGAACTTATTGCCAGACCAGACCTGATTGTTCCTGGAGTTACACCTCCAGGCACTATTCCATATGATGTTGTAACAAAGGGATCTACTGATAATAATTTTGTGATTACTCAGGGTAATGGCAATCAGTATAATAGAGCAACCACACTTGCAGGCCTTGAATATGAGAAGCATAATGGGAAGCATAATATTTATGCATCAGCCATTTATTTTCAGGAGTCTTATAATGCAGATGGAGCCGATATGCCCTATGCAAAGCAGCGATTAATGGGCCGTGTAAGTTATAATTATGGTTTAAAATATTTTGCGGAATTTGGTTATTCGTATAGTGGCTCAGAAAATTTTCCAAAGGGTAATCGATTTGGTTTCTTTCCAAGTATTTCAGCGGGTTGGATGTTGAGCAAGGAAAAGTTCATGGCAAATGCATCGGCCGTTGACCTTCTAAAAATTCGGGGATCAATTGGCTTGCTTGGTAATGATAACGTAGGTAATTCTGGCAGGTTTATTTTTAACCAGTTCTACGCCGGTTCGGGTAACTATTTATTAGGAAACAACCTCGGAATTAACGCAACAACTTTTACACAGGGTAATTTAGCAAATGGAGATGTTACGTGGGAGAAAGCATACCGCACCAATATAGGTTTGGATGCTCTTCTTTTTAAAAAATTGAGTATATCAGTTGATTATTTCTTTGAAAACAGAAATGATATTTTCTTAAATCCATCGAGCTATATTCCTTCTTTAATGGGGGCGACTTTTAATAACGTAAATAAGGGAAAAACAAAAAGTAGTGGAGGTGAACTCGAACTTACTTACAATGATAAGTTGGGTGCTGTAGGTTATTATATAGGTGGGAATGTGGGATATGCTACTAATGAGATTGTTGATATTGCTGAGCCAGTACCTGCTGCCCCATATCTTTATGCAAAAGGAAATCCTATTAACCAGCCCTTCATTTTAACAGCCATTGGGTACTTTAAAGATAATGCTGATATAGCATCAAGTCCGCAGCAGCTCTTTGGTTCCGTTCGTCCAGGAGATGTTAAGTACAAGGACCAGAATAATGATGGGTTTATAGACAATAATGATCGTACTCCAATAGGTTATACCAATTTGCCGGAATTGATATATGCATTAAACGGCGGAGCTAACTTTGCAGGCTTTGATTTCAATATTTTTTTTCAGGGTGCAGCAAACAGAACGGTATCCTTGCTGGATAATGGCAATATAATACCTTTTTTAAATGGTGGTGTGCAACCAACGCAATGGGTAAAAGATAATCACTGGACGCCTGAGAGAGGAGACAATGCAAAATTCCCAAGGTTAACTACCGAACAAAACGACAATAATTACAGGGCATCAACCTTGTGGCAGCGAAGTGGATCTTTCATAAGATTACGTAATCTGGAATTGGGATATACATTGCCAGAAAGTGTAACTAAAAAGGCAAAATTAAATTCACTAAGATTTTTCTTAAGTGGAAACAACCTTATTACCTGGGATCAGATTGATGAAATAAATGTTGATCCTGAAGTGATGAATATATTCGTTCATCCCGCACTTAAGAGTTTTAATTTTGGATTCAATTTGAAATTCTAAAATCAAGATTTTAATGAATGTTTTATCAACATATAATAGTTAGATTATGAAAAAATATTTTGCACTGGTGTTAATTTTCGGATGTTTGCTTTTGCAATCTTGCAAGAAAGACTTTTTAGATACTCAATTGCAATCTGGTTTTGATGAAGAACTTTTTTTAAATTCCGGACCTGCAAACCTGAAAGCTTTTGGAATGGGAGTTTACAATTATCTTCCTCAGTTTAACAGGTACGGTGGAAATGCATTATTAGCCGCTGGTTGCGACGAAGCAGACTTTGCATTATTTGGAAATATTCAGCGCTTTAATACAGGTGCATGGGATCCATTTACCAACCCCGATGATGTGTGGGGAACATATTACAGGGCCATACGCCATGCCAATCTTTTTCTTGAAAAAACAACTGATTTCAGAAGCTTATTAGTAGTAGATACAATTAACAATAAAGCTAACTACATAATTGATGTTGACGACTTTATAAAACTCCGAGCAGAAGCTAGATTTCTTCGTGCCTATTATTATATGGAACTAATAAAACGTTATGGTGGTGTACCCATTATAACAACTGTGCTTTCTGAACAAGAGTCGTACCAGGTAAAAAGGGCAACGTTTGATGAGTGTGTTAGTTTTATTGTAAGCCAATGCGATTCAGCATATACAGACCTTACAAATCACTGGATTAATTATGGAATACCCGCAGGCTCAACTGTAGGCCGTGGTGATGCTGGTACTGATAATAACCGATTAGGTAGAGTAGAAAAACCTGCGGCAGTGGCTTTGAAGTTAAGAGCTTTATTATATGCAGCAAGTCCATTAAATAATGCTGGAAACAATGTATCAAAATGGGAGCTTGCTGCTGCGGCTGGGCAACAGCTTTTCAGTGATCCTAACTGTGCTCATGTAAATTTCCTCAGTGCAAACTATAAGGATCTATTTATGGCACAGAATACTACAAATAATCTAACGCCTCGCAAAGGAGCTAATTCGGGAATAATTTTCACCCGCCCCTTTCAGCTAAATACTAATGTATTTGAACGTGCTAATTACCCCGTAGGTATGTTAAATGGCGGCGAAGGGGCTACCTGTCCATCACAAAATCTTGTTGATGCATTCGAAATGCGTACAACAGGAAAGCCTATTACTGATCCTACTTCGGGGTATGATCCACTTAATCCATATGCTAATCGTGACCAACGTTTGGCATGGATTGTTGTTCTTAATGGATCTACCATGGGATTGAATACCAATAGTACACCACGTACTGTTTTATCATACGAAGGGGCATTAGATGGTATTGGTGCTAAAATAGGAGCTACTACTACAGGTTATTATTTGCGTAAAATGTGTGTAGAAAACTATAACCTCACATTGGCTGGTACAAGGGCTAAATCATGGGTGCTTATGCGGTATGCTGAAGTACTACTCAATTTTGCCGAAGCCCTAAACGAGGCTTACGGGCCCGAAGCAAAACCTTCTTTGGGTGGAATTGCAGCTACCAGATCTGCAAGAGAAGCACTGAATCTGGTAAGGGTAAGGGCAGGACAACCTGCCATTGCAGCAGGTATATCGCAGTCTGATTTGAGGGAAAGAATAAGGAATGAAAGAAGAGTGGAATTAGCATTTGAAGAACATCGTTTTTTTGATGTTCGCCGCTGGAAAATAGCTGAGCAAACAGAGAATGTGCCATTGTCTGGCATGCGTGTTTCCCTTAATAGCTCCGGCACTTTTAACTACCAACCATTTGTTGCAGAACCCAGAGTATTTAGTGCAAAAATGTATTTGTACCCGATTCCATTTGCTGAGATATCTAAGAGTAATGGAGTTATTATTCAAAATCCGGGTTGGTAAAAGCATGAGTTTATGATTTCTTAAATTATTTATGAAAGTCTAATGAGAAAATATTTTTGGTTCTTGCTGGCTTTAGGTCTGTTTACTTCTTGTAAAAAGAAAAAACAAGAAGTTACTCCTCCTGCCTCTGCGCTTTCTATTATTAGTTTTACTCCTACCGTTGGGGTGTCAAATACTGAAGTTACCATTACAGGAACCAATTTCGGTTCATTGCCAAGCTATAATCTAATAACCATAGGAGGTTTTAGCTCGGTGCCAACTTCAGCTACTTCAAACCAACTTGTATTCAAAATACCTGCAGGTGTAGCAGCAGGTAAGTTTAAAATTTCTGTAAAAGTTGGAGGCGTTACTGCAACTTCAACACAGGATTTTGAGGTGACGGCTGGCGGTAGTGGATTTGTATCAACGGCTGTTGTACCCATAACTGATGCTATTGTACAAGCCTGCTTTGATGGGGTTGGAAAAAGGGATATTCATCCCCGCTTGTTATTTACTGCAGATGATATCTTGAACATAAAAACAAGTGCTGCTTCCGATCCATTTTCGAAAGCTAATTACGACGATATAATTGCAAGGGCAAATAATGTATTAACAAGTCCTATATTAACCTATGGCCTGGATGGTGCAGGATTACGCATTCCCAGTATTCATACTTTCTCAAACGACCAATTACCCTACTTGGTATTAGCTTATCAGTTTACAAAAGATAGCCGATATGCTCTACGCTGCTGGCAACAACTGGATGCGATGCGAAATTGGCCCGATTGGGGAGCTAACAGACATTTCTTAGATGCTGGTATTGCTGCAAAAGGTGTTGCTATTGCTTATGACGGTTTGTATGATTATTTATCTGCTACACAAAGAACACAATTGTCAACTGCCGTTAGAAATTTTGTACTTCAGCCTGGCAAAACTCAAATTGAAACTAACACAGGTGTTTGGAGATGGTATTTGAGTAATGATAACTGGAATGGCATTTGTCATGGTGGAATGATTATGGCGGCATTAGCAACGTACGAAACAGATGTCGCTTTTAATAGCAGTGTTATTAGATTAGCTACGAACGGTATACTTCCCTACATGCAATCATTAGGCCCAGATGGAGCCAGTGAAGAAGGTATGTCCTATTGGAGTTACGGCTTAACCAATACATTTTTAGCCTTTGAAAGCCTGAAACGTTGTTTAAGTACAACTTATGGATTAGCGGAGCAACCTGGCTTTGTAAAAACGGGATGGTTCCCTTATTATATGTCTGGTCCTGTAGGTACTTCTAGTATCGGCGATGACTATTTGTATGTTGGAAAAAGCAATAAATTTTTATCCTATTTCTGGTTTTCCAAATATTTTCAAAACGCAAACCTTGCTAAAGCACACTACGATGCATGCGTTTCTGTCAATGCAGCTGATGTAAACAAAATGAATGGCTGGTTTGATTTGTTATTTTATGATAAGACCCTCGTAAATTCAGGTAGTTCGTCTGTTTTTCCTTTGGATGGATACTTAAGAGGCATAGAATATATGTATCTACTCGAAAACAATAATAATGATAATGCCTTATATGTAGGTATGCATGGCGGCGATAATAACTCAAGCCATGGTCACCTCGATGCTGGTAGTTTTTTTATACAAGGTCAAGGCGAAACCTGGGCACAAGGTAGTCTTGGTTTAGAATCACCTTATCCATCTGATTATTTTACGATAACGGCTCCCGCCTACACTGCTTCATCAACAAATACAGCTTTAACAAGAGGACGTTTTTATTACTATCGGGTAAAAACAGAAGGCAAAAACTGTTTAGTGTTTAATCCAGATGCAAGGCCAGAACAAAATCCAACCGGGGTTGCCACTTTACTGTCAAAAGCCAACGACGGTGTAGGAGGATACCATGTCATTGATTTAGGCAGCATTTATAACAGAGATGTTACATCTTACAGAAGGGGCATAAAATTAAACAGGAGCAATGGATTTGTGACAGTGCAGGATGAGTTTACTCCGAATAAAAGTAGCACAGTGTATTGGCTTATGCACAGCCCGGCAACCGATGGTTTGGTGATAAGTGCCAATGGCAAAACGGCCACCATGACGAAGAATGGCAAAACTTTTTATGCCATTATACAATCTCCATCTAATGCAGTTTTCGAAAAAGTTGATCGGTCAACCAGCCAAATTAATTACCTCTCAGAAACATCTCCAATATTCTCTAGCATTATGGCAGGCAAGAATACTCCCAATCAATGGTATGGAAAACTGCAAATAAAAATGACAGGCCTTGCAGTCTCAACACCGGTAACAGTAAGGGTCGATTTTGTGAGATCATTAAGTTCATCCACTCCTCCTCTTACAGGCTTAAGTGGATGGACAACCGGAAACTAAATAGTGTATCTTGAATATTTACATCACATTTTTTTATTTATTTAAATAATTTTTCATGAAAGCACTTTTAATCATTTTATTAACATTCATTTTAAGTAACTTCTCCACAACAGCACAAATTGTTGTATTTGCAGATAACTATGGCAGTGGCATTACTTCCAATCAGTTTGGAAGCACTTTTGCTAATTTTTGGTCAGTAACTACTGCTGAATCAAAAACAGGAACATCTTCTTTACAAATTGCAGTAGGAGGTAGTGGTGCTTTGTATTCAGGAGGTAGGCTGGAGGCTACCACCAATCAAAACCTAACTACGTATAATGCACTTACTTTTTGGATAAAAGCAAGCAGATCGGCTACACTAAATTCAGTTGGCTTTGGAAACAGTTCATCGGGTGGTACTGTATTTTCTACATCTCTTACAAATTTGCCATTAACTACTACATGGACAAAAATCACCATCCCTATCCCATCGCCTTCAAAATTAACGGCTGAAAAAGGAATGTTCTGGGTGTCTGAAGCTGCAAATGATGCTAGCGGTGGTGCATATAACATTTTTGTTGATGATATACAGTTTGAAAATACCATTGGTGTTATTGGTACACCAACTGCAAGCATACCAGCATCATCAGTATTTGGTTTTGCAACAGAAACCTTTTCTTCGAGTGCAACTGTAACCTGTGTATTTCCTATCAATTCTGTAAATCAAACACAAACTTGCAGTATGGCTTATCTAAATCTTACATCTGGAGATGCTGGAATTGCTACAATTAATGCATTGGGCACTTTAGTAACTGCTGTGGGAGTTGGAGTAACCTCTATATCAGGTACGCTCAATGGAACGCTGGTTACTGGGAGTGTTACAGTGACGGTGTTTTCTCCGGCAGTTGCACCTCCGGCACCTTTGGCACCTGCTCTTGGAGTTAAGTCATTATTTAGTGATGCTTATACAAATTCTACTGTAAATACATGGTCGGTGAATGCTTCAAGAGCAACTGTTTCCGATGCTGTTGTTGGTGGAAATAATTTTAAGAAATATTTTTTTGTTGGAACTGCACCGGCTACGAATTATTGTCAAATTCAGTTTTTGGGAGCAAATGCTGTAGATGCAACAGGCTATACTTACTTGCACATAGATGCATTTACACCAAATTCACCAGTAACAGCTACCTCACCTGCATTTCAAATTAAGTTGGTTGATTATGGTGCCGACAATGCTGCAGGCGGTACAGCTGCTAATGCAGATTTAGAGCATAATATTAATTTGGTTACGTCACCATATGGCCCTTTGACAGCCAATACATGGGTTAGTTTCGATATTCCGCTAAGTTCATTTACTACCATTGGTGCAAGAAGAGCAAACATCAACCAGATTCTTTTAACTGGAACCGGGGGAGCTACCATTTATATTGATAATGTTGTTTTCTCAAACTCAGCGGCTTTGCTTCCAGTTTCTCTAACCTCCTTTGATGTTGAAAAGAGGAATGCGTTTTCTGTATTAAAATGGACTACTGCTTCAGAAAGTAATAACAAAGGGTTTTATATTCAAAGAAGTATTGATAATACTATATGGGAGGAAATAAGCTTTGTGCAAGGTGCTGGAAATTCTAACAATCTAAAAACATACAGCTATCAGGATAGCAAACCTATAAACGGAAAAAACTTTTATAGAATTAAGCAAGTAGATTTTGATGGAAACAATAAACTTTCAGATATCAAGGTGCTTGATTTTTCAAATAAAGTAGCCAATGTCTTAAGTGTTTATCCCAATCCTGCAAAAGGAAGTGCATTTGTTGAATTTGGAAAAATTACCAGTGCAAATGCTATGATAGAGTTAATAACTAATGATGGCAAAGTAGTGAAGAGTTTCAATGTAACCAAGGCAGCAAGTAATACAGTGTTTCCAATCAATATAAATGGGCTAGCTGAAGGTATGTATTTATTGCGGTTTAATGATCAAACGGTAACGTACCTGCAAAGATTATTTATTCACTAACATCTTTCAATTATTGTATTCTTAATATAGGATTTTTGAGAGAACAAATGCATTTTGTGTTTACGCAAAATGCATTTTTTAAACTATTGTTAAATAAATGAAATGGTTCATTGCATTATTTGTTTCGATTGTGGTTGGTGTAACTTACTTACCTGCTCAGGAAGTATATAATTACCAGCAATTGGATAACAGCAACGGACTATCTAATAGTGCTATAAATTATATATTTCAAGATTCCGATAATTTGTTATGGATAGGAACATGGGATGGGTTGAATATGTATGATGGTTCATCCTTCCATGTTTTCAATTATAGTAAATCCAATGATGCGAATAGTATTGGTAGTAATATTGTTTATCAAATAGTTGAAGATAGGAAAAGGAATATTTGGATTGCCACTATTGAAGGCATCTCAAAATACAATAAGAATTCAGGAAAATTTTATCATTATTTCTACGACCAGGACAAAAGCAAAAATTTGCTAAGCAGAGGCTATTTGCTAGCAGTTGATGCCGATGGCATTGTATATAGCACTTCAAAAACTGAACCATATATTAGTTTTTATGATGAGGCATCTGATAGTTTTAAGCGCTGTGAAATAAATAACAACAGTCCTGGCAATGTAATCAAAATGCTTTTTGATAAAGAGAATCGATTTTGGGTATTAAAGGAAGGAGGATTGCTTGAAGTATTTATAAAGAAAGGTAATTCATTTTTTGCTGATGGTTATAACAATGAAATCGAAGGGGTTTCAAACTTTTTTTACGTGAACGAAGAAGTGTTTTATACCGCACTCAACAAAAAACTTTACAAAACAAATAGACAGCTAGAAAGAATACCTGTGTTAGAATTGCCTAAAACTATAAGATCTATGGCTTTTTACAAAGGCCACTATTTCTTTGCTTGGTCATCTATAGGTATTGGCGAATATGATAAAAACTTCAAGCCAGCTTTTGCTTTTTCCAATGATGGAGGCTCTTTAAATAGCAGGAGAGTTACCTGTTTAATGCCTGGCACTGAGCAAATATTATGGGCCGGAACCGATGGAAGTGGAATTATCAGTATTTCCGAAAACACTAATCCTTTTGGAAGAGTACATAAACTGCCGAATGGAAGTTCTATAAATATACCCATTAGGGCATTTAGCGAAGTGCAGGATGAATTATGGGTTGGTACAAAAGGCAATGGGATAATAACCATAAAAAATCTTGGAAAGCCAAATGCTTCGAGTAGTGTAATTCAAACATTTTATTCGGGAACCGATTTGCTTGACAATTGTGTTTATGCCATTGAAAATACGGGAAGAGGGCTTGTTTTTATAGGTTCTGATATGCCGGGTATTACAGTTTACAATACAAAAAGTAAAAAAAATATTTATTGGAGTGATATTTCAGGGAGTGAAAAACTTCCTTTGTTCCGCTCTGTTCATGCCATTTTGCAAGATGCAGATAGTTCGGTTTGGTTAGGCACAGAAGGTTTCGGGCTTATTCATTTAAAATTGAATGAAAATGCAACACAAGGATTAAGTGTTGCCTATTTTAAGCAATATGTATATAGCGGAAAAGAGAATGGACCAGGAAATGATATCATTTATTCTTTAGCATCCGGAGGGAACAATAAACTTTGGATTGGATGTCGGTATGGTGGCCTCAGTTTGTTCGATAAGAATACACAAAAGTTCAAAACATTCAAAGCGTTTACCTATCCAAATAGTTTATCAAATAACGATGTGCTTTCACTTTATCGTGATAAAAATAAAAGGCTGTGGATTGGCACTAGCTATGGATTAAATTGGTTGAACGATGCTGATGTTAATAAAGTTAATCCTCCTTTTGGTGAAATGAATAGGGAGAGTGGATTGCCAAATAATACTGTACACGGGATTACTGAAGATAGCAAGGGAGATATTTGGATTAGTACAAATAAAGGCTTGGTAAGGATTAATTCATCTACTCTCAAAACCGTAAGTTTCAAAAAAATTGACGAATTGCAGAGCAATGAATTTAGCGATAACGCAGTTTGGAAAAACAATGCCGGTTACATGTTTTTTGGAGGCATTCATGGGTTTAATTATTTTATGCCTGAAAATATTCAGTTTGATAAAGAAAAACCAAAATTGTTGCTTGCAAATATCAGAATTGCTGGTAATACAGTAGACAACAGTGGTCTTCCGGTGTTGAATGATGGCAAGAATACCCCAATCAACTTCTCTCTAAATAGGAACGACAACTATTTTGAGATGGACATTATTCCGGTAAAATTTTCTAATCAGGATAAATGGCGGTATAGTTATATGCTGGAGGGTAATGACAAAAGCTGGAATAATCTTGGAGAGGAAAGGAGAATATCTTATAGTAATATTCCAGCAGGTAAATACACGTTGAAAGTAAAATGGTCAAATGGTGAAGGAGTTTGGAGTGATGAAATTCAGGCATTGAAGATTGAGGTAAAACAATATTTCTGGCTCACTTACCCAGCCATCTTTATTTATTTGGGTGTTATAACCATGCTTGCTTATTTCTGGCACAGGTATCGTCGGAACAAGCTTATTATGGAGCATAAGCTTTCCATGGAACATTTCATGCGTAATAAGGATGAAGAAGTCCATCAGGAACAATTGAATTTCTTTACCAATATTGCCCATGAACTTCAAAGCCCCCTTACATTAATTTCTGGTTCACTGGAAAGATATATTTATAAAAATAAGCAAGATGGTAAAGAATTATTCCATCATAAATTCCTATCAATTGTAAATCAACAAACGGCTCGTTTAAATTACCTCATATACCAATTGTTAGAGTTTCGAAAAGCAGAAGCCGGCTATTTGAAAAATAATTATAGCAGCGTAAATATCTCAAATCTGTTGTTCAATATAGCAGAGCTTTTTATGCCAATTAGTGATCAACGTAGCCTTGATTATGATTTATATATAGATCCCGATATTATAATTTGGACAGATAAAGACAAATTGGAGAAAATCATTTTTAATCTTTTGTCAAATGCCTTTAAGCATACAGAAAATAATGAACGAATCCTAGTATCATTAACCGCCGACGGATCTTCCAATATAATAAGAATTGTAATTGCTAATTCAGGTTATGAGCTTTCTCAGCCTGAGATTGATAAACTTTTCGGAAAATTTGTTGTTTTGGACGATAAGCAACAAACAAAGATTAGTTCAGGCATCGGCCTTGCCTTCAGCAAAGAATTGGCTTCTTTATTACATGGAAATATATCAGTAAGCAATAAGGATAGGTGGATTTCATTTATTGTAGAACTTCCAATGTCATTCACCCCTCCCGATGAAAGAATTCTCAAAAGCAGCGAGAAACTTGAATCACCAAGTTTTATACTCGAATCAATGACTGCCAGCCTTGACGAAACAGAACTACATGAAACTATTGAAAACAATAAACATGCACTTATAGAAAGTATAGGTGACGAAAGCAAAAAAAGTATATTGATTATTGAAGATGATGCTTCTATTAGATTTTTATTGAATGATATTTTAATAGACATATATATAGTTTACGAGGCTTCTAACGGTAAGGAAGCACTCGACTTGCTTGGTAGAATTATTCCTTCGCTTATTATAAGTGATATAATGATGCCGGATATGAACGGCCTTGAAGTTTGCAGTATTGTAAAGGAAACACCATCAACATGTCACATCCCTTTCATCATACTTTCTGCTCGAGGCAGTATGGATAACAAGACCGAAGGGTATGAAGCCGGTGCTGATGCATACATTCCAAAACCATTTCATACAGAGCATTTATTGGTAAGAATTAAGAAGTTGATTGAATATCAACAAAGATTACATCATCTTTTTAAGCAGGATAGAATAGTTGATCGATTGCCAGAAGCAGGAATGAAAGAAGATGATAAGAACTTTCTTAAAGCTACCATAGGGATTATTGAGGCAAACTTGGATAATCAGGAATTAGATAGCCATTTCCTTGAAACAGCGCTTTCGTTAAGTAGGGCAAATTTTTTCCGAAAAATTAAAGCTTTATCAGGAATGACTCCTGGGGAGCTCATAAAAAGTATCAGATTGCAGCGAATTGCGTATCTATTAGATACTTCCACATTAACGGTCTCCGAAATTTTTTATCAATCAGGGTTTAATAATCAATCACATTTTTTTCGGGAATTTAAAAAACAATTTGGCTATTCACCAAATGAATATCGGGAACAACGTAATATTCATATGAATACAAAAAGTAAACAATAAAATTAAAATATAATCATATGCATTTATTTTGTTTTGATATTATATCAATATGGTAAAATTTACTTTAAGTACTTTCTGTAACTTGATTGTGCTGTTTCACTTTTTATCAATTTCAAAAGCAGGTAAAAGAATAAATCATTGATCCCTGCTTTAAACAATCAGTTAATAAAAGATATATACAAATCAACCTTTAAATGGAGCAACAACGCAAGGGAATAAAAAAATTAAATGAAAGGTGTTTTATGCTATTGAAGACAATAAGGTAATGGATAGTAAAGGTGGTAGACCCTGGATTGCAAATAGTGTCCTTCCACTTATAGAAACAGATGGGTGTCTTGGTCTTGTTATGATGGTATGGATGAAACAGGGTTGAATTTGTACAAGGGTATTGAATTTATAAAGCAGCATATTCGACCTACTAAATATATGAAGGGTAAAAAAGTAGTTTTTCTGGGTGAAATTGGGATTCCGGAACAACGCTACGAAGGGCTAACAGAAATAGGGCCGGTCGTAAAACGTTGGGATGCTTATATCGGAGTGTGTTTGGCCCTTAAGGTTCCTTATTTGATACAGTGGGAGTTGTATTGTAACGAACCTAAAAACGAGGCATTAAGAAAATTGGATGATGTTCGTAAAACAGATGAAATGAGGGGTTTTTGGCTGATAAGGCCAGATGGTACAAAAAGCTTTTCACAACAATACTTCGACCTATTATTGAAGTATGCTGGAAGTGCTTTACCTAAAGGCTCATTTAATATCACTAAATAAAATAATTAATTCTATTGTCGTAATCATTTCTCTAATTAAAAAACAAGCAGCTTGATAAGTAACACTGAAATCAAACAACATCAAAAGAACTAATTGTATACATATGGTACGTAATTGGGTATTCACTTTTATTTTTTTATTTCTAAGTTCTTGGGCTATTGCACAAAACGCAATCCTACAGCAGCCCAAAGCTTCTCTACAATTAGAGAAAATAGCCGAGGGGAAACTTAGAAACATTGTTTTCATTCTTACAGATGATCACCGATACGATGCACTCGGGTTTTTACATACTCAAACATTTATTGAAACTCCAAATTTAGATAAATTAGCAAAAGAGGGAGCCTATTTACCCAATGCATTTGTGACTACTGCTTTATGTTCGCCATCTAGAGCTTCAATTTTGACTGGATTATATGCTCATAAACATCTGGTGATAGATAATAATAAGCCTGTTTCCAGCCAATTAACCTTTTTTGCTCAATATCTTCAGAAAGTTGGATATAAAACTGGATTTATAGGAAAGTGGCATATGGGGGGCGAAAGTGCAAATCCTCAACGTGGATTTAATCAGTGGGTTTCATTCCCTGGTCAGGGAAGTTATTTGCCTGATGAAAAAGGATTGAATGTTAATGGAGTTAAAACAAAACAAAAAGGGTATATAACCGATGAGCTAACAGACTATGCTATTGATTGGTTAAAAACAATTGATAAGAAAAATCCTTTTATGCTCTATCTCTCACATAAAGGGGTTCATGCAGATTTTACTCCACCTGAGCGATTTAAGAATGACCATCTCAATGATAGTTTTAAAAAGCCAATTACTATGGAACTTGGCAGTCATTCTGATCAACCCATGTGGGTTCAAAATCAACGTAATTCATGGCATGGGATAGATTTTCCCTATCATAGTACTTTAGACATTGAAGAATACTATAAACGGTATGCTAGAACCTTAAAAGGGGTGGATGAATCTGTTGGTAGTATAATGAAGTATTTAAAAGAAAATAGTTTATTAGAGTCTACTTTGATAATTTATATGGGCGATAATGGATTCTTATTTGGAGAACATGGTTTAATTGATAAACGCAATGCCTATGAAGAGTCAATGCGGGTTCCTTTACTTGCTCATTGCCCAGATATAATCAAACCTGGTAACGTAATTAAGGACATTGTTGCTAATATTGATATTGCACCAACGCTGTTAAATGCTGCTGGCTTAAAAGCACCTTCATATATGGATGGTAAAAGTTTCTTGCCTCAACTCACAGGAAAGTCCATTCCTTGGCGGGATGTCTTATTGTATGAATATTATTGGGAAAGGAATTATCCTCAAACGCCTACTATGCATGCCTTGCGTAGTAATCAATATAAATATATTCATTACCAAGGTATTTGGGATATTGATGAGTTATATGATATTATTTCAGATCCATATGAATCAAAAAATCTAATTAACGAACCGAGCTTTTCGCCAATTGTTAAAAAAATGAATACTGATTTATTTGAATTGCTAAAACAAACAAACGGTATGTATTTGCCTTTAAATAAAGATGAAGGCAAGCAATCTAATAAAAGAAATCCAGCCGGATCTAAAGAAGCAAAATTTCCTAATTATTTTTTTAAATAATAAATATGCTAAAAAAGTATTTAATAAATAGTACTATTTTCTTGATAATTATTTTTTATTCATCAAGTTTATTTTCTCAAAAAAATACTATTTCTTATTGGAATCATAACACACAATTATTGCCATGGAGAATGGTACCAATAATCTCTAAAATTACTTATTTTGATTTAGACAAAGATGGCGATCCAGACATCTTAAAAGCAATGTTGAATGACTCGATTCCCATTATATGGATTGATGATGACGATGATATGAAGCAAGGAGACAAAGAAGGAGATACTGATAATGATTGCTTATTAATCGACAAAAATAAAGATGGAATTTTTGCCGGGCCATTTGACTTCAGCATCGATTGGATAGATGAAGATCATGATGGCAAAGCAGATATTCAATTAATCGTAAACAACGCCGGAACAAAAGTTAGAAACTATTTTGATTGGGGTGCCGATTTTATGTATGTGCTGGATGTAGACAAAGACCAGATAATGCATTATGTAGATTGGAATAAAATTATGATGAGGGCATGGGAGCATTACGGCCATGCCAACTTTTACAAAGACTATAGCGGCAATTCTACTTTTCTAAAAATGCATGCTTCCAGTTTTAGAATCAGTGATCTAAGATATAATTGGGAGAACCCCTTTATTTTTTATGATACAGACAAGGATGGGCTAACTGAATGGGCAATACGTTTAGTGGATACTCCTGTTTTTAGAGATAGTGCCAATAATAAAAAAAATGGTTTCAATTTAATTGACTCTAGTTTGGATGTACAATTCACTAAAAAAATTGATTATGCAGCTGTTACCTGGGACCTTGATAATGATAATGGTGCTGGTAATGAATTTGATTTTGACATGAGTTTGCTGTTTAAAGGCAAAGGGTTTGCTTATGAAGATCAGGGTCATCGGTTCAAGGGATTAAGAGGGCTTACTGCTGCAAACAGTTTTATGTATGATAGCCGTTGGCGAAATATTGATACCCTTTTTTATCCGGATAGAGATACGGCGTATCAAATGATTTTTAAAAAAGGAGATTGGCAGCAATGCCGCCTGGTATTTGATGAAGATGATGATTGCAACCGATGGGAAAGGGTAGAATTTTACGACCCACTCGATTTTTGGAAAACAGGAATTGAAGGTGGAGGCCTTGATAATAATGGACAGTCAGATGCAATTGGCGATCGGGGTGAATTTGATATGGATAATTCAGGGAAAGGAAAATTATATATCGGTGCTTTTGATGGTCGTATTCATTTGTATGGAGCTGAGTGGGGCGGATGGCGAATAGATCAAACTGCATTTTCATACCAGGGCTTTGGAGGATTTTATGAAAAATGGAATAGGAAGAGATTGCAATTAATGCCCGAAAAATTTGCCAGTATAAAATATGAAGACACTGATGGAAATGGATTTATAGATCAAGTATTGTATGACCTAGATGGTGATAAAATATTTGAAGATTCAGTTTCATTCAAAAAAATGGGTATTAGCGATAAACAAAACCTGGTTAATACTGGGGATGTCAGTTACAAAGGGTTTTCAACTTTGTTCAAAACAATCACTGAAAAAAATTGGAGTAGGGCCCTGCTGGCTTTGAAAGCTGCTGAAAAATATAATATCAATACTTATTGGTATTCATTTTACAAACAGCCACATTCTTTGCAAGAGAAATATGATTATTCTTTTTGGCTCAACTTTTACATTTATCAAGACCTAAGGTATCAGGCCCGTTTAGATAATAATCAGCAATTAGTAGCATTAATAGATAAAGCCTATTATTCTGGTAATTGGACTATGCTTTGGAAGTAAAAAAATGAAGATGATGATCAATAATATTATTGTTAGGTATGCCTTTTTTATAACTATACTTTTTCTATCAAAAGAATCAGTATGCCAAAAGAATGAATTAGGTTTTACTCCTGTTACTGCAGCAATGATTAAGGAGCGATTAGATGCTTCCACAATAAAAAACATTCATCCAAGATTATTTTTTTCTACCAACGATATTGCCAGATTAAATAGGTTGTATAAGCAGGGCGATACACTCATCAGAATTGGTTTTTTGCAAAATAAGAAAGAGGCTAATGAAACCCTACAACAACCATTATTGAAATACTTTCTTGATGATGCAAAACTCAGGGTGCCTTCTGTTCACAAGTTTGCTGTTCAATTACCGCCACTAGTAATGATGTATCAACTCACCGGCGATACTTCTTATGCACGTAGAATAGTAAATCAATTTGAATTGATGAGCTCTTTTCCTGATTGGGGTGCTAACCGCCATTTTTTAGATGCAGGAATTAGCGGTTTTGATTTTGCATTGGCATATGATGCATTGTACACCTTCCTGAGTGTCGATGAAAAAAAAATGATGAAGGATGCTGTAATGAAACATGTATTAAAACCAGGGAAAGAACAATTACAAAAGAGAATATGGTGGTCAACAGCCAATCACAATTGGAATGGCATCTGCAACGGCGGGATCATTATGGCTGCTTTGGCAATGTATGAAGATGACCCTCAGGAAATGAGTGAGATTATTGCTTTGGCCATCAATGCCCTGCCAAAATACATTCAATCTTTTGAGCCCGATGGACAAAGTGAAGAAGGCTTAATGTATTGGGGCTATGGCCTGATGTACACTACCATTGCCATGGAAAGCATGCAACGGGTATTGGGTTCTGCATTCGGATTAGATCAAATGCCAGGGTTTAAAAAAACAGGATGGTTCCCTGCTTATGTTTCTGGTCCGGTTAGCAGTTTAAGTATTGGCGATGATCCCGTGAAGAATGGAAGAAGTCGTTCTTTTTTTTGGTTTGCCAAAAACAACAACGATTCTGCCCTTGCAAAAATGCAATACGATCTATGTAAAGAAACCAATACGATGAATTGGATGGATATGTTGTATTACAACCCCAATATGGTTAAGGCAAAATCTACTGCCAGAACAATTTCATTAGAAAACTATATCCATGGTATTGAAGTAATGTCGTTAAGAGATGGATGGAATAAAAATGCTGCATTTGTATCAATGCATGGGGGGAGTAATTTTGCTAACCACGGGCATTTAGATGCGGGCAGTTTTGATATACAGGCATTAGGGGAAGTTTGGGCTTATGGCAACCTTGGCCGCGATGATTATACATATCCGGGTTATTTCTCTAAAACCACATTGCCTACATATAAAGGGGTAGATTCCATACAAGCGGTTGCAGGCCGATGGCATTTCTACAGATTAAGAGCCGAAGGAAAAAATTGCCTGGTGTTTAATCCATCTGCCAGTCCTGATCAAAATGAAATGGGTGCAGCCACTTTATTAAGTCAGCAGATTGGTGTAAATGAAAGTTCATATACACTAAATCTTACCAACTGTTATTCCCGTGATGTAAAAACTTACTCCCGTAAAATTCAATTAAATAAATCCACATCGGTTATTACTGTGCAGGATGATTTTGTTGCAAATGCAACAGCCACTGTTTGGTGGAGCATGCATACAAAAGCAGCTATTAGCATTCGTGCTGGTGGCAAATCTGCTTTGTTACAAATAAATAATAAAGAAATGATAGCTACAATTAAAAGTCCTGCCAATGCAGTGTTCCAGGTATTAGATGCTGCTTACCTGCCTGGTCAATTATTTCCATTGACAAAAAATTCAGATAACGTTGGATTCAAAAAACTGGCTATTAAAATGGAAAAAATCCATTCAGAAAAAATACAAGTAGTATTTGAACCCTTGAAGAAGTTGACTAATAATAAAACTCATCAATAAACAAGCGCTAAAGCAATATGATGTCATCGAAAACCGGATATGATTGGATTTGCAAATTGTTTTGCAGCATTATTGTTCTGTGTATTTTTTCTATTGCCAAAGTAAATGGGCAACTTAAAGCGGCAGGGATTTTCGGCGACAATGCCATTTTGCAACAAGGTATTTCTATTCCAGTTTGGGGCCTGGCAAAATCATCTTCCATAGTAACTATATCGCTTGGTGGTAATCAAATAATGGTAAAGAGTGATGAGCAAGGAAAATGGATGGGTTATTTGCCTGCCCTGCAGGCAGATGGTAAAGTGTATCAGTTGAACATTTCTTCTGGCAAGGAAACTATTAACTATAATAATATAATGTTAGGTGAGGTATGGGTCGCTTCCGGCCAATCGAATATGGAATGGCGGATGGGTTCGGAGATAACTAACAAAGAAGAAGAAATAAAAAATGCTAACTATCCAGATATACGTTTCCGTGTAGTTGATAATGTCACCTCTATCATTCCTGTTGATGATATAATTCAAAAAGAGTGGAAGGTCTGTAATGCTCAAAATGCTCCATTATTTTCTGCAGTTGCTTATTTCTTTGCAAGGTCCTTGCATATTGATCAACATATTCCAGTAGGAATTATTGTTGCGGCAAGGGGAGCTACTGGTATTGAAACCTGGATGAGTAAAGACCGGTTAATAACCCATCCTGATTTTACTGCAGTTTTAAATAAAAGGGACGAAGATTCGGCACATTGGAATGAATATGTAAGAAAATCATTGAAAGCCGAAGCGGATAGGGACGTTGTTGCAAAAACCTCTTTTAATGGTCTGAAATTAGGTGTACCACAATTGACTTTCAATGATACGGGATGGGCAAAAACGCAGTTCCCTTTGTCTTCTGCTAAAATGGGATATGGTAATTATTGGGGCCTCATTTGGATGCGTAAAACATTTGAGCTAACTAAATCTGATATAAAAAATGTACAGGAGTTATTCCTTCCAATCAAAGATCAAAATGATCATGTGTATCTCAATGGAAAAGAATTGGCTCAGGGTGTTTCAAAGTTGAAGAATAAAACGGTTGTTATTCCAAAAGGGTTGTTGATTGCAGGAAAGAATATTCTGGCAATTCGCATGTATGTAAATTGGGGTACTGCTGATATTGGCGATCGCAATACCAATTGTTATTTACAATCTGCAGATGGAAAACAACTTGCATTGGATGGCGATTGGAAACACAGCAACACGATTGAGCCTGCAGTGGCAGGTTGGCAAGATTATTATAATAAAGCTACCGTAAATTTCAATGGAATGATTCATCCGTTGATTCCATATGGCATAAAAGGATTTCTCTGGTATCAGGGAGAGAATAATGCTTCAAAAGCAAAACAATATGTTGAGCTGCAACCCATGTTGATTGATGATTGGCGGGTTCGATGGAAGCAGGGTTATACACCATTTCTCTATGTTCAATTAGCTAGCTATAAGTCGAGATCTGATATGCCAGTTGCCAATGATGACTGGGCACAATTCAGGGATGCTCAAAGGAGTACCTTGTTTTCATCAAACAATACTGCAATGGCTTGTGCTATTGATATTGGGGATGAATTCAATATTCATCCGCCTAATAAGCAAGAGGTTGGACGCCGGCTTTATCTGGCAGCTCAACAGCAAGTATATCATCAAAATGTTATTGGTTCTGGCCCCTTGTTTAAATCAGCCATCATAAAAGGTAATCAAGTGAGCATTTCATTTACTTATGCCGAGAATGGACTTGTAAATAAAGGGAATTCGCCGATTGCTGGTTTCGCCGTTTCAGATAGTACAGGTAAGTGGTTCTGGGCCAATGCTGTTATTGATGGACAAACCATTGTAGTAAGTTCAAAAGAGGTGTTGCATCCGGTTAGGGTGCAATATGCCTGGCAATCCAATCCAATGGCAACATTGTATAACTCATCAGGTTTACCTATGATTCCTTTTAACGAAAAAGTGATTCAATGAAATTAATATTTCTATACAAGCATTTTAAATACACGTTATGTCAATATCTAAATCAGTAGTCAAAATAGTATGCATCATTACATGGTTTTTGATGATATATATATCACCATTCGTATATGGTCAGGGCAAAACAAATTTTGGCCTTACAAGGCCACAGCCTGATGCCAGTTTGCCTGTAGGAATTTCAAAACTAGATGTTCCTGCAAAAAAAGGTAAACTGCCTGCCATATCCAAATTGATTAAAAATGATCAGGGAAATTACCAATTAAACAATGGTTGGGAATTGGCAGATGGTAATACAGTTACCGCAAATGAACAATCAATATTTTCTGCAAATTATAACAGCAATAAGTGGTACAATGCGGTGGTTCCTGGAACGGTATTGACTACTCTAGTTCAGCAAGGTGTTTATCCTGATCCTTACATAGGATTGAATAATATGGCTATTCCTGAAGACTTGTGCAGAAAGGATTGGTGGTATAGAATTTCTTTTTCTGCTCCTTCAGAAGATGTAAATAAAATAGCCTGGTTACAATTAAATGGCATTAATTACAAAGCAGATATATGGTTGAATGGAAAACTTATTGGTTCCATGAAGGGGGCATTTGTTAGCGGTAATTTTAATGTAACAGGAATTATTCAGAAAGATAAAAAGAATATACTTGCAGTGCACATTTATCCTCCGCCCAATCCTGGCATTCCGCATGAGCAATCAAAATTAGCAGGCATGGGCCCCAATGGCGGACAACTTGCATTGGATGGACCTACCTTTATTTCTTCAGAGGGTTGGGATTGGGTTCCTGGCATCCGTGATAGAAATATTGGTATATGGCAGGATGTGCAACTTCATTATACAAAAGCAGTTACTTTATCCAATCCTCAAGTAATTACTGATCTTCCTTTGCCAGACACCTCATCAGCTGAAATTACTATTAAAGTAGGAGTAAAAAATAATAGCAATCTGGAACAGTCCATATTAGTAAAAGGAGCCATAGGTAACATTAATGTGGAAAAGCTGGTTAAGTTAGCAGCAGGCGAAAACCAACAAGTTATATTCTCCCCTGCAACCCACCCTTCATTGCGATTGGTTCAACCAAAACTTTGGTGGCCCAATGGTTATGGTAATCCTTCAATGTATCAACTGGCATTGACGGTTACTGATAACAATAATCGCATTTCTGATGAACAACAGGTTCGTTTTGGTATTCGTGAATTTTCCTATGAAATGATGATTGACGCACCTCAAAAACAAGGTTGGCGGGTTGCCTATAGTCCAACTGATATAAAAGAAAAAAAGCCCATATTCGATAACGTAAAGCGTAGAGATTTTGAGAATAAAATATTCATTCCATCATTAAGACAAGGGGTTGATACCAGTATTTTTCAGACAATATCACAAAGCAATAATCCTTTCCTGGTTATAAAAGTAAATGGACAATCTGTTTTTTGCAGAGGTGGAAATTGGGGTATGGACGATGCCATGAAAAAAGTATCCAAAGAGCAATTGGAACCATCCTTTCGATTGCACAAAGAAGCTAACTACAATATGATTCGAAACTGGACAGGCGAATGTACTGAGGAAGCTTTTTTTGAATTGGCTGATGAATACGGAATGTTAGTTTGGAATGATTTCTGGATTTCTACTGAAGGGTATAATCTTAACCCATTGGATCAGCAATTATTTTTGGTGAATAGTTTGGAAACAATCCGTCGTTTTCGCAACCATCCTTCAATTGCCATTTGGTGCCCCCGCAATGAAGGGTATGCTCCGGTTGGTATTGAAGATGAGTTGTACAGGCAATTGATGGAGGAAGATGGTACACGGCATTATAATGGCAACTCCCGGGAAATCAATCTGCGTCAAAGCGGAGACTGGCACTATATTCAAGACCCTGCCCTTTATTTCACTAAATATGCAGAAGGATTTAGTACAGAAATAGGCACTTTCTCAGTTCCTGTTGCCACTACATTAAAGAAGTTTATTAAACCCGAAGATCAATGGCCTATTAATGATGTATGGCACTACCACGACCTGCATTCAAACAATCAAAACCTCGAAGGGTACCTGCGGGCAGTAGATAGTTTATATGGAAAGCCACAAGGGATTGAAGCATTTTCGAGAAAAGTACAATTGGTCAATTATGAAAGTCATCGTGCCATGTTTGAAGCATGGAACAGTAAAATGTGGGATAGAGCTAGTGGTGTTTTACTATGGATGACACATCCTGCATGGCCCAGCATGATCTGGCAAACTTACTCATGGGATTTTGAAACGCATGGTTCCTATTTTGGTACCATGAAAGCCTGCGAGCCGGTGCATGTACAAATGAATTTGCATGATAATAAAGTGATTGCAGTGAATACAACCCTGCAAAATTACAAATCAGTCAATCTTACTTTTTCAGTTATCGATATTTATGGAAAAATACTTTTCACCACTACTAAAAAAACAGACGTTCTTCAAAATAGTAAGACTGAAATATTTACACCGGATTTTTCTGAAATTAATTTGCCTGAAGTTTACCTGATAAAAATTCAATTAAAAACTTCAGATGGAAAAGTATTGTCGGCGAATGAATATTGGAAATCAAATAAGGAAACAGGTAATTTCCTGGCTTTCAATAAGCTGCCGGATGTTTCATTAAATATTACGAAAAGCAAATCAATGAATGGCAAGTGGTTGATAGAGGTAGAAAACAAGTCAACTTCACCGGTAGTAGGCATAAAATTAAACCTCTCAGATACAAATAATAATATTCTGCTACCAGCTTATTTCAGTGATGGGTATTTCACGCTAATGCCAATGGAGAAAAGGGCAATTGAGGTAAACTATACTGGAAATGAAAAGGGGGTTAAAATCAGAACGGAAGGATATAACAGTGCACCAAAATTTCACATATTAAATTGAAAAAATGAAGAAGATTAATTGTCTGCTGCTGATACTATTTCTTTCGGTTGTTTCTATTGGATGGGCACAACCAACAGAACAGCTTATTAAAGTAATGATTACCCCCAATCATGAAAAATGGGAATGTAAAATTGGCGATAATTCAAATTTCAAAATTTCAGTATTAAGAAATGGTATAGCTGTTAAAAACGTAAAGGTTGTTTACCAGATTGGACCCGAAAGAATGAAACCTTTTGTTATTGACTCATTGCAAATGTCTGAAGGAAGTTTTACGACTGGTAATTATACAATGAAAGAACCAGGTTTTCTTCGCTGTGTGGTAACCACTACCTGGCAAAATAAGCAGTATAGAAATCTGGTGACCATAGGATATGATATTGAGAAGATACAACCTACGGTTACAAAGCCTGCAGACTTTGACGCTTTCTGGCAAAAGGCAAAAGAAGAGCTTTCGAATATTCCTTTGGATACCAAATTGACTTTATTACCGGATAAAAGCTCTTCGCTAACCAATGTGTATCAGGTAAACTTACAAAGCTATGGTGCATCAAGATTATATGGCATTTTGTGTGTGCCTAAAAAGCCGGGTAAGTACCCGGCCATTTTGCAGGTTCCTGGTGCAGGCATTAGACCCTATAACCCTGATCTAGAAATGGCTGACAAAGGCATCATTGTTTTTACTATTGGTATTCATGGTATTCCGGTGAATCTGGATCCTTCAGTTTATAATGATTTAAATGCCGGGGCCTTGAAAGGATATTTTTTCTTTAATGCAGCTAGCAGAGATAAGTTTTATTATAAGCGGGTATATATGGGATGTGTCAGAGCTAATGATTTTATTCTCAGCCTTCCGGAATTTGATGGTGAGCATCTTGCTGTAAGTGGGAATAGTCAGGGAGGAGCATTAAGTATTGTCACAGCGTCATTAGACACCCGGGTTAAATATCTGGCAGCCATACATCCTGCCTTATGCGATTTAACTGGTTACTTCAGTAAACGTGCAGGCGGGTGGCCGCATTTTTTTGACAACAATAACTTGCCCCTTTATAACAATAAGGAAGTTATCAATACTTTGTCTTATTACGATGTTGTCAACTTTGCCAAAACCTTAAAAACAGAAGGTTATTATACATGGGGGTTTAATGATGAAACCTGTCCGCCCACTTCAATGTATGCAGCATATAATAGTATTAGTGCCTCAAAATCAACTGCGGTTTATTTGGAAACAGGGCATTGGATTTATCCTGAACAAAAAATACAATTCAATAATTGGCTGATAGAAAAGTTGAAAGAGTAATTGAAAAAATCGATTTAAAAAAATCCTGAAATGAAAATAGTTTTTGGCTTGCAGATTTTAATATTGCTTCTTTTTGTAACACCCGCTAATGCTCAAAAGGAGTATATTAAAAATATTATATCCTATCCGCTTGGAGCTTCGGTAGATGGTAAATTATTATTAAACAATGCTGTTTATCGCAATCTTGTGGCAGCCGAGTTTAACAGTATTACTGCTGAAAATGATATGAAAATGTATCGGATTCATCCTGAAGAAAACCGATATGATTTTACTATGGGCGATTCTATCGTGGCTTTTGCAAAACGAAATAATATGCGGGTACATGGTCATACATTGGTGTGGTTTTCTGGAATGCCGGATTGGTTGAAGCAGTTCAAAGGAACAAATATAGAATTTGAAAAACAAGTGAAGCTTCATATTCAAACAGTAGTGGCGCACTACAAAGGAAAAATTGCTTCATGGGATGTGGTAAATGAATATTTAGCGCATGAAAGCGATTCAGTACGTACCTGTATTTTACAAGAGAAAATGGGCGACGATTATTTGGCAAAGTGTTTCCAGTGGGCGCATGAAGCTGACCCGGATGCTTTGCTTATTTATAATGAATATGGAATGGAGTGGTCGGAAAAAAAATTACAGGGTATCATCCGGATTGCCATGGATTTCAAAAAACGTAAAATTCCTATTGATGGGTTAGGGGTTCAGTTTCATTTGAAAATATTTAACTCAAATGATACCATCGCAAGGGTGTTGCGGGAGTTAAGTAAAACAGGTTTAAAGATTCATATTTCTGAATTTGATATGATGGTGAATGTAGGGGAAAACAGGAAAAATGTGTATAGTGATTCACTCAAGAGAGTACAACAGGACAAATTCGTTTTTGTATTTAATGCCTACCAAAAGGAAGTACCTGATGCTCAAAAATATGGGATTACTTTTTGGAATGTTGGTGATAAGGATACCTGGCTAAGACCCACTTATAAAATGATAGAATGGCCTTTGCTTTTTGATGATGACTATGAGCGTAAAGCAGCTTATTACGCAGTTTTGGAGAGTTTGAGAAGTAAAAAATAGAGCTGGAAAATGGGTACACATTTAGAAATTGGGTCATTGGAGCTGTCTATAATTTCGGATGTAGATCGATACGCTGCATGGTTAGAAGTAAAATGTTGTTCCGAAATATAAAAGTGTATAATCGAAATCTTGATTTTGATATTTAAGAATCAATTACAAAATAGCAGAAATATTTACCAAATTGAATTATATAATGAAAAACTATAAAATATTCTATTGGTCGGTGGTGGTAGCATTAGCCGGATTTTTATTTGGTTTTGATACGGTTGTAATTTCCGGTGCAGATAAACAACTACAGCAGCTATGGAATTCGTCCGATTTATTTCATGGTGCAGTGGTAATGTCCACTGCACTGTGGGGAACTTTGATTGGGGCTATTTTTGGTGCATTCCCAACCAACAAATATGGTAGGAAGAAAACACTCATCGGTATTGGCATTCTTTTTTTCCTTTCCGCAGCAGGAACTGCATTTGCTACAGGGCCTATTGCTTTTGCCTTCTTCAGGTTTTTAGGAGGTCTTGGTATTGGCGTTTCCACTATTGCTGCACCTGCCTATGTTTCGGAAATTGCACCTGCAAAAAACCGTGGGAAATTGGTAGCCATGTATCAATTTAATATTGTATTTGGTATTTTGGTGGCGTTTCTTTCCAATTATTTTCTACGTGATATGGGTGAAAGTGCCTGGCGATGGATGCTGGGTGTACAAATGATACCAGCATGCATTTATACTTTGTTAGTATTTGGTATTCCTGAAAGCCCCCGTTGGTTACTGGAGTATAAAAATAATAAGGAAGCTGCCATAGGTATTTTAAAACAAATAGATCCTACCATTGATATTGACATGGAAATTGCAGAAATCGAAAGGGACAAGCTAAAGGAAAAGACGGTGGAGAATATATTTATGAAAAAGTATCGGACCCCTTTAATGCTTGCCTTCTTTATCGCTTTTTTTAATCAATTATCGGGCATCAATGCTTTTTTATATTACGCTCCAAGGATATTTGAAATGGCAGGCCTTGAAAAATCAGCTTCTTTTTTTAGTAGCATAGGCATTGGACTCATTAACCTGATTTTTACTGTTGTGGGTATATCACTCATTGATAAATATGGTAGAAAACCTTTACTTTTTATAGGATCTTTAGGATATATTGTATCATTGGGTCTTGTATCTGTTGCTTTTTTGATGGAATGGAAAGGAATGCTGGTACCCTTGTTCTTTTTCCTTTTCATTGCTTCGCATGCCATTGGACAAGGTGCCGTTATTTGGGTATTTATCTCTGAAATATTTCCCAATAAATTGAGGGCTGCTGGACAATCTTTTGGATCATCAGTGCATTGGATATTGGCAGCCTTAATTCCATCATTCATCCCGTTTTTATTCAAATCTGTTGGTGCAGCCCCGGTATTTATTTTCTTTTGTTTGATGATGGTAGGACAGTTGCTTTGGGTAATTTTTAAAATGCCGGAAACAAAAGGAAAATCGCTTGAGCAATTGGCTGACCAATTATCCGGTGTAAAGTAGAAGCATAAACTTAGGCTAAGGATTTGGTATTTTAAAGTGTGTTTTCAAAGCATAATTGTTATAACGAATTTCTTTTAACTGGAATGAATACTATTTTAAAAATCATATTGTTCGTTTTATTTTCCGTGAATGGCAAATTAGTGATTGCTCAGAAGCAGGAAGGGCCAAAGCAGTATGCAAAGAAGCAGGTGAGCTTTAATCACCCTAATAGTATCTATACAAATAAAATGCTGCAGGATGATTTCGGGAATGGAGGCTATCCGGATGGCAGAAATTTTTGTGCTATTGAGAATGGAGTATATAAAATAACTTTTAATAAAGGTGAGAAGGTAAATAATACAGGAGCTGCTGTTCAATTAAATATTCAACCGGCAAAGCAGTACACCTTAGAGTATCGAATTAAATACGATGCCAATTTTCAGCAAGGTCTGCATGGCAAACAGTTTGGTTTTGTAATTGGGGTGGGTTATGATGGCGGAAGGGGAGAAGAAGCAAGAACCAATGGTAACGGAGGAAGTGTCCGTTTACAGTTTGACGCCCATGATTCAACTATTTCTAATCAGCTTTATGTATATCATGCCGGCATGAAAGGTAAATATGGTGAAAACCCCGGCTATCTAAAATTCTTTTTTAAAAAAGGCGATTGGAATACCATTCGAATGACGGTTACCATGCAAAGCAGCAATAATGTAGCTGATGGTAAAATAGAAGTTTGGTGCAATGGCCTAAAAAAAATTCAAGTAGATAGTATGCTATTTGTGCGGGATGAAACTGCCAGTAGAATAACCAAACTTTCATTTGAATCTTTTCCCGGTGGTGGGGGTGCTGTGCCATTGTACGATAACTATGTGTATGTAGATGATGTAAAATGGTATAACGAAACTGAAGCCATGAATGATGTTTCTATGATTAAATCAAGGCTATACCAGATTAATTTAGCACAGGAGTTTAAGGATGAATATACAACCGATCAAAGTACAGATAGTTTAATTAAATCAATTACACCTTCCGGTAATTGGCTTGATATAAATTATATGGATAAGACAGATTCCAGATGGCAACCTGCTGAGCATTGGTTCAGACTGGTAAAGATTGCTGTTGATTACAAAAATGAAAAAAGTAGTTATTATAAAAATAATTTATTAAAGAATGCTATTCTTAATGGAATACGATATTGGATAAGAGAGAAACCCAAAGCCAATAATTATTGGTGGAATGTAATAGGAGTGCCCGGATACTTAGGGTCTGTACTCATTTTAATGGAAAATGAATTAGATGAATTCACAGTGAAAGGAGGCATTGAGTTACTAATGCTTGGAGTAAAGCCAGATTACTATGATTATCATGGAAAAGCTACCGGCCAAAATTTATTATGGATAGCTACTGCGCATTTATATGCAGCCTGTTTAACCAATGATCGGATAGGATTAGAAAGGGTTTTTGCATCGGTTGCCGATGAAATCGTAATAACACAAAACGAAGGAATTCAGCCGGATTATAGTTTTTATCAGCATGGTCCACAAAACTATGCATTAGGATATGGTAAGGGATTTTCCAATACCGCTGTTCGTTTTATTTACCTGGCCAATCAAACTTCCTTTCAGTTCTCTCAGGATAAGATCAATATCATTTCTCATTATATACTTGATGGGCAACAGTGGATGACCAGGAATGGCTTTTTAGAGTATAGTGCAATGGGCAGAGAAATTTCCAGACAGAAGATTGACAAAGGTAATATGCAGGTTTCATTACGGTGGATGAAGGAAGTTGATACGTTTAGGACAAATGAATATGATGCATATTATCAGCGCTTGTCTGAAAGCAACACTTCCAATCCTTTAATTGGCAATAAATATTTCTGGCGGTCTGATTTAATGATTCATCAACGGAAACATTATTATTTTTCGTTAAAAGGTACTTCAGACCGTATAATAAGCAGCGAATCAGGTAATGGAGAAAATATCAAAGGATTTTACCAGGGACATGGCACCTATTACCTCGTTAGAAATGGTAAAGAATATGAAAACATTTTTCCAATATGGAACTGGCGTAAACTACCGGGATCTTTAGTTGCACAAAAAACATCACCCCTTCCTTTATTTAATTGGGGAGATGGTGCCCGTGGAAAAACATCATTTGTATATGGAATAAGCGATGGTTTATATGGATGTTTTGGATATGATTATAATAAAGACTCTGTATCTGCACATCGTTCCTGGTTCTTTTTTGATAATCAAATTATTTGTTTAGTAAATGGTGTAAGTGGCGATTCACTTTATCAAACCATTAATCAGTGTTTATTAAATGGAAAAATATGGACTATTAAAGGGGGTTCAGGAGTTGCCAAAATTTATCATGATTCAGTGGGTTATGTTATTAATCATGGAAATTTTCCTATAGAATGTAAGCAGGAAAAGCAAACGGGTTCATGGAAGGATATCAACCTTGCAGCAGGGGTAGATTCGATTTCAAAAGATGTTTTTACACTTGGCGTTAAGTTGGGTACAAAAGTAAAAGAGGGTACCTACTCCTTTACCATATTGCCAGCTGTTTCATTAAAAGATTTTCAAAAGTATCAAACTACAAAAAGTATAATCATTTTAAGAAATAGCATGTCATTGCAAGCGGTTTTACAAAAAGAAATTAAACAGGTGCAAGCCGTTTTTTTTAAACCTGATATGTTGAAGCTTCCATGGAAAAACATATCTGTTTCTATGAAAAAACCTGGATTAATGATGATAAAAAAACGGAGCAATCAATTGATTATTGATTATAGCGAAAAATCAATAAAAAAGCATATTGAGGTAGCAATGAAACAGGGAGTGATATTTGAGAATGATGACATTGTAGCCGGCGAATTTTAATAAATTGGTATTCTATAATTTATAAAAACAAGTTATTGATGAATGGATACAAGGGTTTAATAATTAGGAAAAACGAATTTTCTTTTTTAAGAAATAGTTTATTTTTCATTGCGCTTTATTTTTTCTTTCTTATTGGGCACTTAAATGGGCAGGCCAATAATTATTTATTTCGAGATGCCTCCCGGCCAATTGATCAAAGATTAAATGATTTAATTTCAAGACTTGCGCTTGATGAAAAAATTTCGTTGCTGGGTTATAATAGTAAGGCAATAGATAGGTTGGGGATACCTGCTTACAATTGGTGGAACGAAGCATTGCATGGTGTTGGACGTTCCGGTCAGGCAACTGTTTTTCCACAGGCAATTGCGCTTGCCGCCACATTTAATGATAATTTGTTATTGAATATAGCTGATGCTATAAGCACCGAAGCAAGGGCTAAGCACAACGAAGCTGTTAAACGAAATAGCAGGTTGCAGTACATGGGGCTCACTTTTTGGTCGCCTAACATCAATATTTTTCGGGATCCACGCTGGGGCCGGGGTCAGGAAACGTATGGAGAAGACCCTTACCTTACCGCAACAATGGGTACAGCATTTGTAATGGGTTTGCAGGGTAATAATCCAAAGTACCTAAAAACAGCAGCCTGCGCCAAACACCTTGCCGTTCATAGTGGGCCCGAAGCATTGCGTCATAGTTTTGACGCAAGGGTTACCGAAAAAGATTTAAGGGAAACTTATTTATATGCATTTAAAAGGCTGGTGGATGCTAAAGTTGAAGCTGTAATGTGTGCCTATAATCGGGTGAATGGTGAACCCTGTTGTATCAATAACAAGCTAATCAATGATATTATAAGGGGTGAATGGAATTTTAAAGGCCATATGGTAAGCGATTGCTGGGCGTTAGATGATATTTACAAGGGGCATAAAGTTTTATCAACACCCGAGGAAGTGGCAGCTGCTGCTATTAAGGCTGGCATAAATGTAGATTGCAGCGAACTGATACAGACCCATGCAAAAACCGCTTTAGAAAAAGGGTTGCTAACCGTGGTAGATATAGATAAGGCTTTGCGGCCATCTTTAACTACCCTGTTTAAGCTTGGGTTATTTGATACGAACGACCTGCATCCCTTTAACCAACTGAATAGTAGCCATGTACATACGCCTGCACACATTAGCCTTGCCAAAGAAGCCTCCTTGCAAAGCATCGTACTTTTAAAAAACGATCACAATCTGTTGCCACTTAAAAAGGCTAGCATTAAATCATTGATGGTAATTGGACCCAACGCTTCCAACCTGCATACGCTTATGGGAAACTATAATGGTGTTTCAGGTAACATGGTAAGTTTTTTAGAAGGTATAACAGAAGAAGCAGGACCTGCCATATCGGTACAATATGAATTAGGAAGCGATTATAGTGATACGGCAAGGTTTGGTGGATTGTGGGCTGCCGGATTTGCAGATGTAACGATTGCATGCCTTGGACTTACCCCTGCACTTGAAGGCGAAGAACATGATGCCTTTTTGTCTAAAAGTGGCGGTGATAAGGTTGATCTCTCTATCCCATTGCCGCATATCAAATTATTGCAGCAATTGCGTGCCAACAAAAAGCCATTGGTACTTGTGTTGAATGCCGGCAGCGCTATTGATATTGAAGCTTTAAAACCTTATGCCGATGCTATCCTTCTTGCTTGGTATCCCGGTGAACAGGGCGGCACAGCATTGGCTGATATCATTTTCGGCAAGCATTCCCCTTCCGGTCGTTTGCCAGTAACTTTTTATAAATCGGTAAATGATTTGCCAGCTTATGATAATTACTCCATGCAGGGCAGAACCTACCGATATTTCAAAGGTGATGTTTCTTTCCCCTTTGGATTTGGGCTTAGCTATACTTCATTTAACTATCAATGGAATGAAAAACCTGTTACTATTGACAGCAACATTCATTTTTCAGTTAACATAGAAAATACCGGTAAAATGGAAGGTGACGAAGTGGTACAGGTATATATTAAATATCCTGAACTTAATCGGATGCCGGTAAAAGAATTGAAGGCCTTTAAAAGAGTGAAAGTGGGAGTTAAAGAAAAAAAGAAAGTAGATTTTATTATTAACACTGATGATTTAAAAAAATGGGATGTAATAAAAAATCAGTGGATTCTATACCCGGGTGATTATACCGTGATGGTTGGAAGTAATTCGGCTGATGAAAAATTGACGAGCACACTAAACATAAAAATATTATAATGAAAAATATCAGGTTCTTCATATCGTTTTTTTTGCTTTTCGGGATAAGTATCTTTCTTTCAGCACAAACAAATGATGCGGCCATTTTATCGGTCATTGAAAAGTACAAACCCTCCAAAGGAGCTAAGATCCCCGGGAATGTGAGGGATATTTTGGGAGCCACTCATGTTGGAGGCAAATACTATTTTACTGATAAACCTTACCTGGTCGAAGGTTGCACTAAGCTCAATGAGCTGGGTTTAGGCGTATGCAAACTATGGTTTTATAAAAAGCAGACAGGGTATGCTTATAATTCTGATACAAGTATGAAGAACGCCATTACGCTAAAACAAATGGCGGAACATCCACAATTCAAAGAGGTATTTGCCATGTCGTTTTCAACCTTTGTGCTAAGTACCAGTGCCAATCAAGTTAAAATGCTTGATGCTGATGATGCAGGTCTTGAGAGGGAAGAGCAGGAATATTATGAACTCTCTTTATACTTGTTACAACAATATCAAAACCGCAAAGTGGATTTTATTCTTGAAAACTGGGAAGCTGACTGGATTGTACGTGGCGGTGTGGGATGGGATGCCCAATGGGGTAGAGTAGAGCCACCAGCAGATATAGACAAACGGTTTAAAAGTATGCAGGCAGTTTTTAAAGCAAGGCAGGATGGAGTAAACCGTGCAAGGAAACAGTTGCCTAACTCTAAATGTAGCGTGTACCATGCTATCGAAGTAAATAAAGTAATCGATGCCATGTATGGTATTCCATCCGTTACCACACATGTTTTACCTTTTGTAGAAGTAGATATGGTATCCTGGTCGGCGTATGATGCAACCGATTTTGATAAAACTGGTTTAGACTTATTTAAAGGGATTGATTTTGTGAAGTCTAAAATGAAACGTACTCCTTACATGAAAGATAATGTTGTTTTTCTGGGCGAGATAGGAATACCGGAAATGAATACTAAAAACGTTCCGGCAGAGTTTAGGGAAAGATGGGATACATATTTTGCAGTATGCCTTGCCCAAAAAGTACCCTATTTTATTCAATGGGAATTGTATTGCAACGAACCGGCTAATGGAAAAAAGATCAATTACCCGGAAACAGCTAAATCAAATCAGGAAATGAATGGCTTTTGGCTCATCAGGCAGGATGGCTCGAAAAGCTACGTTATGAAGTATTTTGATGAATTGTTGCAAAATGCTGGTGGATTTTTAAAAAAATAAAGGCTAAAAAAATGTTGAAAAATCTAATTCTACTACTAGGCATTTTACAAACTGAAACAATGATTCATGCACAGGCCGTCAAAGCTAGGATGATTGTTGTTACTAATAATGCTCCGGTTGCAATGGTTGGCAAAGTGATAAATATTCCATGGCAGCAATTTTCAGATCGTTTTAATATTACCGATACCGGTTTATTTGCAATTCTCGATAGTCGGACAGGGAATGAATTGCCTGTTCAGTTTGAAACGCTGGGGAAAGGGCAGATACAAAGTTTATTAACGCAGGTAGACGTTTCTGCGATGAAAAGTATACATCTGCAAGTAATAAACCGAAAAAGAAAGCCGGTTCAATCAAAAGTATTTGGAAGATTTGTGCCCGAGCGTAAAGATGATTTTGCCTGGGAAAATGACCATATTGCATTCAGGATGTATGGGAAGGCTTTGGAAACAACAAACGAAAATGCTCATGGCATTGATGTTTGGGTAAAAAGGACCAATAAGTTAGTGATAAATGACCGTTACCTGAAGAACGATTATCATGATGATCATGGTGATGGACTGGACTATTACAGTGTTGGAAATACGTTGGGAGCAGGAAATATAGCCCCCTATTTCAAAGACTCAGTCTGGTATCCCGGCAATTTCAGTTCTTGGAAAATATTAGACCATGGACCGTTGCGTATTACATTTAGTTTGAATTACGATGCCGTTAATATAAGTGGGCATTTAGTATCGTCTGTAAAAACCATCAGCCTTGATGCAGGCAGTTGGTTGAATAAAATAACAGTAGAGTATAACAGTGCAACTTTAGATACGCTGCCTGTGGTGATAGGTATTGTAACAAGAAAAGAACCCGGGGTAATGCTATTACATGAACAAAAAGGCATATTAGGTTATTGGGAGCCAACACATCCGAAATATGGTACCACTGGCACGGCTATTATTGCAAACAGCTCTTCTAAAATAAGAGTCAGTTTTAACCAATTGCTCATGAACAGTAAAGCAGTCAGAGGCATTCCTTTTACGTATTATGCCGGTGCATGCTGGGATAAGGAGGGCATTGTAAGGAATGATGAAATATGGTTTGCATGGTTGTATAAATACAAATTGCAATTACAGAATCAACTGGAAATATTATACAAGTAAAAAATAAATATGAATGACAGAAATAAAATTTTTATTGGAGTTGATATAGGTGGTTCTCACATATCTGCTGGCCTTCTTTTTTTATACTTATTGTAAATCAGATTAATAATCAAAACTACAAACATGTTAAATTTCAGAGTGGATAACAAAATTGCCTTAGTAACAGGATGCAGCAGTGGCATAGGTATGGCAATAGCAATTGAACTTGCACAATCCGGTGCTGACATTCTAGGAGTATCCAATAATATGCCTGAATCGGGCTCAGAAGTGTCTAAAGCAGTGGAAGCTGCAGGAAAAAAATTCTATCCTTATGTAGCTGATTTTTCCAACAGGAAATCTATATATGCTTTCTTAAATAAAGTAAAATCAGACCATCCCCGTATTGACATTATTATCAATAATGCAGGGCATATTATGAGAGAGCCTGCAGCAACTCATTCTGATGAATTTTGGGATCTTATAATCAATATAAACCTCGATGCTCAATTTATCATAACAAGGGAGTTGGGAAAACGGATGCTTGAACAAAAATATGGTAAGATAGTGTTTACCTGCTCTTTGTTAAGTTTCCAGGGCGGTATTAATGTGCCTGGATATGCTGCCAGTAAAGGCGCTGTAGCTTCTTTATTAAAAGCATTTGCCAATGAGTGGGCACCACACGGCATTACCGTAAATGGTGTTGCTCCTGGTTATATTGCAACAAACAATACAACTGCTTTACGTGCAGATGCTGATAGAAGCGCTGCTATCCTCTCAAGAATTCCAGCTGCACGCTGGGGCGAAACTTCTGACTTAGCCGGTGCTTACGTATTTCTTTCTTCACCTGCATCAGACTATATCAACGGAACTATCATAACTGTTGATGGTGGATGGATGGGTAGATAGTATAACTTGTTTCTCAATACTCAAAACTTATATAAATGCAAATAAGATTTCAAAACAGTCCCAAAGAAACGAGCCAAATGAATACGCAGCAACTGCGTGAAAATTTCCTAGTACAAAATCTAATGCAGGCCGGTAAAATTGAATTGGTTTATTCTCATTTCGACCGTTTAATTATTGGAGGTGCTGTACCAACTTCAGCAGCTATCAGCCTGCCAAATGAAGACGAACTAAAAGCTATTTTCTTTTTGGAAAGGAGAGAAATGGGCATCATTAATGTGGGGGGCAAAGGTACAGTAACTGCCGATGGCGTTGTTTATGAAATGGATAAACTGGAATGTGTGTATTTGGGCAAAGGCACAAAAGATGTGAGTTTCAGCAGCAATGCAGCAGATACACCGGCTCATTTTTATATGTTATCTGTTCCTGCGCATCAGTCTTACCCTAACAAAAAAATGACAAAAGCTGAAGCTGCACCAGTAAACCTGGGTGATATCCCTACATCAAATAAAAGAACCATATACAAATACATTCACAACGATGGTATTCAAAGCTGCCAGTTGGTAATGGGTTTAACCACTTTAGATGAAGGCAGTGTTTGGAATTCTGTTCCGCCACATACGCATACCCGCCGCATGGAAGCCTATTTTTATTTTGATGTGGATGCAACACAACGGGTAATGCACTTTATGGGTGAGCCCCAGGAAACCAGGCACCTGATAGTTGCCAATCATGAAGCCGCAATTTCCGCACCATGGAGTATGCATTTTGGTGTAGGCACAGCAAATTACGGATTCATCTGGGGCATGGCTGGCGAGAATAAAGAATTTACTGATATGGATCCGCAGCCAATAGCTTCCTTAAAATAATTATAATAAAAAAATAAAAACAAAAATGAGCAATAAAGTAGTAACTCTTGGAGAGATCATGTTGCGGTTGTCGACGCCTGATTTCAAACGTTTTGTTCAGGCCGACACATTTGATATAACATACGGAGGTGGGGAAGCCAATGTATCAGCAGCATTGTGTAATTATGGATTGAACGGAACCTTTGTAAGCAAAGTGCCAAACAATCCAATCGGCCAGTCCGCCATCAACCATTTGCGCAAGTATGGTGTGGATACGCAATTTATTGCAAGAGGCGGCGATCGTTTAGGAATATATTTTTTAGAAACTGGCGCAAGCATGAGAGCCTCGCAGGTAGTTTACGACCGGGCCGGTGCTTCTATTGCCGAGGTTGATGCAAGCGAATTTGATTTTGATAAGATACTTGAGGGGGCAAGCTGGTTTCATACTACCGGCATTACACCTGCATTAAGTGATAAAGCTGCGGCACTTACTTTAGCCGCTTTAAAAGCGGCCAAAGCAAAAGGCATTACAACCAGCATAGATCTGAACTTCCGAAAAAAATTGTGGACCCAAGAAAAAGCAAGAGAAGTAATGACCAGGCTTTGCGAACATGTTGATGTTTGTATTGGTAATGAAGAAGATGCGGATTTGTGCTTAGGATTTAAAGCTGCTAACACCGATGTTACCAAAGGCGAATTAAATCTGGATGGCTTTAAGGATGTGTTTAAACAAATGAAGGACAGGTTTGGCTTTAAATACATCGCTTCTTCTTTAAGAGAAAGCCACAGTGCCAGTGATAATGGTTGGAGTGCGCTGGTGTACAATGGTACAGATTTTTATCATACAAAGAAATATGAAGTTCGCATTGTAGATCGTGTTGGCAGTGGCGATTCATTTGCAAGCGGTTTAATTTATGGCCTGGTAACCGGTATGCCAATGTCAGAAGCTGCGGAGTTTGGCGTAGCGGCAAGTGCTTTAAAACATACCATCCCCGGCGATTTAAACCATGCTACATTAAGCGATGTAAAAGACCTGATGAAGGGAGATGGAAGCGGAAGGGTGCAACGTTAATTTTTTTTGAACCAGGCTTTATTGCTGTTATGTAGTTTCATTAACGTCGCACTCTTGTACTGTAATAATTCTATTCACCAAGTAACGATTTATGATTGTAGATACCATTCAAAACGCACCAAAATATTTCTCTGTTCATCCATTGTTTGCAAAAGCATTTGAATTCATCAATGCAACAGATATTGCAAATGAACCCGATGGGAAATCAGATATATCAGAAGGATTAAAAGCCATCTTTTCACACAAAACCGGAATGACTGCAGAAGCATCTGTTTCCAAATTTGAATGTCACAATAATCATATTGACATTCAGCTTTGCATTAACGGCCTTGAAACCTTTGGCTGGAAGCCAAGAGAAAAATGCCTGACAGAAAATGGCGGTTATAATCCTGATAAAGATGTTCAGCTATACAATGAACAACCCGATATGTATTTTCAATTAACCGATGGCCAGTTTGCCATTTTCTTTCCCGAAGATGTTCATGCGCCAATGATTGGGGATGCGGAAATAAAAAAATTAGTGATAAAAGTAAAAATATAAATTGATGAGTAAGACACAACAAATATCAGATACGATCATAGCGCAGGGAATGCTTCCATTATATTTTAATGCCGATGAAGCGATAAGCCTGGATGTTTTAAAAGCTATTTATAAAGCTGGTGTAAAAGCGGTTGAATACACCAACAGGGGCGAAGCTGCTTTAAAGAATTTTACAAAAATGGTTGCTTTAAGAAATGAAGAAATGCCAGGCCTATTACTTGGAGTCGGTACAATAAAAAACATGCAGCAGGCAGAAGATTATATGCTGGCAGGTGCCGATTTCTTAGTGAGTCCCGGGTTCGTGAAAGAAGTAGCAGACTATGCAGTAGGCAAAGATATTTTTTATGCACCGGGTTGTATGACACCATCTGAGATCATTGCTGCCGAAAATGCAGGTGTAAAATTCATAAAACTTTTTCCTGGAAATATGCTTGGCCCCGAATTTTTGAGTGGCATCAAGGACATCTTTCCAAAACTGTTGTTTATGCCAACTGGTGGCGTAGATACCACCAGGGAAAATATTGAAGGTTGGTTTAAAGCCGGGGTTTGTGCAGTAGGTATGGGCAGCAAACTCATCAGTAAAAAATTAATGGAAGCCAGGGATTTTGCAACAATAGAATCAGAAACAATAAAAGTGTTGGAAATAATTAAAACCATAAAAAAATAAAGCCACATGAACCAGCAAGCTATAGGAAAATACAGGTGGACGATTTGCGCAATGGTATTCTTTGCAACCACTATTAATTATCTCGACAGGGCGGTTATTGCCATTTTAAAGTCGCCTCTAACCAAGGAGTTTAATTGGACAGAAACAGATTATGCCAATATTGTTATTGCCTTTCAGATTTGTTATGCAATTGGTTTTTTAGGTGCCGGAAGGTTGATAGATAAACTTGGTACAAAGATAGGCTATGCGTTGGCAACCGCTTTGTGGAGTGTAGCGGCTATTGCACATGGTTTTGTTACAAATACAATTGGGTTTTTGGTTGCTCGTGGTGCTTTAGGTTTTACCGAATCGGGTAATTTCCCTGCTGCTATTAAAACAACTGCAGAATGGTTTCCCAAAAAAGAGCGAGCTTTTGCAACAGGCATTTTCAATTCGGGTGCAAATATTGGAGCCATTATAGCGCCTCTTACCGTACCTGCTATCGCTGAATTATGGGGATGGAAGTGGGCATTTATTTTAACCGGTTTGGTTGGTTTTATCTGGTTGATTTTCTGGTTTGTTTTATATGAAGTACCTAAAAAACATAAAAAATTATCACAGGCAGAGTTAGATTTTATCCATAGCGATCCCGAAGATGAACAAGATGAACATGGTGTTACTAAAACTATATCCTGGACCAAATTATTAACCTATAAACAAACCTGGGCATTTGCGGTTGGTAAGTTTTTAACCGACCCTGTTTGGTGGTTTTATCTTTTCTGGTTGCCCGATTTTTTAGAAAAACAATATGGTTTATTAGGTACTGCAAAATCTTTGCCTTTGGCATTGGCTTATACATTATCCACTATTGGCAGTGTATTTGGCGGATGGCTGCCCATGTGGTTTATTAAAAAAGGCTGGCCGGTTTTTAAAGCCCGTAAAACAGCTATGCTGATTTTTGCCATCAGTATTCTTCCGGTTTTATTTGCACAATACCTAGGCAGCTTTAACATGTGGCTGGCAGTTATTGTAATAGGTTGTGCCATGGGCTCACACCAGGCCTGGAGTTCAAATATTTTTACTACAGTAAGTGATATGTTTCCAAAAAATGCAACAGCATCTGTTACCGGTATTGGTGGTATGTTTGGCGCCATTGGCGGAATATTATTTGCCAGGGGCGCAGGTAAATTATTTGATTACTACAAATCAATTGGCGAAAAGGATGCGGGCTATTTCATTATGTTTATTGTTTGTGGTTTAGCTTATTTGCTGGCATGGGCCATTATGCATTTCCTGGTTCCTAAATTAAAAAAGATTGATTACTGATAAATTATGAAGATTAAAATAAAATTCATAAAGAGTATCTTTTTTCTGTCATTTTATTTCTTTGCATTTACTGTTTTGGCACAGGTTGAAAATAAAGTGGAAATTTCAGTTACAAATAATTCAACCGTAAATTTTAATCAACATTTCGTAACTGTTCCCTAGAAAGATGTTCTCCAAAAATATCCAGCCACGATAATTTTTTATTGGAATCAGGGCAGTATGCGACAGTTGGTACGCAATCCGTTATTTCACTGGTCGCAAATGGAATTGAAAAACCCTTTTGGTATTGATAAATACCTCAACGTATCATCCGCGATTACGACACAGATAAATCATCATTTGGAAGAGGAATATTCGTGTAGACAGTGCAAGAAAAACATAGAATCTCAGCAAAAATTTTTTACCTCTTTTACCGTGATTTCTCGAGAATTACGGAGATTTCTCGTGAAATAGAGAGATATCACGAGATTAAACGAGATTTCACGTGAACCATTTAGAGACGATTTTATTTCAATCATCTTCCAGTTTTTACTAGAGATAGTTTTAAAATACTAGGTTAAATGATATTTTTAAAAATAATTAGGCAAAGCTTAATACATCATAATTATACGGAATAAGATTACAGCTGAAAGATGATTTAAAATAGAGACATGTATAAACCTACTAGGTTAGGCTTGGGGTACAATTTTAGTAGACGAAATAGGAGCAAAAAACCTTTGGTGTCTTAGTCAGTAATTTATTTAGAAAAAAAAGGGCAGATTAAAGTATAGACATTACTGCGTAGCAATGTCCCTTGTTGTAAGCAGCAAGCTGAGTAATATATTTACGCTCAGTTATTCTTGATTAGGTGAATTATCTTTTGTTTTTTCACGATCTGGTTGTTTTATATCTCGTATTTGCTGTTTGAGTTTTAAAATTTCATCCAATTGACTATTAGTAATATCGGCAAAACTTTCTCTGACACGCTCAGATTTAGCTTTGAATTTCTTTTTCAAATTTATATTGTAATAATATAAGCCGATAGCAGTTAATGATACTGTTAGTGTTACGCCAATACAAACATACGCAAGCTGCTTGTATTGGTTGCTCATATTGAGTTGTTTCATTGTTGCCAATAATTTAGCGTTCTCTGTCATAATGGTTTAATTTGAAATTTTTCGGTAATCGGGTTTCCATGAATAATGTAGTTGATATAAGTACAGATTAACTGACCATCCGTTTTAAAATCTTGATGCAGTGCTTTATTTAAGTGAATGTCATAAGCTTCTAAATCCTGTAAGTCAACTAAGTTTCCTTTTTCGATCAGCATCTTCCTAATTCTGCCGTCGATCTCTTTAATGGTGCTCTTTAGTTTTTGGAAAAATTCTCTTTCCTCTTTGTCATTTTGTCTTGCCTTTGCGGTTTTGCAGTCTTTTATTACGCCATTAACTGCGCTATATTCACAGTGTTTCCGTGTTATTTTAGATAATAAGGGTAAAGGGTCGCCACAATATTCGCAGAATCGCAATTCACGGCCTATTAAACCCTTAGCATCTGATTTTTTGATTTTTTTCTTCATTTGCTTTGTTTTTGAAATTGATAGATTATCTTTGTGATAGCAAATTTAATAAAAATAGCTATCAAAAAATCAATCTAAAAATGATTTTAATAAAACCATCAGAATTAAGTGGCCCTACCAGTATCGAATTAGCTATAAGCCAGGGTAAATTATTGGATAGAATAATGACTGTGAGGGAAACAGGGATTGACATAAAAACGTTTCATGCTTGGAAGATGGCAGGCTTACTGAATACGGTGGTGAATGAACGTAAGTGGATAAGTTTATCATTTGTCGAATACTTATGGCTGTGCACTTTAGAGTCAATGAGAAAATTTGGCTGTTCGCTTAATCTCATGAAAGCACTTCATGAATTTTTGTTTATAAGAGCATATAAAGACGGATTAGGCAAAAAAACTTTGCAAGAAAATGCGGCTATACTCACTTCTATTGCTAAGCAACGGCCATTGAATAATGATGAATTCAGGTTATTAGAAGCAATTAATACAATTTTAAATGACCCTATCAGGATGTCTGTTCCAGATGCAGATATTACCTACTTTTTTCAACTTGTTTTAAGATGTTTTATTAATAATCATGAAGTAGGTATTATTATCTATGAAGACGGAAAATTTGACACTTATGAGTTGGCAACTAATGACTATGCTACATCAAAAAATATTGTTAACGTATCTGTTCCGCATATACTACTTCCAATTAGTTCTTTTATCAAAAAATTCATTGTTCAAGAGGAAGCTGAAACTTTTTTAAGTAAGACAGGGGTTTTCAACGATAGTGAATTAGAAGTGATACGTCAGATTAGGAAAAGTAATATTAAAAAGATAATCGTTACCAAGAATAGTAAACAAGGAGATATTCAGGACATAAAAGCTGAAAAATCGGGTATATTATCAGAAGCAGATTCAAAGAAGATAAAAGAAATATTGGGGCTCAAAAACTATGAATCGGTGGATTTACATACCAGAGATAATAATATTCTATCCTTTACACGAATAAAAAAAGTAAATTAATATAAATACTAGTTTCCGTTTGAGACGGCACAATTAATTATCAGGTATCCTTCATTTGAGATGACGATACTTTGCTTTAATTGAAATGTCTGAATTAAAAAAAACTAAAAAAGACAAGAACAATGCGATTAATACAGTAGAAAAAAACATTGATGAATTACAACTCGAAGAACAAATCGATGTGTTTTGCGATATCATCATTGCGATTTTATTACAGGAAAATTTAAATCAAACACCAAATGAAACGGGATAATGTTCAAGAACTCATCAAAAAGCATGTATCTAAAACAAGTACTATTGTAAGCCAAAGAACAAGTAACATATTTTACTCATATGATCGTGTTTCAACAAAAGATCAAATGATAAACGGTAATAGTCTTGTTTGGCAATTTGAAAGAATTGATGAATTTGCTTTGAAAAGTAACTTGATTATTAAGAGTAAATATGGTGGTACTTATGAGTCAGCAAAGAATGATGAGCGAAGGGAGTTTCAGAGGATGCTAAAGGATATTGAAAAAGATAAAACTGTAGCAGGCATATTGGTATACAGTTATGATCGCTTCTCCCGTTCTGGAGCTAATGGAATATTTCTCTTAGAAAACTTGCGCAAATTGGGCGTACGTATAGTTGCAATTACGCAGGAAGTTGATTCATCAACACCTACAGGTAACTTTCAAGAAAACCTTTACATGTTAATCAGTAAGTTGGATAATGATATGCGAAGGGATAAGAGTATATCGGGCACAAAATCAATGCTTAGAAAGGGATTTTGGCCGTATAGCACACCACTTGGATATGATAATCAAAACAAGCACTCCACAGCAGACAAACACGTCTATGTGATTAATGAGAAGGGGTTGTTAATCAAAAAGGCGTTCCAATGGAAAGCATCCGGTAAGATGTCTAATCAGCAAATCATTGAGAAACTGGCGACAAAAGGGCTTAAAGTTTCTCTGCGTAACATAGCTTGGATATTAGCAAATCCATTTTACTGCGGGTATGTAGTTGCCTCCATTTTGCCCGATGAAGTCAATATCGGAATGCATCCTCCTTTGATTGATGAGAAGACTTTTTTACAAGCCAATAATATTGGAAGCCAAAATCCTCGAAGTGGGATTGCTAAAATGAATAATCAAGATGAATTAGCACTGAAAGTCTTTATGAAGGATTTGGTAAATAAAAGTCCATTTACAGGTTATTACAACAAGAAGAAAAAGATATACTATTACAAGTCAAGAGACAAAGGTTCTAAAGTAAATATCAATGCTAAAAAATTGAATAGCCAATTTTTAGCTATTCTTTCCAACTTTGAATATGATAATACCCAAAAAGATACTATAAAAAGAAAACTGGAGGCTAAGCTATCAACCCTTTTAGAACAAAATCCTGTAGATAAAAAAGCAAATAATAAACGTATTGGGGAACTCCAAAATACCCTTCATGCATTAGAAGAAAGATTTGTCTTGAATGAAATTACAGCAGAACAATATGCCAAATTCACAAAAAAGTATCAAGCTCAAATCGATGAAATGCTGCAAGAAAATTCACAAAATGAAAATTTGAGTTCGAACCTTAAAAAAAGCATAAGTAAAGGCTTGGAAATCGCTGAAAACATATGTCAGATGTGGGTTTTAGCTGATTTTTTTGACAAGCAGCGATTACAATATCTGGTATTTCCTGAAGGTATGCTATACGATAAAGAAAATGGGGTAGTTCGAACCGCCAAAGTCAATTCCATTTTTAAAGAAATAGCAGTAGAATCAATGGTTTCGGCTGAAAAACAAAAAGACAACCTTTTTAAAAGTTGTCTTTTTGGTAGTAGTGTTGGCCTACCTGGATTCGAACCAAGACAAACAGAACCAAAATCTGTCGTACTACCATTATACTATAGGCCAATCCTTGTTCCAAAATTGCTTTTGGGAGTGCAAAAATAGGGGTGGAGCAGTGGAGTGCCAAAATTTTTTTGCCAATTTCTTAGAATCTCCTGCTGTAGCCCATTTCAACTCATTCGGTTAAGCCATCAACGGCTTTTAGCTTCTTTCATCCCGTTCTTTTAATTCTTTTATTTTGTCTAACGCACCGGCAACCACATCACACATAATCGTCACTAAACTGCCGGGTTTGGTATGGGCATATACATGTTCTAAAGCTAGGTTCTCATTAGCAATCACCATGGTTGGTACTTGTGGGTTCACTTTCGCAATTCCCGTCTGTAACAAGTTGATAATTTCATCTGCCGTTCTGCCTCGTAAATTTTTGTCACAACGAATAATGATTTCATCAAAATAATGCGCCGAAATTTCACCCAAAGCCATAATGTCTTCATCTCTTCTGTCACCCGTACCACTGATAATACCCACTTTATACGGATAATCTAATTTGCTTACAAATTCGCACAACAATTTTAAGCCATGCGGATTGTGGGCAAAATCGGCCAAGAAGGTAAAATGTTTAAAGTGGAAGAAATTCAACCTGCCCGGCGTAGTAGCACTACTGGCCACAAAACTTTGTAAACCGGTCCTAATGTCTTCAATCGTAATATCTCTGTACAAATAAGTAGCCATTACCGCAGGCAAACAGTTGTTGATATTGTGAATGGCTTTTGCTTCGAAGGTGAGGGGAACATCTTTAGCGGCAATTACCCTAATCTTCCAGTTGCCTTTCAAAATGCTGATATAGCCATTTTCGTACACGGTGGCCAATCCACCTTTTTCGCAATGGGCTTTAATTCTTGGATTGTTTTCATCCATACTAAACAAGGCCACATTACAGCTGAGGTTATGTTTCATGGCATAGACCAAATCATCATCGGCATTTAACACGGCATAACCGTGAGGGAAAACCGTTTCCGGCACCACCGCTTTTACTTTAGCCATTTGCTCAATGGTATTGATGCCACCCAAGCCCATATGATCGGCAGCTACATTGGTAACAATGGCTACATCACAATTTCTAAAAGCCAAACCGGCTTTTAAAATACCGCCTCTAGCACATTCTAATACAGCAAAATCTACCGTTGGGTCTTTGAGTACAAATTGTGAAGAAAGCGGACCGGTACAATCTCCCTTCATCATCAATTGGTTTTGAATATACACCCCATCACTTGTGGTATAGCCTACTTTTTTACCGGCTACTTTAGCAATAAAAGAAGTCAATCGGGTAGTGGTGGTTTTACCATTGGTACCCGTAATGGCAATGATGGGAATTCGACCATTCGACCCTTTGGGGAATAACATATCTATCACGGGTTCAGCCACATTACGTGGAAGGCCTTCGGCCGGGTCGATATGCATTCTAAAACCGGGTGCGGCATTCACCTCTAACACAGCACCACCATTTTCGGAAACAGGTGACCTTAAATCAGGCGCCATAATATCAATACCACAAATATCTAAACCTACAATTTTGGCAATCCGCTCAGCCATGAAAATATTAACGGGATGCACTTCGTCTGTTACATCGGTAGAAGTACCGCCGGTTGATAGATTTGCTGTTGTTTTTAAGAGTACCAATTCGCCTTTAGGCGGAATAGTGTCTAAGGTATAGCCCTTCTCTTCCAACATTTTCATAGTGCTGCCATCTACATTAATTTGGGTCAGCACTTTCTCATGACCGTAACCACGGCGTGGGTCTTTGTTGGTTTCATCAATCAACCACTGAATGGTATGTTTGCCATCACCCACTACCGATGCCGGTGTACGTAAGGCGGCACAAACAAATTTGTAATTAATCACCAATACCCTGAAATCAAAACCCTGTATAAACTTTTCTACAATAATGCTTCTGCCATATACTTTGGCCGCTTCAAATCCCTTCAATGCTTGCTCCCAATTGGTAATATTGGTAGTAGCACCTTTGCCATGATTGCCATCTAAAGGTTTAGTTACTAGAGGATAGCCCAATTTGTCAACCGCATCTTGTAATCCTTCTTCTGTTCTAATGATTACCCCTTTTGGTACGGGAATTTCGGCAGCGCCTAATAAATTTTTGGTTTCATCTTTATCGCCTGCAATATCAACAGCAATATTCGATGTAGTAGAAGCAATGGTTGCCCTGATTCTTTTCTGGTGTACCCCATAGCCCAATTGTACCAAACTATGTTTGTTCAATCGCAAATGCGGAATGCCACGTTTAGCGGCTTCATCCACAATACAACCGGTAGAAGGTCCCAATCTGGTATCTTCTCTAATTTCTCTTAAGCGCTGAACATCGGCAGCTAAATCATAATCTGCATTATCAATAATGGCTTGTGCAATGGCAACAGATGCTTTGGCAGTATATACGCCGGCATCTTCTTCCATATAATCAAAAATGACAAAATATTCACCTTCTTTTCCCGTGCCACGGGTACGACCAAAACCGCAATCCATGCCCGCTAATGTTTGTAATTCTAAAGCAATATGTTCAATTACATGGCCCATCCAAGTGCCTTCGTCTACCCGTTGAAAAAATCCGCCGGGCACACCTTCGCTACAACGGTGTTCGTATAAACTAGGGAACATTTTTTCTAACCGTTCTCTAAAACCGGGGATGGTATTGGTAGGTTGTTGTTCCAGCTCTTCCAAATCTAATTTCATTTGAATGAGTTTACCACGGCGAACACTCCAATAATTTGGGCCTTTTAATACTTTAATCTCGAGAATTCTCATATAAGCGATGTTTTAAGTTTCCCACCTTTGGCGGAAATACAGTTTTTGGTTACAAGCTTTGGAACTACTAGGTATAAGTTGTTGCAGGTCGCATACCGAAGTTTACATTCGGCATCGAGACCGAAAGCGTCTCGACACTTGTACAGCAGTGCCAACTGCAACAGACAGATTTGGAAGATAAGAAAAATTGAAATGGGAGAGAAAAAGAAATCTATTTCTTAATAATCTTTATCTCCACCCTTCGGTTGGTGGTTTTGTCGGCTTCGGTTATTTCGGGGTTAATGATGGGCTGCGTATAGCCAAAACCTTTGTAGGTAAGCCTTTCCTCGTCAATGCCATTCAGTACTAAATAATTGAACACGGCTTTGGCACGGTTCAATGAAAGTACCGGTTCATTCGTATCGATATCCATTCCATCGGCACCTAAATTTTGTCCGCAACAAATATGCCCCTGAATTTCTATCACTAAATTGGGCCGCTGTTTTAAAATGGTGAGTAATTCATTCAGCGCAGGCATGGCTTGCGGTAAAAAAATATGTCTGCCGCCATAAAAATTAATGTGTTTCAGTAAGAGTTTTTCACCGGCTTCTACCGAGTCAATATTTTCTTTGTTGACTTCTTTTAATCCTGCTTCTTTTTTTGGGGCAACGGGTACTTCTACCGGTGGTACAGCTGTTTCTTTTTCTACGGCAACAGTGGCTATCGTGACAACTATAGTTACTCGTCTGTTTTGTTGTCGTGCCTTGGCGTTGGTAGCTGACTGCACCAACATTCGTTTGCCAAAGCCTTTTGTTTCGCTGATGATATTGCCATAAATGCCAAAACGGGCTATAAACTGTTGTACGGTTTGTGCTCTTTGTAATGATAGTTTGTCGTTGTAATCATCTGTTCCTAATTGATCGCAATGTCCATAAATGGCAACACCGGTAATGGGTTTGCCCTGTGAAAAATACTTGGCCAGTACCGTTTTTTCGCTTGGTTTTAAAGCCGATTGATCAAAATCAAAATAAACGGTTAAGCTGTCTTGGGCATTGGCTACAGCAACAAAGAAAAGAAACAGTAGCATAAATATTTTTTTCATGGTCATACGTTTTTAAGTAATTGGCTACTGTTTCTGAATGTGTAATTATTTGATGACATATCGCAATGCAATGCCGCCCCAACCGCCTTCAAAATAATTATAGCCAATCAAGTTGAAGGAAGGTTGCCAATCAATGCTCATATTGATGGGTGCACCTTTAAATTTATAATCCAAGCCCAATACCGCATCTAGACCAATGGCAACACCGTCGTTTCTATTGGGATAACGATCTCTCCAATCATTGCTCCAAAAGCCAATATGGGCACCGGGTCCGGCATACCATTTTAAACCGGGAGCATTGTTGATATCGCCATAAAACTCCATTAAACCCGTTACCCTAAACCCATCATTGTTAAAATAACCAATGCCTTCAAAGGCTTTTTTGGAGGTAGTAAAAGATTTGTACGTAACCGCACCGGGATAAAATTTTACACCCAATGCTTGTTGATAGCTGGTACTATTATTTTGAGCATCGGTGGTAAAAACGATTGCAAAAACAAAGCAGGTTGCAACGATTATTTTTTTCATAACAAGTGTTTTGTTTTTTCTATAAAAAATGATGCCAAAAATGATGACTGCATTTTTAAAAGGTATAGCGTACTGCTAATCCGCCTAAAGCAGGACTAGTATTAGATTTGCCAATTAATGAAATAGAGGGCTGCCAATCTAAACTCAGGTTGATGGGAATATTTTTGATTTTATAATCTACCCCAATTACACCATCGATACCAATATCTGCCGAGCTATTATAACTCTCCTGAAACTTGTTTTTGTAAAAACCAATATGGGCACCTGGGCCTACATACCAAGCCAATCTGCCGGCTGCATCTAAATTGTAGAAATGAAATTCGTATAAGGCAACAAATCGGGCCCCTTTATCCCAAAACATGGCTTGTGCTTCCCAGGCTTTATTGTTTTTGAGCATTTTTTTATAGGTAGCAGCTAATCCGCCAGGGAATTTCAAGCCAATGGCTTGGTCATAATCGGTTTGGGCAAATCCGCCTAAGGCAAAACAACAAATAGCCAAGGTGAACATCCATTTTTTCATACTGCCTGATGGTTGGTGATAGTGCAAACTTAGCCGCTTAAAGGCAAAATGGTTGTTAAAAGCCAATAGAATTTGGCAACGGTCTCTTTCTTACCTTTGCCACCTTTATGAAAGCAAGAACCCTCAAGAAAGATAAAGTCAACATCATTACATTAGGTTGTAGTAAGAACTTGGTAGATAGCGAAGTGCTTAGCGGACAGCTCAAAGCCAATGACATTGATGTGGTACATGAGAACAGCAAAATAGATCACAATATTGTGGTGGTAAACACCTGCGGTTTTATTGATAAAGCCAAGGAAGAAAGCATCAATACGATTCTAGACCAAGTTAACCTGAAAAAGAAAGGTAAGCTAGACAAAGTTTATGTTACCGGATGTTTGAGTGAACGATACAAAGGTGATTTAGAAGCCGAAATTCCGGAAGTGGATGCATGGTTTGGTACGATGGAATTGCCACTCATCTTAAAGCGTTTTGATGCAGATTATAAAGCAGAATTGTTGGGTGAACGTTTATTGAGTACACCACAGCATTATGCATATCTTAAAATTAGTGAAGGTTGTAACAGAACTTGTGCATTTTGTGCCATTCCGTTAATGCGGGGGCAGCATGTTAGCAGACCGATTGAATCTTTAGTTACCGAAGCAGAACGTTTAGTGAAAGGTGGAGTGAAAGAAATCATGCTGATTGCTCAAGAACTTACTTATTATGGTTTGGATATTTATAAAGAAAGAGCATTGCCCAAATTATTGCATGCTTTAGCTGAAGTAAAAGGGTTGGAGTGGATTCGATTGCACTATGCTTATCCATCAAAATTTCCGATGGACATTTTAGATGTGATGAATGAAAGAGACAATATCTGCAAGTACTTAGATATGCCTTTACAACATGCTAGTAATAATATGTTGAAAGCTATGCGTAGAAATATCACCCGAGAAGAAATGACGGATTTGATTCATGCGATTAGAGCAAAAGTTCCGGGTATTTGTTTACGTACCACTTTGATTGCCGGATTTCCGGGAGAAACAGAAGCAGATGTAGAAGAGTTGAAAGATTTTCTTCGCCTACACCGCTTTGATAGAGTGGGCATTTTCTCTTATAGCCATGAAGAAGGCACTAGTGCTTATGATTTGGTAGATAATGTGCCACAAGAAGAAAAAGAACGCCGTGCACAAGAAATTATGGAAGTGCAGCAAGAGATTAGTTTAGAAAAAAATGAAGCAAAAGTTGGACAGATTTTCAAAGTATTAATCGATAAAAAAGAAGCCGGCCGCTATTTAGGCCGTACCGAATTTGATAGTGTAGAAGTAGACAATGAAGTGGTAGTTCACTCGAAGACTAAACTAAATGCCGGCGATATTGTTCAAGTAATAATTACCAAGGCTTACGATTATGACTTAGAAGGCGAAGTAATCTAAGTTGTTGAAATTAGAAAAACTTGGTGAGTGGTTGGTAATGCAAAATGATTGTTACTAACTTGCCCGATAATTTTTTTCATGGAAAGTAACTGTACGTTTATTCCTTATCAAAACACCGGTTTTTTCTCAAAATTGGTGAACGATTATTTAGCAGGAGCCGATGCTATCAAGCCATTTATTCAGCATTCGGCTGATACAAAAGGTATTGAAGCTGCCATTCATGCCAGACAAAGTTTTGCTACCAATCGAGCTTTATTAGTGGCCGAGTTACGGCAACAATATGCCGGCATTGCATTAACGGCAACACAAGAACAATATCTTGAACAGTTATTAGCGCCAAATACCTTCACTATTTGTACTGCACACCAACCCAATATTTTTACTGGTCATTTATATTTTATTTATAAAATTCTGCACACTATAAAGTTGGCTGCACATTTGCATGAAACCATGCCGCAGTACAATTTTGTACCGGTGTTTTACATGGGTAGCGAAGATGCAGATTTGGATGAACTCGGCCATGTAAACATCAACGGTACTACATTAACCTGGCAAACCAACCAAACCGGTGCAGTAGGCAGAATGAAAGTAGACAAAGCATTTATTGCCTTGATAGATGCTTTAGAGGGACAGTTATTGGTTTTGCCACATGGTGCTGCTATTTGTACATTGTTTAGAGCAAGTTATACGCTTGGAACAACGATTCAGCAAGCAACTTTGCAGTTGGTAAATGCCCTATTCAGTCAGTATGGGTTATTGGTATTGATACCCGATAATGCCAATCTTAAAAAAGCATTTCAACCCATTGTTGAAAAAGAATTGCTCACACAGTTTTCCAATAAAGCAGTAACGCCAACTATCGAAGCTTTAAACCAACACTATAAAGTTCAAGCAGCAGGTCGCCCCATTAATTTGTTTTATTTAATGGATGATAAAAGAGAACGTATTGAAAAAGATGGCGATTTGTTTAAAGTGGAAGCTTTACAAATATCATGGACGGAAGATGCCATCTTAGCCGAGTTGCATCAACACTCGGAACGATTTAGCGCTAATGTAATTTTGCGTGGCGTTTTTCAAGAAACCATTTTGCCAAACGTAGCATTTATTGGTGGCGGGGGAGAAGTAGCGTATTGGTTAGAATTAAAATCCGTTTTTGAAGCGGCAAAAGTTCCTTATCCTGTTGTGTTGTTGCGTAATTCATTTATGGCAATGACGAATCAACAACAACTTAAAATCGAATCACTTGGTTTTTCAGCCGAAAATTTTTTTCAACCCACTGCCGCTTTGGTAGAAGAATTAGTGAAAAGAGAAACAGCACATGAATTAAGTCTGGATACACATAAAGAAACACTTCTTAACTACTACGTGCAATTGCAAGCTACTGCATCAACGGTTGATGTAACTTTAACCCAGCATGTAGCAGCGTTACAGGTAAGGGCATTAAAAGCGGTGACTGAATTGGAAAAGAAAATGTTGCGGGCTGAAAAACGAAAATTTGAAACTGAGCAAAGACAAATTATCACACTAAAAACACAGCTCTTCCCGAATAGTAGTTTGCAAGAAAGAGTAGATAATGTAGCGATATATATTGCTCAATATGGCTTTGAATGGATTGATATGATTTACCAATCTTCCCAACCATTTACCAAAGGTTTTGGTGTAGTTAGCTACACATCAAATTGATTGTTCCAACCACTTTGTTTTAAACCTGCTACTTTATGTAACACTTCGTTATTAAGTTGTTGTTTATAAGCAGCTACTTTTTCGCCAATAGTCGCATCAAAAGCACCAATAATGGAAGCAGCTAAAATGCCTGCATTTTTAGCGCCATTCAATGCTACGGCTGCTACAGGAATGCCACCGGGCATTTGTAAAATGGACAGTATAGAATCCCAACCATCAATAGAATTAGACGATTTTACCGGAACGCCAATCACCGGTAAATCAGTAATAGCGGCTACCATACCGGGTAAATGAGCAGCGCCACCTGCACCTGCAATGATGACTTTCAAACCTCTTATTCGGGCTGTGTGGGCATAGTCCATCATACGTTGTGGCGTACGGTGGGCTGATACTACCGTAAGCTCAAAATCAATTCCAAACTGTTGCAGCATGTCTGATGCAGCTTGCATAACAGGTAGGTCGCTATCGCTTCCCATAATGATTCCAACAAGAGGTTGAGTTGCCATATTTTGTATTGAATGGATGAGTACTATGCAATTACTTTTAAAGTGTGTTTTATTTTATGAGCCTGATGGGTTAAGTCTTGATAATCTTTACTGATGATGGTTACATGCCCCATCTTTCTGCCGGGCTTTGTTTCGGCTTTTCCGTACAAATGCACAAACGCATTATCTATTTGCTGTACGGTTGTTAAGCCTTCATATTTTGCAGCGCCACTATAACCTTCAGCGCCAAGAATATTCACAATCGCCGAAGGTAAAATGGGATCAGTATTTCCTAATGGATATTGCAACATAATTCGCCACAACATATCATATTGACTGCAATAATTGGCTTCGATGGTATGATGTCCACTATTATGAACCCTCGGTGCGGTTTCATTCACTAGTACTTCGTCGTTTTTATCGACAAATAATTCAACTGCAAATAACCCCGGACTTTTTAATTCCTTTACCACTTTCAATGCAATCGCTTCTACTCGCCATAAAATTTTATCGGGTAATAATGCCGGGTTCAATTGATAGTCTAACAAATTCAACACCGGGTCAAATACCATTTCTGCAGGAGGAAAAATAGCTGTTTCGCCTTTATCATTCATTGCCACAATAACAGCAATTTCTTTTTTGATGGGCACCATTTTTTCAAGAATAGCAGGTGCATCAAAACCCTTGCTAATATCTTCTTTTGCACGAATAATTTGTACACCTTTTCCATCGTAACCACCTTCGCCCAACTTATGAACAGCGGGTAAAAAATCAGTATGTTCTTCTAAATCAGTCTTAGATTCGGTAATCAAAAAATCGGAAGTAGGAATATGGTGTAACTGATAAAATTGTTTCTGTGTAATCTTATTTTTTATCGTTTTGATAGCTGATGGTGAGGGATAAATTTTCACACCTTCTGCTTCCAATTGTTCTAATGCAGCAACATTTACGGCTTCAATTTCGATGGTCAAAGCATCTAGATTTTTACCAAAAGCATATACCGTATCATAATCTTTGATATCACCTTTCACAAAATGATGGCATAAATGGGCGGCAGGACAGTGCTCATCATTTTCTAACACATAAGTAGTAACAGTGTAGTTAGCCGCAGCCTGTAATAGCATACGACCCAATTGCCCTCCTCCAAGAATACCTACTTTCATAGTTAATAAATGTGTGGCGAAGATAAGTTCCTGTGAAGTTTAAAACACTATTTTTGCCTTAATGAGGCCCGATTATCCCCATAAAACTTTTTTGGACAAACGCCGCAGCTTCTGTTTGCTGATGGAATCTTTGGCAATGGATACTCCTGCTTGCTAGGTTTTATTGCTTTTCTTGTCGATGATTAACCCCAATCATCTTTTACATTTCAACACAAAAACGATTAAATTACAGCTATATGGAAACAATAACTGCTACATCGGCTACTGCGCCAACAACCGTTGATTTCTTGCCTTTACAAGGAACCGATTATGTAGAATTTTATGTGGGCAATGCCAAGCAAGCCGCACATTTTTATAAAACTGCTTTTGGCTTTCAAAGTTTAGCCTATGCAGGTCCGGAGACCGGTGTTAAAGACAAAGTGAGTTATGTTATCCGTCAAGAGAAATTAACTTTTGTATTGACCACACCTTTGCGTTCCAATAACCCTATTGCCAATCATATTTACAAACATGGCGATGGTGTTAAAGTGTTGGCATTAAAAGTAGATGATGCTACCGATGCTTGGCACCAAACTACAAGCCGTGGTGGTAAAAGTTATATGGAGCCAACTACACTAAAAGATGATAACGGTGAAGTAGTGTTAAGCGGCATTCATACTTATGGTGATACGGTTCATGTATTTGTTGAAAGAAAAAATTACAATGGCATTTTTATGCCGGGATTTAGGGCTTGGAAAAGTGACTATAATCCTGCACCAACAGGACTTTTATATGTTGATCATTGTGTAGGTAATGTGGGTTGGAATCAAATGAATCCATGGGTTAAATTTTATGAAGATGTGATGGGCTTTAGAAATATTTTGACCTTTGATGACAATGATATTTCTACCGAATATTCTGCGTTGATGAGTAAGGTGATGAGTAATGGTAATGGTTTTGTGAAATTCCCGATTAACGAACCGGCTGAAGGAAAAAAGAAAAGTCAGGTAGAAGAATATTTAGATTTTTATGATGGCGAAGGGGTGCAGCATGTGGCCATCGCTACTAACAATATTGTAGAAACGGTTACGGATTTAAAAAATCGTGGTGTTGAGTTTTTGTCTATTCCGAGCAGTTATTACGAAACCGTTTTAGACCGTGTTGGTACCATTGATGAAGATTTAAAACCATTGAGTGAGTTGGGTATTTTGATTGATAGAGATGATGAAGGTTATCTGTTACAAATTTTTACCAAACCGGTTGAAGATAGACCTACTCTGTTTTTTGAAATTATTCAACGCAAAGGGGCCAAAAGTTTTGGTAAAGGAAATTTCAAAGCATTATTCGAAGCATTGGAAAGAGAGCAAGATTTGAGAGGCAACTTGTAAACAATTGTTAATCATCCCGCCCAAGGGCGGGATTTTTTATACTTATTAGCACAATTACGTCGTTTGAAAGGCAGATTAATTATTTTGCAACACATGAAAACCCTGATTACTTTTCTTTTTAGTTTTTGCATCGGTTTTGTGTCAATAGCGCAGCCATCTTTTGTGGATTATCAAAAAAGTTATCCTCGTTTTGCAACGGCTGTAAAATTGAAAGAAGATACGCTGAAGAAGCAAATGGAGGCGGCAGGCTTACAATGGCCGGTGAAGCAAATGTATATCCGCAGTTTTAAGTTTGACAGTCAGTTAGAAGTATGGGTTCGCAATTCAGATAAAGAAGCATTTAAGTTATTCAAAACATATAAAGTTTGTGCTTTAGCAGGTAGTCTAGGACCAAAAAGAATGGAAGGCGATTATCAGGTGCCGGAAGGTTTTTATTACATCAACCAGTTTAATCCTAAAAGTTCTTTTCACCTGTCGTTAGGTTTAAATTATCCTAATGCTTCCGATAAAATTCTCAGCGATTCTATTAGTCCCGGTAGCGATATTTTTATCCATGGCAAATGTGTAACAACCGGTTGTATTCCTATCCTAGACAATCAAATAGAAGAGTTATACATTTTGGCGGCACATGCTAAATCTCAAGGACAAGATTTTATTCCGGTACATATTTTTCCGGTGCGGTATAATAATCCCAAAAGTGTAGAAGCATTAAACAAATTGGTTAAGAACAATACCGAAGTACAACAGTTTGCGAATCGATTAAAAGAAGTCTTTGATTATTTTGAAGACAAGAAAAAGCTCCCCATTATTTCTGTCAATAAAAAAGGCGAATATCTTGTATTAAACTAAGCTTTTTCAGCCTAGCGTATCGCACCGTTTTGATGGACACTTTGTAAGGCATTTTTTTGTAATAGTTATTCTTACACAACTTTCTGCCTAGTTTTTTATACTTTGGAGATTAAATGAGCAAATTCAAAGCTCATGCACTACTCCATGAAAATAGCATTCAAGATTCCTTCTGCCATAACACTTATTATGTTAGTCATTGTTTTGGCTGCCATAAGTACTTGGGTGTTACCCTCCGGGCAATACAGTAAATTGACCAATGACAACAATACTACTTTTGTCGTTAGTTCCACATCAGGGTCAGTGGTATTGCCTTTTACCCAACATACTTTAGATAGTTTGTCTATAAAAGTAGCATTGGATAAATTTTCAAATGGCGACATTCGTAAACCTATCTCTGTACCCAATACCTATCAAAAAGAAGCTTCAAAACCGCAAGGTATTATTTCCATTTTGCAAGCACCCATTAAAGGTATTATTGAGAGTATCGATATTGTATTGTTTATTTTGATGATTGGTGGATTTATGCAAGTGTTTAATAACACAGGTGCTATGGTAGCAGGCATTCAATACTTGGCGCATCGTATGCAGGGAAGAGAAAAATTGCTGATGGTAGTGCTTACCACTATTTTTTCTTTCTTGGGTGGGTCATATGGAATGGATGTTGAGTCGGTCGTTTTTTATCCTATTTTAGTGCCGCTGTTTTTAGCAGCCGGTTACGATTTGATTGTTCCCTTAGCCATCGTTTTTGGTGGCGCTGCATTAGGTTACATATCGAGTTTTTCTAATCCTTTTTCTGCTATTATTGCATCGAATACACTCGGCATTAATTGGATAGATGGTTTGTATGGACGGCTTATCTATTTTGTCATCACCACAGGGTTATTTATTTGGTATTTGTTACGGTATGCTAATAAAGTAAAGCAGCGGCCTGAGTTGTCCATTGCTTATACTGTTGATGGTATTACTAATGCAATGGTAGAAACAAATCTTGCCAACACAACTGCTGAAAAACCACAGCTAACGATCAAAACTAAATTATTGCTACTGTTATTTTTTCTAACGTTTACAGGTATGATTTTGGGGATTGTGTTTTTTGATTGGTGGACCATAGAAATGTCGGCCTTATTTTTCGCAGCAGCTTTGCTGGTAGCAGTTATTAATCGAATCAATGAAAAATTATTTCTAGCAGAGTTTGCTACCGGCATGGCTTCCTTGCTTTCGGTGGCATTAATTGTAGGTTTAGCAAGGGGTGTAACTATTGTATTGAATGATGGCTTTGTAAGCGATACCATTCTTTTTCATGCCTCCAATTTGTTAGAACATTTTCCCGCTGCGATTTTTATTGTGCTCATTATGTTGTTCTATTTTTTCTTTTCCATTCCGGTAAGCTCTTCATCGGGCATGGCAGTACTGACTATGCCGATTATTGGCACATTGGCTATTCTTCTGAATATTCCGGGCAGAGAAATTGTGAACGCTTATTTGTTTGGTATGGGAATCATGTTTTTAATATCACCAACTGCTTCTTTATTCCCTGCTTTAGCAATGGTTAAATTAAGTTATAAAGCATGGTTGAAATTTATCATGCCATTCATCGGTTTATTATTGCTGGTAAGTGCCTTGTTTCTAATTGTCAGCCTACAGCTGTGATAGACAAGTACAAGGTTATCTAATGATAGTAATTGAACCACTCAACTTTTCTTGTTGTTGTAAACCGGCATTGTAATAATCTAAGATATAATAATAAGTGGCTACTGGCAATGGTTTGCCGTTCTGAGTACCATCCCAAGTTTTTCTGTAATCTGTAGTATTAAAAACCGGTTGACCCATACGATTGAAAATGGTAAACCGATAATTTTCGGGAAAACAACTGATAGCTACTCGTAATTGGTCGTTGATACCATCGGCATTAGGCGAAAAAGCATTTGGGATGGTTACATTACAACTACAATCTTTAAACGCCAACGTCATCGAATCTCTCCATGTACATGTATTCAACAAACTTTCGGCCCAATAAATACCGGCATTTTTAATGATGATAGCTGAATCTGTAGATCCTGTACTCCAACGATAGGTAGCACCTGGATAATTCACTTTCAGCGGAACATCAAATCCCAAACAAATACTCGTATCTCTACCTACATTAATGATGGGTAAAGGTTTGGTGCCAACCTGGAAACTATCAATCCTTAAGCAGCCAATATTGTTGGCCACAATGCTATAATTAGTGCCGAAGTTGATGGTACGAGTATTGCCAACAATGCCATCATTCCAAGTTATACTCGTATTGACCGGTGGCGTTAAACTCAACATATAACTACCATTGAAACAAATTGAAGTATCGTTAGGCAAAAAATAACTGTTGATGGGATTGTCAACAATCAAAATACTATCCCTCACTTTACAACCATTGGGATTTCTGCCTTCCACCCAATACAATCCCGTTTGTGCTATAGGCAACATTGGCAAACTACTACCATTGCTCCAAGTGTATTGATTAATATCACCGGTAGTTGTAGGCGTTAATACATTAGGATTACTGGCACAAAAAGCGGTATCAACGCCTAAATTAATAGCAATTGGTGCATTCGGAATAACCAATATTGTATCTCTATTTTTACAGCCATTATTGTTTTGGGCCAACACACTATACAAACTGGGTTGGGTAATGGAAATTTGATTGACACCCATTTGTCCGGTACTCCAAGTATACGCATCTCCGGGCTGCGGATTTAAAACAGCGAGGTTAATGGTTTGTCCATTGCAAATGCTGGTATCGGCACCTAAATTGGGTTTTTCGGGCAAAGCATTAACCAGTACTTGTACGGTAGTATCGTAATTGCAATTGGCACTATCTGTTAATACATAGGTATAATTGGCAATGCCGGGGTTACGAGGCGATACGGTTAAGGTATTTGCTGTACCACTTACAATGCCGGGTGCAGGTCGCCAAGCAGCACTAGCTACCCCTATTTGATAGGTTTCGTTATTGGGATATAAGTTGGGGTTGAAATTCAAGCTCCAATTAAAAACAAAACCATTATCCTGTGATAAATGGTCGCAAATCTTGATGACCCAATTGCCATTTAAAGGGGTGCCAATAAGGTTTGTAAATGGATCTGCAGGCTGGTAAGTGCCTGCCGGTAAGTAGGGTGCATTCGTTCTTACCACACCGGAATTATCTCGATAGGTATGGGTGCTAGGTGTAGTCCCTGCCATGGTACCATTGGTAGGATTTGGTGTGAAGCCATACAAATAACCCACACCTGCAATGGGGTTACTATTATCACCCGGAACAGGTTCTCCTAGATCTGCAGTTCCGCCACCTGGGTATTTTTTAAGAAAAACAATATTACCATTTGGGGCAATTAATTGCATCGATAAATCGCCTAAATAAGAATGTTCCATATTAATGAACACACCTAAAAAATCATTTACTGAGGTTAATATTTGTCCTTCTCCAAAGTCAACAATTCTTATGGTATCCGTATACGGCGAATTACAACCCGTTGATGTTCCTCCAACATCGGGTAAAAAAATGGAGTCCCCCGAAAAAGGTGGTGTTATAAAAAGGCCTTGGTTTAAAGCATAATTGCCTTGTAAAATGGTGGTATCTAACTGACAAATACTTGCACCTGTCATGTTAAATGTTGGTCTTACCGAGCCTCTTACTTTAACTTGAATGGGTTGGCTGTTTTTACAGCCATTAGAGTCGGTGACCGTCAGCACCACCCGGTAGCCTGCCGATTGCGTAACGGTTTTGGTTAATTGTGTAATGTTAAATCCCGAAGTGTCTCCGGCCAAACTCAACTTCCAATTAAAGAAACTGTTTGCAGTACTTTGATTATAGTAGGTATTGTTTTGAGGAAAATTGATATTGGCTGTAAACGTTATTTGTTCGCCTAAGCAAACTGAAACATTACCATTCGCATCTTTTGGCGGATTGGTTGTGATAGTACCTGCAATTGTTTGACAAGGCGCAGCGCATCGTAGTCGAATAAGCCAACCTGTGCTAGTAAGGTTATTATCTGATTTGAAAGTAACCGTTAAGCATCCACTAGTATTATTGGCAATGATAGAATTTGCTCCTGTTGAATTGAGGTCTAAAATAGAAATCAATGGTGCGTTGGCATCGGGGCCATCGTACACCCATAAGGTATCGCCACCGGCTAAAGCCATTTGGTCAATGTCCATTCTCATTCTTGTATTCGGCGTAGCCGGACAAAATGTTACCGTATAGTTTTCATTGTTGCTATAATTACCCGTAATGCCTCTATCGTAAAAAGTACCGGTGCAAGTGGTGATGGTTTGGCCGTTTACAAATCCGTTGTTCAATGAATAGTTCTGCCCTTGGCAGATATTGACGGTGTGTACAACAATAGCAATAAGCAATAAAGGTTTACCGATTTTAAACAACATGGGCATTAAAGGTAATAATTTGTGTTAATCTGTGGCATCCTATAATGTCAATTTCTTGTCTTGCTGTTTAGTATTTTTTAACATGATTATGTGATTGTTTGTGCAGCGAAATAAAAATAGATTTGTACAAATTTCAGAACATGATAAAAGTGATATTATACGAAGATAATCCGCAACTGCGTGAAGGTTTAACCATGCTTATCAGCGGTTCTGATGGTTTTGAAGTATTAGCAGCTTTCAAAAACTGTAATAATGTGGTGGATGAAGTAGTTGCTTTTAAGCCCGATGTGTTGTTGATGGATATTGATATGCCCGGTGTAAATGGAATTGAAGGATTAAAAAAAATCAGAGCCATCAATACCGATGTTAAAGTGTTGATGCTCACTGTATTTGACGATAATAAGAATGTTTTTCAAGCTATAAGTAATGGTGCTAACGGTTATATTTTGAAGAAAACACCACCGAGTAAATTGCTCGAATATATTGCAGAAGCCAATACAGGTGGTGCACCTATGACTGCTTCTATTGCTACGCAAGTACTAAAAATGTTCTCTTCTATGAATAATGAGAAAGGAGAGGACTACAATCTATCTGACCGTGAAAAACAGGTATTGCAATTATTGGTTGATGGCTATAGCTACAAAATGATTGCTGCTGAAATGTTTATTGCTATTGATACAGTGAGAAGTCACATCAAAAAAATCTACGAAAAACTACATGTAAACAGCAAGAGTGAAGCCGTTGCTAAAGCATTTAAAGATAAGATTGTATAGTTGGGGTTGTAGCTAAGAGCTAGATTAAGCTTCCGTTTCGTGTTGAAAACTAGCTTTGATTTTTCCGCAAAGATCGCTTTCTATCATTTTTTCGGCTAAGACAATCATGTTGTCAAATGCCACGGCATTGCTGATGCCATGCCCAATAATAACCGGCTTGTTTACACCTAAAACCGGTGTGCCGCCATAGTTTTCATAATGAAATCTACTTAAGTAGGCATCATGCTCTAGATTTCTTTCACAAGCAATATCGTACATCGATTCGGCCATTTTTAGCACAATATTTCCCGTAAATCCATCACAGACAATGACATCGGCTTTGTCGTTGAACATATCTCTACCTTCCACATTGCCGCAGAAATTAATCTGCGTATTTACTTTCAACAGTGGGTAAGTAGCTTGAGCTAATAAATTGCCTTTGCCTTCTTCTTCACCTACGTTTAATAAGCCAATTTTCGGTTGTGTTATGCCCAAAATATTATTGGCGTATAAACTACCGAGTACTGCAAACTGATTAAGGTGTTCGGGTTTACAATCGGCGTTTAGTCCAACATCTAACAGAATACCGGTGCTACCATTTAATTTAGGCATTACGGTGGCAATAGTGGGTCTTTGCACCCCTTCTATAGCCTTGATGCTAAACATGGCACCTACCAACATTGCGCCTGTGTTACCTGCGCTAATGAAAGCATCTATTTTGCCGGTCGCTAGTAAATGGAAACCGATGGCAATAGAGGAACGTTGTTTTTCTTTGAGGGCTTTGGTAGGATGTTCGTTGTAGCCGATTACCTCAGGAGCATGCACTACTTGAATACGAGGGTGGGAGATCAGGTTATGTTCTTGTAAAAGCGGATTTAACTGAGCTTCATCGCCTATACAAAACAGAACAGCCGGACCATTGTTCCTTGACAAATGTGTTTGGAGACCCAACACCGCTTCAAGCGGGGCAAAATCGCCACCCATCATGTCAAGGCCAATGTTCATGTCCGGCAGGTTATATTCGTAAATAATCTGGTCGATTACGCTTTTAGCGGCGCTTTCTCAGATACTACTTTTCCTTTGTAATACAGTTTACCTTCACTAACATGTGCACGGTGACGAACATGCAATTCGCCAGTTGTGCTGTCTTTGCTTAGGGTAATTTCTGATGCTACATAATGCGTTCTTCTCTTGGCGCTACGCTGCTGAGAATGTCTGCGTTTGGGATTTGGCATAAATCAATATTTATCTTGTCAAAAAAAGGTTATTCTAAGTCTTTAAATTTTTCTAGTCCTTTCCATAAAGGGTTAGTGTCTCTGCTTACACTGTCTTCCATATTGCGAAGTTTTTCTAGTACTTCAGGATTACAGCCCGATTCACCCTTTTCATTATCTGCACATCGTTTTTGGGTTGGTACGCTCAAATTAATGAATTCGTACAACCAATCTGCAACATGCAAGTGACTTTCGTTACGGCTGATGTAAAATACATCGGGGTCTTCTTCTTGTTCGTTCATGGTATCCGGTTCGTCCACCATCTTAACAAGGATATTAAACTCCTCCCATAACTGTTGTGTTAATGGATTACCACAACGGTCACATATTGCTTCTACCTTACCTGCCACATCAAACTTGAGCATCATAAAGCCGGTCTTTTTGTCTAAGTTTAGCTTTATTTGTGCATCACAGTTCGTAAAATCCTGTGGTTGGTAGGGTTCAAAGAACTTATCGGTCACCTTATACTCAAACACATGAATTCCCGGTTTCAGCCCTACAAAAGGTATTTCATACTCCCTTCGGTTCATCATGGTCAGTTTTTAGGGTCGGCAAAGGTAAGGTTAAAATGCCCAATTGTCAAAAGGAAAATTTACTACACCTACATTCTCCTTAATTTAGCATGCTATGGGGGATAGAAGTTTGAGACAGCGATTGCCTAAATGGGTCAACAGCACAAATGTAAGTTGGGCAATTTTGTTGACAATGGTTATAGCTATAAAAGTTTGGTCGATACATCCGAGTTGGGTAGAAGACTATTATTCAACCGGAGTTTACCCCTACATTGCTACAGCAACCAGATGGTTAACCGGTTGGTTGCCATTTAGTTTGGGAGATATAGGTTATGGCGCTGCTGGATGCTGGTTACTCTATCATCTGGTTAAACTATTTAAAAAGATTTGGAGAAAGGAACTGACTAAAAAATTGATGTTCAACTATATAAAGTCAGCTGTAAAGGTTTTGTGTACCATCTATATTGGATTTAACTTGTTGTGGGGACTGAATTATAATCGTCTTGGCATTGCACATCAGCTAAATTTAAGTGTTGTTAAATATTCAACAGAAGACCTTAAATTATTAACAATCAGCTTATTGGATAGTCTTAATACCACTCGATTGACATTGGGCGACAGTAATTACCGGTATCCCACCTATCCATCAATTTTCAACAGTGCTTTTCAATCTTATCAATCCGTAAAAACCGATTACCCTTTCTTAAGTATTGATAACCAGTCTATTAAAAAATCATTGTATGGAAGGTTGGGCAATTGGGTAGGGTATTTAGGGTACTACAATCCGTTTAGTGGTGAAAGTCAAGTTAACCTTGCAGGCCCCAAAATGTTAGTGCCATTTGTGACTTGCCATGAAATAGCCCATCAGTTAGGCTATGCCAGTGAAAGTGAAGCTAATTTTACAGGGTTTTTAGCTGCTTCAGATTCAAAAGATCCTTTACTTCGCTATTCTTGCTATTTTGATATGTTTCATTATGCCAACAGAGAGTTGTTTATGAGAGACTCGATAGCAGCTAAAAATAATTATAAATCACTTAATCTGTTGGTTAAGAATGATTTCAAAGATTTAAAGCATTATTTAAATAAACATAAGAATCCCGTTGAACCCATCATAAAACTATTTTACGATCAATATTTAAAAGCCAACCAACAATCTAATGGTGTTGATAGTTACAATGAAGTAACCGGTTGGTTAATAGCATACAACAAAAAATATGGCAAACTTTAAATTCGTACAACTAATTGGATTCGTTTTGCTTACGCTTACTATAGGCGGAATTAGTGGTTATTTTACGGCAGGCCAAGTAAATACTTGGTTTACAACGGTTAATAAGCCATCATTTAATCCGCCCAATTGGGTTTTTGGTCCGGTTTGGACAGCTTTATACATTATGATGGGTGTGAGTGTCTTTTTGGTTTGGCAGCAGCCGGCCTCTAAACAAAGAACCTTGGCTTTACCCATATTCGGCGTTCAATTGATGTTGAATTTTTGGTGGTCCATCATCTTTTTTAAGTTCCATGCCATGGGTTGGGCATTGGTTGAAATTATAGCATTATGGTGCAGCATTTTATTAACTATTATTTCTTTCAGCAAGTTAAGTAAGCTAGCTGCTTGGTTATTAGTACCTTATATAGCTTGGGTAAGTTTTGCTACGCTGTTGAACAGTGCTTTTTGGTATTTGAATAAGTAATTAAATGACTTAGTACCACTAACAACTATGCTACTGAAAAAATATTCCCCAGAATGGGTTAATGATTTCAACAAGCTAAAAAACGAGATAGAAATTGCCTTAACCGGCATGGTATGTACCATTGAACATATAGGTAGTACTGCTGTTCCTCATTTGGATGCCAAACCCATTATAGATATTGATGTTGTTTATGCTGAACAATCAGATTTTGATTCGTTAAAATCTAGACTCGAATCAATAGGCTATTTCCACAACGGCAACCAGGGCATTGAAGACAGGGAGGTATTTAAAAGAATCCACAGCGGTAGCCATGTCGTATTTGATGTTATAATGCACCATCTCTATGTTTGTCCTAAGCACAGTAAGGCGCTAGAAAGACATCTATTATCGAGAGATTTTTTAATAAAAAATGATTGGGCAAGAGTAAAATATCAAGCAATGAAATATGAGTTGGCCGAAAAAGCTCATCAAGATAAAAAAGTCTATGCCGCTCTAAAAGAGTTGCATGTGAATGACTTTATCGATTGGATGATTGAAAAAGAAAAGCAAAATGCTTAAGCCGCCATCCAATAAATTTTGAAGGTCAATTTAAATAAGTACACTTCTCCCTCAGCTGTTAAAACTTATTCTTCCACATCATACTTTCAACAGGGCGGTTAGGTTGACCGCTGTACTTAGCATTGCCTTTTTGATTGTATTTTATTTCAATTTCACCATCTACCGGAAAGTAAATGAGCTGACCAATCGGCATACCTTTATAAATTCTAACCGGTTGTTTTACAGATATTTCCAAGGTCCAATTGCCGCAAAAACCTACATCGCCTTTACCGGCGGTAGCATGAATGTCAATTCCCAAACGACCGGTAGATGATTTACCTTCCAAAAAAGGAACATGGGCATGGGTTTCGGTATATTCTAATGTTACGCCTAAGTAAAATTCATGCGGATGCAGTACAAAGCCTTCATCGGGAATTTCAAAAGCCTCTATTTGGTTATGCTTTTTGGCATCTAATTCTGCATCTACATATTTCGCCAACGTACTTCCAAGGTGTACATCGTAACTATTGCTGCCTAAATCGGCTCGGTTATAAGGCACAATTTTAATGGTTCCTTTTCCCATCTCTTCCAAAATACGTTTGTCAGTCAAAATCATAATGCGAAATTTTAAAAACGGAAAGCTAATACAAACAACTAAGTTTTATAGCCTATAAATTGTGGTTTGCAAATAAATAAATCTGTTTGCATAAATCAAATTGCTCAAATTTGCTGATGCCCTTGTTTTATCAACAAAATATCAACGCTACCACAAGACTAGCCATTTGGAAGATAGAAGAATCCGAAAGCTTTTTTGCCAAAACGGTGCCATTGCAGCGTGACATTACCCATCCGCATAAACGATTACAGCATTTGGCAGCCCGGTATTTGTTGCGCTATTTGTTTCCTGATTTTCCTTACGGAGAAATTGTAATAGCCGATACCCGTAAACCTTATTTGGCAAATGAACAATACCATTTTTCTATTTCTCATTGTGGTGATTACGCAGCAGCTGTTGTAAGTAGTACGCATAGAGTAGGGATTGATATTGAGATGCCTACGGCAAGGGTCTTCAAGATTGCCCATAAATTTTTGAGTCCTATAGAGCGACAACAGTTTGCTGAAGCGCTAGCAAAAAAAGATGTTGATGGAATTACCCTGTTATGGAGTGCAAAAGAAGCCATGTATAAATGGTGGAGTTTGGGCCAAGTAGATTTTAGTGAAATGATGAAGATTGGGCCTTTTCATTTTTCGACTGAAGGAGCCTTCAACGCTAGTTTTGTTTCACCTGATGAGCAAATACACTTGCAGTTGCACTATAAGATGATGCACCAATTGGTTTTGGCTTGGGTGGTGACGTAGTAAAATTTTAATTCCAAAAAGACTTCAACACATCGAACCCAAAACGAATGAGTGTGCCGATAATCACCAGCAAGAAAAAAAGTCTGATAAACTTGTTGCCTTTGGCAATAGCCAATTTTGCACCAATGATTCCGCCAACGGCATTACTTACCGCCATCGGAATGGCAATGGCCCAAATGATTTTTCCTTTCAATAAAAACAACATGATAGAGCCAAAATTGGTAGCCAAATTGACCATTTTAGCATTGGCAGAAGCATGCAAAAAATCAAAACCCATCAAGGCTATAAATGCCATGATTAAGAAGCTGCCGGCACCGGGACCAATAAACCCATCATAAAAACCAATAGCTACACTTATTGCTGCACCGTACCATAATTGTTGCGTTGGGGTATGTTCTTTGTGACTTTGTTGTCCAAAATTCTTTTTGCGAAAAGTATAAATGGCAACAAAAGTTAGCACAACTAAGAGCACCGGTTTCATAAAATTATTGCTGACGAGTGTCAGTAATTCGCTACCGGCGAAAGAACAACTAAATGCCAACAGGCACATCAGTACTAATAATTTTACATTCAATGTTACTTGTTTGGCATATTGATAGGCAGCAAAACTCGTTCCTGTGAAAGCAGGGATTTTTAATGAGCCAATCACATTGGCAACAGGAAGGTGCGGCAATAATATCAATGCTGCAGGTAACTGAATCAAGCCACCTCCGCCAACAATGGCATCAACAAATCCTGCTGCAAATGCTGCAATACAAAGTAAGATGATGGTTTGTGTATCCAATTTAATGTTTGTTATAATACAAATTAGCAATGATCAATCCCGTTAATACAATAATACTGCTGATACCTTGAATCAATGTGAATGATTCATTTAATAATAACACTGCTTCTATACTACTGAAAATAGGAATTAAATTGCCAAACAACACTGTACGACTTGGCCCCAGAATTTGGATGGATTTATTCCAAAACAAATAAGCCAGAATTGAAGTACCAATGCCTAAATACAAGATGGCAGCGCCGATGTTCCAACTCCATGTAGTGGTTTGCTCCACCCAAATATTTTCCGCCATAAAAAATGGAAATAGCATAATGGTTCCCGCAGTAAAACCGGTAAACAAGAAATTAATATTAGACATACTGCTAGGTTTTCGTTTGGCCAAATTGTTATAGAAAGCAAAACTCAATGCACCTAAGAGTGTCAATATATCACCGGTAGAAAAATGAAATTGAGCTAATCTTTCCCAACTGCCTTTGGATAATAACAATACAATACCAATTAAACAAACAGCCATGCCTACAATTCTAAACCAACCAATCTTCTCTTTAAACATCATTACTGCAAGTATCGTTGCAAATACAGGAGAAGAAGTGGTGCCAATCAGTGCTAAATTAATGGCAGATGTATAATGAGCCCCCATGTATAAAAAGCAGTTGTAGCAAGTAAATCCGAAGAAAGCAGTAATCAACAAATAATTGCGATGTTGCTGTACAATGGGCCACTCCACTTTAAACTTAGTATAAGCAAATGGGGCAATACAAATAGTAGCAGTTAACCAACGATAAAAAGCCAATGCACTTGGTGGAATTTCTGTAGCCACAGCCTTAGCAACAATGAAGTTACCCGACCAAATTAAACAAGCAATTACCGCAAATGCTACGCCGGTGAAAAATGTATTGTTGGTTTGGGTCACTATTACAGGTTAGGATTTTTAAAAAATTGTTTGTGCTTGCCATTGCTTCAATGCTGCACTTATTTTTTCAGATTCTACCATAAACCCATCATGACCGTAGGCCGAATCTATTTCAACCAATGTTGCATGCGGTAAATGTTTGGCCATAAATTGTTGCTCTTGTAACGGACATAGAATATCGCTATTGATACCAATTATTAATGTTGGGATATTTATGCTTGCAAGTACCTTTTCAATTTTTCCGCCTCTTCCTCTGCCCAAATGATGCGTATCCATTGACTTTGTTAGTTGCCAATAACTATATGCATTAAATCGGTTCACCAATTTATCGCCCTGATAGTTGATATAAGATGAAGCTTTGAATTGGTCTAATTTTTCTGTATCGGTATCAGTTTGTTTCTGGACTAATATTCCGTAGTTTCGATAAGTAAGCATGCCAACTGCCCTAGCTGCTTTTAATCCTTTAATACCTGCATTGGGTTGATGGGTAAGCCAAGTAGCATCAGCTTCAATGGCTAATCGTTGTGCAGTATGCACCGCAATGCCAAATGCACTTTCAGCAGGTGATGTAGCCAATAAAAAAAGTTGACGAATAAGCTGTTGTTCTAACACTGCCCATTCTAATGCTTGATAGCCGCCCAAACTTCCGCCTACTAATAAATGAATGTAGGGTAAATTCAAATGTTGACGTAATAAGATATGTGCTTTTACCATATCTCTAATCGTAATCAATGGAAAACTATCGTAGTAAGGTTTTTCTGTTGATGGATTAATACTTAATGGTCCGGTACTGCCGTAACAAGAAGCCATAATGTTGGCACAAACAATAAAATGTTCCGAAGGGTTGATTACACAGCCTTCGCCTACAACACCCGGCCACCAATCACAAACATCAGCATTAGCAGTTAAGGCATGACAAATCCATACTACATTCGATTTATCGGCATTTAAATGACCATAGGTTTTGTAGGCAATAGTAATTTCAGGTAGTGATGCGCCACTCTCCAAATCAAAACGATATTTATGGTTGTAGTATTCCATCAAATTAGAATGCTAATGAGTTGCAAAGTAAAGGTTTGGTTGATTTACATTTGTAAAAAATAGCGGTAAATGATTTCAGTTACGTTAAATAGAGTTAGTGGAGATTATGGATTTGAAGCTGTTGACGCTAACGGTCGTTCGGTTTTAACAGATACGAGTGCAGAAAGTGGTGGTGTTGGAGATGGGGTTAGACCCATGCAAATGTTGTTGATGGCTTTAGGCGGATGTAGCGGTATTGATGTGGTGATGATTTTGAAAAAACAAAAACAGCTGCTAACAAATTTCAGCATGCAAATTGATGGTGAAAGAGAACCGGGGAAAGAACCCTCGTTATGGAAAACAATTCATATCAATTTTCAACTTTCAGGGACTGTTGATGTAGAGAAAGCAAAAAGAGCCTGTAGTTTGAGTGTTGAAAAATATTGTTCTGTTGCAGAAACGTTGAGAAGAGCAGGAGCAAACATTACTTGGGAAGTAACCGTTAATTAATTTGAAATATTATTTTATATAAATTTTATATGGAACAACATCGGGTAACCAAAGCAATAAGAGCAAGTGTTGATAGAACCAGTGAGATGGAACATGCTGCCCCATTATTTTTAACGAGTAGTTTTTGTTTTGATGATGCTGAATCTATGAGGGCTGCATTTGCCGATGAAACAGACGCAAATATTTACAGCCGTTTTAGTAATCCCAATGTGCAAGAATTGGTAGACAAAATTTGTTTGCTCGAAGGTGCGGAAGCCGGCATTGCTACTGCATCGGGTATGAGTGCCATTTTTGCATCGTTTATGGCATTGTTGAAACAAGGCGATCATTTGTTATGTTGCAATGCCATTTTTGGAAGTACACATACCGTCATCTCAAAATTTTTACCCAAATACGGCATTGAGTATAGTTATGTAAGTGCCAATGCTGATGCGGCAACTTGGGAGGCTGCTATCAAGCCCAATACCAAAATGATTTATTTGGAATCGCCAACCAATCCCGGATTAGATATTATTGATTTGGAGATGGTAGGACAATTGGCAAAAAAATACCAACTCATTTTTAATGTTGATAATTGTTTTGCAACACCTGTAAACCAAACACCAGTTGATTTTGGTGCCGATTTGGTTATTCATTCTGCTACCAAATGGATGGATGGACAGGGTCGAGTATTAGGCGGTGTAATAGTGGGCAGAAAAGATTTGATTAAAGATATTTTTCTATTCTGCAGAAGTACTGGTCCATCCTTATCTCCATTTAATGCATGGATTTTAAGTAAGAGTATTGAAACGTTAGAAGTGCGGATGGAACGCCATGCATCTAATGCCTTGCGAATAGCCGAAGCCTTATCGCAGCATGAAAAAATAGCTTGGTTAAAATATCCATTTCTACCAACGCATCCACAATATGATATTGCCAAGAAGCAAATGAAAAATGGGGGAGGTATTGTATGTTTTGAATTGAAGGGTGGCTTGGCAGCGGGCCGACAATTCTTAGATAGTTTACAGTTGCTTTCACTTACTGCAAATCTTGGCGATACAAGAAGTATTGCTTCGCATCCTGCAAGTACTACACATGCAAAGCTTACAGAACAAGAACGTTTAGCTGTAAATATTACACCTGGGCTAATTCGTATTTCTGCAGGGTTAGAGCATGCTGCGGATATCATCAACGATATTACTCAAGCACTTGAAAAATGCTGATATTATGACAGAAGAAAGAAGTAATAGATTATTAGAGGTACTCAGTAAACGTCAAACAAATTTGACTGTTGTAATTGAAAATGTAGAAGATCCGCATAATATTTCTGCCGTTATGCGTACCTGTGATGCTGTAGGTATTCAGGATATCTATATACTCACTACCAAAATTCCGAAACATGAAAGATTTGGCTTTAAAAGTAGTAGCAGCGCCAACAAATGGCTAACGATTCACCAATATGATAATGCAACATTGCTGATTGCTGATTTGAGAAAAAAGTATAATAAAATTTACACCACACACCTTTCGGCTGATGCTGTTAGTTTATACGACATTGACTTTACCGATAGTGTTGCCTTGGTATTTGGCAATGAAAAAAAAGGAGTGAGTGATGAGATAAGGGCAATGGCTGATGGCAACTTTATCATACCACAAATAGGGATGATAAAAAGCTTAAACATCTCTGTAGCTTGTGCCGTAAGTATTTATGAAGCGTACCGTCAAAAAAATGAGGCGGGGCACTATGATAATAATTCTCTTTCTTCTGAAAGACAAACCTTGTTAAAGGAAGAATGGGGATTGCAATAAAAAATGGATATGAAAAAACTATTGCTCATTCTCTTTTATGCATTGTTGCATGTAAGTAGTGTTCATGCACAGGATATCAAAAAAGTGAAGATTTCAGATGTTCAACAAATGATTGATACAGCTACAGTTCCACTGATTGTAAACATGTGGGCAACTTGGTGCGGTCCTTGTGTAAGAGAAATTCCTTGGTTCGAATCTATCGTTTCAAAATACAAAGACAGTAAAGTGAGGATAATATTGATCAGTCTAGATTTTCCGGAAGATTTTCCTAAAAGCCTAACAGCTTTTGTAAAAGAAAAAGGGTACACCAGCCAAGTAGTTTGGTTAGATGAAACCAATGCGGATAAATTTTGTCCGGTAATAGACTCTACTTGGGGCGGCGCTATTCCTGTTTCTTTATTTGTAAACAACACAAAAAAGTACAGACAGTTTTTCAACCATCAATTACCCGAAGCCAGATTTGAGCTAGAACTGAAAAAACTAATCGAATAGTTGTTCTTCCTGTTCTGTTCCTTCTTCGAGTTTGCGGATTTTTCTAAATATGCTTACTACATAAAATAGCACGGTAAATCCTGCTAAAGCCAATAGAATACCGATATAACTTTCATACTTAATTGCTCTTGCCAAGGCATAACTGTTGAGGCCAATAACACCAATAACAATGGCATGTTGCAGCAATTTTGAACTTGCATTCATAAGCTGAGATTTTGGGGTGAATGGAATGACAATTTACCCTTAGATGCCAGCCAATAAACTTTCCATACAAAATGGAAAAATTATTTTAATGCTGCAGCCAACTCATCCGCTTTAAAGCCAACGGCCACTACTTTACCATCTTTTTCTATCACCGGACGTTTGATAATACTGTGATGGATTGCCATGATTGCAATCGCTTCTTTTTCAGTATTAACAGAAATGGGTGTTGGTGAATTGAGAGCTTTCCAAGTAGTTGATCTTTTATTAAATAATTTTTCCCACCCAACTTGTTTACACCAATTGTTAAGCGTAGCAGTACTTATTCCTTGTTTCTTATAATCATGAAATGTAAAACTGATCTTATGTTGATTGAACCAATCTATTGTTTTTTTGATGGTATCACAATTGGGAATGCCGTAAATCGTAATCATGCTGCAAATATAAAACCCACCGATTGTAGGTGGGTTGATTGTTTTGAAAAATGGAATGTATTAGTTTTCTTTTCGCTTGATGGTACAGCCTACACTTCTCGATTCTTTAACACTAATGGCTTTGCCACTTATTAATTCAGTAATTGCTTCTTTTATATGAATTCGAGTTACTGCATTGGCGTCGTTAGCATTATCATCAATTGCACCATGATAGATAAGCTTACTTTCATTGTTAAATAAAAAGCATTCCGGTGTACGAGTAGCACCAAAAGCATTAGCCACTTTGGAATCTCTATCCACTACATAGGGTACAGTAAAACCTTGTTTAGTGGCGTAAACTTTCATGGCGTCAAAAGAATCGTCTTCAGTTCTTAACGCTTCATTAGCATTAATGATGATGACACCAAGCCCTTGTGCTTTGGCTAATGCGATGGTATTCAAAATTCGGCTTTCATATCTAACCACATACGGACAAGTATTACAACTAAACATCACCAATACGCCATTCTTGCCCATTACATCTTTAATGGCTACAGCATTTCCATTTACAGATGTCATACTTACATCTGCCATAGGTATGCTACTGCCGTTTGCAATGGGCTGAATGTTTTGAGCCATTACAGTCAAACTACATACCACTATCATCAATGTGGCAATAATCAATTTTTTCATGATTTTTATTTTTATGTGCTAAAATTCGATCAGATTTTTGGTTCTTCCAAACCACCCATCTCTTTTAGTTTACGCTGATAAGCTTCAGCTTTAAGTTTTGTAATGCTTACATTTAATTCAAAGCCTACCAAAAGAACCAAAGAGTTGATGTAGATTAACAACATCAATAGCAATAATGTTCCGATAGACCCATAAATTTTGTTGTAGTTGCTAAAATTATTTACCCACCAAGAGAATAATATTGTGGTGATGATAGTGAGAAAAGTAGCCAGCAATGAGCCGGGAGAATTTAAATTCCAACGTTCTTTTACCGATGGTGCATATTTATACGTTAAAGCAATGCCATAGAAAAAGAAAAGTAAGATAAATAGCCAACGTAAATTTAATATCCACCAACGAACCTCTTTGTTTTTGATGTGAAGCCATTTCATTAAAAATTTGAATAAAGCATCTTGGCCTAATAAAATAAGTACAGTGCCGATTACAAGTGTAATCATGATTAAAGTCAGCAGTATAGCCCTTTTCCTTTGAATGAAAAATCCAGTTTTAGATTCTTCATAAATCGATTTATCAAATGTGCGGATAACTCCCATCATGGCGTTTGAAGAGTAATAGATGGCCAATAAAAAACCAAACGACAGTAAAGCATTTCTGGGTCGATTAAAAAAATCATCTAAAAACCCGCTAACCAAACGATAAGTATTTTGATTGGGCGTTAAATCTCTCGTAAGTTTTAGTATCTCCTCTGTAAATTGTTGAGCAATAGGAAGGTAAGGCACCAGCGTAAACAAAAAGATAGTAGCAGCAGGTATTGCCATAATAAAGTTGAACGAAATAGCAGCAGCTCTTTCTTCAATGCCAACCGTATTTATTTGCTTAAAAAAAAACTTCAATACATCGTAAAGCGGAACGCCATAAAAACCCGGTAAAATAATCTCTTTGGCTTTATTGCTAATAAAGACAACGGGTCTTGAGGTGTATACAATGCGTTCTAATTTATTCAACTTATTTTTTTTGTTTGCGTTCCATCCACTCCGTTAATGCTTGCTGATAAATTTTAGCATAACGGTCATGTTCTGCGAAGTTACTGCTGAAATGATGATATCCACTGAAATCACTCTTAGCTACAAAAAAGATATAATCTGTTTTAGGAGCATTCAATACAGCATCGATACTAATTTTTGACGGTGTACATATCGGCCCTGGTGGTAAACCTTTATTACGATAGGTGTTATAAGGCGATGCTACGCTCAAGTGTTTATAATAAATACGAGTTAATGCAAAATCTTTCAAAGCAAATTTTACAGTGGGGTCAGCACCCAAATTCATGCCTTTAGCTAAACGATTGATATAGACACTAGCTACATTTCCTTTTTCGTCGTGTTTGTTGGTTTCTTCTTCAACTATAGATGCAATGGTGGTGATTTCAACGGGTGAAAATCCAACCTGTGCCGCTTTCATAATTCTTTTGTCAGATGACCAAAATTTTTGATAATTTCTGAATAGTTTTTCGACAATATTACTAGGTGTATTCAACCAATAGAATTGATAGGTATCCGGAATGACAGCTGCCATAAATGTGTTGCTATCTAACAAAATGGCGTCTTCTAATCCTTCAGCAAGCATGGCATCCTTGTTATTGATGAATTGCATAAAACTGGCAGAATCAACCGATAAATTTTTACCAACAATCTTTGCTAAATCTTCTTTTGTTCGCAGTTTATTGACGACTAATTTAACTACGGATTGGTTGTTGTTCCTGAACATTCTTACCATATTCAGTACACTAGTTCCTTTCTTGATTTCATATCGGCCGGGTTTAATTTTCTTCCACATATTTAGCCGATTCGCAATAAAGTCAAAAGTAACGGAGCCTTTAATAACATGATTGTCTTTGAGTTGCTGCAATACTTCGGCTTTTTCCGTTTTGCCGGGATAAATAAATACATACTTTGATTTTTCTTCAAAATCGGTACCCGACCCAAACACAGCATAAGCTAAAGCTGCTATCAGACCCAAGAGAAAAAATGCAATAAAAAAGAGGATTTTTTTTGTTCTGCCTTTCATCATGCATCAAAATAAATAAAAAGCGGTTGAATAACCTTTTTATTAAGTAAAAATATAGTCAACACTAATTTGCGCTATTGTAAATTATGATACTTAAATGAGTAGGTGGTTTAGATGTAAGCTTTTGACTAATGACAACATAGTTTCATTAAATTTTTACAAAAAGTAGCTTATAGAAGACAAATTGTATCGCATCACTATCACTTCCTCAATTGTTGCAACAATGCTTTCAAATCTTTAGGCAAGGCTGCTTGTAGGTCAAATGCTTCTCCATTCAAATTAAATTTGAGTTGAGCAGAGTGTAATGCCAAACGAGAAAGAATAGGTCTTTCTTCATCTTGGGCTTTAGATAATTTATAATTTCTTTTTATGGCAGATAGTTTAATCGGCTCAGCAGTCCCATATAATTCATCACACACTATTGGGTGACCAATATGTTGCATGTGTACTCTTATTTGGTGTGTTCTGCCGGTATGTATTTGAAATTGTAACCAAGAAAATAAACGAAATTCTTCTAATACCTTAAAATCGGTTAAAGAAGGCTTGCCTTTTTTATGGGTAATCATTTTTCCTAATTTGCCCGGATGCTCCATTAGCGCTGCATCAATGCTTCCTTCTTTATTTATCAATGTGGCATGCACTAATCCCAGATAGAATTTTTGTACTTCTCTTCCCTCAAATAATTGCGACAATTGTTTGTGTGCCACATCATGCTTAGCAAAAACGATTACACCGCTTGTTTCTTTATCCAAACGATGTACTGTAAAAATGGTGCCGTATTTTTCTAGTAAGAGTAGTTTTAACGAAATGTCTTTGCCCATACGGTCAGGCACACTCAATAAGCCAGCCGGTTTATTGATGGCCACAAAATCATTATTCTCGAAAATAATATCCAACTTAATAGACATGAACAAAGCAGATTTTAAAACAGTTATTTGGTTTTAACAGAAGCGTTATTGAGGAATTTCAATATGCGAATTTCTTTCTCTGCTAAGAAACGCCATTTACCTCGCTGAACATTTTTCTTGGTTAGTCCGGCATACATTACACGGTCTAAACCTTTCACATCATATTTCAAATGTTCAAAAATACGGCGTACAATGCGGTTGCGGCCGCTATGAATTTCAATGCCGACAATAGTTTTATCCTTAGCATCTGCATACGCAATAGCATCAGGTGCAATAAAGCCATCTTCTAACGTAATACCCGATGCAATCTGTTCCATATCGCCTTTGGTAAGGGCTTTATCTAATCTTACCTCATACACTTTTTTTACTTCATGTTTGGGATGCGATAATTTTTGCGCTAACTCACCATCATTTGTCAAGAGCAAAACACCCGATGTGTTTCTGTCTAAACGACCAACCGGATAAACCCTTTCTTCAGTTGCATGTTTAATTAAATCCAAGACCGTTTTTCTGCCTTGAGGATCTTCAGAAGTAGTTAAATAATCTTTGGGTTTATTCAGTAATATGTATACATGATTTCTGCTCGGCGTAATTTTTTTGCCTTTCACTTTTACAATATCGCTTGGCGCTACCGGTGTGCCAGGTTCATTTACTACAACGCCATTGATGCTTACATGACCATCTTTAACTAGAACCGCAGCATCTCTTCTAGAACAAATATTACTATGGGCAATGTATTTGTTTAAAGGCATTTTAGCTGTTGCTTTCGCTTCAACTTTTGCATTTTTATCAACTGCTATTTTGGTGGGTTTGCCTTTACTTGCGGCAGTAGGTTTTTGCAGTTTCTGTTCAAGCATCAGCATTCGCTTTACTCTTTTTTCTGCAAAATGTTTTTCAATCGCTTCGGCTCTATCTTTCTTTTCTTTCTTTTTCGCCTGACGAATTTCTTCTTTAACGGCACTTCCTCTTTTCTGTTTTACAAACTTTTGGAAGTTGTCTGAACGTCCCATATAACCTAGGATTTTAGCTTGCTGTTTTACAACAGTAAATAATGTTTCGGCAGCAAAGGTAATCTAAAACTGGCAGAGATGGGATAAATAGTATGTTAATGAAGCCAAGTCAAATATTTTTACAACGCTCAATAAGTTTGTATTCAAACAAGATGTAATAAAAAAAAGCAGACCATTTGTTGTGGTCTGCTTTTGGGATGTTGAGTTGGTGCAAAAATTATTTATTCTTATGACCTTTATGTTGCTGCTGTTTATTGAATTGCTTCATTTTAGTTTTTTGCTCATCAGTCAACAGTGCTTCTGTTTTTGATTTACGGTCTTTCATTAAAGCTTCCATTTGGTTCTTTCTTTCTTCACGGCTTAGCTTGTCATTTGCTCTAATGGCTTTGCCTTTATTGGTAAAGTCTTCGTGTAGGGCTTTGAATTTAGTAAACTGCTCATCGGTCAAACTCAAATGTTGTTTTGCTTTATCCAAACGCTTGTCAGCAAGCTTGGCCATTTTATCTTGAGCTTTCTTTTTGTTATCGGCCAATTGCTTTTTTTGATCGGCAGTTAATAGATTGTCGATATTTTTTTTGTGGGCTTTCAGCAAGGCCTCTCTTTGGTCACGCTGTTCTTTAACCGTTATATTTTCATTTTTCTGCAAAGTTTGCATACGATTTTTGAAATCCTTGTTGAGGTTTTGCATGCTTACTTTCTGTTCGTCGGTTAAATTTAATTGATGAAAAGCCATTTTTTTGAACTTATCCATTTTTTCTTGTTGGGGATGATGACCCTTGCGCGGCGGCTGTGCACTTGTTGATAGTAATAGCACTGCGGCAAATGCACTTAAAAGTATTCTTTTCATGTTTGTTGTTTTAAATGTTTATTAATGAGTTGCAACGCATCATAGACCCTACATGTTCTTCGAAGTTTAACTGCTATTCTGTTTCTTATGGGGAATGGTAAATAGCAGATGATGAATGGAAGAGGAGTTGATTTTGCAAGGGTAATTTTTTTCATCCTTGATTTTAACCGATTGTACTTCACACATAAATATGCGATTGAATGGCACTATTTAATCCTACATTTTTGTGCTTCAAAAAAAAGAATAAACATGAAAAAATTAATCGTACAACTTACGCTAGGCTTAGCGATAGTAGCGGGTTTTACAGCCTGCAAAGAAAAAACAGTAGAACAACCTTCAACCCCAAGAGTGGTTAAAATTGACAATGACGATGACAAAGCAGAGTTTGGCTATAACGCTGCCGGTCAAATTAGTAGCATGACTGTTAAAGATAACAATGGTGCTGTTTTAGTAAACTATGCATTTGCCTACAATGCCGGTAAAATTACCGAAGTAGCGGGTGCCGGCCACAAATGGAAGTACACTTATACCGGAAACTTAGTAACTAAAATTGACGTTACAACTGGTATAAATAATGTTATTGTTAGAAGGTATGAATATACTTATGCAAATGGTAAGCTATCTACTCAAACAGAATCCGCCAGTAATATTCAAGGAGGTTTGATTTTGGAAACCAAAACACAATATGCTTACACACCGGCAGGCAATGTGTCAAAAACTGAGATTTTCGATTTCATTAACAACGGGTGGGTAAAATCTGATGAAATTAGAATTACGGCTTATGATACTAAGGCGAATGCCACTATTCAGTATGAAAACTTTCCGTATTTGCCCAACTTCAACTTTTTGGCCAATAATCCATTAGCAGAGGAGCACCGAACTGCAAACGGAACTATTTATGCCACAGTTGCTTATGAATATACTTATGATAATAGTGGGAGAGTGGCCACCCGTAAAATGAAACATCAAGTTATTGGTATGCCGTTGTCAGAATATAATACCAGATACACTTACTAAGTCCCCTCCCCAAAAGCCCGGAATTGATTTTTTTTTCATCATTTCTGCAGCTTTTTGCGGCTTTGTTTGCCGATTTTATCTGGCTTTTCACACATTTATGTGATTGTAGGTGGATATCGGAGCAATTAGTTTTGTAGTATTAATTCTACAGTATGTCATTAGTTTACAAATTTGTTTTGTTCCTATGCTTGTCTACTCAAAGTGGCGAATGTATCAAACAGAAAAAAAGTGAATCCAGTACAATCAAGCCAACAAAAGAAAAAGTATTAGGCAATGCTCATGCTGGTTTAGATGATGTTAGCTTTTGGACTTCTACCAACAGATTTAGTTTTTAGAGCGTATAACCTTTCTCATTTTGCATGTATGTTAAAGTTCGAAGCTCCCTTTTGGGGGCTTCTTTTTTTGCTACCGATATTTGTACTATTTTACAGCAATATCTAAATCATGAAAAAATTTCTGCTTTCATTTTTTGTGTTAACCTGCTTTAGTGCAGCAGCACAACCACAAACTTATAGAGATAGATTAACAGGGTTGGTACATATCATCAACCCTAATTTAGACATTGAGGGAACGCCTTTTTTGAATGATGATTGGGTGCCTGCAACCATTAAAACTACTTTAGACAAATATTTTTATGGGATAAGCGTCAAGTTCAATATTCATCAAAACAAATTTCTGTACATCAGCAACGACACTATTTATGAATTCGCTACAGATATTGCAAGTTTTGAACTGCAAACGGATAAGTCTGATACCACAAAAAAAGTATTGTATAAAAAAGGGTTCAGTTATCCCAATCGGTTGAATAGTACAGACTATGTGCAGGTGTTAGCAGAGGGTAAGATCAGTTTCATCAAACAGTTCACCAAAACTATTCAAGAATACCAGGAATACAGCAAACCAACTACACTTAAAAAGTTTGTAGATAATACGGCCTATTACTTTGTTGCCAATGGTGTTACTTCTACCAATAAACCTTCTAAGAAAGTATTAGAAGAACTCACTAAAGACAAATGGGAGCAAGTGAATACTTACCTCAAAAGCAACAATCTCAATCCCAAGAACGAAAAAGATTTTGCAGCGCTGCTTAAATATTACAACAGTCTCAATTAACATCCAGCAATAAGGGATAAAGTGGATTATTAAGTGTCACGCCGAAGCTAGGTTGCTTAAACCACGGTCTATTCGATTAAGTTTACTTATCTGTTAGGATAAATTCATTTGGTTGGCAGCATTTTGCACATCCAAAATATTGCTGATTGTTATTGGTTTCCTCTTAATTTTCCGTTTTTGTTGTTGAAATTCTTATTACTCCTAGAGTGAAATTTTGTCACAACGGCGATTAAAGCTGCCCATAAAGGCAGGTTTAAAAGTGAGTTTGCCTTTAGAAAAGCTTAAAACTGAAAATTTGACTTAAAAAGTTCGGTTGGCATAATAATCGTTGATAGCGGGTAGATTAATCATCAAACCTAAAAATCAATACAATTATGGCAAAGAAAGTAAATGTTACCCCACTGCATGACAGGGTGATTGTTAAGCCCGCTGCTGCCGAAGAAAAAACAGCAGGTGGTATCATTATACCAGACACTGCAAAAGAGAAGCCACAGCGTGGTGTAGTAGTGGCTGCCGGCCCAGGTAAAAAAGACGAACCGGTGACTGTAAAATCTGGCGATACTGTTTTGTACGGTAAATATGCCGGTACCGAAATTCAAATCGAAGGTGCTGATTACCTCATCATGAGAGAAAGCGACATCCTAGCGATTGTTTAACCCTTAATTCCTTAACGGTGAGTAAGGTTACAACAGTACAAGAGTGCGACGCAACAAAAGCTTAATTATAGCACTGTTGTCGGTTACCAAAAATTTAACCTTAAACTTTTAAACGCATAAACATGGCAAAACAAATTTTCTTCGATATCGAAGCAAGAAATAAAATGAAAAAAGGTGTTGACACATTAGCCAACGCCGTAAAAGTTACTTTAGGCCCTAAAGGCAGAAACGTAGTTATTGAAAAGAAATTTGGTGCTCCTGCAGTAACCAAAGATGGTGTTACTGTAGCAAAAGAAATTGAATTGGAAGACCCGATTGAAAACATGGGTGCTCAAATGGTGAAAGAAGTAGCTTCTAAAACTGCTGATATTGCAGGTGATGGTACTACAACTGCAACAGTTTTAGCTCAATCAATTATTAGCGAAGGTTTGAAAATGGTGGCTGCCGGTGCAAATCCAATGGATTTGAAACGTGGTATCGATAAAGCCGTTTCAATTGTTGTTGAGAACTTAAAATCTCAATCTCAAACTGTTGGTAACGACAGCAAGAAAATTCAACAAGTTGCAACTATCTCTGCTAACAACGACGAAACTATCGGTAAGTTAATTGCTGAAGCTTTCGTAAAAGTTGGTAAAGAAGGTGTTATCACTGTTGAAGAAGCAAAAGGTACAGATACAACTGTTGATATTGTTGAAGGTATGCAGTTTGACAGAGGTTATATCTCTCCATACTTTGTTACCAACAGCGAAAAAATGCAAGCTGAATTGCAGAACCCTTACATTTTGATTTATGATAAGAAGATTTCTGCGATGAAAGACATTCTTCATATTTTGGAGAAAGTTGCTCAAACCGGTCGTCCGTTATTAATCATTGCAGAAGACTTAGAAGGCGAAGCATTGGCAACATTAGTAGTAAACAAATTACGCGGTACTATTAAAGTAGCAGCTGTTAAAGCTCCAGGCTTTGGTGACCGTCGTAAAGAAATGTTGACTGACATTGCTATCTTAACTGCAGGTACTGTAGTTAGCGAAGAGCAAGGTTTTAAATTAGAGAATGCAGATTTAACTTATTTAGGTCAGGCTGCTTCTGTAACTATCGACAAAGACAATACTACTGTAGTTGGTGGTAAAGGCAAGAAAGTAGATATCACTGCCCGTGTAAATCAAATCAAAGCTCAAGTTGAAAATACAACTAGCGACTACGATAAAGAAAAATTACAAGAGCGTTTGGCTAAGTTAGCCGGTGGTGTTGCGGTATTGTATGTTGGTGCTGCTACTGAAGTAGAAATGAAAGAGAAGAAAGACAGAGTAGATGATGCATTACATGCTACCCGTGCTGCTGTTGAAGAAGGTATTGTACCTGGTGGTGGTGTTGCTTATATCCGTGCAATTGAAGCTTTAGAACCAAAAGTTCGTGGCCAAATTGCAGATGAGCAAACAGGTATGGCTATTGTTCGTCGTGCCTTAGAAGAGCCAATCCGTACTTTAACTGCCAATGCCGGTATCGATGGTTCAATTGTAGTTCAGAAAATTAAGGAAGGTAAAGGAGATTATGGTTTCAATGCAAGAACTGAAACTTATGAGAACCTATTCAAAGCCGGTGTAATTGACCCAACTAAAGTTAGCCGTGTAGCATTAGAAAATGCAGCTTCTATTGCAGGTATGTTGTTAACTACAGAATGTGTAGTGGCAGATAAGCCTAAGAAAGAAGAACCACACATGCATGGTGGTGCACCTGATATGGGCGGTATGGGCTATTAATAGTCTTACATCAATATATATCTATCCCGTTTCGGTTAACCGAAACGGGATTTTTAAATAATGCCTTTCAAGAACAATTAAAATGCAAGATGGATGAAACAAAAAATCAAACATTGGTATTGTTACCTGAAAAAAATATTGAAATGGAATAATGATGATGATTGGTTTAACAATCCATTTATCATTCATTAACAAAATCTCGTTTCAGTTTGATGAAACGAGATTTTTCATAAAGTAACATTAACAACTATCACGAACTCTTTTGTGTGGATGCTCTTTCAATAATTATTGGTTGAAGTGTAGTACAAACCAGTTTATTATAAATGCTTTTTTTGTCTTTCAATTTGAGAAACAGTTTTGCAGCTTCTTCGCCCATGTTAATGGTTTGTTGATCGATTGTTGTTAAGGATGGAGATATATATTTGCTAAACGATTCATTGGCAAAACCAATAACACCCATCTCTTTTGGTATTTTAATATTTGCTTCTTTTAAAACTTGAATGGCGCCTAAAGCCGAGAAATCTTCTACACAAAATATGGCATCTATTTTAATGTTTCTACGTAACAAATCTTTCATGCCCTCGCCACCACTTTCTATAGAGTTTTTACCATAGTAAACCATGGCTTCCTCAAACTTAATCTTATGTGCTTTTAATGCATCTTTATAGCCTTTTAAACGGTCTCTAAAAATTTGTATGTGTTGTAAACCTGCAATATGACAAATATGTTTGTACCCTTTTTTAATAAGGTGTTCTGTTGCCATATAACCACCTGCGTAGTCATCGATTTTCACACCATGTACGCCTAATGATTCTTCAACTCGGTCGAATAAAATCAGCGGAATATTTCTTTGCTTTATTTCTTCATAGTGTTCGTAATGCGTAGTTTCTTTTGCAATTGAAGCAATGATTCCGTCAACGTTTGATTGTAAAAATGTGTCAATACCCCTTACTTCGTAGGCCGTTAATTCATTAGTTTGAAATAATAACAAATTGTAGCCCAGAGGATTTATGATTTTTTCAATACCATGTACTACTGAACCAAAAAAAGCCTTTTCTGCACTAGGTATCATTACACCGATGATGTGACTTTTTCCAGTTTTGAGCGAAAGAGCAATTTTATTTTGTTGATAATTTAATTTTAAAGCAGTTTCCTTCACCAATTTCTTAGTAGCGTCACTCATGGCAGGATGATCACTTAAAGCCTTCGAAACTGCTGAAACTGTGATACTTAATTCGTTAGCTATATCCTTTAAAGTTGCTTTTTTAAACATGGTGTATTGTATTAGAGTAAATGTATTGTCGAATCAATTCAAAAAAAAATCAAAAAAAAGTTTGCAGATATTCAAAAGAGAATTACTTTCATTCAATCGATTGAATTAAGGGATTAAAGGGTAGACATAAAATGTTAGGGCATAAGTCTAAACAATTTATACGCTTCTATGATCATTTGAATACAATCATTACATGCCATTACTATAATCAAAACGATGCTTTAGTTCACAGACTTTTCTTAGAAAACTTTGTTTTATCTACCTCAAAACCTTGCTTATGAAATCAATGATTAGTTTTTGGTTACATCCAAAAAGTACTCCTAAAAATCACATTAGGGTCGCCTTTTTATCCTGTAAACCTTTTACCCTATTACTTTTCGCAGTTTTTACATTATTTAATGTAGAAGTAATTGCCCAAAACAACAGTATTAGTGGTATTGTAAAAAATGCTACCGGTGAAGTGTTAGAAGGAGTGACTATTAAAGTTAAACAAACAGGAGTGCTCTTCAAGACCAATGACAAAGGAAGTTTCAGTGCAAAAATCAGTATTGGTCAGACATTGGTTTTCTCCTATGTTGGTTACAATGATTATGAATTTCAAGTAAAAGATAGCAAGCCTATTAGCATTGTTATGAGTGTGAAGTTCGATGAGCAGGAGGAAGTGGTAGTGATAGGATATCTGCAACAAAGGAGACCAGACGTATCAACAGCCATTTCTACTGTTACCCCAAAAAATGCTGATAAAGGAGGGTACTCCAATTTTCAACAAATTTTAGGAGGTAGGGCAGCCGGGGTTAATGTGATGGAAAATAATTCAGAACCCGGCGGTGGTATCAATATTGAAATCAGAGGTGTTAGTTCAATATCCGGTAGTACACAACCCTTATACGTAATAGATGGTGTACCAATAGAGCTACCCGATATGAACTTAAACGGTAGTAGTCAAATCAGCTCATTATTTGGCAATAACCTAACTGCTAATCCATTGTCGATGCTTAATCCTAACGATATTGAAAGCATTGAGATTTTGAAGGATGCTGCCGCTACTTCTTTGTACGGCTCGAGGGGTGCAAATGGTGTTGTCGTAATTACAACTAAATCAGGTAAAGTAGGCAAGGCTAAAATTGTAATTAATTTTAATCAGTCGGTTAATACCCCGCAAAAAAGAGTTGACATATTAGGGGCAGAAGATTTTGCTACCTATGCTAATGAGGCTTGGGCATTAAGAAAGTTGAGAGGAATAAATACAAATACAAATGATACGCCGTATTTAGCAAGTGAAATACCACTCTTGAAAGAATACGACCACCAAAAAGATTTATCAGGTTCGGCTGTAACTAGAGACGCTTCTATTAGTATTAGTGGCGGTGCCATTGGTGGGGCTAAATACTTTGTATCCGGACAATATTTTGATCAACAAGGTGTAATCACAGGCACTTATTTAAAGCGTTACAGTGGTAGAATAAATTATGAAGTGCCGCTTAATCCTAAGTTAACTTTAAATGTAAATTTAGGGGTTACCTCAACTGATAGATTTGGTACACCCACGCAAACTTTAACCTCAAGAGCATTAAACTGGGCACCCACTTCACCATTGTTAAACCCTGATGGGGATTTTAATTATTTGTGGGATTACAGATATGGTAGTGGCGATGCTAGTTATGTAGACTCTAGATTTGGAACTGTTTTTCATAATGGCAGGTTTTCAAGATCAGAAATAAATGCAGCATTAGGAGATGTTGAGTCGAGTCAAAGCAGACTTAATCCATTATTGATAACATCAGAAAGAGGAGTTAGAAATTCCAATACATCTTCACAAATATTAGCTACTGCTAGTTTAAACTATAAATTTAATAATGACTTTAGTGTTCAAGGAAAAGTAAGTGTTAACCAGTTTAATTCTTTACTCCAAACTTTTATCCCTATCAACATCCCACTCATAACAACAAATTATAGAGGGGAAGCAAATACCGGTAATTCACAGAATAATAGTGTCTTGTATCAAGCGAATTTTAATTACAGAAAAAAGCTTGGTCTTTATCACAATTTCAACACGGTATTGGTATTTACTGCTGAAAAATTTGTTCAAAAATCTCAGAGGTCAGTTGTAGGTAATTTTAATAATAACATTACAGGGTTTAATAATTTGGGCGCTGCGTTGCCACAATCTATTACATCAAGCTATAACGGAAATCAATTGGTGGGTAGCATTTTACAAATCAATTACTCGTATAAAAAGTCCATTGTAGTTAACTTGTCATCTCGTTATGATGGTGTTTCAAAATTTGCAAAAGGCAATCAATTTGGTTTATTCCCGGCAGCAAGTTTAGCTTGGAAAATGGAACAAGAAAAATGGTTTAAACCAATCAAGAAAGTTGTAACAGAATCTAAATTGAGAGTAAGTTGGGGATTAGTAGGTAATCAAGCTATTTCTGCCTATGAAACGCAATCTACTTTAGTTCCAAATTTCTCCGTATGGGGTAATAACTTTCAAAGTATTGGTTTTTCACCTGCAAGATTGGGTAACCCCAACTTAACATGGGAAACAACCAATAATTCCAACTTGGCATTAGACCTCGGATTCTTCAATAATAAAGTTACTTCTACAATAGAATTGTATAGAAGAAGAACAAAGAATTTACTATTTCAAGTTCAAACATCACCCTCTACTGGTTTTACAACGATGTTAGATAATATTGGTACACTTTTAAATGAAGGATTGGAGTTGACGCTTGGTGTAAGAATTATTAATAAACGTAATTTTAAATGGAGAGTTGAAGGTAATATCAACTTCAATAGAAATGTTGTTGAAAAGCTTCGTACCAATAGCCCTAATGAATTTTATACTGCTGGTAACCTCACAAATAATGTACCTACCTTAAGAGTTGCTACAGGTAGAGCTGTTGGTGCTTTTTATGGTCTTACATCTCTAGGTTTGTGGGACAGTGCCGGTATTGCCAATGCACCTGTTGGTATTAGAGGTAATGCTAGAGAAGGGGAAAGAAGATTTGCAGATTTAAACGGGGATGGCTTGTTAAATGATTTGGATAGAACTTGGTTAGGCTCTGCTTTGCCGGTTGGTTTTGGCGGATTCAATACCACCGTCAATTACAAAAATTTTGAACTTTCTGCATTTTTTAGCTACGCCTATGGGCATCAGATTTTTAACCAATTTCAAATTAATTGGGGCACTATGACTGGCCTAAATAATGTTAGAAAGGATGCTTTTGACAATCGGTACAGATATGTTTTCCCGGGAATGGATCCAAAATTAGCGGCAGAAATTCGTGAAAGTAATAAATATGCAACGGCTGTTGTTCCCGGTACTACAGCAGACCAAAGAGAGTCCACTGATTACTTTATAGAGAACGCAGATTTCTTTCGTTGTAGAGATTTGAGTTTATCTTATAAGTTGCCTCCAAGTATAACTAAAAGATTGAAAGTACAAAATATACAAGTTTATGGTAATGTTCAAAACCTGTTCATCATCACCAAGTACACCGGCTTTAATCCAGAAATAGGAGCGTCTTCAGGTCGTGGATTTGCAAGAGGTATGGATAATGGTGCTGCACCATTAGCAAAAGCATACAGGTTTGGTTTTACTATTACCCTTTAATTATAAAAAGCATTACATATGAAAAAGAATATTTTGCTGATCACAATACTTGCCATTTGTTTCACATCTTGTAAAAAATTCTTAGAAGAAATTCCAAGAGATCAAGTTACCAATGCCACATTTTATGCCACCGAAAAAGATATTGTGGCAAGCGTTGATGGTATTTACAATGCAGCTAGATTAGAGGTGTTAAGTGGATTACCAATTATGTTTCCGCTAGAGCAAATCTCAGATGATGGTGGATATTCAACCAATACCAATTTTGTGGCTGAACGATCACAGCTAGATATCATAACATACACCCCGGCAAACTCTGTGATAGGTGGTATTTGGAGTAGATCTTACAATGTAATTAATAGAGCAAATAATGTAATAAAATTTGCAAATGATAGTAGTAGGTTTCGCCCAAGAACCATTCAATTGGCACAAGCACAAGCAAGATTTTTTAGGGCTTTTTATCATTTCAGGTTGGTTCAAATTTTTGGTGATGTACCATTAATGATGGAACCTGCCGATATAACCGCCGGAAATATATACCCCAAACGAGCAGCAACAAGAGTTGTTTATGATTCTATCATTAGCGATTTGAAATACGCTAAGACTTACTTAGATAGCACTTATGGTTATAATAGCAGCGATGGTGGTAGAGCTACTGTTGCTGCAGCAAAAGCATTGTTGGGTAAAGTTTATTTAACCATGGCGGGTTATCCTTTAAATGATGTTACAGGCTATCAATTAGCCATTGATGAACTAAAAGATCTTATTGACAATAAATCGAGATACAATGTAGATATAAATGCATCCTTTGCTAATATTTTCTCACCTGCTCTTGGTACCAAACAAGTTGACAAAGAACGTATCTATTTTATCAGAGGCACAAGTGGATTAGCCAATAGTTTACAAGCCTTTACGAGGATGGGATGGACATTTAGAACGTTCAGGTATTCTTCTCCTACCAAAGACTTTGCTACTGATGCTGTTCCTGCAAGAAGAGTTTACGAAACAGGCGATTTAAGACGAAACACAACAGTAAGCAGCTTTACTTTGGCTAATTTTAACGGAGCATTAGTTGCAAAATATACATCAGGAGCAGCTAATGAAGATGATGCAGCTAACGATTTAATATTGTTGCGTTACTCTGATGTATTGATGATGACTGCAGAATCATTAATTGAAATTGGAGGGACTACCAATTTAGATGCTGCCTTAGCCATCATCAATAATGTAAGAAGAACCCATGGTGGAACTACGTTGCCATTGCTTACTTATACCGATCAATCCGATTTACGAGCAAAACTAAGACAAGAACGCCGCAGAGAATTTGCATTTGAATGCATGCGTTGGTTCGATTTAAAACGTTGGGATAATTTAATTCCTACAATTAAATCCTCCCTTGCGGATTATTATAGTAAACCCCTGACCGATTATGACTTTTTAGATAATCCGGACCCTCATCGTTATAAAGTATTGCCTATTCCTATTCAAGAGATAGCTAACAATCCTAATGTGACACAAAACCCGGGTTTTTAATTCAATTGCTTAGGATCTAATGACTTCTTTACATTTTTTGATGAAGTAAAGAAGTCTTTTTTGAATTCATGTAAAGGGAATTTCTGACATCAGTTCGGAAATTCCCTTTTTGTTAAAATACATGTGAATGTTAAAAAATGAGGTAGAGTTTTTATGTAATGGGTCAAGCAATTGAATCAGAAGGGTATTAGATAAATCCTCAAACTTAAGTATGAAACAGTTCCGAGTAGTTGTTACAAGCATTATCTTTTTTTGTTCTGTTCTTACAGTAGCTCCTGTATTTGCAGCACCCAATAAAAAAACGGTAGATACACCCCGTGTTCAAGTAGCTATTTTGTTAGATGTTAGTGGCAGTATGGATGGCCTCATTGAACAAGCTAAGTCGCAGTTATGGGGTATGATGCAAACTTTGTCTAAAGCTACCACCCAAGGTCAAAAGCCAATTGTTGAAATTGCTTTGTACGAATATGGAAGACCCTCCAACGGCAGTAATAATCATTATATCAAAAAAATAATGCCTTTTACTACCGATTTAGATGTATTAAGCGCCAAGCTATTTGAACTAAAAACAAGTGGTGGTGATGAGTATTGTGGTGCAGTATTGGCTCAATCACTGAATGAATTACAATGGGGTGGCGGACAAGATGATTACAAGGTGATTTTCATTGCAGGCAATGAATCTTTTCGCCAAGGGCCAATACCCTTTGCACAAGCCTGTTTATTAGCCAAACAAAAAGGGATTGTTATTAATACGGTTTACTGTGGCGATTCGTTAATCGGTATTAAAGAATATTGGAATCAAAATGGTGAGTGTGGCAATGGTACGTATGCTGTGATTGATCATAACGATAAAGAAGATGATAAACCGGCACCACAAGATTCGTTGATTTATGTATTGAATGAAAAATTGAATACGAGTTATGTAACGTATAATACTGCTGGATTTGGTAGAGCTCAATTACAAAGACAGATGGATGCCGCTAACTCGGCAGCTGCTAAAAAAGCCGGCATTCAACGGGCAGCGGTAAAAGCCAATAAGCAAGCCTATCGTAATAGTGCTTGGGATTTAGTAGATGCTTATGAAGAAGATTCAACTGTTATTGACAAAATGGATTCGGCCTATTTACCCGATACATTAAAAAACAAATCAAAGGCAGCGATAAAAAAATATGTGCTTCAAAAAGCGGCAGATAGAGCTGCCATTCAACAACAACTCAATGATTTGTTGAAACAAAGAGCCGCCTACTTAGCAGCCGAAAAATTGAAAGCATCCGGTAGTACGAATCCGAGAGATTTAGACAATGCCATTCAATCTATTTTGAGAAAACAAGCAGAGCAAAGAAAATTTAGTTTTGTAGAATAAGGCAATGTTTACAAATTAAAACAGCCCATCTTGTTGTGAGATGGGCTGTTTTGTTAGATTGAAAATCTAGGATTATTTCTCGTCGAGATTGATATTAATGTTAAGGTCTTTACCATTTTTATCTTTCAAGAAATTTTCATATTTCTTCACCGTTTCTGCAGTTTGTTCTTGGCTATTGATGAATAATTTTCCGCCTTTGAATTCAATAGAAAGACTGCCATCTTTTGCTAAACCATCTTTCTTTAATGCATCAATAAAAGCTGTAAAATCATTATCAATAGTTACTGCTGCTGTATTTGCAGTATCGCTGTTGTTTACGTTCACTTTCACTTCTACTTTATGGCCTGTATGGTCAGCTGCACCTGCTTTACCGGCATGTACCGAAGCTAAAGTTGGCGCTAATACCAATGAAACGATACTCATTAATTTGATTAAGATGTTCATAGATGGGCCTGAAGTATCTTTGAAAGGATCACCAACTGTATCGCCGGTTACGGCAGCTTTATGTGGTTCAGAACCTTTTTTATAAATCTGTCCGTTAATTTCAACACCTTTTTCAAAACTCTTCTTTGCATTGTCCCAAGCACCACCGGCATTATTTTGGAACATACCCATCAACACACCTGATACGGTTGCACCGGCTAAAAATCCACCTAAAGCTTCTGGTCCAAAAATGAAACCAATAATTATAGGAGAGATGATAGCAATAGCGCCAGGTAACATCATTTTCTTGATAGAAGCTTCAGTAGAGATAGCCACACATTTATCATATTCAGGCTTGCCTGTACCTTCCATAATGCCCGGAATAGTATGAAACTGGCGACGTACTTCTTCTACCATTGCCATAGCTGCTTCACCAACTGCACGAATGGCTAATGAAGAGAAGATAAAAGGAATCATGCCACCCACAAATAAACAAGCCAATACTTCAGCTTTATAAATGTCAATACCTTTCATCATGTATCCGTTATGCTGTATTACACCTACATAAGCAGCAAACAAAGCCAAAGCAGTTAATGCTGCAGATGCAATAGCGAAACCTTTTCCGGTAGCAGCAGTAGTATTACCAACAGCATCCAATACATCGGTTTTTTCACGAACATCTTTTGGTAACTCACTCATTTCTGCAATACCACCTGCGTTATCGGCAATCGGTCCAAAAGCATCAATAGCCAACTGCATGGCAGTAGTTGCCATCATACCTGCAGCTGCAATCGCAACGCCGTACAAACCTGCAAACCAAAAACTACCATAAATACCTGCAGCCAATACCAAGATGGGTAAGAAAGTAGATTCCATACCAACAGATAAACCACCAATTACGTTAGTAGCATGTCCGGTAGATGATTTTTTGATAATCAACTTCACCGGAGCTTTACCCATAGCAGTGTAGTATTCTGTAATAATGCTCATTAAAGTTCCTACTACTAATCCTACTACAATGGCACCTAAAACACCATCACGGGTAAAAGGAAGTCCACGTAGTTCCATTGTTTCGGGAAGAATATAGTAAACCAATCCGGCACAAGCCAAAGCAGTTAAAATAATAGAACCCCAGTTACCCATATTAAGGGCTTTTTGTACAACATCTGTACTAATACCTGCAGTTTCGCTAATACGTACGAAGAAAGTACCTATAATAGAAAAAATGATACCAACACCGGCAATCAACATCGGCAATAAAATGGGGGCATAACCGCCAAAATTATCAACTGAAACTGTTTCTTGTCCTAATACCATTGTTGCCAAAACTGTTGCTACGTAGCTACCAAATAAGTCGGCACCCATACCTGCCACATCACCCACATTATCACCTACGTTATCGGCAATAGTTGCAGGGTTACGAGGATCATCTTCCGGAATACCGGCTTCTACTTTACCTACTAAGTCAGCACCTACGTCGGCAGCTTTAGTATAAATACCGCCACCCACACGGGCAAACAAAGCGATTGATTCAGCACCTAAAGAAAAACCGGTTAACACCTCGATGGTCTTTAACATTTCTGCACTGTTAGCAGCAGCTTCCGGAGCAAAGGCAGCTTTTAAAATCAGGAATAAAGCTCCTAATCCTAAAACAGCTAAACCTGCCACACCAAGTCCCATTACGGCACCGCCGGTAAATGACACATTCAATGCTTTTGATAAACTTGTTCTTGCTGCATGTGCAGTGCGTACATTGGCTTTAGTAGCAATGCTCATACCAATGTAACCTGCAGTAGCACTGGCTACAGCGCCTAGTACAAAGGCAATGGCAATCGTCCAATGTGAGTTAGGGTTGGTAGTGGCCATAAAGCCCAACAATAAACCAACAATCACTACAAAGTAGCCAAGTATTTTCCACTCAGCTTTCAAAAAAGCCATAGCACCTTCTGCAATGTAAGTGCTGATTTCTTTCATACGATCGGTACCAGCATCTTGCTTAGATACCCAATTGTACTTAATAAACGTGTAAATAAGGCCGAGGGCACCCATTACAGGAACGGCATAAAATAACATCTCGTACATAAGCAATTGTATCTGTGTAGTTTATAAAATGGCGGCAAAAATAGGGTAAAAAGCAACAAAACTGCTGCATATCTCAGCATTATCTTTTACTACCTCAACTACTTTTGATGCAGGTAGAACAAAGTGTTGATTTGATGAAATTACAAACGCAACCCAAGGATTATTAAAAACGTCTTAAAAAGTAGAAGATTGATTTCACTAGATAACAAAATGCTGGCATAATTAGCATTCCGTTATTGAATTCGTTCAATGATTTATACTTTTTTAATACTTCGGTAAGAATTAAAGTGTTAATAATCAACATGTTATATTTTTTAAAAAAAAAAGCAGGAAAAAACCTTGCTAATTTTAATAATTTTTTAATTTCACATCCGTTAAGATGTAAAACAACATTTCATGCATAACGCAGCAGTTTTAAAGCAAGTGATGATGAGTGAAAACATGCACTCTGCAAATGATTTTTTGAAAAATACTGTTGTTTTATTCGATGATACTTACCCTAGTTCTGAAAGTTTTGACATTGTATACAAGTTCAGAAACAACTTTGGCAAATGGGCTTTCAAATGGGTTAAAAAAATAGGCGATCAAAGGCAAGAATATAGCAGTGAATTTATTTATGATGATATTATTGCTGCCAAAAACAATCGGTTAGTTTTTATGAAAGCTGGTTATAAAGGATTTTGGTATTATAATACAAGAACAGAGTTTTTTTATCCTTAGGGACGTTTTGTTGGTGAAATAGCGTCGGCCCCTTTTTAGGGGCCGTTTTGTTTTAATCTTCAGGGTCTGCTTCGGGGCTATGCCCATGAAATATTTTACTAAAACCAAATCCCCTGTAAATTCCTCTATTGTATTTGTTGCCCAGAATGATGATGGTTGCGGTGTCGTTAATGGCACGGGTGAAAACAGTGTTATTGCCATGCCACCAACCGTTATGATACACCATTTTTCGGTCGGGTAATAGCATCAATCGCCAGCCTAAACCATAATTGTGAACAGATGGTCTTTCGTTGCTATATGGTGTAATGGCTTTTTGATAAGTGGCTTCGATGATGAGTTCGTTATTGTACATGGCTTTTTCCCATTGCCAAATATCTCTTACCGTGCTGTACATATTTTTGTCGCCATAAATGCAATCAATAGCAGCCAAGTCGAAAGCTCTGCCGTTGTTGAGATAGCTAGGAATATATCGGGCAGTATCGGCTACGCCAAACACATAGCTATCCTTCATCCCCAACGGGGTAAATACACTGTCTTTCATGTAAGTGGGGAAGGAGAGTCCGGTTACTTTTTCAACAATTAAAGCCAACAAGGCATAGTTGGTATTACAGTAAGAAAAATGTTTACCCGGTTTGCCATATGGTGCCGGATGTTTGGCAATCATATAGTTAAGCATATCTGTATTGGATGCCTTTTTTTGTTGATTCCAAGCGGTGTCTTTACTCATGAAATATACATAGTTGGGTAATCCGCTGCGGTGGCTTAATAATTGGCTTACTGTAACACCTTGGTATGGAAATGCAGGAAAAAATCGTTGCAAACTATCTTCTAATTCTAATTTTCCTTGTTCATACAAAGCCAGCACAGCCATAGCCGTAAAAGGTTTTGTAACCGATGCAAGATGAAAAGGCGTATTGGCCGCTATGGTATCTTTTGTAGATAGATTATGATAGCCTTGGTATTTTTCAAACAGAATTTTTCCATTTTTTGCAATCAAAATACTGCCATTAAAGCCGGTTTTACCAAACAGTGAGTCATACATATGCTCAATAGCCTTGATATAACCGTCTGATTCAGCTGAGGTAAGCTGACGATAGGGAAAGGGTTTTCCTTTATTGGGCTTTTTTGCGTTATCGGTATTGTTATTACAACTTATACTGCCTAATAAGATTAGGATAAAACAAAGGATAGATAAAAATTTCATAGCTACTTGTGCCGCAAAAGTAGGGGAATGCTGCATGGAATGAAATCACCAATTTGTAACAGTTGTATTAATGGGTAAAGCACTATTTTCGCCGAAGCAAGCAAACAACCCCAAAAATGGAAAAAACAACCAGTTATCCCAAACAAAAAATCAATATTCTTTTTCTAGAAAATATTAGTGACCGAGCCGTTCAGCGGTTTAAAGAACATGGCTATGTTAATGTGAAAAAGTTAAGCGGGGCTTTGAGTGAAGCAGAATTGATTAAAGCAATCAAAGATGTTCATTTAATTGGAATTAGATCAAAAACCCAAATCACCGCAAAGGTGTTAGAAGCAGCGAATAAATTACAAGCCATTGGTTGTTTTTGTATCGGTGTTAACCAAGTTAATTTAAAAGCAGCTACTAAAAAAGGGGTAGCCGTTTTTAATGCGCCGTATAGTAATACCAGAAGTGTGGCAGAACTAGTGATTGGTGCTTCGATATTATTAATTAGAAAAATTATTGATAAAAACAATGCCGCCCATAAAGGGATTTGGTTGAAAGAAGCTAAAGGTAGTTATGAATTAAGGGGCAAAACGCTTGGTCTTGTTGGCTATGGTAATATTGGTTCTCAATTAAGTGTATTAGCAGAATCATTGGGGATGAAAGTTGTTTTTTACGATATCGAAACCAAATTACCTTTAGGTAATGCCAGTGCTGTAAAGAGTTTGAAAGAATTATTACAACAGTCAGATATTGTTTCTTTACATGTACCGGAAACGGCACTCACAAAAAATCTCATCAATAAATCAAACCTTAAATATTTTAAGCAAGGCGCCATTTTGATTAATTATGCTAGGGGTGAAGTGGTTGATTTGCCGGCTTTGGCAAAACATTTAGAAGAAGGTAATTTAGGTGGTGCAGCCATTGATGTTTTCCCTTGGGAGCCAGAAAAAAACGGCGACTCATTTACCAGTCCTTTGCAAGGTTTATCGAATGTGCTGTTAACGCCACATGTAGGCGGCAGTACCGAAGAAGCACAGCAAAATATTGGCGATGATGTAAGTGCTAAATTATTTGAGTATTTAGAAAAAGGCATCAGCTATGGTTCTCATACGGTGCCGGCCATCAGTTTGCCGCCGGTAGAAACTGCTCACCGCATTTTACATATTCACAATAATAGACCGGGGGTTTTGAGTGCCATCAACACCACTCTATCCAACCATAAAATCAATATTTTGGGTCAGTATTTGAAAACGAATGAGGAGATTGGATACGTAGTATTAGACATCGACAAAAAACTCTCTAACAAAGCATTAGAATTATTGAGAGAAGTAAAGGAAACCATCAAAGTGAGAATGCTATATTAACATAGAAACGAGTCTACATAAAAAAGCCAGCTATCAATAAAGTAGCTGGCTTTTTTATTTATTCCTCAAACAGAGGTTAGAAACGTTCTAATTTAGAGAAAAAGAAATCGCTTTCGATGATAGCATTTTCGTCACTGTCACTGCCATGAACGGCATTTTCACCTACAGAGGCAGCAAATTGCTTACGAATAGTACCTTCTTCGGCTTGGGCAGGGTTAGTTGCACCAATCAACTTTCTGAAATCAGCAACGGCATTGTCTTTTTCCAATACTGCTGCAACGATTGGTCCGCTGCTCATAAACTCTACTAGTTCACCGTAAAAAGGTCTTTCTTTATGCACCGCATAAAATTCGCCGGCTTTTTCGGCAGACAATTTTGTCCACTTCATTGCTTTTACAGTAAAACCTGCTTTAATAATCTGGTCTAAAATAGCACCGGTATAACCTTTAGCGGTTGCATCCGGCTTAATCATGGTAAATGTTTGATTGCTCATATCCTTGTTTTAGCGTCCGCAAAAGTAACTCAATTAATCAGCCAATCAAGCATTTTTGGGTTCCAATTTGTTAAGATTTTAAAATTGTATTTGAGCGAATGGTACTAAAACAGCAAATTTGCAGCCATATTATGCAACCCATCAGCGCTTTTTTCCCGTTTTTGAATACTCCTGCCTCTATTGTCATTACTGCTCATCAAAAGCCGGATGGCGATGCCATGGGCTCTATGTTAGGGTTATATCATTTTTTAGTTCAGTTTGGCCATCAAGTAACGGTTATTTCTCCCACCAATTGGGCCAATTTTTTAAATTGGATGCCCGGTTGTAACCAAGTAATTGATTTTGAAAAACATAAGGAACAATCTATACAAATCATTAATAAGGCAGATTGGCTGTTTTGTCTCGATTTTAATGTGTTACACCGTACCAAACACATGGAAACTTTTTTGGCAGCAGCTCCGGGCAAACGCATATTGATTGATCATCACGAACAACCACAGGTAGCCGTTTTTACCTACGGTGTAAGCGATACCGGAAAAAGTTCTACTTGCGAAATGGTGTATGATTTTATTGTGGATTCCGGCCATGCCGAAAAATTGAATTTGGATATTGCTCAATGCATTTATACCGGCGTTATGACCGATACCGGTTCATTCCGTTTTGCTTCAACCACTGCCTCTGTGCATCGATTGATTGCACATTTGAAAGATGTAGGATTGCAACACACTTTAGTGCATGATAATATCTACGACAACTTTTTAGAAAATAGACTTCGATTTATAGGTAATGCATTGTTGAATCGGTTAGAAGTATTTTACGAATACAATACGGCCATGATGGCGATTCCTAAAAGCGATTTATTGAAATATGATATTAAAACCGGTGATTCGGAAGGACTTGTAAATTACTTACTCACCATTGAAGGAATAAAATTTGCCGGATTGGTCATTGATAGAGATGAAGAAAGAAAATGGAGTTTCCGTAGCAAAGGTAATTTTGATGTAAATACATTTGCAAGAACACATTTTGAAGGTGGTGGTCATTTTAATGCTGCAGGTGGAAGAAGTAGCGACAGCTTAGAAAATACCGCCAATAAATTTGTACAAGTACTAAAACAATACGAAGGACAATTACAATAATAGCAATATGAAAAAACTAGTTTTTGCATTGGCATTGATGGCCATTATCGGCGGATGCAACATGGGCTACGACAAAACACCAACTGGCCTTGCCTATAAAATCATCAGCGATGGAAAAGGCAAACAATTGAAAGCGGGGCAGATGATTAAGTTGCATGGCGAAATTGTATTGGCTGGTAAAGACAGTATTTTAACCAGCACTTTTGATTATATGCCGGTGTATCAAATGGTAGATAGTGGTAAAAAATCACATGACTTTACTGAAGTACTCACCAAATGCCGTGTTGGCGATAGTTTAATTACCGTTGCACAAGTAGATTCTATGGTTAAATGGGGTGCATGGAATTATAATCAGTTGTTGAATAGGAGAGATATGATTATCACTCGTATCAAAATTTTAGCTGTTTTTGATAATGAGGCTGACCAGAAAGCTGATTTAGAAAAAGAAAAACAAAAATTTTTAGCAGCTGATCAAAAATGGGTAGAAGATTATATCAAGAAAAATAATATCAAAGCCCAAAAAACAAAGAATGGAACTTGGGTAGAAGTTATTGAACCCGGCACAGGTATAAAAGGAGATTCCGGTAAAATTGTTTCGGTAAAATACACCGGTCGTTTTATGAAAGACAATCGTCCATTTGATAGTAATGTCGGCGGTAGTTTTGGCCATGATGCACCGTTTGAATTTATGGTGGGTCAGGGTCAAGTGATTAGGGCATGGGACGAAGGTTTTGCCTTTTTTGGCAAGGGGGGTAAAGGTCGAATTTTTGCACCATCTATGCAAGCATATGGCGGTCAGAAAAAAGATGCAGCCGGTGCAAGTCCCGAAATTCCTGCCTTTTCACATTTAATGTTTGATGTGATGGTGTTAGATGTAAAAACACAACAACCGTTTGTACAACCTGTAGATAGTACGGGCAAACGACCATTTTAAAAAAATAGATTTTTGTAGCAGAGGCTGGGCTTTATTGCTCAGCCTTTTTTATTGCTGTAGCTTGATAGACTTCTACTAACTTAACCACTTCCATCGCTTCTTTCACATCATGCACTCTAAGAATGTGTGCTCCATTGAGTAAGCCGATAGTATGTAAAACGGTACTGCCATTTAATGCTTCTGCTGCGGTAACACCAAGTGTTTTATAAATGGATGATTTTCTGGATATGCCTAATAAAATCGGCTTATTTAGTATATCAAAAACAGACAATGTTTTTAAAAGTTGAAAATTATGATTGATGGTTTTGCCAAAGCCAAATCCGGGGTCAACAATCACATCATGAATGCCTGCCAATCTACATTTTTCCACTTGATGAATGAAGAAATCTAACACCTCACTAGTTACATTCTGATATTCAGGTAGATGTTGCATGGTTTGTGGCGTTCCCTTCATATGCATACAAATAAAAGGTACTTGTAACTCGGCAACAGTCGAAAGCATAGCTTCATCCATTGTGCCGCCACTTATATCGTTAACCATATCTGCACCGGCAATAACTGCCGCTTTAGCAACCGATGCATGATAAGTATCAATTGAAATATAACTATCGGGAAATGCTGCTTTTACAGCCGATATACCGGGAACAACTCTTTCCATTTCTTCATCAGCACCTATTGGTTCACTACCCGGTCTAGTGCTTTGTCCGCCAAGGTCTAAAATGGTAGCGCCGGCTTCAAGCATAGCTTTTGCCAATGCTACTATTTCGGTAGTTTCTTGCTTTCTGCTGCCGCTGAAAAAAGAATCGGGTGTGGTGTTGATGATGCCCATAACGATGGGCTTATCTATCAACAATAACCTTCCTTTACAATTGATGGTAAACATTCTATTGTTTCATTTATCTTGCAATATACAAACAGCAGCATAAGCAACATGGATACGAATCAGCAATATGATAAAGTGGTGGCCTCTTGTAAAGATATTTTCTTGAAAAAGATAAAAGATTATGGTACATCTTGGCGAGTATTAAGAACAATTTCGGTAGTAGATCAGCTATTTATAAAAGCGTTACGTATCAGAACAATTCAAGAAAAACAAGCCAATAAAGTTGGTGATAGCGTAGGTGGTGAGTTGAAAGCGATTGTAAATTATGGTATCATTGGATTGATTCAATTAGAAAAAGGTAAACCTGCTATCGAAGATTTATCGGAAGATGAATCAGCTACGCTGTATAACAACTTTGCCACTATGACAAGGCAATTGATGCAAGCTAAAAACCACGATTATGGCGAAGCTTGGAGAGATATGAGTCAGGAAAGTTTTGTGGATTTGATATTGGTAAAATTATTACGCATCAGACAAATTTTGGCCAATGATGGTAAAACAATCATTAGCGAAGGTATAGATGCCAACTATGCTGATATCATCAATTACGCCATTTTTGGATTGATATTAATTGAAGAAGGGAAACATCAAGGGTAAGCATTTTCTATTCATTATTTAAGGCATATAGCATGATTAAAGCAGCTAGAATTATCGTTGGGGTCTTGTTCATTTTTTCTGGATTGATTAAAGTAAACGACCCTTTAGGATTAAGCTATAAAATGCTAGAGTTTTTTGAAGTGTGGGGATGGCATTTTTTAGATGATTATGCATTGGCTTTTGCACTTTTAATGAATGTATTTGAAGTAGTAGCAGGCATTGCCGTGCTTGTAGGGTGGCGAATGCGATTATTTAGTTGGTTATTATTATTGCTGATTATTTTCTTTACTTTTTTAACTGGCTACGCACTGTTTTCGGGCAGGATAAAAACCTGTGGTTGTTTTGGCGATTGTATTCCGCTAACAGCGGCACAATCATTTATTAAAGATTTGATTTTATTAGTACTCGTCTTATTTATTTTATTTCAGCATCAAAAAATTAAACCACTTTTCTCCACCAAAATAGCAATAGCCATTTTGATTGTTGGTGCATCGCTTTCTAGTGTCGCACAGGCTTATGTATTGCAATATTTACCAGTCGTAGATTGTTTGCCCTATAAAGTGGGTAATAACATTTTAAAGCAAATGCAAATTCCGGAGGGTGCAACAGCAGATAGTATGGTGCTTACATTTAAGTACAAATACAAAGGTGCCATGGTAGAATTTGATGCTGCTAATTTTCCCGAAGATTTTAATGATTCTGCTTACGAATTTGTTGATCGTTTTGATAAACTGGTGCGGAAGGGCAATGCTGTAAAACCTATTCCCGATTTTTCTTTAACCACACCAACAGGGCTTGATAGCACATTACAGGTACTCAATACCAATCGCTTTCTGATGTTAATGGTGAAGGATTTTAGTGATTATAATGAATGGAAACTTGATTTTGAGGAAGTGCTGACTACTTGCAAACAGAAGCAAATACCTGTCATCATTGCAACTGCAGCAACCACTGAAGCACTGACGCACTTTACTACTATAGCCGGTTTGTCTGTTTTAACTTGCGATGTAACAGCAATTAAAACTGCGGCAAGAGTCAATCCAACTTATTTTGTAATGCAACAGGCAAATATTGAAGCCAAGTACAGTTACCATGATATCAACAAATTGAAAAAAGTGCTAGAAAAATATTAGTGCTCATACCATAAATTACTCAGCTTGATTCATTACATCATCAAAAAACTTCTCTATGGCATGCTGGTATTAACCGGTGTGGTAGTGTTGGTGTTTTTTTTATTTCAAGGATTTGGTGATCCTGCCCGTTTGGTGATTGGCCAAACAGGCGATAGTGCTACCATCAATAACATCAGAAAAGAGCTGGCTTTAGACCAGCCCAAATGGAAACAATTTTTATTGTATGCCAACGATGTTTCTCCCATTGCAGTGCACAGCGCAGCAGACATTACACAAAAACAATTAAAAGGATTTTTTATAGGTGGCGATACCAAATTGGGGATTAAGCTGCCTTATTTGCGTAGGTCTTACCAAACCAAAAAAGAAGTGAGTGAAGTATTGGGAGAGGCTTTGCCGGGTACTTTTATATTGGCCATTGCTGCCATGTTGATAGCCACTGTATTGGGCATTTTGCTGGGTGTGATTGCTGCTGTAAAGCAAAATACTTGGATGGATACTTCGGCCATTTTTGCAAGTGTGTTGGGCATTTCGGCGCCTTCTTTTTTTATGGGGATAGTGTTGGCCTATTTGTTTGGATTTGTTTGGCACAATTTCACCGGACTGAGCATGACAGGTAGTTTATTTACCATTGATGCATTTGATGGCCGACAGTTACAAATCAAAAATCTAATCTTACCCGCAATTACTTTAGGCATTCGACCCTTGGCCATTATTACTCAACTTACCCGAAGTGCTATGTTAGATGTATTGGATCAAGATTTTATACGTACTGCCTATGCCAAAGGTTTGAGTAAAAGGGTAGTGGTGCTTAAACATGCTTTACGCAATGCGTTAAACCCGGTAGTGACCGCTATTACAGGTTGGTTTGCCGAATTATTGGCAGGAGCATTTTTTGTAGAATATATTTTTGGCTGGAAAGGCATTGGAAAAGTTACCGTTGATGCCTTAGAGAAATTAGATTTCCCCGTGGTGATGGGAAGTGTATTGGTTACCGCAGCCTTCTTTATCCTGATTAATCTATTGGCGGATATTTTGTATGGACTTATCGATCCTAGGGTTAGGATGCAGTAATCGTGGGGTTGGAATTGGGGGCATTGTTGGTTATGCCGGGGTCCCTTGGCTAGTACACAGGGCTTTGGTAGGAGACCCCTGCAAGACTAACCTAATTATTGCTTAGAAAAACCAAAGAAATCAATTTTTATTTGGTTTTTTACACAGTACCTGTTGTGTGCTTTATTATTTGTCTCTGTTGAGTACCGCTTCTATTTGATTGTAAATGCTGATGAGTTTTTCGTAGGCTGGGTTGTCGATATGAAATAAGTATGAAGTGTATAATTTTTGAACATTTTGTCCGTCAATTTCAATAGTTATTATGTTGTCAATTTTCTTAACATAACTTCTGTGTTCAGACTTTCTATACCATCTATCGAAAATTTTATGTCTTTGTATTGCCTTTTCATTGTCGTCGGAGCATAGGTAAATCAATGAGTTTTCTACTTTTTGAAAGAAACGTTCAATAATGTCTTCTATCGTTTTAGAAACCTTAGCGTCATAAGGTTCCACCTCGTCCGTGGTTTTTTCAATAACTAACTGAAAAATATTTGGTATCTCTTCTCTCGAAATGGTAGAAAATGTTTCGTCAACAATAAAAGCGACCCGATATAATAAATTGTTTTTGGTCGTGAAATTGTATGTATTTGTTATGTCGTCAAAAACGTAGTTATAATGGTTTTACAAACTTAATGCCCTTTTTGGTTAGCGTTTGTATCTGCGTTTTCCCTTTAATATATGAACGCACCAATTCCTTATCGTTCACCATTTTGGTAACTGATTTTAAAATTGTCTTTTTAGATGTGTTTTCCCGTTTCATATTTTGTAAAGTTACAAATTCAACCTTTAAAGTACGTAGTTTTTTCTGTTGTTAAATTGCTGCCTAGTTTGCCGAATTATTGGCAGGAGCATTTTTTGTAGCATATATTTTTGGCTGGAAAGGTATTGGAAAAGTTACCGTTGAGGCCTTAGAGAAATTAGATTTTCCGGTGGTGATGGGAAGTGTATTGGTTACCGCAGCTTTTTTTAAACTCATAAATCTATTGGCGGATATCCTGTACGGGCTTATCGATCCTCGGGTTAGAATGCAGTAATGGTTGGGATGAAATTTTGAGGCATTGTTTACTACGCAATGTCCCTTAGTTGATGCACTGCTTGGCCTGGCAAGAAGAACTCAGCTTCAAAGAGATTACTTTCTCGGTTTCAACCTTATTTTTAGTCCAAGATTCTCAATCTTTTTATTAAAGGAAATCGAATCTAATGACACTATCGAATCTTTACGTTTTTTGTCTACGACCCAGAATTTGTGCACATTGATATTATTAATTTTAGCTACACTCTTTGCGATTATAAATCGATTGTCAAAATTGAATGCAATTACTTCTTGAGGGACAATGGTTATTCCTATGTTTTTCTTTTCGTCTCCCAATAGAATTTGAGATTCATTTGCGGCGCCTAAATAAAAATAATTATCGCCCAAATCTTCAGTAATAGCTGTGTCATTCCAAAGGCAGGATGATAAACATATTACAATTAAAACAAAAAATGGGTTATTGGATCTTTTCATATTATCAATTAAGATTTTGAGACAAAATTGAAATTTATCGCCAATAATTACATACTTATCTTATCGCAATGTAACAATGGTGAGTTGTTTATACTGCTTGGTATTCTTAGTTTATGTAATTGGGTTGGTAAACACCCGAAGTTACGGCGTCCACCCCAACTTGCACCAATACCCATTTTGGCTGAAGACTAAGTAATGTTTGAAAGGCGTTTTAATAGATAATATGCAACAACAATTGTTATGTGATATCGAAATGTAGAATCTTCTTCGTCTGATAAGCCTGGATGGGTACCTTCAGGATGCAGTCTTTTCCAAAATCCTTCGATAAATGGTTTGTTACAGTTGGGATTCTCAACTTCATTTAGGTCACTCCTCAAAAATGGAGGAGTAACTGTTTTACTTAAAAGATTTATTGCAGTATTTGCACTTTCACATTTGTTATTCGGCAAGAGAAACTTACAAATGTCAATAAGTAGTGATTCTACAAATGGTCGAAATTGACCGTTTGCACCAGCCCAATTTCCTTGTGAATGATTTCTGATGGCCTGTTCTAAATGACCTTTTGTTGTTGATAAATTGAATTTATTTAAAAGAGTAAATAACTCACTTTCTGTCTTAGCCTCCTCTATCTCGTTAGGCAGCATTTTTTTTATAGACCTCTCTTTGATTATGTAACCGTCACGTTTTAATGAATTAGCTAAAGCTAAATATTTATAACAGAATAGATTTTCACTATTAACAGTACCAAAATTTGGGTCATAGGATACGTAGTTAGTACTGCCCCTCTCGTCTTCATATCGATAAAAATGGTCGATCATATATTGAAGCAGGTCAAGTTGAAATGATTCAGTAAATGGACCTTTTGATGGTGGAATCTTTAATGTTTTAAGTAAAATATTAACCTTGTCATCTTTGGAAAATTTACCCAATGTTGGATGAATCAAGTGTTCAATGTCAAAGACAACAAATATTCTGTCAATAACTTTGGGTAAATACTTATCAATTACAGAAATTAGTTCGATACTTGTCTTTAGCGATATCATAAGGTCTATATAGTTTGCAGCCAACGTCAATTGCTTGGCGTTGTTGAGGGACTAGCATTCCGTCCGCCGACAACAGAAGCCCAATATTATTTAAAAGTTGAAGATAAGAACTAAAGCCGAATGATTAACGCTGGGCTGAAATCAAAGCCGATAAAGAACTACAGCAGAAGCTAACATCATCATGTCCCAATAACGCTAAATAATATATTGGAAGTAGTTTATTTAAAAGGTAGATATTGAATCTTTTTGTAGAGACTGTCTCCATGATAAAAGAAGTCATTTGCATTTATTACCTTACCATGATAGGCATTAAGATTAAGTCTGAACTGCAAGGTTTGATCTTTAGAATATAAAATGATATCGAAAAAGTCTCGGTTTATATTCTCTCTATCCATGTTATATATTTTTTCTGCTTTCTCCATCGTGTTAATGATAGCTTTAATTTCAGTCGCAGATGTAATAATAACCACTTTTTGATTGTGAACTACTGCAATGCTATCTATCGAATTTTCCAAAAAAGATCTGTCTAAACCTTTTGATGGCTTTAGAATAAAGTAAAGGATGAAGAGGCAGAAAATTATTAAACCAATCCCCAATGTTTTATATGTCAATACTCAACTTTTTTAATGGTTCGATGAATAACCTATTACTTTATGGACTTACCTAAGTGGGGAAATATAATTACCTCTACTTGAAAACCTTAGTCAAATTTATAGATTTTTAATAGATGATTTGTATTCAACCTATTTCAGGACGACGAGACAAATAGTAGTACAAAAGTTGAGGTTTATTTCGTCAACCCCCAATATTGCCAAACCTCTTGTTACATGCAGCTCTAATTAGACTTCTTTCAAGATATTAACTGAAATGATAACACTAAGTTCTTGTTAGAATATATAACTACTAATAAATTTAATACGTCTAAATGTTAGTGTTTCCCTTTTAATTTGTCTTTTTCTTTCTCAAAAAATTTAGCGTCTGCTTTTTTTCCATTAGCAGCAGCTCTTGCTTGCTCGTTACCTAATTGTCTTGCTGCTTCACTTCTTTGAGTTTCTGTCATATTTCTTCCTTTCCCATCCAAAGAGTTTGCTGCCTTGATGTCTTTAGCGGTTGCTTTGGCTCCGTCTGAAACACTTTTTTTGCCATCTTTTTCTTTAGTTTTTTCTTTACCATCTCGATTGCTACCCCCATTGCCTCCTTCACGACCACTTTTTGCTCCAGCAGGTGATCTGTTCACACCAGCTGGTTCCCTATTTGCACCCCCTTGTGCTGTTGCTAAAATGGATGCACAAACAAAACATAAACACAAAACTGTCTTTTTCATAATTGTTATTTTAAACGGTTAAATAAAAGTTTCATGTAACATTCAAATATACGCATCACATCAATACCTATATAAAATTTATCGTATTGGTAATCAACATCTTAGTATTATGATTTTTGTATTGTCGTAGCGCCAATACGTTTTTGGCCTATGTTTTTACCAGAAGTAGGCAGTAAGCACCTAGAGGCATCATGTCGCTTTTAACTCCTAGTTTGGAGCTAAAAGGTTCGAGTTGGAGGCTTTTACCTTCTAATTAGTACCTAAAAGGTTCGAATTAGAGGCTTTTACCTTCCAATTAGTACCTAACAGGTCCGAATTGGAGGCTTTTACCTTGCAATTAGTACCTAAAAGGTTCAAGTTGGAGGCTTTTACCTTCCAATTAGTACCTAAAAGGTTCGAATTGGAGGCTTTTACCTTGCAATTAGTACCTAAAAGGTTCGAGTTAGAGGCTTTTACCTTCCAATTAGTACCTAAAAGGTCCGAGTTGGAGGTTCTGAACTCCGAACTGGGAGTTAAAAGGTCCGACTTTGAGTTTCTGAACTCCGAATTGGGAGTTAAAAGGTCCAAGTTCGAGGTTCCGAACTCTCAATTGGGAGTTAAAAGGTCCGTGTTTGAGTTTTCCTACCAGATTTCAGTTGCCAATATAGTTTGGTTATAGGTACGTCCTTTTTTGCTTGTCCAAAAAAGGACCAAAAAAAGACACCGGAAACAGATATACAGCCCTGTTTCCGGAAACGCCTTGATTAGGCTTTAGAATTACTGTGGTGATGAGCAGCATTTCATTCAATCCACGGACGACGGTCAACAGTCCAAAGTAAAACCTGAAACATGAAACCTGGAACTTGGAACCTGATACTATAAAGAACATTGTGCCCTCTGTGAAAAACCTCAGTGACCTCTGTGGTTAACCAGTCCACAGACGACGGTCCATAGTCCATGGAGGAAGGGAATTTGGAATTGGTAATTAGGGATAAGGAAGTACACGGTTTAGAATATTTGAACCATCTCTGCGAAACCTCTAAAACTCCATCTACTCTGCGGTAAAATAGTCTACGTACGACGGTCCACGGCAAAACCTGAAACTTTAAACCTTAAACTTGAAACTTTATTGTGGCCCCGTGGTTAAAACAGTCCGCCGCCCATGTCATCTCCATGTTATTTTTTAGGTATAATGCTTTCAATTTTTGACATTTTTAAGTTTAAAGTTGGCACTAATTGGCTTATGTATTATTTTGGGCTCAACCAATAAAAACTGCTTTTTGCAACAAGCTTTCTCCATATTAATTATAGAGGACGAAGTTCTCATTGCGCAAGATTTACGAGAAATCTTGGAAGAGGTAGGCTATGAGCAGGTGTACAGGGCCAGGGATTTTAGTCAAGCTACCAAGATTTTGCAATCAGCAGCAATCGACCTTGTTTTATTGGATATTAATTTGAATCAATCTATATCGGGTATTGATATTGCACACCATATAAATCAGCACTATCATATCCCGTTCATTTATATTACATCTTATTCTGATGCCGCCACTGTAGAAAGTGTAAAGCATACAAAGCCTGCAGGGTTTTTGTTGAAGCCCTATAATAAAACACTATTATTAGCAAACATAGAAATTGCCTTATTCAATTATGCCGGCAAAACCAATGCGGCGGATACAACAATAGAAGCGGCGCCTACCTCAAACCATAGCGATTTTATCATACACGAACATTTGTTGCTGAAAGAAAATTATCATTTCATCAAAATTCCGTTGTCGAAAATTCTATGGTTCGAGTCAGATAAAAATTATGTACAAGTGATAACAGCAGAAAAAAAATATTTACTCCGCTGCTCCCTTAAAAAATTGATGGAACATTTGCCACAGCATCTTTTTGCCAAATCGCACAAGTGTTATATCATCAATCTTTCATTTGTAGAGGCATTTAATGCAGATCATGCGGTTATTAAGGGACAAAAAGTTCCCATTAGTAGAACAGAATATGTAGATGTATTAGAAAGGCTGAAAAGGTAGTTGGTATATAAATTCCTGCAGTTTGTCCCAAATTATTGGTCATCCTAAAATTAAATAATTGTTTTAAACCTCTATTGATAAACGTTGCTTCTATATGAAAGCCTGCCTATTATTCCTACTGTTTTGTTTGCCGCTATGCCTGTTTGGGCAAGTAGTGTCTACAGATAGTTTGATGAAGGCGGTGGTTGTAATGAAAGAAGATACCACCAAGGTAAACAGTTGTATTTTACTCTCTAACAAATGCAGAACCGAGAAGCTTGATTATGCCAATGCTAAAAAATATGCTGCATTGGGTATTCAGCTTTCCGAAAAAATCAACTTCCCGAAGGGAATATTTAAAGGAACAATTGCACTAGCGTATGCTACTAGAGATATGGGACAGCACCCCGAAGGTATTGAAGGCTTGAAAAAAGCCATAGCCATTTTTGAGGGGAACAAAGTACTACAATCAGATGCTTCCTTATTCATCACCCATGTGTACACCTATACAGCGTTGGCTGATTTATACACTTACTTGCCAGATTATGCCAATGCTGAAAAATATGCTTTTAAAGCATTAGAATTATCTGAGCAATACCAAAAGGGGATAGGCCAATGTTGGATGACGATTTCCATCATTTTCTCCAAGCAAAAAAATTTAGTAGAGGCCAAAAAGTATGCGTTGAAGGCGAAAGCATTTTTCGAAGCCAATCAATCTACAGATGACCTAGCCCGTGCCTATGCTTATTTGGCTCGCTATGCTTTTACAGCAGCTGATTATCCCCAAGCTATTACTTACTACCAATTAAGTTATAATACGTACAAGCAAGCTAATAGCCTTTCCGGGCAACGAATTGCATTGTATAATTTGGCTGAGATTTACCTTAAAACGAAAGACTATGAAAAGGCTGATGATTATGTCAATAAAACCCTAGCTATCAGCAAAGGCGCTAACGATGTTATTTATCAATTCTTTATCAACCAACTTAAATTCAATATCAATTTTGATAGAAAGTATTATAAAGAAGCTTTAACTGTTGCAGACTTATTACTCCAACTTGCCAAAAATGAAAAAAACCTGGAAAATGTGAGCCAAGTTTATAAACACTATTTATCTGTATATATGGCATTGGGCGATACAGCAAAGGCTTTTGTAACGCTAGAAAAAATTGCAACCCTTAAAGACAGTACCTATAATACAGAAATAGCCAAGCATTCAGCAGATTTATTAAAGAAATATGAATCTGAAAAGAAAGAACAACAAATCGCATTCTTAGACAAAGAAAATAAGTTTAAGTCTGATAAATTGTTTCAAGAACATTTATTGAACGAAGCCTTGCAACGTGAAAATGATTTAAAAGATATAGAAATTAACCAATCTTTGTTGCTGAAGGAAGGGTTGGAACGAGAGAATGCATTAAAAAAGAATGAATTGGATAAAGAATTGCTGTTAAATAAAACGCTTAACAGCAAGAATGCATTAATGATAGAGAACAGCAAGAATGAAAGAATTGCAAGGTGGTTAATGATGATAAGTTTAACTGTACTCATCATTTTTGGAATCAGTTTTTACCGTAATTATCGCAACCAAAAAGTGGCCAATGCAAAAATTTCTAAGCAGGCAGATGATTTAAAAGTGCTGATGAAAGAAGTGCACCATCGGGTTAAAAATAATTTGCAGGTAATTGTAGCCATGTTAAGGATGCAAGCAAGAAACTTACATGATCAATTGGCTATAGATGCACTGAATAGCTGTGAAAATCGGTTACAATCAATTGCCATTGTGCATGAAAAACTATACCAATCTCAAAACATCAGTGAAGTAGTGCTGAAAGATTATTTAGAAGATATTGTGCAGGTATTGGCACAACAATACAAGCCTTTTTTACCCAATCTTTCTTATGCTATAACAGATGACACAAAACTATCTACCAATATTGAAACTGCTATTCCGCTAGGCATGATTGTAAACGAGTTGGTAACGAATGGTTTTAAGTATGCCTTTCAACAAGTGGCAACGCCACATATTCGGGTTCAAATTACTGCAACCGCCCCTGATACCTTTCAACTTTTAGTAGCCGATAATGGCCCTGGTTTGCCCAATGGTCAACTGCCCAACCGCTATCAAAGTTTGGGTTTAAAATTGGTACAGTTATTCACCGAACAAATCGGTGGAACACTGACTTACGCAACCAATAATGGGGCCTGTTTTACCATTACATTCCATTGCAACACAACTGTTTTGTAGATTATATACAAATTGTTGCATTTCGTCCCAGTTTTTATTGTTTCCTTAATCTCACAAGTAATTTTATAACTGAAATTCAGCCAATTACTAAAACTACGTTTATGAGACATTTTTCTAAAGTGCTGCTATGTACTTTATTTAGCTTATTTGTTATCCAAAAATTATCAGCACAATTTACTGCAATCAATAATGGTAATTGGAACACTCCTGCCACTTGGCAAGGTGGTGTAGTACCAACTACTGGTGCAGATGTTATTATTGCAGCAACCGTTAATATCTCACATGCCGACGTAACTGTTGGTGATTTTACCATTAATACTGGCGGTACAATTAACTCTAACTATCCTTATGGCGTTAAATTAAACAGTGGTAAAACATTTACCAATAATGGAACAGTGGGCAATGTATTTCATGTAACTTTTTTAGGCTCTGGATTGGTAGCTGGTTCTGCTACCAGCAATTTTACTGTTGTTAATATTGAAGGACCTGTAGATTTTGGAACTACATCCACAGTAGCTAATTTAACCATCAATCCAGGTGGATCAGTAAATACAAACAGGCCAACCTATCGTATAGGGTCTTCATTAAATTATAATACTGGTGGAACTTATGTAATAGGTGATGAGTGGGTAACAGGAAATACCAATTATCCAAGAGCATTAACTATTAATGCTGGAACAACACTTTCGTTTGGGAACATCACTACCAGCCGTAGAGTAGGTGGTGTTAATGATGCCATGAATATTAATGGAGGAATGATATTGTCATCTGCAGCTGGTGGCGATTTAATTATTACTTCTACCTACAATAATTTTAATGGCACATTTACTGCTAATGGCAGAACAGTAACCTGTTTAGATGGAGGCAGTAACTGTATTATTGGAGGTAGCCAGCCAGTTAGTTTTGACAACTTAGTATTGAACCTTCCTGGTAAGCAATTCAATTTGTTTACGCCGGTAACCGTTACAACTAGTGCAACATTTACGGCTGGATATACTGTAATTAACAATTCCGATTTTATTGTAAATAGTGGTGTAACAATTACTGGTGCTTCTGCAAACTGCTATGCTTATACCAATGGAGCAGGAAGATTGGTAATGAAAGGAGTTGGTGCTGGCCCAGTGGTAGCACCAATTGGTAGAAATATTGGTAATGTGTTTATTCATTATAACCCTGTAACCATTACCAATGGTGGTGGATTTGATTATGCCATAAAGGCCAATGCAACAGCACCAACCGGTGCAGGTATTTTAAATACAACTAAAGTAATTAGATGCCAATGGGATATTACACCAAGTGGCAATCCAACCAATGTAGACTTGAAATTTCAATATATCACTGGTCAAGGTGTTTCGGGAGGAACTTTTTCTGAAACAGCACCTCAAAGAGGGTTACGTTATAATACTGGTACTTCTGCTTGGGAAACCATAGGAACAGCTACACCAGTAGGTACAAATCCATACAACGTTTCTTATCCATTTAGTGGGCCAACTTGGGGGCTGTTTTCATTTGAATCGGTGACTCCACCACCACCACCACCAACCATTACATCTTTTACACCAACAAGTGGTATTGCAGGTTCAACAGTAACAATTACAGGTACCAACTTTAATACAACTGCCGCCAATAATATCGTATATTTTGGTGCAGTACGTTCTGCTACACCAAGTAGTGTAACAGCAACAAGTTTGACAGTAACAGTTCCCTTGGGTGCTGCTTATGCACCTATTACAGTATTGAATACTGCTAATGGTTTGCAGGCTCATTCAAAAACATATTTTAATCCTACACATTCTTCAACAAAAGCTACCATTGTAGAAGCTGACTTTGTTAAAACAAATGTTTCAAGCGGTACTCCAAACATATGGTCAATGCCATGCGAAAGAGCTGATTTGGATTTGGATGGTGATATTGATTTAATCATGAATAATTATAATTCCACTCCTGCTGGTTTATTGGTGTTTCCAAATACAAGTAGTGTTGGAAGTATTGCTATTGGTAGTTCTATAGGTTATCCTGTTTTAGCGCCGGTAAGAGGGTTGGTTACAGCAGATATCGATGGCGATGGAAAACAAGACATCATTGGTGTTGGAGATTACAATAGTGTATCTGTTTGGCGTAATACCTCTACTAGCAGTATCAGTTTTGCTCCAAGAGTAGATATAAGCATGGCGAACTCCGGTAATGATATTGCTGTGGGTGATATTGATGGAGATGGAAAACTTGACTTGGCCGTAACAAATAACTGGGCAGCAAAAATTTCCATTTTCCGCAATACCAGTACTAGTGGCACTATCAGTTTTGCACCTAATGTAGAGTTTACAGCCCCAACAAGTGTTTGGGGAGTAAAAATTGGAGACATCAATGGCGATGGCAAAAATGATGTGGTTACAGCAAATGTAAACGTTCCGGCAAATTTCAGCATTTACAGAAATACAGGAACAACCACAGGTACAGTCAGCTTAGCAACACGGGTAGATTTTGCAAACGGTACCACTGCAGGTAAATGGGTTGAATTAGGGGATATAGATATGGATGGAAATCTAGATTTGGTAATATCCAACAACGAATGGATTGTATCCGTTTTTCGTAATACTAGTTCGGGTAATACGATGAGTTTTGCAACTCCGGTTAGTTCAAACTATGGATGGGTAGTCGATAGAATAAACATCGGAGATTTAAATGGTGACACTAAACCCGATATCATCATTCCAAGAGGAGGGATGGTAGCTATTTTAACTAATAATAGTACTTCCGGTAATATTGTACTCTCCGGTCAGTTTGATATGGGCGCCTCTAGTGGGGGAGGTATGGCATCTATTGAGGTAGTGGACTTAGACAGAGACGGTAAATTAGATATGTTTAATGGAAGCGATAATACCAAAATAGATTTCTATAGATATAGTCCGCCACCACCACCTCCTCCAACAATTACGTCATTTACTCCAACAAGTGGACCGGTAGGAACAACTGTAACGATTACTGGTACCAACTTTAATACAACTGCAGCCAATAATATTGTATTCTTTGGTGCAACCAAAGCAACTGTAACAGCAGCAACTGCAACAAGTTTAACAGTAACGGTTCCTGTGGGTGCAACCTTTGGCAATATTACAGAGGTTAATATGGGCACATCATTATTGGCTCACAGTAATGCCAATTTTACACCAACATTTACGCCAAACAAAAACAGTATTGCTGCAACTGATTTCGACCCTAAAATAGAAATTGCAACAGGTACAGGAACAACATGGCCTTATCAAGTTGCATTGGGTGATGTTGACGGAGATGGCAAAGCAGATTTAGTTGTTGCTAACAGAGCAGCTAATAATGTTGCTGTATTTAGAAATACCAGCACAGCCGGAACAGTAAGTTTTGCAACAAGGGTAGATTTTTCAACTGCTCAAGAGGCTAGAGGTCTTGTGCTTGTTGATTTAGATGGAGATGGCAAGTTAGATATTGCTACAACAGGCGGAAATTTAAATCAAGTAGCTTTTACTGTTTTGCGTAATACGAGTACGAGTGGCAATATCAGTTTTGCAACTAAAATTGAAATCAATACAACTGCTGCAACTTATTCAATAGCAAGTGCCGATATTGATGGTAATGGCAAGGCCGACTTAATTTTTGGTGGTCAAAAAATGATTATTTATCCAAATACATCAACAGTTGGTAATATTACTTTTGCTGCACCTGTAGATTATACAGCAGCAGTAAATGTAAATGCAATAGCAGTAGGGGATATAGACGGTGATGGAAAAAAAGATATTTGTTTTACGGCTGGTAGTAACGTTTCTGTATTTAGAAATATGAGTACAATTGGTGCTATTAGCCTTGCTTCAAAAGTAGATTTTGCTGCACCTTCTGCTTATGGTATAACTATTGGCGATTGGGATGGCGATGGCAAATTAGATATCGCTGCATCATTGCTAAATACTACCAACTCAATGAGTATTTTAACCAATACCAGTACAGTTGGTAATATTAGTTTTGCAACAAGAATAGATAATAGTTCACCTCAAAATCCATACTTCGTTGCAGGTGGAGATTTAAATGGTGATGGTAAAGCTGATTTAGTTACCACCAATGCAGGTCAAAATGGTACAGCAGCAAATCTTTCTGTTTATAGAAATACAAGTACAAGTGGTGCAGCAAGTTTTGCATCAAATGTAAATTTAGCTTTAGGCTCATGGCCTTATTATGCAGCAATAGGAGATATCGATGGTGATGGAAGACCTGATATTGTAAGCTCTAGTGTAGAAGCAAATAGAGTAGCCATCTTTAGAAACAATCCACAATTCCAAACTGTAGTAGCTACAAGTACATTAACAGCTTTCGCTGGTTGTTCAGGTTCGGCATCAGCAAGTCAAAGCTTTACTGTAAGTGGTTCAGCACTAACTGCAAACTTAGTGGTTACTGCACCAACCGGTTATGAAGTTTCTACAACAGCTGGTAGTGGCTATGCGTCAAGTGTAACATTAACACCAGCTAGTGGAATGGTAGCTTCAACCACCATTTTTGTAAGATTAGCTGCAACTGCTACAGGCTCACCTTCCGGAAATATTACCGTTGCTTCTACAGGTGCAACCACACAAAGCGTAGCAGTATCAGGAACCGTAAATGCTTTACCAACTGCAACAATTACGGCAGGTGGACCAACAACATTCTGTCAGGGTGGTTCTGTTACATTAACTGCCAGTGCCGGTAGTTCATACTTGTGGAGCAATGGTGCTACCACACAATCCACCACTGTTTCTGCAAGTGGAAGTTATACCGTACAAGTAACCTATTCTGCTGGTTGTTTTGCAACATCAGTAGCAACCGTTGTAACGGTAAATATTTTGCCAACACCAACAATCACAGCCGGTGGTGCAACAACTTTCTGTCAAGGCGGTTCGGTTACTTTAACGGCAAGTGCAGGCAGCTCATATCTATGGAGTAATGGTGCAACCACACAAGCTATCACCGTTTCAGCTGCTGGTAATTACAATGTAAGAGTAACCAATGCCAATGGTTGTTTTGCAACATCTGCCAACACAACAGTTACGGTTAATCCATTGCCAACAGCAACCATTACTGCTGGCGGACCAACCACATTCTGTCAGGGTGGCTCTGTAGCATTAACTTCAAATGCCGGTTCTTCTTACTTGTGGAGTAACAATGCAACAACACAGTCCATTACAGCCACCACTTCCGGCAACTATACCGTAACAGTAACTAATGCTAGTGGTTGTTCAACTACATCTGCAGTAAGAACAGTAACTGTAAATCCATTGCCAGTACTAACTGTTACTGCAACGCCAACAAGTGTAAGCCGTGGATTTAATACGCAACTGAATGTAACAGGTTCAAACTTGGGCACTTTTGCATGGACACCAACGGCTAACCTAAGTAGTACCACTATTGCAAATCCAATAGCAAGGGTAATGAGTACGACTACTTATACTGTAACTGTTGCTAGTAGCGCAGGTTGTACCGCAACGGGTAATGTAACGGTTACTGCATTAGATGATCTAAATATCACTTCAACCAATGTGTTTACACCAAATGGCGATGGTATCAATGACAAGTTTGTGATTAAGAATTTGGATGCGTATCCAAACAATAAACTTCAAGTGATGGATAGAACAGGTAAGGTGATATATGAGAAATTAAATTATGCCAATGATTGGAACGGAACTGTTAATGGAAAGCTTTTAGCCAAAGACACTTATTTCTTTATTCTGATTGTTAACGGACAAGTGCTGAAAAAAGGTGCTGTAACATTAGTTCGATAAAAAATAAGCTATCATCAATCAAACATTAACAAATTAACATCATGAATATGAAACATATAAAAATCATTACCGCAATCATTGTTACTGCGTTGCTGCCCCAAACGCAACTATTTGCTCAGCAACAAATGGAAAATAGTATGAGCCAATATTTCCGTAATCCCATGTTGTGGAATGCAGCAAATACAGGTGCTAACGGCAATAAAATCTATGCTTTACAAAATAGAAGTTGGATTGGTTTTGATGGAGCCCCTGTCTTAACCAATCTTACCGGAGAATTTCAATTTGGAGAAAATTCAGCTGCAGGTATCAATGTAATATCAGACGTTACCGGTATTCTAAAAAGAACCTATGGTGTATTTAATTATGCCTACAGGGTTAAATTGACCGAAGAAAATCAGATTCGATTAGGCGTTTCGTTTGCCTTTGCCGGCGATAGATTAAAGAGTGATTATATTGACCAAGGCGGATCACCTGATCCATTATTAGTGAATAATGTTTCAAGCAGTGTAAATGCTTTTGACGGTAATGTTGGAGCTGTTTATACGGACAAACGTCTTTCAATCGGAGCTAGCATTTTTAGATTAAGCGAAAATCTTACGCCAAGTAAAGGTGGTAACGCAAATTTGGCCATGGGTCAGTTGGGTGTTTCGTATAAATTTTTTATTGGTGGTGATGAAAAGATGGAATTGACGCCACTTGCTATGTGGCGTTTGTACAGAACAACTGATGATTTAGTTGATGTAGGGGCACAATTCGAATACAGTAAAAAATTACATGTGATGGCCTTGTATCAATCATCGGGCAATATTAGAATGGGGGCAGGAGTGAGGCTATTAGAATCGGTAGAGGCTAACTTCTTCTATAATTCTAATAACAAAGTATCCAATGTGTCAAGCCAACAATTTGAAGTGGGTATTGGCTTTCATTTTAAAGACAAGAAAAAGTAATTGGTCAGTTTACAGGTTGTATAATTTATATTATTTACCCCTCAATTCAATCCCCTGTCAGTTAATATACTGATGGGGGATTTTTGTTGCGTTACAATGCCGGCATTCGATAGGTTTGACCATCGTAAACAAATTATTCATCTACCTCTACGGTCCAATATTTATTCAAGGGAGATTTTTTAAGTGACCCATTACTTCAGGTTTGGTGGTTGTATTTAACGTTTTGGCGCTTGACGATGTTGGAGCAATGGCGTTTCTTCACGCCTAAACTGAAGTCAACCTATTTCAGGATGAGACATTACAAATGATGAGCCTTATTCTGTCTGCCTAAATTGCAGCAAACCCCTTCCTAGTTGTGCGTTCGTACTTGTCTACTCAATTTTATTGAACTCTACAGGCTCTTCTTGAGTTAGGATTACTTTGATAGTCTTGCCATTTTCCTTTACAAAGTATGCCATTGTTTTTACTCTCTGTATGTCTGGCAAATAGAATTTGGTGTCAGTCAAAGCCATAAACATTAAGTTTGAACCTGTGCCATTAGAAAGGTCACCATAAATTCTACCATTTGCTCTGTAAATTTTTATGCTTACGTTATACTTGTCGTTTTTGTATGTACCAACATAGCTATCAAGTATCTCTCCTCTAAGTTTGATTTCTTTTGCTTCATTGTCAGCTTTAATACCTAAAATAATATTGGATATACTTTGAAAAAATCTTTCAAAATTATAAGTCTCACTGTTGCACAATAATGTAATGAAAATGTCTTGGTTAGGGTAATACATTTCTATAGCTCTAAAACCATCAATTGCTCCACCGTGTCCAATAGAATTGATGCCATTTTCGGTTTTGTTGAAAAAACCGTAACAATAATCAATTTGTTTTCCGTCTGCAAGTTTATGAGGTTGAATAGCATTTAAAAAGGTTTCTTTCTTTATGAGTTTGCCTTCGTAAAGTGATTTGTGCCAATTATATAAGTCGCCAACAGTTGAACGTAATGCACCTGCACCATAAACGAGAGCCATACTAATAAAATCTGTGTTCCAGTATTTTCCTTCTGAAAATGAATATCCGTTGGCTCTATTGGGAATTATTTCGGTTTGGCTTTCGTAAAATGTGGAATTAAGCCCTGCTGGTGCAAAAATATTTTCTTTGAGATATTGCTTATAAGATTTTCCTGATACTTGTTCCACAATGTAAGCTAAAAGAAAGTAGTTTGAATTGCTGTAATTGTATTTTGTGTTAGGCTCAAATTCTAAAGAAAGTTTGTCAAGGCTGTCAATGATAACTTTAGGTGCAAAGTCAATACGCATTGCATTTGGAAGTTTTGCGTCAATGCCTTCATAACCTTTAATGCCTGAAGTATGTGTCAATAGGTTTTCAATAGTAATTGTTTTGCCTTTAAAGTGAAAGTCTTTGATAAATTTTTGAACACTGTCATTTAATGCAATTTGTCCTTTGTCCACCAATTGCAAAATTGAAATTGCTGTAAACTGTTTTGTAATAGAGCCAATTCTAAAAGCCATTTCAGTACTCATCGGAACATTCAGTTCAAGATTTGCAGTTCCATAACCTTTTTCCAAAAGTACTTCACCTTTCTTGGCAACTAAAACTGCACAACCTGGTGCAAAATTTTTGAAGTTTTCTGAAATTGATTTGTCAACCTGTTTTGCAAGTTCTTTGTCTTGCTTACTCTGTCCAAATGAAAGAGTAGAAAGTCCAATAAGTAATATGAATAAAATAAGTTTCATTGAATTTGAGGGGTTTTATAGTATGACCCACAAACGATGTTGTGCGTTCGTACATATTGTCTGTCAATAATTGTTCATTTATGCTATTGTTTTTATTCTGTAACGTCAGTTATTAATTTGGCATTTGCATTCCAAATCTTAATTTTTCCAATGATACTTGAAGTGATGATTTTTTCAGATTTGCTATTCCAATCCAACCCCCATAACAAGTCATTGGATTTTCCAGTATGTAATAATTTTCCATTTGCATTCCAAATTCGAAGCGCATCGCTGGCAGAAGCCAAATGAGATCCTGATTTATTCCATCGAATGTTTCTGTATTCTGCTTTGCTTCCATATAGCGTTTTCGTCAAGGTCCCATCAGGCTTCCAAAACTGAATAATGGATTTTACGCCTTCTTTGTCGTGCCCATAATCGCCTGTTGCAAAAAAATCTCCAGATGGATGCCAACAAATAGTTAAAATGCCAGTATTTTCCTTTCGATGTTTAATTACCTTTAATGTGACGCCCAACGTATCCATAATTCTTATATCGTCTCCACTAACAGCGATGTTATTTTTACTTGGATGCCAGCTAATAGAAAAATAGCTATTGTTGTCTTCTTTTTTTATTGTCCGAAGTAAATTACCTGTTGAGTCCCAAATTTTAACCAGCCCATCATTATCAGCAGTTGCAAGAAGCTGACCATTGAAATTCCAATCAATTCCTCTTGCTCCATTTGTTATTCCGTTTAGTTTAATGAATTTTTCTGTTTCGGTATTTAAAATGCTTACTTCATCGTCATTGGTTGCTATGGCTAAAAAATTATTTGTGGGGTGCCAGCTTACTTGCCTTATCATACTTTTAAGTTGATAGGTTTTAAGTAGTTTTATATTTTTACTGTCGTAAATTTTTAATAAACTGTCATCGCCACCCACAGCAATTCTTTTATCATCGGCACTCCAGTCCGCTGTCCATAAAAGTGTTTCCGATCCTCCATTTATTGGTTTATTACTCGTAACCGTACTCTGTCCACAAGGAGATTGCAGGAGTAATAAAGAAACTAATAAGTAAAGTGTCAAGGTTTTTACCATATGAACTTTAAATGTTAAAGGGTCTCTCTTGTATGACGTAAGTAGTCCCATTTGTTTTGTTATAAATGGTTCTGTAGTTGGTTTCAAAAGCAGGTTGGATTATCGATATGTCCCAATCCTTTGGAATTGTTGGGAAAGTTTCTTTTGTCTTTAAAACGAATTGATACCAACCTGGAAGTTCTTCACTTATAATAAAGCACTTGTCGCCATAGACAATTTCCATATCAATTCTGTCTGTCGTTATTTGGTCAATTTTAAAAACGTTTAATTGTGTAATGTCTGCCCAGTTAATTCTTTTTGTGAAGTTTTCATAGGAAATTGTAAAGCCGTCCTTGTCATACTGAAACACTCCTAAGTCTTGATACATATCTTCAAAGGGCTTTCCCGAATTACAATTTGTATCGTGAATTTTTTGATTTGTTTTTGTAAATATGTTTTTTAGCCAATTCATTTCACTTGTTCGAATATTTGTTAGCCGTTTTGAGTCATAGTAAACTTGGCGTTGTTGGGATATTTGAAAAACCGTCCGCCGACAACTGAAGCCCAATATTTTTTTATATGTTGAAGTTAAGAACTAAAGTTAAATTAATAACGTCCTTATGAAACCGAAGCTGATAACAAAAAGGCGAGGCTTATTCCGTCAAGCCACACTTGCACAAAACCTTTTGTTAGCGGTTCGTTGCTTTTGTTTGTTGTTGCAAATTTTGATTGTTACTTCGTTGGAGGCTATTTTTTATATTCTGAATAACTAATAAATTTTTTTCCATCGAAAAAGTAGAGACCAGATTCTCTAGTCCCCACCCAAAGATTTCCGTTTTTATCTTCCAAAATTTCCCAAATCCAAGGATTGATTAGCCCATCATTAAAATGAGTGAAAGTTTTACCATCGTAACGTCTAAGACCATCACTGGCACCAAACCAAAGATTTCCCTTTTTGTCTTCTATAATTCTGGTGACTTCGCTTGGCAAACCATCTTTTGTTGTAAAACTTGTAAATGTATTTCCATCATACCGATAGGCTCCACCCCAATTACTGAACCAAATATTTCCGTTTTTGTCTTGCAATTGAGGCCAGCCCCAATTATGAGCTTTTAGTTTTGGTCCATCTTGAAACAAATCCATTGGTTTGAGGTTGGTTACAGATTTTCCATCATAACGATACACACCTTCGTTGGTTCGTCCACCAAACCAAATGTTACCTGCATTATCTTCTACAATGCGTTCCACCTTATCATTACTAGTCAAAAAGCCATTTGGGGCTTCATTCATTGGAAAATGTGTAAAAGATTTGCCATCGTATATGTAGACACCATCAATCGTTACAAACCATAGTTTTCCGTCTTTTGCTTGTAACATATTGTATACCCAATGGGTTTGATAGTAGGGGTTCTTATTTGGAGGCAGGTTTTTTGGTAATGGAATCTGGATTTTGGAAAATGTCCTTCCATCGTAAAGACAAAGTCCCACTTCGGTACCTACCCAAATTTTACCATCTTTATCTTCCATAATGCAATAAATTTTATTACAATCCAGCCCATCGTTTATTGTAAATTGGTTAAACGATTTTCCGTCATACTTATAAAGTCCATTATCTGTGGTTCCGAACCAAAGGTTACCTGATTTGTCCTGTAGAAAACGTTTAACAATGCCATTGCCTATGTTTTTTACCAGTTTTGAATCATCCTTTTCTTTTGGCAAATGATTTTTAACTTCTCCATTGCAGGCAGTCCACAAAAGCAGTATTGTAAGAAAAGTAAAAATTTGCATTTGTGTGATTTTTTTAATTGTTTAAATGGTCTTTGAGATTTTGTTATCTAATTGTCGGTTTGGATTTCGCTCTGCAATGATCGCTAACGAGCAGGGTTTTGTGCAGGTGTGGCATTCGTATTCCGCCTGCCCACAGCCGCTGCTGATTGAAAATATGTTGTTGAAATTAAAACTAATGCTCAACATTGTTTGTCAATCCCAACTTGCATATAACCCCAAGTTACCTGCTAGCTTTTTTCATTGTCGTGTTTTCAACCATATAATTAATTTTTCTGGGTCTGCAATACTCCAAGAAATTGGATGTCGTATGTTATCGGGTTTTCTGTATCCTTTGTCAGTTGTTGTCACCAAAATAGCATTATTGTTTCCCAATCTTTGCAATTCATTAATCATAGCCGAATGGTCTGTGATATTATTGTATGATATGTCATAACCTCTTTCTTTTAATCCCCATTGAATGTCAGGTTCCGAGATTAACATTATTGGTGTTTTAATCAAAGATTTTATCGCTTTTTGTGTCGTGTCAGAAAATGAATAGGGGGAATTAGTATAAAAGGTTTTCAATGCAGTTTTTGGCGTTCCTTTCATTTCTTTCTCTATTCTGTCTATCATATAGAAAACCTCTTGATTTACTTTTTCAGGATTTGATAGTCTGACTACTCTCTTGGCTGCGTTATAATAACGTTCCCAATCAAGTGGTGAGGCTATTGCGAAAACTGCTTTTGGTTTTATGGGATAGTTGTTTTCAATGGATAATTCTGAATATTTGACCGCACATGTTCCACCAATAGAAAAACCACCTATGAAAAAATCTTTTCCTTTTAATTGATGTTTAGTAACCACATGTTCTAAAATTTCTTTTAACGATTGTATAGAAGCCGAATCACTTCCAAAGAAAGCAGAACCTGTCTTTAAAATCGGAATAATAGTTAATATGCCATTTTGTGAAGCATATTTTGGTATGTCAGTTTGAGACAAAACGTCTTTTGGTGAATTTCTAAATGCGTCTAACAAAACCATATATGATTTCACGGTTTCATTTTCAGGAAAAACTGCAACATACATATTTGTTGTGCTGTCTTTCGGATTCAAATAAACTGTTTCAATGCTCTGTCCATATGCAATGAATGAAGTGAAAAGTGATATAATGAGTAAAATGTTTTTTTGCATAGTGAAGTGTCAATTAAGCTTGCAGGCAACGAGAGTTTATGAAAAAACTAAAATTAAGCTTTGAGAATCGACTAAACAACAATCACTCTCGAATAAGTGTCCGTAACAATAATATAAACGCCTAAGTTTTTTCACAGTCTGACGTGTAAAGTTTTATGCAGGTAGAGAATTAGAACGATGTCTTTCCTAAGCAGGGCTAATTGAAAACAGTTTGTTGAAGTTATTTAAAAAAAAGCTAATAATGATTCGCCTGACAAAACTGAAGCAGACAATCTTCTTTAAGATTGCTTTAAAGTTTTGATACTCCAATTTATGCCATAATAGATATAGCGAAAAAGAAAGAATATAATCATTGTAATACTAAAAGCCCAATAAGAAGCTTTTATCTGTTCCGCCACGGTAAAAACTTTTTTTGAAGTACCTTTAATTTTATTGTTCAATACATCGATTTCTGAGTCAATTTTTAAGGATTTTTGATTTTTTTCAATATCCTCTTGTGAAATTATATTTGTGATAATGAAAGATTGAAATTTTTCGGGTGTTTCAAAACCAAGTTCGATATTGAAGGAGACTATTCTTTCATCCAGTGTATTTTCCCCTTTGATTATTAAACTGTCAGATTTTATTAGCTTTTCAAAAAAAGTCCATAGATCATCATTTAATTTTTTGCTGTATCCATCTATATAAAATTTAGATTTGAATTGAGTGCTATACCAATATTGTTTTGCAGTTTTTTGTCTAAACGATTTGGATAAACTATACGAAATTTTCTTTTTTTCGGAAACTTCTTTTGTCAATATGTTAATTTTATTATTTTTTAGGTAGTTATATGGGTATATAGATAAAAAATATAATACTCCAATGATAAAACATAGAATTAAAACTAAAAACTCTCTAGCTAAAATTTTCTTTGTATATATGTTCATATATAAGATTAAATATTTATTCAGTTGTTTATGCTACTAGTTCTGTTGATTTGAAAACAGTCTTTTGCTCACAGTATTCAATCTAATTAAAAAAACATTAAATCCATAAAGTGGTTGATTAGTGGTCGACCTATTTCAAGACGAGACAGTTCTACAGTTGACGATTGCATTTCAGTCCGCCGACATAACGCCAAATCTTATGTTAGCTACAGTTAAAGTCGTTTAGCTAAATGCGATTTTACAATGTCTGTAAATTGCTTAGAAATAGCGAGTACTTGTTTATAGTTATTTACTTTTTCTGCATAATATTTTTCACAAAGTTTTTTTCTTTCTTTAATCAATTCTTGTTCTCTATTTGCACTAATTTTCACTTCTTGTGGCATTGGCTTAGCTTCAATTAATTTTATGAATATATCGAAATTGCTTTTGTCTGCTTGTAAATTAAGGCGAAGTTTTAGTAGCAGCATTTTTGTCCAATGATGATATTCTAAAGTTTGCTGTATTAACTTATGTGATAGTTGAATCAAGTCTGGATTGTCAATTAATAGAGAGATTCGAGATTGAGTTATGTTTGTTTGAGTATATAAGTCGTCTAGATGTCGTTCTTTTTGGACTAAGTCATCAATATTGTTTCGCTGATAATTATTAAAACTCAAATCAGAAAGTCCGATGTTAATCCATTTGCTATGTGTGTCGAAAAAAGTCATTATGGCGTTTCTCTCTTCATTAGAATGTTGCAATTGATTGTTAATTATGAATTGCAAGTTCGCTTTTAAGAATTCATTTTCTTTAGTAAATTGGTCTTTTACCTGCTCAATTTTTTGAGTGATACCTTCTATGTCTTGTTTATCTGCTAGGTTTGTTCCCTTCTTTTTGATATATTCTTTGAAGAACATTAAGTAAGTAACGCAACCAAATAATAATATTTGTGAAATTATATAGAGAGTGGTATTGTCCATATTAATTGCAGGTAACATACAAATATACACTACTCATCACTTCCTATACAAAAATATTGGTATTGATAATCAATAACTTAGTGTTATACGTTATTTGTTGCTTATCATTATTTTTTAACAAAGTCCCCCGCCGGGGATTTAGGGAGGGCAGCTTTTAATTCAGTTGCAATGCAGGTAAACGGTAGGTTTGGCCATCGTAAACAAATAATTCATCTACTTCAACCGTCCAATATTTATACAAGGGAGATTTTTTTAAGTAGCCCATCACTTCGGCTTTACTTGTAGCGTTTAGCGTAATCCAAGAGCGGTAACTTTCCATGCTTACGGTGTAGGTATCAATAATATTTTTATTGATTAAGTAATTGATATACGTACGATGAGCCGGAACCAATGCCATAAAATCTTCATCCATAAAAAATGTGATGGTGACATGGTATTTTTTCATTTCCGGATTTTCGGTATGCTGATTCATAACACAATTTAAACAGTCCAATCTACAATTTGGTTCACCCAATCTGCCCGATATGGCGTTGTGATTTTGATATAATTATCGGTATAACCTTCTATCATACCATTTTTATCTTGGCCTTCAAACAATACTTTTCTGGTTTGCCCAATATGTTGTCTCGTATGTTCACTCATCTTCATGTAACTCAAGTTTCGCAATTGCTTGTTACGTTCGTTACGCTGCTGAATAGGCACAACCGGTTTGATGTCTAAGGCTTTTGTATTATCTCTTTCGCTGTACGTAAATACATGTAAATAGGAAATATCAAGACCATGCAAAAAATCAAATGTTTCTTTAAACGCTGTTTCATCTTCTCCCGGAAAACCAACAATCACATCTACACCTACGGCACAATGTGGCATTAAGGTTTTAATCAGTTGCACTCTTTCGGTATACAATTCTCTTTTATAACGGCGGCGCATCAATCCCAAAATTTTATTGCTGCCACTTTGCAAGGGAATATGAAAATGCGGCATAAACTTATCGCTATTGGCTACCAATGTTATTATGTCATTCGTCAACAAATTGGGTTCTATAGATGAGATGCGATAACGTTGTATACCCTCTACTTTTTCTAATGCTTGACACAATTGAAAAAAATCTTCTGTGTATTTTTCAGTTCCATCGGGGCCTTTACCAAAATCGCCTAAGTTAACGCCGGTTAACACAATTTCTTTCACGCCATTGGCTGCTAATTGCTCGGCATTCCTTACCACATTGGCAATACTATCGCTTCGGCTTTTGCCACGGGCCATAGGAATGGTGCAGAATGAACAAGTATAGTCGCAACCATCTTGCACTTTCAAAAATGTACGGGTACGATCGTTGAAAGAAAAAGAAGCATTAAAGCCACTTACGTCTTCAATATCGCAACTGCTAATTTTAGCACTATCGCCTTTAGCTAATTCTTTGATGTGTTTGGGAATATTAAATTTTTCGGCAGCGCCTAATACCAAATCTACTCCGGGAATACTGGCAATTTCTTGTGGCTTTAATTGGGCATAACAACCTGTAATTACCACTAAACTTTCAGGTGCTTTGCGTTGAATGCGGCGAACCAACATTCTACATTCCTTATCCGCATTATCAGTTACACTGCAAGTGTTAATAACATACACATCTGCCAAACCATCAAAATCAGCTTTTTCAAAGCCTTCATTCTCCATTAAACGGGAAAGGGTAGAAGTCTCAGAAAAGTTGAGTTTACAGCCTAATGTATGAAATGCCACTGTTTTTGCCTGCGCCATAGGGCGGCAAAGATAAGGATTGCCAAATAAGTGAATTCTATGGCCGTTTGATTTGAGGCATTAAGCCTTGTTAAATTTCTTTATTCGCTAATTGGCCGCAAGCCGCATCAATGTCTTTACCACGGCTGCGTCTGAGTCTGGCATTTACCCTGTTTTTCTCCAAATGTTGCATGAATGTCAACGTAGTATCTTCATCCGGTTTACGAAAACGGGCTAAATCAATCGGATTGTATTCGATGATATTTACCAAATCGGCAGGTACTTTTCTAAATAGTTTAATCAATTCATTGGCATCATCAATGCTATCATTAAAATCGTTAAACAGAATGTATTCGAAAGTAATTTCGTTACCTGTTTGCTGGTAGAAGTAGTTTAAAGCCTTTACCAAAGCTTCTATATTATTGGTTTCGTTTATGGGCATAATCTCATTGCGTTTGGCATCGGTAGCCGCATGTAATGACAATGCCAATTTAAACTTCACTTTATCATCTCCTAATCGTTCAATCATTTTGGCAACACCGGCAGTAGAAACGGTAATTCTTCTCGGACTCATAAACAATCCATCCTCTGCCGTAATGCGTTCAATGGCTTTTAGCACATTATTGTAATTGAGTAAAGGTTCACCCATACCCATAAACACAATATTGGTGAGCTTTTTATCGTACACTTTCATGCTTTGCTGATTCAGCAATACCACTTGGTCATAAATTTCATCGTAATGCAGGTTGCGTTTACGATCCATAAATCCGGTGGCACAAAACTTACAGCTTAAGCTACAACCTACTTGAGAAGAAACACAGGCGGTTTTGCGTTCATCAGTCGGTATCAATACACCTTCAATTAAATGACCTTCTACGGTATGAAAGCGACTTTTTATAGTGCCATCGCTACTGTATTGTGTGGCATCCACTTTTAATGCAGGCAATGTGAACTGCTCAGTTAATTTGGCTCTGAGCACTTTGCTCAAATTGGTCATGTCTTCAAAACTGTGGGCATGTTTCAGCCAAATCCATTCCCATACTTGCTTTGCCCTGAATTTGGGTTCGCCAAGCGTCATTAATTGTTGTTCGATGTCTGAAAAACTGAGGTGCCTGATATTCTGCATGCCGCAAAGATAACTCAAAGCAGCAAAACCGATATTTGCGTTTGAAAGTCGGCTGCCAAGCCTATTTTTCTATCTTTGTTTGCTTGATGAAAAATTGAATGGATAATACAGCAAAAAACGATTGCTCAAAACAAATTCCTGAAAAGGGTTAGCTACTTTTTTCGGGTTTAAAAACTAACGATTATGTCTACGATTGCTCCACGTTACGATGCCAAAAAGTACAAAACACCAACCGGTAGTCAACTACAATGCAAAGGTTGGATTCAAGAAGCTGCTTTACGTATGTTGTTGAATAACCTTGACCCCGATGTAGCTGAAAGACCCGATGATTTAATTGTGTATGGCGGCAGGGGAAAAGCGGCTCGAAATTTTGAAGCTTTGGATAATATCATTGCGGCACTTAAAATTTTAGACAATGATGAAACACTGTTGATACAAAGTGGCAAGCCTGTTGGCATATTAAAAACACATTCGGATGCTCCGAGGGTGTTGATTAGTAACAGTCAGTTAGTACCTAATTGGGCCAATTGGAAACACTTTGAGGAATTGGAACAGAAGGGCTTGATGATGTATGGACAAATGACGGCCGGCAGTTGGATTTACATCGGCTCTCAAGGCATTGTTCAAGGCACTTATGAAACATATGCTGCCGCAGCCGATAAGCATTTTGGCGGTACGCTAAAAGGTACCTTAAATGTTACCGCAGGTTTAGGCGGAATGGGTGGGGCTCAACCTTTAGCCATCACCATGAACGAAGGTGTGGCATTGATTGCTGAAGTGGAAGAATGGCGAATAGATAAGCGGATAGAAACAAAATATTTGGATGAAAAATATTTGAATATTGATGAAGCCATAGACAGAGCATTGGCTTACAAAAAATCCGGCGAAGCCAAAAGTATTGGCGTTTTATGTAATGCGATTCATTTGCTGCAACGATTGATAGAACGCAACATTATTCCTGATACATTAACCGATCAAACGAGTGCACATGACCCATTGATTGGCTACATTCCACATACATTAACCAATGAACAGGCCAATGTATTGCGCCAAGCTAATCCTGAGGAATATATTGACAGGAGTTATGATAGTATGAGATTACATGTAGAACTCATGTTGGTATTACAGCAAAAAGGTGCCATCACATTTGATTATGGCAATAATTTAAGGGCTAGGGCACAGGAGCGGGGCTTGAAAAATGCTTTTGACTTTCCGGGTTTTGTGCCGGCTTATATTCGTCCGCTGTTTTGCGAAGGTAAAGGTCCGTTTAGGTGGGCAGCATTGAGTGGCGACCCGGCCGATATTGCTGTTACAGATGAATTGATTATGACTATGTTTCCCGAGAACAAAGGCATGATTCGTTGGATGAAAATGGCCAAAGAAAGAATTGCTTTTCAGGGTTTACCTGCTAGAATTTGTTGGCTTGGGCAAGGTGAAAGAGAAAAAGCAGGTTTAGCATTTAATGAGTTGGTAAGAACAGGAAAAGTGAAAGCGCCGATAGTGATTGGCAGAGATCATTTAGATACGGGTAGTGTGGCTTCGCCGAATAGAGAAACGGAAGCTATGCTTGATGGCAGTGATGCTGTTGCAGATTGGCCCATTTTAAATGCATTGGTGAATACAGCAGGTGGTGCTAGTTGGGTAAGTCTGCACCATGGTGGGGGTGTGGGCATGGGCTATTCGATTCATGCCGGAATGGTGATTGTGGCTGATGGTACCGATGCAGCTGCGGCTAGATTATCGAGAGTGTTGAGGAATGATCCTGGGATGGGAGTGATACGTCATGCAGATGCAGGGTATACAACAGCGCAAGCAACAGCTGATGCACATGGATTGGACTTAAAGCGTAGATTATAATTTTGTTTTTATGGAATAAAATGAATTTACCAAGGTTGGCTTTGTCAACCTTTTTCTGTATTACAACACTTCCAAATCTGCTTCTCCAATAAATTTAGTGTTCTTGCCGTAAACGGTAAGTCTTGTTCTACCTGCTTGTGGTACAACAACAGTAAATTTTCCATCGCCTAATGCAGTAATCTTTCCTTTTGAGACCGTAACGGTAAGGTCGGCAGGTTTTACCCTTCCTGCGCTGATAGTGATGGTATTGTTTTTTCCTGCCAATAACAAGTACATGCCTGCATCAGAATTAATCTCTATATTATCATCTTGAACCAAAAATACTACCGGTTGAACATGGTATGCTTTTACATTTCTTCCACCCTGCATGGCAGGTTTCCATTGTCCTGATTTTAATAAAATTCTAATCACTTCATCCTCCATGCCATAGCCTAAACGGGTTAAAGCTTTGGGCTCAATAATATTGCCTTCTTTATCTACAATAAATTGAACTTTTACAGTATATCTTCCTGCCGGAGCACCATTCTTTACCGGCACATTAGCGTTTAAATTTTTTTGCAAGTATTTGCCCCAAGCCGGCAAGCCTCCGGGGTAGGCTGCATTGGTTTCTACTTTTTCGAACACTATATCTGCAGATGGAATAGAATCTTGAGCAGCGGCAAAACTATTTAGCCATACCATCAACCCAAATAAAAGCAATAAACGCATGAATTCAATTTTGCGGCAAAATAAATCAAATATGGATTCGCTTGATACAATGCTGACCGTCAAATTGGGATAAACGGCATTTCTCGATGATTGCAGATGATGAGAATGATAGGATTCTTGTTTTTCTTTACACTTTAAACACTATGTATGAAACATCAAAAATATTTCTTGTTGGCTTTTTTGTTAATACAAATCTGCAACATCCAATCCAGCTTTGCACAGCAATTGCGTTTGCCCGAAGGAGGCGTTAACTTTAAGTCGAGTGCCCACAGAACCGTTGGCGTAACAGATATTTCAATCAATTGGAATGCCCCCGGCGTAAAAGGCAGAGAAGGAAAGATTTGGGGAACAGATGTTGCTCCTTGGGGATTTACCGTTTTGGGCTTTGGCTCCAAAGTGAACTCTCCTTGGCGGGCAGGTGCCAATGAAAATACTACCATCTCATTTTCTACTGATGTTACCATACAAGGCAAAGTTTTACCGGCAGGTACTTATGGTTTTTTTATTGCTTTGTACCCTGATAGTTGTACACTCATTTTTAATAAAAATACGATTGGTTGGGGAAGTTATTTTTACGATAGTACGTTAGATGTGTTACGAGTTGGAACGAAGCAACAAAAGGACTTGGCATTAAGTAAAGAAAGATTAGAATTTGCCTTTAGTCAACAAACAAAAAACAGTGTTGAAATAGCATTGGAGTGGGAGAGATGGCGAATACCATTTACAGTTACAGTTGATGAAGTGAAAACTGCGTTGGCTTCTATTCGTTTACAAATGACTGGAGCATTAGGTTTTGATCCTGCAAGTTTAGAAGCTGCTGCCAATTGGTGTTTACAGCAAAAAGTTAATCAAGAGCAGGCTTTAGATTGGATAACAAGAGCCACAGATCCTAATCTTGGTGGAGTGCAAAATTTCAATGTATTAAGTATTAAGTCGGGTCTTTTAAAGCTGTTGGGTAAAACAAAAGAAGCCGACGAAACTATGAAAATGGCTATTGAAAAGGCAAATACATTAGAATTGCATAATTACGGTCGTCAATTATTAGGGCAACAAAAAGTGAAAGAGGCAATGGAAGTATTTAAGAAAAACCATGAACAAAGTAAAGGAGCATGGCCAACGAATGCAGGTTTGATGAGAGGTTATGCTGCTTTAGGTGATTATACAAATGCATTGATTTATGCCAAGTTAGCATTGGAACAAACAACAGATGTGGCCAATAAAAAATTTATAGAGCAAGCTATTGAAAAGTTAGCGGTAGGAAAGCCTTTGTAATAATGATAATTGGTTATAAAAAAGTCCGCTTCAATTTTTGAAGCGGACTTTCTTTTTTACCATAACCCAAATACTATTTTTTCATCGGTTGAAATTTCCAATAGGTTAGAGAACGCCATAACCATTCAAATGGTCCGAATTTAAAATAGCGTAACCAAATATGACTCCAAATGATTTGTGCCAACCATGTAACAGCTACCACATAATAAATTTGATAAAATTGTAGTTTGCCAAACATGCCAAATCCAATACCGTAGAAATACAATCCTACCAATAAAGACTGCATCAAATAATTGGTAAATGCCATTTGCCCAACCGGACGCATTAATGCAAATAGCCATTTAAACCATCCCGATTTGTATAATAACATGATAAAGCCAAAAATACCTATTGAACGAAATACTCTTGCTAGTTCATACAACTCAAATTTTACTTGTTTTGTTATTTCATACATATTGTAATTCAAATCAATGATGGGTTTTAACTTAAACCATGTTAGCAATAAGCCTCCTGCCATTCCAAATAAAAACAGCATCCAATACACTTTAACATGGGCATTGCCTAACAATATTCCGTTTTTATAAAAGGCCATACCAAGAAACATGAATATCAGTACATCCCATAATCCATCGTAGGTATAATGTATTTCGCCATAGTAACTTCTTTGGCTTTGATAGGCATAGAAATCACTATAATTTCCTGTCACTTTCTTGATGCTTTCGTTCATTTTTTTCTTTTTGGCATCAGCCGAGTTCTTATCTTTTAGTTCTGTCATTGCCGCAATGCTAGCTTTTTCATCTTCAGTCAGTTTGACGATAGTAGTATCTTTTTTCACCAACTGTTCACCGGTAACAATTACCTTTTTTTCTCTGTAATAGTTTACATTATCTCTTAAGGTTTGCAATCCAAGACATACAATAGCAGCAATAATGAGGTATTTGGGCGATAGTCTACGAAATGTAAATAAGATCATTCCACAAATGGCATATTGAAACAAAATATCCCAAAACCAAAGCAGTATAAATGCATTAAACAACCCAAACACCAAAAGCCATAATTGTCTTCTTACAAAATATTCAATTGGCATTAACGCCTCTCCACTTTTTTCTTTTCTGCTGATAAATAAAATAATACCTGCACCAAACAAAGTAGAAAACAAAGCCCGTTGCGTACCGGCAACAGTCATTTCTATACCATACCACACTTTAAAATTTAGTGAAGCTGTAGTTTCATTCAGCACCGATAAATCACCATAAGCCAATGGTTCCGGTAATGCAAAACCAGGAATGTTCATGAGTAGAATGCCTAATATAGCAATTCCTCTTAGGCTGTCTAATATTACAATCCGTTCTTTTTCCGTTACAGGATTAGTTAAGGTGTTTACAATATTTGAAGTCATATTGATAGCATGTTGTTATTGAAAAAAACAGATTAAATCTTTATCGTTTCATCGGTTGAAATTTCCAATAGGTTAGAGAACGCCATAACCATTCGAAAGGTCCAAAGCGGAAAAATCGTAGCCAGATGGCAGAGAAAATCAACTGAAATATCCAAACGGCAAACACAACATAGTACAATTGATGGAAGGCAAGTGTATTGTACCAGCCAAATCCATAGCCGTAAAATAACCAAGTACAAATGATGGATTGCATTAAATAGTTAGTGAATGCTAATTGGCCAACATTACTTAATGCTCTCATTAACCAAGGCATTATTTTACTTCTATAAATCAGTAACAATATACAAGCATGGCCCATTGATAATAAGATTCTTCGTACATCATAGAGCATTCTATGGTTTACCGAATACCGGTCGGCATATGCTCCTAAGTTTGACATTTGTTCTATTCCGCCAGAATAAAATGCAAACCAACTTATAGGTATACCTACACCATAACCTATTAACAATAACATAGTATAAGTGGAAGTAGACAGTTTGTTACTGAAGAATCCCCAGCTAAATAATGCCATACCAATAAACATCATAGTTAAACCATCCCAAACCCAATTGTGATACATACCCCATGCTTCATTGTCTGCATTCATCGGTAACCAATATTGATAAACGGTGGTATAATTCGATTGCATTTTACGCAGGTTGCGATTCGAATATGAAGTGTCGGGCTTCATTCTTTTTTCCATTTCTAGCCACTCATTTTTGGCCGCTTCTTGTTCATGGCTTAATTTCTTTTTTGCTTTTTCTGTTTTTACAGCTTCAGTGTACGCCTTGCGTTTTTCAGTCATTTCATTCCATTGCAATTGTTGTTTAAACATGCCAATAGACATACAAAATAATCCCAATGCTAAAAGCCATTTCGGATTAGTATTTCTAAACACATACAACACCATTCCGCATAAACCATAGAAAAACAGAATATCGCCAAACCATAATAATATGAAGGCATTAAATACACCAAAGAGTACCAGCCACAACAAGCGACGGTAGTAATATTCTGTAACTGTTGGGCCATTGTCTACTGCTTTTTTATTGAGCGTAAACAAAATCATTCCGGCGCCAAATAGCATCGAGAATAAGCCCCGCATGGTACCCTCAAAAAAAGTTTCTACAACTGCAAAAGTGTAAAAATCTGTAGTGTTGTGTGAGCCGGTAATGATTTTATGCCAAGCATCCCAATTAATACCAAAGCCTGGAATATTCATAAGTAAAATACCCAATAAGGCAAAGCCACGAATCATATCTACCGTTTTTATTCGGTCTGCTTGCTGTACGGGTTGTAATTGTGGTGTTGCTTTTATATTTTCCATAAATACGTAGTATAAATATTGTAGAAATAATAAGGTTAATTTGAGTTAGTTGATTACTTTTTTAATGGGTAATTTTTTGCCATGCACTAAACAGCGCCATACCCATTCTAACGGACCATACTCAAAATACCTTAGCCAAAAAACAGAATATATAATTTGTACTAACCATACTTCTGCAACAAAAAAGTAGAGTTCTGCTAATGATAATCTACCATAATAGCCAAATGCATAACCATAGAAAAATAATGTGCAGATGATGGTTTGCATCAAGTAATTGGTGAATGCCATTTTACCGGTAGCTGCTAGTGCATCCCAAAGCCAATTCATAAATTTTATTCGAATCACTAACATGATAAGGCTTGCATAACCTACAGCTAAAGCTGCTCTTTCTATCGGGAAAAATTGATTGGGCGGAATTGCTTTTTTGTTGATGTACTTTACGTAATCTACCAACTTAGCATGATTTAAATCTAATCGCCAACAAGCCAATAGAAGACCAATGCTAATTCCTAAAACGGCTATGAGCCAATATTTTCCGGATGAAAATTCTTTACCAAAAAAGCCAAAACCAAACAGCGCCATTCCTAGTAACATCATCGAGCCTAAATCCCAAACGCCAACTTTATACAACCAAGCGGCTTCTTTATACTGAGAACGGCCTAATAGATGATTCCATACTTTGTTATAACTGCTACGCATGGCTTTGTTCTCTTCTTTTTCTGCAGATTTTGTAGAATCATACTTTAAACCTTTTACGATTCCTTCCCAATTAGATTTATCATTTTTTTGGATTGTATTAAGCGTATCTCTTTTTTTACGTAATGAATCTTGCTTGGCTATTTCCACTTTAGACTTACCGGCTAAGCTGTCTTTTTTATGTGCTGCTGCACTGTCTTTCTTAAACTTTTCTTCTAGTGCAGTAATGGCTTTAAATTTTGCGTAAGACGTTTGGTCATCGGCGTAATTCCAATATTGTTTACCACAATACACTAGGGTAAATAATATAGCAATGACTAATAAACTTTTTTTTGAAAGCCTGAAAAATGGGAATAACAAAATGCCTACCACACCAAGCTGAAACAGCATATCACTTGGCCATAATAAAACAATGGCATTGAGCAATCCAAATCCTATCAACCAAAGTTGTCTGCGTATGTATAGTTCTTGTGTAGTAACGATTGCTGATGGATTTGGTTTTTGCATGTACAGTACCATCCCTGCACCAAATACCAGCGCAAATAATGCCCTCATTTTGCCTTCAAAAAGGATGAGGATAGCGGCTACAGAATGGTAATTCCAGCCTTTTTCCAAAAGCCTTAGTCTGGTTTCTTCATTTTTACTGAAGCCACCAAATTCCCAAATGCTGATGAGTAGGATACCGAGTAAGGCAATTCCTCTGATAACATCTAAAGTTTTAAATCTGGGTGTAATATTTGATACAGTAGGGGCATGAAATCCCTGTATCGGGTCGCCAAAAGGTTGAGACATAGATGAATAGTTAGTTGGTTGGTGTAAAGAGATTCTTCATAAACATAAATATTAGATTTGGTCTATGCAAGTCTTTTTTTATGTTTCTTTTTAAAAGAATCAAGTGTTTTGACTATAGGGTCAGAATGTAAGTAGAAATTATTTGTTTAAAAGCTGTTTAAAATAGGCAGGAGCTTGTAGTAATCTGCTGCCATACCAACTAAATAATTCGCCATCTACTAAATGAATAGTAGCATTAGGTAATATTTGATGTAAAGCAATTATATCTTTTTCTTTAAAAGGGTAGGGCTCGCTACTTAATAATACAGTTAGATTTGGAATGTTTTTAAAAGCAGCAATATCAACTTCGGGATATCGAGTTACATTTTTTAATACATTATAATAACCACAACGACACAGCATATCATCTATGAATGTATCAGCCCCTGCAGCCATGTATGGATTTTTCCAAATGAGGTATAAAACTGGAATCGATTGTTTGGTTGGTAATAATGCATCAAATTGAGTTTGAATTTGACGAATGATTGCATTTGCCGCTGTTGATTTTTCTGTTAGTTCACCAATTGAAGCAATCATTGCTAAGGCTTCTGATAAATTGCTGATATCGCTAACCCAAACCGGACAAAACTGTTGCAACGCTTCAATATCAGCTTTTGTATTTTCTTCTTTATTGGCAATAATGAGGTCTGGCTGTAAGGCTTGAGCTTTGGTAATGTTCACATTTTTGGTGCCACCAATTCTTGTTTTTGATTTGAACCAATCGGTTGGATGAATACAAAACTTAGTAATACCAATTACTTCAGCATCTAACCCCAAATCGCATAACAATTCGGTTTGAGATGGAACCAAAGAGATGATACGTGTAGGACTTTTGGTTAATATGATTTGTTGTCCAATTTGATCGGTGAATATTGCCATATCTTCAACCCATAAATTATTTCGCTAAACTTTGGATAACGTCATATTTGGTTACAATATGGTAATCGCCTTTTTCATCTTTGGCTAAAACTGCACCATTTTCTTTGTTGATGAGACTGCCTAATTTTTCAACAGGTGTTTGAAAATCTACAACAGGGTAGGCATGTTCTACAACACTTGCAACAGAAACATTTTTTAGTTCGGGATTACTAAATATTTTCTGAAATAATCCGCTTTCGCTTAATGAACCAATCAGCTCACCATCTTTCATCACCGGTATTTGTTCAATATCATATTTCTTCATCAAATCAACAGCTTCGGCTACGGTGTGCTGTGGCTCAACAGTGATCAATTTTTGCCCCACTCTTCCGCTTACGATGTCTTTAAATGTCTTCACATCTAAAAAACCTCGTTCCATCATCCATTGGTCGTTGTAAATTTTTCCAACATATCTGCTACCATGGTCGTGAAAAACACAAACCACAACATCGGTTGGTTTAAGCCTATCTTTTAATTGAAATAAACCTTGCAAACAACTTCCGGCGCTATAGCCACAGAACAACCCTTCTTCTTTTGCAATGCGGCGAGCCATAATTGCTCCGGCTTTATCGGTTACTTGTTCAAAATGATCTATCACACTCATATCGTAATTCTTCGGCACAAAGTCTTCGCCAAAACCTTCTGATATGTAAGGATGAACTTCATTCATATCAATTTCGCCTGTACGGAAGTATTTGGTCAACAAGCTTCCATATACATCAATCGCCCAAACTTGAATGTTAGGATTTTTTTCCTTTAGATATTTAGCAGTACCTGTAATAGTTCCGCCTGTACCGGCTGTACAAACAAAATGGGTGATTTTGCCATCGGTTTGTTCCCAAATTTCAGGACCTGTACTTTCATAATGGGCCAAACGATTAGCCGGATTATCGTATTGGTTCATATGATAGGAATTGGGAATTTCTTTCGCCAAACGGGCAGCAACGCTATAATAGCTTTTGGGATCTTCGGGCATTACGTTGGTGGGGCAAACGATTACTTCTGCACCCACTGCTTTTAAAATATCGGCTTTTTCTTTTGATTGTTTATCTGTAGTAACAAAAATGCATTTATAGCCTTTTACCACTGCTGCTAAAGCTAAGCCCATACCTGTGTTGCCGCTAGTACCTTCAATGATAGTACCGCCGGGTTTAAGTTTGCCTTCGGCTTCAGCAACTTCAACCATTTTCAAGGCCATACGGTCTTTGATGGAGTTACCGGGATTGAAATAATCTACTTTGGCCAATATCAATCCGGGAAGGTCTTTGGTAATCTTATTGAGCTTAATTAATGGCGTATTGCCAATCGTTTCTAATACATTTTGTTTGATATCCATACACTTGTTATTGCCGCAAATGTAGGAAAACATTAACACCTGTTAGTTTTCGCTATTGAAAACCGATGGCTCTTTTTATTTTTTGCAATAATCCCTTAGGTTGTGAAGGTGCCACATCTTTTGATCGAGTAGTTTGTTCACGGATAAAACTTGTGAATTCCGGTACATCTTGTGCCGACAACCAATCGGGTAGCCCTTCCCACCAAACTTTTTCTGTAGGTTTAATCCCACGCTCTTTTAAGGATTCAATATCGTAAGGGCCAGACATAACAGTTCCCTTTGATTTCAGAACAAAAATTTTCTTCATGTGCATGTACAGATTAAACTAACGTGGCCTGTAAGTTAGACTGTTATTTGTTAGTATTACTGTAACTGCTCAATTTTAATGATAATTTCATCTGCTCTGCTTCAAAGCAGCTTGAACAACCGGATCGATAGTATTGATTATTTCATAATAACCTTGCACTCTCCAAATTTGGCGGGCCAATAACTGTTTGATTCTTTGTTTCAACTTTGATTCTGCAGGTGCATTTAGGTTATTGAGTTGGATAGAATCTTTAGCCGCATAATTTTTTAGCTGCATCAATACATTGTCGGTTACCGTGTAGTTTTGATTAAATACAGCAGCATTTTTATAAGCATTCAACGCAGTTTTGTTATCTATATACCATAAATAAGCAAAATTGCTGAGTGTACTTGTAGTGTATAGTTTTCTTATTGATGGTTCAATTTCAGTGGTATCAAGTGCTACAAAAATATCGGGTGTAATACCGCCGCCGCCATATACCGTTTTGCCTTTTTGTGTTTTGAAGGCTTGACCTTTTTGTTTAGATGTATCGCCGTGCATTAACTCTCCGTTATTATAGCGTTGGTACACTTCTTCTTGATAGGCTTTTTCGCCTTTAGCATATGGCTTTTGAATATTGCGGCCTAAAGGCGAGTAGTATCTGGCAACCGTTAATCTTAATCCGCCGCCATTACTCAGTGTAAATTGCTCTTGTACTAAACCTTTGCCAAAACTACGACGACCAATTATGGTTGCCCTATCCCAATCTTGCAGTGCTCCGGCTAACACTTCACTGGCACTTGCCGATGATTCATCAATCAAAACAGATAGCTTGCCCGTTTCAAACAAACCATCTCTTTTGCAACGATATTCATAAGTGGGAACATTTTCTCCCTTGGTGTAGACTATCATTTTATTATCGGTCAAAAATTCATCAGCAATATCAACCGCTTTGGCCAATAATCCTCCGCCATTACCTCTCAGGTCGAGAATCATTTCTTTCATACCTAATTTAAGGAGTTTTTCTAGGGCAATCATGAATTCAACATAGGTAGATTCGGCAAATTTATTGATATGTATGAAGCCGGTGGTTGGTGTAATCATATAAGCCGCATCTACAGAAGGCAGTGGAATAGTGCCTCTTGTAATGGTGAATTGTTTGATGGCTGCATTGCGTAATAAAGTAACTTTTACGGTTGAACCTCCAGGACCACGAAGTAGTTTTCTAATATCATCTGCTTGAATCTTAACTCCCGCAATTTTTGATGTATCGTTAACTGCAATTAATTTATCGCCAACGGCCAAACCTGCTTGTTCAGACGGGCCTCGTTCAATTACATTGAGCACATGCAATGTGTCCTTGATCATTTGAAACTCAATACCAATGCCTTCAAAATTGCCACGAATATCTTCATTGGCTGCATTAAGTTGTGCAGCGGGTATATAAACTGAGTGTGGGTCTAATTCATTCAGCAAATTATCCAATACTTTATCTGCAATCGTATCAGTTCCAATGTCATCTACATATTTTCGGTTAATCAAGTCAATTACTTCTTGTACCGGACTTTTCTTGGCAGAGCTAAATAAGCCACTGCCGCTTGTATTTTCTTTCAGTTTATAGCCAATTGCCATACCAACAATCATCATTACTGCAAACCAAATTGGTAACCAAACCTGAACTTTTCTATTTGTCATACGTCTCACTTAATGGCTGTAACAAACAAATTTTGGTTTATTACAACGGTTGAAGCGGCAAATTTCGGGGTTAATGGCAATCCTTCAAGTAAAATATTATCAACGGGATAATTTGACTACAATTCTGATGAATAATGTGCTAAATAGTATCTTGCAGCGCTTTAATCACAGCTTTGCTTCAAGATATACTTGTAAGCGCTGCTTTATAGATGTACTACATCTTCTACCAAAAAAATTAAACTATGCAAACTTGCTATATAATTGATGCAGTAAGAACACCAATTGGTCGCTATGGTGGCAAATTAAGTTCAATACGACCCGATGATTTATTGGCTCATGTAATCAAAGCGTTAATTGAAAGAAATCCCAATATAGATGTCAATCAAATAGAAGATGTAATTGCCGGTGCAGCCAATCAAGCAGGAGAAGACAATAGAGATGTAGCTCGGATGGCCGCTTTATTAGCCGGCTTACCCATTACCGTTGGTGGTAATACCGTAAACAGATTATGTGCTAGTGGCTTGCAATCTGTTATGGATGCTAGTCGTGCCATCATGTGTGGAGAAGGGATGCTATATATTGCCGGCGGTGTGGAAAGTATGACGAGGGCTCCTTTTGTAACCGCTAAAAGCGATGGTGCATGGGGCCGAAAAATTGAAAGCTTTGATACAACGATTGGCTGGCGATTTACCAATAAGAAATTAGCGGAAATGTATCATCCTTTTTCGATGGGAGAAACCGCCGAAAATGTAGCCAAACAATGGAATATTAATCGAGACCAACAAGATGTTTTTGCATTGAATAGTCAGGAGAAATATGCTGCTGCCTTGGCTTCAGGTAAATGGAATGATGAAATCATACCTGTACAAATTACAGAGAACAAACAACCTGTTCTTTTCGATACCGATGAACATCCTAGACCTACAAGTTTAGATAAACTAGCCGGTTTAAAACCTGCATTTGCCAAAGATGGAACCGTTACTGCCGGTAATTCTTCCGGCATTAATGACGGTGCAGCCGCATTATTATTGGCTAGTGAAACAGCGGTAAAATTGTTTAATCTGCAGCCTTTGGCTAGGGTGGTTAGTATGGGTGTTGCAGGGGTTGATCCGGCTATTATGGGCATTGGGCCGGTACCGGCAAGTCAAAAAGCATTAAAAAGGGCTGGTATAACAGCAAACCAACTCGATTTGGTTGAATTGAACGAAGCTTTTGCCGCTCAGTCGTTGGCTTGTATAAATGATTTGGGTTTAGACCCATTGAAAGTAAATGTAAACGGTGGTGCCATTGCATTAGGGCATCCGTTGGGTTGCAGTGGTTCAAGAATTTCTGCTACATTGTTACATGAATTAAAACGTAGCAATGGAAATTACGGTCTAGCAACTATGTGTGTAGGTGTAGGACAAGGCGCAGCAATGGTATTTGAGGGCTTGTAAAGAATATCTGACTACATTTATGGTATGAAAAAAATGTTGCTAGCTGCTGCATTAATGATGTTTTTGTTTGTCATTACCCAAAATGGCTATGCTCAAAAAAGAGTAGGGGCAGATACTTCAGTAAGAAAATCAGTTAAAACTGTTTACTGTAGCAAACAGATCATCAATTATTCCGGGTACTATTTTGATATTTATGTAGATGGTGTTTTGAAAAAAGAAATCGCCGCTTATGCTAAAATTTATTTTACGCTACCAGATAATGCTCAAGTAAAATTTTTGTCTAAAGGGAAAACCATTGAGCGTAGCCTCGTCTCTTATTGTTCCGATACTCGACCTTTATATCCGGTAGGAGATGGTGAAGCAAAACAACCATAAAATCATGGCATCCTTATTGTAATTATGACTTTAACAACTCCTTGTTTTAAACAAACGGTACATAAACTGGTCTCAAAGCCTAAATTTGCATCCTTAAAAGAAGAAAAATGAAGAAATTCTATAGTTTGGTAATAGTGATGTTAGCGATGGTTTGTACCACAAATGCTCAAATCGATGCTAACGCTAAGAAAATATTAGATGCTGTTAGTGCTAAGATTAAAACCTATAAAGGTATTGTTGCCGACTTTGGCTACATTTCTAAAACCCGTTCTGGTAAAGTAAACAGCAATGTAAACGGTAAAATCTCTATTAAAGGACAGAAATATTACATCAAACAAGGCACAACAGAGATTTTTTGTGATGGTCAAAAATCATGGAATTATGACGGCGGCAATGAGGTAACCGTTTCTTCTGTAGATAATGATACCAAAACGCTTAGTCCGGCTAAATTGCTCACTAATTTTTACGACAAAGATTTTAATTACAAGTTAATTTCATCTGCCGGCAGTTTTCATCAAATAGAAATGGTACCAACCGATAGACGTAAAAATTTCCAGAAAGTAAATGTGTTTATTGATAAGGCAAAGAATATGATTACCAAGGCTATCATTTTAGATAAAGGTCAAAATACCATCAGTTTTAATCTTACCAACATCAACAACAGCGCTAACTTAAACGATGCATCTTTCGTTTTTGATGCGAAGAAATACAAAAAGAAAATTGAAGTAGTAGAATTGTAAAATATTCAATTGAAGCGCCGTCCCGAAATGCATTTCCGGGGCGGCTTTTTATTTTTATGACCTATCTTGCCGAAGCAAAAAATGAACTGTATGAAATACCTTCCACTCAACCCTGCTATTTTCATTAACAATCGTAAGCGTTTTGTTAAAGCAATGGTGCCCAATAGTATCGCCATTTTTGTAAGTAACGATGAATTTCCATCTAATGGAGATGCTATTCACGGGTTTAAACAAAACAGTGATTTATATTGGTTAAGTGGCGTAGAGCAAGAAGATAGTATGGTGATTTTATTCCCGGATAATCCGGATCCAAAATATCGAGAAGTATTGGTTTTAGTTAGACCCAATGAGTTGAAAGAAAAGTGGGATGGTAAACGATTAAGAGCCAATGAAGCAACTGCTGTTTCCGGGATTAAAACAATAGTGTGGTTAGATAGTATTGATGCTTTGTTGCAACCTTGGATCCATTTAGCAGACAGTATTTATTTAGATAGCAATGAGAACGATCGTAAAGCATCGTTTATACGCAGTAGAGAATATCGATTTATTGAAGACATGCAAAGTCGATATCCACTGCACCAATACCATCGTGCTGCTAAACTGATGAAAGAATTGCGGGCCATCAAATCAAAAGAAGAAATTGAAGTGATGCAAACTGCTATTGACATCACTGAAGGGGCATTCAGACGAATTCTAACATTCATTAAACCGGGTGTGATGGAATATGAAGTGCATGCAGCAATCATCCATCATTTTTTAAGTAACCGAGCTACAGGAGAAGCATACGGAAGTATCATTGCAAGTGGCGATAGGGCTAGAACATTGCACTATGTCAGCAATAATCAAGAGTGTAAAGACGGCGAATTATTATTGATGGATTTTGGAGCCGAATACGGAAATTATTGTGCCGATTTAACCCGTACTGTGCCGGTGAATGGTAAGTTCAGTAAACGTCAGAAAGAAGTATACAATGCTTGTTTGCATTTACACAATTATGCAAAAAGTATTTTAAAGCCTGGTATTTCTATTCTTGATTATACTGAGAAAGTAGGTGATGAAGCTACTCATCAGTTTATCAAAATTGGATTGATATCTAAAGCGGATGTGAAGAATGAAGACAAAGACAACAGAGCTTATCGAAAGTATTTATACCATGGTATTAGTCACCATTTAGGCATTGATGTACATGATTTGGGAACTAGAACTGCACCCATTAAACCAGGCATGGTATTTACAGTAGAGCCGGGCATTTATATTGAAGAAGAACAAATGGGCATCCGCATCGAAAACAATTTTTGGATTACCAAGAACGGCAATATCGATTTAATGAAAACCATTCCGATTACGGTCGAGGAGATAGAGGGATTGATGAAGGGGAAGTAAAAAATTGAAGTCCATGGTCAATAGTCCATGGTCCATAGTTGGGATGATAATATTTCTTCACATCTAAATGTAAGTGTCAATTATGCCTTTTAAGTTTGAAAATTTAAAGGTTTGGCAAGCACTTTAGAATTGGCGGATGAAGTGGATAAGGTAGCACTCACATTTCCGAAGCATGAATTATATTCCCTATCTAGCCAAATTAAAAGAGCGGCTGATTCGGTTTCTTTGAATATTGTTGAAGGTTCTACCGGTTTGTCAAATACTGAGTTCATAAGTTTTTTGAGAATTTCGAATAGATCGGCTTTAGAAGTTGTTGGTTGCCTATTTCTTGCAAAAAGAAGAAATTATATACAAGATTAAAAATTCAACCAACTTTATCAAATGGTTGCAACAATCGTAAAAATGATTCAAGCATTAATTAAATCTTTAACCAAATAAATACCATGGTCTATTGACCATGGACTATGGACTTATGCTAAAACAACTCCCCAACATCTTCACCCTACTTAACCTTTTTTTCGGTTGCATGGCTATTGTTGTCACGCTTCAATCTAATGTGATTTTGCTGACCGATGAAAACGGTGCAAATTTGGTTCAATTCCCCGAGCAAATTTTCCTAGCCAGTCTATTTATAGCTATTGCTGCTGTCATCGATTTTTTCGATGGTTTTGTAGCAAGATTGCTGAAAGCAAGTTCAGAGATGGGTAAGCAACTTGACAGCTTAGCCGATGTAGTTAGTTTTGGTGTGGCACCTGGTATGATTGTGTTCCAATTTCTCCGATTGAGCTTTACAGGTGAACCATCTGGTTTAGACACCAACATACTTTGGTTATTACCTGCATTCATTATTCCTTGTGCCGGGGCTTACCGTTTGGCTCGGTTCAATATTGATACCGAACAATCGTATGGTTTTAAAGGAGTGCCCATTCCGGCTGCAGGATTGTTAATTGCAGCATTTCCATTAATTTATTGGCATAACGATAGCACTACCATTGCTGCTTTATTGGTAAATAAATGGTTTTGGTATGGGGTGATTATTTTTATTAGCTACCTGATGGTCTCTACACTGCCCATGTTGGCGTTAAAGTTTAAAGGGATTAGTGTTAAAAAAATGATGCCCTTTATTTTGATAGCGATCGCTGCAGGTGGTACAGCCCTTTTTGCCGGTTGGTTAGCTGTGCCGGTTGGTTTTTTGGCTTACGTAGCCTTATCTTTGGCTTTTAAACAACACGATTAAATTCCTTAAATTTACGCATCATGCTATACCACGTACAGATTAAAGTAATGCCGTTGAAAGATTTATTAGACCCACAAGGTAAAGCTGTAATGGGTGGTTTGGGTAACTTAGGCTTAACCGGTATTCAGGATGTACGAGTAGGTAAACATATCACCTTAGACATTGAAGCTGAAACAGAAGCAGCGGCCCGACAAATGGCTGATGAAGCCAGTAAAAAACTCTTGGCAAATCCGGTAATGGAATTTTACGAAATAGAAATGGTGAACTAATTAGCCGATGCTTTATATCGTTCCAACACCAATTGGTAATTTAAAAGATTTTACTTTTCGTGCTGTAGAAATATTGCAACAAGTAGATGTGATTTTGTGTGAAGACACCAGAACCTCATCTAAACTGTTATCGCATTATCATATCTCAAAACCATTATCGCCTTACCATCAACACAACGAACATAAAATTGTGCAGCATTTGGCCGATCAAATGCAAGCAGGTAAAACCTTTGCTTTGATTACCGATGCAGGGACACCGGGCATTAGCGATCCTGCTTTTTTATTGGTGAGGGAGTGTATCAAGCATAATATTAAAGTAGAATGTTTGCCCGGCGCTACTGCATTTGTTCCTGCATTGGTAAACAGTGGATTGCCAACCAACAGTTTTGTATTTGAAGGTTTTTTGCCTTTGAAAAAAGGACGACAAACCAAACTTAAACAATTGGCAACAGAAGAACGGACCATTGTGTTGTACGAAAGTCCGATGCGGTTGGTAAAAACGTTAGAAGAATTAGCAGTGTATTTTGGCGCCGAACGACAATGCAGTGTTACCCGAGAACTGACTAAATTGTTTGAAGAAAATTTTCGGGGTACGTTACAAGAAGTGGCTGCTCATTTTAAAGCTAAAACAGTAAAAGGAGAAATTGTAATTGTAGTGGAAGGTAAAATGGCTTGATGTTTGTTTTACACTCATAAAAAGGCACCATAATGCGATGCCGATGAACGGAGCGTCGCAACGATGTTGCCATCTTGATATCGCTGAATACAAAATGAATAACATATGAAGAAGCAGTTTTTTGTTTTATTTCTTTTAATTGGTAGTATGGTATTTACAGCTACTGCTCAACCCAATCGTTGGCAGCAACGCATCAAATACCAGATTGATGTTAATATGGATGTGATGACCAACCGTTTCAGCGGAAGCGAAAAAATTGAGTACATCAATAATTCTCCTGACACATTAACTCGAATTTTTTTCCATACTTATTGGAATGCATTTCAGCCCAACAGTAGCATGGATGTTAGAAGCCGTGAATTAGGACAGATATTAATTGGTTATAATAGAAAAGGTGAACCGCAATACGATTGGGATAGTAGGGTGAAAGACCGCATTTACAACTTAAAGCCCGATGAAATTGGTTATCAAAATGTAACAGCCGTTTTGATTAATGGTAAGGTACAGCAGTTGAAATTACATGAGACCATTTTGGAAGTAAATTTAGACAAACCTATTTTGCCCAATAGCAAAACACAATTGGTGGTAAATTTTGAAGCCCAAGTGCCCAAGCAAATTCGTAGAAGTGGAAGAGATAATGCCGAAGGGATTCGCTTTAGCATGAGTCAGTGGTATCCTAAAATGGTGGAATACGATTACCAAGGTTGGAATGCCAATCCCTACATTGCCAGAGAATTTTATGGCGTTTGGGGAGATTATGATGTCAACATCACTATCGATAAAAGTTACATGATTGCCGCCACCGGCACATTGCAAAATGCCAGTCAAATTGGTTTTGGGTATGAAGCAGCAGGCGTTAAAGTAAACCAGCCAACCGGCAATACATTAACATGGAAATTTAATGCACCTAATGTGCATGATTTTGTTTGGGCAGCAGACCCTACCTACAAAATGATTAAACGCCAAATTAAGAATGGTCCGTTAGTGTACATCGTCCACAAAAAAGTAGATTCTGTAGAAGCCCGTTGGCAAAAACTAGCCGATACGGTGGAGTTGGCCTACCCGTTAATAGCAAAACATTTTGGTGCTTATCCTTACAAAAATTATACGTTCATACAAGGTGGTGATGGTGGTATGGAATACCCCATGGCAACATTGATTAAAAATGCCAGTATCGGAACAGCCATTCACGAATGGATGCACAGTTGGTATCAAATGATGTTGGGCACCAACGAAAGTTTATATTCTTGGATGGATGAAGGATTTACGAGTTATGGCGAAAGTCGGGTGTTGGCTATACTACGCAACAAACCGAACTTTTGGTACGATGATGATTATGATGCGTATTACGACTTGGCCAAAAGTGGAAGAGAAGAACCGCTGAGTACACATTCAGATCATTTTAATACGAACTATGCTTTTGGCCGTGGCAGTTATGCTAAAGGCTGTGTGTTTATTGAACAGCTAGGTTATATTGTGGGTGATAAAGTGAGAGATGCGATTTTGCTGGAATATTACAACCAATGGAAATTTAAGCATCCGAATCCTAACGACTTTATTCGCATAGCAGAAAAATTAAGCGGCATGGAGTTGGATTGGTACAAAGAATATTTTGTGTACACCACCAAAACAATTGATTATACTTTCTCCGGACAAATTGAGCAACTAGGCGATTCAGCTAGCATCACTGTTAAACGTAATGGAAAAATGCCAATGCCTATAGATGTATTGGTAAAGTATAGAGATGGCAGACAAGAGCTACATTATATACCGTTGGATTTAATGTACGGCGAAAAGCCTGTAGAAGATACCACTAGAAGAGTGGTTCATGACGAATGGCGTTGGACACACCCCACTTATACCTTTAAAATTGCAGGCAAACCATTAGATATTGCTGAAGTGATTATTGACCCATCGCTTAGATTAGCAGATGTAGACAGAAGAAACAATACCGTAAAGATTTCTTGGTAAACTTTTGAATAATTGAATTTTGAGCGTAAAGCCATCCTTAACGGGTGGCTTTCGCTTTTCAGGCCCAAATGCATTACTTTTGCGGCCCGTTACGGTAAAGTAGCGGTTTTTCAACTCGTAAATTCGATTAATAACATGTTAAGTGCAAGAAATATTACCCTCAGTTTTGGTAAAAGGGTGTTGTTCGATGAAGTTAATATCAACTTTATAAAGGGTAATTGTTATGGTGTAATTGGTGCCAATGGTGCCGGTAAATCTACTTTCCTCAAAATATTAAGTGGTGAAATTGAACCTACTAAAGGTTCAGTAGAAATGGGCAAAGGTGAAAGAATGGCGGTGCTGAAACAAAACCAATTTGAGTTTGATGACCAAACCGTTTTAAACACGGTGTTGATGGGGCATAAACACATGATGGAAGTAATGTTGGCAAAAGATGCCATTTACATGAATCCCGATGCAACGGAAGAAGATTACATGAAGGCCAGTGAATTAGAAGGTGAGTTTGGTGAAATGGGCGGCTATACAGCAGAAAGCGATGCTGCTACCTTGTTAAGCAGTTTGGGTATCAAAGAAGAGTTTCATCAAAGCTTGATGAAAGATATTCCTTCCAATTTAAAATTGAGGGTATTATTGGCACAGGCTCTTTTTGGGAATCCAGATATTTTATTATTGGACGAACCTACCAACGGTTTAGATATTGAAACCATTGGTTGGTTAGAAAATTTCTTAGCTGATTATGAAAATATTGTTTTGGTAGTGAGCCACGACCGTCACTTTTTAGACCAAGTATGTACACACGTAGCAGATGTAGATCGTCAAAAAATTAAAGTATTCAGCGGTAACTATACCTTCTGGTACGAGTCTTCTCAATTAATGGCTCGTCAAATCAACGATAAGAATAAAAAGAATGAAGATAAGCGTCAGGCATTATTAGATTTCATTGCCCGATTCTCTGCCAATGCCTCTAAAAGTAAGCAAGCTACTTCTCGTAAAAAAGCATTAGAAAAATTAACGATAGAAGAAATTGAACCATCTAATCGTAAATATCCGGGTATCATTTTTCAACCATTGCGTGAAGTGGGCAACCAGATTTTAAATGTTGAAAATTTAGCCAAGTCTGTTGATGGTCGTAAATTATTTGATAAAGTAAGTTTCAGCGTTAACAAAGGCGATAAAATTGCTTTCTTAAGTAAAGACCCTTTAGCGGTAACAAGTTTTTTTGAAATCATCAATGATAATGCTACCGCAGACGGTGGAAAATTTGAATGGGGAACAACGATTACCAAAGCTTATTTACCTGTTGAGCACAACGAGTTTTTCGTAGGCGGAGAACCGCTGTTAGATTGGTTACGTCAGTTTGTACCAGCTCATGTTACCGATGCAGATGAACCATTTTTACGTGGCTTTTTTGGAAAGATGTTGTTTAGTGGCGATGATATTTCTAAACGTACCAACGTATTAAGTGGAGGAGAAAAAGTACGTTGTATGGTTAGCCGTATGATGTTGCAAAACCCTAACTGTATTGTATTAGACCAACCCACCAATCACCTTGATTTGGAAAGTATTCAAAGCTTCAACGAAGGTTGTAATACCTTCCCGGGTATTGTATTACTTACCTCTCATGACCATACGTTTATGCAAACTGTTGCTAATCGTATTATTGAGCTAACGCCTAAAGGCATTATTGATAGGCTTTGTACGTTTGATGAATACATGGAAGACAAAAGAGTGTTGGAATTGAGAACAGAAATGTATCTATAATCTACTGACAGATATACTGCTAACAGTTCATCGTTTTACGATGGGCTGTTTTTTATTCCATCTATAAAAAATAGACACTTACCTATTTGTATTTGCTCCCTTTACAATTTCTGTATCTTCCATGCACCAAAACGTTATTGCATGAGAAAGCTATGCCTGTTTTTATCGCTATTTATTGCTGTTGAAATAGCAGCTCAGGATTTGTCTTATTATTTACCCAAAAATGTCAGTTACAATCCTGATATCCCAACCCCCAAATCTGTTATTTACCATGAAGTAGGTGAGTGGCATGTTACCCATGATCGGTTGGTGAATTATATGAAAGCAGTAGATGCTGCATCTGACCGGATACTATTACAGCCAACCGGCTTTAGTTACGAAGGAAGACCACAAATGGTCTTAATCATTACTTCGGTAAACAATCATAAAAGATTAGAAAGCATTCGACAAGAACACTTGAAATTGTCTGACCCTAAACAATCAGCTACTGTCAATGCAGACAATATGCCGGCTGTTTTGTGGATGGGTTATAGCATTCATGGCAACGAAAGTAGTGGTGCTAATGCATCGTTATTGGCTGCTTATTATTTGGCTGCTGCGCAAGGACCCGAAGTAGATAAATTGTTAGACAATACGGTCATTTTGTTAGATCCATCTTTTAATCCGGATGGATTAAATCGTTTCGCTTCTTGGGCAAATATGCACAAGAGTAAAACCATGGTTGCCGATCCTAATGCCAGAGAGTTTAATGAAGTGTGGCCGGGTGGAAGGTTTAATCATTATTGGTTTGATTTGAACCGTGATTGGTTGCCTGCAGAGCATGTAGAAAGTCAGAATAGACTAACCGTTTTTCAAAATTGGAAACCGAATGTTTTAACCGATCATCATGAAATGGGCAGTAATGCATCATTCTTTTTTCAGCCCGGTGTACCATCAAGAGTAAACCCCAATACACCGGAAAAAAACCAACAACTCACCGGTGCTATTGGAAATTTTCATGCTAAGTTTTTAGATAGCATTGGCTCGTTATATTTTACCAAAGAAGGGTATGATGATTTTTATTATGGCAAAGGTTCAACCTATCCCGACATTAATGGCGGAATTGGTATATTGTTTGAACAAGCCAGTAGCCGTGGTCATGCACAAGAAACCGAAAATGGATTATTGACTTTCCCATTTACCATTCGCAATCAATTTACAACTACACTTTCTACTTTAGAAGCTGTTAAAAACCTGCGTAAAGATTTACTCAACTGGCAAAAAGAATTTTATCAGCAAGCTGCAAAAGATGCGGCAGCATCGCCTATCAAGGCATATGTGTTTGGAGATAAACATGATGTTGTAAAGACCAATCGTTTTGTAGAAATGTTGATGCGTCACAAAATCGAAATATTTGAAGTGAAAAAAACGGCAACCTTAGGTGGACAACAATTTGAGGCTGGAAAAGCATTTGTTATTCCGTTTGAGCAACATCAAAGCAAACTCATCAAAGCTATTTTTGAAAAAACCTTCGATTATAAAGACAGTTTATTTTATGATGTTACCGCATGGACAATGCCTCTGGCTTTTGGTTTGCCCCATGCTGCTGTATCAACCTTTCCTGCCGATGTAATAGGTGATAAAGTGAATCAAATAATTAGACCTAGTGGTGGAATAAAAGGTGGCATGAGTAGCTATGCTTATGTATTTGGTTGGGAAGATTTTAATGCACCAGCTTTATTGTTTCAATTACAACAAAAAGGCATTAATGCTAAAGTGGCCACTCAAAAATTAGATGGCGTTACCAACGAAGGAAATAAAGCATTTACTTATGGTGCAATTTTAATACCTGTTAAGCAACAATCTAAACCTATTGATGAATTATATCGCATCATTAGAGACGCTGCTATTGCTGTCGGTGTTGATGTGTATAGCATGCAAACGGGTTTATCTGCTAAAGGTATTGATTTGGGAAGCGGAAGTTTCACCAATGTAAAACAACCTAAAATTATGATGTTTGGTGGTACGGGTACATCTGCAACTGATGTGGGAGAAATTTGGCATTTGTTAGATCAAAAATTTGCTATGCCGGTAAGTATTGTTGATGTGGAAAGATTTAATGCGATTAACCCCGGTCGTTACAATGTTATTATTATGCCATCAGGCAGTTATAATACATTGGATAAAAATGCTCAAGAAAAATTAAGAACCTGGATTAGTGGTGGTGGTACTTTAATTGCCACAGAAGATGCTGTTAAATTTTTGAGCAGCAATGGTTTTACTAAAGTGTTGTTTAAAGAAGACAATTCAAAAAGAGATTCAACACAGCAACTACCTTATTACTTACGTTCAGATGAACAAAGAGCTAAAGACTTAACCGGAAGTTTATTCGAAGCTACGTTAGACTTAACACATCCGTTGTGTTATGGCTATACAACTTCAACTGTATCTGTATTCAAAAGCAATAGTTTGTTTATGGATCAAAACAATAATCCTTACGATTCCCCGGTAATGTACACCGCCGATCCATTACAAAGCGGTTATTTGTACCGAGGACATAAAGCGTTGATTAAAAATTCAGCAGTTGTAAATATTGATCAAATTGGTCGTGGACGCATCATTTCTCAGGTTGATAATCTCAATTTCAGAGCATTTTGGTATGGCACTTCTAAACTATTTATGAATGCTATTTTCTTTGGCGATATCGTTCGGTTTTAGTTAAATGATTGTTCCAATGTTAATGATTTTAAAATGCAGGCAGCCCGTCTGCATTTTTTTATGTCTTAGAACTGCATCTCCTTTATTTTTAGGATGAAATAAAACGCTTTACGCTGTCACTACATCGGCTATATATCTTTTTTGTAATCCTTTTTTGGTTAGGATTAGTAGATGCTATCGGGCAGCCAATTCAATCTAATCTCAAGAAAAAGAAGATTGCAGCAAACGGTATTGTTCAAATAGATAGTTTGAGTTTGGTACCCAACACTTTTAGCATGGTGGGTGTAGATTCCAGCTATTTTTTTATCGATCATATTAATGGTACGTTAAAATGGTTGAAGCCATTCAACAGGGATAGTGTGGAAGTCAGGTACAGAACTTTTCCCTATCGGTTAAATGCGGTTGCCAAACGTTTTACTTATGATAGTGTAATGAACAATTTTATTGCACAACCATTTGTATTCAACAGAAACAATCAAACCGCTACTTCAGGAAATGTGTTTGATTTTGGAGGAATTAATTACAACGGAAGTTTTGGCCGGGCTTTAAGTTTTGGTAACAATCAAGATGTAGTGGTTAACTCACAATTCAATTTACAATTAAACGGATTTATTGGCGATAGTATTGAAATTGCTGCTGCCATTACTGATAATAATATTCCTATACAACCGGATGGAACTACACAACAATTGAATGAGTTTGATAGGGTATGGTTACAGTTTAAAAAGAAGGGTTGGGAGTTGAATTTGGGTGATATTGACTTGCGACAGAATCAAGCTTATTTCCTCAATTTTTATAAACGTTTGCAAGGAATTTCCTACACCACACAAAATAAAATTAGTAAATCGGCTCATGCAAAAACAACTATTGCAGGGGCTATTGCAAAAGGTAAATTCACCCGAAATATTTTTCAAGGGCAAGAAGGAAACCAAGGCCCTTATCGATTAAGAGGTGCAAATAATGAATTATTTTTTATTGTATTGGCCAATACAGAAAGAGTGTTTATAGATGGTGAATTATTGCAACGTGGCGAAGACCAAGATTATGTGATTAATTACAACACTGCAGAAATAAGTTTTACGCCAAGACGGATGATTACTAAGGATAAAAGAATTCAAGTTGAGTTTGAATATGCAGATAGAAATTACCTCAATTCTTTATTGTATGTCAATAATCAAACCACTATCAATAAACAATTAGATGTGTTTGTAGCAGCCTATAGTAACGCTGATGCTAAAAATTCTCCCATCAATCAATCGTTAGACGATAAGCAAAAACAATTTCTTAATCAGTTGGGTGATAGTATTCAAAATGCTTTTTTCCCGGTGGCTTCTTTAGACACTTTTTCAACCGGTAAAATTTTATATGCTAAGCGATTCGCCATTTTTCCCGGCGGCAGCGATTCTATTTATGTCTATTCAACTCATCCCGATAGTGCCAAATACAGTCTTGGTTTTATTGAAGTAGGTGATGGTAGAGGTAACTACATTCCATTCTTCAATGGAGCGAATGGAAAAGTATTTCAATGGATTGCTCCAATTGGTGGTAAGCCACAAGGTAATTATGAACCTGCTGCTTATTTGGTAACACCCAAAAAGCAACAACTAATAACTAGCGGATTTACTTATCGACCAAACGATAAAACCAATATTAAGGCAGAAGTGGCTTTGAGTAATTATAATGTTAATTCCTTCTCTACCAAAGACAAATCGAATGACAATGGCATTGCTGCAAAAATCAGTTTTGATCATACAACAATTTTGCATACCAAAAAGAAATTGCAACTAGCTACAACATTGGGCTATGAAATAGTAGATCGTAAATTCAAAGCATTAGAACGGTTACGTGCGGTTGAGTTTTACAGAGATTGGGGACTAGATTTTTTACCCGAAGCAGCTACCGAAAATTTGCCTACTGTTCAATTGGAATTATCTGATAACAGTAAAAATAGCATTGCTTATCAATTTGCAGGATACATACGCAGCGATGATTTTAATGGTAGCAGGCATACGATTACGCATCAACAAAATAGTAAAGGTTGGCAGTTGAAAAATGTATTTAATCTATCAAGTGTTACGAATAGGAACAACAAAGGGTTTTTTCTTCGGCCAACCATTGATATCAGCAAACAACTCAAACAATGGAATAATTATACTATTGGCGCCAATTATCAGTTAGAACATAATGAACAACAGTATACGGTAACAGACACCATTACACCAATTAGTTTCTCGTTTGAAAATATTTCGGCCTATGTTAAATCGAATCAAGCCAAAAATAATCGTTGGGCATTTACTTGGTTTACCCGTAGCGATAAATTGCCATTAGGCAAAGCTTTGGTATCAACAGATAGAAGCCAAAATTACAATCTTCAAATAGAGTTATTAGAAAACCGAAAGCACCAACTACGCATCAATACCACCTATCGAGAATTGAAAGTATTTAATGCCATCGGTAATCAAAGAGCAGATAATAGTTTACTGGGTAGAATTGAATACACTATTAACGAATGGAAAGGATTGTTGACAGGAAATGTGTTGTACGAACTTGGGGCAGGCCAAGAACAGCGCCGAGATTTTTCATACATTGAAGTGCCGGCAGGTAGGGGAGAATATGCTTGGAATGATTACAATGCAGATGGAATTCCGCAGTTAAATGAGTTTGAAATTGCACTATATCCCGACCAAGCAAAATATATTAGGGTCTATACACCAACAAATGAATTTATTAAAGCCAATTACAATCAGTTTAACTATAGTCTAACATTAAATCCTCGGGCAATTGCTACATCTATTAATAATAAAAAATTTAGAAATATCATTACCCGATTTAATGTTCAATCATCCTATCAAACCGGAAAAAAAGTATTGGCCGATGGCAAACCAGAGTTCAATCCATTTAAAGGTGGTATTGCTGATACGGCTTTGATTGCACTCAATAATATCATTACCAATACCTTGTCGTTTAACCGGTTTAGCAGCAAGTGGGGCATTGATATTACCAATGCCATCAACTTTAATAAAGCCATATTGACTTATGGTTTTGAGAGTCGCCAATTGAATGATTGGTTAGTGAGAGGCAGGTGGAACATCACCAGACAGTTTACTTTTGAGTTGCTGCAAAAGCTATCTAATAATCAACTAACCACACCAAGTTTTGCCAATCGCAATTACCAAATTGAATCCGTTATTACAGAACCAAAATTGTCTTATATTAAAGGAACTACTTGGCGATTAACAAGCGGTTATCAATACAATCAAAAAACTAATAGTGTAGCATTAGGTGGCGAAAAGGCAACGGCACATTCCATCAATATTGAAATGAAATACAATGCTGTAAATAATACTAGTATTAATGGCAAGTTTACGTTTAGTAATATCACCTATAATGGTTTGGCTAACAGTACCATCAGCTACATTATGTTAGACGCTTTGTTGCCCGGTAAAAACTATTTGTGGAATATTGATTTCACCAAACGCTTAGGCAATAATTTGGAATTGAATTTTCAATACGAAGGCCGCAAACCCGGCGAAACAAGAACCATACATATTGGCAGAGCAAGTTTGAGGGCTTTGTTGTAACTGTAATAAACAAAACAGCCCCACTTTTTAAAGCGGGGCTGTTTCAAAGTTTATCCAGATCAATTAAATATCTATCGCTTCGCCGTAGGCAGCAGCAGTAGCTTCTTTAATACCTTCACTCATAGTTGGGTGAGGGTGAATGGCATTCAATATTTCATGTGCAGTGGTTTCTAAGCGACGAGCCACAGATACTTCTGCAATCATTTCAGTTACATTAGCACCAATCATATGGCAACCTAAAAATTCACCATACTTAGCATCGTAAATTACTTTTACAAAACCTTCAGTTGCACCTGCAGCACTTGCTTTACCGCTTGCCATAAAAGGAAACTTACCCACTTTTACTTCGTAGCCGGCTTCTTTAGCCGCTTTTTCGGTATAACCAACACTAGCAATTTCCGGTGTACAATACGTACAACCAGGAATATTGTTGTAATCGATTGCTTCAGGTAAATGATGGTGTTTCTTTTCGTTATAGGCCATGTGCTCGGCTGCATTAATACCTTCTTTTGCCGCAACGTGTGCTAAAGCTTGTCCGGGTGTACAATCACCAATAGCATAAATACCGGCAACAGATGTTTGTTGGTATTTGTCTACTATGACTTTTCCTTTTTCGAATTTGATACCGGTTTCTTCTAAACCAATATTTTCAATGTTGGCTACAACCCCTACAGCACTCAACACAACATCAGCTTCTAATACAACTGTGCTGCCATCTTGTTTTTTAACTAGCGCTTTAACACCGGCACCACTTGTATCAACACTTTCTACAGAAGCATTGGTCATAATATCAATGCCTTGTTTTTTGTATTGTTTTTCTAATTCTTTGCTAATGTCTTCATCTTCAACCGGAACAATTCGAGGCATAAATTCAACGATAGTCACTTTGGTACCCATACTAGCATATACATAAGCAAATTCAACGCCTATAGCGCCACTGCCTACTATAATCATGCTTTTTGGTTGTTCGGGTAATACCATTGCTTCTCTATAGCCTAAAACTTTTTTGCCATCTTGTTTAAGATTTGGCAATTCACGGCTGCGGCCGCCTGTAGCAATTACAATGTATTTCGATTCGATGATTTGTTTGCTGCCATCAGCTGCAGTAACTTCTACTTGGCCCTTGGCTTTGATTTTGCCATAGCCCATAATCACATCAATCTTATTTTTCTTCATCAAGAAGGTAACGCCTTTACTCATCTTATCAGCTACACCACGGCTACGTTTGATCACTGCACCAAAGTCGTGCTGAACACCGCTAGCATTAATGCCATAATCGGCACTATGTTTCATATATTCATATACTTGAGCACTTTTTAGTAATGCTTTGGTTGGAATACATCCCCAGTTTAAGCAAATACCACCCAAACTTTCTTTTTCAATTACAGCCACTTTAAAGCCTAATTGTGAAGCACGGATAGCAGCAGGATAACCGCCGGGGCCACTGCCCACTACAACAACATCATACGCCATGAGAATAAGATTTATGGTTTAGAAATTTCAATTTGTTTACTTGTGCTTAGGTAAGCGGTTGCGAAAATACACCCAACCAGTCAAACTGCAAAAGGAGGCTTAAATTGCTGTTAATTGATAAGTGGTAGGGTCAAATCTGTTTGTTGAAGATGTTGAAACATTATTTTTGCTGCCGTAAAACAAATAACATGAGAGGATTCATCCTTTTATTGTGTTTATCGGTAGTATACATGACCGTTCAAGCACAAGATATTACTGTTAGTACTTTGCGAAAGGAAACTGGTCGCAGTATTAAAAAAGAAGCAGATACATCTACCTGGCGCTGGAAGAGAGGTGGTTTATTGAGCTTAAATCTGGCCCAAGGCTCTTTAAGCAATTGGGCAGCGGGTGGCGATGATTTTTCTATGTCGATCAATGCTTACGTCAACTACTATATTTTTCATCGCCATAAAAAGCATACTTGGGATAATAGCTTTGACCTCAATTTTGGCTATATACAATCTACCAGTTTAGGTAGTCGAAAAAATGACGATCGTTTTGATTACTTAAGCAAATATGGTTACGACATCAACAACAAATGGTACGCAACCGGATTGTTTAATTTTAGGTCACAATTTTTTGATGGTTACACCGGTGCCGGGTCTAATGCATCGTTCAGTTCAACTTTTTTATCGCCGGCTTATATTTTGTTATCTGCAGGTTTTGATTATAAACCCAATCAAAAGTTTTCGATGTTCATATCACCTTTAACGTCTCGTTGGGTGATTGTGGCTAACAAATTTTTATCTGAAAAAGGTTCTTATGGTGTACCTATTGGCAAAAATTCTATTAATGAATTGGGTGCTTTTGTTTCAATTAATTACAATAATATGATTGCCAAAAATGTAACCTACCGCTCTAGGTTAGATATGTTTAGTAATTACAAGAACAAACCACAGAATATCGATGTCTACATGACAAATTTATTCAGTTGTAAAATTAACAAGTATTTGTCGGCCACTTATGCATTGGATGTGGTGTATGATGATGATGTTCGTATCTTCGGTCCTAATAAAAATGCTGCTCGTACACAGTTGAAAAGCCTTATTGGTATTGGCTTCATGATGCCTTTTAAACCAGCCAAAAAAGTATAACCACATTGAAAATTCTACTCACCACTTTCTTTTTGTTTTGCACCAGTTATCTGTTGGCACAGCAAAAGAATGTATCTGTGGGATTGATTGTAGGTAGCATTGTAGATGCACAAAATACTAAAGCAGTAGCGTTTGCAACAATTACCGCAAGTAGAATGGACGACAGTACTTTAAAGCGTCAAACGATTGCTGATAAAAATGGCAGTTTTGAAATCGATAAACTACCATTTGCAATGTACAGGCTCACCATTACTGCTATTGGTTATGCTACTATGGTAATTGATAGTATTAATCTACGAACTGAAAGATTTGATTTTAATTTGGGTGATGTGAAATTGGGTAAAAGTGATAATGCTTTAACTGATGTGATTGTGTACACCGAAAAACCACTCATCGAAAGTAAAGATGGCAATATTACATACAACGTTGGTGAAAGTGCTTTAAGCAGTGGTTCTACTACGGCTGAGATTTTGAAAAATATGCCATTGATTAATAGTGACCCCAACGGAAAAATTTTGCTCAAAGGCAAAGAACCCAAAATTTTGATTGATGATAAACCGACTGATTTAACAGCTCAGCAATTAGCTGATTTGTTGGAGAGTATGCCCGGTGGTAGTATTGAAAAAATTGAGTTGATGATGAATCCGCCACCGCAGTATGCATCAGAAGCAGGTGGTGTCATCAATATTGTAACCAAAAAAGGGAAAATTGGTTGGGTAGGTAGGGTTAATTTGAGTGCCGGTACAAGAGGTGAGGGCAATCTCTCAACCAATGTTTCATATCGCAACAAAAAGTTGTCTTTATCCTCTACCATTGGATTAGGCGCTAGTCAGTTACAAGGCAACAGTTATTCTCGTAGAGAAAATATTTATAAAGATTCTACCAACCGCTTTCATACAGATGGCAATTTTAGCAATAAAAATTTGCGGCCCAATCTGCGAATGCAGATGGATTATGAGTTTAACAAACGAAATAATTTAAGTACGGTTTATCAAGGCAATTTGAATTTTTTCGATAACCTCAGTGAAACGCAATACACCAACTTTAATCGGTTCAATCAAATTTACCGTTTAAGCACAAGAGAAAATGCCACTGATGGTACCGGTTACAACCATGGGCTTACTGTTACGTATGCACATAAGGGAAAAAATCCTGCGGAGCGATTACAAATTATCGGTGCAGCCAACATTGGGAAAAATGATAATGGAAGAGATTTTTTTCAACAGTTTCTGAATCCCGATTTTAATCCAACCGGCATTGATTCTACACAAACACAAGCCATCAACAATACAAGCAATGCATTGACATTAAGAGTGAATTATGATAAACCATTAAAGTGGAAAGGCGCAAGTTTTACCACAGGTGCTGTATTCAGCAGAAATAACTATCACAATATTTTAGATACTCGATTTTTACAATCGGCTACAGATTCACTTATTTACAACGATTTACTAAGTACCGATTTTTATTTTCATCAAAGCATTGCAACTGTTAGAGCAGGTATTAACTATACTCTGCCCAAACAATGGCGTATCACTGCAAGTGTGCAAGCAGAACATACCAATTTTGATTTTGAATTTGTAAAATCCAATGCAGCAAATACTACAAATGATTATTGGAATATGTTACCAACCATCAACATTAGAAAAGAATTTACTAGGCAATTTAATACAGCTTTGGTTTATCGGGCAACAATACGCAGGCCGGGCATTGGAGAGTTAAATCCCGCTATTGATTACAACGATCCTTATAATATTCGATTTGGTAATCCACTCTTAGCGCCACAATTGGCAGATAATTTTGATTGGAATGTGAGTTTTTCAAGAGGTAAATATTATATCAATACATCCGTAGGATATAACAAAGTGAAAAACGTATTCAACACCATTCGTACTTTGGTTGAGGCCGGTAAAACACAAGTGACTTGGCAAAATATCAGCGATAGACAAGAGTATGAAGCCAGTATTTTCGGCGGATATACATTCAGTAAAAAGTTCCGGATGAATGCCAGTGCAGGCTATACTTTCAATCAATACGGCGAAGCAGAAAAATTATTGTACAAGTACAGAGATGGTAGTAGTTTTTATACTAGTCTCAACTATAATTTTACACCTAATAGTTTAACTACATTAGAAGGTAATGCCCGTTACAGCAGCTTTGCCGACCCACAGGGTAGAAGCCGTAGTAACTTGACAATGAATCTTGGCGTACAACGAAAATTTTTCAACAAACGTTTATCGGTTAGTTTCAATATTATAGATCCTTTTAGGGTACAGCAATTCACTTCTTTCACTTATGGCAGTAATTTTAGTTTAGAAAGTTTCAACTCTACCAGAACAAGAAATTTCCGCATTGCCATCGGCTATCAACTCAATAAAGTAGTACAGCCTAAAAAAATGACAGACAAGCAGAAAAAAGAACTCCTGAACAAACTCAAGAAGAAATAAGTTTCTTTGCACCGAACAGGTGGCTTGTTTCCCTGTTAATGGGTTCAACGTCAAATATTTCACATCCCATGTCTTCAACAACACCGCATTCGCCATTTGCTGCTATAAAAATTGTAGAGTATCGTCATTTGATGATGGGACGTTTTGTATTCATCATGGGATTAAGAATGATGGGTACATTGGTGGGTTGGTGGGTGTACGAATTAACCAATGAACCTTTTGCGATTGGACTTATCGGCCTAGCCGAAGTAATACCTGCTGTTTCAACGTCTTTGTATGCCGGTCATGTTATTGACAATAGCGAAAAACGAAAACTCTTACTGACTTGTGTGTCTTTGTATTTCTGTTGTGTGGTATTGCTTTTATTATTGTCGAGTAATTGGATACCGTCTGATTTCACGAATGTCTGGATTACAAGAGGAATTTATGTTGTTATATTTTTTACCGGCATCATCAGAGCATTTACCGGCCCTAATTTTGGTGCAATGGTTGGTAGTATTGTACCGAAAGATTTATTACAAAACGCTACTACCTGGAACCAAGGCAGTTGGTTAACAGCGTCTGTAATTGGCCATGCTATTGCAGGATTTTTGATTGCCGGATTAGGCATCTTCGGAACATTAATTGTAGTTGCTTCAATGGTAGCAATAGGCTTTGGTTTTATGTATCAGCTAAAACCCAAACCGCCAATACAAGCAATAGGAGAGAAACCCACTTGGGAAAGTGTGAAAGAAGGTTTGCGATTTGTGGTGAAAACTAAAGAAGTATTAGGAGCTTTATCGCTAGATTTATTTGCTGTACTTTTTGGTGGTGCTGTTGCAATGGTTCCTGTGTATGCAAAAGATATTTTGAATGTTGGGCCAATAGGTTTTGGATGGTTGAATGCTGCTGCTGATATTGGTGCTATTTTAATTGTAATTTTCCTCACCTTAAGACCATTGAAGCGTCATCAAGGCCGTACACTGTTATTGGCAGTAGCCGCTTTTGGTATTTGTATTTTGGTGTTTGCTTTGTCAAAGATATTCTGGTTATCATTTGCGGCATTGTTGATTAGTGGTGCATTAGATGGTGTAAGTGTGGTGGTAAGAGGAACCATTTTGCAACTGAAAACCCCTGATCATATGCGGGGCAGGGTAATGAGTGTGAATTCTATGTTTATCAATAGCAGTAATGAATTAGGACAATTTGAAAGTGGATTAGCAGCAAAGATGTTTGGCGTTGTGCCATCTGTAGTTTTTGGCGGCTGCATGACTATTTTAGTTGTAGTGGCAACTTGGTTTAAAGCACCTAGTTTGCGTAAAATGGAATATTAACCATGAAAAAAATCATTCAACAATTATTTCAATTTTTTAGTCAAGATGTTGATTGGTTGTACTTGATATTGGTGGTATTGTTCTTAGGTATTTTGTTTTGTTGGAATTATTACTGGGGCGGAGAAACTATTTTGTACACCAAATACAGACGACAAGCAGGCATGTTTTTCGTTCAATTGTTATTGTATGTGTTGGTGTTTGTTGGTTGTTATTTATTGAAGTCAGTGCTGTCAGGAAACTTTGAGGTATTCAAGCAGCCACTATTTCTGTCCATTATTATTGGTGCTCCGTTAGTCTTTGCGTTTCAACAATACTTTTATGGGCATAGGATTTATATAGAAGAAAATTATACAGCAAACGATATTCCGCATTACTCCATCATGGCAGAATATATAGTGCGAAGTGTGCTACTATTTAGTCCTGTTTTTATATTGTGGATGATTCAACAACCTACTCATAAAATGGGTTGGCAACTAAGTGGTGGTGGCATCAACTATAACGCCTACTTTCTATTATTGGCAATCATGATACCCTTGGTTTGGATGGCAGCACAACAAGCGTCTTTTCAGTCTGTTTATCCAAAACTTCACCATGCACTAAATGCCGGTGGCAACAAATGGAAAAATATCGCATTTTTTGAAACAAGTTATTCCATCAATTTCATTGCAGTTGAAGCCTTTTTCAGAGGATTATTAGTGATTGGCCTCATTCAAATGGTAGGTAAAGACGCCATTATACCCATGGCTGCTTTTTATTGTACCATTCACTTTGGTAAACCGCCGGCAGAATGTTTTTCTTCTTTCTTTGGTGGATTGATTTTAGGTGTTGTGGCGTACTATTCTCAATCTATTATTGGAGGCATTATTGTACACCTTGGTATTGCGTGGCTGATGGAATTGTTTGGTTTTTGGTATAAAAATTAGCCAAATTGGGTTAAATGCTTCAATAAAACCGCCTTTATCGCATATTGTTGTTATTTAAACCTACCTTTACTGCCTTATTCAAAAAATACGATCATGGACAACAAAACACAGGGTACAGTTAAGTTCTTTAATACAGAAAAAGGATTTGGCTTTATCAAACACAATGATTCCGGAAAAGAAACTTTCGTACATGTCAGCGGCCTGATTGATCAGGTGCAAGAAGGTGACATTGTAGAATTTGAAGTTCAGGAAGGAAGAAAAGGACCCAATGCGGTTAACGTAAAGAAAGCGTAATTAGTAACCGCTTCTAATACTTTATCAATGCAGCACAGTTTACTGTGCTGCATTTTCTTTTGTTCTCAATTGTTCACTCGTTAATCTACTGCCATCGTGACTATACCCCGGTGGACCAAATAAATAATTCATTCTTTGTTTGAAACTAATGTTCGGCTGAAAAACATCTTTCGTTATTTGTATCCATTCATGAAAAATGATGGAAAATGCATTAGGGTTTTCTAAGTTTTTAGTTAAGCCGTATTTTACAGGTTGGTAAGTAGTTGCTGGCAATTCAGGTTGAAATGTGCCAAAGAGTTTATCCCACACAATCAAAAACATGCCCATGTTTTTATCGAGATATTTTGGGTTAGAAGCATGATGTACTCTGTGATGTGATGGTGTAACTAAAATATATTCTAACCATCCCATTTTATGAATTAATTCAGTATGCACAAAAATGCCCCAAATTTGGGTGGCTGAATAAATAAATGCAATATCAATGGGTTTAAAACCAACACATGCCAACGGAATAAAATAAATAAATCGGTACAAAGGTTGAAATACTGAAGAGCGGAAACCCACCGTAAAATTCATGTGTTGCGAAGAATGATGCGTAACATGAACCGCCCAAAACAATCTAATCTGATGGTCGAATCGGTGAAGCCAATAGTACATGAAATCTTCCGCTAATAATAATGCTATCCAATACAACAATCCTTCTTGCCAAGTAACCCATCCTTTGCTATAAAAAAAATTGAGTATAGCTAATGAAAAAACCCTGAATAATAGATCGAGCCCACCATTCAAAACCATCAAGTAAACGTTGGTAATGGTGTCTTTAAAACTGTATACTTTGCGATGCGAAAGATGTGACAATATTAATTCTATACCAATGATGATGATATAAATAGGTGTAGAAATAAGTATTAACCACTGTTCCCTAATTGCTTCCATGTATCTTTGAATGCTACAAAGTAACAAATTCTGAATTAATTTTATTTTATCAAAATATAAGAGTGGTATGTCAGCAGTTAATCTTGTGCAGTGGGAAAAACAATCGGCTCAAAATCAAAAAAAGTATAAACAATTTTTGCAGCGGGCAGATAAAAATAAAGTCTTAAAGCAATTACCAGAACTGCATGAAGAAGCATTTAGTAAGATTGATTGTTTGGATTGTGCTGCTTGTTGTAAAAATTTTTCTCCAAGGTTTAAAACACCCGACATTAAACGTATCAGTAAACATTTAAAATTGAAAGAAAGTGTGTTTATTGAAACCTATTTGAGTTTAGACAATGATGGAGATTATGTTACCAAATCTTCTCCATGTCCTTTTTTAGGAGCAGACAATTTTTGCAGTATCTACGACCAACGACCATCAGACTGTCATCGTTTTCCATACACAGATGAAGATGTATTACTGAAAAGACCACAGATTACGCTCAAGAATTCAACTTTCTGCCCGGCAGTATTTTATGTGTTAGAAAAACTCACACCGTAAAGATTACAAAGTGGCATGAATACTTTGAAGTGCACCAATAATGCTCTCGTAAGTCTGTTCTTCGCTCCAGTCTTCGGGTTTAAATGGTTCACCAATCAATTGTTCGTATAATTCAATATAGCGTTTAGAAATAGTATCAATCCATTCGTCACTCATAGTCGGTATGGTTTGCCCTTCTTTTCCCATAAAGTCATTGGCAATCAACCATTCTCTTACAAATTCTTTACTCAACTGTTTTTGTGCTTCGCCTTTAGCTTGACGTTGTTCAAAACCATCGGCATAAAAATAGCGAGACGAGTCAGGTGTATGAATTTCATCCATCAAATAAATGGTATCACCTGTTTTTCCAAACTCATACTTAGTGTCAACTAATATTAATCCTCTTGCTGCAGCCAAAGCTTTGCCACGGGCAAATAATGCCAATGCATACTGTTCTAATACCGCATAATCAGCAGCGCTAACAATGCCTTTAGCAATAATATCTTCCTTTGAGATATCTTCATCATGCCCAATCTCGGCCTTGGTACTTGGGGTAATAATTGGGGTGGGGAAGTAGTCGTTCTCTTTCATCCCTTCTGGAAGGGGTACGCCACATAACACCCTCAAACCACTATGATAAGTTCTCCAAGCATGGCCGGTAAGATTTCCCCTAACTACCATTTCAACTTTAAACGGAACACATTTTTTACCCACTGCAACATTTGGAGCAGGGGTTTTAACCAACCAATTGGGGCAAATATCTGATGTTGCTTTAAGCATGTATGCAGCAACCTGATTTAAAACTTGTCCTTTAAATGGTATCGGCTTGGGAAGTATAACATCAAAAGCAGAAATACGATTGCTGGCAATCATTACCAACCATTCGTTGTTTATGGTATATACATCTCTTACTTTACCGCTGTAGAATGCTGTTTGTTGAGGAAAATTATAAGTTGACATGACGCAAATTTACCAACCTTAATGAAGCTTTAAGCAGAAAGGTTTTTATTTTCCCAACACGATTCGTTTATTTGTGGACAAATTAAATTTTTACAGAAAAATAACAATTGCTATTTTGCTGACAATTCAATTCTAAAACTTGCTATTATGAGAAAAAGCTACAGCTATTGGGCATTGCTTATCGTATCCTCCCTGCTATCTTTAGCAGCTAATGCGCAGCAATCGGTTACCATCAGCGGTAATGTAATGAACAGTAAGACGAAAGATGTAATCTCTGCAGTTTCTGTTACCATCAAGGGAACTAGTTCAGGTACATTTACAGACGACAAGGGTAATTTTAAACTGACTACAAATCAGAAATTGCCATTCACTTTAGTTATTTCTTCCATTGGCTTTGCCTCTCAAGAGGTTAGCGTTACCGATGCTGCTAAAGCTATTTCGGTAAGTTTTGTTCCAAGTGTTGCTTTAGGAGAAGATGTGGTCGTATCTGCATCAAGGGTTCCGGAAAGAATTTTGGAATCTCCGGTATCTATCGAACGTTTGAGTTCTCAGGCCATTCGTACTGCAGCAGCCCCAAGTTACTATGAGGCAATTGCCAACTTGAAAGGTGTTGACATGACAGTGTCTTCCTTAACTTTCAAAACAGTAAGTACCCGTGGTTTTAACGGTTCTGGTAGCCTTAGATTTAACCAATACATTGATGGTATGGATAATCAGGCTCCTGGTTTAAACTTCGCTGTTGGTAATATTATTGGTATTACTGAATTAGACGTGGATAACATTGAATTATTGCCGGGTGCATCTTCTGCATTATATGGTGCAGGTGGTATGAATGGTACTATGTTGATTACTAGTAAGAATCCTTTCAAAAATCAGGGATTAAGCTGGCAAGTAAAGCAGGGTATTATGCATACCGATAAGCGTCAGCGTAATACTTCACCTTACTTCGACTGGAATTTCCGTTGGGGTAAAAAAGTAAGTGAAAAATTTGCTTTCAAAGTAACCGGTCAGTTTATCCAAGCCCGTGATTGGCAGGCACAAGACTATCGTAACTACGATAGAAATGGTTCTAAAACTATTGCAGGAGACCGTAGCAATCCTTCTTATGATGGTGTAAATAGTTATGGTGATGAAATCAATGCCAACATGACTGCTGTCGCTCAAGCTATGATTACAGCAGGTGTTTTACCTGGTGCAGCCATTGGTTTGATTCCTGCTAACCAAGTAGTATCAAGAACAGGTTATTTAGAAAAAGATGTGGTTGATTATAATACTTACAACGTAAAGTTAACCGGTGGGGCCTTTTATAAAATCACTGAAAATATAGAAGCATCTTTCCAGGCTTATTGGGGTATTGGTACAACTGTATATACAGGTAGTGACCGTTACTCTTTAAAAGATGTAAAATTGGGTCAGTACCAATTCAATGTAAAGGGTAAAGATTTCAACGTAAGATTGTACACCACGCAAGAAAATGCCGGTGAATCTTACAACGCAACTGTTTTAAGTCAGTTGATGAATGAAAGTTGGAAGCCTAGTACAACTTGGTTCCCACAATATGTTGGTGCATTTGTAGCTGCAAGATCTGGCGGTGCTTCAATTGATGCTGCACATGGTATTGCTAGAGGCAATGCTGATGCCGGTCGTTTATTACCAGGTTCTGATGGCTTTAAGGCTGCTTACAATAATTTAAGAGCTAAGCCAATTCCACAGGGTGGTTTGTTCTTAGATAAATCAGACTTATATGTTGCAGAAGGTACTTACAATTTCAGCCGTTTGTTAGACAACGTAGTTGACTTACAAGTTGGTGCTATGGTAAGACAATTCTCTTTGAATTCTCAAGGTACTTTATTTGATGATGCCAATGGCCGTATCAAAATCAACGAAGTTGGTGGATTCATGCAAGTTCAAAAGAAACTATTCAAAGATGTGTTGAAGTTGACTGCTTCTGGTCGTTATGACAAGAATGAGAACTTTAAAGGTCGCTTTACACCAAGAGTATCTGCTGTAGTTAAAATTGCTGAAGACAATAATTTCCGTGCTTCTTATCAAACAGGTTTCCGTATTCCATCTACACAAAATCAATTTATTGATTTGAATGCTGGATCTGCTCGATTGATCGGTGGTTTACCATGGGCTACTGCCAAATACAATTTTGCAGGTAATCCAATTTACACACAAGCTAACGTAGCACAGTTTGGTGCTGCTTTCCAAACAGCATTAGTTGGTAATGGTGGTAATATTCCTGCTGCATTAGGTGCAACTGCAGGTTTGTTAACGCCATACAAAGTGCCCGAATTTAAGCCTGAAAGTGTAAAAAGCTATGAAGTAGGCTACAAAGGCATTATTGCTAAGAAATTATTAATTGATGCCTACTACTATACTAGTAATTACGAGAACTTTATTGGTACTCAAATCGTAATTCAAGCAAGACAACCTTTACCTCCTGGTGTACCTGCTCCATTAGCATTATTGAGCGGTAATACCAGACAAGTGTATAGCATGCCTGTTACCACCACTACAGCAGTAGATGCACAAGGTTTTGGTATTGGCTTTGAATATTTATTGCCTAAGAGCTTTGTATTAAGCGGTAACTATGCTTCTGATAAATTAAAGAATGTACCGGCAGGTTTGGTAACTTTCTTTAATGCTCCTGAAAGCCGTTACAATATTGGTTTAAGAAACGACAATATTGCTAAGCGTTATGGCTTTAATGTATTGTACAGATGGCAAGATATGGTTAACTATGAAAGCACTTTTGTAAGTGGTACAACACCTGCATTTGGCACATTAGATGCTCAAATCAGCATGAAGTTTCCAGAGAAGCGTAGCATTCTTAAAATTGGTGGTTCTAACATCATGAACAAGTACTTCTTTAACGCCTTTGGTAACCCAGAGGTTGGTGGATTGTACTATGTAAGTTTTGCTTATAACGTATTCTAATCGTAACACACTATTTAATACATCAACAGCCACTTCATTTGAAGTGGCTGTTTTGTTTTATAGCTTTCGCAACGATAACTACTTGTAAAGGGTAAAATATTCATTTATAAGCTTTATCGTTTACAGCTATATGCCAAAACAAAAGCCCCGCTCTTTGCAGAACGGGGCTTTACTATATCCATCAACAAATCAATTAGTCGTCAGACTTTAATTTGCCTTTGTTTTTTGCCATTACTTCTTCAGCAATGTTGTTTGGAGCAGGGTTGTAGTGACTGAACTCCATAGTTGAAGTGGCACGACCGCTACTCAATGAACGTAACTGGGTTACATAACCAAACATTTCGCTTAATGGAACTTTAGATTTGATCACCTGCAAATTAGCACGGCTATCCATACCTTCCATCATACCACGACGACGGTTTAAGTCACCTGTTACATCACCCATGTACTGATCCGGTGTCAATACTTCTACCTTCATAATCGGCTCTAACAATACTGGTTTTGCTTTGCGGCCAGCTTCACGGAAACCGGATTTAGCACACAATTCAAAACTCATCGCATCAGAATCCACATCGTGGTAGCTACCGTCAAATACACGAATCTTCATGTTATTAACCGGATAACCGGCCAATACACCTGTAGTCATAGAAGTTTCGAAACCTTTCTGAATAGCAGGTACAAATTCTCTAGGAATAGATCCACCAAAGATGTCGTTTACAAACTGGAAGTGCTTGCCTTCGTTTGCTGCTAACCATTCTGCATCGGCAGGACCAATAGAGAACTGAATATCGGCAAATTTACCACGACCACCCGTTTGCTTCTTCAACACTTCACGGTGCTCAACAGTAGCTTGGAAAGCCTCTTTGTAAGCTACCTGTGGTGCACCTTGGTTTACTTCTACCTTAAACTCACGACGCATACGGTCAATGATGATTTCAAGGTGTAATTCACCCATACCACGTAAAATGGTTTGGCCAGTATCTTCATCTGTATTTACACGTAAGGTTGGATCTTCTTCTACCAACTTAGCAATAGCCATACCCATTTTATCAACGTCGGCCTGTGTTTTAGGCTCAACAGCAATAGCGATTACAGGCTCAGGAATGAACATGTTCTCTAAGGTGATAGGATGGTTTTCGTCGCACAACGTATCACCGGTTTTGATTTCTTTGAAACCTACTGCCGCAGCAATATCACCAGCTTCGATGAAGTCGATTGGGTTTTGCTTGTTGGCAAACATCTTCATAATACGGCTGATACGCTCTTTTTTACCACTTCTTACGTTCAATACATAAGAACCGGCATCTAAGTGACCAGAATAGCACCTGAAGAATGCTAAACGACCTACAAATGGGTCAGTCATAATTTTGAAAGCCAATGCCGCAAATGGTTCTTTAGCATCTGGCTTACGAGTAATTTCAGCACCTGTATCTGGGTCTGTACCTACTGTATCTTCAATATCTACAGGAGAAGGAAGGTAACGGCAAACCGCATCCAATGCAGTTTGTACACCTTTGTTCTTGAAAGAAGAACCACACATCATAGGAACAATGCTCAAGTCGATACAAGCCTTACGGATTGCTTCGTGAACTTCGGCCTCAGTGATGGTATTTGGATCTTCGAAGAATTTCTCCATCAAATTATCATCGTATTCAGCTACGGCTTCAATCAAGTTCTGTCTCCAGAAGTTTACATCTTCAACCATATCCTCAGGCACAGGAATTTCATCAAAGGTCATACCTTCTGTTTCCATATGCCAGATAATGCCTTTCATTTTAATCAAATCTACCACACCGGTAAAGTTGTCTTCGGCACCGATTGGTAATTGTAACGGAACGGCTTTAGCACCCAACATTTCTTTTACCTGCTGTACCACCATCAAGAAATCGGCACCGGCACGGTCCATCTTGTTTACAAAACCAATACGAGGTACTTTGTAACGGTTAGCCTGACGCCATACGGTTTCAGACTGCGGTTCAACACCATCAACTGCACTAAACAACGCAATCAAACCATCCAAAACCCTCATAGAACGTTCTACCTCTACGGTAAAATCTACGTGGCCCGGAGTGTCGATAATGTTGAAGTAGTACTTTTTAGTATCAGGCGTAGCCTTACCTAAAACAGTAGGAAAATTCCACTGACAGCTAACAGCAGCAGATGTAATGGTAATACCACGTTCTTTTTCCTGCTCCATCCAGTCGGTAGTAGCAGCACCGTCGTGTACTTCACCAATTTTGTGAATCATACCGGTGTAGCGTAAGATACGCTCTGTGGTTGTGGTTTTGCCGGCATCAATGTGAGCGGCAATACCGAAGTTGCGTTGAAAACGTAAATCAGCCATTGTTTTTTGTTTTTTGACTTATAATAGGATGGCCTTTGCCTCCTGTTTTTGTTGTTTGAAAAATTATTACGATTAATTTGTTTACCTGCTTTGTATAGCTGTTCAACATCGTTGTGTCACTCACTTGTACGGTTGGTACTTTTTTGAACAGCTAACTGCCCCTTCGGTGAAGGTTAAACTGCCAAATAGGCTAGTTGGGGCAATATGTAGTATCAGACTCTCATAGCTTGCCGGGTTAGATAAGGACAGTCACACCATTACTCACTCCGCATACCCTTACCTTACGGCGGCGCAAAGATAGGGAAATCAACCATTCTGCAAAGGGTTGGGGCTTTTTTGCTATTGAATGGGGATAACCGTAGCAAAGTAGGGGCGAAGAGGAGTTTAGTTCAACCCCTCTTGCTTTGAAATTAAGTTGTATTGATGTTGTATCACCTGCTCTGCCGATGGTTATTCGAATTCAACCCTTTTGGGCTTGGGAAGCAATAGACCACCGGTAGGTTAATCCCGGAGGGATTGAATATGCATAACATGAAAAGTTTTGCCGTGCAAACAGATGATATGGGTTAGGGCAACCCCTAAGGTTTTTAATAGGGTGCTCATAGAACCACTAATATACTTGTCAAGATTCCTTCCAGGAGACTCTGAAAAGCCATAAAAACAGATTGATAGAAATATAATGCCGTTTCTGCATTGCAATAAAATGAATATAGGTTTTGATGCTAGCCATAGATATTAAATCACGCCATTACAATAAATGGAAATGATTAAGATAATTTAAACCTTAGTGGTACCTTAAATTTTGTTCTTACTGCAACACCTTTTATTTTTCCCGGAGTCCATCTATCTCGCATGTCATTCATACTTTGTACGGCTTTTATAGCGGCTTCCTTTAATCCACCATCTGCAGTTTGATCAAGAATGGCTTCAACTTTTGAGATATCACCGTTTTTCTCAATTATAAAGGAAATTATAATCGTTCCTTCTAACCCCAATTCTCTTGCCATTGCCGGATAACCTTTTTTTTCATTTAAGTATTTGATTATCGCTAAATCCCCACCGGGAAATTTTGGCTTTTCATTTACTTGTATTAGCTCATAAACCGAATCTTCGGTAGGTAATGGTGGATTACTGTTTTGTGAATTCACCTGTAAGGTGACAAATAATAAAATTGTTGTCAGTAGATGTTTCATTATAGTAATATTTGGTATAAACTTAATGTCAGGGTATCAATTTATTGCAAAAATCTTACATTAGAAACAAATTGGGCTTAAATACTTTTGTAAGTAATTTTAGATAGGTTGGTTCTACTCAAAAAAGGTAAACGGTAGCTCAATCCCGAAGGGATTGAATGTGAACAGCATGTAGTGATAAAATAG